>JAPPMU010000049.1:70056-168971 GCA_028873965.1 Chloroflexota bacterium
TTACACACAGGCTTGGCGGCGCCCGTCGGCTGTATTGCCAACGGGCGCCGCTTTTGTGTGTATCGTATATTGGAATAAGGCATCGTGTATCAATCTGAAACGGCGTCCTTTTGGCAATTCGCGTTGACGATGATTTTGAGTGATCCTATATTGTCCTCACTCTGCCACGAGTGCCTACCTTCCTTCGTGAACCTGCGCGAGGGCATGGCAACGCCATGTCCCCTTGGGGTTCGCATAGGGTGGCCCTCGTGGCAGAGACGCCAAACCTCGCCACAAGGGGCACTCCGATGAGCGACGGGTGGAAGTTGGCATTAAGCATTGCAGGGTTTACAGTCTTGATCTGCGCTTGCACTTCGCCAGCGAACAGCGTAATGCCTACCCGGGAGAGCGAGGTGCGGAATACTGCGCCTACCCTTGTTGTATCTCAGAAAGGGCTGGGGGTCAGCCGGGAGACGCTGCAACGACGTTACGAAGCGTTGGGACTGGAGTTCAACGCTCCTCGAACGCTGGCGGACGGACGGCGCAGCGTGACGGGCTCATTAGAAATTCCCACCGGAGTGGAAGCGGCGGTAGAGTTGATAGGTCCCGCTGACGACCTGACGGAGGTTGCCGTGATCACGGCCGCCTCCGAGGCGCACGCGCGCCGCTATCTGCCGCCAGTTTTGGTGGAGGTGCTGGAGTTTGCCCCAGAGCAGGTCGAGAAGTCGAGCAGCAATATGCTGATAGGAGCGACTCGAGGAAAGGCTATTGCCCTTCAGGGAGTGTCCCGACCCGTCGTGGGTGAGCTATCGGTGACACCAGAGTTAGGGTTGCTGTTCCTGACCGTCGAGGCGGCGAACTGATGGGCTTGGCATATTCCGCCTGCGTCATGAGCTGTCGGCTCCAAGGATAGTTAATTGACCTATTTCAAATATCTAGATGTTATGATAGAATACATCTGCCAGGAGGAAATAGAAATGACTGCACGCTACAATCGTTTCACCGACCCTACTCCGTTCACACCTTTGAGCAAGTTGTATCCGGAAGCGCGGGAGTGGCACCTCAAGGTGATCGACGCCAAGCAGCGGTTTGCGCAGACTGATGACCCGACCGAGTTGATCGAGCTGGGCGTATTCCCGAAGGATTACGCGGAACGGCAGGCCAGAGAGCGCGCTTTGAAGCAGGACAAGATTACCGACGGGGGAGGCTGACATGGAATTGAGCCAAGCGACTATCGACGAGATCAAACTACAGGCCAGAAACGGTAAAACAATCGCGCAGATTGGCAAAGAGTTGAAGGTGGACTATTGGGAGGTGTGGAATTACGCGGAACGCAGTTGGCAAGGCACGAAATGGATCATAACTAATCGGCTCAATCTCCTGGCCAAGGAAAATGACCCAGAGACAAGAGTGCGGTTGGCCAAGGAGGCTAATGAATGTGTGGGCTACCTCTTTGACCAGGGGAAGCGCATGGGGAGTCAGATTGATCGCGCTCGAAAGACCTTGAATGAATAGGGGGTACCTCGACACGGCAACCACGATTGTACTGTCCCCAGAAGCCGAGGACCGGCTGGACTTCCTGGCGTCTAAAACCGGCCGCTCGAAGGAATTTCTCCTTCATGAGATGATCGAGCGCGGCATGGAGGACATTGAGGACTATTACCTTGCCGTCGAGGTGCTGGAACGTATCCGTGCCGGCAAGGAACGTGTCTATACGTCAGCCGAGGTGAGGCGAGCCTTTGCCTTGGACGATTGAGTACTCCGACACGGCTCAGCCTCAGTTGCGCCGGCTTGACCGGCAAATGACACCTGAGTGGTTATGCGCGGTTTCTATTCGCCCATGATGATGACGGTGATGCCGCTGTAGTTGGCTCGCCCTCGGTTCGCCTCAGATATGGCGGCGCCGACAACAACGGCCAGCGTGGGCAATCCGCTGGCGTCGTTTAATATATTCGCACGATTACGAGCGCGATCAATATCGCTGTCGTCAATAGTCATAGACACTTCGGCAATGACGAAAACCTCTTCGTTGCCGGTTCGCGCTCCCTTCAAAATCAGGTCGGCGCGTTCCACTTCATCGGCTTGCTCGTCCGTTATGGCCCGGCTTTCCGTAGCTTTCTCCAACAGGGCCGGTATATCAATGCTTCCCGAAACGTCGATCCCGTACACTACACCGACGTCGCGCAGTCCGAGGTAACGGCGAGCAGCGCGCGGGGCCCTTTTCACCACCTTGCGTTCATAGTCGGTTCCCGTCAAGTTGTTGAGCTGTCCCTGCATACGATTTTGGCCGGCTTTGAGTTCGGCGAGGTCTGATTCCGCGCGGACTTGCCGAGCTTCTATCCTCTCCTGCCCTGCTTTCAGTTCGGTTATGTCGTTCGCCATCCGATCCTGCCGGGCCTCCATCCGGGCCAGGCTTTCACGCATTTCCTGTACGCTCGCTTCCAGCCGGACTTGGGCGGCTTTCAGTTCTGCGATGTCTGCCTCAACCCGGTCTTGGCGTTCTACAATGGCGGTGATGGCTCGGCTGCTGGCAAGCGCGTAACTTGAGATTTGTTCCGCAACATCCCTGATCGTTGCCGCCAACTCGTCCAACCGCTTCAGAGCCTCGGCAAGTTGTTCTCCTTGCCGGCGCACTACGGCCGGCAGCTGCCGGAGCTCTTCCCCCAACACGTGATTCCGCATCGCCTCCCGGAGCTCCGGGTTTTGCTCCATGGCAGACAGGATGTCAGAGAATTCGTTGATGGCAGCCATAATAGTTTGGGCTTTGGGCGTATGGCATTCCAATCTACCATACGCCACTGGCTCCAATTTCGTGGGCAACTACGCCAGGCGCCCGGGAAAGCTCCGCATCCGCTACTTCCCGTTCCGCGATTGCGACCCGTCCGGATACAGGTCGTCCCATAAAGCATCCCGCCAGTCCACGCCCACCGGCAGGATGGCCTGCGACGGACGCAGCATGTAGTAGTTGTCGCCGACGCCGGGCGGGGCGCCGCCCTCGGCTACCGTCCGCGCCGCCTGCAGCAACTGCCTCCGGGCGTAGATGATGGCCATGTCCGTGCGCGAGAGGTTCTCCTTCGAGCGGTCGACGACGTAGCCCATGCTCTCCTGCACAGCGACGTCCTGGGCGTTCACACCGTCGATGCCGCTGAAGGTCTCGGTCTTCTGCACCGACCGGTCGATCATCCAGTTGTTGTCCCGGTTTACCCGGGTGCGGAAGTCGGTGAGCATGTGCTCCGGCCCGCGCCCGTAGCCGCGGTCCATGTCGACGCGTTCGTCCTCATCGATGGGATCGTCGTAGGACAGGTCCCAGTTCCAGACCATCACGTTGTGGTCGTCCATGGGCACCCACATGTGTCCGGAAGCCAGGAAGCCCACGGGTCCGGCCTTGCCGCGATAGCCGCGCTGGCTGGCGCGGATTTGGTGGAAGGGCATCACGAAGTGGTACGCCCGCACGTGGTTGCCCTCGTCGCCCAGCGAACGGATGCCGACGTAGCGGTAGCCGTAGTCGGTGATGTCCACCTCCAGTTCCGGCGGCTTGCCCCGCACGTGGGGTGAGTCGACCCGCAGGCCGGCGTGGGTGGTGTCCACCCGCAGCGTGCGGTGCAGGATCGTGGCGTGGGCCGAGTCGATCCCGCCCTCCAGGGCCTGCAGCCAGTTGCACTCCTGGATGTTCTTGGTGACGTGCCGGTGGGTTTCCGGCACGGCGGCCCACTCGAACTTCGGCGGCGGCGGCATGTGCTCCTTCGGTCCCATGTAGGCCCAGATGACGCCGCCCAGCTCGACGGTGGGGTACGAAGTGGTCGTCATCTTGGACGGGAAGTCGCTGTCCTCCGGCTCGTTCATCATGTCCACGCATTGCCCGTTCACGTCGAACTTCCAGCCGTGGTACACGCAGCGCAGGCCGCAGTCTTCGTTGCGGCCCAGCCACAGCGACACCAGGCGGTGCGGGCAGAACTCGTCAAGCAGGCCGATGCGCCCGTCCGTGTCGCGGAAGGCCACCAGTTCCTCGCCCAGAAGCTTGACTCGCACCGGCTCTCCGTCCGACTCCTCCAGCTCCCAGGACAGCAGGGCGGGCATCCAGTAGCGTCGCATCAGTTCGCCCATAGGGGTGCCGGGCCCGACTTGCGTGAGCGTCACATTCTCTGCTTGCGAAATCATAGGGCATACCTCCTCTGCATGGCTGTCAGAGTAGCAGCAAACGGGCCGATTTGCTATGCTGGCACAACCAACACGATCAACGACGGGCGGGACGACCGAAAGGATACAAGATGAGCACGGTGGCTAAACTCGGCAAAATCCGCGTTGCTTTGATAGAGCAGGGTTATTCAGCCGAGATGGTTGATGCTATGTTGGACTTGCTCGGCATCATGATGCTGGAACGATCTCTGGCGTCAAAAGAGGAAGTCAAAACGCTGCAAGATGAGCTGACACGGTTCAAAATCGACGTCATCGATAGATTTGCTCAACTGCGCATTGATATGCGCCGGGAAATCACTGATCTCCGCATCGAGATGAACCAGAAACTTGTCCAGCAAGGCGCCTAGGTTTCGCATCGGGCGTCGTGCTGCCGTGAGTGGCCGAGAACGAAGGATGTCGCCCATGCAAATCGTTGACACACACGTCCACATCGGCCGCGACCACTACGAGCCGGTGGAGATGCTGCTGGCCCAGATGGAGCTGAACGGCATCGCCAAGACCGTGCTGGTGCAGTCCACCGCCACCCTGGACAACTCCTACGTGCTGGAGTGCCGCCAGCGCTTCCCGGGACGGCTGGCCGTGGTATGCCGCGTGGACGTGGACGACCCGGCCGCGCCAGACACCCTTGAGGGCCTGCGCGACGCCGGCGCCGAGACCCTGCGCATCCGCAACTTCCACCGTTCGCCGGGCAATGACCCGCTGGCAATCTGGCGGGCCGCCGCCCGGTTGGGCGTGTCCGTCAGCGTCGGCGGGCCGGCCGAGGGTTTCGCGTCCGACGAATTCGCCAGGCTGGTGGAAGAGTTGCCGGATCTCACCGTCATCATCGAACATCTGGCCGGCATGGGCATCCACGCCATCGGCGCGCCGGAGATGCCGCCCGACGACGTGTTTCGCCAGTCTCTGACCCTGGCGCGCTTCCCCAACACCGTGATGAAGATCCACGGCATGGGCGAGATCAGCGACCCGCCCTTCCCTTACCGCAACACGCCGCCCTACGTGCGCCTGGCCTATGACGCCTTCGGTCCGGATCGCATGATCTGGGGGTCGGACTGGCCTCGGGTGACCAACCGGGAAGGGTACCGCAACTCTCTGCGACATACCTGGCGACAGATGGAGGAGTGGTGTCCCCAGGCCGACCTGGCAAAGATATTCGGCAGCACCGCCCTCTCGTTGTGGTCCTTTGCATAGCAGACTGACATATCCACTCATTTGGGTTGCCATTGTGATTGTCAAAACGGAGCGCGCTGTCCTATTATGGGAACGAATTTTGCGCCACCGAAGTGGGCCATAGAAACCCAAGGAGGAAACGATTGATGAAGCGATATATTAAGTACGTCGCCGGCGCGATGGTGATGGCCGGCATTGTGGCCATGATGGCCTGTACAGGAGAAGAGCCCACCGCACCCGCCCCCGTCGCTGAACCCACCGCTCCCGCCGCTGCCACCGCCATGCCCGAGCCGCCCACCGACGCCGCTCCCACGCCTACCGAAGCCATGGCCATGCAGGCCGGCAACCGTCTCCAGACCGTGATGGACCGCGGCCACGTCATCTGCGCCAGCCGCAACGACGTTCCCGGCTACGGGTTCCTGGACGCCTCCGGTAACAACGTCGGCTTCGACATTGACCTGTGCCGCGCCCTGGCCGCTGCCGTTTTGAACGACCCGAATGCCATTGAGATCCGTCTGATCACCGCCGCCGAGCGCGGGCCCACCATCCAGTCCGGCGAAGTGGACATGCTGGTGCGGACCGTCACCTGGACCACCTCCCGTGACGCCCAGTGGGGCAACTACGCCCAGACCATGTTCTACGACGGCCAGGGCTTCATGGTGAACCGGAGCCTGGGCATCGACAGCGCACTGGAACTGCAGGGCGCCTCCGTCTGCGTGACCCAGGGCACGACCACCGAGCTGAACCTGGCTGACTTCTCCAACCAGAACGGCCTCAACATCGAAGCGCTGACCTTTGAGGACACCGCGGCGGTTGTCGCCGCCTACGAGAGCGGACAGTGCGACGCCTTCACCAACGACCGCTCGCAACTGGCCGCGCTGGGCACCTCCCTGGCCGACCGCGACGCCCACGTCATCCTGCCGGAGACCATTTCCGAAGAGCCCCTGGGCCCGGTGGTCCCCCACGGCGATGACACGTGGTTCGACATCGTGAAGACCGTGATGTCCATCCTGATCTACGCCGAAGCCTACGACATCAGCATGTCCAATATGCCGTCGGCCGCCACAGGCGAAACCAAGACGGACCGCCTGCTGGGCTTCGAAGGCTCCTGGGGACAGGAGAGCCTGGGCCTCAACCAGATGGCTGCACAGCAGGTGATCAGCGCGGTCGGAAACTACGGCGAAATCTACGACCGCAACCTGGGTCCCAGCGGGATCAACCTGCCTCGTGAAAACGGGCGCAACGCCCTGTGGTCCGACGCTGCCTGCGCCGACTGCCCCAAGGGCGGCCAGATCTACGCGGCTCCCTTGCGCTAAAGGCGAACCGCTGCGTTCCTGACGCAGTTGAGGGGTGACCGGCTTCAGTCGGTCACCCCTTATTTTGCCTTTAGACTGTGCCGGGCGTTCCCTCTCGTTTTGCGCTAAAATCGGCCCCACCCGGAAACCCGATACGTTACACCGTCAGAGCCCACGCAATGGCTGCGATACTTCAAAACCTCACCTACCAGGGCATCCCGATCTGGCGGCATGCCCAGATTATCCAGTGGACGGCACAGGTTGTGTCCGGCTTCCTGGTGGTTTTCCTGGTCGCGTGGTTCTTCTTCAACATCGCCAATGCCATTGACGAGCGGGAGATACCCTACGGGTTCAGCTTCCTGGAGCGCGCCTACCAGACCCCGATCGGGCAGCACTTCCTCCCCTACGAGACGTCGGACACGTTCCTGTACGCCTTCGTCGTGGCCGCGGTCAACACCATCGTGGTCTCCATCGTTGGCGTCATCCTGGCCACGCTGCTGGGAATATTCGTCGGCGTGTGCCGGCTGTCGACCAACTGGCTGGTGGCCAAGGTGGCCCTGGTCTATATCGAGTTCTTCCGCAACGTTCCCCTGCTCATTCAACTCTACTTCTGGTTCTACATCGTGCTGTCGCTGCCCCCCGTCCGTGAGGGCTACGTCATCGCCAACCGGGTGTACATCAACAACGCCGGCGTTTCGATACCCTTTCCGTTTGCTGATGGAGCGGCCGCGGCCCTAGTCTGGATCGCCCTTGCGGCGGCCGGCATAATCGCCGGGAACGCGGTCCACAAGGGCCTGACCCAGCGCGAAATCACCACCGGCCAGCCGTCCTATCCGCTGATCGGCGGGTTCGCCACCGCCATCGCCGCCGGAGCCGTGGCGTGGCTGGTTATCAGTTTTGTCGCCGGCGCCCCTCTGGTCGTGTCTCAGCCGGCGCCCCAGGGCGCCTTCGGGCGAATCGCGGGCGGCTTTACCGTGTCGGGCGGCCTGATGGCGCTGCTGATCGGGCTGGTGATGTACACCTCGTCGTTCATCGCCGAAATCGTGCGGGCCGGAATCCAGTCCGTGGGCCGGGGACAGATAGAAGCGGCCCGTGCCCTGGGCCTCTCTCCCATGAGCACCCTGCGCCAGGTCACCTTCCCCCAGGCCCTGCGGGTCATAATCCCGCCGCTGATCAGCCAGTTCCTCAACCTCACCAAGAACAGCAGCCTGGCCGGCGCCATCGGTTTCGCCGATCTCACCAACGTCGCCAAGACGATGACACAGACCGCCCCCGCGATCAGCATTTTTATTCTCATCATGGCGGCGTATCTCGCCATGAGCCTGACCTACTCGCTGATTGGCAACCTGTACAACCGCCGCATCCGCATCGCGTGAGCCTGACCGGTGTCCACCGTTACCGAACCCGTAGCCATCCGCCTGCCGCCGCCGCGTTCCGAGACCGGCGTGGTGGGGTGGCTGCGCGCCAACCTGTTCAGCTCCTGGTTCAACACTGTGCTCACGGTGGTGGTAGGCGCGATCGCCGTCTGGGCCCTGTGGTTCGCCTTGCGCTGGCTCCTGGTAGATGCCGACTTCACGGTCGTGTCCACCCTGGGGGGCCTGCTGCTCATCGGCCAGTACAACACGGACCTTTCCTGCCCGGGCCAGAACTGTTTCTGGAGACCGCAGGCCGCCCTGCTGCTGGTGACCATTCTGCTGGGAATGTCCTGGGCTATCGCCGGCAGCGGCCTCACCAAGCGTATCGCCATCGCCGTCGCCGTGGTGATCGCTCTGTTTGCGTTCCTGCCCTACAGCCTGGAGCGCATGGGGTGGGACGTGCGGTTGCTTCTGTTGGCCAACGTGCCGGCGTTGTTGCTGGGCTGGGCCCTGGCCCGCTACACGGCATTGGGCACCTGGCGCTGGGTTTCCATACTTGCCGTTGTCGCTTTTCTGTTGATCCTGGTACTCCTTCGCGGACTTCCCGGAGTTCCCGGCTTGCAGCCGGTCTCCGTGTTGCACTGGGGCGGGCTGATGCTGAACCTCTTGCTGGCGGTGGCCGGCATCGTCGTCAGCTTCCCCATCGGAATCGCGCTGGCCCTGGGGCGGCGCAGCCGGCTTCCCGTGGTCAAGCTGCTGTGCGTGGTGTTCATCGAGGTCTTTCGCGGCGTTCCCCTGATCACGCTGCTGTTCATGTCGCAGGTCCTGGTGCCTCTGGCCTTCCCGGAAAACTTCCCGCTCAACTCCCTGCTGCGCGCCGCCATCATTATCACCCTGTTCAGCGCAGCCTACATGGCGGAAAACATCCGCGGCGGATTGCAGGCCCTGCACCCTGGCCAGGCTGAGGCCGCCCGCGCCCTGGGCCTTCCCGGCTGGCAGACCACCCTCCTGATTTCCCTGCCGCAGGCCATCCGCAACGTCATCCCGGCCATCGTGGGCCAGTTCATCGCCCTGTTCAAGGACACCAGCCTGGTGTACATCATCGGGATGCTGGACATCGTGGAGCTCAGCCGCAAGTTCGCCACCACCTACGTCGAAAACGGTATGCTCCCATATCTGGACGACGTGCACGAGGTGTTCATCTTTCTGGCGGTGGTGTTCTGGATTTTCTGCTTCGGCATGTCCTACGTCAGCGGTCGCATCGAGCGTCACCTGGGGGTCGGAGAGCGGTAGGCGTGTTCCCGGCCGGCCAGCGTCCGTCTGCTAGAATACGCTCGTGCGGCGGCCAGGACGAATGAAGAAGCGGTCCTTCACATGGTTTCTGCGCCTGCTGTTTTATGTCTTTCTGGACGCGGTCATCGGCGCGATAATCTATATCATCAGCATCGACGAAGCTGACTTGGCTCCCGGGCAGCTAGCCATTCGCATATTGACTGCCATGACCCTGGTCAGCGCAATTGTAGGAGGGCCGGACATCATGCTTTACTGGCAGGAATCAGGGCGACGCATTGCCGCTGAGCAACGCCTCGAAGCCGCCGAGCAGGAACGGGACGAAGTTCAGGCCAAACTAGCCGAGCGCGACCGGCAAATCGACGAATTGCACGCTCGCATCCAGCGTTTGGAAGCCGAGCAGTCATCCCGGCAGCGCCACCGCCGTTCCCGCCGCCGCCACCTCCGACGCCAGAATGGCGACACGTAAGCGCGGCGCGTTGTGACCGGAAAGGGAAATCATGCTTTACTGGCAGGAATCTGGGCGACGCATCGCCGCCGAGCAGGAGCGGGATGAGGCTCAGGCCAAACTGGCCGAGCGTGACCGGCAAATCGACGAATTGCACGCTCGCATCCAGCGTTTGGAAGCCGAGCAGTCATCCCGGCAGCGCCATCGCCGTTCCCGCCGCCGTCACCTCCGACGCAACGGCCAGTAGCGCCGCACTCACCCCAACGGAGCGCACAACATGACTACCAACGGACACACCGTTACTGACGAAGAGATCATCGTGTGCCGCGACGTGCACAAGTGGTACGGCAACTTCCACGCCCTGCGCGGCGTTTCCACCACCGTCCAAAAGGGTGAGGTGGTGGTCATCATCGGCCCGTCCGGCTCCGGCAAGTCCACCTTCATACGCACCATCAACCGCCTGGAGCAGCACCAGCGCGGCGACATCATCGTCGATGGCATCGAGATGACCAACGACATCCGCAACATCGACGCCATTCGCCGCGACGTGGGCATGGTATTTCAGTCTTTCAACCTGTTCCCCCACCTTACGGTGTTGCGGAACATCACCCTGGCGCCGACCAAGGTCCGCAAGCTGCCGTCCCACGAGGCCGATAGCGTCGCCATGGAGCTCCTGGAGCGGGTCGGCATCCCCGAGCAGGCGGACAAGTATCCCGCCCAACTGTCGGGCGGCCAGCAGCAGCGCGTGGCCATCGCCCGGGCCCTGGCGATGCAACCCAACATCATGCTCTTTGACGAGCCCACGTCGGCTCTTGATCCCGAAATGATCAAGGAAGTTCTTGAAGTCATGCGCGAACTGGCCGAGTCGCAAATGACCATCCTGGCCGTTTCCCACGAGCTTGGTTTCGCGCGTGAGGTGGCCGACCGCATCGTCATGTTCGACGAAGGGGTGATCGTCGAGGACCAGCCTCCAGACGAGTTCTTCAACAACCCACGTCACGAGCGCGTCAAGCACTTCCTTTCGCAGATCCTCTAGGGAGTGTCGTCAAATTATCTCGTCATTCCGGCGAAAGAACGTCACCCCGTACTTGATACGGGGCCGGAATCCAGGCGTTTCCATACCCAAATCGTTCTGCAACAGCAAGTGATTCTGGATTCCCGCTTTCGCGGGAATGACGGAAGTGGAACGCTTTGACGCTTGGCAACTCAATTTGACGACACGCCCTAACTCACTTTCTCGTCATTCCGGTTTTCGCCGGAATCCAGGATTCACTGGCTATCGTGTGAGCGAGCCCAGTAATTACTGGCAAATGGCAGGATAGAAAAGAGATGGAACTGGCCAGAAAATTCGGGCGCTGGGTCTGGGCCGGCGGCAGCGACGAATCCCATTGGGCCCGCGAAAGGCGTCTGCCCTTCTGGGAGCATCCGTGGTTCACGCGCATTTACCGGATCGCGTTCGTCACCGGATGGGTGGCGGTTATCGCGTTCTTCCTGATCTGGAACCTGGTGTGGGCCACCCCCTGACGCCACGGGGCCACGCTCACGCAGGTAACTGTTCAGACTGGTGGTGGCCGCAACGGACCAAATCCGTCATACCGGCTTTCGCCGGTATCCGGGAAATCTACCAACAGGCAGCCGCGGGTAGAGCAAGAACCTTCTGGATTCCGGCTCAAGGCCGGAATGACGTGCCGCACACGGAGTCCCTCAATAAGTCTGAACAGTTACTCACGCGGCGATCCGTTTGCCCAGCCGCCGCCGCGCACGATAAAATCGGCGGAGCATCAACCCGTCCTTCGCTTACAGGAGCACAGCCATGCCTGACCAACAGATGCAGATAGGGGTCGTTTTTCCCCAGACGGAAATTGGCTCCGACCCCGTCGCCGTGCGCGATTACGTGCAGGCGGCCGAGGAATTGGGTTACGCCCACATCATCGCTTACGACCACGTGCTGGGCGCGGACACTGCGTACCACCAGCCGTGGACGGGCAGCTACACCAAGGACAGCATGTTCCACGAGATCTTCGTGGCCTTCGGCTACATGGCGGCCCTGACCACCAGCGTGGAGCTGGTCTCGGCGATCGTCATCCTCGGCCAGCGCCAGACCGCGCTGGTCGCCAAGCAGGCCGCGGAAGTGGACGTGCTCAGCGGTGGGCGGTTGCGCCTGGGGGTTGGCATAGGCTGGAACCCCGTGGAGTACGAAGCCCTGGGAGAAGACTTCTCGACCCGCGGCCGTCGCGCCGAAGAGCAAATGGAATTACTGCGCCGCCTGTGGACGGAAGAGGTCGTCGATTTCCACGGCCGGTACCACAACGTCACCAACGCCGGCATCAACCCCCTGCCGGTCCAGCGGCCGATCCCGTTGTGGATGGGCGCCGGCAGCCGCGCCCGTGGGCCGATCCCCACCGACCGCGTACTCAGCCGGGTGGGGCGGTGCGCCGACGGCTGGTTCCCCCAGTTCCAGTCCGACGACCCGCAGGCGGCTACCGCCATCGCCAAAGTGCGCGACGCTGCGGCCGCCGCCGGACGCGATCCCGACGCCATCGGCATGGAGCCGCGGGTCAATTACTCTGACGGCGATCCCGAGTTCTGGCAGGCCCGGGCCGAGGAATGGCGCGGCATGGGCGCGTCGCACTTTTCCGTGAACACCATGTCCGCCAATCTGACCGGGGCTGACGCCCATATCAACGCCATTCGCGAATTCAAGGAAGTTATTTCCGGGTAAGCATTTCTCCGTCATTCCGGCGAAAGCGGGAATCCAGAATGTCGTTGTCGCAAAGGTTTGAGAGATGGTTACGACCACGCCAAAAGAGCCGACCGTCGAGGCTCCTGATGCTCCCCATTACGAACCCGATATGCCCATGGCCTTCGGCAGCGAATTGCGCCTGAACTTGAAGGCCCTGGGCGTGGACGGAAGCGCCCCTGATTTCGGCGAGCGGCTTGTCCAGCTCACCCGGGACAACGAACCCTACGACTTTCAGTTTTCCGCCCGGGGAGAGCTTATCGTAATGGCCCCGTCAGGCACTTTGAGCAACCGCGACGAGACCGTAATCAACGCTGACCTCGGTATGTGGGACCGGCGCAACCCCGGAGCGCACTTCTCCCAAACCGTCGGGTTCCGCCTTCCCAGCGGCGCGCAGTTGATGCCCGACGCCGCCTGGATCACTCAGGAGCGGTTCGACAATCTCACTGAGCGAGAGCTGTATGGCACCATTAACGGCGCGCCCGATTTCGTGGTGGAAGTCCGCTCCCGCAGCGATCGGCTACCGCCCCTCTTGGCGAAAATGGCGGAGTGGATGGAGGCCGGCGCCCGGCTGGGCTGGATGCTGGACGCCATTGACCGTCGCGTCTACGTCTTTCGCCGCGGGCGTGAGATGGAAATGCTGGAGGATCCGGCAGCGTTGGATGGGGAGGACGTCCTGCCGGGTTTCGCGTTTGAGGTAGGGCGACTGATGTTCGGGCATGAGTAACCGCCACAGGGTAATTTCGTCAGAATCAGGATTTACTGGATTTCAGGATTTTCGGGATTACACTTCCCTAATCCTGCCAATTTAATAATCTTGAAAATCCTGCTTCTGACGGATGACCGCAACCATTTTCATGCTGCATAAGGAGACAACTATGGGCAGGCTAGACGGTAAGGTCGCTCTCATCAGCGGCGGCGCGCGCGGTCAGGGCGCGGTGGAGGCCAGGATGTTCGCCGCCGAGGGCGCGAGCGTGGTGTTTGGTGACATCCTGGACGACGAGGGTCGGAGGGTGGAGGCTGAAATCAGGGAACTGGGCGGCCAGGCCACCTACGTCCACCTGGACGTAACCAGCGAGTCCGACTGGCAGACTGCGGTCGATGCCGCCGTTTCCGAATACGGCAAGCTCAACGTGCTGGTGAACAACGCCGGCATCGTGCTGGGGCGCAGCATCGAGGAAATGACTGTCGAGGAATGGGACCGCCTTTTCGACGTCAACGCCAAGGGCGTTTTCCTGGGCACCAAGACCTCCCTGCCCGCCTTGCGAGAAGCCGGCGGCGGGAGCATTGTGAACATATCCTCCACGGCCGGCTTGGTGGGCAACGATTACAACCTCGCCGGTTACAGCAGCACCAAGGGGGCCGTGCGGCTTTTCACCAAGTCCACCGCCATCCAGCACGCCAGCGAGGGTATTCGCTGCAACTCCGTGCATCCCGGCCCGATCGACACACCCATGTTGCAGGAGTCCCGCGCCAATCGCGGCAGCGGGCTCAGCGACGAGGAGCAGCGCCGGCGCGTACCCCTGGGTCGCATCGGCAGGCCCGAGGATATTGCCTACGCCGTGGTCTATCTGGCGTCCGACGAAGCATCGTTCGTCACCGGGAGCGAGGTTGTCGTGGACGGCGGGCGCACCGCCATGTAACGCAAAAGGCGCCCCGGGGGACGCCCTGCCTGTTGAGGCTTGTTGGAAATGGTCGGGGCGGCCAGATTCGAACTGGCGACCCCCTGCACCCCATGCAGGTGCGCTACCGGGCTGCGCTACGCCCCGCCCCGACCCTTTCAGGGTACCATCCCCACTGACAATTGGCAAACTCGCTGGTATTGCCAGTGATTATTCAGAGCATTACCTGCTAGCATTACCGCGTATCCCGACCACACCATGAACGGCGATTGCTACAGCATCCTTGGCGTGCCGGCGGCGGCCACGACGGAAGAAATCCGCGCCGCCTACCGCCGGCTGGCCCGGCGGTATCATCCGGACCTCAACGCCGGGCCCGAAGCTGAAGCCCGCATGAAAGAGATCAATCAGGCGTACGCCACCCTGTCTGATCCGCAGCGCCGCCGCCACTACGATATATACGGGGTAAGCGAGCCGCCGGCCGCCGAGCCACGCCGCCAGAGTCAGCGCAATGCTGCCCGCCCCAGCGCAACTCGTCCCTCGCGTCCTCGTACCTATTCACCGTCATCCCCCCAGCGTGGTGAGGATCTTGAAGCCGCCCTCCTGATTACAGGCCGGGAGGCGAGACAGGGAATGCGCAAAGTATTCCCGGTTACGCGCACGGAGACCTGTCAGCGTTGCCGGGGGACCGGATTCGAGCCGGAGGAGACCCTGGAGGCAGGTCAGTGTTGGCGGTGTGCCGGAGAACAGCGGTTGCGGCGGGATTTGTGGCTCAGCGCCACCATACCCGCCGGCGTCGCTGATGGCCGTCGCCTCCGTCTCCGCGGGCAGGGGAACGCGGGGTTGGACGGCGGAGCCAGCGGGCACATCTACATCACCGTTCGCGTGGCTGAGCACACCAAGCTGCGCCAAGCCATTTCCTTCGTGCTGCGCCACCTCTTCCGCTAGCGTGGCGGCTTGGACGGCTGTTCAGAGTCCGGTGGACTCGTCCCACGCACGAGGTCTGGAGTAGGTTCATCGAACGGTATCCCCTCGGCCATGGCTTGCAACCGTCGCTGGTTCCACTCACGCCAGGCAGCGTCGGCTTCTTCCCGCCCTACTGCCTGTCCTTCTTTCCGTCCTTCCTCACGTCCCTCCTCTCGTCCCTCCACACGCCCTTCCTCTCGTCCCTCTTTACGTGTCTTCTGTCGGAAAATTGCGGCGAAAACCATGGCGACTCCTTCGACCAGGATCGAGGCTGAGCACGATCCAGAAACGCGCTGCGGACGCAGCGTTCGCCGGCGGATGTCGCCGCCGGTCCGCTAGGCTCTCACGTTGTTTTTCCGTTCCTAGAATCGGGAGTAGGCTCGTCAAACGGCTTACCCTCGGCGATGGCTTCCTCGCGGCGCCGGTTCCACTCACGCCAGGCAGCGTCGGCTTCTTCCCGCCCTACTGCCTGTCCTTCTTTCCGTCCTTCCTCACGTCCTTCCTCTCGTCCCTCCTCTCGTCCCTCCACACGCCCTTCCTCTCGTCCCTCTTTACGTGTCTTCTGTCGGAAAATTGCGGCGAAAACCATAGCGACTCCTTCGACCAGGATCGGGCTGAATATGATCCAGAACCCGGCGGCGTACACAACATCGCCCATGATAGCCGATGGCGTGTCTTGCCACGATGAAATGGCAGCGTCTATCGCGTGAACGTAGACATAGAAAAGAGTGGTGGCGATGAAAAAGACGCTGAACGTCCAGAAGTGGGGCCTGATGCGTCGCACCGGCACGGTGAAGATCGACGCTCGTTCCGCATCGTCATCGTAGCGAATTGTGTTGTTCACATCCTAAATCCTGTGAGTGTTGTCCATCAAGGTCGGGTTTACCGATGCCGGTCAGATCAGCTCCCGAGCGCGGTATTGCAGCGCCTCCGCGAGATGCGCCGGTCCGATCCGTTCGGCTCCGGCGAGATCGGCAACCGTGCGCGCCACCTTGACCACCCGGTGCAACGCCCGGGCCGAAAGGTCGAGCTGCTGCGAGGCCCGCTGCAACAGCGCCTGCGCGTCATCCTGCAGATGGCAATGCTCCCAGATCATTGATCCGGACATTTCGGCGTTGGACAGCCCGCGCGTCTCCAATACCTCGGCAAATCGCCTCTCCTGGATGACGCGCGCCGCGACCACGCGCTCCCGGACTGCCGCCGAACTCTCCGCCTCCGCCCGACCCAACAGGCTGTCGTATTCCACCGGCGGCACCTCCACGAAGATGTCGATGCGTTCCAGCAGCGGACCGCTGATGCGCCGCTGGTACCGGGCCCGTGCCGACGGGCTGCATACGCACTCCTTGCGCGGATGCGACGCGTAGCCGCACGGGCATGGGTTCATCGCCCCCGCCAGCATGAAGCTTGCCGGATAGGTCACCGTTCCGCTGACCCGCGTGATGGTCACCGTTTTGTCCTCCAGGGGCTGCCGCAGCGATTCCAGCGCGGCGTGTCCGAATTCCGGCAGCTCGTCCAGGAAAAGCACGCCCCGATGGCTCAGCGTGATCTCGCCGGGGCGCAGCATCCGGCCACCGCCCACCAGGCCGGCGTTGGATATCGTGTAGTGCGGGGCGCGAAACGGTCGCTGGGCTACCAGCGGGCTGTCCGGCGGCAGGTTGCCGCTCACGCTGTAGATCTTGGTGACGTCCAGCGCCTCGTCGGGGGTCAGGTAGGGCAGGATGCCGGGCAGCGCGCGGGCCAGCAGGGTCTTGCCCGAACCCGGCGGGCCGCTCAGCAGGATGTTATGGAAACCGGCCGCAGCCACTTCCAACGCTCGCTTGGCGTGGTCCTGCCCCCGGATGTGGCATAGATCGGTGCTCCCGGGCTGTTCACGGTTTCCGTTGAGGTGCACGCCGTTTTGCGGGAACGGGGAAATCGCCGCCTCGCCCTGCAGGTGGGACAGCAGTTGCGCCAACGTATCCACGGGATACACCCGTACTCCATCCACCAGGGCCGCTTCGGGCGCGTCTACCGCCGGCACGTACACTGAACTTATGCCCTGATCCCGGGCCACGGAAACCATCGGCAGTATGCCGGCGGTGTGGCGCAGCCCGCCGTCCAGCGACAACTCGCCGAGGAATATGGCCGACTCCGCGGTGGGCGGCGCCTGTCCGGTGCTGAGCAATATACCCACCGCGATGGGCAGGTCGTAGGCCGGCCCGGCCTTCTTCAGGTCGGCCGGCGCCAGGTTTACGGTGATGCGCCGCATGGGAAACTCGCAACCGCTGTTGCGCAGCGCCGCCCGCACCCGCTCCTTGGCCTCCTGCACCGCCGTGTCCGGGAGTCCAACGATGTGGAAAGCCGGCAGTCCCGGCGAAATATCTGTCTCCGCTTGAATTATCTGGCCGTCCAACCCAATGACGGCGCACGTCTGAGCAGTTGCCAACATGCCTGGTCCTCCGTGGTTGATATGATCACCGCTTCGCTGGCGGTTCGCCGATACGTTATCAGTGAAGAACCTACGTTCGCAATGGCGGATTGTCATCAAATTTTCGGGTGTCAGCGCCTTTGCTATCGCCGCAACCCTAATCTATACTTGCGCCAATGGACCTGCAGTTTGAAATCGGCGATGCGCAGCGACCGCGAGGGCACGCGATCCTGTATTTTCGCGTGGATACCGAGCCGGACCACGTGTACGGCACCTACATCATCACGCTGCCCATCAGCGCCGACCTGACCAAATACGTCCCGCCCTTCCTGGCCGCCCATTTGGGGAGCGCCGGTTCCGGCCCGCTGGCCAACTTCTCGGCCTTTGCCATGCCGCCGATGTCCGAGTTGGTGGAAGGCGGCTACGAACAGCTGGTCCGCCTGGCCAACGTCCGGAACGACGACCTGGTCTATGGCGGCAGCATGTTTTCCTACGACCTGGCGCGGATGATGGAATCGGTGGCGCAGGCCGTCCAGGAATACGCTGACTCCTGGTTCCGTACCAGCGGCGAGGAGGGCGTCTCCACCCTGCCCGCCGAGGACGCCGCCATTCCCCTGGGCGGCTCCTCTCACCTCGCCGGGGCCGTGGATGCCGACGAAGGCGACAGCCTGGGCGTAAACGAGGTGCTCTGGAGCTTCATGAGCGAGGGCGACCGCCTGGCCGAGATGGGCCGGCTGCTGGGCCGCTTGCGCTTTGCCCAGGAAGGCAACGATGCCGCCGCCATTGCCGACATCATCGCCGAGATGACCGCCCTGGGCCGGCACCTGCCCGACGAGTTTGGCATCAGCTCACTGGTGACCGCCGCCAACGACACCACCCCGAATGGCGTGCAGTTGGCGCAACTGTACCTCGACCGTTGCTACCGGCTCTCATCCGGAGACACGGAGCAGGTGCGCCGCATCGACGAGGCCATCAGGAACCTGCAACGGCGAGGGTAACCGGACCCAGAGTGCTTCGGTTCTCTCTTCTCCCGCATTCCGGCGAAAGAAGGGCCGGCCGCAATGCCGGCGAGCGGTTATGCGGTCCGCCGGGAATCGGTTGTTTTGGGGCGTTGCCGCGACTCCCATTCTACGAGTTCCTCTCGGAGCTCGTGCAAAACGCTGCGAGTAGCGTCCATCTTGGCTTTGCGTATTGTGGGATCCTCGTCAGCAATGCTCTCTGCTGCCCCGCTTTCCATGCGCTCGACCAGCAGTGAGAATGTTCGCTCTCGCTCTTGAGTCACCCGGTATTGTTCTTCATTTTCAATCATGGGAGAGTCCTCAAGTCAATGGCGATTATCCCTTTAGGGACGGCCTGCTGGTCGGTTTGGAAAAACTCCAGGAAAGTTCTGCCTTGTTCGTCGGCCTCCCAGTCTGCTGGGAAAAGTTCCCCGCCGAAGGCTATTTTCTGGGCTTGACGGCGGTTGCTGAAGTCCAGCAGTGTTGGGTTGAGCAGTCGAGGGTCTACGTCAGTGGTTTCCCATGCCACGTCGAAATCCTCGGGAAGTTCCTTACTCGTGGCGAAGCTGCCGTCGAGATATATTCTCTGACAGCCTGATTGTCGCAGGTTTTCCGAGGCGCGCAACAAGCCTCGGAGTAATGTCCTTCGATGTGGGTTGATTCCCAAGCGTTCGGCAGTTTGGAGCCACGTTGCTTCGTGAATGCCCGGTGGCAGATAGCCGTTGGGCTGGAATGACGGCAACACAGGCTCTGGTCCCCCGCTGGTACCCTGTGGAGATTCTATTCCGCTTATTGGCGAGACGCAACTTGCGGAGGATTTGGGTAACTGTTCAGGGTCGTGGGGAATGGTCATCGCGACCCCGCACTTGATGCGGGGGCGGCAATCTCGTTGCCATAGCGACGACCCTTCTCCCAACGGGATTGCCCCGTCGCTGTGCTCCTCGCAATGACAACCGAAAGACCCTGGTAGCCAGACCCTCGCCGTTTGCAATCGGCTGGATGGACGCCGGGCCGCCCCGGCGCTTCCGCCTCCGGGTTACGCCCGCGGATGGCTCCGCTCGTATTCGGCGCGGACGTGCGAGTCGGTCAGGTGTGTGTACACCTGCGTCGTGGAGATGCTGGAATGTCCCAGCAATTCCTGAACGTGGCGCAGGGACGCTCCGTTTTGCAGCAGATGGGTGGCAAAGCTGTGCCGCAGCGTGTGCGGCGTGATCTTGGGATCCACGTCGGCGGCTTTGGCGGCCGTCTTCAGGATGTTCCACACCCATTGCCGGGTGAGCCGCTCGCCGCGCTGGTTCAGGTACAGCGCCGTTTCGCCGCGCTTGTCGCCCAGCAGCTCGACCCGGGCCCCGCCGATGTATTCTCGGAGGTTCGACAGGGCGTCGGGGTAGAGGTAGACGATCCGCTCCTTGGAACCCTTGCCCCAGGTGCGGATGAACCCCTCTTCAAAGTCGATGTCCTGCACGTTCAGGGCAACCAGTTCGCTCACCCGCAGCCCGGTAGCATACAGCAGTTCCAGGATGCTGGCGTCCCGGCGCCCTTCCGGCGTACCGGTGTCCGCCGCCGTGGTCAGCAGGCGCTTCACGTCCTCTTCGGAGATGTACTTGGGAACCGTCCGTCCCACCCGGGGCGATCCCAGGTTCTCCGTCGGGTCTTCGGTTATCAGCCCATTTGCGCTCAGATATCCGAAGAACGACCGTACCGCCGCCACCTTGCGGGCGGTGGTGGTGTCCCGGTACTTGCGGTTGTCCCGCAGCTCGCTGATGTACGAATTGAGCAGGTTGATGTCGACCAGACGCCAAACTTCCTGATCCTCGGAGTTGAGGCTGTCCGCGACGAACTCGCGGAACTGGTTCAGGTCGTTGCTGTAGGCGTCCAGCGTGTTCTGGGAGAAGCCCCGTTCAACGATCAGGTGTTGCAGGAATGAATTTACCGTTTGTCTCATGATCTCCGCCAGTGGGTTGGTGCACCTGGCCCCGCTTCGCCTTGCTTTCCCGTCCGCCGGTTGGCGTGGCGGGCGTGTTGCGTTATTTTTGTACATCCAAACCGCAGACGTCATTCGGCAAACGATGCGGGATTCGGCGATTTCCGGTTACACAAGGCTGAAAACTCCCACCGATGCTACGGTGACGATCGCCGCGTGGATGATCAGGCTGGCGGCGATTGACGCCAACAACCGGCCCCGGCGCATCCCGGCGACCTCCAGGGTCAGCGTGGTAACATACACCCCGGCCCACGGCGTGACGATCAACACCCCCCATACTCCCCAGCGGTCCAGCGCCCGCAACAGTCTCTGGCTGCGCCGTCGCAATACCCAAACCGCCGCCGACCGCACCGGCGCAGGACGCATCCGCAGGACCATTCGCAACACTCGCGTGCCTCGTTCCGCCCGGCGGAACAGCGCCGAGATCACCAGCGCCGGCAGCATGTTGAACACCACGGACACCATTGCAACCAGCATCGGTTCCAAGCCCAGACCCACGCCCAACGGAATGGAGACCAGTTCCTCGCCTATGGGCGACGCGGCGGTCAACGCCACCGCTACATACTTGGCCCACAAACCAGCGTCCTCCCAAACCGGCGGGACGGCTCGCCGTCGTTCGTTCTCGTGCGGCTGTCTGCTGAGACCAATAGCGAATTGAACATGAGCCCGTTAATTTTACTGGCGCTTGCCTTGCAGGCCGGCGATGGATCCGCTGACCTGTCCTTCCTGGCCTACCTGGACGTGTGGATCATCGGCGGGTTGGTGATGCTGGCGGTGGTGGTGGTCGTGGGCAAATGGCTCTATGGGAAGTTCCGCCGCCGGCCCGATGATGATGACCTGTACTACGACGAGAGGTACGACGGCTACGACTACGAATGCTGACGAACCCGTCCGCGCCGGCGACGTTGGTGAAGGGCCGGTGGCGCTGCCGGGAGTTTGACAGGATTCTGCGGATTTTATACCCTCGACAAATAACGTCGGCATCAGGAGTGCGCGCAGATGGTTACCCGTGGATTCTTCGGACGGCGCCGCGAAACGCCCCCTCGCCCCATCCCGCCCGGTCAATACCTGGAACGGGGGTTCCCGGTGCTGACCGCCGGACCCACCCAGCGCGTGCCGCTGGACCAGTGGAGCTTCGTCCTGGTGGGCGCGGAAGGCGAACCCCTGGGAGAGTGGAACTGGGAACAGTTTCGTTCGTTGCCCGAGACGGAAATCTTCACCGATATCCACTGCGTCACCAAGTGGAGCAAGCTGGATACCACATGGAAGGGGGTCACCATCGACGATCTTCTGGTCGCTGCCGGCGTGTCTGATCCGCCGCCCTACCTCATGGCCTTTTCCTACGGGGGCTATACCACCAACCTGCCCACGTGGGACGTGCTGGAGGGCCGGGGCATGGTCGCCTTCGAGTTCGACGGCCAGCCCATCGCCGCCGAGCATGGCGGCCCGGCTCGGCTGGTGGTGCCGCACCTGTACTTCTGGAAGTCCGCCAAGTGGCTGCGCGGGATCCGTTTCATGCCCCAGGACCAACCCGGCTTCTGGGAACAGTACGGTTACCACATGTACGGAGATCCCTGGAAGGAACAGCGGTACTGGGGTGATTAGTGCAGGACCCAGCGGCAGCGCCGGCCACTGCTTGGCAACTGGCCACCGTAGAGCGGGTAACTGTCGAGACCTACCGCGCCAAGACCTTCACCCTGCGGCTCTCCGAGCCGCGTCCGTTTCGCGCCGGCCAGCACTACGACGTCCGTCTCACCGCTCCGGACGGCTACCAGGCGCAGCGCTCCTACTCGGTGGCCTCGGCTCCCAATGATTTCGCGCGCATTGATCTGACGGTAGAGCTGATACCCGACGGCGAGGTTTCACCGTACTTTCATGAGGTGGTGGAGCCGGGCGATGTCCTAGAAGTGCGTGGCCCCATCGGCGGCCCCTTCACCTGGACGCCGGATCTGGACGGCCCCCTGCTGCTGCTCGCCGGCGGCTCAGGCATCGTACCCTTGAAATCCATCCTGATGCACCGGAACCTGGCCGCTCCGGACACGCCGGCGTTGCTGCTGTATTCAACGCGCGGCCCGGAGGACATCATCTACCGGAAGTTCCTCGACACTGTGGGTCGGCGTGGCGCCGACGTAGCCGTGCGATGCTCGTTGACGAGACGGCAGCCGCCGGGCTGGATTGGATATGACCGCCGGGTTGACGCGGACATGGTGCGGGAATGCGTCGACGAGTTGGTCAGCATGAATGGCCGCGACGCTGTTCCGCTGTCCTACGCCTGCGGGCCCACCGGGTTCGTGGAAGCCGCGGCCGACGCCCTGTTGTCCGTCGGCATCGCCGAGTCTGCCATTCGAACGGAGCGGTTTGGCCCCACTCAGTAGCCGGTGGCCAGCCCGGCCAGCCAGTTGGCGGGTGGGAGCAGGGTGGACCAAAGGATGCCGGGCCGCAGCACGAAGTCCGATGCGATCAATGCCACCAGCAGCAGCGGCGCAAACCTCTGGAACCGCTGGTGTCCCTCTGCGGACGAGGCCGGCAGCAGCGCGCCCAGCGCTCGATAGCCGGCCAGCGGCGCCAGGGGCAATACTTGGAATGCGGCTTGCATCAGGTTGTAGATGATCAACAGCCCGACCACGTCGGATATGCCGGAGCGCAAGCCGCCCGTCATCACCAGATTCAGGCTGTCCGGCGAGGGGTAGGTCCAACCCAGCAGGCCCGCCTTCACCGGCGACGCCAGCAGAAACGCGACGGTGAGGTTTCCCAGGGGGCCGGCAGCCGCGACCACGACCGACGGCCATCGTCCCTGCCGTCCGGGGGCTCCCGGCAACTGGCGCCCCCAGCCGAAACCGGAGACGGTTGCCAGGATCATTCCGGCTATGTCCAGCTGGCGCAGCGGATTGCCGAAGAGGCGCCCCTGCGCGCGGGGGGCAGGGTCTCCCAAGGCGGTGGCCACCAGCGCCTGGAACCACCCGGTGACCCAGATGGCGACAGCGCCGGAGAAGGCGCAAAGGACCGCCAGGCGCACGAAAGCCCCGATGTCGTCGGGCAGCAGGTTCGCGGATGATATCAGCATGAGCGGCGGCTATTTTACGCCATAGCCGCCGCAACGCCCGCAGAGTCAGGTGCGGTTTATTGCGTTATTGGAGCGTGGCCAATCCGTTTTGACGCCCACGCGTACCCAGTTTGTCATCGCGAGGAGCCTAGCGACGTGGCGATCCCGTTACCCGAAGAATGGTTCCTCCAGCAACGAGATTGCCGCGCTCCGCTCGCAATGACATAGGAGTTACGCACTTGAAATTACAAACCCGTCATTCCTGCGCAAGCAGGAATCCATAGGCTTCACAGTGAACGAATCTGGAACACTGTTAACGATTTCGGCCACTGGATTCCCGCTTTCGCGGGAATGACGGGTGTAAAGTCTCCCAACTGCGTAAGTCCTATGACAGTTGAGCGAAACGGGTACGCGCGAGGGTTCAATGCAGCGTCTGGGGGATATGCCGCCCAAATACTGGTTGAGTGGTTCGCTCCATCGTGGTTTGCGGGGCAGCCTTGGCTCCCTTACCCCTGTTGCAGCACGGCCACCAGGTCGGGATGCAGGGCGCTCTCCTGCTTCTGGATGCCGGCGTAGTGCAGGCGGGTCAGGTACTGGCGCACGTAATCCGAGCGCAGCCGGTCTACTGCCTTCTTGCCCTCGGCCATGCCCGCAACCGACCCTCCGGCGACGATGGACATTGCTTCCCAGAGCACCGGGTCCTTCATCTCGCCGGCCATGTCCTTCTCAATGGAACCCAGGATCCGGCGCAGCGAAACGCCGAAGTCCACGCCTTTCACGGCCACGGTCAGCTTCAGCATCGCCATGCCATAGGCCATGTGCCGGGCCTTGTCCTGCAGGCACAGGCCAAAAAGCCTGCGGTCCACCGGGTTGGTCGCGAAGTGCATCCCGAACCGGTACAGCAGCATCGTCAAAGTGCCCCGGGCGATATAGAGCGACACGGAGACCTCCGGCCAGCCGGCCCGGGTTTCCACCATGCGCCGGCTCATCAGGCCGGGCGACTCCAAGCCCAGCGCGCCGCCGTTGCACAGGGCGCGGTGCCGCATCGCCTCGAAGTGCCGCGCCGAATCGAACTCCTGGGTGGCCAGGAACATCTTCGGCTCGATGAAGGCGTAATTCATGCGGTGCAGCCACAGGCCAATGGTGTCGATCTCGGCGGTGGCGTGCTGCCCCAGCTCAGTGCACAGCTGGCACCAGGCCAGCTCCAGCGTCTCCGGCTGGTCGGGGATCTCGTCCCACGGAATGTCCTGCATGGCGTTCCAGCGGCGCTGGATGGCCTCCTCGTAGAGCCAGGCGGCGTTGTCCGACCACAGTTCGTCCTTGCGGTTCACCGAGTAGTTGTCCAGGCGGGGTATTCCCGGCGTGGCGAAGGAGCCGCGCGGCATCCGGGTCATCTCCCGGCTCTCTTCGGGAATTTCCCCGTACAGGCCCACGTTGATCCCGTCGATGGTCAGCCCGTGGGCGGTGGGCGCGGCGCGGGTTCCCCACTGCCGCGTGTCCTTCATCCAGGGGAACCGGTCGGACGGAGACTGCGGGGCCTCCGGTTCGGCGGGCACCTCTGCGGTCTCGAGGCTCTCGGGCTCGGCCGCCGTGTTCTCGGCCACGTCCTGCTGGACGCGCTCGGCGGCCGACGACCGGTAGTGCCCGGTGGGATTGCTATCGTCGACGGGCTCGTCGGGGTTGCTGCCGTTCTGCGGATCATTCTGCGTGGTCATAATGCCTCACTTACGTCATGGGCTTATTGGCTCAATCATACTGCCGCGCGGTCGGCCGCATCCTCACGCTGATATTTGCGGAGCAGGCGGCCAAAGCACCAATCCGTCCATTCCTCTTTCCTGCCGCCGGTCTTTTCCCAATTCCGGGCGATGGTAGCCCGGTATCGGGCCTCCCCGTTGAGCCAGAATTGGGCGGAGATTCCCAGAGCGTTCGCCAGGCCAACCGCAATGTCAGGAGTGATGGCGCGTTCGCCGGAAAAAACTTCGTTCATCGCTTCCACTGACAAGCCAAGCGTCGCCGCGAGTTCCGGTGGCGATATGCCACGGAACTCAATCTCTTCCAGCAAACCTTCGCCGGGAGGAATTGCCCAACCGGAATAGACTGTTTCATTGCTAGTCGTCATAGTGGTTGCTCACCTCCGCTATGATGATGCTTTGTGCCGTGTTACCTTGCGTCACAATAAGGCGCCACCTTCCTGTCAAATAGATTGAAAATTCGCCAGTTCGTGATCCCCGCAAAGGATGCAACCGTAAGCGACTCACATCATAAAGTTGACGAAAATCTGCGGCATCATAGAGACTGTCCACGAGATCGGCGTAACGCCTGCCAACCGCATGGCCCCAATCCATGACAGCTCGAGATGGATCTTCGTAATTCCGCCGTAATTGCCGGGTACGGAAAATTACTTCCATAGACTACCTGCAATTCGCAACGTACCGGAACAAGCAAACAACTGCCTATTCCCGCCTAATGCAATAGACAACGGCCCGCCGACCTCAGGACGACGGGCCGTCGGCATTCCAGTGCCGATGTGTGGCGAATTACGCCGCCGCCTGGTACACCTCCAGCAGCGCCGGGTTCACCCGCCCGTTCTCGATGCGGTCGTCGAAGCCGCAGGACTTGAGGCGCTGGAAGTATTCCTTGACCTGCCGCTGGCGAATGGCGGCCAGGATCTTCTGGCCCTCGTCGGCCTTGTCGGCGCCGCCGCCCAGCAGGATGGCCAGCGACTCGGCGGTCAGGTTGGCGCTGCGGGCCGCCGGGTTCTCGCCGCCGTTGCCGGTGGCCTGCCGGTCCTCGGCCTCGTCCAGGTAGGCATGGACTTCTTCCCGCCGCTCCGGCACGCACTCGTTCATGTAACGCGCGTGCAGCACGCCGAAGGCCACGTGGCGCGCCTCGTCCTGGGCTGCCCGCCGGTAGATGGCCTTCTCGGCGTCGTTGTACGCCATCAACTCGCCCAAGCGGAACAGCGTCAGCACGTTGCCCTCGCCGACGATGTGCAGCCGGCTGGAAAGCTCGGTGAACTCGCGGGCGTTGTCGGTGCTGCCGCCGGTGACGTCGCTGACGGAGTCGATCATACGCATCAGGCCGCCGCCATTGGCCAGCGCCCGCTTGCGGAACACTTCCATGTGGCGGGACTCGTCCATCACCTGGGTCAGCAGGAACATCCGCACCTCGTGGTAGTCCGGCGACATCTGCGCGATGAACCGGCCCGGCACGTCGGCGGCCACGAACTCGACCTGCGCGAAGAAGGTGGCCAGTTGGCACTGCGCGGCCTCGATGTCGTCGGGCAGCGGGCGCAGCGTCTCCCACGGAATGTCGGTGGCCGACGACCACTGGCGCGAGACGGCCTCCTGGTACAGCTTGGTCAGGTTGAAGCCCCACACTTCCTTCTTGTCTCGGAAGGTGTAGGCGGAGAACTGCGGCACGCCTTCCCGGGGAATGGCCCCGCGTGTGCGCTGGGTCTGGTTGGGCGACTCGTCCAGCAGGTCAGGGGTGTACTGCGCCAGGGTGGGATCGTGCGCCAGTTCTGCATCGGCGCCGGGGACCTGATCCTTGATCTGCTGGAGCCACGACAGGCTGAAGCCGTTCTGCAGCGCCTGTTCCATCTCGACAGTGGTGCGGTCTTGCAAAGTAGCCATGGGTAGTCCTTCTTCGCCGGCGACGACGGAATTATGGACGCAATGTACCCGACCGGGCGGGGAAGCGTCAAGCGCGACGACCCACTGCGCTCGAGGACTCTCCCCGCAACCAGTCATTCGGCCAGTGCTTCCAAATCTGCTATCCATTCGTTGAAGCGTGGACATTCAGAGCAGATCCTATCTAGCCCGACTTCTTCAGCCAGCATGGGACCGTCAACTTTTTTGTTGTACCTCGGAATTATGTTCGCGATTCGCTTGCTGGGTGCCGTTAGGGTGTCGTTATTAATGTCCTCTGGAGTCTCGAACTGTTCCCGAATGGTTTGTAGCCGCTCTAAAGCCCCTTCCGGCAGATTGAGCAAGGTTCCGAACGCCCGAGTGTCCGCAAACAGCAACCCCTCAAATTCGTGCAGCTGGACGTAGGGAATAACCAGAAATGGATCAGGTGCAATGCGTAGGTTTGTGCGAGTCGCAGTAAGTATGCGATGTTCCAAATCCTCGACGGATTCACCTTGGTTTTTGCCCTCGAATCCGTAAAAGTCGACCAGCGACGTTACCGCATCGTGACCCGTGAACAATCTAGCCATCTCTCCACTCAGTCGGGGCACGTTCACATTTCCCATGAGCAGATACGGAATTGGTTCGACATCTCTGAGGCGTAATCGGCCAGCCAAGACCTGTTTGACAAATTCTTCCTCGGTTTCGCCTTCCACCGCAATCGCCAACCGGATCATGGTCGTCCTCCGAGTAGGTTCTTTCGCCAGAGGTCGCCGACCGTGAATTCCTCTAGCCAGACCTGATACCGTTCTTGGTCAAGCTTTTCTCGCACTTGAGTACGCCCGTCTTCCAGTTCAAGGACAATTATCTCGTCCAACTCGAAAGCGTCGACCAGCAGCGGCGATTGGGTGGCAATGATCACTTGGCGTTCGTTAGATAGCGACCTGATCATTCCTCCCACTAACGAAACCGCTGACGGGTGTAGTCCTAACTCGGGCTCGTCCAGTAGTAATACGTTAGGCAGCATCTCCGGCGGTAAGTTGAGCAGCGTGACCAGCGCAAAGAATCGCAACGACCCGTCAGAGGTCAGGTGCGCTCCGAAGGTCTTATCGCTCTCTTTCGATTGCCAACGTAGCAGTACTTTGCCGTACCGTTCTTCAATGGCGAAACGGTTAAACCCTGGCAGGATCCGACCGATTTGGCGGCATATCATCTCGTACCGACGGATGTCTTCGTGTTCGAGACGATATAGTATCGCAGCCAAGTTACCGCCGTGGCTGCGGAGCTGAGTGTTGTCCGTTACGTCCCAACTGCGCTTGAAATTTGAACTGTCAGACGTGTCGTGGAACTGATACACAGCGCAACTGCGCAAAAGATACACTATCGTCCGGGCTGTGGTTGGGTTGACATTGGGAATTTTGCCCTGTGCAGCTTCGACAATGGCCGCTTCGCGTTGCCCGCTGTTTGGATACTCCCATGAAGCAGTCCCCTCAACCGCGTTATCACTAAACCTGAAGCGTTCTTCAGTAAAGAAGAAGCGGTCCGGATGGGCGTAAGAGAGTGCGAAACCATAATCGTTTCGGCCACGCGACGTACGGAGGGCGATCTCCGCCTCAAGGCGCGGTGTAACTCGATTCCCCTTGTAGAGTTGGTCGTCAGCACCACCTTGGCGCTCTATGAACTCACCAAGTCGGTGTGAACGTAGCATCCAACTCAACATCTCGAAAAATCGGATGAAGTTTGATTTTCCGGAGCCATTGGCTCCGATCAGGACAGTTGCGTCCGCCAATCCGGATATTTTTGCGTCTGCCAATGAACGGAACCCCCGGATATGGACGGATTCAATCGTGGGTAATTTCATCAGACGGTCTCCCAACGGCACGTTTTGGTGATACAACCTTTTTGGCTGTGCAATATCTGTGCACCGCGATGCCGTCGAAACGGCAGACTTCAGGCATCCTGCGACGCCAATGGCACGGCCGGTGCAGTCGCTCCGTCGGCTTTGCTGGCCAATTCCCAATGGAGAGAATCGGGGCACAACTCAACTTCGTCGTCCCAGGCGATGGCACGGTGAGGAGCTATATGAACCTTGTCGAAGTAGCCCGGCTCGTCCCAAATCTTGAAAACGCCGCTGCCGGCCATGTCGGACAGGTCAACCTCCCCGCTGACTCCATCGTCGAATTCCAGCCAAATCCGGTACTTCGAGAGTGCTTTTACGCTCGTCGGGCGGACCATCAGGCTCCTCACTGCTTCAAGTAGCTTGCTGGCAAAAAACTCAGCCGTGTTGCGAAATTATACTGCGA
Organism: Chloroflexota bacterium; assembly: GCA_028873965.1. Classification (GTDB taxonomy): domain Bacteria; phylum Chloroflexota; class Dehalococcoidia; order Lucifugimonadales; family UBA3495; genus Bin87. The sequence continues at coordinate 99,477 of JAPPMU010000049.1, forward strand.
GAATGAACTTAACCAAAATAAACGCCCCTCACCGTCAGGCGAGGGGCGCTGGTCTAGCTGAGGCAGGTTCGGCAGCCTAGTCCGGCGTGGTGCCCACCGCCGGGAGCTCGGCCGCTTCGTCGGCGGCGAGCATGCGGTTCATCGCGCTCAGGTAGGCTTGCGCGCTGGCGACGATGATGTCGGTGTTGGCGCCGCGCCCGGAGAACACCCGGCCGTTGTTCTCGATGCGGATCGACACCGAGCCCACCGAGTCCCGGCCTTCCGACACGGCTTGCACCTGGAAGTCGGCGATCCTGGCGGTGGTGCCGATCACGCGGTCAATGGCGCGGCAGACGGCGTCCACCGGGCCGTTGCCCGTGGAGGCGTCAGTCTTGGCGTTGCCGTCGGGGCCGATGAGCCGCACCGTCGCCGTGGGGATGTCCTTGTCCCCGCTGGTGAAGTGCACCGTCTCCAGGGCGTAGCTGATGGGCTCCGACGCCGTCCGGTTCTCCTCGTCCATCAGGATTTCCAGGTCGCGGTCGGTGACCTCGTTCTTCTTGTCGGCCAGCTCCACGAAACGCTCGTACACGCCGGTGACTTCCTCGCGGGTCAGCGAGTAGCCCAGGGCTTCCAGGCGCGCCTGCAGGCCGGCCCGGCCGCTCAGCTTGCCCAAGACCAGCTGCACGTCCGGCGGCAGACCCACGCGCTCGGGCTGCATGACCTCGTAGGTGGAGCGGTCCTTGAGCACGCCGTCCTGGTGGATGCCGGAGGCGTGGCGGAAGGCGTTCTCACCGACGATGGCCTTGTTGGCCTGCACGTTCATGCCGGTGATGCGGCTGACCAGGCGGCTGCTGGGATAGATCTGCGTGGTGTCCACGTTCAGCTCGACGCCGAACAGGTCCTTGCGGGTGTCCAGCGCCATGATGATCTCTTCCAGCGAGGCGTTGCCGGCCCGCTCGCCGATGCCGTTGATGCAGCCCTCAACCTGGCGCGCGCCCACCTCGATGGCAGCCAGGCTGTTGGACACGGCCAGGCCCAGGTCATTGTGGCAGTGCACCGACAGGGTGACGTTCTCGATGCCGGGGACGTTCTGCTGGATGTCCCGCAGCATGGTCTGGAAGTCCGACGGGATGGCGTAGCCCACGGTGTCGGCGATGTTGATGGTGCTCGCGCCGGCCTTGATGACCTCTTCCAGCATCCGGTAGAGGTAGTCCGGGTTGGTGCGCGTGGCGTCCATGGGCGAGAACTCCACGTCCTCGCAGTAGCCGCGGGCGCGGGACACCATGTCCACGGCCATGGTCATGACATCTTCCCGGTCCTTCCGCAGCTGGTGCATCTGGTGGATTTCCGAGGAAGACAGGAAGACGTGGATGCGGGGCTTCTGCGCGCTCTTGATGGCGCCCCAGGCGGCGTCGACGTCGCCGGCCACGGCGCGGGACAGCGAGCAGATGATGGGACCGTGCACGTCCTCGGCGATGCGCTGGACGGCCTGGAAGTCACCGGGCGAACTGGCCGCGAAGCCGGCCTCGATGATGTCGACCTTCAGCCGAGCCAGTTGGCGGGCGATCTGTATCTTTTCATCGACCGTCATGCCGATGCCGGCCGACTGTTCGCCATCGCGCAGCGTCGTATCCAGAAACTTTACTTGTGCAGCCATTGGTTCCTTTCCCTCCATGGGGTTGGGCGCCCATCGTGTCCCTGCGAATCGTATTCATTCAAGGGATTGGGCGCGTCAGCGGTGATCGTTACGTCGTGCTAGATGGGGAAAGGCTGGGCAGGCACACGCAGTCCACCACAGCCAGCCCCGCCAAGACCAGACTGCGATGGTGAACTGCTCTGCACAGTACCTCCATGCCCATGTGTCACCTCCTGCTATCTCCTGGGGTTTGTCAGAATCAGGATTTGCCGGATTTTAAGATTTCCAGGATTACGTTCCTGCAATCCTGCCAATCCTATAATCTTGAAAATCCTGCTTCTGACGAAACCTCCGCAATTACAGTTGGTCGGATTATCACTCGATCTCCCGGGGGTTCATCCACGGCATCATCTCGCGCAGGCCGCGGCCCACCTCGTGGATGCGGCTGGTGCGGGCTTCCTGGCGCAGGCGCAGGAAGTTGTGCCGACCTTCGTCGCACTCCGCCATCCATTCCCGGGCGAAGGACCCGCTCTGGATGTCGTCCAGCACCCGGTGCATGTTCTCGCGGACGTGGTCGTCCACCACGCGGGTGCCACGGGTGAGGTCGCCGTACTCGGCGGTGTCGCTGACGGAGTAGCGCATGTAGTTGAACCCGCCCTGCTGGATCAGGTCAACGATCATCTTCAGCTCGTGCAGGCACTCGAAGTAGGCGATTTCGGGCGGATATCCCCGCTCCACCAGCGTCTCGAACGCCAGGTTGATCAGCGCCGTAACGCCGCCGCACAGCACCGACTGCTCGCCGAACAGGTCGCTCTCGGTCTCGTCCTTGAAGGTGGTCTCCAGCACGCCGGCGCGGGCGCAGCCGATGCCGGAGGCGTAGGCCAGCCCGATGTTCTTGGCGTTGCCGGTGGCGTCCTGGTGGATGGCCAGCAGGCACGGCACGCCGATGCCCTGCTCGACGAAGTGCTCGCGCATCCGGTGGCCGGGCGCCTTGGGCGCGACCATCATCACGTCCACCGTTGGCGGCGGCACCACGAACTGGTAGTGGATGGTGAACCCGTGGGCGAACATCAGGGCCTTGCCCGGTCCCAGGTTGGGCTCGATCTCGTCCCGGTACACGTCCTTCTGCACGTGGTCGGGGATGGCGACCATCATCACGTCGGCTTCCTTGGCGACCTCGGCCACGCTGCCAACCTCCAGGCCGGCGTCCCGGGCCACCTGGCGGCTGGCGCTGCCTTCGTACAGGCCCACCATGACCTTGATCCCGCTGTCGTGCAGGTTCAATGCGTGGGCGTGTCCCTGGCTGCCGTAGCCGATCATCCCGACGGTCTTGCCCGCCAGGAAGGACATATCGGCGTCTTTATCGGTGTAAATGTTCACTGCCATGCTGTTTTGTCCTTGTTGCCTTTCCGTCGTTACCATGCAATTTGTCAGAAGCAGGATTTGCCGGATTTCAGGATTTTCAGGATTACGTTAGCTAAATCCTGTCAATCCCAATAATCTCGAAAATCCTGCTTCTGACGATTCGATACGGGTTAGACTCCCTCGTAGTGTCCCGGCGCCGAGCCTACCGCCCGTTCCGCCGAGAACCCGTTTCTTCCCATGATGATGGCGTCGGCGCCCACGTCGTCGCTGACCCGGCCGCCGGACTTGCCGCGCACCATGGCCACGCGGCCGGTGCGCATCAGCTCCAGGATGCCGAAGGGCTGCAGCAGGTCGTACAGGGCGTCGATCTTGTCCTCCTCCCCGGTGGTCTCCACCACCAGCGAGCGGGCGCCCACGTCAACCACCTTGGCGCGGAACAGGTTCACCATCTCCAGGATCTCGCTGCGGTTGGATGGGGTTGCCCGCACCTTGATCAGCGCCAGCTCCCGCGCCACCACGTCTTCCTCGGAGATGTTGGACACCTTCACCACGTCGATCAGCTTCTCCAGGTGGCGGGTGGCCTGCTCCACGGTGTACTGGTCGCCGGTGACGACGAAGGTCAGGCGCGACAAGCCCTTCTGTTCGCTGGCGCCCACGGCCAGGCTGGCGATGTTGAACCCGCGCCGCCGGAACAGGCCGGCCACCCGGGTCAGGACACCGGGCCGGTCCTGCACCAGCGCGATGATGGTGTGTTGTTCGGCGTTAGATGCGCTCAAAGCCCACCCCCTCAGCCTCCGGCTCTTCCAGCATTTCGTGCACTGACTCCCCAGCGGGGATCATCGGGTACACGAACTCGTCTTCTTTCACCACGAAGTCCACCACCACCGGCCCCGGCGTTTCCATGGCTTCCTGGATCGCGCCGGATACCTCTTCTTGCCTGGTTACCCGGATGCCGCGGATGCCGTAGGCTTCGGCCAGCTTCACGAAGTCGGGGTTGCCGCTGTAGATGGTGGCGAAGAAGTCCTTGTCGTAGAAGAAGTCCTGCCACTGCCGGACCATGCCCAGCGACCCGTTGTTCAGGATGGCGTACTTGACGTCGATGTTGTTTTCCACGGCGGTGGCCAGGTCGCACAGGGTCATCTGGAACCCGCCGTCGCCGGCGATGGACCATACCGTCTTCTCCGGCCGGCCCACCTTGGCGCCCAGCGCCGCCGGAACCTCGTACCCCATGGCGCCGCTGCCGCCCGACGTGATCAGCGAGTTGGGCTCCTTGTAGCCGTAGTGCTGCGCGGCCCACATCTGGTGCTGGCCCACGCCGGTCACGATGATCGCCTCGCCGTTGGTTTCGTCGGAAATCTGCTTCATCACCTGCTGGGGCAGCAGCACGTCCGACTTGCGGATGAACAGCGACGGGTGCTCCGCCCGCAGGGTATCGGTTTCCTTGATCCAGTCCAGGTGCACGTTGGATTCGACATGGGGGATCAGCGCGCGCAGGCTGGCCTTGAGGTCGCCCAGCACCGGGGCGTCGGCAACCACGTTCTTGTTGAACTCGGTGGGGTCAACGTCAACGTGGACGATCCTGGCGCCGGGCGCAAAGTCGCTGAGGCGTCCCGTCACCCGGTCGTCGAACCGCGCCCCCAGGGAGATCACCAGGTCGGAGCGGTCGATGGCCAGGCTGGCGTAGGCCATGCCGTGCATCCCGGGCATTCCCAGGTTCAGCACGTGCTCCGTGGACATCGCGCCGATGCCCAGCAGCGTGGTGATGACCGGGATCTGCGCTTTCTCCGCCAACTCCCGCAACTCGTCCCACGCCCGCGAGATCAGCACGCCGTGGCCGGCCAGGATCACGGGCCGCTGCGCGCGGTTGATCAGGTCGGCGGCGGCACGGACCTGTCGCGGGTCCGGGTCGCCCGGCGGGACGTAACCGGGCAGGTCCACCTCGTCCGGCCACTGGAATTCGATCTTCTCGCCGGCCAGGACGTCCTTCGGCACGTCGATCAGGACGGGGCCGGGCCGGCCGGTGCGGGCGATGTAAAAGGCTTCCTTGATGGCCGGCGCAACGTCGCGCACGTCCATCACCAGGTAGTTGTGCTTGGTGACCGGCAGGGTGATGCCGGTGATGTCCGTTTCCTGGAAGGCGTCGCGGCCGATGGCGGCGCGAGGCACCTGGCCGGTGATGCAGACGATGGGCACCGAGTCCATCTGCGCGGCCATCAGGCCGGTAACCAGGTTGGTAGCCCCCGGCCCGGAGGTGGCGGAGCAGACCCCTACCTTGCCCGTGGAGCGGGCGTAGCCGTCGGCGGCCATGGCGGCGGCCTGCTCGTGGCGTACCAGGATGTGGCGCAGCTTGGGATAGCCGGACAGCGCGCCGTAGAACGGCAATACAGCGCCGCCGGGCAGCCCGAATATCGTGTCCACGCCTTCGCGCAGCAGGCTTTCGCAAATGATCTCCGCGCCTGTCATTTCCATAGTACGGCTACTCTCCTGTGATCTCTGCGGTTTCCGGTTCGGCCGGTTTCCCATGCGGTTGAGACATAAAAAATCCCGACCCCGAAGGGACGGGTTGTGATTCCCGCGGTACCACCCTTCTTTTCCGCGCTCCGCTCATTGCCTGGAATATCCGCGGCGAGCGCTCCACGCGAAACTCTTTGTACACAGCCGTTATCGGAGCCGACCCGCTCGCCCTACTCACGCTATCGTCCCCGTATCAAGCATGGGGTGACGTTGCTTCAGCCGAGACGCTCCGGGGCGAGTTCAGCAATTCGGGCCCCCGACTTCCACCAACCGTCGGTTCTCTATGCGGCCTTCCCCGCCTACTACTCCCCATCACCGCGATTTAACTGCGGGATATGCTATCACCCGCCCCAAACGGTGTCAACGAACTGCTCGCCCTGAGCCATTGCGCCGGCGCTTGCCTTCACCGATACGCATCGCTGCGGTGCTGAACGCGGTGTACGGTGACACGGCGGTTGGCACGGTCGAGTTCGTAGATGGCCCGGTAGTCGCCTCTGCGGAGGCGAAACTGGCCGCGATAGCGGGGGTCTCTCAACGCATGGTGGCGCACCGCATCGACATTCTCCGCCATGCGGGTCAGCGCGGATCGCATCTCCTGAGCTACCGTTGCATCCAGTCTGGACAACTCCCTTTCAGCCGTTTCCGTAAATTCCAGCGAATAGGCCACTAGTCCAGTCCCAGCCGGCGGAACACTTCTTCCGCCGGTATGGTTTTGCCCGCCGCCGCTTCAGCTATGGACTGGTCCAACCCCGCCAAAAATTCCTCAGTGAACTCCAGCCCCTCATCAGGGTCGCCAATCAGGTCTTCTCCTACTTCTCCGACGATATAATGTATCCACCACTGAAAGTCGGCTACCGGAAGATCGGACACTTTTTGCGCCATTTTGGGCGATACGCCGGTTCCGTCAGTGGCTGCCGTCAAATGGGAATCGTCCGGCGGATGGACGAGTTCGGAATCATCCGCCCCGCCCCCTGGCTCAGTTTCCGGGACTGCGCCCTGGCATGGTTCCTGCTGATCAGACGCGCAACCCACTATCTCGGCAAGAGATGCCGTAACGGTTTCGCGGAGCAGCGCCACCAACTCCGCGATAGTCAAGTCGGCTACCGTTTGCGTTGCTTCTGTTGTCATAGCGCCTTTGTCCTTAAGGTTGATTGCCTCAGTACACTTCGCTGCGGTGCCCGATTGATTCCACCACTATTCGGCGGTTCTCCCGGTCGATGGTGTACAAAGCCCGGTAATCGCCAACGCGCAACCGGAACTCGCCCGCGTGCGGGCCGGTGAGAGCGATGTGCCGGACTGTCTCGCAGTTTTGAGCCAACCGCCGCAACCCGGCCATAACCCGCCGCTCCACCGACGGATCCAGACGCGACATATTGGATCGAGCGGTGCGCGAGAGCTCCAGTCTATACATCATCGGGCCACTCAAGCCCCACTTCTTTCGCCACCTGCGCCGCGGGTATCGTTCTGCCGGCCGCTATATCCGCCGCCGACCTTTCCAACTGTTCCTGCGCCCAGGCGCTCAACTCCAGACCCGCGTCCGGGTCGCCGATCAACTCTTCCCCCACTTCATCGACGATGTAATAGACCCACCATTCCAGATCGTCAACCGACAGGTCGCTCACCTTGCGCGCCATTTTTGCTGCAACTGCGGCTTCATCGTCCACGATCCGAACCCGCGAACCGGTCGCAGGATGGGCCGCCTTGGAGCCATCCGCTCCGGCCTCCGGCCCCGCAGCTGCGCCCGCGTCCGGGCGCGGCTCCAGCTTGGCGTCGGGGTAGCCTACGATCCCGCCCAAGGCTTCGGCAACGGTTTCCCGGAGCAGTGTCAGCAACTCCGCCAACGTCAATTCGCCCGTAGTTTTCGGTGTCGGCGTGGTTTCAGCGGTCATAATTGCCCCTCGCTTTGCTATAGCACATTGTCCAGCGCACCTATTGTAGCGGGAATGACGCCGGACGGAATCAGAACAGAGCCCTCACCGCGGCCAGGATTTCCGCGGTTTTGGCGTCGGTGAGGCGGGCGACGGTATTGCCGAATCTGCTTTCGGCAAAGGTAGCCAGCCGGTCCGGGCGCACTTTGCTGTCCGGGTACAAACTTCCGGCCACCAAATCAGCCGCGCTGATGGGTATCGCCCTGCGGTGCGCTATCGGGCTTCAGGGCTTGTGCAAAGTCATTGTCAGAAGCAGGATTTGCCGGATTTTGAGATTTTCAGGATGTTCGTAAATCCCGAAAATCCTCTAATCATGGTAATCCTGCTTCTGACAATTCCCGCCGGGATAGACTTTGCAATGACGATATCGCCAACCATGGTCAGTCTCTCTGCTCACGGATGTCGGGCAACGAGGCTAACCAGGCCTGGTATTCAGGATCATTATCGGATTCATCATAGTAGGAGTTGAAGGCTTCCAGCGCCATGGTCTCCCACTCGTGCTTGTCCCGGTTGTCGAACAGCATCAGGTGGCCATCTTCCCAAAGGAATTGCCCGGGCCGCTGCCCGAACTCACCGGGCGCAACCCGGTCGAAATCCATGCCCTGCATAATCGCTTCTCCAATGAAGCGACGCCTTTGCGCCGGCGCTCGCCGTCACCGGTACGCCTCGCTGCGGTGCTGGACCCGTAGAATGATTATTCGTCGGTTGGTATGGTCGAGATCGTACCTGACGCGGTAGTTCCCTACCCGCAGCCGGAACAGGCCGCGGTATTGGCCGGTCAAGGCCTGATGCGGCCACGTTTGGGCTGACGCTGCCATTTCGCAGATTCTGCGCCGCACTCGCTGTTCTACTGGGGGATCCAGGCCGGATAAGTCGGTTTCGGCGCGGTTGCTGAACTCCGCGTCATAGGTCATGGATAGAGGCCGCGCTCTTTGAGGTCTTCCTTCAGGCGGGCGAAATCCTCATCGGGCATGACAGAGCGGCCGGCGGCTCGCACTTCCTGCTCGTACTCCAACAACTCCACCAATACCTCGGGACGCAACTCCAGCCCCTCGTCCGGATCAATCTCCGTCCACCTATCCAACTCGTAATCCGTAATCCGATACGTCTTCACGCTCACCGTGCACACCCGCCGCAGCAGGTCGATGACGCGCTCCTTGTGGTCGGCGAAGCGGTAGGTGTTGAAGCGCTCGCGGATGGTGGGGTCGCGGGGCTTGCGTTCCTTGTACTGGTCGAGGACCCACTCCAGGGCGGAACGGCTGCCCAGCTCGTACCACCACGCCTCATTGGGGACGCCGGCCAGCGTGGTCTGCTCGTCCAGCCGGATGATGCCCCGCTCCTTATCCGCCCGCAGTATCACCCTCGGATTGCGCCTATCCCCTTCATCCCGTTTATCCCGTTCATCCCTGTCAATTTCCACCCGCTCCAGAGGCCACGGCTCGGCCGTCTCAAAGCCCAGGTGCAGGTCCAGCAGTTCCCGACCCTTGCCGGCCCACCACGCGAAATCCTGCTGGAAATAGACTCGCGGAAACTCCCGCCGCAGGTCGATCTCGAACCGCTGGCGGTAGGCGGGGTCGTGGAGCATGGCGTACACGTAGGCGAAGATGTCCTCGGCGGTGATGCCGTCGTCGCCGTAATGCTCGCGGAACCGGCGCAGACCCCACTGGGTGATGTTGCTGACCCGCTCGCCGTCGGGCGTGTAGCGGTAGAGGGGGAGGCATTGGTTGTCGCCAACGAAATGCAGGTCAACCAGTTTGTTTGATGCCAAGACGTAGAAAGACCGATACCTGGCAGCGAAATTGATTGTTGGGTTATCTACAATTTGCTGGTGCGGGAAAATTTGAGGCATCTGATAGCGGCGATGGGTAACGATGGGCGCGTAGTAGCAATGTTTGGCAACGAATGGCCGGTACATGGCACGGGTCATATTTGCGGTTGAAAAATGCACTGCATCGCCTTGCACCAGATGGCTTTCCAGTTCGGATGTCCATTTTATGGACCTGTCGATCCAATCACCTAAAGCAGTGGGGGCCGGCTTTTCTTTTTCATACCGTTGCAGTTCTTCCCTATACACATTTGAAAAGAACAGCACTTTGTTCGAGAGGGCGTCGAAATCGAAATCGTAAGTCCATTCATCACGGTTAGTGGCGATACCAAGCGAGAACAACCCGAACACCGCCTGCTCATCAGCGGCCGTCTTGGCCAGTTTGGTCTCTCGGTTGGCAAGCGGCAGCAATTCCTCAAATCGGCTATTGGATTGGTCAAGCCAGTAGGACTTCGAATCGGGAACGATACTTTCAAACCCGATGCTGTCCAGCGGGGCATCACGCAAATAGGCCAGTTTTTCCGAAGCGAGTTCGGCATCCTCGCGTCGTGCGTAATGGATGTTGCACTCGCCCATCTTGGCCTTTTCGCGCACGAAGAAACCGATGGCGACGCCGGTTTGTATGCCGAACACGTTGTGAGTAGTGCCGGATATTTTCGGGTTGCGTCGCACGTCCGAACCAAGGTCGAGCACATAAATATCGGTGAATTCCTGCGCCGCTAGCTGTCGAAAACCGTCATCTTGCCGAGTATCCAGATAGGCCCGATTGGTGATAAAGCCGATGATGCCGTCGTCGGCCAGGCGGTCCGACGCCCAGCGGATGAACCGCTTGTACATGTCGTACTGCTTGGTCTTCTGGGCGGTGCTGGCGGCGATGTAGGTCTCGCTGATGCGGCGGTCGATGGCGGGATACTCGCGGTTCTTGTTGTTGTCGTTCTCGTTCTGCTGGTTGGCGTTGTAGGGCGGGTTGCCGATGATGACGGAGATGGCCTTTTCGTTCTGCTCCTGGACGCGGATCCAGTTCTCCTCGGAGACGCCGCCCAGGTTGAAGGCGCCCTGGCGGGTGACCGCGCCGCCGCTGGCGCCCTGCCAGTCCATGTTGTCCAGGGTGTCCACGAAGCAGAGGTTGGGGAACTCCAGGTAGCGGCCGGTGCGCTCCTTGTAGGTGTACTCGATGTTGAGGTTGGCGATGTAGTAGGGGAGGATCGCCACCTCGTTGGCGTGGATCTCGTTGCGGTACTTGTACTCCAGGCGGTCGGCGGGCAGGTGGTTGATGAGGCCGGTGATGAAGGTTCCGGTGCCGGTGGCCGGGTCGAGAATCTGCACGTTGTCATCGGCCAGGGTGCGCCCGAAGTGCTTCTGCAGCAGGTGGTCCGTGCCGCGGATGATGAAGTCCACGACCTCGTTGGGGGTGTACACCACGCCCAGGCGGTCGGCGGCGGCAGGGTTGTAGGCCTGATAGAAGTCCTCGTAGATGGCCTTGAGGAACTGCTGCTTTTCGGCGTAGTCGGCGATCTCGTCGGCGGCGCGGCCGATGGCGCCGTAGTAGAGGCGGAGGCGGTCGATGGCCTCGCGGCGGGCGTCGCCGGTGAAGAAGGTGCTCTCCAGGGCGTCCAGCTGGCGGGCGACGTTGTTCTCGCGGTGGAACTGGTCCTCGGCGAAGACGCGCAGGAAAATGTCGCGGGTGAGGATGTGCTGCAGCAGCATCTCGCGCACGTCGGCGTCGGTGACGTCGGGGCTGATGGTCTGGCGGCAGAGGCTCAGGAAGAGGGCGGCGGCGGCCTGGTAGTCGGCGTTGCCGGCCTCGGCGTCGGCCACGGCCTCGCGGAGGCTCTCGAGGACGGCGGGCAGGTCGGCCTTGAACTGCTGGCGGGCCTGCCGGAACTCTTCGATTTCGGGCAGCTCGTAGTCCAGGAAGCGGCGGATGAGGCGGTGCAACTCGCCCGGGCGGGACATGTCGACGCGCATGGCGACGTTGCCGTTCTGGATGAGCACGGCGGTCTGGGAGTCCTCGAAGAGGATGTTGTCCCGGGGGTAGCCGCGGTTGAACTTGGCCTGGATCTCGGCGTCGAGGTCGTCGTGGGTGTCCTTGGCCTCCCAGTAGCCGCGGGCCATGCGGAGGGAGTCCTTGACGGTGCCGTCGGGCCGTATCCCCGTTCCAGTCGAGCGGGAGGAGCCCCCGGCGTCGAGCTCGTCGACGAGGGCGAGCTTCTCGCGGTGGTCGCGGCAGTAGGAGTCGAGGCAGACGGCGAAGGCGCGGCGGATGCTCTGCTCGTTGTCGGAGCCGCCGAACTCGCGGAAACGCTGAAGGTCGGCGTGGTAACGCTCGATGTGGGGGTGGGAGGGCATGGTGAATTGGTCAACGGCTGCGTTAATTCACGCTCTCTTGTAGGCCTCGTGTTACCCGCGCTGGCAGCACGAACAGAATTTCAGCCAAAGCCAGGGCGAAATCCAGCGACCTTTGTGCTTCCTCAGTAGTCGGGAATTGGGCGCTTTCATCAGCGTGCCTCTGGTCATTTGCATCCAGTCTCACCTGGTGCGCCCAGGTAGCCATATCGTCCGTGATAAGGTGACCATCCGCAGCGTCTTTAATGCGCTGGTAAAGGCTACCGTCCTTATACCCTTTGGCTTTGAGCATCGCGTCAACCGCACTGGCGGCAAGCATTACCGCTCCTGACGGTGCGTGAAGGGAATCCTTGCATTGCTGCAAGTAGTTCCTGGCAGCATCGTCTATAGAGTCGTCAAGATTTTCGTCGCTTGGGTAGGTTTCCAAGCGTATCAGCTCTCCATAAGGATCATCTCCCCAAGCGGTAGTAACAACACCACCGCACCTGGCACAGTGATAAAAACCCCATTGACGGCGATCCCTTCTTACTGAGTCTGCGGTTTCAATCCCCTGGAACTTCTCCAAATTCGGGGTTGCAACCCTGCAATGAGGGCACCGATCAAGTTCCAGTTGCCTCGGTGTAAAAGGCGCATTTGAGTCAAGGATCATAGGTTTGGGTTCTCCGTAGGATGTCTACTGCGTTAGTTACCGCTTATAACGCTCGATGTGGGGGTAGGAGGGCATGGCGACGTGATTGCAATGAATGATTGAAGAGGTCGGCCGGCGATAGCATAGTACACTATAACCGCTAAACTACTGAAAGCCGCGCGCTGGAGGCAGCCATGTCGACCGACAGCAAAATCCCGGGCGTCGAAATTCCCTACGCTGAGCAGGAACGCCGCGCCCACGTGATTTACGAGGCCAAGATCCGCCCCAAGATGACGCCGTCCGACGAGGACAAATACGTGCTGATTGATATTCTCACCGGAGACTATGAAATCGGTGAAAACGAAGCTGTCCTGACGCGCCTACTGCGGGAGCGACGGCCCGAGGCGGTTATGCACTGCATTCACCGTCATCAATCGCGCTTCGGGCGCGTTCGCAGTCCCCACCGCCTTCGCAAGACGGAGGAAAGTCGCTGATGCACTATGGCATCGTCAACGAGTATCTTGAGGCCACTGTCAGTCTAAACGTCCTGGGAGCCGGCGGCGCCAACTTGATTATCGATTTTGTCATCGACACCGGGTGCACTGAAGAAATGATTTTGCCACCGGGATTCATCGACCAACTGCATCGGATCCGAAGTTCCGACATTCTGCTTACCGTGGCCGACGGAACAACCGACGCCTACGCCAGATACAAAATCAGCGTCGAATGGCACGGCCAACCAAGAGAGGCGATAGCCATCAGCATGGGAACCGAGCCGCTCGTCGGAATGCGGCTGCTCCGGGGCAGCAACCTCAGTGTTGACGCTGACCCGGGCGGACGGGTGACCATCACTGAGCTGACACGGCAAGGTTGACCGCCGGCTGCGGCGTCAACGGCCCAGAACACGGCGGCTGCGTCACGCGTCGTTCAGTGCCTTTCGTCCTCGGCATTGTGCATGGCAACCAGATAACCGGAATCGGCAAATACCTCTCTCACCGATCTTCCTCCTTCGGCCAACCGTACAAATAATGCTTCAGGTTCACTGACAAATCTGTTGGGAGGTCGTCAAAGGCGCCTTCCGGTATTGACCGGTGGATTTCGTCAAACATATCCAGGATGGATTGCCCTGCATTGCCAGGTGTGGGTTCGACGGGCGGCGGTTCTACTGGCTCCGTGGGGTCCGCTTCGATCCTGAGCGCGACGATTGCGCCTTCCGGGAAGGCGACGGGTTCGAGTGGCGTGAAGACGCCGTTGGCGAACCTGGCGTTTACCGTTTTGCTCATGGCGGGTCTCCTGGAAAGGGGGCATCCGGGGCGTGGTATCGAGCGACGGTTTCAGTCTAGCATGGGTTGAGGCGGAACCGGTGACCAGAGGGTCGGCGCGCGCCGGGGCGAATGATGACCGCCAGCGCCGGCGGGGGCGCGCGTTTTGTATAATAGCCGGCAGGTGACAATGATGACGCAGCCCAGCGCCAGCAGTTTGCGGGATATGATGAACGCCGTTGAGCAGAGCCCTGATTTGCAGGAGGAACTGCGCCAATGGGTGCTCCGGCTCATCCGGGGCAGTGACGGTCTGCGCGAGGAGCTGCGCCGCGAGATACTCACCGAGGAGCTGTTGCGGCTCCCCGCCCGGTTCACCAAAATGGAGCAGGACGTGGGGGTTCTGAAGGACGACGTGGAGGTTCTGAAGGACGACGTGAGGACCCTGAAAGAGGACGTGGCTGGATTGAAGGACGGGCAGGCTCGGATCGAGCAATATGTGGCCGATCTCCGGACTGGGCTGGCCCAGGTGTCCGGTCAAATCGGCAGGCTCAGCGGCAACGAATACCAGGCATGGGCCATAGAACGTTCGCGGCGGCTGATCCGACGGCTGCATCGCATGGAAATGGGCACGGTACTCCACTCCGGCAGGCCGCCGTCGCCAACCTTTGACGCCGAAATCCTGATCCCGGCCATCCGGAGCGGACGGATAACCCGCGATGAAGCCGACGATCTGGAAGACGCCGATTGCATCCTGCGCCTGGAAGACCCGGAACAGGAAACCATCTACGCCGTCGTCGAGATCTCGATCACAGTGCAGGAAACCGACCGGGTGCGGGCGGCCCGCCGCGCCGAAATATTCAGTCGCGCCATAGAAATTGAGGCGTTGCCCTACGTAGTTGGAGAGCAGGAAGAACCACCGGGCGACGCCAGCCCTCGGGTGACCTTCGTTGAATATCCGGCCGAGTTTCCGCCGGTGTTGTAGCGGTTCGCCCTGAATTGTCAGAAGCAGGCCCCGTATCAAGTACGGGTGACGTTATCTTCAAGATTTGCGGGTTAACAGGATTGGAGCCGTTCCGTCGCGGGAGATCGAAATGGAACTGTACGAGTTGGATTGCATCATGCACGAACCCTGTGCAGACCAGGGGTGGCTTTACATGGCGGAGACGCCGGAGCTACCCGGGTGCAGGGCATGGGGAGAGACCGCCGCCAGCGCCCTGTCTGAGCTCGCTACGGTGGCTGAGCAATTCATTCTCTCCTACAAGGAGCGGGGCAAGCCTTTGCCCGAGGGGATAATCCGGTCCCAATCTGGCAAGGGACGCATCTCCATAGCCGTATGACCTACCGGGAACTGACCAGGAAACTTAGAAGATTGGGATGCTCCTTTCACCGTCAGGCTGGGGGAGCGCACGAAATCTGGATCAACCCGGCCAATGACCGGGAAACCACGGTTCCAAGACACGGCAATCGGGATCTTGCGACGGGAACCATTCACGGGATCCGCAGGGACCTGGGGATCAGCAGGCAGGAGTTTGACCGGGCATAAAGCCGAGCTACGGATTTGGACGGCAGCGGGATTGCCACGCTGCGCTCGCAATGACAGACCGGGGGCAGCCGGCGGGGTATAATGGCTCGTGCGTCGCGAGGACTGGCGGCGTTTACCTACACACTCACAGGGAGCGGATTTGTCATGCCCAGCAACGCTGAATACATTGCCATCGAGCAGAAGTACTATGCCCAGACCGTGCGCCGACGGCCGGTGGTCATCGTGCGGGGCGAGGGCTCTCGAGTGTGGGACGCCGACGGCAAGGAGTACATCGACTTCGTGGCCGGCTGGGCCGTAGACAACCTGGGGCATTGCCCGCCGGTGGTGGTAGAGGCCATCGCCCAGCAGGCGGCGACCCTGATCCAGACGTCGAACCAGTTCTACACCCTGCCCCAGCTGGACATCGCCGCCATGCTCATCGACAACTCGTGCATGGACCGGGTGTTCTTCTGCAACAGCGGCGCCGAGGCAGTGGAGGGCGCGCTGAAGCTGGCCCGACGCTACGGCAAGCTGCACAAGAACGGCGCCTACGAGGTCATCACCGCGTTCAACTCCTTCCACGGGCGGACGATGAACGCCGTGGCCGCCACCGGCCAGCCGCATTACCACGAGCTCTTCGAGCCCATCCCCGAGGGGTTCACCTACGTGGACTTCAACGACGTGGAGGCGGTGATGAACGCCACCACCGAGAACACCGTGGCCGTGATGGTCGAGCCGGTGCAGGGCGAGGGCGGGGTGAACATCCCCGACGACGACTACTTCCAGCGGCTGCGGGCCTGGTGCGACCAGAACAACATCCTGCTGATCCTGGACGAGGTGCAGACGGGCATGGGTCGCCTGGGCAGCCTGTTCGGGCACCAGGAGTACGACGTTGAGCCGGACGTGATGATCCTGGCCAAGGGGCTGGGCTACGGCGTGCCCATCGGGGCGTTCCTGTCCAAGGAAAACGCCATGGCGCTGACCTACGGCGACCACGGCAGCACCTTCGGCGGCAACGCGCTGACCACCGCGGCGGCGGCGGCCGGCACGCGCTACCTGCTGGACAACGACGTGCTGGGCAACGTGAAGCGCATGGAGGTCGTGCTGAATGACAGGCTGAACGGGCTGAAGGCGCGCTATGGGTTCGTCGAGGAGATCCGGTGCAAGGGCCTGCTGGCCGCCGTGCAGTTTGACAGCGACATCATGCCGGCGGTGATGGACGCGGCGGAGGCGGCGGGCGTGCTGCTGAACGGGGTTAGGCCCAACGCGGTGCGGATCATGCCGGCCCTGAACATCACCGAGGACGAGATCGACGAGGGCGTGAACCGGCTGAGCGAGGCGCTGGGGAACGTGTAGGCTTCCGTGGGGTTTGAGGCGACGCCGGCGGCGTTCCTGCGGGGATGCCGCCGGCGTCCACATAGGACATCCCTATCATCAAGGACGGTCCATCATGGCTTTTCTGCCCAGAGCAACCGAACCGGAAGCCCGCATCGAAGAGTACGCCACCGAAGTCGCCCGGCGTCTGGGCTACAAAGGCGAGCAGGCCCGCAACCAGGCGGTGCTGAAGGCCTTGCAAACCTTGATCGACGTTCTCCCACCGCCCCCGCTGACCGCAGCAGAGCAAGCCGAGGCAGAGGCGCGGCGGGCAGCCGTTAGGGAGTTTGGACGCAAGTACCGTGAAAAGCATCCTTACGACCCGGCCAACCCTGAGTCCCGAGTATGGCAGGAAGAACTTTATAACGAGCGCGGGTTGCCAAAATGATGGCGGCGGACACTTCGGCGCTGATCGCAGTATTAACCCGTGAAGAGGGATACGAGATTTTCACCAATGCGATGAAGAGCAATGTACCGGTCTTGGTATCCACTGCTACAGCGGTGGAATTTTTGATTGTCGCGCTGGGCAGAGGGGAGGACGCTTACCGGGCTGCGATCAATATGCTGGCAGGCCCAGATATTCAGGTTGTCCCTCTGGACTATGACCAGGCTTTGGCCGCGGGCGAAGCCAACCGGCGCTACGGCAAGGGTAGGCATCCCGCCGCGCTGAACTTCGGCGACACCTTCGCCTACGCGCTCGCCTCGGTTCGCAATCTGCCGCTGCTGTTCAAGGGCAACGATTTCGCGCGGACGGACCTAACGCCGGCGGTGTAAGCCCTCTGTTACACACCGAAACCGCGCTGCTGCATAGTCCCCTGGTTGGGACACGTCGTGAGGTTATGACATGAAACTGGATGGTCGGGTTGCGATTATTACGGGCGCGGGGCGCGGCATCGGGCGGGCGATTGCCCTGGCCTACGCTCGGGAAGGGGCAAAGGTGGCGCTGGCCGCGCGGAGCGAATCGGAGTTGCAGGAGGTGGTTGGCGCTGTGTCGGGGCTAGGCGCCGAGGCCATTGCCGTGCCGACTGACGTCACCAGCCAGGAGGATACGGAGCGGTTGGCCCGCGCTGTGGTGGACCGGTTCGGGCGGATCGACTTGTTGGTCAACAACGCGGGGATCTCCGGGCCGGTGGGGCCGCTGCAGGGCAACGACATCACGGACTGGGTGAACACCATCACCGTCAACGTCACGGGGACGTTCCTGGTTTGTCGGGCCGTCATCCCCGCGATGCTGGAGCAGTCGGGCGGCAAGATCATCAACCTGTCGGGGGCGGGCGCGACCAACGCGTGGAGCAACATGTCGGCCTACTGTTCCAGCAAGGCGGCGGTGGTGCGGCTCACCGAGGTTCTGGCCCAGGAACTGGACGGCCAGGGGATTACGGTGAACGCCCTGGGGCCGGGCTCAGTGCACACCAGCATGTGGGACCGGATGACAGAGCAGGCCGCCGAGGCCGGCGCGGACTTCATCCACCAGCTGGGGCTGCGGGTGACCTCCGGCGGCGGCGCGTCCATCGACGAGTGCGCCGAGCTGGCGGTGTGGCTGGCGTCGGAGGACAGCGGAGCACTGACTGGCCGGCTGATCTCGGCGGCGACGGATGATTTTCGCGGGCTGCCGCCGCGGATCCCGGAGATCATGGCCGGGGAAGCCTACACCCTGCGGCGGGTTGGGCTGGAGTAGCGGGAGCGTTAGCCTGTCGTAAATCGTCAGAAGCAGGATTTACGGGATTTTATGATTTTGCAGGATTGGGAACGCTACATCACAGAACGGTTCCCATCCTGGTAATCATCAAATCTTGAAAATCCCGATTTTGACATTTCCTCGCCGCAATCTGGGTACGCATGGGCATAAAGGCCGCGTTGACGTTTTCACCGTCATTCCTGCTTTCGCGAGAATACAGTACAGCAATCTGCAGCTACAGTTGAGGGATCACATAGCCCAAGAGCCTCTGGATTCCGGCTTTCGCCGGAATGACGGGAAAGTATCGGCATTGACGGAAGAAAACGGCACTGCCTAGTCGCCCTGCTGGCGGCGCTGGGTGCGCACGGGGAGGCCGTAGATGTCGATGAAGCCTTTGGCGGCGGTGTGGTCGAACTCGTCGGCGCGGTCGTAGGTGGCCAGGCCGTAGTTGTAGAGAGGGCGGTCGGCGGTGCGGCCGACGACGACGCAGGAACCCTTGTGCAGGCGAACGCGCACGTCGCCGGTCACGTGGCGCTGGGTGCTGTCCACGTAGGCGTCCAGGTCGCGGCGGTGGGCGGTGTACCACAGGCCGTTGTAAACCAGCTCAGAGTATTCCTGGGCGATGCGTTCCTTGAAGCGGCTCTGCTCTCGGGAGAGGGTCATAGTCTCCAGGGCGCGGTGAGCGTCGTGGAGCAGCACGGCGGCCGGTGACTCGTACACCTCGCGGCTCTTGATGCCCACCAGCCGGTTCTCCACGTGGTCGATGCGGCCGATGCCGTGGGCGCCGGCCAGGGTGTTCAGGTGGCTGATCATGGCGACGCCGGCCATGATCTCGCCATCGACGGCGGTGGGGATGCCCTCCTCGAATCGGATCTCGACGTAAGCCGGCTCGTCGGGCGCGGCGGCGGGGCTGACGGTCCACTCGTAGGCATCCTCGGGGGGCTCGACCCAGGGGTCTTCAAGCTCGCCGGCCTCGGCGCTGCGGCCCCAGAGGTTCTCGTCGGTGCTGTATTTGTTGTTGGAAGGGGCGATGGGCAGGTTGCGCTCACGGGCGTAGAGCACCTCGTCCTCGCGGTTCATGCCCCACTCGCGGATGGGGGCGATCAGCTCCACGCCCGGAGCCAGGGCGGAGACGCCGACCTCGATGCGGACCTGGTCGTTACCCTTGCCGGTGCAGCCGTGGGCCACGGCGTCGGCATCGTGCTCGCGGGCCACGTCGGCCAGGTAGCGGGCGATGAGCGGACGGCCCAAAGCGGTGGCCAGGGGATACTGACCCTCGTAGATGGCGCCGGCGCGGAGGGCGGGCCAGAGAAACTCCTCCACCAACGTCTCCCGGCCGTCCACGGTGACGGCCTCGGAGGCGCCCACGGCGTAGGCGCGCTGGCGGATGGTCTCCAGGTCCACCATGCCCAGGTCGATGGTGCAGGTGATGACGTCGGCGTCGTAGTTCTCCTTGAGCCAGGGCACGGCGACGGAGGTATCCAGGCCGCCGGAGTAGGCGAGAACGATTTTCTTGCTGGGCATCTTGGGTGGTGTGCTCCTTGATGGGTAGTGGGATCAGCAGAATATGCTGGACAACTCGGTGATGGTTACCAGGCCGCCGGGAGTTGCATCAATGCTGAGGTTGCTGCCCCGCAGGAGGCCCATGCCGACGAGGGGGTCGGGGCTGATGTCCACCACCTCAACCTCGCGCAATTGCCCGTGCCATAGAACATGAGCATAGTAAAGGCTTAACGGTCTGGCCGTACCATCAGCAAGAATTGCAACGGCGGGCTCTTCCTCCTGGATCATGGGCAGGTTGAGTCGTGCAATAATTTCGTGCGGAAGGCTCAGATCGCCGGTGTCTCCGGTATCGATGACAAAAATAATGTCTTCAGAGTCGCCGTCAGGGCCTTGAACAGTCAACGCAACGGTTGCCTCGCTGGCATTGACGTTGACTGTACCGTAGTGTGTCATTGCTGCGCCTTGCTGACACGAACGGTGCGACGAGGGCTCCGCAACTTTATAACCCGAGGGCGGTGCCCCTGGATGGTGCTGATGACGCCACCGGGCCGCCGGGTACGCAATATGCGCCCGGCGGTAGCCGAATTTTCGCCGATTTCATAGTCGCCCGAAAGAACATCAATCTTGACGTACTTACTTTCATCTCCGGGTCCTATCAGGGGGCGGATTTTGGATTCGTAAATTTCAAAGGCGCGGCGTTCCCGTTCCTCGAAAGACATCTGATTAGACGCGGTCATTGCATGCACCTCCGAAGCGACACTTCAACCCGGCAAACAGGGTAACATACCGGAACCGCGATTCGACTTCACGCCACCTGCTCCAGGCGTTCGCGGAGGTGCTCGTTGCTGCGGGCGCCCCTGGTGGGGTTGCACCAGACGCGGAGGAGCTGCCGGCCGGTCCGGTATCGATGCAGTTACGCTCGGGACAGGGTGGGCAATTCGGTGATGGTTACCAGGCCGCCGGGAATGGCGTCAACGCTGAGATTGCTGCCCCGCAGTAGGCCCATGCCGATGAGGGGGTCGGAGCCAAAGCTGACGACCTCAGCAGTTCGAACCTGGTCGTGCCATAAAACCCGGGCAGTATGCACCCTGGCAACGCTGACCGTGCCGTCTGCCAACACAACGGAAGCGTTAGCGCTGCCATAGGTAACAAGTGGAAGGTTGAGCCTGGCGATGATGCCATGGGGTAACGTCATCTCTCCGGTAGCGCCGGTGTCGACGAGGAAAGTGACACGTTCGGACCCACCGCCATAACCCAGGACGGTGGGAGCGACTTCCGCTTCAAGCACACCGTCGATAGCGGATACCGCGCCGTAGTGCGTCATTGCTACGTTTTGACCTGGCGAGCCGGGCGAGCACGGAATCGTATGACGTAGCTGTGGTGGTCCCGAATAGTGTGCATGATGGCGTCCGGGCGACGGGCGTGCAGCGCGTTGCCGGTATCGACCGAACTCTCTCCGATTTCGTAGTCGCCGCTGATAACGTCGATCCTCACGAACTTGCCATCGTCGGCGGGACCCATCAGCGGGCGGATTTTGGATTCATAAATTTCCAGGGCGCGGCGCTCCCGTTCCTCGAAAGACATCTGTCCGGACGCGGTCATTGCATACACCTCCGAAACGACGATCAACACGGCAAACAGGGTAGCATACCGGGACCGCGGTTCGGCTTCACGCCACTTGTTCCAGGCGTTCGCGGAGGTACTCGTTGCTGCGGGCGCCCTTGGTGCGGTTGCACCAGCCGCAGAGGAGTTGCAGGTTGGAATCGACGTCGGCGCCGCCTTTGGAGCGGGGGATGACGTGGTCCAGTTCCAGCAGGCGGGCCGGCAGGGCGATTTCGCAGCCGGCGCAATTGCCGTTCTGTATCCCGTAGAGCAGATCCTTGATGTTGGGCGACCGGCGGGGCGCGTCGGCGTCGGTGCGCCTGGGGACGTCGGTGCGGTGCGTTACCGTGCCGAAGAGGGCGGGCAGTTCCTCGTCGCCCAGGCTGACCTCCCGGCGCATGCGGTCGATGACCAGTTCGTAGGCTTTCTCGGAGATGTCGATGCCGACCCACTGCCGGCCCAGACGCTCGGCGGCGATGCAGGCGGTGGCGCAGCCGCAGAAGGGGTCAAGCACCATGTCGCCCTGGTTGGATGACGCCTTGATGATGCGCTCCAGCAGGGCCAGGGGCTTCTGCGTGGGATAGCCGGTGCGCTCTTTGGCCTGGGAGTTCACCGGCGCGATGTCGGTCCAGATGGTGTCCTGGATACGCCCGGGCATCTCGTTCAGGTAACGTTTGAGCCTCGGACGCCTCTCTTTCGAGTCGGGATACCAGATGCGGCCTTCGCTGTCCAACTGAGCCATGGTTGCCTGGGAGTAACGCCAGCCTTTGGGCGGCGACGCATGGCCTTGCCATTCGTACATCATGTTGGGACGGGGATTCGGGCTGGTCATATTATCGAGCGTGTAAAGACCCCTGCCGTCGTTGTCGTCGTAACGATATTTCGTGCTGATATATTGCTGGTCGTACTCTCCATATTGGGGATTCCAGAGATACGTTGCGCTATTGGCATAGTAAAAGATGATGTCGTTGACCGCCGCCCAGTTCTTGGTGTCGCTGTGGGTGGTGGTACGTTTCCAGGTGATTTCGCTGCGGAAGTTTTCCGCGCCGAAAACGGCGTCCATGGCCGCCTTGAGGTAATGGCTGGCGGTGGGGTCGCAGTGCAGGTAGATGCTGCCGGTGGGTTTGAGCAGCCGTTGCATCTCCATGAGGCGCACGGTCATCCACGTGAGGTACGCCTGCATCCCTTCGGAGTGGGCCTTGCCGGCGGCGGTGATGATGTGGGCCAGGGCCGGGTGCTCGTCCTCGATCTGGGTGACCCACTCCTCCTTGACGTCGTCCAGGGTCCAGGCGTCCTTGAAGGAAGCGCCGGCAGCCTGGCTGCCGATGGGGGCCTCGAACATCCGCTTGGAGTTGAAGGGCGGGTCGAGGTAGATGAGGTCAACGGAGGCGGAGTTGATGCCGCGCATGACCTCGAGGTTATCGCGGATAAAGATGGTGCGGTTGGCGACGTTGGACATGGCAGCGGCCCGGCACAGTTGATTCACAGCTTGAGAAACTGCGTCAGCAGGTATCCGGCTGCGCCGATGAAAGCCCACGAAGCGGTGCGGTAGAACGATTTATAAAGCAGCACGAATACTGTGTACCAAAACTCGGCATACTGTTAGCCAACTCGGAGTACACAGCACCACAATACGCCAAAAAGAGCATAAAGATTACGAAGTAAATTTGGTCAGTCATCGAGCGAGCCCACGATTTTTTGCCGTCCGCTTTTTACCGACCACGTGATCGACTGCCTTGAACGCCAAGGTCAGCACCAATATAGCCACTACAACGACCGCTACGGGCAGAAGAACTTCGTAATGCTCGGCCCAAAAACAGTGGTTGTCCGGCGGACTATTGCAGAGTTGGTTGACAATGAAGTCCTTCATCACGTCGCCCTCCGTCCCAATCGTCGGATCTCATTCCAATGTATCACACGAAAAACCTTTCAAGACGCGGTGTCGAATTTTCCGCCGCCATTGAGTTCCTCAAGGCGTTCGATCAGGGCTTTGGCGGCAGCTTCGAATTCGGAATGGAGGCGGTGGATGTCCGCTATGATCTCATCAACGCTCTCCCGTGACTCGCCGGATCGTTCACGTTCATGTTCAGCGCGTCTGCGGTAATGCTGCGCTCGTTCCCTCGCCTGCTCGGCGCGTCTGCGGTAATGCTGCGCTCGTTCCCTCGCCTGCTCACCGCGCCTGCGCTCCCGTTCGGTACGGCGGCGTTGCTCCTCCAGACGCTCGTCATGGAGCAGGTACTCCCAAGTCGAAGAAACTATTCCGGCGATGACGCCGGTCGACTTGGTCGTATAGGCAACGAGATTGCCGCCCCCGTATCGAGTACGGGTCGCAATGACATGGTGATCCAATTTTGGCCCATATCCCGCTATTCCGGGGGGTCGGTGCGCAGCTGGTTGACGTAGTTCACCAGGGCGAACACGCCGGAGGCCTGCTTGACCAGGAACTCGGAGCCCATGAGGCCGCCCAGGCGGCTGAACACGTCCAGGCGGATGCGGCGGCCGTTGCTGACGACGGAGCGGTCCCAGTGGGCCTTGACGCCGTCGATGGTGGACATAGGCACACGGGCGGAATCGGCGGAAACGGACTTGCCCAGATAGACGAAATCGCGGTCGGCCCACATCATTCCGCGACGGCACTCAAATGGCCCGACCATCTCGGGCGCCTCGGCAGAGGATTCGCCGAGTTCGGTGGTCTGCTCTTCGGTGTAAACGTGGTGAAGGTGAGCGGTGAGGCTGATCATGCCCCAGTACTGCAGGGGGCCGAAGCTGGCGCGGACGAGGCCCGCGGGACCCTGGACCATAATCCTGGTCTCGGCGCGGGTGGGGTTCTCCTTGAAGAAGTCCCAGTCGGCAACGATGTCGGACACGTCGGTCAGGGGCAGGCGGAAGGACTGGCTGGTATCCATGCCCGACTTGTGCAGGCAGCCGTCCTCGATCCAGACCAGCCCGTCCAGGCAGGGTATCGGACTGAACTGCTCAGGGGCGCGGATTTTGCCGTTGCGCCCCGGCGCCGTGCTGTCTGACTCTCTACGGCGCCGCCGGAAAATGCTAATCATGCCGCCTCCTGCTCCCTCATGCGCACCTGCCTGCGTAAATCGTCAGAAGCAGGATTTACATGATTTTATGATTTGACAGGATTGGGAGGTCTCCATCGCGGAACGATTCCAATCCCGTTATCCCTGAATCTCGAAGATCCTGCTTCTGACGTTCCCGGCTGCAAACTGGGTACACCTGAGCGCCCGCTCTCCATTTCGCCGCCGCCGGCGGAAATCATTCTACCAGCAATCCGGAGCGCGCCTACCATTGGTTCCAGTGGACGATGTCGTCCAGCGACTCGCGGTGTGCGGGGCGAAAGCGATCGCCGATGGTGTATGCCAGGGGTATGAGGCCGGCCTGCATGATCCGGCGATAGGGAATGTCCAGCACGGCGGCGGCGGCCTCCTCGTGCATCAGGTGGATGCAGGTGAACACGGAGCCGATGCCCCGGGCGCGAGCGGCCAGCATCATGCTCCAGGCCGCGGGTATGATGGTGCCCCACTGGGCGCTCTGGGAAATAGCCGGCGCACTGTCGGTGCGGCCGGCGATGCAGGGGATGACCATAACGGGAGCGCGGTGCAGGTTGTCGGCCAGGTATTGGGCGGAATCTCCAACCCGCTCCTGCACGGCGGCGCGAACCGGGTCGTCGTAGGTCAGGTTGGTGGCGGCGGTTGGCGACTGGGTGTACTGGTTCCACCCCTGGCGGTAGAGGTCGGCGATGGCCTGGCGCTTGTCGGGGTCGGTGACGACCATGAAGTGCCAGTTCTGGCGGTTGCTGGCGGTGGGCGCTTGCTGGGCCACGGCCAGGCACTCGCGGATGATCTCGTCGGGGATGGGCCGGTCGAAGTCGAGCCGCTTGCGGACGGCGCGGGTGGTGGTGAGCAGGGCGTCGGGGGACAGGTCGTGGATGACGGGCATGGGAAGGGCTCCTTGGAGCGGATTTGGATGGATTTTGAGTCGCCGCATTGTGCAATTGACGCCGACTTGGGGTCGATATAGGATAGCCGCCAATTTCGCTAACGAGAGCAGAACCATGTTGCGGGAAATTATAGGGGCAAAATTGCGGTCTGCTGAGCAGTTCCGGATGTATGAGCATCCGGTAACGGTAAAGTTGCAGTACGCGAAAATCTGGAAAGACCCTTTCGAGATAGAAGCGGAAGTACAGTTCAACATCGGCAATAAGCAGCGATTCGCGTTCACCCGGCTGAACCTCATTGACGAGGAAAACGGAACGGTGTGGGCGACGTTAGTCGGGGAAAGAAACGAGGACGTACTGGTTGCTTTCCCTCCCACCAACTTCGGCGAAACCCGGTTTTACGCCAACTCGGACAGCCTGCTAAAAATCATTCGGCTTCCGGACAAGACATCGGGGTGACTCGATGGCGTTGTCCAACGTGGAAATCCGGGCTGAAATCGCAGCAGAGCGACTAATTTTTGACCCGCCGATAAATGATGATCCGGACGACAGTCGTATCGGCAGTTCCTCGGTTGACCTGTTGTTACACGAACGGCTGATTGTCCTGGCCCAGGACAGCAGCCCGGGTGTAATCGTTGACCCCTCTGCGTCCGGTTTCAGGGTTATGGACTTCCTGCAGAAAAACGGCAGAACCGAAATCATCCCGGAACACGGCTCTTACCAGATGGCCCCCAATGAGTTGGTAATCGCCCGGACGCTGGAAACCCTGCGACTCCCGCTCCATCTCGCCGCGCGGGTGGAAGGCAAAAGTTCTCTGGCCCGCCTGGGACTGTCGGTACACGTTACCGCGCCCAGCGTTCACGCCGGGTTTGAGGGGCCGCTGTATCTGGAGATGAACAACATCGGCCCATTCCCTATCCTGTTGCGCCGGGGAATGGCAATCGCTCAACTGATTCTGGAGCACGTCGGGCTGCCGGCGAGCCGGGGCTACGAAGGGCAATTTCAACGTCAAACATGAACCGACGCTGAAGCCGCAGTATTGGTTACGTAGTGGCGCCCGCCCGGGTCATCTCGTCCAGCTGGGCGGCCAGCACCGGTAGCAGCCTTTCCAGCTGGCCGCGGTGAGTGTCGCCCATGAGGCAGATCTGAAGCCAGTTGCGCCGGCGCAGGTATCCGCTGGCGTAGGAGGTGTAGAAGCCGTGGGCTTCCAGGTTGCGGCCCATCTGCTGCGCCTCCAGCGCGTGTCCGGTAGAAGAACGCGGCGGCAGGGCGATGGTGGTTACCGCGCCGGCGCTCTCCTCCTCAGCCGCCACCAGGGTGAAGCCCAGGTCGCGCAGCTGACCGCGAAGCCAGCGGCCCTCGCGGTCCACGCGGGACAGCAGGGCCTCGGACTGGCGGGCCAGCCCGGCGTCCAGGGCGGCCAGCAGGTTGGACGACAGGGTGAAGGGCACCGCGCCGCTGTCTTCGCCGGCGCAGTGCAACCCCAGGTCCAGGTAACGGGGCAGGGTAGCGTCGGGTTCGGGCCGGTAGCCGGAGAACACCAGGCCCAGGCCGGGGTAGGCGGCGAGTGCCTTGCCGCTGGCCCCGCTGGCCAGCCACACGTCGCTGAGGTCCACGGGCGTCGCGCCGATGCTGCTGATGCAGTCCAGAGCGAGGCGGACGTCGTGCTCCCGGCACATCGCTTTGAGGCGGGGCAGGTCGGCGAGGGCTCCGGTGGAAGTCTCGCAGTGGGTCGTCCAGAGCCAGCCGGCGGGCTGTCCGTCCACGGCGTCGGACAATGCCTTCTCGATGTGGTCGTAGTCCAGGGGAGCGCCCCATTCGTGCCGCACTGCGGTGTAGCGCGGCCCCATGCGGTTGGCATGATCCAGCAGGCGTTCGCCGAACTCGCCGGCCGTGACGACCACCCCCGGCGCGTCCAGACGGGAAAGCTGGGCCGCCACCACGTCGTTGGCCAGGGTGCCGGAGCCGACCATGACGGCGCAGTGGCTGGCGTTGGTGAGGGCGAGCAACCGGCGGCGGACGCTCTGCATCAGGGCAGCAAACTCGGGGGAACGATGAGAGAGGGGCGGACGGTTGAAGGCGCGCACCACCGCGTCGGGCATGGCTACGGGGCCCGGCGTCAGTATCACCGGCTCGTCGGGAGGCGCGTCCACCTCGTCGTGGAACAGGCCGGCGAACTCGGCGCCGACGTTGCCCACGGGCCGGTACATGGGCTGGTAGGGCGCAGCGTCGTCGCCAACCACGGGTCCGAAGGGGATGAAGCCGATGTGCCTGTACAGGGCCTGCTGGGACACGCGGCCGGACATGACCACGTAGTCGTATCCGCCTTCCTGGCAGTAGCGGGCCATCATGGTCAGCAGGCCGGTGAGGACGCGAGTGCGGCGCATATCGGGGCGCACCGTCAGCAGGCGGACCTCGCAGACGCGGGCGCCCTCGGCCTGGGGCAGGTAATCCTCCAGGCTGCCCAGCTTCTCGTCCAGGGAGAAGGGCCGGCGGTCGCGGACGCAGATCATGCCGACGAGTTCGCGGTCGCGGCGGCAGATGAAGTAGGTGTTCTCGTCGTGGAAACGGTCAACGAGGACGCCGGCGTCGTTGGATGGATGCTGGGGGACTTCCTCGACGAAGGAAGCGTAGTTGAGCTGGGAGATTTCCTCGAACTCCCAGGGCTCGTCGGCCTGCTTGAACGTCAGCCGGGGAGCGTTGTCGTTACTGCCGTTCGCGGACACTTCGTCCACGGGCAGCGACCCCGATTCCGCGATGTTGCGTTGCGTCATATCCATCACATGCGGGTGGGCCGTGACCCTGGCTGGCGGTCAAACATTATACAAGGGGCAATCAACCAGTTATGGGAGGATATCAATGGTGGTTTTACCATAAAATCCCGCAATGCACACCATCGTCGCGGTGGGATATAATGAGACAAAAGGCGAAACTCGAAACGCCACCACCATCAAGGGAGGTATCGTCATGGCCCATACCCCGAAGCAGCTTGGTCACCTGGTCATCAAGGTCAGGGACATCGAGCGCAGCGTTGATTTCTACACGAACGTCCTCGGCCTCACCGTGATGACGGGACGGCCGGGCGGGATGACCTTCCTGTCCGCCGACACCACCATGTCCCACGAGCTGGCCCTGATTCCGCTGGGGATGGACGCGCCCGGCCCCGAGGACAAGCGAGTCGGCATGGCCCACATGGCATGGCAGATGAACTCCTTCCGCGACCTGAAGGAGCTGTACCAGCGGTGCAAGGACCACGGCGTGAAGTTCAAGAGGCTGGGTGACCACGGCATCTCCATGGGCGTGTACATCTACGATCCGGACGACAACGAGATCGAGATCTACTACGAGTCGCCGGAGAGCGAATGGGGCAACAAGGACGGGTTCCTGTTCGAGGGGAACTTCCCGTGGCAGTTGGACCCCATCGAGGAGCGGGAGCCGGCGGCGGTGGGCGACGACGACTAGACGACCAACCTATGCCGAATCGGGGGCTGATCCGGTCAATCTGGATCCGCCCCCAACGCATCCTGATCAGGTACGGATACCATGGCGCTGCCGATACCGCCATCGGGCGAGCCGGACATTTACGAAGCCCTGGCCAATGCGCTGCTTGAGGCCAGCCGGGCGCATTTGGAGGCATCCGGGTATTTTGAGGCCGCCCTGCCGCGGCTGCGACAAGCACGTGAGCTGGATGACCAGTGCCAGATACTCAGAGAAGAATCATTGGCTATGGTCAACCGTTCCGCAGATCTGATGCTGGAGGTCGGGTCGCTGGCGCGAGCCGATCTCCAGGGCAATATTGCGCAGGCGCTGGCGCTGATGTCCGACGTCAAGGAAATTGACCGCCGCGCCCGCGCGCTGTCGGCCGGCGCGTCCGCGCTGCTGTGGCAGGCTTCCGGCGAGGCAGAGCAGGGCCTGTCCATTTGGCGTGAAGGGACGGATGCGCTCCGGATTGGCCTGGAACGAGCCGCTACCTTGTTACAGGAAGCGAGCAATCATCAAGCCAACGGCGACAACCCGGACCCTCCCTCCGCCTGAACGACGCCAACGTTCGTTGACCGACGCACTGGCCGGCGGCCCAGCCGGATACGACTACATCATCATCGGCAGCGGGATCGCCGGGCTGAA
This sequence comes from Chloroflexota bacterium, assembly GCA_028873965.1. Taxonomy (GTDB): domain Bacteria; phylum Chloroflexota; class Dehalococcoidia; order Lucifugimonadales; family UBA3495; genus Bin87. Next base: position 128,716 of record JAPPMU010000049.1, read on the forward strand.
CACGGCGCTGCTGGCGGCGGAGCACGGCAGCGTGCTGGTGGTGACCAAGGGACGCATCGACGACTGCAACAGCCGCTACGCCCAGGGCGGTATCGCGGCGGCCATCGGGCCGGGGGATTCCGCGACGCTGCACCAGCGGGACACGCTGGACGCCGGCGCCGGCCTGTGCGATCCCGAGGCCGTGGGCGTGCTCACCGGGCAGGGGCCGGACAGCATCGCCGGCCTGATCCGGTGGGGCGTGCCCTTCGATACCATCCACGGGCAGATCGCGCTGGGGCGTGAGGGCGCGCACAGCATGCCCCGCATCCTGCACGCCGGGGGCGACGCCACGGGGATGCACATCGAGGATACGCTGGCCGACCGGGTGCGCGCGTCGGAGCGGATCACGGTGCTGGAGTACACCCACGCCATCGGCATCTGCGTGGAGGACGGAGCGGTGACAGGGGTGGAGGTGATGAGCGTTGGCGACGAGATTGCCACGGCGCAAGCGCCTCGCAATGACAGCAGCGGGGGCGACGAGATTGCCACGCGGTTCGACAGGCTCACCGTGAGCGGGTCTGTTGGCAATGGCAGAGGGGCCGGCGAGCGGCGGGTGATCAATGGCGACGTGGTGGTGGTGAGCACCGGCGGAGCAGGACGGCTGTATCGCTACACGACCAACCCCGAGGTGGCAACCGGGGACGGGGTGGCCCTGGCGTACCTGGCGGGCGCGGAGGTGATGGACATGGAGTTCTACCAGTTCCATCCCACGGCGCTGTGGCTGGAAGGCGCGCCCACGTTCCTGCTGTCGGAGGCCATGCGCGGCGAGGGGGCGATACTGCGCAACGCGGACGGCGAGCCGTTCATGTCCGCGTATCATCCCATGGCGGACCTGGCTCCCCGGGACGTGGTGTCGCGGGCGATTGCGGCGGAGATGGAACGGGCCGACGGGCGGCCGGCGATGCTGGACATATCGCACCTGCCGGCGGCCACGGTGACCAGCCGGTTCCCGACGATCTACGCCGAGTGCCGGCGGTACGGACTAGACATCACCCGCGAGCCGATTCCCGTGGCTCCGGCGGCGCACTACATGATGGGCGGCGTGCGCATCGACACCTGGGGACGCACCAACATCGCGGGACTTTACGCCTGCGGCGAGGCGGCCTGCGCGGCGGTGCACGGGGCCAACCGGCTGGCCAGCAACTCGCTGCTGGACACGCTGGTGTTCTCGCGGCGGCTGGTGGAGGCGACGCTGGGCAACGCGCCGGAGTACGCGCCGGCGGATGACGATGACGGCAACCTGCGGACCGGGCTCACGAACCGCGCCATGGTGTGCGCCACGGTGCCGGAGCGGGGGAAGGAGAACCTGCAACACCTGATGTGGCGCAACGTGGGCATTGCGCGCAACGGCACGCGGCTGCTGCTGTCGGCGCGGATCCTGAACCTGTGGCAGCGCCAATTTTACGCGGGGTCCGGGCCGCAACCGGAGACGGCGGCAGACTTCGAGCTGCGGAACATGCTGGTGGTAGCGCGGCTCATCGTAGAAGCGGCGTTGCAGCGGCGGGAGAGCCGGGGGGCGCACTACCGCGAGGACTTTGCAGAAGCGTCGGAGGAGTGGCGGAGGCACATTGTGCTGCGGGGGTAGGCCGATAAGGTAGAAAAGGCAAGCAGGAGGGCGTGCAGATGGCTTGGCTCAAGACGTTCGGGGCGCTGGGGCTGTCAACCCTGAATGGGCCACGGGCAAATACGGCGTGATGGTGTACGACGGAGACCGGAAGGTGTCGCAGGTGGAGTACGAGGTGGTTCCGTAACGTTATGCTTGGCGGGGCGACCACCTCGCTGAAGTATTTACCACAGCTCCCGCGTGGCCAGCCGCGCGCCTTCGGCCATGGAGGCCAGCTTGGCCCAGGCGATGCTGGCCTCCACCTTGCGCCCCCAGGCGGAGGTGCCGAACCCGCAGTCGCTGCCCGCGATGACGTTCTCCCGACCCACCACGCTGGCGTAGTTCAGGATGCGCTGGGCGATGAGCTCGGGGTGCTCGATGAAGTTCGTGGTGGTGTCCAGTACGCCGGGGATCAGCACCTTGCCGTCGGGCAGGGCGACGTCCTGCCAGACCTGCCACTCGTGGCCGTGCCGGGGGTTGGCCCCCTCGATGGAGAGGCCCAGGGGCCGCGCCCGCAGCACGATGCCGACGATCTCCCGCAGGGGCACGTCGTGGTGATGCGGCCCCTCGGTGTTGCCCCAGCAGACGTGCAGCCGCATGCGCTCCGGGTCGATGCCCTGGACGGCGCAGTTGATTACCTCGACGTGCATCTCGACGATCTTCTTGAACTCGTCGACAGACAGGTGGGAAAACTGGGAGACACGGGTCATGGCCAGGTCGGGACAGTCCAGTTGCAGGATCAGGCCGGCGTCGGCGATGGCGTTGTACTCGTCCCTCATAACCCCCGCCAAGGCGTAGAGATACTCCTCCTCGGTGGCGTAATGCTCGTTGGGCAGGAAGTTGGCAATGACGCCCGGAGAGGCCGCGGTCATGAAGACCTCCTCCACGTCCCGGCCGGTCGCCATCTCCCGCAGGTTGGCGATGTCGCGCTCAACGGCGGGCCAGTCCTTCCAGCCGATGGGGCCGGTGCAGGCCGGCTGAGGCATGTTGCGCGAGGACATGTGGGTCTGCGTGGCGGCGAACTCGGGGAAATCGGCGTCGTCCAGGCGGGGACGGGAGCGCACGGCGCGCTCGCCCTCGAAGCCGGTGAGCCGCTCCTTGACGTAGGTGGCGTACTGGGATCGGCCCTGCTCGCCGTCGTTGACCACGTCGATGCCGGCGTGCTGCTGGCGGTCGAGTATGTCGCCCACGGCGTCGCGGACGCCGGCGTGGAACAGCTCAGGGTCGAAGTCCTGTTGGTCCTCGCGCCGGCGCAGCAGGTCCTGGAGTTCGGGCGAGCGGGGCAGGCTGCCGGTGTGGGTGGTGAGGATCCTGGACTCGCTGCGTTTCATGGTCCCTCCGTAAACGCGGTGCTGATACGTAGTGGGTGGAATTGTAGACGATGAGAGGGCGGTGTCAGGGGCGGGAGGTGGTTTTTACAGGATAAACAGGATGAACGGGATGAACGGGATGAACGGGATGGACAGGATGCGCAGGCGAGGGAACATCAGAAGCAGGATTTACCGGATTTTATGATTTGACAGGATTGGGAGATATCTATCACAAAACGGTCCCGATCCTGATAATCCGTAAATCTTGGGAATCCTGATTCTGACGATTTATGAAAGTGGATACGCATGAGGCGACTTGCGGTATTGCGGCCAGGTGGGGTCATTGATCTCGGTGTAGAGGACCAGGGCGTACGTGGTGATGCCGGCGGCGCGGATGGGTTCGTCGGTGACCCGGAAGAAGGAGTTCATCAGGTGGCCGTCGAGCACGGGATTGGTGGGGTCGGGAGCGGTGTACAGGAGTCTCACGTCGAAGAACTCCTCCTCGTCAGCGTTCAGCCTGACGGTGACTTCGGCGTCGTGGAATTGGACGGAGGGCGGGAAGTGGGTTCTCGCGCCGTCGAGAATTATTCTCTTGATGGTGTCTATTTCCTGTTGGGTGATGGACATTTGGGGCCTCGCGTGGTGATGGTCTCTGTTTTGATGCTATGGGGCGAAATCTCGATAGTCAATGCCTGGAGAAAAGGCGTGCGTACCCGCCTTTGTAAATTGTCAGAAGCAGGATTTACGGGATTTTATGATTTGGCAGGATTGGGAGATCTCCATCATGGAACGGATCCAATCCTGATAATCCTCGAATCTTGAAAATCCTGCTTCTGACGATTTACGCATTAGAGTACGGAGCTGCGTGCTATTCTGGGGGGCGAGATTGCCACCCCCACATCGAGTGCGGGGTCGCAATGACAAAAGCATGACGCCGATGATGCCTACCATATCGCCGGGGGAGTTTGTGGGTCGCTGGCGGGATGCCGGGTTTGGAGAGCGGCAGGGGGCGCAGTCGTTCTTCAACGACCTGTGCGGGCTGGTGGGCCACGCGACGCCGGCGGCGTTTGGCGATCCGGAGGCGTACACCTTCGAGAAGGCGGTGCCGGGCGGTTTCGCCGACGCATATTACGAGGAGCATTTCGGCTGGGAGTTCAAGGGGCAGGACGCGCAGCTGGACGGCGCATTCGACCAGCTCCTGCGCTACCAGGTGCACCTGAAGACGCCGCCGCTGCTCATCGTGTCGTCCTTCGAGACGATACGGATCCAGACCAACTTCCCGGGGATGGAGACGGCGCGCTACGACGTCGGCATCGGGGAATTCGAGGAGCCGGCGCGGCTGGAGTTGCTGCGGGACGTGTTCTTCGCGCCGGCCCGGTTCCGCGAACGGCTGCGCTCGGTGGACGCGGTGACCCGGGAGACGGCGGCGGTGTTCCAGTCCATCGTGGTGGACATGGAGCAAGCCTCCTCCGTCACCCCGCACCAAAACTCCAAAGACAACGTCACCCCGCACTCCGATGCGGGGCCGGAGCGGCTGGCCCGCTACCTGAACCAGCTGGTGTTCTGCCTGTACGCGGAGGACGCGGGGCTGCTGCCCGATGGCCTGTTCACCCGCATCGTGGCGCAGCACTACCGCAGTCCGGAGACCTTTGATCGGGCGGTGCGGAGCCTGTTCGCGCAGATGGCCACGGGCGGGTTCTCGGGGGCGGACGAGATCGCGCACTTCAACGGCGATCTCTTCAACGTGGTGGACACCGTGGAACTGAGCACCACGGCCCTGCAACGGCTGGGCGAGGCGTGCGAGCGCAACTGGCGGGACATCGAGCCGTCGATCTTCGGGACGCTGTTCGAGCGGGCGCTGGACGCATCCAAGCGGGCGCAGACGGGGGCGCACTACACCGGCGCGGACGACATCGAGCTGGTGGTGGAGCCGGTGGTGATGACGCCGCTGCGCCGGGAGTGGGAGGCGGCGCGGGGGGAGATTGAATCGTCAGAAGCAGGATTTTCGGGATTTGAAGGATGGACAGGATTAGGGGATCTTCCTCCATTGGACGGCTCCAATCCCGATAATCCTCCAAATCCGGTGCATCCTGCTTCTGACAATTCACCGGCGCGGCGACGGCTGGAGGCGTTCCGGGAGCGGCTGGCGTCGGTGCGGGTGCTGGATCCGGCGTGCGGGAGCGGGAACTTTCTGTACATCGCGCTGAGGTCGCTTTTGGATTTGGAGAAGGAGGTGATTGACTACGCGGCGGCGCGGGGGTGGCTGGGGCTGACGCCGCGGGTGCAGCCGGACCAGATGCTGGGGCTGGAAATCAACCACTACGCGGCGGAACTGGCGCGGACGGCGCTGTGGATCGGCTACATCCAGTGGCACCAGGCCAACGGGTTCCCGTACACGCAGCGTCCCATCCTGACGCCGCTGGACACCATCCGGCAGACGGACGCCATCCTGGACCTCACTGACTCGGACAACCCGGCGGAACCGGAGTGGCCGGCGGCGGAGTTCATCGTGGGGAACCCGCCGTTTTTGGGCAATAAGATGATGCGCCGTCGCCTCGGCGACGAAACCGTTGATGCGATTTACGCTGTCTATGACAAACGTTTGCCAAGAGGTTCTGATTTGTGCTGCTATTGGTTTGAAAAAGCGCGGGCACAAATAGAAGCAGGCAAATTGCGGCGAGCCGGGCTATTGGGAACGCAGGGTATCAGAGGAGGAGCGAATCGCAGGGTACTACAGCGCATCAAAGATGGTGGCGATATATTTGCGGCGTACCCTGACCGTGAGTGGATTCTTGATGGCGCGATGGTGCATATCTCCATCGTAGGCTTCGACGATGGAAGTGAGACTGAACGTTCCTTTGACGGAGACACAGTTGCAGGCAGTATTAATGCTGATTTGACGGTTGGCGTTGATCTGACTGATGTGAAACCTCTCCCGGAGAATAGAGGAATCGCTTTCCAAGGTTTTAACCGCGTGGGTAACTTTGACGTTGCCGGAAATGTCGCCACAGAGATGCTGAATTCTCCTAATCCGCACGGCAAACCCAACAGCGACGTCGTCAAACCCTATCGAAACGCCAGAGATCTCCTAGATAGACCTCGCGGGATCTACACCATTGATTTTGGCGCAGATATGCCATTGTCGGAAGCTGCACTGTACGAAGCTCCTTTCGAGCACGTAAAAGAGAATGTCAAGCCGGAACGGGAACGGAATCGCAACCGTCGCGCCCGCGAAATGTGGTGGCTGTACCAGCTGCCAAGCATTGAGATCCGTAAAGCATTGGACGGGTTGGACAGATACATCGCTACTGGACGAGTAAGCAAACATCGTATTTTTTCTTGGCTGGATGGGACGATTATGCCAGATAATGCTTTGGTCATATTCGCCCGCGATGACGACTACACTCTCGGTGTTCTGCACTCTCGATTGCACGAGGTTTGGGCGCGGAACAAAGGCACGCAACTGCGTGAGGCTGAGTCCGGTTTTCGCTACACGCCAACCACCTGCTTTGAGACGTTCCCGTTTCCGCGTCCGACGGAGGAGCAGCGGGAGGCCATCGGCGCGGCGGCGGCGGAGTTGAACCGGCTGCGGGAGGGCTGGCTGAATCCGCCGGATCTTATATCAAGCGGCGTCGGCGCGGCGGAGTTGCGGAGGCGGACGCTGACCAACCTGTACAACCGGCGGCCGACGTGGCTGGAGAACGTCCACGCTCGGCTCGACGCGGCGGTGGCCGACGCCTACGGGTGGCCGGCGGACCTGGCGGATGGGGAGATCCTGGAGCGTCTGCTGGCGCTGAACCTGGAGCGGGCGGGGGAGGATACATAGCTGCTGGATTGTGGTATATTGATAGTACATTGCGCAGGTTGCGCACAATAATCACCACTATATCGAGGGCTATAAATGAGAATATTTCATAGAAATACTAAACCAATGACACACTATCAACGTGTAAAGCGCAAGGCGGCACGGACTATGACAGTTATGGGCATAATCTTTTTGGCATTGTCGCTGGCGACGCTATTCATTTCAGGATTGGCGGTTACTTTATTTTTCGCCGGCAGCAGCATAGGGTTCCTGTTGGTGGGGTTTCAGCAGGAAATTGACGCCGCAGCAGCGGGCAACGAGGATTTGGAAAGGAGGGAGCCTGATGGTTAGCAAAATCGTCTCTGCCGTTGCAGACGAGCTTTTTGGCGAGTACTTCTGGGCGGCGGTGCCTGTTGTCGTCATCATATTGGGGGCAATTGCGTTCCTCGCAATCGGCCTCCTCCGGGGTGGCTGATCGGGCGGATGTTGACCTGGCTGGACAACATCCACGCCCGTCTCGACGCGGCGGTGTCCGAGGCCTACGGGTGGCCGGCGGACCTGGCCGAGGGGGAGATCCTGGAGCGACTGCTGGCGCTGAATTTGGAGCGGGCGTAACTGTTCAGGGATGTGGGGGACGGTCATTGCGAGCGCAGCGTGGCAATCTCGTGATGTAGGCGAACCGTTCGGGGGACGGCTCCGGCACGGGGACGAGATTGCCACGGCGCAAGCGCCTCGCAATGACAACAACGTGAACCTGAATAGTTACGAGCGGGCGGGGGGTTAGCGCGAATAGATCTGGGGAGAGTATAATGATTTTGCCACAGGGTCGGCTTTGCCGGCGTGGAGGTGATTTTATGAATGCACGGTTGCGGCTCACTCCCCTGCACTATGCTGTGGGGATTCCAGTGGGTATTGTTCTATTTTTCTTGCTGTGGGGGTTTATATTGCAATTCTTCACGTTGGGAGCGCGGTTCTGCAGCCCGCTTGCCCCGTCGCATCCGGTGATGGATGGCGCCGGGGGGGCTATTTTGCGAGCTTTCTTCGGATGCTGATTGCAGGACGATAAAGCTGGCATCACACACTGCACGAGGAGGTGCCTTTGGATGATATTTGATGTAACGAAGCGGTTTCTGAGGGATGTGCTGTTACCAACCGTAATTGCCGTAGTTCTGTCAACGGTGGTTATAACAATCACTGCTCTAGCGTTTGTAGGGATTACTGTAATCGTTTTGCTGATGGTACAAAAACTGTCGCCGACGGCCTTGCCTTACATTGCTGCCATTCCGGCTGCCATGATCGGAGCGATCATAATAATTACCCCATATATGTTGATGCGTATAAAGTGGAAATCCGAGAGCTGGAAAGACGCTATGATACGAGGGTACGTACCGTGGAGCGCATTATCCATGGGTATTTACGCACTCTTTTCGTTTTGACGCCATCACAGCCGGCGACGAAGCTTCGCAAAGGAGCGAACACAATGGTGAGCCGGATACGTGAGATCATCTCGGGCGATGATTTCACAGCATGGGTAAGGGCTTTTATCCCGATCGCCCTCATCGTACTCCTGGCGATTGCCTTTGTGACGGTTTCGCTGGTCAGGGGCGGCATCGGCCAGTGAGCAAGGAGAATGGGCCGGGGCATCCAGCCGTCTCTGGAGGGTTCGCACGGGTCCGGCGGCCGACGTGGCTGGACAACGTCCACGCTCGGCCCGACGCGGCGGTGTCCGACGCCTACGGGTGGCCGGCGGACCTGGCGGAGGGGGAGATACTGGAGCGGGCGGTGGAATAGGGTTAAGCGCGTTTTGACGGTGCCCGATCTCTGATGCTAACGTAAGGACATCCGCAGACAATGTCGTGCCGTCCAACGAGGGAAAAATGATGAGCACCGAGGACAAAATCGAGCGCATGCTGGAATACCGGGACTTGGCCTCACAGATGCGGCGGCAAGTAGCATCGTTGACGCAGCAATATCCAGACCAATGGGCTGCCATGGTACCTGGTGGAGAACTGTTCGTAGCCGGCACTATGGACGAACTCTTGACGGTTTTGGACGAGAAGGGCCTGCGGCACGGAAACGTCGCCATTGAGTTTTTAGACTCCGATCCAACGTCCTTGATACTGTGATTCGAGGAGAATTTGGATACACAGGGCAGCCCGTTGTTGAAGGTTACCTGACGCTGCCCCGGTTCGGTATAACCAGGGATCTAACCTTCCTGGTTGATACCGGAGCTAATGCGACCTGCATCCACCCTCGGGACGGCATACCCGCCGCAATCCCCTTCGACCAACTGGAAAACCCCGTCGCCTCCTATGGTGTGGGCGGTCCGGCGACATATTTCAGGGAGCGCGCCATCCTGGAGTTCGTGGACGGCGACGCCAGAGAAATTCGCAGCTACGAGGTCGCCGTCCTCATCGCAACGCCGGCCGCAGACCCGATGCACGGTATTAACCGACTTCCTTCCCTGCTGGGCCGGGACATCATCGACCGCTGGCGCATGGTGTACGACCGCACGGAGGGTATCCTCGAATTCACGGTGAGGAGCGCGGATGTGGTCCCGGGCGGCGAGTGATTGGATTGGGAGCATATTGCGGCGATATTGCTGACACCGTGGTGTTGACGGCGGGCGCAGCGGGCCGTTAGCCTGTAGTAAATCAAGCGAGACGAGAGCCGGTGGACTGACCTGATGGCGGGTCGGGTCCACCGGCTTTTTGCGTGAGTGGGTGGATGTCGGGCAGACCATCGGGCGCGCCGGCGGGGAGGTCTGGATGACGATGGTGCGGACGATGATGGATGGGGGAGGCCGGCGGTCGGGTCGGACGGGACGACCGGGACGGCCTGGTCGCATGGCCGGCTGGCGGGCGTCGCGGGGAGCGCCCGACGGACGGGCGGAGCTGCTGGCAGCGCTGGCCGACTACCGACGGGGCGTCGCCGAGGCTCCGGTGGTGTGCAAGTGGGGAATTGGGGGTCCGTCAGAAGCAGGATTTTCGGGATTTGAAGGATTATCTGGATTGGCGGGCCGGGTTCGCAACGATGGTGGGTGGGCGGTTGGACTGGCTCAGGACGGGCGGGGCCTGGATTCCTGCTTGCGCAGGAATGGCGGGTTTGGGGGACATGACGGGTTTGGCCGCCATGATGGCTTCGGGGAGGATGACAGGCTTGAGCGCCGTGACGGGTTTGAGCGCGATGGCTGGTCTGTCGAGGAGGCCGGGGCCGGCTCGCTGGTTTTCGTGGCGTCCACGGGGGAGGTGGACCGGCACGGCGATACCGTCGCGCCGGAGGGGTGGCGGCTGGACGCCTACCGGGACAACCCGGTGGTGCTGTGGGCCCACGACTACGGCGAGCCGGCCATCGGACGGGCGGAGGCGGTGTGGAGCGACGGACGGGCGCTGCGGGCGCGGCTGGAGTTCGCGCCCACGGAGTTCGCCGGCCAGGTGGAGCGGCTGTACCGCCAGGGCTACCAGCGGGGCGTGTCCGTCGGTTTCCGGCCCCTGCGGTTCGAGGAGCGGCGGGATCCGGTGAACGGCGCGTTCCTGGGCATCCGGTTCCTGGAGCAGGAGTTGCTGGAGATCTCCGCGGTGCCGGTGCCGGCCAACGGCGGGGCGCTGCTGGCGGAGGACGCCCGCGGTTCCGCAGAGGCGCCGGCGGAAACGGGTCGGGCGCTGGACGAGGTGGTGGGGCTGCTGCGGGGGCTGCGGAGTTGGCATGGATAAACAGGATGGACGAGGATGTCTGAAGCAGGATTTTCAGGATTTATGTGATTGGCAGGATGGATCCGGTCCGATGGTGGCTGGGCGCCAATCCCGCCCATCCGCGCAATTCGGCAAATCCTGCTTCTGACGAATGGATCGAGATAGAAAAGGAGTTTGCAAAGGTATGACGCTTTCGACTTGGGAACTGGAAACGATCAAGAACGAGGTTGCGGAGGTGCGCGAGTTTTACCGGCAGCGCATGGACGCGGATCTGCCGCCGCTGCGTGAAGAGCTGGAAAGGCTCAGCCGGGCCGTGGGCGACCTCACCGAGAAGCAGCGTTCCGGCGAGCGGCAGGCGATGCTGGCGCGCTACGCCGGTGGAGCCGGAAGCGGTGACCGTCCGCGGGTGCCCTTTGGCAAGTACCAGGGCATGGACGCGCTGGACCTGGCCTGCGTGCGCAGCGTGCTGGCGGCGCAGCAGCGGGAGCCGGGCGACGTGAACCCCCGGGCGCTGGAGGACTGGCAGGCCAACCTGAAGGCGGCCATGGACAGCACCACCGCCGGCGCCGGCGACGAGCTCGTCGCAACCGGCGAGGCGGCGGCACTGTGGGCGGACATCAACGTGGATACGCTGGTGGCCGGCCTGTTCACCCGGGTGGACATGCCCACCAACCCCTTCGAGATCCCGCTGCAACTTGGGGACGTGTCGTGGTATCCCGGGACGGAGAACACGGCGACCACCGAGACAGCGCTGACCACGGGCCGGCAGACGCTTACGGCCTACGAGCTGGTGGCCGAGGTTCCGTGGTCGCTGACGCTGGAGGAGGACGCGGTGATCGCCATGGCGGCGGAGGTGCGCAGCACGCTGGTGCGCAACGCCGTGGAGGTGATCGACGACGTGCTGCTCAACGCGGACACCACGGCGCAGAACAACATCAACGCCGACGGCGCGACCATTACCGCCAACACGGCGGGCAAGGCGCACTGGCTGGTGGGTTTCGACGGGCTGCTGCACCTGCCGCTGGTGGACAACACGGATCAGGGCAACAACCACGCGGCAGCGCCCAGCGCCGACATGTTCAACGAGGCGCGGGGTCTGCTGGGCAAGTACGGTGTGCGGCCGTCGGAGCTGGCCTACGTCGCCGACGTGGGCACCTACATCAAGTCGCTGGGCATCGGCGAGTTCCGCACGCTGGACAAGCTGGGCCCGCAGGCGACGCTGCTCAACGGGCAGCTGGCCCAGGTGGACGGCATCCCCGTGATCGTGTCGGAGCAGATGGTCCCATCGGACGCCGACGGCAAGGTGACCGACGGCGGCGCCAGCAACACCAAGGGCCGGCTGCTGGCGGTGAACCGGACGCAGTGGCGGCTGGGTTTCCGGCGGGAGCTGATGATCGAGACCACCCGGGACATCCAGAAGCGGCAGAACATCATGGTGGTCAGCATGCGCCTGGCCTTCATGGAGCGGACGGGAGCGCGGGCGTCGGCCACGCACACGGCGTTGCAGTACAACATCACGGTGTAGTCGTCTGAAGCAGGATTTGCCGGATTTGAGGATTAGCAGGATTGGCATGGTTTCGCCACTGAAGGGCCGCAATCCTGCCAATCCCGAAATCCCGGTAATCCTGCTTCAGACAATGGGAGGAAGGATGCCCAACGCTTACGGTGACCTGACCACGCTGAAATCGGCGGCGTTTCTGAACGCGCCGGACGACGGACAGGACGAACGGTTGCTGGGGATGCTGGAAACGGCGTCCCGCTGGATCGACGGCTACTGCGACCGGCACTTCTTTACGTCCACGGGAGAGCGTCGGTTCGACGGGACCGGGCGGGTGGTGCTGGCGGTGACTGACCTGGTGTCCGCCGACGAGGTGCGGGTGCGCCAGGGTTCCACGGGCCGTTGGATCGGCTGGAACTCCGGGGACTGGCTGGCCTACCCGCTGAACGCCGCGCCCACGGAGCCGGATAGGCGGCCCTACACCCGCATCGTGGTCACGGCCGGCGGCCGCCGGTTTCCGCTGAGCCGGGGCGGCGTGATCATCGCCGGCCTGTGGGGTTACGGCGACGTGCGCGAGGACACGGGTCTGCAGGTGTCGGGCGCGGAGGCGGCGGCTGGCGACGTTGAGATCACGGTGGCCGCGTCCGGCGACGTTTCCGCGCCATTGTCGGCCGGCCACACGGTGCGGATCGGCGACGAGCAGATGTACGTGACAGTAGTGTCCGACGACGGGCAGGGTACGATAACGCTTGCGGTGCAGCGGGGCGTCAACGGCACGACGCCGGCCACGCACGCTACAAACTCGGGAGTGTCGGTGTATCGCTATCCGTCGGCGGTCACCGAAGCCTGCCTGCAGCAGGCCGCCCTCTGGTGGAGGGAGAGGCTTGGGGCGCCTTTCTTGACGCCGGAGAGCGACGGCCGGGGAGATGCGGGCGACGTCTCCCCGGCGGTTCGGACGCTGCTTAAGCCCTACCGACGGCGGGCCGCCGCCCTGGGGGTATAGCGATGACCGGCTATGCCAGCACGGGTCGCAGCCACGTGGCCGTGGAGGACGCCGGCGGAGCGATGCGTGACCTGTCGCCCTGGGTGGAACGGGTCGGGCCGTTGGGACGGGAACTGGGCGCGCGGGACGCGGCCGGCGTGAACGACAGCGTGCCGCGCACGACGGCGGGGCCGGAGATCGCCCAGGAGTTCACCCTGTCGGGGAGGTGGGACGACACGCCGGGCATCGGCCCGGACGCCGTGCTGTCGGGCATTGTCGGCCGGACGGTTGCGGTGGAATACGGGCCGGCGGGCAACGGGCCGGGCCAGCGTCGGGTGTCGGGCCGGTTCGTGTGTCTGGCCTACCGGATCAGCAGCGCGGCCGGCGAGCGGGTGCGGTTCGAGGCGCGCTTCCGGCAGGACGGGCCGGCGGCGCTGGGGACGTGGTGACGGAGCGGGCTACAGCTCCCGGCGGAGGAAATTGGACACCTGTTCGCTCAGTTCATCCATCCTCTGGCGCAGGACCTGGAGTTCCGCTTCTTGTTCAGCGACCCGCTTTTCGAGATGTTCGATCCGCACTTCCTGGTTGCTGAGACGTTCACGAATGCCCTGGGTGGCAAGACCGGGATTGAGCACGAGCCGCCACCAATGCAGGACGTATTTTGCGGTAGAAAGCATCATTAACCTTTCCATTACTGTGGGCCGACACTGAGGACCGGCAAATATCGGCGTATTGGGAAATTGGCAAACCGACCAGCGAAAAGACGCCGCGGGTGGGATCAATCGGCCGCAACTTCTTCGGGAGTAATGACGACGCGGCCGGCGTCGTCATGGCGGTGGCGCATGAGCAGGTCCATGCGCTCGTGCAGGGATACCAGCAATCCCCGTATCTCGGCAACCTGTTCGCGTAGGTTTGCCATCTGCTCCTCCAGTCTCTCGATGCGGGCGGTGAGGCTGCCATTCACCTCGCTAATGCGGGCGGTGAGGCTGGCGTTCATTTCCCGCATTTGCTGGCCGAGGCTGTTGACTTCACCCTCCAGCCGGCCGATAGCACGGGACTGCCGGTAAAGGACGCCGAGGATGGCGATCAATAGCAGGACGATAAAGCCCAGAAAGCCGAAGAGGTAGTAATCCGCTTGGGTAATCAACGTCATAACCCCGTGGGTCAGAGGATGGCGACACAACTATGGCGCAGGAACCCGAAGGAGTCAACGATAGCTCCGATCCTAAATTTCCAGCAGGGCCAGAGCCCGTTGGACGAAGTCCTGCACCAGGGGCAGGCCCCGGGCGACGTCGTCGGGTTCCATGAAGTCGTGGGTGGCGTTGGCGTGAAACTGCTGGACGGCGAAGAAGCCGGCGATGACGGCGTGGTCGCCGGCGGCGAGGCGGTCGGCGGCGGCTTTCACCGCCCGGTGGCCATCGCTGGGCCAACCGCGCTCACGGGCCACGGCCGTTACGGCGTGAACGGCCGCCTGCCAAAGCCGGTCCGAGCCGGCGGTAAGGTTCCCCGCAGCGAACTCCGCCTCGGCAGACCGCAACGAGTCTCGCGCCGCACCGGCGTGCTCCTGGGAAGACTGGGGAACAACCTGCCCGTACCCGTCCAGCAGGGCGAGCATACGATCGACGAATTCGCGCATCAGGCGGCAGTAGTCGGCCAGCTGGTGGCGCTCCACGAAGCCTTCATTGAACCTGGCGCGAAACTGCTGGGCCACGGCAAACTGGTGGCGCAGGTGGTGGTCGCTGGCCTCGCTGGCCAGGCGTTCGGCATTGGTTCTCAAATCCTGCAGGTCGCCGGTGGGCCAGCCGCGTGCATCCGACACCGCGGTCAGGGCGTGGGCTGCGGCTTCCCACAGGTTGTCGTAGGCCAGCAGCGGCTCCTCATCCTCGAAATGCCGGTCGGCGGCTTCAAAGAAAGCCTGGGTGGTCTGGGCGGTGGTACGGGCAATCATCGGCACGTGCTCCGGACTGTGACGGGCGATCCTCTCAGACGCGCCCAGGGCGGGAATCTAATCCATTTTGGTGAAGGTACCGCCGGTGCGGGAGGCGATGGTCTGGAGGGCGCCGGTGTCGACGTCCGGGCTGAGGGCCACGGTATCGATGGGAACGTCGGACCGGGCCAGCGCCTCAACCGTCGCCTCATCGAGTTCCTCTATGGGTATGGCCTTGCCGTCGGTCATCAGCACGTACCGCTGGTCGTGGCAGGAGGTATCGCCCAGGTCCATGAGCCTGGCGTCGTCGCCAAGGCGCAGCGTAGGCCGGTCGGGCACGGAAACCATAGTGCTTCCGTCGTCAGTGCGAGACAGAGCCAGGGCTCCACTGGCCGGCACGGCGACGCCCCCGGTAACCGAGGCCGGAGCCGGGGCCGCGGTCGCTGCGGGCTCGCTTCCGCCGTTGTCACGCTCGGCGCCGCCGGACCGCTCGGGTTCGTCAAGGAGGAGCCATGCCAGGAGGCCCAGGAGCAGGAGCAGCAGAAGCAGCAACAGGAGCAGGAGCCACGGCCAGATCCTGCGCCGTTCGCCGTCGCCGCGAACGCGCTGGCGGGTCGGTTGGATCCGGACCACATGGGGACGCCCGAAGCGAGGGCCCCGGCTCCACTGCCATGGCCACCGCCAGCCTCGGCGCCGCCGTCGCGGATCCTCGTCGACGCTGTAGCTGATCCAATGCCTGGCCATGGTCTTCGCTCCTTGCGCAGCCCCGATGCTAATCGTTTTCGCGCATTTGCGCCAATCCCCCGGCAAAATGCACCAA
Source organism: Chloroflexota bacterium (assembly GCA_028873965.1). Taxonomy (GTDB): domain Bacteria; phylum Chloroflexota; class Dehalococcoidia; order Lucifugimonadales; family UBA3495; genus Bin87. Next base: position 144,392 of record JAPPMU010000049.1, read on the forward strand.
CCACCATTCATTCCACCGGACCGACCGCTCTTTTGGAGGTCCGTAAATACGCATGACTATGAACACTGACGCAATCTCACCGCTATCGGGCGGCCCGGCTTCACTACCCGCGCTGCGCTGGCAGGTATGGATCAACTGGGCCGGCGACGGTATCTGGGGCACGGAGGACGTGGACATCTCGGACGACGTCCTGGGTCTGCGCTGGGACTGGGGACGCCGGGGCTTGCCGGTACCCGAGTTCGCCGCGCCGGCCAGCCTGGAGTTGACGCTGGGAAACTCCGATCACAGGTACACCCCCGGCAACGATGACGGGCCGCTGGGAACGAACGTCAGACCCGGCCGTGAGGTCAGGTTACGGGTCAGCCGGCTGCAAGACGATTTCGCCACCGTCGGCGTGGGATCCGATGACCTGGACCAGCGGCCGGCGACGCTCGGCGACGCGCGCTGGGAGGTGACTGCCACGGCGGGAAACGGCTTTGCCGTCCTGGATGGAGAGGCCCGAGGCACGGCGGGATCGTTTCCGCCGTCGGACGCGGTGGCGCTGCTGGACACTGGAGACGCGACCGCAACGCTCACGGCGCGCTACCGAAGAACAACCAACGGCCAGGGCGGGTTCGTGCTGCGGTGCGTCGCCACCAACGACTGCCTGCGGCTGCGGTTCGGCCACGCATCCACCGTGCTGGAGCGGGTATCGGGCCGAATCACGACACGGCTGGCGTCCGGGAGCGCGCTGGCGCCGGAGACGTGGCACGAGCTGGAAATCGAGCAGACCGCGGACAGCGTGCGGGTACACGCCATCAACCTGGAAGCGAGCGACCCCGTGGGGCGGACCGTGCTGGCGGCGAACGGGATCGCCGATGCGCCGGTCTCGGGCCGGCACGGGCTGTGGCACAGCTTCCGCAACACAGCAGACCGCTGGGGCGATTTCGGCGTGGGCCGCTGGTTGTTCCGAGGGCAGGTAACCGCCATTTCTCCCGACTACGCGGACGGAACCTGTCGGATCGAAGCCGCAGACGTGATGCAGCGGCTGAGTTCGGTGCGGTTGCGTCGGGCCTTGCCGGGCGGGCCGATGCGCTCCGGCGACGTTGCGGCATCCATCCTTGCGTGGTCGGGCCTCGCGCCCGGCGAGCACCGCCTGGACTCGGGTCGGGTCCTGCTCACCGGCGGGGCGCGGTCGGTTTGGGAGGTGTCGGCGGCGCGGGCGCTGCGCCGGTTGCAGCGAGAGGAGCACGGTCTGATCTACACCGACGGGCACGGTCGCGTTCTCCTCGAATCCTCCGCGCTGCGGTCGGGCATCCGGGCTCACAATGACCCGGCATCGCTGGCCCGAACTGCGGTGGCCGATACTGCCGATGCCACCGGCCCTTACGCCTCAAACCTGCGGCGGGACGACGGCGCATCGGCGACGGAGGATGCGGTGGTGTTCCGCTACCAGAGGTTGGTTGACGAAGGCCCGCAAAGGGTCTGGAACCTCAACGAGCCGCTGGCGATAGACGCGGGGCAGGAGCGCCTGGCGCTGGCGGCATCGGAAGCATGGGAGGCGATTGAGGGAGTGCAAACGCCGGTGTCGCAAACCGATTACACGGCGACGGACGACGCGGCCGGAACGGGGTCCGACGTGACGGACGACATCACGGTGGAACTGCTATCCGAGGCGGCGTCGGGCATCGGAGGACGGGGGCGGATGCTGCGGATACGCAATAACGGGATGGGTCGGGCCTACGTGCAGAGCCTGCGACTGTCCGCCGACCACTGCTGGCGGGCGGAGTCGACGACCGCGCATCGCGCCGGCGATGCGGATGCGTCGGCCGCCGGGACACTGGTGAATTGCCGCTACATTGACAACTATGCGGCGGCGCAGGCGGGCGCGGAGGCACGGCTGGGTGAACGCTCGGTGCGGCGTGCGCAGGTTGAAGCGTCGCTGCCATTGTTCGCGGGTGCCAACGCCCGCGCCGTGGTAGAGGGCCGGCTGTCCGACGTGGTAGAGCTGCGTGCCGACGCACCGGGCATCAGCGGTGCGTGGCTGCTGGAGGGAGCGGAGATCGCCGCCGGTTCCGGCGGGGAAGGCGCGGCGCGGTGGTGGCTGACGGAGGTGTAGAGTCTGGATTGACCGAGCGGCGCATCCTATCGCGTTTTGCGCTCCAAATCGTAATAGTGGCTTCCGTTATTATACTTTGCGTAATAAGCGGCGGCGGGATTGACAGCCCTTCTGATTATTATTACGATTTGCGGCGCAAATCATAATTACTTGGGCGGTTATTATGGTTTGCATAATAAGCAAGGAGCGCAGTCGGCAATGGAACGAGGCCCAATAGGCCATTACGGGTTCGCCGAGTACCACGGTGAGCACATTCAGGCGTTCATACCCTACCCGCTGCCGCCGGACCCTCCCCTGGAACTCGCGGACGGCCTGCTCCACAAGCTGGAGCAGGCTACGCTGGCGGTGGGCCGGCTCGATGCGATATCCACTCTACTCCCGGACAAAGACCTTTTCATCTACGCTTACGTGCGCAAGGAAGCCGTCCTGTCCTCTCAAATTGAAGGAACCAAGTCATCCTTGTCCGATCTGCTGATGTTCGAGGCGGACGAGGCCCCGGGCGCGCCTGTCGTTGACGACGTTGTAGAGGTTTCCACCTATGTGGACGCTCTTGAGTACGGATTGAAACAGATTGCGCAAGGCCGCTTGCTGTCCGGTCGATTGATCCGGGAGATGCACGGCCGATTGCTCGCCAAGGGACGCGGCAGCAATTTCCACCCGGGCGAATTCCGCGAACAGCAGAACTGGATTGACGGCACTCACCCCAACAACGCCGGTTTCGTGCCCCCGCCGCATACTGAAGTTTCTGCCTGCATGGCGGAACTGGTCAATTTCCTCGACGCCAAAACCTCCGACGATGGGATACCAACGTTGGTACGGGCCGGGCTGGCCCATTTGCAGTTTGAAACCGTCCACCCTTTCCTGGACGGTAACGGGAGAATCGGGCGTTTGATTATCACCTTGCTGCTCTGCCAAGCGGGCCTGCTGCGGGAGCCTTTGTTGTACCTGAGCCTCTACCTCAAACAACACCGCTCGGTCTATTACCAGAGGCTGGACTGGGTGCGGAACACCGGGGATTGGGAGCGCTGGCTGGCTTTCTTCCTTGACGGCGTGCAGGAAACCGCTGAAGGAGCTTGGAATACATCCCAACGCCTGACACAACTTTTCACCGCTGACCGAAGGTTGATACAGCAGAACCGCCGCCGGGCGAACGCTGCGTTGCGCGTGCAGGAAGCGCTGATGGTGCGTCCCATTGCATCGCTCGCTGAAGTGCGTCGGAGAACCGACCTCTCTTTCTCCGGCGCTTCCTCAGGCATGGATATGCTGGTGGATATGGGAATAGCGCGGGAATTTACCGACCGCAGACGCAACCGGCTCTTCGCCTACGACGAATACCTGTCCATCCTGAGCGAGGGTACGGAGCCGTTGTGACGCCGACCGGCGTCGGCGGCATGATAACATCGGAGGTCAACCAAGTTGCCGGGAGAAGCAGCGTGACCGAAAAAATCCAGTGGGGCAATCCCTTTGACGACGCCGGCATCGAGGAGATGGCCGACTGGATGGCTCCGCGGCTGGGGCAATCCCCCATGTACCAGATGGCCATCGATGGGGCCGATCCGGATCTGCTGGCGGTGCTGCTGGAGCGGCTGATGAACGAGTACATGGAATATCGGGAAATCCCGGCCCGTGTCCGACGGGACCGCAACCTGGTGTTCGTCTCCATGGGTGAGGACGACGAGGACGAAGAAACGGCGGCCAACATCAGCGTACCGCTGGTGCGTGCCCTGATGCGCCGCCTCCGCGGCTCCGGCTGGTGGCAATAACTGGTGACCGCTCTCGTCGCGGCTACCACTCCGAGCGGGGCGGGCGTTCCATCAGGACGGGTATGCAATCGGCGGCGGGGAGGCCCTCGAACAGGACCTGAGACATCAGCCGGGTGATGGGCATATCGACTTCCAAGCGCTCGGCGATTTCCAGGGCGGCTACCGTGGTGTTGACTCCCTCGGCCACGGCGCCCATTCGGATCAGGATGTCGGGGAGCTGACGACCCCGGGCCAGTTCCTCCCCGACGCGGCGGTTGCGGCTCAGCGGGCTGTTGCAGGTCGCCATCACGTCGCCCAGGCCGGCCAGGCCGGCAAAAGTGAGCAGTTCGGCGCCGGCGGCGATGCCGAGTCGTCCGATCTCATTGAGGCCACGGGTCACCAGGGCGGCCTTGGCGTTGGCGCCGGCATCCAGCCCGTCGGCAATGCCGGCGGCCAGGGCAATGATGTTCTTCAGCGAGCCGCCCAGTTCCACGCCCACCACGTCGTCGCTGGTATAGACGCGGAAGGTCGGCGACATCAGGGTGTCCTGGGCCAGACGGCGGGACGCTTCGTCCTGCGACGCCACCACGGTGAGCGCCGGCTTACCGGCGATGACCTCGCCGGCCAGGTTGGGGCCGGAGAGCACGGCGAACCGGCTCGGCGAGTGCGCGGGCAGTTCCTGCTCCAACACTTCGCTCATGCGCAGGCCGGCGGGCAGTTCCAGCCCCTTGGTGACACTGAGGACCACGGCGTCTTCGGGAACGTGTCCGGCGATGCGCCGGATGTTCTGGCGGAAGCGGTCCGAGGGCACGGCGATGATAACCAGGCCGGCGTCGCCCAGAGCCACCGCCGGATCATGCTCGACGGACAACGTGTCGGGGAACGGCACGCCGGGCAGACGACGGGCGTGCTGCCTGGCATGACGCAGCGCTTCCGCCTCTTCATCGGTGCGGCAGAGGAGGCGCACCGGGGCGCCGCCGCGTGCGGCCAGGACGGCAAGGGTCGTGCCCCAGGTGGTGGCGCCGAGGACGGCGGTGGGGAGTGGGGAGTTAGGGGGCAAGGGAATCCTATCCCCAGCCTTATATCGAGCGGTCAACGAGCCTAATCAGATTATCTCTCGCAGACTCGTGGGCTAATACAATCAGATTAATGCGTGCTCTGGTCATCCCGACATACAAAGCCGCCCGGTCATCGGGCAGATTCATACGATCTACAATCAGGATAACGCCCCTGCTTTCCATTCCCTTGAAACGACGCACTTCACGGAATTTCAAGTACGTGTCGTTGTCAAGGCTGATTTGGCAGCAGGGACTTTGGTCACATTCTCTCCGTGGCGGCCAATATATTCCGGGGCAATCGAACAGTTCGTAGCCGGCGTAAGCGTGATTGAGCAAGTCTAAGCCTGACTGTTCCAAGGCGCTGGTTCCCAGCACAAAGATGTTACTGATTTGCTCGCCGTTGTTGATCAGTCCGCGCACGGTCCTGTCGATCTGGATGCGCAGATCGGTATCGTTACGCCAGAATTCGTAGGACGGCAACGGCCCGTTGACTGTATTCTGGTAAATTTCCGGCAAGTCAATGCCGCTGATATTGCCAGCGTCCGTGATGATGGGCAACGTGTTGCGGCAATTAACCACTAAAGTCCGCTCTGCATACTGGCCATTGCCCAGGTACTGATTCAGATTGGCGATGTTGGAGTCCGGGTTACGACCCCAATTCATCAACTGCTGGTTGAAATCAGCGAACATTGCCCACCGACCACCTTGCAAACCGCCACGCAACGCCAGGTCCATAACCTCCAGGTACGGGTCCTGGCACATATCTTGCAGTTCGTCAACTATCAGGTAATCAAACATGGGGCCGGATTGCAGCAGGCTGTCGCGGGCATAAGCCGGGCAGATTTCCTCGTAGCGTTCATTATTATCAGCAGCATTATGCATAGCGGTGGAAAATTGCTGCCACAGAGATTGGTCCCGTCCGATGATGGTATAAGCGAAGTGATGCCAGAAACTACCGGTGACATCGCCCAGAGCAAAGTGCTCCATGGACTCGTTAACCAGCCAGTCTCCGAGGATGCGGTTGTAGCAGACCAGCGCAACTTGGTCTCCAGCGGCAGCGCGGCCTTTCGCCAATTCCGACGCCAGCATCGTCTTGCCGGTACCGGCGGCTCCATGGAACAGCACTCGGTTGTTCTCGTCAACGGCTGCAAAGGCTTGATACTGCTCTTCCGTAAGGCTGATTAGCAAGCGCTCGGCATTACGATAAGGTATCGGGCGTGGAACAGGGACGAGGACGATACTGGTAGGAAGAAGGTACTCTGCAATTGACTGCGCCGTCGGTAAATCGAAGGATAGCCGTCGTAAGGGGGCGATTTCGCCGCGAATAGTCTGCGCGATCTCTGCCAGCCGCTGCGCCAACGTTCTGGCACCCTGTTGCTGCAAATCCGGCAATCCGACCACTGGGCGTCCCGGTTCGCGGATGCCTTCGGGCCAGTTAGTATCCGTGAATACTACGACGCAGCCAATCGGCAACTCGCCGTCATCCCATTGCCCTCGAAACTGACTGACCAGTTCGTTCCGCATCAGAAACATGGCAGTTTCTGCTTGATCAACGGGTGGTTCGATGGATTCGCGCGGTGGGCCTGGTCGATACCAAGAACCGCTCTCTATGACGAACCCGCCGCCCTTGACCTCGATGCACAGGAGGGCGACATTGGGGATCAGCACGAGAAAATCTATTTCACGAGGACGACGCCCGGGCCGCTGTCGGGGGCGTATCTTGTGAATGACAATCCAACCGTCGGTGACCGAGTCTTCGCGCAAAAGCTGAAAAACCAGCCTTTCCGAATTGGGAGCGTCATCGGGAATAATGCGCGGCATCATCGTAGCCATAATGCGCTGTCCCGCAACCTAACAGCTATCGCGGCGTTCAGCCAGCAGATAATCCTGAATGTCTTTGATAGTCTGGGAGTCCAACCGAACACCGTCAGGAAAATAAGCGAGGGTTTCTTGTGCAATTTCAGCCAGCCGTTCGCCCAGAGACTGCTGGGACCGGAGCTCCAAATCAGGGAGGCCTACAGTGGGGTGGTCCAGTGGTCGCAGATGAGGCGGCCAAGTGGTGTCAGTGAACAGTATGACGCAGTCCATCGGCAGTTCGGCACCAGCGCTCCAATTGGAAAACCGGTCGCGCAACTGGTCGTCCAGCCCGAACATCGCCTTTTCGGTTTGCCGGCCGGGCTGGTCAACCGGCTCACTAGTCCTCAACGCATACCACTGACCCTGTTTGACTTCAAACCCGCCTCGTTTGACCTCTACGCAGAGGATGGCAGCGTCGGGAACCAGGGCCAAGAAATCAATCTCTTGCTGCCCTCGGTCAGAAAAAGGCGATTTCACGCCGTGAATGATGACCCAGCCATCGGTGGCAGGGTCGTCTCGCAACAGATTGAACACCATCTGATCAGCTTCAGGAGCTTCCGGTATGACAGCTGGAACCATTGTTGCCATCAGGCTAACTCCGAGACGTAAGGCTAGCGTTGTACACACTTTAGCTATTCCGGTGTTGCGACTGTCAACCGTTTGTCGTCACCAATTTCCGGACAATGCGTAGGATACGCATGATAATTTAGCCTAGACAGTACAATTGCTGCCGGTGTATTGGTTGCTTTGTACAAATCGATATGGCTTCCCGGTAACCGGCCCAACGGCACAAGCCTGCGGGCCAGAGGCATCACACCGCCGGCCCGATTTGTCGCTGGCAGGACACGGTCCTAGTTGTCCGCGCCCTGCTTGGTGTTGAAGTGGGGCATGACGTCGCGGGCGAACCATTCCAACTGGTCCATGGAGGCGGAGGTGGGCATGCCCATGTTGGTTATGCCGATGTTGACCTCCTCCAGGCCGGGGTAGCGTTCCTGGATTTCCATCAGCTGCTCGGTGATGCGGTCGGGCGGGCCGACGAGGTATTGGCCGGCGGCAACGGATTCCTCGATCGTCGGCATCCTGAGACCCTGGAGAACCGGGCGGCCGAAGGCGTTCAGGGCGTCCAGCTGCTCCTGGGTCAGGCCGGCGATGAAGCCCAGGGGGCCGAACATCTTGACCCGCTCCTCCATCCACAGGCGGGCCTGGTCCATGGCCTCCTTCTCGGAGTTGGCGATCTGCACCGAGTAGCCCACCGCGAGGCCCTCGCCCAGTTCCCACTCCTTGCCGTGCTCGGCGTGGATGGCCTGCCAGCGGTGGATCACTTCGTCACTGGCGCCGCCGGTGGCCGCGCCGCCGCCGATGATGCCCTTGATGCCCCAGCGGGCCATGAAGTTGATGGCCCGGTCGCTGGCGGACACCACCGGCTGCCACCACTCGACATCGTACTTGGGCCGGGGGACCAGGGTGATCTCCTCCAGGTCGTAGCCGCGGTAGGGTACGTTGGGCGGAATGTCGTAGTGCTTGCCGTGGTGGGAGAAGCTGCGCTGGTTGAACGCCTTCCACATCACCTCAACCTGCTCCTCGAAGAGCTCGCGGTTGGCGTTCTGGTCCATGATGGGCGCGCCGAAAACCTCCACCTCGCGGGTGTGGTAGCCGCGGCCCACGCCGAAGCGCACGCGGCCATCGGTGAGCCAGTCAGCGGTGGCGTAGTCCTCGGCCAAACGCAGGGGGTTCCACATGGGGTTGATGTTGAAACCGCAGCCGAACCGCAGCTTCTCGGTGAGGTGGGCCAGGTGCACCCAGAGCATCAGCAAGTTGGGGATGCACTCGTAGCCTTCGCGCTGGAAGTGGTGCTCGGCGGCCCAGAAAGTGTCGTAGCCGAGGCGATCCATGGCGATGGCGATCTGTTCGGCCTTCTCGATGGCGCCGCCGGCCAGCTCCTCGTCGGAGAGCCAGCGGTCGTTGGCCGGGGTACCCTGGTAGCCGGGGTTGTCCATGTCGACGTTGCCGGCCCAAAGGCTGCCAAATCTGGTAATCATGTAACGGGTTCCTCCTTGGTGGCGGACCGGGTGAGCCGGCCTGGGTGCGGGGTTTGTTGGCGGATATGGTAGCGGGTTTTGGGAACGCTGTCAGCTTAGTCGTCATCCCCGTCGTTGCTGCCGCCGGTTCCTTCCGGCGGGTCCAGCGAGTCGGTCAACGGCGCCAGCGGTAGCCCATCGTCGCCGTGGCGGTGGAGGGAAAAGCGCCCCAGCAGCCGGCGGTTGGTAGTGATTTCGTTCCGGTTGGCCTGGATGTCAAGTTTCAGGTCAGCGATGTCGCCTTTCAACTCCGCTCTCAGCTCAGCAATGTCGGCTTTTAAATCCGACCTTACGGAGTTCATGGCGGCTTTTATCACCCAGACGGCAATGCCGCCGAGCCCTATTGCCACCAGGATGATGGCCACCGCGGAGCCGATGATGGTCCACTGTATGATCTGCGTATCGTCCATGGCTTTTTCTCGCTACCGCAGCCCCCGGAAGAACTCGCGCATGTCGTTCACCAGCTCGACCGGCTTCTCCAGGGCGGCGAAGTGGCCGCCGCTGTCCATCTCGGTCCAGCGCTGGACGTTGTAGGTACGCTCCGCCCACGATCGCGGCGGCGTGGACAGCTCCTTGGGAAACACGGCGATGGCGCAGGGGACGCCGATCTGGTCATCGGGGCCGAAGTACCACGGCGTGCGGCTGTTCTCGTAGTACAGCCGGGTGCTGGAATTGATGGTCTGGGTGACCCAGTAGATCATCACGGTGGTCAGCAGGTCGTCCTTGGTATAGACGCTCTCCACGTCGCCGTTGCAGTCGCTCCAGGTGCGGTACTTCTCGACGATCCAGGCGCAGAGGCCGACCGGGGAGTCGTTGAGCCCGTAGGCCAGGGTCTGGGGCTTGGTGCCCTGGATGTGCGCGTAACCGCCCTCGGCCGCCTGCCAGGAAACACGCTGGTCAATCATGCCCAGCTCTTCGTCGGACAGGGTGGCGGCGAAGTCGCGGCGGTAGCCGCCCTGGGGCGTGCCGATGACCTGCTCCAGCCGCTCCCGCGTGCTCAGGCCTTCAAGGCTGGCGCCCTGGTAGGGTATGGCCTGGGTGACGGAGGTGGTGTGGATGCCCAGCACGTGGTTGGCGTGGTGATAACCAAGGCGGGCGGTCACGCCGGCGCCCCAGTCGCCTCCCTGGGCGGCGTAGCTCTGGTAGCCCAGCTCGTCGGCCATGAGGATGTCCCACAGCTCGGCGATGCGGCGGGTGTTGACGCCGCGATCTCGGGTCTGGGCGCTGAAGCCGTAGCCGGGCATGGAGGGAACGACCACGTCGAAGGAGTCGGCCGGGTCTCCACCGTGACTGGCCGGGTCGGTGAGCATGGGGATGATCTTGTGCATCTCGTAGATGGAGCCGGGCCAGCCGTGGGTGACGATGATGGGCATGGGATTGGGGCCCTTGCCCTTCTCGTGGATGAAGTGGATGCCCTGGCCTTCGATGGTGGTGTAGAAGTTGGCGAAGGAATTCAGGCCGGCTTCGGCCTTGCGCCAGTCGAAGCCGTCCTGCCAGTAGGCCACCAGCTCCTTGATATAGTCGAGGTTGGAGCCATAATCCCACTCGGCGCCGGGGATCTCGTCGGGCCAGCGCACGTGGTTCAGCCGGTGCCTGAGGTCTTCCAGCACGTCGTTGGACACGTTGATGGTGTAGGGCTGTACCGCCATGGTTAAACCTCCGAGGAGCATGTTGTTGTCAAAGGTATGAGAGCAATCCGCTCAAGGCGGGTGCTGCCGGCAGTTTAGCATAGGGGTGTACAGACAGGCCGGCCACGTTTGTCGGCCGGTTTTGCCAAGTGGTAAGATGGGGTTGGAGAGTAGGCGAAATGTCAACCCCCGACGTGCAGCGCGACTCGATTGAAGCCGGCGGTTTTCCGACGGAGGCCCAAGTGCCGGCCAACTCAGCGGAGCAAGCCGGTGTCGGTGTATCGGCAGCGGCTCGCCCGCACAGATCATTCAGTTGGCTGGACTACGCCTTCTACGTCATCGGGGGAGTCGTAGGAATCGGCTTTCTGGTGGTGCTATTTGGAGCGTACTTGGTTCCGAACCTTGTCGTCATTCTGGTCGGAACAATCATTGTCATCGTGGGCGTGGTTGCCTGGATACTCGCGGCCCTGCTGATGATAGCGATAATGCTCAAAAGCCTTTTCAGCCGCGGCGGAAAAACCATCGAACCACACCAACCACAATGAAGACGATACAAACCCCGACACCCGCCAAGCCTACCATCAAAAGAACATTGAAAACGGTAACCACGTGAGGCGTAAGTGGGTTTTCAGCCCATTGCTCATTTTGCAGAACCTGCGGAAGCGAGCGGCTGATCATTTCAAGAACCGCACATATCACCAGCGCCGCCACAATTGACGGACTCACACGCTCCCGCAGATTGCGCCCACTGGCAAGGAGCCACTTAATTAGACTAGATTCCATCTCCGACATGGCAGGCTATTCTAGCAAGAACCGCGTGAACACCTGGTTGGCCACCAGGTACGCCTCCTCCGCCAGCCGCAGCCGGCCATCCGGTTCCCACACCAGCAGCCCGTCCGCGGTTAGCTCTGCCAGTTCCGTTTCGTAGCGAGCCAGCAAGTCGATGCCGGTGCGTGCCGACGCGGCGGCAACGTCCATGCCGTCCAGCAGGCGCAGGCCCAGGAACATGGTCTCTGCGGCGGTGGTCGCCTCGTCGGATACCTCCGAGCCGTCAACGGTTGGGGCGGCCTCGATCCGGTCCGCCGTCACCGCCGGCCACTCGCCAACTAGCGCCGCATCTTCTGCCCACTCCCGGGCCAGCCGCGCGTACTCGCGGGGCGAGCGCACGGTCCAGAACCGGCAGGCGGAGCCGGTGTTGTTATCCTCCAGGGACGAGGGGACACGCAGGGACGAGTGGGCGCCCGGGCCGACGCCCACCCACTGCAGGTTCCGCCAGTAGGCCAGGTTGTGCTCCGACTCACGCCCGGGCCGCGTCCAGTTGCTGATCTCGTAGTGGTGGTATCCGGCGGCGACCAGGACAGCACGGGCGTGATCGTACATGTCGGCGGCCAGGTCGGTATCCGGTTCGGGCAAGCGGCCCTGCTGAACCCAGCGGCGCAGGGGAGTGCCTTCCTCCAGCGTCAACGAGTAGAGGGACAGGTGCTCCGGAGCCAGCGCGACGACCCGCGCCACGGTTTCCCGCCACTGGTCCAGCGACTGGTGCGGTAAACCGTACATCAGGTCCAGGCTCACGTTGTCGAAGCCGGCGTGACGGCAGCGCTCCAACGCCTGCGCGGCCTCGTCGGCGTCGTGGCGCCGGCCCAGCATGGCCAGCAGGCCGTTGTCCATGCTCTGCACGCCGATGCTGACCCGGTTGACGCCGGCGGCGCGGAGTTCGGCGCACTTCCCGGGAGACAGGTCGTTGGGGTTGCACTCCGCCGTGATTTCGGCGTCGGCGCGGACCCTATAGTTGCGGGCTACGGCGTCCAGAATGCGGGCCACGTCGCCGTCGGGCAGGTAGGATGGCGTGCCGCCGCCCAGGAAAATAGTGTTGACGGTCGGCCGGCCCAGGACCACTGACCAGGCCGTGATCTCCTGGATGACAGCGGTCAGAAAATCATCGAACTGGGACTCGATGCCCTGGTAGGTATTGAAATCGCAGTACGGGCATTTGCTCAGGCAAAAGGGTACGTGAATGTACAGCGAGATGCCTTCGTCCAGCGCGGAACCGATACGGTCTTGAAATTGTGGCGACTGAGACATAGCGCATCCTGAACGGCGGGGAGGTCTGACCAAAACGTAGGGGCGAATGATCATTCGCCCCTACACTGGAGTCAATATCGCCGGACCCTGGGGATGATCAACTGCCGCGCTGATCCTCGTCGTCGGTGGGGCGGGCCTCGCCGTCCACCACACTGTCGGGGTCGCGGTCTTCAGGCCGGGGAGGCGGCGGTTCGCCCATGTGCTCGCGGACGACGGCGCGAGGGCACAAGTTCCAGAAGAGCCAGACCGCCAGCCCCAGGATGATGATGTCGTCGTACCGGCCCAGGCCGTAGGGGATACGGTCGCGCACCAGGTCAACGGGGAAGATGGCGTAGATCACCGCCAACGGGATCAGCAGCTTGATCAGCACATTGACGCGCGAATCGCGATGCAGGCGCCATAGCGCGCGCACGAACTTGACGATGCGCGGCCCCAGCTGGGGGCCGAACATGAGCAGGATGGGCCAGAGGAATCGGAACATAACAACGTTGCCTAGACAGTACCATCCTAGCACAACGTAGGCTACCGCTGGCGTTTGCTCACGCGTATCCAGTTCGCGGCGGGGAAACGTCATAATCAGGGTTTTCAAGATTTAGGGATTATCGGGATTGGAACCCATCTTTGACGGAGATCTCCCCAATCCTGTCAAATCATAAAATCCCGTAAATCCTGTTTCTGACGATTCACGAAAGTGGGTGGTTCAGATCCTGCTCTCCCTGCAAACCGGCATATTTGGATCTACAAATTGCGTACGTTGGGCAGGTTTCCCATCCGGCGGTCCAGCCCAAGGGTTTCCAGCCCGGCGCGTGAATAATCGTCGGCGATGAGCCTGTCGAAAAGCCCCGGTCCCTCGCGCGTTTGGAGCGCCTGGATCACGACCAGGCCGTTCAGCGGCGCAACCAACCCGCTGGTCAGCACGTCTATGAGTACCGCACGAGCATCGGAGTCGGATACTCCGTAGTGATGCTGAATGGTGATGTAGGCTTCCCCAATCACCTGATTCGAAGCAAAGATTTCGCGCCCTTGGTCCTCTACTAGGGCACGAAGCGCTTCCACGCAGTGTTGGAAGTCCCTGGCGGGTTCCCCGACCGCCAGTCTCACCAGCACCGAGGTGTCAATCCCGAAGCGAGGTGTCATAAGGCTGATCGCGGAACTTCCGAATGTCGAACGGTGGGGTGCCTGGCGCAATCTTATCCCGCAGTGTTCCCAACCGCGAGTAATCGATGCGCTTGGGACGCAGAAGAAAACCATCCGGACCTTCGATCAGTTCCAAATGGTCTCCGGGCCTCACGCCCATGGCCTCAAGGACACGGGCCGGGAACGTAACCTGGCGCTTCGAGGTAACCTTGACAATCATGACATCTCCTTACCGACATGCTAGTCATCGTAAGGAATGGCGTCAACAAGTCTGCCGGATCGCGCATGAAAGCCAACCCGGTTGACACCGCCGGCCCCCGCCCTAGAATGGCGCCTACCCGCTAATCCTGGAGGCTCATCGTGCCCGACAACTATTCGGAAGAGGAACTGCTGGAACTGGCGCGGAAGTACAGCTTCCGCAGCCGCATGGACCGCAGCGGCGTCACCGGTCCCATCTTCGTCTGGGGGCGCGGCTCCGTGGTGCGCGACGCCAACGGCAAGGAGTACCTGGATTTCAACTCCGGCCAGATGTGCGCCGCGCTGGGGCACAACCACCCGCGCATCGTGCAGGCGTTGCAGGAAAGCGCCGAGACGCTGATCCACAGCCACATGACCATCCTCAACGACCGGGAGATCATCCTGGCCAGTCGCCTGGCTGAGATCACGCCGGAGGGCATGAACCGCAGCATGTTCCTGGGCTCCGGCAGCGACTCCAACGAGGCCGCCATGGCCATCGCCAAACGCTACACCGGCGGCTACGAGGTGGCCAGCCCGGTGGTCAGCTTCCACGGCATGAGCGACGCGGCACGGGCCGTCACCTTCTCCGGCTGGCGGCAGGGGTACGGCCCCTACGCGCCGGGCAACTACCCCATCATCGCGCCGTATCGCTACCGCTGCCAATTTTGCAAGGACCGGGGCGCGTGCGACTACACCTGCCTGGACACCAGCTTCGAGCTGTTGGACGCCCAGGCCGACGGGCGCATGGCCGCCGTCATCACCGAGCCGCTGTTCAGCGCCGGCGGCGTCATCGAGCCTCCGCCCGGCTGGCTCCAGGAGCTGAAATTGCGCTGCGAGCGGCGGGGGATGCTGCTGATCCTGGACGAGGCGCAGACCGGCCTGGCCAAGCTGGGAACCATGTGGGCGTCGGAGCAGGAGGGGGTGGTGCCGGACATCTTCACCATCTCGAAGCACTTCGGCGGCGGCATCGCCATCAGCGCAACCATCACCACCGATGAGATCGAGGAGCAGGCCGTCGAAACCGGACTGGTGGTGGCCCACTCCCACTCCAACGACCCGCTGACCTGCAACGCCGCCATCGCCAGCCTGGACATCATCCTGGAGGAGAACCTGGTGGACGTGGCCGACCGCATCGGCCGGTACTGGCGGGGTCACCTGCTGCGGCTGCAGGAGCGGCACGAGCTCATCGGCGACGTGCGCGGCCGGGGTCTGCTCCAGGGCATCGAGTTCGTAACCGACCGGGAGACCCGGGAGCCGGCCTACGAGCAGGGCCAGCGCATCGGCCGGATGCTGCTGGACAACGGCCTGATCGTGAGCATCCGGCGGCGCGGATCGGTGCTGCGCTTCGTGCCGCCCTTCACGACGACGGAGGCCCAGATGGACCTGGCGGCGGAGATTTTGGACGCGGCGATTGGGGCGGTGGCGTAGGGCCTGACGCCTGCCCGCTTGGGGACAGCGAACGCCACATACAGGATTTATCTGTCTTCCCGAACCTCCCAGAATGATAAAATCGCCGACATAACAGCACGACTTTGAAGTAAAGGAGGGCTGCATGAGCGAGGCGAAGGCTTCTGCGCACACGCAACGGGAGAAGCCCACCACGCCACCGAACCGCCCGAAAGAAGAGACGGCTCGCTTGGGCGACGAGATATACGAGCGGGACATCCGAGGCCAAGTCGAATCCGACCACCACGGAGAAGTCGTCGCCATAGACGTGGAAACCGGAAACTGGGCCATTGGAGACAACGTGATTGCCGCGACAGATCGCCTGTGGGAGCGGCACCCTGACGCTTATGACATTTGGTGCCTTAGAGTCGGGCATCGGACGTTGCATCACTTTGGAGGGCGTCCTCTGCGGAGCGCCCAGTGATAGAGGGCATGGTGAACGATGCCTATGAGCCGGTAGTTACCCTTGCCTTGCAAGGCCCGGCGGGGCAGACCAGGGAAATCGAAGCCGTGATAGATACCGGCTTTTCTGGATTCCTGACCGTGACTCCGGCCTTGGCAGCAGAGTTGGGAATGCACTACCGAGGCCGAGGTTGGGCAACCCTGGCCGACGGCAGCGAGGTAACCTTCAACGTTTACGCTGTCACCGTGCTCTGGGACGGCCATCCGAGATACATTGAGGCAGATGCTGCTGACACCACTCCCCTTGTCGGTATGCAATTGCTTGACCGCCACAGCTTGTACCTGGAAATCGAGGACGGCGGTCGCGTTGTCATCCAAGCCAGGGAATAGCGGTTCATACCGGCAGGTCGTGTTGACATTACCGGTCCCACGCCCGCACCACGCCCGCGATGTGCGACGTGTCGTTGTAGAGGTGCATGACGCAGTTGTCGGGGTAGGTGTAGATGACGGTGAGGGAGCAGTTGTGCATGGCGAACTTCCAGTTGGCCTCCAGGGGCAGCTCCAGCAGGGAGACGATGCCGGCGCGGAGGCTGCCGCCGTGGCCGACGAGAAGCACGTTCTCGTCCATGTGGTCGCGTTTGACCCGCTGCACGATGCGGGCCAGGCGGGCGCTGGTATCGCGGATGGTCTCGCCGTTGGGCGGCGCGAAGTCCAGGTTGTTCTCCAGTGACGGCTCGTAGAGCTCGGGGTAAGCCTCGCGGTACTCGGCCTCGGTGAGACCCTCGAAAACGCCCTTGCTGTACTCGCGTAACTCTTCCGTAAAGGTGATGGGGATATCCCTCTCGCCCATCGCGACCCGGGCGGTCTCGGCAGCGCGGGCCAGGTCGGAGGAGTAAGCGGCGTCGATGTGCACGGAGGCCAGGCGGCGGGACAGCATCTGCGCCTGCTCGCGTCCCCGGTCCGACAGGGGGACGTCGGTATGGCCCTGGATGCGGCCCTCGGCGTTCCACTCGGTTTCGCCGTGCCTGGTTATGTAGATGATACCCATGTTGCTCCCTTATGGCTGCGAACGGCTACCCACTTTGTCATCGCGAGGAGAGAAACGACGTGGCGATCTCGTTGTCGAAAAGGCATGTCCAGATACTGACGAGATTGCCACGCTGCGCTCGCAATGACAAACCGGTCGGGTGAGAGATTATGGTTGAGGTGACTGATTCCAAATGTCGGCGATGGCGTCGGCCAGCCGGATGCAGTCCGCCACGGGGCGCAGGCCGATGCGGATGCAGTCGGGCAAGCCGAAAGACGTGCAGTCGCGCACGAACAGGCCGCGCCGGGCCAGTCGGTCTCGCAAATCCGCGGCGTCGCCCACCTGCGCCAACACGAAGTTGGCCTCGGCGGGATAACAGCGGATGCCCAGGGCGGTCAGACGCTCCACCACGCAGTCGTGGGAGGCGACGACAGCCTGGCGCGCCCGCTCCAGGTACGCCTCGTCCGCGATGGCTACCAGTCCCGCCGCCTGCGCGAGGCCGTTGACGCTCCAGTCGGGTTGCAGGGCGGCCAGGCGGGCGATCACCGGCGCAGCGGCCACGGCGTAGCCCAACCGCAGGGCGGTCAGCGCGTAGTCCTTGGTCATGGAGCGCAGCGCGATCACCGAGCCGTGCTGGGCCGCCAATTCGATCACGTCGGCATCGGCGCGACGCTCGGACAGGTTGATGTACGCCTCGTCGACGACCAGCAGGCCGCCCGTGTTGGCGACGGCGTCGGCGATCTCGGCCAGTTGCTCCCGGCCCATCAGCACGCCCGTGGGGTTGTTGGGATTGCATACGAAGGTCAGGGCCGGCCGCTCAGCGTCGATGGCGGCGGTGATGACGGACGTGTCCCAGGCGAACCCCTCGCTGCATCGGATCGCGGTTAGGGCGACAACCGACCCGCCGGAGATGCGGACGGCGCCGTCGTACTCCCCGTAGGTGGGCGTGAGCAACAGCGCGCCGGGTGCGCAGCCCGCCGGCGGCGCGCCGATCCAGGCGCGGGTCAGCAAGTGGATGATCTCGGTGGAGCCGTTGCCGACGATGACGTTGGCGTCGGTTACACCCTCGCCAGCGTGATGCGCGGCGATGGCCTCGGTCAGCGCCAGGCAGTGAGGATCGGGATACGCAGTGAGATCAACGGCGGCGATGGTCTCGGCGACGCCCTCCGGCGGGCCCAGGGGGCTGACGCTGGCAGAGAAATCGAGGCAGTCCTCGAGGCGGAGGCCCAGCGCCCGCAGCTCGGCCTCCTTGATGCCGCCGTGAACGGGACGGGCGGGCGGGTTGGGGTTGTCTGTATCGCGCTGCATTTGCATCCGGCTACCGATTGCCGCGAATCAGCGCGCGCGCCGGATTGCCGAAAAGCTGACCCAGAGGCAAAGCGAACCCCGGTATGGTCGCCGTGGCGAGAGTATCGTTGCGGCCCAGCGCCCGCTCGACATATTCGCTGCCGGACAGTTCCAGGACGGTCAGGGCGTCGTTGAACGGGTCTAGTATCCAGTACTCGGGTACGCCGGCGCCGGCGTATAGACCTCGTTTCATCACCAGGTCCCGGTTACGGTCCGAGGACAATATCTCGACTACTAGATCCGGGATACCCTCTACCATGTTGCCGTTGATCAGGCGCAGGTTCTCGTACCGAAGGTAGATGATATCCGGTGTCGGCGCGTACAAATCGGACAGCGCCAAGCCAAGGTTGCTGAACGCCAGGCCAGTTATCGGCTGTATAGATGTCGTCAGGTTGTTAATCATCCTTACCAGGAAGTCCATGAGAAACTGGTGTTCAGCGGTGGCTGACGGCATCTGGCACAACTCCCCATTGATTAATTCCCACACTCCCCCGTCCGTTTCAGGCAGGGTGCGGTACTCGGCCAGCGTCATGCGCGTTCCAGGCTCTACGGTAGTCATAGCGGGCGCTCCTGTTGATTAGGTCGTTCCCTTTGTGGCTGCGCCGGCGGCGATCAGCGGCTGAGCGACCGTGTTCGCATCGGGTGACCAAAAAGATGTTCCAGCGGCAGCTCGAACCCCGGTATCGTCAGCGTAGTCAGGGTGTCGCCGTGTCCCAGCACGGCGCGTTCGGTGTACTCGCCACCGGACAGTTCCAAAACAGTCAGGGTGTCATTGACCGGGTCCAGTATCCAGTACTCGGGAACGCCGGCCTCGGCGTACCAAGCCCGTTTCAGTGCCAAGTCGCGCTGGCGGTCGGTGGACAACGCTTCCACCACCAGGTCGGGAACTCCGTCCAGGTAGTTCGCTTGTTGAATATCCTCCCGCCCGGCGCGCACAAACACCAAATCGGGTATCAGCATCCGGGATTCGGACAGGGCGACGCCAACTCCCCATAGGGCCTCCCCCAGGCTTGGGGTGGTTCCGTCAAGATATGTGCATAGCATCCGGTAAAGGAACCCGACGAGGCGTTGATGGTCCAGATTGGGCGGGGGCATTTCGCACAGTTCTCCATCCACCAGTTCCCACAGCCCATCAATCTCGAGGGCAAGGTACTCGGCCAGCGTGAGCTTCGCGCCGTGTTGTGTGGTGGTCATGGTTGGCCTCCGCGGTTTCGCGTCCCGGCGTTGTTGTTATTCCGTTGGGAGAGAATCAGGACCGCTGAACCGGCAGTGACCGGGCACGATTGTCGAAAAGCATATTCATTTGCAGTTCGAAGCCTGGAATCGTGCTGGTAGTGAGAACGTCTCCACGACCGAAAACCGCACGCAGGAAATACCCGGACTCGGTCCACTCCAGCACGCTGAGCGAGTCCGCAGCCGGATCCATGATCCAATATTCAGGTACGCCAGCTTCGTGGTACCAATCGCGCTTCAACACCAGGTCGCGGGATCGGTCGCTGGAAAGCACTTCAACCACCAAGTCCGGCACACCTTCTACGAAACTGCCTCGAATCAAGTGCCCTTTTTCCGCTTTCAAATATACTGCGTCCGGCGTAGGCGCGCGGGTTTCCGACAATACAACCCCGATACCGGAAACGATAGTCCCCAACAGTGGATCGGTGGTGTCCATGAAATTGTTGATCATCCGAACCAGATAGTCGATCAAGTTTTGATGATCGTAGGACGGCGGTGGCATTTCAAACAACTCCCCATCGGCCAGTTCCCAAACACCCTCGTCGACGGGTTCCAACGCGCGGTATTCGGCCAGGGTAAGCTTCGAGCCGTGCTGTATGGTGGTCATCTCATCTACTCCCAGAGCAGGGCGGACTGCCGGCATTTTACACTACGGCCAGTAGGCCCACCGCAGCCACAGGATGCCCACGGCGACGGCGGCGGCCAGCGCGGTGGTGGCGTAGAGGGCGCGGGTCGCGCGGCCGATGTGCTGCGCCTCGGGCTCGGGCGCGGGGTCGCCCAGGCGGTAGTGGCCGACCTTTTCCAGCGTCACGCCCAGACCGCCGGCCATGGCGGCCATGGTCCAGCCGGCATTGGGAGATTCAGTGCGGCCCCGGTGGGACAGCATGATGCGCCACGCCCGACCTCCGGCCATACTGGGCAGCGCGGCGGTGGACACCCACAGCAGCAGCGCCGCCAACCGCGCGGGGACCAGGTTCAACAGGTCGTCCAGCCGGGCCGATGCCTTGCCCAGGTACTCGTAGCGGCCGCGGTAGCCCACCATGCTGTCCAGGGTGTTTATCGCCCGGTAAGCCACCGCGCCCGGCAGGCCGAACAGTGCGAAGGCCAGCAACGGCCCCACGATGCTGTCGGTGATGTTCTCGGCAACGGACTCGATGGCTCCGGCGGCCATCTGCCCAGCCGTGAGCTGTGAGGTGTCCCGGCTGACCAGGGCCGACATCCGCCGCCGCGCTTCAGCAATATCCCCGGCGGTGAGTATCGAGCCGATGCCGGCGGCCACGCGGTGCAGCATCCGCACCGAGAAAGTGGTCTTGAGCAGGACGGCTACTACCAGCAGGTACGCAAGGGGGTGCAGCTGCAGCAGCCCGAAGCTGATTGCCCACGCCGCCGCGCCCCACGCCGCCGGTATCAGCAGGGCCATGCCGGCGCCGAAGGCCAGCTGGACAACCGGCGCGGCCTGCGGGCCGGGCGCGATGCGCTCGGCAAGGGCGACGGTATTGCCGATCCAAACCGTGGGATGCAGCCGGTTGGGTGGCTCCCCCAGCGCCAGGTCCAGCAGCAGGGCCAACAGCAGGACCAGCACATCGAGAGGAATGGGCAAGATAGTCAGCATTCTCCGGCGTACCCGGTTTGCCATCGCCGGGAGTACGGCAACGTGGCGATCCCGTTGCTGAAAGAGACACCGTTACCCTCACGGGATTGCCACGCTGCGCTCGCAATGATAGTTCGGGCAAAACCGGGTACGCGTGAGCTTTTCATACGATGGGTTGGCTACGCATCCACCCTGGGGAACACGTCCTGAACCAGCGCGTCCATGGTGTCCAATAGCTGTTGCAGGTTGCCGCAGTCGTGGCAGTTGATCTGGAACTCGTCCAGGCCGGACTCCTGCCGGTAACGGTTGATGTCCGACACGATCTGCTCGGTGGTGCCGTAGCCCGTCGGCCGGTCGCTGTCCGAAACGGAGTGACCCGAGATACTGCTGATGTTCACCCGGAAGCTCATCCGCACCCGGGGCGGTTCCTCGCGACCGATCTCCGCCGACACGTCGTTCAGGTACTGCCAGTTGTTGACCAGGGTGGGCAGCGGCGTCGGCGTCGGCTGCCACACCTGGGCGAACCGTGCCGCCCGCCGCAGGGAGGCGTGGCTGGAGCCGCCAATCCAGATGGGCGGGTGCGGCTGCTGCACCGGTTTGGGACTGGTGTGCAGGCCGTCAAAGGAGAAGAACCGCCCGCTGAACGACACCGGGTCCGGTTCCCAGCAAGCTTTCCACAGGCGCAGGTACTCGTTGGTGCGCGCGCCTCGCTCCCGGTGCGGCACGTCCAGCGCGGCGTACTCGATCTCGTTCCAGCCGGAACCCACGCCCACGATGGCCCGCCCGTCGGACATCTGGTCCAGCGTGGCAACCATCTTGGCCGTCACCACCGGGTTGCGGTAGGGCATGATGAGCACCGACGTGCCCAGCCCGATTTTCGACGTGCGCGACGCCACGTAGGCCAGCGACATCAGGGGGTCGTACACCTGACGCCACGGCTCGCTCCGGGCCCCGTCGTCCACGATCACGTGGTCGTTGACGAACACCGCGTCAAACCCCAGTTCTTCGGCTTTGATCGCCGTGTCCAGTATGCCCTTCGCCGACGCCGGAAACCCCAGGTAGTCCGCGTTGGGCAACCGGAATGAATATTTGACCATTCGATACCGCCTTCTTATTGCAACCGTACTTATTGCAACCGTACTTCCGGCGTCATCATATTGCTAACGTCAAGTTGAAACAAGGGTGAGCATCGAGGATAATCCGGCTACGAAACCAGCGCTGCCGGAGGCCCGCCATGTCCACATTCCGCATCGTGCCCCACGGGCGACTCCAGGAATGGGTTGCCGAGGAGAAAGGCTACTTCGCCGACGAGGGGCTCGACTACGAGTTCGTCGCCTCCAACCGGCCCGACGAGACCCTCAACCCCTCGGTCGACTCTGCTGAGGCCGCGCCCATGGAGATCAAGCGCGGCGCCTTCGAGTCCATGGAGGCCGGCCGCGCCTGCGAGATCAGCTCCGCCTGCCACTGGGCGGTGGGCATGGCCGCCAGCGCCGCCCACGGCCGCATGTGGGGCCACGCCTATTCCGTAACCCCCAGCGGCATCTGGGTCGCCCCCGAGTCGCCGTTGCAAACCCCTGAGGATCTGGCCGGCGTGGAGGTCGCCGTGGGCTGGCATTCCGGCAGCCACTTCTCCGCCCTGCAAGCGCTGGAGAGCGTCCTGCCCCGCGACCGGATCAAGCTCCAGTTCGTGGGCGGCCCGCTGGACCGGCTGCAACTGGCGCTGGACCGCCGCGTGCCGGCGGCCAACGTGTTCGGAGCGCCCGGCTACGTGCTGGAGCAACAGGGCTTCCGCAAGCTGGTGGACACCAGTTTCATGATCGGCTTCCTCATCAACGGCGACGCCACCGAAGACCAGCTGCGGGCCTACTTCAACGCCTTGCAGCGCGCCCAGCGGGAGATCGACGCCGCCAAGGAGCGCTACCAGCGCTATTTCCTCAACGAGTTGCCGGAGCGCTACCACCCGCTGTTCGACCACCGCCGCGCCGGCATCGGCGAGCGCCTCGTCTTCGAGCCCTACACCAAGGAGATGTTCGACCGCACCCACCGCTGGATGCTGGACTGGGAAATCTTCCCCCAGGAACAGCTCGGCCACGTCACCTATGAGGAAGCGGTGGCCGTGTAGCCGCTCAGGACGGAGCGAGCAAAACGGAGCGGGGGCGCAACATTTGCGCCCCCGCTCACGTGCTGCGTTGCCGTTGCAAAATGGCAAGCCGCCGCTTATCCCTAATCCCTGTCTCCATCTTCATGTGGTATTTCAACCACGCCTGCCCCGTCTGGCTTTATTCAATCGCATCTTGTATCTGGCAAGTCGGCGCAACGACTCTACGAACAGCAGCGAATATGTTTGGAAGTTATTGTATTGACGGTTGAACTTGCGTACATTGACCAACACCCTGTGGTATTTCATCTCTGCCATAGGCTGGATAAAATTTTCCACGATAAATTCGGCGTGAAGTTCCAATCCTTGCTCCAGGAACCCCTCAACCATCAACTGCAACGTATTCAAAACGTCATCGTGCAATTCGCGAAGTTCGGTCTCAAGCAGGATGAGTTCAACGTCGTCTTGCCAGCTATTACTTCTTCTTGCGCGCATTGATTCGTTTGACCAGTTCGTCAACCCGTTTGTTTGTTTCTTTCATGCGACGCGCGATGGGGCGCGCTTTCCTCAGAAAGTCCTCAGAAGGAGGCGGAAAATCGACGATCTCGTTGCGCTCCGCATCGTAATATTCCTCGATTTTGATCTGCTTATTTACTCGCGCCATATGTATGCCTCCTCACCTGGTTACTGAATGACAAAGTACTATGCAATGTAGAGCTCTGTCAAGTCTATATGCTGGCTGTAACTGTTCAGGTTGTTTTCATTACGTGGAGCGTAGCGCGTGGCAATCCTGTTCTCGCGCTAGAACCGGCTCCCGAATGATGCCCCTACTCCAACGAGATTGCCACGCTGCGCTCGCAATGACGATGCCCCGCAGCCCTGAACAGTTACGCGCAATCCAGTTTGGTCTTCCGGCGCGCCCCTGTCGTCAGGGCCTTTCCAAAGTTAATCCGTCATTCCCGCGCAAGCGGGAATCCATGAGGTGTTCGCGTTCGGAATGTTGTGGATCCCGGCTTTCGCCGGAATGACGGTTCATGGTTCAAGGCACCCATCCGGGACTTTGGAAAAGCCTTGGCCTGCCGACAACCTCCCCTTGACATGGTACGAACCCATGTTCCATACTAGTCAGCGTCAGGTGAAAAACTTTTGCCAGAGCCACCAGGTCGTTTACGGTCATCCCGTTAGCATCAAAATCGCATCACCGGCCATGGGACAACCCGGACTGTCGTCGTCCCAACATCTCAGGCGCGTAGTCCAATTGGCCACAGGGGCAGCTGCCTTCCTGGACGCGCCGGCATCATGCCGCAACCGTCAACCATGGCAGTAAAAACTTTGCGTACCACCCCCGACCGTGGGGCTAACGAACGACCATCCGGCTCTGGCACACATCCATCGATCAATCAATCATCACCTGACCGCCTGACCACCGCCAGCAACCAACCCGTCGCCTTCTCGGAGACCGCTGCCATGCACGAACCTTGAACCCCAGCGCCCGTTCCACCATAGCGAAACATGATCC
>JAPPMU010000020.1:0-63996 GCA_028873965.1 Chloroflexota bacterium
GGTCCCCGGACATTAGCACATTTCTAAAAATCATATTAAGACGCGATTGCCCTGCCTGCCGTAGCCGACGTAAAGACTCTCGCGTCCTTTGCATGTAATATTGACCTCCCGACCTCGACCAAGATCGTCTGGATACTGACCCTATGATGGAGCACCAGGGCATACGCTGGGGTTACGTCTTCCTCCGTGCTCCCAACTTTCTCAGCGGCGAGGACCGGGACTCCCTCATGACGACGGCTGTCGAGATGTACCTTGCCGGTGAGCCCGAGCGCGATATCCAGACCGAAGGATACGAAGGCCGCGTCTACACCGAACGCCGCTTCGTAATGCTCGGCGAATTCGGTGGCCAGCGCTTCGACGCAGAATTGGAAACCGCTCACGGCCGAGACACCGCCACTTTTCTCGTCAACGAGCAGACCCGTGGTATCGGCGGCGGTTTCTCACGCAACTAGACCCGTCACGCTCATCCCAGCCAACGTCCGGCGCCACGCCATCGCGGTCGGCCACGGACGATGTGATATATTGGGCGAAACCTCAGCGTGGCAGGCGGTCAACTATGCCAGAGGATCTTTTCACCTTCACCGACAAGCCGGAAGCCAGCTATCTGCTGGCCGGTTGGCGACGCCAATGGTCCAATGGCGGCCGCATCTCCAGCGGTTTGCCCCGCTACCTCATCGAGAAAAATGGCGGACGCCAGGTCGGCCAGTTCAGCGAATATGTCAACCGGATGTGCTATCCGTTCCAGGTGGCCGGCACCCACGACGCATTCCGACCGTCCGCAGCATTCAACGAAGGCTTGCCCAGCGTCGCCATGTCGCGGCAGAACTCTTTCTACGAGGTCGGCAGCGGCCTGGTAGTTTTTCTCGGCGAGGAACCCTGGTATCGCCTGGACATCTACGCTGAAGCGTTCTTCTCGGCGATCCAGGAATTGGGCGTGCAACAGACCGTCGCCGTTGAAGGCGTCAACGGTCCCGCTCCCCCGGATCTGGAACGGCGCATCACCTGCGTGTATTCCCGTCCCGAAATGCGCGAACAGTTGGAGCGCCACGGCGTCCAGTTCAGCAGCTACGGTAGCCGCGGCCGGCAGGGGCCAACCATCGGCATGGCTCTGGTATCCGTTGCCCACTACCAGTATCCCGAGGTCCAGATGTTCCGCATGGGCGCCATGGCCCCCATGTACCCGTTCATGACCAGCAACAACAACCAGCTGGGCATTACCCAGGACCACCGGGCCTACTACGACATCCTACGCCGGCTCCGGTCGATCTTCAAAATCGAGATGGACCTGTCCGAACTGGAGCAGATGGGGAACCGGGAATCCCAAGAGCTTTTGGACAACCTGGAACGCCTCGGGCGCACCAACAGCGAAGCCAAGCAGATCATCGACCAGGTCCGCCTGGACTATCAGTACACCCCATACGTCGAACCGGTGGATCTTGACCCGGCTCTGGACCAAGCTCTGGAGAATATCCTCCGCGACATCGGGGAACCTGGCCAGGAAACCTGATCCGGTCGTCTGATACGTTCACACAACGGGCCAGCGTGGCGGAAACTCCACGCTGGTTCGCTTTAACAGGGCCTCTCCCCGGCCCTGTACTTCATCCACCAGAGCGGCCTCGTCCACGAACAGCGGTTGGTGATCCGCTACGACAACCCTGCCATCGACGATTACGGTGTGCACACTGCGCCCGTCGGCGTTGTAAACCAGGCTGTTGACCGGATTATGCAACGCGCCCCACTCGGCCCGGCGCGTATCGAACAACACCAGGTCCGCAGCCTTGCCCGGCTCGATTGAGCCTATGAGGTGATCCATGCCCAGGGCGGCCGCTCCTCCGATCGTTCCCAGTTCCAACGCCGCCTCCGCCGGTATCATCCCCACGTCCCGCCGGCCGTCCTTGTACAGCACGGCCGCCAAGTAAACCGACCGCAACGTTTCCAGCAGGTTGGAATTGTTGCCCGCGTCGGTGCCCAGGCCCACGGTCGCCCCGAACTCCAACAGCTCGGGAAGCAGACCGTGTGCGGCGGTTCCGGCACCGCCTTTGACCGCCGCGGTGGGACACATGACCACTGCTGACCCGCGATCTGCGATCAGGCGGGCTTCGTCCGTGCCAATCCCCAGGCAGTGCGCCAACGTCATTCGCGGATTGAGTACGCCACATCGCTCCAGATACTCCGTGGGCGAACACCCGTGGGTTTGCCGGCATTCTTCGATCCAACGGGGCCCGTTGGTGAAGTGCAATGTGGACCGCGTGTTATGTTCAGAAGCAATCCGGTCGCACGCGGCCAGCAGTTCCGGCGTGCAGAATTCCGCGGAGAACGGCATCGACCAGGCCGTTACCAACCCTCTCGACGTGCTGCCCACCAGGGACATGATTTCTTCCGTGGCCCGGATCGCCTCGTCGGTCTCGTACACCGGCAAGTTCAGTGGGTTGGGGCGATCCTGCACGTTGCGACCGATCACTATCCGGCAGCCGGCCTGATCGTACGCAGCGATGCACTCTTCGACGTGGGTAGTTGTTCCCGGGTCGATGAAGGTCGTGGTTCCGTACTTCAGCAGCTCGACGATGGCCAGCATCGAGGTCGCGTATTCGTCATCGGCGGTCATTGCCTGCTGGAGCCGAAACACGTTGGGCAGGTATTCCGCGCCGAGATCATCCGGAAACAGTCCCCGCGCCGCGTGGGCATAGCTGATGTGCATGTGGCCGTTTACGAACCCGGGCGTGACGACCATCCCGGATCCGTCGATCGTTCGATCCGCCGCCACTGAAGACAGGTCGGACGTCTTGCCTACCTGGCTGATACGGTCTCCGGTTATGACAACCGACCCGTCGGCCACTATACGGCGGTCTGCGTCCATCGTGACGATGTAACGCACGCCGTCGATCTTCAGGGTGGGGGCATTAGCCATGGGACCTCCAGGCGGTTAATCGGACCAATCACGGAAGCCCCAGCGATTGAACGAGGTGACTTCCGATGGCGGACGTCGGTTGGTGGGGCCAAAACTTCCGCGCGGATAACCGATCGGGGTCAAGCAGATCATTTCGGCGTGATCGGGAAGCCCCAGGATTTCACGTACTTCGTCCTCCTTGCGGTTCAGGACTGTGGTAATTCGCGTACCCAGGCCCAGCGCCCGGCCGGCCAGGAACAGGTTTTGGATCGCCGGCCAAATTGATGCAGCGTGCCTTCCGGGTTCGATGGGCTGGCCCGGTTGGAACCCACTGCCCCGGGAGTGATCCGCGCACACCACGATCATCGCCGGAACTTCGGGCATATGATGGGCAAGGTACCGGGCGTGACGGTAAACGCGTGACTCGGTGGGAGATGGCTCCCAACCCATGGCGTCGAGCCACGTGTTCTTGTACAGCTCACCCAGGGCCTTCACAGTGTCCGGGTCGTTCACGACCACGAACTCCCACGGCTGGGTGTTGCCGCCGTTAGGGGCGCGGACTGCCGCGTCGATCATTTTCTGGAGTTCGGATTGCGGCACAGGGTCCGGCTTGTAGCGGGTGATCTGGCGCTGACTGTAGATCGCCTCAAACAGGTCCAATTGGTCGGCCATTGCACTACTCCTCCCGCGGGGCGGTATTGCGATATCGACGCCATTATAGCCCCCGCGGGCCGCGTATCACCGGAACACGGTGATCAGGACCAGGCCGGCGACTATCATCGCAGCTCCGACTACTCTCCCCACTGTAACTACTTCTTTCAGCACGACTGCACCGAGCAGGAGGGCGAACAGGAGCCCTACCTCCCGAGCCGGAGCGACGTAGCTGGCATCCGTGAACCGCATCGCGGTCAGTACCAAGCCGTACGCGAGGAACAATAGGCCCGCCGCCGCCGCGATCGGCCACGTTGCAGTGCGCCATTCCCGCACTATTGCCGACGCTCCGTGGGCGCGCAAGATGTAAGGAAGCATGCCGACGGCCACGCCGCACGTCATCAAATAGAGGTACAGGAACGGGCTCACGTAAGCCACCCCCTGTTTGTCGATCAGCGTATACAGCGCGATGCACAATCCGGTTGCCAGGGCATAGGCTATCCCTGCCCGTGTAGCAGCGAGCTGACCCCCAACGATGTTGCGCAACTGGCCCCACCAAGCCATGGTGTAAATGCCCAGCACGATCACGCCGATACCTATCCACGCCGGGATGGTAACGTTTTCACCCAGCGCGAACACTGCTAGCACCGGCACCAATCCGGGGCCGAAACCCCGCGCAATTGGGTAGGCCAGTGACAGGTCCGCGCGGGCGAGGCTCCGTCCCAAACTAAGGAAATAGCAGATGTGAACAAGCGCCGATGCGATGATAAACCAGAGCCCGACGGGATCGAATTCGGTGGTGAACGCGAGAACCACGGCGACCGGGGCAGCGCCCACCGCGCCAGCGGCCGATAGCCACCACACGAAGACTTCCTGTCGTTGGGCCCGTTTCAGGAACAGGTTCCAGGTGGCGTGGGCAAACGCCGATGCCAACACGAGAACCAGCGCCAGCAGAGTCACCGAATCCGGCATCGCGTCACCCCTGCTAAGGCCAAAAACCAAACCGCCGACGCCTAAAAACGGCGTCGGCGCAATTTCCGGTTGGTGGCGCATAGGGGATTCGAACCCCTGATCTCCGCCTTGAGAGGGCGGTGTCCTGGGCCGCTAGACGAATGCGCCGATGAAAAACCGATTGGCGGCCCAATCGGAACTTGGCAAAATTATAGCACGTACTATCGGTCTTGCAACCGAACCGTCGTGATATGGAGCCACTGACATGCTGCAGGCCCATCGGCTCACCATCCTGTTGTATGCTTGTTTCTGGCACACACGAATTTTGGTTTTGCCGACATGACCGGATGGGCAGTGCAGGAGCGGAAATCGCTTGGCCAAGCCGAGCCTGGGTTTGCGACGCGGCGGAAACAAAGCAGTACCGTCGGGCTGCGCTAATACTGAACAGCAGCTATCACGATAGGTGAAATGATTGGAAACTGGAAAGCTGCCTCCGGATGTGCTGGAGGAACTACTATCAAATCTCGAAGCAGCCGACCCACGGGTGTTAGTCGGTCCGGGCGTGGGGGAAGACTGTGCGGTCGTGGACATGGGCGATCGTCTCCTGATCGCTAAATCCGACCCGATAACCTTCGCCGGCGACAATGTGGGTCGATACGTCGTCCAGATCAACGCCAACGACGTGGCTTGCACCGGTGGCGTCCCCTGTTGGTTTTTACCCACCGTGCTGCTGCCGACCAGCGCTACAACTGAAGATGTGCGAACCATCTTCGCGGACATCGCTGAAGCGTGCCGGCAGATTGGAGTCACGATCATCGGTGGGCACACTGAAGTGACCGATGGACTCCCGCGACCAATCGTAGCCGGGACGATGCTGGGCGAGCTTAAGGATCGTTCCCGATTGGTTTCCACGGGCGGCGCTCAAGACGGTGACAGCATTATCGTCACCACTGGCGTAGCCATCGAAGGCGCCGCGATACTTGCCCGGGAGCACGCGGCTGAACTACGTTCGCGCGGCATTGAGGGCACGGCGTTGGAAACCGCCGCGAGCTACCTGGACGATCCCGGAATAAATGTCCTGCCGGCAGCGCGGGCGCTGTTCGAAACAAACGCCGTGCACAGCATGCACGACGTCACCGAAGGTGGTCTGATCACCGCGCTCAGGGAAATCGCCGCGGCGTCGAACCTCGGATTGGTTGCCGAAGCGGACAGCGTCCCGTTGCTTCCCGAGTGTGCCGCCATCTGCGAGGCGTTGGGACTCGACCCCTTGGGCCTGCTGGGCTCAGGGGCGCTGATCGCGACGATGCCGGCTGGGGACGTTCCGCGAGCCCTGCGCGCGCTGGACCGTGTGGGGGTCACCGGTTGGGAAATCGGGCAGATGATGGAGCGGTCAGACGGCCTATGGCTGATCGACAGGAACGGCGAACGCACGCTGCCCGAATTCCGGCGCGATGAGCTGGCGCGCTACCTGGAAGAAAGCAGTCATTCCTTCAGGTAGAGGTCGATGCAATCGCGCAGTTGCGCCAGCGTGATGTTGCCGCCGCTCACGGTGATCGATATCTTCCGACCGCGTACCAGGTCCGGACGGCATGCGGCGCCGGCCAACGCGGTGGCCCCGGCGCCTTCAGCCAGGGTGTGCGCCTTTTCGATCAGCATTGCCACGGCGCGACGGATTTCGTCCTCGCTAACCAATACGAAATCGTGCAAACGATGCCGCATGATCTGCTGCGGCAGCTCATAGCCTTCAGCCGTTGCCGTTCCCTCCACCCAGGTGCGCATCGGCGCCTGCACCAGTTGCCCCTGCTGCCACGACAGGTAGGCAGCCGGCGCGGCTTCCGACTGCACCGCGACGACACGGATTTCCGGGTTGAGCGCTTGCGCAACGATGCAGGCTCCGGAAATCCCACTGCCTCCGCCGATTGGCAAAAACATCACGTCCACGTCGGGCAGGTCTTCGATGATCTCCAGGCTTGCGGTGGCAACTCCGGCGATCAGCTCCGGTTCGTTGACCGGGTGTACATATCGGTAGCCCTCTTCAGCGGCCAGTCGTTCACAGTATCGGCGGGCTTCATCAAAGTTGGCGCCGTGGAAGATCAGCTCTGCGCCCAGAGCTTCCATTGACGCCACCTTATTCGGGTTGGCATCCACGGGCAAACCAATCATGGCCCGGGCTCCGAAGGCCCGGCAAGCGCTGGCAATCGATTGACCATGATTACCGCTACTGGCAGTGATCACGCCGCGCTCCCGATCTGCCGGATCCATATTGGCAAGGAGATTGATGCCGCCGCGAGCCTTGAAAGCACCCAGTGGAAGGTGCTCCTCGTGTTTAAGGTACACCTCCGCGTCCAACGCTTGGCTCAGTCCGGTGGAATAGGTAAGCGGCGTGCGCGGGAAGTAAGGGCTGATGGTGGCGCGGGCGCGGTACACATCGCGCAAGGTAGGGATATTCAAGGTCAATCTCCGTCCCGGCCGCCGACGCGGCACTGTAGGGTCGACGGCAAGATTAGGCAGGCTGTCCAGAGGTGTCAACCATCCACGATACCCAGGCGCTTCTCACGCCTACCCAGTTTGTCATCGCGAGGAGCGCAGCGACGTGGCGATCTCGTTGCCTGAGCGACGCTCTCTCCAGCGTCGAGATTGCCACGCTTTGCTCGCAACGACAGGTTGCGCGAAGTGGGTGCGCATGAACCAGGCGCTTATGTCGCCGGTTTGAGCGGTGGCCCATAGGCCGCAATCCAACCGGCTCCATCTACATCCCAGGAATGTAATTGTCGTTTCACGATGCAGCAGTACATTCATAATGTAATGAGGCAGCACAATCAAGGTGTAACCAATTGTGAAGCACATACAAGCATAGCGGTGGCGTGCAATTCAAGTGTACCCTACAGACGCCTAAGTGCAACTGATCGTGTACTGAGAAAACGATACACGCAAGTACACTGGCACAAATTCGGTACACCAATTGCCTATGAAATGCATTGTTCTGGATCACGCGGCAGGGTACTGCACGTGTACGTATCATAGTTACACCGATCTGCGACTACTTGACAAAGAAAGCGTGGTAGGAAACGCCGACACACGCAGTACACCGGTGGGATTCGACCACTCCTGGTCAGACAGAAAACCCCGTGTGGCAGCTATTCCCCTACATCGTTGCTCAGGTCCCTCGTTCTCTCTATGCCAGGCACCTCGGTCAGGTCCGGAAACGCCAGACAGGACCAAAACTGCGGAAATTGCCCGGATTTGGTTTGCGCCTTCCTAGCGTCCAGGGGCGCCGTATGTCAAAATAGGCACGTGATCGAGGGTGTTCTAAAAGAATATAAAAAACTTTTAGTATTATTCTTTGGTTACGCTTGACAATCACCAAATTGATCGGTAGTGTAACGTTACAATGACTTCGGTAACCGGAAAACAGGGTGCCTGCACTGCTGATTGGCGAATGTACAAAAATTGGTACACCGATGGAGGTGGATCATGGCACGCAAAACCAAGTTGATGCTTCGCGTAGAAAAGGAATTCGACCAGCCTCTCGAGCGCTTGCTCCCTGAACTGGTCAACGATCAAGGGCTGACGGCAACAGCCGACACCTTGGGCGTCAGCAAGGCGACGCTGGGTTACTGGATGCTGAAGATGGGCATCAACGTCAAGCGCGTGGCGTTGGCACCAGGTGAAATCCTGGAAGTCAAGCGCGTCAACTAATCGCAGCCACGTCGCGGAGCGTGTCTGAGGCCGCCCGCGACGCAGGTGACACGTCAACGACCCACAGGCGAGCGGGTCGGATGGCGCGCCGGTTCTTCACGTGAGCGAGGGACAGCGGAACTCCCCGGCCGGTGGCATATGGTCGGGGTGTTTTGCTGCCTGGCTTAGCTGGTGAACTGCCCGGGTGGCCCTGGACCGATGAGGTGTTACGGCCCGGGCACGAAAATAGGCGCCCCGTTTGGGGCGCCTCAAGAATGCCGTATGTGTGCAGACCGATTATCCGCTGAAAATGTCCTCGGGAAGGAACGCTGACACCGTGACGTTGGGCAGGTCCACGATGTTGCTGACGCGCAAATCCACGGCCACGCTACAGATTATGTAGGCTTGTTCCGCGGTCCAGCCCCGCTCCTGAAGCAGCGCGATCATGTTGAGCAGTGCGTTCCTGGCAGCCAACGTCAGGCTATCCTCGCCCTCCTGGCTGCCATCCGCACGGATGGGATAGCCGATGGTAGCGGTGAAATTACGCGGAGCTGCCCATTCGGGTGGCAGGAAGTAGCCAGGGTGGGCGTAACGGGGGAATGTTATGTTATGCCGCGTCGCTTCGCCCTTGTGGATGGCAAAACGCACGGCCGCGGTTGCCCCCATTTCGATCGCGGTGATGCAGACCTCGCCGTCGCCCTGAGCGAAATGACCGTCGCCGGCCGAATACAGGCCGCCTGGCACCGCCACGGGAATGAACAGCCTGGAACCCGTGGTGAGCTGCTTGGCGTCGACGTTGCCGCAGTTCTCACGCGGCGGAAGAGTGCGGAGACCTTGGTTGGCGATCTGGCCGCCGGCGGGGACGGCGTCCTCGGGATCCGGCGGGGCAGCCGTTCCGCCGCGGTTGACCCAGGCGGCTTCGCGGGCGGCCCAGGCATCCACCTGGGCGTGGGAAGGAGCGAGGCCGGCGGTGCCCATGAAGGAACCATCGGGGATACGAACGCCCGGGATCTGCACGGACGTAGCCCAACCATCGGCGATATCCCAGTGGACCAGGTACGGGTTGGTGAAGACGTCTCGGAGGAATCCGGCGCCGGGACGGTTACGGGTCCATCCGCGAGGCTGGGCGATTATGTCAAGGTACTCGATTTCGAGAAGGTCACCCGGCTCAGCACCTTTGACGTAGACTGGGCCGGTGAGCGGGTGAGCGACCTTGGCATCGAGGCCGGCGAGATCCGCTTCGGTCATGCCCGGCTGGATCTGGGAGTCAGAGGCGTCGCGGGTTTCGAGCACGACCTCCTCGCCGGGATCGACTTCGACGATGGGCGGGATGTCGGGATGCCAGCGATTGTGCCCGAGTTGGGGTTCCTCTTTAAGGCGCTTGGCGCGGTCAATGGAGACGGTTTGCATGGTGGTCCCTCCTGGCTTGAATGGTGTCAGAATAGCAGCAAGGGCGAGTGTTGAACCCGCCCTTGCGAAAATGCCTTGTCGGTGCGAGATTGCCGCGTCGCTCCACCTCTCGCGGTGACAGATTTGGAGGAGTTGGTCAGAGGGACCAGTCGTCGGGGAGCTCAGGGGTGGGAAGCGGGCGGATCATGACCTCGACGAGGGCGGACTGGCCCTCCTCGGTGGCGCGGATGGCGCGCTGGAAGGCGGGCCGGATGTCCTCGGGGTTCTCCACGCGCTCGGAGTAGCAGCCTAAGCCGTCGGCGACGACGCTGAAGTTGCCTCCCAGTACGGCCATCTCCGGGGGCGTGCCGTTGGGGTCTTCCATGCCCATCATGCCGCCGCCGGTGCCGCCGTTGTTGATGACGACGGTGAGAATGGGCAGACCCATGCGGGAAGCGGTCTCGAGGTCCATGCCGGTCATGCCGAAGGAAGCGTCGCCGAGGACATGGACGACCAGGTGGTCGGGGCGGCCCAGCTTGGTGCCGATAGCGGCGCCGACGGACCAACCCATGGCAGCCATGCCACCCATGGCGACGAAATTACGCGGCTGAGTGGTCTGCCAGAAGGGCACCACGTAGCCCCGGCTGCCGCCGGCGTCGTGGAGGGCGATGGTGCGGTCCGGGTCGATGACCTGCTGGAGCTCGTGGACGACGCGGTAGCCGTTGGTGGGGGTTTCAGAATCGGTGAAGCGGGGCATCCACTCGGCTTCGGACTTCTGGTGGCAAGCGCGGATCTCGTCAACGATTTCCTGCTTCATGCCGCCGCCGTTGGGGCCAATGCGCTGGCGGACGGCGGCGATGATGGCGCGGAGGGCCAGCTTGGCGTCGGCGAGCATGGGCAGATCGACCTGGTAGGTCTTGTTGAGGTCGGCGGGGTCGGCGTTGACATGGATGATGCTGACGCCTTCGGGGATGGGGCGGCCGTCGGTGCCGTTGGGCTGGCGGAAGGAGTTGCCCACGGCGAGAACGACGTCGGCCTTGCGGTTGATCTGGATGGCCGCGCCGGAGGCGTAGCGGCTGCGGGGATAGACGCCGCCGCCCAGGGAGAGGGGGTGGTTCTCCGGGATGATGCCCTTGGCCATGATAGTGGTAGCAACAGGCATGGAGAGCATCTCGGCGAGCTCGCGCACTTCGTCAGCGGCGCCGGCGCTCATGGCACCACCGCCGGCGTTGAGGATGGGGAAGCTCGCGTTGACGAGCATGTCGGCGGCGCGCTGGACCTCGGCGTCGGACGGGCCGGACTTGCCGGGGGTCCCAACCGGGGTATAGGCGAGGACGGACTCGTCGGCCTCGGCGGTGAGGACGTCCTGGTGCATCTCAAGGACCACCGGTCCGGGCGAGCCGGAACGCAGGGCGGTAAAGGCGCGGCGCATGACCTGGGGGATGTCCTGAACGCGGGTGAAAGCGCCCCGCCACTTGCAAAGGCCGTCAAAGATGCTGGCGGACACCTCCTGCTGCCACTCCTGGCCGAGGTTCCGCATGGGGTGCTGACCCATAAGGAGCAGCACGGGAACATTGTCGGCGTAACAGCCGGCGATGCCGGTGAGGCAGTTGGTGGCGCCGGGCCCGGTGCCGGTCATGGCGACGCCGACCTCGCCGGTGGCGCGGGCGTAGCCGTCGGCGATCTCGACGCCGAGGCGCTCATGTCGGGCGGCGAAGGGCCGGATGGAGGAGGCACGCAAAGGCCCCCAGAGGGGGGCGAGGCCGCCGCCGGCGAATCCGGATATGTAACGTACTCCTTCCTGTTCGAGGGCCCTGACTACGGCTTCGGATCCACGCATGGCTGCACCTCACATCGGTTGGCGGGCGACCGTCGTTCCGAAGGGAACGGGATTGCCACCCCCGCATCAAGTACGGGGTCGCAATGACGGCCGGCTAATGGCTGTCGGATTGGCCGGGATGATAGGGCAGCGCGGGGATGGGGTCAACCGGGGGTCATGGCATGGATGAACAGGATGTACGAGATATGGGCGGATTGTTATGTCAAACGGGTGCGGCGCTCACGGGTGCCTGGTTTGTGATGGCGGGGAGCACAGCGACGTGGCGATCTCGTCACCCGAAGAATGGCCCCTCCGGCAACGAGATTGCTACCCCCGCATCGAGTGCGGGCTCGCGATGACATACGGGTTGCGCAGTTGGGACCGTGATTCCAGCGAAAGCCAGAATCCAATCACCGAAATCGTTAATCGTCGGCCCGATCCTTTCACACTGCGACCTTTGGACTCCGGCTTTCGCCGGAGTGACGGGTGTGAGATTTCAAGTGCGTTAGTCCTATGACACTTTGGATGAAACTGGGCGCCTGAGCACGGGCGGGGGTTGAATGGGGGCAGCGGGCGGCTACGTGGGCGGGCCGTGGGGGAGGGGAAACGGGTCGGCGGTGCGGCACCGGAGGCAATTGACCGGGTGGCTGGCATGGGGAGGGTCGTCGGGGAGTTCCAAGAAGGTCCGCAGCTCACCGATGTTTTTCACCGGCGGGAAGGGAGGCGCGGGCCCGGGCCCGTCGTTGAGGCGCTCGATGATGTCCCGCGTGCGGGCTGGGCTGCGGTGTCCGTCGATGGTGCGCTCGATGTCGGTGAGCAGATGACGGACGCGTCGATGCAGGCGCGCCAAGGCAAGGGTACGTCGTCCGGGCTGGAGGGAGTCCAGCCAACTGCCGGTGACGGCGTAAACTTCGCGAAAAGTCCGGATGTGCCCGTTCGACAGGCCACCGTCGTAGATGACGCAGTAGAGGGCCGTCATCAGCCGGCGTCGGGTGGAATGGGGGCGTCCCCAATTGACGGCCGCCGCAGTCACCGCGTGACTGGCGGACCGGCGCAGGGCGCCGGCGGCACGGTCCGACCGGCCGAAACAGGCATCGACGAACGCTTGATTGAGAAAGTAGCGGCTACGGTGCCGGTGATGTTCTACGGTTCCGATGGCATTGGCTCCTCTGATTGGCGATGGCGGTGATTTGGAGAGGCAGGATTTCGGATCGTTGTCAGAACACGGCCGGAGTACGCAACTATTTATCCTACTTTTCCGTGTACTCAGGATGACAAGTCATCCCTGCGCGCGGGCGCGGATGGTCCCGGTGGAGCAGAGGGCAAAGCGGGTGATCAGTCGAAAAGGTAAGCCGCGGATTGCCCCCTGGGCCGGTTGCGATTTTTTCACTGACGGGGTTGGCCGTCGATCCGTAATCCTGCCTCCGAGTTTGCGATTGGCAACAGCTGTTTTCCCAGGTGAAAATAGGATATACGTTCCAATAGCGAGGTCGCAAGGGATGGGTGTCACTCCGGCGCACCGATTTTCGCGAATCGTCAGAAGCAGGATTTGCGGGATTTTATGATTTCGCAGGATTGGGGGATCTCCGGCTCAAAACGGTTTCAATCCGGCGAATCCGCAAATCTTGAGGATTGGGATCCTGGCGTTTTCTCCGCTAATCCGGTATACGCGAGGCGGGTGTCGGGGCCGTTGCGGATTTGCGGCAGCCGAGAGAATCACAGCCGCATGGGGAGGACTGACGGAGCGACCGTGGCTCAGCGTCCGGGGGTCGAGGGCTGGCAGGAGATCGGGGACCTAAGGTCAGGAGGCGAACCGAGCGGATTGGGGTTGGGCCTTGCCGCCATTGAGGGATGGTTCGGCGCATCACTTGGCGGAGCGTTGGCTTATGGCTTGCCAGATCTGCCCATTGAACTCGCCGATATTCCCGAGCCGGATTTTGGATTGGGCATATTCATACGATAACCCCGCTGAAATTTCGTGGCATCCGGGATCGTATTCGTCGCAACTGCATTCGGCACCAAAATTCAGATCGAATCACTTTGAGATTTGGTCGAAGGTCAGTTGCGCACCCGGGTCACGTGCAAACCCTGTTACCGTGTAACGAGGACGGCTAGTGCCTACGCGGCGAGTGTGAACCGTGATCTGCTGGTCCTGATTCAGGATAGCGTTGATGTCAACTTGCTCAGCAACAGAGGTGTCCACCCGGGCCGTAGCGATTTGACCGACTTCGTCGCTCAAATACTCTGCGTCGGCCGCGACTATGATGAACTGTGCGCGGGGGCGGAACGGAAAGAAACCCATGAATCGAACCGAAATCATCGTGTCGTTCTCTCTGATGTTGTCGGCGCTCAATCGAGCCTCGCTGCGCCGAACCTGGGCCGCATCGACGAAATCAAATGCGTCTCCGTCGTGCGCCAACGTGAACGCGGCACCGCCGTCGGCAACTCGCTTCAAGAATTGCTGTAGGGCGGATAGCGCCCGACTGTCGGTATCTGCAATGGCCTCTGACAGATCATCGTCCGTCCCAATGGTCGCCGATAAAATTCCCTTGACTTTGCTAATGGCCATCTCGACCGGAGTTGCCATATCGTCGAAGGACAGCTGAGGAGAGGCCTCCTCAATTTGGAAACCGAAGGATCCGTACGCTATTCCCGTAATGGCCAGTTGGAATTGTTCCGCGTTCGGTACTCGCCCGGTAGGCGCTACGGTGGCAGTCAAACTAGACCCCACAACGGTTATTGCGTTGGCGAAGGCTTTGGAAGCGTCCGATACAAAATCCATCAAGATGCCACGTCCACCCAGCACAGGGTCTCCCTTGAAGGTCAACCGAGCAGTTCGCAATCGGGCTGATGACCCATGGTAATCGGCGAGCTGCGCTTCAACGGCTCCTAGGCGAGCTTGTAAACTGATCCGACTAATGATGTCGGACTCCGAAATCTCGCCGATCAATCGGTTGAGTGTGGCTTGCTCGGCTAACAGGAAGCGGTAGTCGTGCACATTCACGGTTCACCTCCTGATTGGATGTATGAGTCAAGGATCTGCTTGGCTTGCAGATCTTCGGCTTGGGATAGATCGACTTCCAAGAATCCTTTCCACAATCCATTTCGGTCGTGTGACCATAAACTGTACCAATAGATCGTTTGTTTTACTATATCACTGGGCGCCTGCGGGTTGAAGGGGGCGAAGTAAGCATCAGTCTGATGCCTGGCTTTGACGATCTGCGGATCGAATAGATCCCGATTTGAGAGCCACAACGACTGGATAGTCTCCCCTTCCGGAATATGGAAGAACGTAACCAAGTCCACGTCATTCGGTGGCCTGTCAGCGGTATCCTCTACCCGCTCCACGAAGCTGCCGTTGATCCATTGGAAACCCTGTATTAACCCGGCTCGATGCAGCTCCGCCCTGAAATCGAGCAAGCCGGAGAGCAGACGCCTCCGTTCCTCAGTAAACCCGAACCGGGCTATCAATGCGGCAAGGGAGACAATGTACGGCGACCTCGCGCGAGAGGTCGGGTCGTCTGGATCGGTAGCCGGAAGTACTCCGGCGTCCGTCCAGCCTGGGATGGTAATGGGCGGAAGGTCCATCACGACATCGAGTTGGAAGCGTATCGGTTGGAATCCGTAAGTGGTGGATGCATAACCATCATCCAGTGTCCGTGGTGGGGATGCAGGATACCAGTCGTGTCAACCTGAACGCAGAACCATTGTCCAACGAGCAGTTGCGGAAGACAGTTTGTTGACCGGCCGGCGGGGTGTGGGTATCATCGGCGCTACTTGGCGGGTGGGTCTGGTGATCCTTCGACAAACTCAGGATGATCGGGTAGGGTCATCGGGATTGCCACGCTGCGCTCGCAATGACAGGAACCTAACCGTCTCGATGACGACGATAGGACGACGAGATTGCCACGCTGCGCTCGCAATGACAACGAACCTGACCGTCTCGATGACGACGATAGGACGACGGGATTGCCGCGCTTCGCTCGCAATGACGACTACCAACCCCCCGCGATGACTATTTCACTGGAGAATTACCATGCCGCAGGCCCATGAGTTGATTGTGCAGTTTCTGGAGGAGGCGGGGATTGACGCCGTGTTCGGGATACCGGGCGGCGGGACGGGGCAGATTTTCACCAACCTGGT
Organism: Chloroflexota bacterium; assembly: GCA_028873965.1. Lineage (GTDB taxonomy): Bacteria > Chloroflexota > Dehalococcoidia > Lucifugimonadales > UBA3495 > Bin87. The sequence goes on from JAPPMU010000020.1 coordinate 15,519, forward strand.
GGGGAAGGAGCCGGCCATCAACACGTACCTGACGCGGCACGAGCAGACGGCGGCGATCATGGCCGACGCCTACGCGCGGGCGACCGGGAAGCCGGCGGTGATCATGGGGCAGGGACTGTTCATGGGGTCGAACGCGGCGTTCGGGATCATGGAGGCGATGCTGAGCAGCAGCCCGATGCTGGTGCTGACGGACACGTCGGACGGCGGCGTGGGACAGCATCCGGCGAACCAGTCGGGGGCCGGCGAGTACGGGAGCATCGACCTGCACAACATCTTCCGGTCGATGACGAAGTACACGACGCTGGCGACGTCGCCCAAGGAAGCCGCGCTGGGAGCGCAGCTGGCGATCAAGCACTCGATGAGCGGGCGGCCGGGTCCGACGTGCCTGCTGATGCGGACGGCGTCCATCGCGGGCGAGGTTGACCTGGAGTCGCCGCCGTTCATCCACGACACGGCGGGATACCTGAACACGGCCAAGCCGCAGGCGGCGCCGGCGGACATCGAGAAGGCGGTGGAGATCCTGTCGCAGTCGCGGCGGCCGGTGATCGTGGCCGGGAACGGGGTGCACATGGCGGGGGCGCACGGAGCCTTGCAGCAGTTGGCGGAGCAATGGAACGCTCCGGTGGCGACGAGCTACAAGGGGAAGTCGGCCATCGCGGAGACGCACCCGCTGTCGGTGGGCATGGTGGGGGTGTACGGGCAGGAGGCGGCGAACCGAGCGGTGGGCGACGCCGACACGGTGGTGATCGTGGGGGCGAAGCTGAGCCCGCAGGACACGGTGCGGGAGCGGCCCAACATCTTCAACCCGCGGGGGCAGCGGATCATCCAGATTGACATCGACGACCGGAACGCGGGGTGGACCTTCCCGGTGGAGCTAGGTCTGATCGGCGACGCGGGGAGCATCCTCGGTCAGCTGGTTGAGGCGTCGGCGGAGGCGTCAGCATCGACGGTCGGCGACCGGAGCGAGTGGGCCGGCGCGCTGCCGGGTCGGAAGACGGAGGCCGGGTTCTACGAGGATGCGGGTCTGCACACCGACTCGTCGCCGGTGCTGCCGCAGCGTCTGGTGCGGATCCTGCAGGAGACGATGCCGGCGGACACGGTGTACGCGCTGGACGCGGGGAACAACCGGACGTGGATGGCGCATCTGTTCCAGTCGCAGCAGGCGCACACGTTCTTCTGCCCGGGCGGCACGGCGGGCATGGGCTGGGGGCTGCCGGCATCGGTTGGGCTCCAGATTGCGTATCCGGAGCGGCCGGTGGTGTCGGTGACGGGGGACGGCGGGTACATGATGACGGTGAACGCGCTGTCCACGGCGATGCAGTACGAGCTGCCGATCATCTGCGTGGTGTTCAACGACGGCGCGCTGGGCATGGTACGGCACCACCAGGCGCCGGGGCAGTACATTGCGTCGGAGTTCGCGGAGACGGACAACGCAGCGGTGGCGCGGGGGTTCGGGTGCTTCGGCGTGCAGGTGGCGGACTCGCGGAACCTGGCCGACGCGCTGCGGGACGCGCGGGCATCGGGTCTGCCGGCGGTGGTGGACGTGCTGATCGATCGGGGGCCGAGCCCGGACGACTGGCGGGCGGACGCGCGGCGGTCTGGGGAGACGTAGTGACGGGTGCGAGATTGCCACGCTGCGCTCGCAATGACAAAATAGGCGCACACAGGTAGGGGCGAATGACTGTTCGCCCCTACGCTTGGGGAGAGATGTCATGGCGTTCTGGACGGATGAACAGCTGGCTTCGATTGACCGGATGCTGAACCCGCGGTCGATTGCCGTGGTTGGGGCGACGCCACGGATGCAGTACGGCGGGCGCTTCGTGGCGGCGGCGATGGGGTCGATGGAGCAGGGGGTGAACGTGTATCCGGTGAACCCGAGATACGAGGAGGTGCAGGGGTTGCAATGCTATCCGTCAGTGTCGGCGCTACCGGAGGCTCCGGACGTGGTCGGGATCGTGGTGCCGTACCACGCGGTGCTGGACACGCTGCGGGAGAGCCACGAGAAGGGGGCGAAGTCTGCCATCGTGATCTCGGCGGGGTTTTCGGAGCGGGCGGTTGATGAGCGGCGGGACCTGCAGGCCGAGTTGGGCCGGTTCGCGCGGGAGTCGGGGATGCGGGTGAGCGGGCCGAACTGCCTGGGGCTGGCGAACCTGAAGGACAACATCTGGGCCAGCGCGTCATCGCTAGGAGCGGCGGCCTTGAGCGGGCCGATTGGACTGGTGTGCCAGAGCGGGGCATCGGCATTTGGGCCGTTCCTGACGCGGGCGGTGGACGAGGGCATCGGGTTCACGTACATCGTGTCGACGGGGAACGAGGCGGACCTGGACTTCTGCGACTTCGCGCGGTACCTGCTGGACGATGACGACACGCGGGTTATCGCCGGATTTGTGGAGGGATTTAAGGACGGGCGCAAGTTCCTGGAAGTGGCGCGGATGGCGGCGGAGCGCGGGAAGCCCATCGTCCTGATCAAGATCGGGCGGTCGGACCTGGGATCGCGGGCAGCCGGATCGCACACGGCGGCGCTGACCGGCGAAGACTCGGCATACGAGGCGGCGTTCGCGCAGTACGGTGTGATACGGGTGCAGGACTACGACGACCTACTGCAAGTGTCGAACATGATGGCGCGGTGTCCGCGGCCAGCCAAGCGCGGGGTGGCGGTGGTTTCGCACTCCGGTGGGATCAGCAGCCTGACGGCGGACATGTTCGGGCAGGCCGGTTTGGATCTGCCTACGCTTTCGGACCGGGCGCGGGACGGCATCAACGACATCCTGAAGGGTTTTGGCTGGGCGGCCAACCCGTCGGACGTGACCGGGTTTGCCAACAGCGACGACTTCCCGGCGATCATGTCGTTCATGGCGGAGGACGAGGGCATCGGCACGCTGGTGGTGGCGTCGGCGGGCGCGGACCCGCAGGCGACGCAGGTGATTGCGCAGCGCGACGCCAGCGGGATGCCGGTGGCGTTCCTGTGGACGGGAACGCGGGGCGCGCAGTCGGGTCTGCCCATGCTGCGGCAAGCGGGGATACCGGTGTTCTACGTGCCGGACAAGCTGGCGGCGGGGGTGCGGTATCTGAACGACTACCACGACTGGCGGGAGCGACGGCTGGCGCGTGGGTTCACGCAGGCTGAGGAGATGACGAGCGAGCAGGCTGAGGTCGCCGGGGCACTAGTGGGCGGCGGAGCGCTCTCTGAGTACGACAGCAAGGGGTTGATCCGCGCGTTCGGCGTGCCCACCACGCGGGAAGAGCTGGCTGGCGACGCCGAGGCGGCAGTCGCAGCGGCGGAACGGATCGGGTATCCGGTGGCGCTTAAGGTGAACTCGGCGGACATCCTGCACAAAACGGAGGCGGGCGCGATACGGCTGGGGTTGGGTGACGCTGCTGCGGTTCGCAACGCATTTGAGGAAGTAACCACCAACGCGCGAGCGCACGACGCCAACGCGAGGATCGACGGAACGGTGGTGCAGGAGATGGTGTCCGGCGGCGTCGAGACCATCGTGGGCGTGTCCTATGACGCGCAATTGGGTCCGATCCTGCTGTTCGGGACGGGCGGCGTGATGGTCGAGGTGTACAACGATGTCGCGCTGCGGCTGTGTTCGATCACCCGCGAGGATGCGCTGGAGATGATCGACGAGGTGAAGGGTGCAGCGCTATTGCGAGGGTTCCGTGGGGCGCCGGCGGCGGACGTCAATGCGCTGGCGGATGTGCTGGTGAACGTCTCTCAGATGGCGGCACGGCTTGAGGGTTCGCTGGTCGAACTGGACATCAACCCGCTGATGGTTCTGCCGGACGGCCAAGGGGTGAAGGCGGCGGACGCGCTGGCGGTGGGCGGTGGGGTGATCTGAGTAGGAAAGATACCCTTGCAAGAGTATCCTACCTATAGAGAGGTACAAGAAAGCGAGGTTCAGTCAGGACGGTGCTTGGTGAAGTTGATGCGTTGCTATCGCAAGAGTCAGATTGCGCGACACCAAGCACTAAAGCGGGCAGGCAAAGCTTGTAACTGCGCGGCCCAGTGGTCGAGACCGCGCGCGTACACCAGTGACATCATGTCCTGACGATCGCCATCCCCCTGAGCGAGAGGTACGGTGACCACCACTCCGTCGCCGAATCTTTGGTCGGTAAGCGCCGCGTCGATCTGGGGTATAACAACCCCCTGCGGAGCCTCGTTGTTGTGCCCGCGGAAATATGTGGACAGCTGGACGATGACTTGGCCGTTCACGTTCCGTATAACGTCCAACAGTCGGACGATATCACCTAGATAGAGATTCCCATCGCCACCAAAACCTCTGGTAGGGTCGTACCAAAACGGGTCAAACGAGACCAGCGTCAGCGACCCATCCGGCAACCACACGTCGCCGGGTCTCGGGATTCGTCCAAGCCGGTCAAATCTCTCCCGCCAGTCGCCTTCGTGAAGCTCTGCGGCTGTGCACCGTTCCAAAACACGAGTACGGTCACACTACTGCCTGAGTTCCGCAATGGTTGGCCTGTCTATTTCGCAGAGCAATAGGGCGAACCTGCGCTGCCAGATCTTCTCCACGAAGACCGCGCTGTTGGCGTAGCCTACATGGGGCCAGATGATGCCATGCCATTTCATATGTCGACGCCCATTGATGATCCCGATCATGGGGTTGCTGCACACGAGCTTCTACTCGGTTAAATCGGCCATCCGGGTTATCTTTCGTCCTCGCCAACGGGGCCATGGCATGGGCGTCGATGAAATTCAGCCCGGGGATACGCCTGTCATGTGCAATTCTTACCAGTTCGCAGAGGATCCAGTGCTGCATCAGGTTGCCGACGTTGCCTTTGTATGTGGGCATGTTTCGCCTACCTCACTTCTGATTTCGGGCGCTGGATTCCCGCTTTCGCGGGAATGACGGGGAGATGCAGGAATGATGGGGGTTCGCGGATGATGGGGGTTCGCGGATGATGGGGGGGTTACTCTGGCGGCAATCGCGGGGAAGGTTTTGAAAGCGGGAAGACCGCGCCAATGATTATTCGCGTGGCGGGTTGGACTGACGGCTACGGTTGCTCAACTGAAATGCGATGGCGGCGGCTACGGTTGCCGTGGCGTAGGTGGCCAAGTTCGAGTCACGGCGCAAGTCGCTGGCAACCGACTTCAAGCAAGCCCGTACGTTGGAAGTCTGCCGGGAGTCGAAGCAGTTGATCGTGGATGTCCAGTAGGGGCTCAGCAGGAAAATCCACAGGGTCAGCCCAACCATTGCCCAGACGAACGTGCCCACGCTCACCCGGCGCAGAGACTGGGTCCGGGACAGCATCAGGGATGCGTGGTTTTAGCCACGATGATCATGCCGGACAGCAAGGTCGCCGCATAAAAGATTGGCAACGCGGCGTGAGAAAGGCCGCCCAGTCCGGGAATCAGTGACAGCATCAGGACCAAAAATGAGGTCAAGGCTCCCACCAACAGGCCACCTACGATGGAGCTGATCAGTACCATGGCATTCGCTTCCCGAGGGAGTTCTCTGCGCCAAGTATATCAGCCAGGCCGGGGCTTCAGCGTTCCTGAAGGACTTCTCCGGAGAGCTGGTTGATGCGGTAGAGGCGCACGAGAACGGCGGCGCCGGTGCGGTCGGGATCACGATCGAGTTCGCCCTGGACGGTGCGGGACATGACGTTGTCGCGAATCGCGCCTTCGCGGTACATGGTGGCAGTACCGTAGAAGCGCAGGTTGACGCGGTCGGTGGGATGTCGGTAGAAGAGCACTACCTTGGAGCCGTTCTCGATGTTGGCGGCGGAATTGCGCCACCCGCGCTCCCAAAAGGCGAGGGTTTCGCGGTCAAAAACCAGGACGCTGCCGCGCATGCTGATCTGAGGTTCGCCGTCGGGCGACACGGTGGCGATGAACATGGGGCAGCGATCGGCCAGAGCGTTGTCAATGCGATGGCGAAGTTCGTCGTCAATGTAGATCATGGGGGATCTCCTGAAGGATGCTGACGAATGCAGAGCCGTTTCGAGGAACTTGCACCCGACCCGGTGAATGGCTCCTATAGGATACCCGACGAAACGCGGGATGAAGGGCAGGGTCTTTCGGTTTTCAGTTTTGCCATTGTGAGCGGAGCGTGGGAATCCGGCTAGAGCGGCAGGATATTCCACAGCAAACAACTCCATCGCAACGAGATTGCCACGTCGCTACGCTCCTCGCAATGACAATCGCAAGAGCCGAGGTGAGGAGGCAAGGATTGACGGGCTATCGCTAGCCCGTCCTGCGCCAACGGAGTGTACAAGGAGCAGAGACTAGCCGACCACCGGCACCGAGGGATCGAGAGAAACTTCGGCAGCGGCCAAGGCGGCCTGCTTTTCGGCGTCACGAGCGGCGCAGGCGGCATTCATAGCAAGCACGTCCTTGGCCCATTCGTCCACGGGCACATCGATCATGCGTCCGGCGAAAGGCGCGGCGGCAGTGCCGGCGGCAAGCGCCTGGGCGAAGACCTCGCGAACCTGCGTGTAGTATTCGACCAACGATTCCGTGGGAGTATAGGCCTCGTTGACCGGGGCGATCCAAGTGGGGTGCCCACAGACCATGCCCTTGAAGCCCAGGTTCCGGGAATCGGTGGCGATCTTGACCATATCCTCGTGGGAAAGATGCCCGGTCTGTACGCCCATGGGATCGGCGACGGCGATGGGCTGGACGCCGGCCGCAGTGGCCTCGATGCACAGCCGGCCGCGAGCGAACACGAAGGCGTCGTGCTCGGAGGATTGGGTGATCCCGAGAGAGGCAGCCAGGGCGGCCTCATCGATGCCGACCTGTTTCACACGTGGAGACGCGCTGATGATCTCGCGGACGTGCCAGACGCCGGCCGCCGTCTCGATAGAGGGCGTTATTTCGAGAGAGCGGGGGACCGCGCCGTGGATCTTTTCCAGGTCGGCCAAAATTATTTCAGCCTCCTCCACTTGATCGGCCGACTCCACACCAGGAAGCACGATGCCAGTCAATCCGGGACCAACGGCAGCAGCGCTGTCGGCATAGACGAACTCAGCGTTGACGCGCACAAAGACCTGAGCGCCACCTTTCCCGGCGAGGGCCACGGATTGACGCAGGGTTTTACGAACCTGAGCGAGTTCGGCGGTGGGCGTGCCGTCCTGCAGATCGATGGTGACGGCGTCGGCGTTGTGCATCCAACTGCGGGAGACCATTCGCGATTGGACAGCGGGAACCATCAGGTTGGAGCGTCGGACGAGGATAGACATATCGGACAACTCCCGATCAGCTTGGGGATTCCGCGGCCTCAGTCGCCCGCACGCGATCGATGGCTTCGGCTTTCTCCTGATCGCGCTCCTGGCACAGGCTTTGCCAATGCAACAGCTCTTCCGCTCGCGCGGCTTCGTAGCGGTCAATAACGCGGTGACGGCCCAGGTAGGAGTCGGCGACCATCGGACGGGGAGAGGTTTCCCGATCGACAGAGGAAACGTCGATCTGAACCCAGGTTTCTCCCGTGCGAACGAGATTGCGGTACTCCTGGAGCACCCACTGGGCGTCCGAAATCTCGTCGTCAGAAGGGGCAAAGCCGCGGATCTGAGGCTCGACCACGGCGGGGTGCAGCCCGCCGCCGATGCGGAATCCGCACTTTCGCGCCGCGTCCGCCTCGGCGAAAGCGCGGTCGGGGTCGCTGACGCTGCCGGTTATGTTAGGCGTGAAGGGAGACGCATGGGGTTCGCGGCCGGCGGCGCGGGCGGCAAGTTCGACCTCGCCCTTGCCGTAGACGAACTGGTCAAAGGGGACGAACATCTCGACGCCGAGGTCCCGGGACATATCGTAACCGGCGGCACCGCCGAATTCCCGAACGCGAGGGCTGGCGGTGACGATCTCGTAGGCGTTGGCGACGCCAACCGCCGTCTCGATGTTGGCGCCGATTTCTACCGTGCCGGGTCTGATGCCGCGTTCGGCTTCCAGGCGAGTGATGATCGCGTCCATGCGCTGGATTTCGTGACGGTATTCGGCCTTGGGGTAGTTGACTTGCATGAGGCCGGGCCAGATGGCGGCGTTGAGGTCCGCTTCCATAAGATCGTGATTGATGCGACAAACCGCATCGGCGCCGCCCTTGTTGACGACGGGGATGGACTCGCGGACCAGATTGCGGGCGGCGTCTTTGAGATGAGGAGGAACCGAGTCCTCCAGGTCCATGTTGATGTAGTCGCAGCCGCGATGCCAGGCGTTGTTGATGAAGCGCGGGGTGACGATAGGCATCGTCAGGCCGGACCGCTTCAGTCGCCGCAGTGTGCTGGCCATGGGCAACTCCTAAGGAACAGGAATGGGAATACCTTCGACGGCGGCAGTCTTGAAACGGTCCCGGGTCAAGCAGGCGTCAGCAAGGGCGATGGTGTTGGCGGCCTGGCCGACGATGTCCGGCGTTAGAACGCGCTCGTCCACGGATACCGTGGCGCACGTGCCCGACGCAGTGGCGGACGCGTACGACTCGCACAGGGCATGGGCTGCGGCAACCTCGGACTCGGACGGGGTGAAGCCGGCGTTCAAGGGACGAACTTGGTTGTCCAGAACGCAGAAGGAGCCCCGGAAACCGATTCTGCGGCCGCGTTGGGCGGCGGCGAGGGTGTTTTCGGGGGTGGCCAGCAGGCCGCGGTCGGGGAATCGCCACCACGCGCTCAATGGAACGGTTCCCGTGGCCGACGCCAGGGTCACCAGCCGCTGCATAAGGTACTGCATCAAATGGGTTTCGCCCGAGGGTTCGGGCCGCAGGTCCATAACCAGGTCGGCGCGGCCGAGGGAGAGCCCCCAAGTGCGCGAACTGGCCGTGGCGACCTCGAAACCGTTGTGGTTGCCTTGAGCGGTTTCCAGGGAGAGGACCAGTTCGACGCTGCCCGGCGACATGCCACGAAGGCTTTCCAGATCGGATATGATGCCGTCGATGGCAGCAACCTGCTCCGGAGTTTCGGCGCGGGTCACGACGATACCATCGAGGCCAGGCCACACGGCGGAGGTAAGGTCCGCGAGCATCAACTCAGGATCGATTTGGACGAACACTTCTGCGCCGGTGGACCTGGCGGGGACCAAGCAATCGCGCAAGGAATCCCGGGCCGCCGGTTTATCCGGTTCGGCCACAAATTCCACCAAGTCCAGGACGATCACATCGGCGCCGGCCGAGGGAGCGTTGGACACGCGATCCGGATGCGAAACCGGGGTGAGCAACCAGGAACGCCGAGCTGCGGAGGGCGCTGTCATGGGGTTATCCGTGCATAATTGGGGAATAATCGGCGGCATTATGTTGTATAATGCCGCCGACTCGATAGAGATCCAAAGGTTTGCCTGAAAGTGTAGTGAATTATAAGTGAGTTCGCACGGTGTGGCAACATTGCCGAATCGGGTCATGACGTGTTTGAACCGGTCAACATTAGTACCCTAGCACCCTGACGTAACTATTCTCGCCTGGCGCGGTCAATGATAGCACTCAATGGCCGCCAGAAGTCTGCCGAAACGCAGTCCGTTTATTGCCAGACAGGAGATGTTGCTGAACACGAACTACCGCCTTCAACGTTATGTTACATCGTGGCTATCTCGAAGTCTCGCGACAAGGCAACCTGATGCTTGACCGGCGCGTCCAGCCACTCGAAACAAACAATCAACCGTTGCAGAACTTACAGGAGCAATTCTCCAAAATGGCCGCTAGTTTGGAAATCCACGATGTGCTCGACACCGGACAGGTGCAGGTGCGACTAGTTGAAGCGTCGGGCAACGCGCGGGAAGCAGCGCCGGCAACCTTCGGCATCGACCTCTCCGAGGAGGAACGCGGTGCGTTGGACCGTTATCACACGGAGTTCCGGCGCGGGTCGCCGGGCGGAATTGCCCAAATCGAAGCGGTGGAACTCGCCATACGCAACCTGGGGCGACTGCTGTTCGAGTCAGCGTTCCCCGCGGACAGCGAATCCCGCGAGTTGCTGGACGAGGTGATGGCACGGGAAGAGCGCGGCGTGCTGGCGATCGTGTCCTCGCACCCGGAGTTCATGTCACTGCCGTGGGAGCTGATGAATGACCCGTCGCTGGGATACTTCATCAACGGATTGGTGGGAGTGGTGCGGCAATCCGCCAGCCACACGCCTGCGGATGATGCGGAAGTCGCCGAGGAAGACACGCTGAACGTGCTGATGCTTTCGACCAGTCCGTTGGCGTTAGAGGTCCCAAGCGCAGGGTCGTTGCTTCCGGAGCCGGTGGCAGCCGGCGCAAGCCTGGCTGACGCGACGGTGGCCGCGCTGGAGGGTCTGAACGTTCAGGTGTCTTTGGACAATCCGAGGCCGGCCACGCTGAGCGCCTTGCAGTATCTCCTGGAGCGCAATCCGAATCATTACCACGTAGCCCATATCGACGGGGCGACCCTGGATGATGGCGGGGCCGTCATCCTGGAGCAGGAAGACGGCAGTTCCAATGCCGTGGCTGCCTCGGAACTGGGCGGCGCGCTGGCGTCGGGCGGCGTCAACGTGGCGCTGATCTCCGCGGGGGTGCAGGAAGAATTTCCGCCGCTCACAGCATGGACCGAGGCGGCAATAGCGATGGCCGAGGCCGGCGTCGCGCAGGTGGCAGTCCTGCCGGCTCCGGTGCATCCTGATGCCGCGGACGGCGCGGTGGGGGCGTTCTACCGACGCATCGCGCAAGGTTACACGGTGGCGGAGTCGGTGGCCTCGATCAGGCGCGCGTTGATGGACACGCCGGAGCGGGTCACGATGTACGGCCGACGGGTGTTCTGGGATTGGCACCTCCCGTGGGTCTACCAGTCGCGGAGCCACCAGCCACCCGTGATAGCGCAGCACCAACCGGACCCGCTGGCTCCGCCCGTGATCCATCCGGAAGAAGCACCCACGGAGGATTTGCAGATTCCGGTAGCCGGGCAGTATGGATTGGTGGGCCGGCAAGCGGAGCTGCGGCAACTGGAACGAGCGCTGAAGGCGCACTCAGTGGTGCACCTGTCCGGTGACACCGGCGTGGGCAAGACGGAACTGGCGCTGGCGCTGTGCCGGTGGTTCCTGAAGCCGGCCCGCGTGGCCTACCCGGGCGGCGTATTTTACGCGGCGTTTGAAACGTCGCAGCCGGCTGGCCTGGAGCGGGTGGTCCACGAGATCGGGACCGCGGTATCGGGGTTGGATTTCGCCGACATGCCGGCCGAACAACAGCGCCGTTGGGTGACGGCGTACCTGCAAGGAAACGCGTCGCTATTGGTGTGGGACAACCTGGAGAACGTCGCCGGCTTCCCGGACGGGGCTCCCGGCCTGCTAAGCACAGAGGAGCTGCCGGAATTGGCGGCGTTCCTGGCAGAGGCGACTACGGGGCCGGTGGGCACGAATGCGCTCTTGTTGGGCAGAAGGGCAGACGAGGATTGGGTTTCCACCCCCCACGCCTCCCTGACGCTTGATGGACTGGCAGGAGCCGACCGGCTGGCTCTGACCTCCCAGATCATGCACCAAGCGGAGGTTCCGGCCACACGCGTCGACGCGGACTTCTTTGAACTGTTGGGGCTGCTGGACGGGCACCCGCTGGCGATGCAAATCGCGATACCGCCCGTGAAGGACGTTCCGGCGGCCGCCGTGGTCAGCGAGATGACGAGGCTCATCGACGGCGGGCCCGAGGGCGACGAGGCCGGACGACGGACGACGCTGACGGCGGCGATGGAGTATTCGTTCTCACGGATGTCGCGGCGGAACCGGACGCATCTGCCGTTCCTGTCGCTTTTCCAGCGCCGCATCATGCTGGACGTGCTGTCGCACATGACGGAAGAGCGAGCATACGCTCAGATTGTGGGCGACGATCTGACCGCCGGGGCGTCGCGCAGCTTGCTGTCGCCGGAAGGCGGAATGCAGTCGTCGGGCCGTTCGTATGCGGCGTGCCGAACCATGCTGCGTTCGGCCCATGCCGCCGGGTTCCTGGAGTCGATTTCGCCCAGCGTTTACCAGATCAACCCGTCGATGCCGTGGTTCCTGGGGCGGAAGCTGGGTCGGCAGGTGTCCGGCAACGGAATACGGCAGCTGGAAATGGAGTTTGTCCGTGTTTACGCCGACACTGCGGATTACTTTATGGAAAGCCTGTACGAAAACCAGGATACCGGCGTCACCGCGGTGCTGGCGGAAGAGGGCAACCTGACGCAGGCGCTGGGGTTGGCGCTTGAATACCAGCAGTGGGACAACGCGCAGATACTGTTCCAACCCCTGGCGCAGGTTTACCGGATGCAGAAACGGTTCCCGGAGCTGCGGCGGCTGCGCGGGCAACTGCTGGATACCATCGGGCACACCGCCGGCGAAGCGGAAGGCAACGGCGCCATCGAGTTCTGGCAATACCTTCTGGGGACGGACGCGATGGAATCGGTGGAACGGATGGACCTGGAACGGGCGGACCTGTTCAACCGGCAACTGCTCGACTACCTGTTGGAGCAGCCGGACGGAGAGATGGACCCGCGAACCGCGGCCGTCTACCACCAGAACGGGCTGATCGCGACGCGCCGGGGGCAATATGACACCGCCTCCGAGTGGCTGGAGCGCGGACTGGAAATCATTGACGGCGGCGAGGACCAGGAGTCGATAGCGGACGCCTGTTTCGCCATCGGGCAGGTGCGACACCACCAGCGCCAGTACGGGGCCGCCAAGGAGTGGTACTCGCGGGCGCTGGACATCCACCAGCGGCTGCCCGACTACGAGGAAATGGTCAACGACTTCCGGGCCCTGGGATCAGCATGCCACCTGCGGTTCGAATACGACGAGGCGCGGAGTTGGTACAACCGGGCTCGGGAACTGGTGGAAGACAACCGCGACGAGGAAACGGCGGTTTACATTTTCCACTCGCTGGGCACGGTGGACCATTCGGAATACCTGTTCGAGGACGCGCAATCCTGGTACCAGCAGGCACTGGGCCTGAGCGACCGCCTGGGCATGACCGAGCAGATGATCGTGGAATTCCATCACCTGGGCACCCTGGCGCAGGCGCGGGGCATTCCGGAAGAGGCGGACGAGTGGCTCCGAGTAGCCATGGAGTACCGCGAGGAAATGGGCGACCTGCGCGGCGTGGGCGTGGAGGCGCGGCAGCTGGGAGTGGTTCACCACGAGCAGGGAGACCTGGAGCAGGCCTATTACTGGTACGACCAAGCGCGTATCGCCTTCGAGAACGTGCGCGACGTGTTGCGGGCGGCGCGGACCTACGGCCAGCTGGGCATGGTCGAGGAGCAGCGGGGCAACCTGCCCGACGCCCTGGAATGGGTGGCGCGGACATACCAACTGGTGGCGGACCACCAGCTCCCGATGTTGGTGCAGGTAAAGGCGCACCTGGCCCGGCTGAAGGAGCAGATGGGCGACGAATCGTTTGACCAATGGTGGCGGGACAACACCGGGGCTGAACCGCCATCAGACCTGGACGTGGATCCCGGCGAAGTCTTCTGAACTGGGTTGGCATGGATGGACAGGATTGTCAGAAGCAGGATTTGTCGGATTTGAGAGATTTTCGGGATTAGGGCGTGTCGCCAAATTGAGTTTCCAAGCGTCAAACCGCTCCATTTCCGTCATTCCCGCGAAAGCGGGAATCCAGAATCCCCGGCTGTGTCAGCACGATTTGGATACGGAAACGCCTGGATTCCTGCTTCCGCAGGAATGACGAGATAATTTGACGACACGCCCTAGGACGATTGCACCGGGACTAATTTCGATTCGGCGAATCCTGTCATTCAGCAAAAAGACAAAAGACGTTGCGGATTTCCGAGGTGGACTGAAATGGCTCTTACCAAGTTGGACATCAGGACACGACAGCCTTTTGCTGAGGGGCAGGTTTTTGACGACGTGGGACGGTACGAGCAGATCGACGGGTTGGCGCACTTCGCGGTGGATCCGCTGCATCCGGACAACGCGGTGATCGCGGACATTGCGCTGGCGCCGCGAAACAACGACGGGCTCGTGGAGTTCACGTCCGATTTTAGGATCATCAAGCCGGTGGACAACGACCATGGAAACGGTCGGTTGCTGCTGGACGTGCTGAACCGGGGCAAGGAACTGGCGCTGAAAAACCTGAACAGCGCTCCCGACGGGCCGCCGGACGCCGACCCGCATCCGGGTAACGGGTTCCTGATGAGACAGGGCTACAGCCTGGTATGGTGCGGCTGGCAGCACGACGTGCCGGATGCGCCGGGCCTGTTCCGGTGCAACGTGCCGAACGCGCACAACGCCGACGGTTCGCCGGTTGCGGGAAAGATCGTGGTCTCTTTTCAACCGCTGGCTCACGTTAATAACCAATTCCTTTCGGACCGGGACCACCAGCCGTATCCCACCAACCACCTGGAAAGCTGGGATTCCGTACTGACCGTGCAGGAACACGAGGACGCGCCCGAGAGCGTCATCCCGCGCGAACGGTGGGCTTTCGCCCGACTGGTGGATGGCAGGCGCGTGCCGGACGCCGCGCACGTGACCATGGAAGGCGGATTCGAGGCCGGCAAGGTTTACCGGGTGGTTTACGAGACCTCACACGCTCCGTTGGTCGGGCTGGGCTTGCTGGCGACGCGGGACATCGTGGCGTGGCTGCGGCATGGGAAAGCGGACGCTGCGGGAACGGCCAATCCGCTGGGCGGAGCACTGGGCCGAGCCTACGCCTACGGTCGCAGCCAGAGCGGCCGCTTCCTGCGGCAGATGATCCACCTGGGTCTCAATCGCGACGAAGAAGGCAGGATACTCTTCGAGGGGATGCTGCCGAACGTGGCCGGCGGCAAGATGGGCGAGTTCAACGTGCGGTTCGGCCAACCGTCGAGCCTGTCCAACCGGAGCGTGAACAACCTGCCGCCGTTCCTGGATCTGGAACCGGGCGGAGAAGAGGGCATACTCGCCGAGGTGACCCGCCGGAGCATGGCGCCCAAGGTGATTTACACCAACACCTCCTCGGAGTATTGGGGCGGGCACGGAGCGCTGGCCCACATCACGGCCGACGGCACAGATGACGCCGCGCTGCCCGACAACGTGCGTTCCTGGCTGTTCTGCGGGACGCAGCACGGCCCGGCCAACCTGCCGATTTCCGATACGAACCCGGACACGGGGGCAAGAGGCACGCAGGCGTTGAACTATGTCGACTATCGCCCGCTGATGCGCGCGGCGCTGGTGCACCTGGACAATTGGGTTACCCATAACGCCACTCCACCAGCCGATGGGTATCCCCAGTATACGGACGAAACCATCATCGAGGCCGGGGAGTTGGCGGAATTCTTCCGTGCGCTTCCGGGAGTGGAGTTCCCCGAGCACCACAAGGTAATGCGTCGCCTGGACTTCGGGCCGGACCGAGCGGTGCCAACAGTGATCCCGCCGGGAGTCGGCGAGGCGTATCCGTCGCTGGTGTCGGCGGTGGATGCCGACGGTAACGAGGTGGGCGGCATCCGGTTGCCGGCCGTCGCGGTGCCCCTGGCAACATACACGGGATGGAACGTGCGCCATTCCGACATCGGCGGACCGGGGCAGGTGCTGTCGCCGGGCGGGACCGTGGCTGGCGGGGCCATTCCCTTTGCCGTGAGCCGTGCGGAGCGGACGGCGTCTGGAGACCCGCGGCCTTCCATCGAAGAGCGGTACGGGTCGCGGGAGGAATACCTGGCGCGGGTGCGCGAGTATGCTGAGACGCTGGTACAGCAGGGCTATGTCCTCGCGGAGGATGTGGACGTCCTGGTGGGGCAAGGCGCGGAGGTTTACGACGCCATCGTGGGCGTGCAGGAAGCGGTGGCGGCGGATGACTGACAGGGCAGAATGAAAGTAGCTAGCATAGATCTGAAACCTGACGTATTTGGCGGCCGCACCAATCGTCCGATTGGAGGAAACGTGTTCTTTTTCATCCTGGGGCCCAAATGGCACCTGGACACAGACGGATTCAGAGAACATTGCCGGGAAGTGATTTCAGAAATCACTCAGCGGGACGGAGTCGTTATGATCGAAGACGGCGAGGCTCCTGTTGCAAGAATGACGCGCTACGTCGAAATACGGGATCCCGCGTATGGCGCCTTCAAAGATGTGAAAATCCTCGGCAATATTGAAGGTCCGATGCCGGTGGAGTGGTACACCGATCCGAAGATACAGGCTGATGAGGACTGGACGATTGACGGCCCAATGCCTGCGTCCTGGTTCGCTGACCCTTATGAAGGCCAACCGCCGGAATATCAACATCCGGAGAAAGTTGACGTGTCGATTTTGCGCCGGCACAAATTGCTGACGGTTGACACCGGGGAATTCATAGCCCAACTGGAGGACATTTTGGTTGCCGTGTCCGAGACCAAGGACGGCAAGGTCATAATCTTCGACGACGAAAATCCTCTCGTTGAGGTTACACGCTGCAAGGAGAGGGTAATTTGACGCTGCTTGACACCAACGCGATCATCTGGTTTTTCACACTCAATGGAAGACTGGGCAGGCGAGCCTACGAGATGATTACTACGGCCCGGCGCCGGGGAGAAGCGGCGTTCTCCGCGATGTCAATCTGGGAAATCGGAATGCTATTACAAAAAGGCCGCATTTCAAGAAACAGAACCGTTACACAATGGCATGAACGACTGCTGGCTGAAGGATTTCACGAAATTCCCGTTACTGGCGTAATCGCCGCCAGGGCAGGTGATTTGCCCGACATGCACGGAGACCCTGCCGACCGCATCGTCGTAGCCACCGCTCTGGAAGGACACTTGCTAGTTACTAGCGACGCGCCGATTCTGAACTGGCCGCACCGACTTGACCGTTTTCCGGCGACGCGCTGAACCAACCACCCAAGGAGCTACGATATGTCTGTTGGCACTTCCATACCTTTGCCGGCCTACACGCTGGATCCGGCGTTCATGGCCCGCACCGCCGAGGCGCTGGGCTTCGAGTCAATCTGGTACGCCGAGCACCCGATCCTGCCGGTGAGCAGCGAGAGCCAGTTTCCCTCCGGAGGGCCGATTCCGTGGACCTACGCCCACTTCGCCGACCCGTACATCGCGTTGGCGCGAGCTTCGGGGGCGACGACCACGATCAAACTGGGAACCGGGATCACGCTGGTGCCGGAACGCAACCCGTTGATGCTGGCCAAGGAAATCGCAACGCTGGACCGGGTCAGCGGCGGGAGGTTCATGTTTGGCATCGGAGCCGGATGGAACCGGGAGGAAACCGAGATCTTCGGCGGCGACTTCGACCACCGCTGGACACAGACGCGGGAAGCGGTGGACGTGATGAAGGAACTGTGGACGAAGGACGAGGCGGAATTTCACGGCACCTACTATGATTTCCCGCCGGTCAAGTCCAACCCCAAGCCGATCCAGCAGCCTCATCCGCCGGTGATCCTGGGTGGGCTGGCGCGACGGGTGCTGCAACGCGTAGCCACCTGGGGCGACGGTTGGCTGCCGAACCGGATCACGCCGGCCGAGGTGGAAGAAAGCCGGAAACGGTTGGACGAGTTGGCACAGGCACGGGGTCGCGACCCCAAATCGCTGAGCATCTCGGTGTACGGCCAGGCTCCGGACGGACAGTTGGTGCAGGACTTCCTCAACGCAGGAGCCGACCGCGTGGTGGTGCGTCCCGAGCACTGCGAGACTGAAGAGGAGATGTCCGCACAGCTGGAGCGGATGGCAGAAGCGGTCATTCGCTGAGCGCCGGTCAAAGGCGACCGCGGGTCGACGGACTGTAGAATAGTCCGCGGCGAGTTGACCGACACACGGGAAGAAGAGAGGTAACGGGGCATATGGACCGCACCACAGAGCTGTTAAGCTCCTACGCTTGCAATCTCACCTACGAGGACCTGCCGCCCGAGGTGGTGCATCAAGTCAAGCGAACCGTTGCGGATACGCTGGGCTGTGCGGTCGGGGGCTACCTGAGCGAGCCGGCCAAGGTGGCCCGCAAGCTGGCCGGAGACGTTACCAGCAAGACCTCGGCCCGGATCCTGGGCACCTACGACCGGTCGTCGCTGGACATGGCCGGGTTCGCCAACGGGGTCATGGTGCGGTATCTGGACTGCAACGACTCGTACTTCTCGCCCGGCGGGGGGCATCCCAGCGACATGATCCCGGCGGCGCTGGCGGTTGGCGACAGCGTGGAGGCGGACGGGCGAACGATCATTACGGCCATCGCCCTGGCATACGAGGCTTTCTGCCGTATCGCCGACCACGTGCCGGACAACCAGTGGGACCAGGGCGTGCTGAGCGTAATCGGGGCCGCCTGCGCGGCCGGGAAGATCCTGGGGCTCGACGAAGAGCAAATGGGCCACGCGATTTCCCTGGCAGTAGTCCCCAACGTTCCCCTGCGCGTGACCCGGATGGGAGAGCTTTCGATGTGGAAGGGCTGCGCGGCGGCGGCGGCAACGCGGGCCGGCATCTTTGCGGCGCAACTGGCGGCCGAAGGGATGACGGGGCCGTTCGAGCCGTTCGAGGGTCGCAAGGGGTTGTGGGAGCAGGCCATTGGGTATCCGATCGAGCTTGACGCCATGGGGGGTGACGACGCCCCGTTCCGGATCACGGACACCATCTTCAAGTTCTACCCGTCGCAGATCCACACGCAGGCGCCCATCGACCTGGCGATTCAGCTACACGAGCGGGCGGATGTCGGCGACATCGCATCGATCAAGATCCAGTCGTACCGATCGGCGGTGAGTAGCGCGTCCACCGAGCCGGAGAAATGGGATCCCCAGACCCGCGAAACGGCGGACCACAGCATCCCGTTCCTGGCCGCGGTGGGTCTCAGGGACGGCGAGGTGACGCCGGCCACGTTTGCGCCGGATCGCATCGCTGACCCCGGGCTGCGGACAATCATCAACAAGATGCGGATCGACGAAAACGCGGAGTTCACGGAGAGGTATCCTGCCGAGTACAACTGCCGCATCGAGGTAATCAAGAACAACGGGCAGACCGAGGTGGCGGAAACCAGCTTCCCCAAGGGTCACGGGAAAAATCCGCTGAGCGACGCCGACGTGGATGCGAAGTTCCGTCGGCTGGCCTGCCCTACGATCACGGATCAGCAGTGCGAACAGGCGCTGGAGTTGATCTGGTCGCTGGAGAACCTGCCGAATATCCAGGACATATTCGACAGCCTCGTGGTGTAAACGCGGGAGGTTCGGTTCGCGCGGGCCTCACCGACGATTTGTGATCCAAGCAATCCGGGCGGGCAGTCCGAGCGTATATACTGATAACCAGGAATTGCCGAACCCCTGATAACTTTGGAGGGGTGGTGTCAGACAACATACATCGTGAAGACGCGCAACGCATCGCCGCAGTTGGGTCGGGCGACGAAAGAGCCCTGGAAGAGATCTACGATCGCTACGCCCAGAGGGTTTTCTCGTTGGCGGTGTCAGTCCTGAAAGACGAAGCGCTGGCCGAAGACGCCGTTCAGGAGGTGTTCACCAACATCTGGCTGAAAGCCGAAAGCTACCGGCCGGAAATGGCGGCGCCGAGCACCTGGATAATGTCGGTGGCCCACCACAAGGTGGTGGACATGTACCGGTCGCGGAGGCGCACCACGGATCACACGGTGTATCCGGAGATGGACGCGCTGCACCGGATACCCGACGCCAAGATGAGCGTGGAACGCGAGGTGGAGCGCGGCTTCGACGCCCGACTGGTACGCGAGGCGTTGCTGACCCTGCCCGAGGAGCAGAGCCGACCGTTGTACCTCTCAGCCTGGCACGGATACAGTCAATCAGAGATCTCCAAGATGCTGGGAATTCCACTGGGCACGGTGAAGACCCGAATGCGTCTCGGCATGCAAAAGCTCAAGGCAGCGTTGGAAGTTCATGTGGTCTGACAATCCAGGCGAAACATTCGCCGGAGCGGAGCATCCCGAAGGGGAGCTGGCGGCCTTTGCGCTGAACGCGCTGGACGACGCCGAATTCCAGGCGGTGTTCCACCACGTGATCCGGTGCCCGCACTGTCAAGAAGTGCTGCTGGGGTTCCAGGAGACAGCGGCGAGGCTCACGGCCGCGGCGCCGGAGGCAGAGTTGCCGGCGGGACTGAAGCAGCGCGTGCTGGCGAATTCCACAGGACGGGCAGGTGGTCCGGATATGCCTAGGCGTATCGATCCGGATCCGCGTTGGTCGATGCGGCGGCTGCGGCGATGGCTGGCCCCCGTGGCCATGGGCGTAATGGGCATTGCGCTGGTGGCATCGCTGGGGCTGATCGTGTCGCAGCAGCAAGAGATCCTCAGCCTGGAAGCCGAGCGGGAGGAAATGGCGGCGCACCGCGAAACGCTGGCACTGGCATCGGCCAGCGCGGCGATAGCGGCGCTGACGCCGGCATTCGGATTGACACCGGCAGACGCGACGCGCGCGTTGTCCCGGGAGTCGGCGACAGTGGCCGAGCGAGAGGCCATGATGGACCCGCCAACGATACCGGACAACCTGACCCGGAATGTCAGCCAGGGGACGAGTTCATCGCAGGTCGCAGCCCAGGCCGACAGCGGGTCGGAGTCGGTGGACCTGGTGAAGAAGGAAATGTCGGACATGGTTGAAGCCACCGTGCTGTCGGCCCAACCGGAGACGGAGAAACTGTCGATGACCTCCCCCATGGGGACCGAAACCGCGGCGCGGGGCCTGCTGATGATCGACCCGACCGGCACGCGGGCCGTGCTGATGGTCACCGGAATGCCGGCCGACTCCTACCAAATCTGGCTGGTGCGAAACGATGAGCGGATGCTGATCGACCGGATCGTGGTGAACGAGCACGATGGGAGCGGGGTCAAAGAGCTGGAACTGGACCGTTCGGTATTCGGATATCACGAGGTGGCGCTGCTTCCCGACGAACGGCACGGGCCGACGCTGCCCACGGGCGAGAAGTTCCTGAGCGCGCGCATCATCGGCGGGCCACAGGTGCCACCGTCGATCTGGAGAGGGAGGTAATGGAACATGGCGAGCCAGCGCACCGTACCTCAAGCTCCGCGCCCTCCGAGGCGTGACGACGGGCTGGACTGCGAGATCTGCGGTTACCGTATGTACGAACGCAGTTGCAAGATCATCTGCAGGAACTGCGGGTTCACCAGGGACTGCTCAGATCCGTAGTCGACCGAACGGCTAACCCCGGCCGAAGGGCCACCACGCCGGGGCGTTCCGCAAGGGCAGGTGGCGGAAGAGTTCCGGCTGCGCCTCCACGGCGAGACGCATGGCTTCCAGAACCGGCTCACGGATCGAGCGGTGGGCTTGCGCGGAACTCCGCAACTTGAACAGGTGATAGCACTCCCGAAGGTTCATCCGGGAAAGCACGCGCTGGCGGTGGGCGTGGGTGACGGCGTACTGGGCGAGTGCGGGACTCTCTCCGGCCAGCGCTGAATACAACTGCTCCGATTGCGAAACGGCCTGATCGAACATCTCGGTCAGGCCGGACTCGTCAACCAGGGGCGGGGTATCGTAGCCGTTGACGACGGTCAGCGGCTGCCCGAGGTAGGTCTGCATCCGGTGGCGGCGGAATTCGCGCATGGCACCGTAGTCGAAGACGAACTCGAAGGTGTAGCCGGCCAGCTCGAACTCGCGAGGCGGGGCATCGTGCGGGCCGATGTCCCGGACAGTGCGGTCAATGAGCTTGATCCGTTCCGTTTCGGTCATGGCTTCAGACAAGCTGAGGGCGTGGCCATAGTCGCCGCCTCGCCGAAACTGCAAGGCAGCCGCGAGCTTGCACGTGGCGTCACGGTCGTAATCGAGCAGCCGCACGGTTACCGGGGCGGCGCTGGTGGCCGATTCGTCCTCGGCGACAGGTATTCGCCGCAGGCCGGCGAGGTAGGGGCTGTGGTCGGCGTACTTGACCAGGGTGGGCGTGATCGAGCGGCCCTGTTCGCGCAGTTCCGAGCCCACGTTGCGCTCCTCGGCCAAGTCCGAGGACATCAACTTGCTGATGGCGTGCTCCAGCGTGCGGGCGTTGGCGGTCAGGCCGACGTTGGTAAGGGTGGACGCGGGCAGAATAGCGCGGCAGGCGTCGGTGGCCTGGCGGCGCAACCGCAAGCGATAGGCCGAATTGCTTTCGCCGTCGCGCTGAGATTGGAGAGAGCGCAGATGCGACGTGACGCCGTCGATGAGTTGGGAGTAGGTCGTGAACAACGCGCGGCAGGTGGAAACGTATTCGGCGCGGAGAGCGGGTTTGGCGTCCAACTCCGATGGGACGTGGAAACTTTCGGGGTCGATAACCTGGTAGCGGGAGGACTTCTCGGTGTACGACGCGAGGCGGTTGTCTTCGAGGGCGTCGCAGGCCAGGCGCGAGATGTTCTCCACGGCCAGGTGGACGATGGCGTGCTCGGCCACGGACGCATGACCGTAGCCGACGACCCATCTCTCGTTGAAGTCGGCGGCGCGCTCGGCGGAGACCTGCGTGGCGATTTCGTCGAAAGGCTCGGGCCGGCGGGAGGTCATCGCGAAGGTTACCGCGATTTGCTCCTCGGTGAGTTTGCGCGGCGAGAGGGGGTAAATGCGCCGGCGGTGGGCCGGCGCCGGTAAGGGTTGGCGCATCGGGCTGATACCATGGCATTGCCGCAGATTGACTCGGCTATGTCAGTCCGATTCTAAAAAGATCACCAAAAAATCGTTTCTTACATCGCCGGCCCAATTGGGGAAGTTTCTGGATTCCCGCTTGCGCGGGAATGACGATACGATGGTCAGCTTCGGCAGAAGGCGGGGAATCCATCCGGCATGACTACTTCGATCATGTGGATACGGTCGGCGGCGACGGTGTCCTGAACGGTGCGGGTCATTTCAGCGACGTTGTGCACCCGGGTGCCCGGGATTCCGTAAGCATCTGCCAGCTTCATGAAGTCGGGATTCACGAGATCGGTGGCCATCTGGCGGTCACCACGATCACGCTGGTAGCCTTTGAGGACGCCCCAGGCATTGTCGTTGAAGATCATGACGATGGGGTTGATGCCGTACTGGACGGCGGTGCCAAGCTCCTGGGCGTTGTACTGGAAACCACCGTCGCCGGACACGCAGATTACGGGGCTGTCGGGACGCCCCACCTTGGCGCCCATGGAGGCGGGGAAGGCGAAGCCGAGGCCGGCCCAACCGTGAGGGTACATATAGCTGCGTGGGCGGTCCATCTGCAGGCATCGCACAGCGCGGTTGGCCGGCACGGTGGCGTCCAGGGAAAAGATGGTGTCGTCGGGTATGACGGAGCGTATGGATTCCCACGCCTTCAGCTCGGGACCCCACTGATCCTGGAGACCGGAATAGACACTGGACTTCAGTTCGGCGATTTCCTTGCGGTAATCGTCGCCGGTTCCCAAGTCGGCGTCGCCGGCCGCGCTGAGGAACTGGCGGACCACCGCGCCGCTATTGGCGGCGATGGCAACCTCGGTTTCGTAGTTTTTGCCGATGTAATCGCCGTCGAGGAGGACGTGGATGATCTTCCCCGGCAACTTGAGCCCAACCCCGGAAGTCGAGCGGTAGGGCAGGTTGCTGCCCAGGACCAGCGCGACGTCACAGTCGCCCATCCAGTCCAGAACAGGGTTCTGACCCCAGATGCGGTTGCCGAGAGCCATGCCCAGGGACAGCGGATGGCCTTCGGGGAAGGTCCCCTTGGCGCCATCACCGGTGACCACGGGAGCGCCGATCTGCTCCGCGAGGCGGATTATGTCATCCGCGCCGCCGGTGGTATGGATCTCCTCGCCGAGGAAGATCACCGGGCGTTTAGCGCTGCGCAGCAGGTTCCAGGCACGTTCCACCTGGACCGGGTCGCCCTGGGGCACGTCCGGCTGGCGGGGCCGGAGCACCTCGACTTCGGCTTGCTGCCCGAGCAGGTCGGTGGGCACCTCGAGTTCGATGGGACGGGGACGCCGCTCGCCGAACCGCACGAACGCCTCGACGAAGTGGTCGGGGATGGATTCGATCTGGTCGATGCGGGCGTTCCAGTCGGTGACGGCGGCGAACATGCCCAGCTGGTCCTTGGTCTCGTGGGTAGCCATCTTGCCGCTGCCGACGAACTCAGCCTCAACGTTGGTGGTCACCTGCAGAACCGACGAAGCCGAGAAGTAAGCCTCGCCCATCGCACCGACGGAGTCGGCGGCTCCGGGCCCGGTGCTGGTCAGGATTACGCCGGGCCGGCCGGTGGCGCGGGAGTAGCCGTCGGCCATGTAACCGCAGCCCAACTCGAGACGCCCTCCGATGAACCGGACGTCATCCTGGCGGTCGAACAGCGCGTCGAACAGGTCAAGGGTATGGACGGATATGATGCCGAACACCGTGTCGACACCCTGGGCGTGCAGGGACGCGACCACGGCCTGGCCGCCGGTCATCTGGGGCATGATGGGAACTCCGTGGGCTGGCTGGGGATTTAGAGCAGCAGGCTGACCGGGTTTTCCAGGACCCGCTTGATCTCCATGAGGAACTGGGCCGCTTCCGCGCCGTCAGCCACGCGGTGATCGGTGGACAGGGTGGCTTTCATCATGGTGCCTACCGCCAGTTCTCCATCGCGGACCACGGGCTGCTGCTTGACGCTGCCCACGGCAAGAATGGCGGCGTGGGGCGGGTAGATGATGGCGGTGAAGCTCTCGACGTCGAACATTCCCATGTTGCTGATGCTGAACGTCGTGCTGCTGTACTCCTCGTTGCGGAGGGTTCCGCTGTTGGCGCGGGCAATCAGATCCTTGGTGGCCGCCGCGATCTGCACGAGGCTCTTGCTCTCGCAGTTGCTGACGCCGGGCAGGATCAGGCCGGACTCCAGGGCGATGGCGATGCCGATGTTCATCGCGCCATGCACTTCCAGGTGATCGCCCCGGAAGAACGAGTTGAACTTGGGGTGCCTGGCCAGAGCCAAGGCGCAGGCCTTGACCATCAGGTCGTTGACGCTGACGCGGTTCTCGGGATCCGACTCGTCGTTGACATCGCGGCGCAGCGCCATGGCCTTGCCCATGTCGATCTCGGCAGTGACGTAGAAGTGGGGAGCGGTGGACTTGCTGTCGGAGGTGACCCGGGCAATGGTCTGCCGCATACGGCTGAGTTCGATGCGGGAGTCGGACGGGGCGGCAGTCACTGCGGGTGCGGGTGCCGGAGCGGGTTCCGCCGCCGCGGGAGCGGCCTGGTAGTTTTCGACGTCGCGTTCGGTGATGCGGCCGTTGGGCCCGGTACCCGCGACCAGTGACAGGTCAATCCCGCGCTCGCGCGCCAAGCGGCGGGCAATGGGGGAGGCGCGGACTCCTCCGTCGGATGCAGGAGCCGGGG
The DNA here is from genome assembly GCA_028873965.1 of Chloroflexota bacterium. Taxonomy (GTDB): domain Bacteria; phylum Chloroflexota; class Dehalococcoidia; order Lucifugimonadales; family UBA3495; genus Bin87. The sequence goes on from JAPPMU010000020.1 coordinate 40,621, forward strand.
CTGCGGGCGGTTCAGGGTCAACGGCTGCCGGAGCCGGGACGGCCGCGGATGCCGGTGCAGGAGCGGCTGCGGGAGCGGCAACTTCGGGAACCGATTCGCCGGGCTCGGTGATGATGGCGATGAGCTCGCCGACCGGGACGGCGACACCGGCCTCGGCGACGATGCGTCCCAGGACACCGCCGGTGTAGGCCTCGAATTCAACCGTGGCCTTGTCCGTCTCGATGTCGGCGATGACCTCACCGCGGTCGACGGTTTCGCCCTCCTGCTTGTACCAGCGGACGACGGTGCCTTCCCGCATATCGTATCCCATCTGGGGCATGACGACGTTGGTAGCCACGATTTTCTCCTGTGGTTTTCGAGTGTAAAGGGGTATCGGCGGCCGGACGCCATCGGCGAAACTCAGGCGCCGTTGACTAGTTTTCGAGCGGCGGCGGCGACGGAATCCGCGCTGGGGATAGCCATCTGCTCCAGCGGGAAGGAATAGGGTATGGGCACTTCGGCGCCGGCGACGCGGCCGACGGGAGCATCCAGGTACTCAAAAGCCTCTTCCTGCACCTGGGACACCAGCTCGCCGGCGAAACCGCCCAAGCGGGTGGTTTCCTCGACCATGAGGGCGCGGTGGGTTTTCTTAACCGAGGTTACGACCGTGTCCATGTCCAGCGGGCGCAGGCAACGCAGGTCGATCACGTCGGCTTCGATACCTTCGCGGGCGAGGATGTCGGCCGCCTGCTCGGCGACCAGGGCCATGCGGGAGTAGCCGCACAGCGTTATGTCTCCGCCGGTGCGCGTGATGGCGGCCTGGCCGATGGGGATTCGGAAATCGCCGGTATCGGGAGCCTCGCCTCGCGTGCCATATAGCAGGATGTGCTCCACGAACATGACCGGGTCGTTCAGCTCGCGGCAGGAGCGGAACAGGCCGATGACGTCGCGGGGGGTTGAGGGAGTGACGACGGTGAGCCCGGGCACGGACGCGTACCAGCCCTCGAATGACTGGGAGTGGGTAGCCCCCACCGAAGCACCGGCGCCGGTGACGGTGCGGATGATCAACGGAATCGAGAACTGGCCGCCCGACATGTACCTGATCTTGGCGGCGTGGTTCACGATCTGGTCCATGGCGAGGAGGCTGAAGTTGATGGTCATCAACTCAACCACGGGCCGCAGGCCGGCCATGGCCGCGCCCACCCCGGCACCCACGATGACCGATTCGGCCAGGGGGGAATCCTTGATGCGCTTCTTGCCGTACTGCTCCCAAAAGCCCTTGGTGACGGCGAACGCCCCGCCGTAGGGTCCGATGTCCTCACCCATGAGGAAGACGCGATCATCCTGGTCCAAGGCTTCCCGGAGAACGGACGATACGGCGTCGCGATAAGTGATGACCGACATGATGGTTCCTCTCGCCTGCGGTGGGTGGTATTACGCGGGGATACCTTCAGTAGGTCGGTCGGTGTACACGTGGTCGTAGAGGTCGGCGGGTTCGGGCCAAGGCGATGATTCGCCGAATTCCGCCGCGACCACAATTTCTTCGTCGACGCTGGCGTCGATTTCGTCAAAATCCTCCACGGTTGCGATGCCCTCGTCAGTGAGCCAATCGCGGAAGCGCGGAATGGGGTCCTGCCCGGCCCAGTAGGAGACCTCGTCTTCGGGACGGTAGTTGGCGGGATCGGCGACGGAGTGGCCGCGCAGGCGGTAGGTGCGGGCAACGACGAAGGCGGGGCCACTGCCGGAGCGGACCTCGGCGTTGATCTTCTGCATCAGGGCGCGAACTTCCAGAACGTCGTTGCCATCCACCTCGTAGCGGGACATGCCGTAGGCGGCGGCCATCTCGTGCAGGGAGTCCCACATCACAAGGGTCTCCTTGGACGAGGCGCCCATGCCGTACAGATTATGTTCACAGAAGAAGATGACGGGGAGATTCCAAATGGCGGCGAGGTTCATGGCTTCGTGGAACTCGCCCTCGTTGACCGCGCCGTCTCCGAAGAAGCACAGCACCACCTGGTCGTCGCCGCGGTACTGCACGGCCAGGGCGATCCCGGCGGCGATGCAGAGCTGACCACCGACGATGGCGTAGCCGCCCATGAAGTTCAGGTCGGAGCTGAACAAGTGCATGGACCCGCCCTTGCCCTTACTGCATCCGGTGATCTTGCCCATGAGCTCGGCCATGACCTCGTTGCTGGTCATGCCGCGGGCGAGGGCCTGGCCGTGGTCCCGGTAGTGGGTCACGATGTAGTCGTCGGGGCGCAGGGTGTTGATGGCTCCGACGGCGATGGCCTCCTCCCCGTTGTAGACGTGGAGAAAACCCTTGATGTTGCCTCGGGTGTACTGCCGCTCCGACTCTCGCTCAAACTCTCGGATGAGCTTCATCTGCCGGTAGAAACCCAGCAGGTCGGATTTGTTAAGTTCGGGGACGTCCGCTCTCAGCATATCCCTTCCTCAATGGCAGATTTGCGGCGCCGCCCCGGACGGGGCGGCACGGTGCGCCGGTCTACATGTGCAGGGCGCGGCCCTCGGCGTCGAGGGCGGCTTCGTGCACCATCTCCGCGACGCTGGGGTGCGCGTGTACCGCCCAACCGAGTTCCAGCGTGGTGCCTTCCAGCAGGTGGGTCATCTGCAACTCCGCCAGGAGTTCGGTGACCTCGGGGCCGCACATGTGGCCTCCGAGCACCTCGCCGTAGTTGGCATCGATGACCAGCTTGACCATGCCGTCATTTTCGCCCATGGCGACGGCCTTGCCGCTGGCCTGCACGTTGAAACGGCCGATCTTGACTTGGTAGCCCTGCTCGATGGCCTGGGCCTCGGTGAGCCCGAACGAGGCCACCTGGGGATGGCAGTAGGTGGCGCGGGGCATGAAAGTGTAGTCCAGCGGCTGGGTTTCCTCGCCGGCGATGGCTTCGACCGCGGTTACACCCTGGGCGGACGCGACGTGGGCCAGGGCGAGCTTGCCGGTGACATCGCCGACGGCGTAGATGCCGGGCACGTTGGTAGCCATCTTGTCGTCGATGACGACATATCCCCTGTCGGTTGCCACGCCCACAGTTTCGAGTCCCAGGTTCTCGGTGTTGGGCAGGACGCCGATGGCCACCAGCACCTTGTCGAAACGCGCGGTCTCGGTTACGCCGTCCTTGTCGATGGTGAGGGTCACGCCGCTGGAGTCAGCCTGGGCGTTGGTTACGCCGGCTCCGGTGAGGAGCTTGATGCCGTGGCGATTGAAAGCCCGCTCCAGCTGCTGGCAGATTTCCTCGTCCTCATTGGGGACGATGTGGGGCAGCAGCTCGATAACCGTGACCTCTGCCCCGTACATGCGGTAGATGTAAGCAAACTCGACGCCGATGGCGCCGCCGCCGACGATGGCTATGGAGCCGGGGACATCCTCGGCAACGATGCTCTCGCGGCTGGTGATGATGCGTTCGCCATCCACCGGCAGGGGCGGGATGCTGCGGGGTCGCGCTCCGGTGGCGATGATGATGTTGCGCGCTGAGATCAGGGAAGTTTGTCCGTCCGGGCCGGTTACCTCGACAGCGTTGGGGGCGGCGATGCGGGCGGCGCCGGAGATGCTGTCGACGTTGTTCTTGCGCAATAGGAAGTCGACGCCGCGGGTCATGCGGTCTACCACCTGCCGGCTGCGCTTCATGGCAACGCTATAGTCGGCGCGGAAGTTGTCGAATTGCAGGCCGAACTGGTCGGCGCGCTGGACGTAGGAGACGATCTCGGCGTTTTTGAGGAGAGCCTTCGACGGGATGCAGCCCCAATTGAGGCAGACACCCCCCAACGCTTCCTTCTCGATGACGCAGGATTTGAGGCCCAATTGACCGGCGCGGATGCCGGCCACATAGCCGCCGGGCCCGCCGCCAATTACTGCTACGTCATACTCCGAGACGGTGGTCATCAATCTGTCCGAACAGGTGGATTGTTCGAGCGCAACATGCCTTGGATCCGGCTGGCGCCACTACGGCGGGGGCTGCGCGCGGACTGTGGCATTATAGCGGCGGCGGGTGGGTGCGGCAAGGTTGAGCCGCCGGAAACGAGTTCCGCCCCCGGCGCGATGCGGGGGCGGAAGTTCCTGTCAGGATCAGGCTCGAACGGCCTGATTTCCGGCGGGTTCAGGATGGGCGCTCCCGGCGCTCGATCTCGCGTTCCTCGGCCTTGTGGCGGAGGGGGCGACCCTTGTCGGGCGTGGGGTCTTTCACCTCGCCGTAGATCTGGCGGCCTTCGTGGTCTTCGGGGAGATGCTCGGTGATGGGCAGACCTGCCTCATTCACGAACAGCAGTCAATGGCAATACTTGTAGATCTGCATGTCGTCGCAGGCGCAGACCCACGTGCGGTGCTTGACCTCCTCTTCCTTGGACGGGTAGAAGCGACAGGGACAGAGCGGGCGGCCGATTTCGTCGACGTTCTGGGCCAGACCCAAAATCACGGCTTCGGCGACTCCTTCTTCCGGATGGGTGAACGTGCCTGATTTTTCGCAATATCGCTCTACGAAAAGGCGCATCCTGGCTATTGATTTTTCGCTGGGCTGGTCAGCCACTTGGGTCCTCCTCGATTGTCGGTCAGTCCGGCCGCCAATTTTCGAATTGGCGGCATGGTTGGTAGGTCAATGGTATTCTTATCAACGGAATTGTGCAATGCAGGACTGAAGCGCTCGAACTCAATCACGTGCCGGGGCGCCCGGCGGCGATGGAGTTGCCGCGCTTCGCTCGCCGCGATAGTTTGCGAAAATGGTGGGGCGTCCGGCGTTCTGATAGAATAGACGCAGCTCCGAGGAGACAAAGCGACATGCGCATTGCGGGACTTGGCCTGACCGAACTACTGATTATCCTGCTGGTGGTGCTGCTGATATTCGGCGCATCCCGGCTGCCGGGCGTGGGCTCCGCGCTGGGCAAGGGGATACGATCGTTCAAGACCTCGGTGACGGGGGAGGACGACAAGCCGGCGGCGGACCGGAGCGCCTCGGAAGAGCAACGCTCGTAACCGCCCAAGGGCAACCAAGTGAACTCACGGGCTCGCCGGTGGCGGGCCCGTTTCGTTTTGCGTTATTCGCTGGCGGGTTCGGCGTTCAGAGCGGAGTGCTCTCGGTTGCGCCGGCCGGCCAAGCGGGCGAGGAGGACGCCGACCTCGTAGAGCACAATGAGCGGACCGGCGACTATCGCCTGGTTCAGCGGGTCGATGGTGGGCGTGATCGCCGCGGCGATCACAAAGGCGGCGACCAGCCAAAACCGTCGAAACCGGGCAAAAGTACGCGCGTTGACCACGCCCAGGATGGCCAGCACGTACATCACCAAGGGTGTCTCAAAGGACAAACCGAGCCAGAACAGCAGGCGGATCATGATGTTCACGAGGTTGCTGATGCGGATGAGCGGGTCCGCAACCTCGCTGCCGAATCCGATGAGGAAGCTGAGGGCTGGCGGGATCATCACGAAATAGCCGAAGGCCATGCCCGCGACGAAAGCCAGCAAGGCGGCGGGCAGGAACGAGAAGAGGATTTTGCGCTCGCGGGGTGTTAGTCCGGGCGCTACAAAGCGAATGGCGTTGTAGAGGATCACGGGCAGGGCCAGAACAAAGCCGCCCAGTAGCGATACCCGGACGGTGATGCTCAAAAACTCGGTGATTTCGGTGCGAACCGGCTTGAACCCAGGGGTGGCCTCGGTGGGATCGGCGGGTCGGAATACGCCGAGGCCGAAGTCCTGGTAAAAGCGAAGAGGGTTGACGGTGTCCGTGGTTGCGGCGTGCTGAGCGGGCCACAACAGAACCGCGTAAATTTCCTCGTAGAAGTAGAAGCAGACCGCCGTGCCAATGAGCAGGGCGATGGTGCAGACCAGCGCGCGGGAACGCAGTTCGCGGAAATGCTCCCGCAACGGCATCGACTGGCTCATCGGGAGTAGCCTTATTGCCGGTCGGTAGGTGGCGAGGCCGGCGGGTTTTCGTCGGCCCGGTTCTGGGCTTCCAGGTGCGGAGGAGTCGGCACCGGGTCGGCCGGCGGCGACGGGGGCGCGGCCGGCGCCGGGTTGTCCCTGGCTCGTCCACCGCTCTCGTCGAGCGACGCGGCGTCCATGATCTCGGTGAAGGTGCGTCGGGCTTCGCGGGCCATCTTGCCGATGGTGCGGGCGACTTCAACCGTCTTGCCCGGGCCCAGCGCAATGAACGCGACGGCCAGGATGACCAGCAACTCCAGGGTGCCGATGCCGAAAACGTTCACGGTGCGGTGTCCGACGGGATCAGGGGGAAGGTAAGCGCAAAGTGCAGGGACCGGTGCAGCCCGGCGGGACCGTCATGGACGCCGGATCCGGCAACGGACATCCCATCTCAGCCAGGGTGTCGACGATCCTGCAAGCCGGCAACCCCATCACGTTGGAGTAGCAGCCGGAAACCAGAGAGGCGGGCCTGAAGTCCGGATCCTGGATGGCGTAGGCGCCGGCTTTGTCCATGGGAGTCCCGCTGGCGATGGATTCTTCCATCTCGGCGTCGGTGAATTCGCGCATCTGCACGTCGGCGGCGTTGGCGTCGGTGATGCAACGGCCGGTGGCGGCGTCGAAGACGGTGTATCCAGTGATCACCTGGTGGGTGGTGCCGCGCAGGCGACGAAGCATGGAACGGGCTTCCTTGGCATCCGCCGGCTTGGCGATGGACTCCCCATCCAGGACCACGGTGCTGTCGGCAGCAACGTAATAACCGGCGGTAGGCGACTCCGCTTCGGCAACCGCCAGGGCTTTCTCGCGCGACAACCGGCGAACCATCTGCTCGGGGCTCTCGTCGGGCTCCTGCTCTTCCGGTATGCCGGCCGGGGCTACGCGGAAATCGATACCCAAACCGGACAGCAACTCCCTACGGCGGGGAGACGCCGACGCCAGCACGATTTCCGCAGTCGCCGGCTTGGCTACCAGAGTCGCAACGCACTCGACGTGGTGAGTTTGAGGGAACATGTCCACCGGCTGAACCGACTGGACGCGGTAACCCCGGCTCAATGTGCGCAAATCCCGCGCCAGGGATTCGGGGTTGCAGGACACGTAGGCGATGCGGTTCGGTCGCAGCGCAACGAGGGTTTCCAGGACGGCCGGCTGGCACCCGGAACGGGAAGGGTCCAGGATCACCGCGTCCGGGGATGACTCCAGGCCCGGCAGGATCTCTTCCACCTTGCCGGTTACCAACTGGACGTTAGGATGGGCAACGGAATTCTTCGCGGCGTCAGCGATGGCGGCCGTGGATTCTTCCACCACGACGATGCGGCGCGCGTAGGGCGCCAGCAGCACGGCGAAAGTGCCGACGCCGGCGTAAGCATCCACCACGGTCTCATCGCCACTCAGCTGGAGCGCATCCTTCACCAATTCCGCCAGGCGAGCCGCCTGCCACACGTTTACCTGGAAGAAGGACGGGGACGCTACCCGGAACTCCTGCTCGGCGACGGATTCCCGGTAAGTCTTCTGTCCCGTTGGAATTGAGATCTCCGGGTTCTTGAGAGTTGGCTGGACCAGAAAGTCACCGGTATCAGGTGAGCAACGGATGGCCAGTTGCGAGGTTTCGGCGACGCGCCCCTGCAATTGGGCCAGAACGTCGTTGATGCCGTCGTGCATCAGCAGGCAGCGGTCGATGCGCACGAAGCGCCGGCGCTCGCGGTGAGTGAACCCCAAGGCGCCGCTCTCACGCCAGATGTTGAAGCGCGCATGATTCCGGTAATGATACCGGCGGGGCGAGGCCAACGCAGGCTGGACGACAGGAGCGTGGAAGTTGCCGATCCGCTCCAGAGCGTCCCGCACGATTTCGGTTTTCGTGGCCAGCTGCTCCTCGTAGTCCACGTGCTGCCACTGGCAGCCGGTGCATTGACCGAAATATTCGCATGGAGGTTCTACCCGCGCCGGGGACGGCGTGATCACCCGGGTCACCTGTGCGGCGACGTACTTCCGGCGCACGGCCACGATCTCGGCCTCGACCCGCTCGCCGGGTATGCCTCCGAACACGAACACGTCGGAACCGGCGTGTCTGGCCATAGCTTCGCCCAGGCGACCCCAGGCGTGGAGGTCCAGCTCGACGACGTCACCCCGCTGCAAGTGCGGAGTCGTATCGTTGGAGGTTGCGGCAGTCATGGCGAATATAGTAACACCGCACGGTCAGCGCGGGTTTTGCATCGGGCGTGGCGATCAGGGCGATCGCGTCACATACCACAGCGTCGTCACGCCGGCGGCAGCCGGAGTCCATACGGCAAAATGCAAACGATACCAAGACGCAACTGACGAATTCGGGCAATGGATTCCGGCTTTCGCCGGAATGACGGGTTTGATGCGATTGCTCTGGCGTGGCGACGCAGCGGTTCGTGGCGCGCTTTCGGGCTTTCGGGCTTGATTGACCGGTCTGTCGCGCCTGTATAATATGAGTACCATCCCGGTCGCCGAGCGCGGACGATTGGTGTCCCCGCCGCGCGCGGCCAATGAGTGTCTATCCTGGAGGAATTAGAATGCCCGAACCAATCGAAGTGAACGGACAGAACTGGCAAAGCGTCGTGATGGACTCGGATCTACCCGTGATGGTGGACTTCTGGGCGGAATGGTGCGGGCCCTGCAAGATGATCGCTCCGGCCGTGCACGATTTGGCGCTGGAGTACGAAGGCAAGATGAACGTGGCCAAGCTGGACGTGGACAACGCGGGGGACATCGCGGCGCAGTACGGCATCCGCAGCATCCCGGCGCTGATCTTCTTCAAGAACGGCCAGCCGGTGGACCAGGTAGTGGGCGCGCAGCCCAAGCCGGCGCTGAAGCGGAAGATCGACGCGGTGCTGGAGAGCTAAGCGCCGATTCGCGGGAGTGGATGGGGCCCGGTGGCTCTTGCGGACTTCAAATCCGTTATGCCTCGTGACGAGCGGGGTAGGTGGGTTCGACTCCCTCGCACTCCCGCCAACGAAGCTTCGCGGTAGCGAACGCCGCTGAACCGACACGAAGCCAACAAAAACGGCCCCGAGATTTCCACCTCGGGGCCGTTTTGCTTTGCGCAAATAACCGGTTTTTAGCCGATTTTTGTTCAACCCGGCTCCAGAACCTGGAGCAGTTCGAGAGTAGCAGCGGCATGCTCCGCGACGGGGATTAGGTCACTTGGCACCGCTGCTAGCAATGTGAGCGGCGGTTGCCGAGATATCGAACGCGGAGCGCGTCGGTAGACCGGAGAACTGAAAGTAGATTGAGTATGCCGGATGTTATGGCGGTGCGGTGAGTTGCGTTTCGACCAGCGCGACGTATTCGTTGGCATCCAGTATGCCGGCTTGGACGGCGCCGGCGCTCCGGGTGTTTTCGTAGAAATTGACGTGGAGTTGCTCGACGGCGTTAAAGAGCGCCAGGAAATCTTGGTTGCCGGCGCTCTGGGCGAGGTTCCGTGCGATTCTTTTCAGGCTTCCGTGGCTGCGGTGGTAGGCCGGTGGCGCCAAACTCTCTGCGTACGCCTTCGTAATTTGGGCGACGGCTCCCCAGGCTTTTTCGGAGGCTTGTCTCAGGTCTTGGAGTTGGAACTCGGCGTTTGCTTGTCGTAGCAGGTGGTGGGCAGCCGTTCGGTAGGTGGCGGTGGTCAATTGCGTTCTCCGCAGGCGCATTAAGGTTCAGCCGCTCAGATGGCGGTTCATGCGTTGGATGAATTCACCGGTGAAGGTGACCCGTTCTTGGAGGTCTTCGGGGTCGAGGGCCTCAATGAAGGTATCGGGGTCAAGGGCCTCGGCGCTGGCGAAAAGTGTGAAGATACGGCGGTCTTTGGTCTTGAGGCTGAACTGTAGGACCGTTTCGGCTGGCGTCCGCTCGGGACCCAACCGCCACTGTTCGCTGAGGGCGGCGGCTTCGATGACAGTGAGGGCGGCTTGCCATGCTTTGGAACGGGCCTTGGCTTGCTGTCCGGTTTGGGATGCTCGTATAGCTTCACCGTGGAGTGTTTTGGAACGGTCTTGGAGTTGTCGTATGGTCGTCATGGTGGGACCCCTACTTCGGGAGACGCGCTGCCAGTAGGCAGGTGATTTGATTGTGCAAAAACGGACCTTCGTGGTCAACCGCGTCGGCGCCAATGACGACGACGGTGGTTGTGCCGGTGGTGCAACCGCGAGACCGCCAGGGGAATGTGGTTATGCCGATTAGACCAGAGGCCGTGGGCTGATGAAGCCGTGTTCCCGCGGGTCCGGTTGGGGTCAGGTTTTGGGAGCCACGAAGCGGACACGTTGACCGCTCTTGCCGACGGCGGTCTATGGGTATTCGCGGATCATGTGCAGGGGCATTTTTCGTTCGGGGTTCGGCCGGTCAGACCCAAAACCTCATTTTTTGTCTGCGTCAGGCGGGCGGCTCAGGAGGATCGGCTTCTTCGGGCTCAGCAGGTGGTTCGGCCATTTCCCGCTGGAGTTGCTCACTCCAATTCTGCAGCCAGCGGCGGAATTCATCCAGGGCGGGCGGAGCGATGTAGATCACCTCGATATCGCCGGGAAACTGGACCTGGTGCCTTTCGTTGATGAGCAGCAGCCCGGTTTCGTCTTCGCCCAGCGTGGCGTCGATGGTATCGGCCACGAACTCGTAGCGGCGGTGATTGGCTTCGCCAAACCACTCCTGGAGCCGGTCCGCGACGGCGGGGCTCATCAGAGGCTGCATCAGGCAACGCTGCAAGTCCAGGGTTTCCGCCAGGATTTCCATGGATTCGGTGGCTTCCAGAACAGCCCCGGCTTCCACCAGGCCGGCGGTCAGCTTATGGCTGCCCTGGGCGGTGGCTTCCAGGTAGCCGAGGCCAGCATCACCTCCCTCGGGCAGGTTCTCGTGGTAGACGTGGGTGACGCTACCCAGGGCGTTCTGCACTGCCCGTACCTGGACATCCACCTGGTCCCAATAGCGCGCGAGGATTCCAGCGCCTTCCGCCGGCATTGCCTCCGCGGGTACGGCCAAATGGACCAACGGGGCCAGCAGCAGCTTGCGTTTTCCCTGGTAGTTGGCGGTCGCCGGGCGGGTAATTCTGCCGAGTTCTTCCACCATGATTGCGCTCCTGTACGGGAATATGATGGCCGCAATATGATACCCATCGACCGGGCTGAGACCAAGACCGCGCGTGGCTCACACATACCCGGTTTGTCATCGCGAGGAGCGAAGCGACGCGGCGATCTCGTTGGTGAAAGGGACCCCGTTGCCATCACGAGATTGCCACGCTGCGCTCGCACTGGACTTTGTACATTTCAGGCGGCGTAGGCGAGGGTGTCGATAAGTCGGGTGTAGAGTGTGTCGGGGATTTTATCGCTGTTGGGCGCCGCGGTGGACCGGGGGATATTTGGGGAGGCGAGCCACAGGTGGCGACGGACCAGGGCGATGGTGTCGACGAAGGTGGGGGCCGGTTTGGGATACCAGGCGGCGGTGCGCTGGGTCATGGGTTCGTCTTGCTGGAGCAGGAGGGCGGCCAGGGTGATCCAGGAGAAGAGGCCCATCAGTGCTGGGGTGGTGCGGGTGATGGCCTGGTCCGACCACTGGCGCTGGGTCTCCACGCCCAGGTGAGCGCGGACTTCCTGAAAGAGCCTGCCCCGTACTTGATACGGGGTGACTTCCAGTTGCCAGCGCAGCACGAACCATTCCACGATCTGGGTTGGGGAGATGGCGGGGTCGGTGCAGAGGAGGGCTTGGGGAGGGAATTGACCGGTGGGGTCTTGCACCAGTACCCAGCGGATGGGCAGTGGGGGTTTGCCGGTGCGGTACCAGAGGGCGCACTGAGAGGTGACGGCCACCAGGCGAGTGGTGTTGTCGTACCAGGCCACGGCCCTTTGCTGCCAGGGGGTGTCGTGATGATCCACCACGGTTTTCAGGCTGGGGAGACGGGGGCCTTTCACTGGGGAACGCCCGCGCTGCCCCGGCTTGCGGGCTGGCGCTGGGGCGTAGAGGGCGGCATCCAGGCGCAATCGGGTGATGCAAATCACCGGTTGGGCCAGGCTTTGGCAGCAGTGCAGCAGGTCCAGGGCGGCGTAGCTGCGGTCGGCCACCAGCACCAAGGGACGGTGGGGCAGCCACCGGCGCAGTTGCAACACCATCTGTCGGGCTCGGTGAGTGAGCCGCAGGGGCGTCCGTCCTCGGCTCCGGTAGTAAGCTTCCGCCGGAGCCAGCGCCGTCAGCACGGGCAATGCCCAACGCCGTCCCGCCCAGGGGATGGGTGTCAGCCACATCAGGCTGATCCAGCGCAAGCCGCTGACCTTGACCAGGTAGCTGCGACTGGAACGGGCGCCGTCCCGATAGATGCTCCGCGCCTTGATTTTAGGCCCGCCCCGGCGCTCGATGGTTTCGTCAATGCCAAACACCAGGGGGTCTTCCCCTTGATCCAGATACTCAAGGAGCAGTGCCAGCAGCAGACCAGCCACTGGCAACGGTGACCACACCGCTCGGTTGAGCACGTGATGAAAACGGGCATAGTCTGGGAGATGGCTGCGACCCATGACGCGCAGGGCAGCCGCCACGGTCCGTTGCCCAGTGGCCAGTATGGCTCCCACCAGCAGAACCTGGGCCTTGAGCCAAGTACGACGCTGGAACAGGTTTGCGAAGGGCTCCATGATGGGTAAAATGGCTTCAGGCAGGGTAAGCACGGCTCGACCTTTAGTGAGATTTGGGTCAGGCCAGCATACCCTGCTTTTTTGTAATTCTAAGTTTTGTACAAAGTCCAGTCGCAATGACGTTTCCGATTAAACCGGGTACGCGTGAGCGCGCGCCGGGCTTGCCTTGTCCGATGGGTGGCACTCTGCTAACCTTGCGGCGCCGCGAGCGAGGATTTGATTTGAGCCAGCCACAGCCCATTCGGGCATCTCTTTTCGTCACGTGCATCGTCGACCAGCTTTATCCTGAGGTTGGGGTCAGCGTGGTTCGTGTGTTGAGGGATGCCGGCATAGCCGTGGACTTTCCGGAAGGACAGACCTGCTGCGGCCAGCCTCTGTACAACTCCGGTTTCACAGTGGAGGCCCGCAAGCTGGCGGAACGCACGCTGGACATCCTGGGCGACCGGGAACACGTGGTCGTACCGTCGGGCTCCTGCGGAGCGATGATGCGGGTGTTTTACCTGGATCTGTTCGCTGATGACCCGGAATTGCTGGCCCGGGCGGAAGATTTGAGCCGACGGATCTACGAATTCACCGAGTTCCTGGTGGACGTGGTTGGGTACGGGCACGGTTCCCGGAACGAACCGGTGCCTGGGGCGACGGTGGCGTATCACCCTTCGTGCCACCTGCTGCGCGAGATGGAAGTGACCGATGCCCCACAGCGTTTGCTCGACGCTACGCCAGCCGTCGAGCGGGTCGAGCTGCCGGACGCGGAGCAATGCTGCGGGTTCGGCGGGACGTTCGCGGTCAAGTATCCTCACATTTCCGAAGAGATGCTGGCCGACAAGGTTGCCGCAGCGACGAGCAGCGGCGCGGACACGCTGACGGCGTGTGACATGGGTTGCCTAATGCACATCGGCGGGGCGGTCAGCCGCCAGGGATTGCCCTTCCGGGTTCGGCACATCGCCCAGGTGTTGGACGGCGAGGCCGGTTAATCATGGCAGAGATCGTTACGCGGCAGTTCGTGCCCGCCTCCCAGGCTGCGGTGAAGGATTCCCAGCTCCGCCAGGCGCTGCGTCGCGCCGGCACGGGGTTTGACGGCACACGGCGCGAGGCCATCGCCGAGGTGACGCCCGAGGTATGGGAAGAGTGGCGTCAGCAGGCACGGCGGATCAAAGAGCACACCATCGGGCATCTGGACTACTACCTGGAGATGCTGGAGCGGAACGTGACCGCGGCCGGCGGACGGGTGCACTTCGCCGTTGACGCGGAACAGGCCAACGAGATCGTGTCGCAAATTGCACGCGCCAACGACGTTCGGACCGTGACCAAGAGCAAGTCGATGGTGTCCGAGGAGCTTGGGCTCAACCACGTGCTGGAGGCGCAGGGGGTTGAGGTTTTCGAGACCGACCTGGGCGAGTACATCATCCAGCTGGCAGACGAGACACCTTCGCACCTGGTGGCGCCGGCTTTGCACAAGACCCGGGGTCAGGTAGCCCAGCTATTCGCGGATCAACTGGGGGTGCCATACTCCGACGACATCGAGGAGATGGCGCGGATTGCACGGGTGGTGCTGCGCCAAAAGTTCCTGGACGCCGACATGGGCATCAGCGGGGCCAACTTCCTGGTGGCCGAGACCGGATCGCTGGTGATCATCACCAACGAGGGGAACGGCCGGCTGTGTACCTCGGCGCCGCGGGTGCACGTGGGCCTGGCCGGCATGGAGAAAGTGATCCCCTCCTTGCAGGACCTGGCGGTGTTCCTGAGGCTGCTGCCGCGCTCGGCTACGGGACAGCGCATCACGTCGTACATGAGCATGGTGACCGGACCTCGTCGTTCCGAAGACGAAGACGGGCCGGAAGAGTTTCACCTGGTGATCGTGGACAACGGCCGCAGCCGGCTGCTGGCGGATCCCGCGCTGCGCGAGTCGCTGTACTGCATCCGCTGCGGGGCGTGCCTGAACGTGTGTCCGGTCTACCAACGAGTGGGCGGCCACGCCTACGGGTGGGTGTATCCGGGGCCGATAGGATCCATCGTGACGCCCGGGTTGGTGGGAGTGGGACAGGCCAAGGACCTGCCCAACGCGTCGACATTGTGCGGGGCGTGCCGGGACGCCTGCCCGGTGCAAATCAACATTCCGCGGATGCTGCTGCACCTGCGACACAACATAGCGGAAGGACCGGAATCTTACCGAGGCACGGGTGCGGATACGGACAGCCTGCTGGCCCGTGGATTTGCCACCGTTATGTCCAGTCCGCGGTTGCTGGACGTGGGACGAAAGATCGGGCGGAGGTTGCTGTCGCCGATGGCCAAGGGGGGCGTATTGGGTCAGACACGACTGCCGTTGGTGTCCCGCTGGGCGCGTTCGCGGGACTTACCCATTCCCGCGCCTCGTTCGTTCTCGGAAATCTGGCGGGACGAGCTGTCGGGCAAAGGGCCCGGCCATCCGCAGGATTAATTTATGGGTATCCCGATTGTACGGGATACAGGCTGACAATTGAAACCCAAAATCCGGTCTGATTTGTGGCAATATGAGCTGATGACAAAGGCCAAACTGATGAAAACGGAGCCGGCTAATGACGATTACCATTGACCCGATTACAATCAGTACGCTGGCAATCCTGCCGGGCATGGCGGTGGGGCTGACGGTGTGGTTGGCGCGGCGGGGACAGCGGGCGAGTCGGCTGGAAACCGACGTTGGCGAGTTAAAGACCGACATCGGCGAGTTGAAACACGGTCAACAGGAAATCAAAGACTTATTGCACCGGACGAATGAAGTCGTCGTTGCTCTGATGAATCACCGGCACAATGCCCAGGACGAACCGACCTTCGCGCTACCGGCGGACTGATTCTTGACTATAAGACAGGCGGTTGCGGTTCGGCTCCAAGTTGGCATTTGAGCAGTGCGGATGGCAAGGCATTGAGATCAGGATAGAGCAGTGAAACGACGGCAAATCAGCGCTATGGGTATCCCATCGGAGCAATTCAGGGAGACCGTGCGGGCGGCATTGGGCCGGAAAAGCGGACCGCCGTCGGAACCTTACGACGTATTGACGCAGGAGTTGCCCGAGATTGAGGCGCAAGCGCAGGCAGTTCGCCAGCGGATCGCCGAGGAACGGGCAGGACTACTGGACCAATTGGCGGAGACCGCGGGGCTTCGGGGATGGAATGTCCAGAGGTGCGAGGGAGCAGAGGAAGGACTTGATTATGTCGCGTCGCTGGTGCGGAGCTTGGGCGTGACGTCGGTGGCGAGGTCGGAGCAGCCGGTGCTCGACACGGTGCCGGTGGACGCTGCCATCGCGGGGGCCGGCGGGCTCTGCTGGCCCGCCGTGTACGATGGGCCCGCCAGCCGGACTGAAGTGCGGCAGCGGCTGGCCGAATCGGGCATGGGAATCACAGGAGCCGACTACGCCATCGCGGAAACGGGATCGGTGGTCGTGCTGCCCCGGCAGGGCCTGAGCCGCCTGGTGTCGGTGGTTCCGCCGGTGCACGTGGCGATTGTGCGGCCGTCGGACATTGTGGGCACGCTGGACGACCTGTTCGCGCTGCGGCGGCTGGAATACGTGCGGAACGGCGGCGAGATGGGCAGCTACCTGAATTTCATCACCGGGCCCAGTCGCACCGCTGACATCGAGCAGACGATAGTGGTGGGCGTGCACGGCCCGCGCGAAGTCCACATGGTGCTGCTGAACAAGGAGTAGGGCAATGCCGATGCGAGTAGGGTTCATCCAGTTCCGGCGGCAGATGATGGAGCAGCAACTGGACGAGATCATGGGGGTGCTGCCCACTCTGGGCATCGAGAAGGCGATCCTGACCGGCGACATGGTGAGTGGCGATTATTCCCCGGCCAGCACCATAGACCTGGTGTTCGTCCATGACACCGACCGCCCCTTCGGGCGCCGGGCCGATTTCTTCTCGTACCACATCGGTTCGCAGGTGGGCCTGACGGCGCAGGTCTACACGCCGGCCGAATTTGAAGAACTACAGGACACGCTGCCGGCGCTGTACCAGGCCTGCAAGCAAGGAAGGGTGATTTTCGATGCCTGATTTCTTGGCGGAAGGCGCACGCTGGTTTCGACAGGCGGAGCAGGACCTTGAGGACGCGAGTTTCAACCGGGGAGGCGGGCGCTACAACGTCGCGTGCTTCCTGAGCCAACAGGCCGCGGAGAAGGCGGTGAAGGCGTACCTGTACCGGCGCGGCGCGGAAGACGTGTGGGGAAACTCGTTGATTGACCTGTGCGAAGACGCCAAGATCTTCGAGATGTTCTTCGACACGATCAAGGCGGACGCGCGGCAACTGGACAAATACTACGACATCACCAGGTATCCGGAATACCTTCCCAGCGGCATACCCTCCGAAGCGTTCGACGACGTGGACGCGGAGCGTGCGATGGAGTTGGCGGGGATCGTGCTGCAGTTCGTGTCCTCGCGCATCAGCTGACCCGACCGCGGACAACCGGACTGCGCGCTTTCACACGCACGAAATTTGACCGGGACCGTCATTGCGAGCGAAGCGCGGCAATCTCGTTGGGGCAGGTAACGCTACTGCGATAACGAGATCGCCACGTCGTTCCGCTCCTCGCGATGACAAAGAGAGACCGCGTGCGGCAGCGGCCACCCTATGCGCCGAATATCTCGGCGAGGCGTTGCTGGCGGAAGGCGAATATTCGGCTCAGGTCGCGGCGCACCAGCAGACGGTCGGCCAACCAGCCGCCCAGCATGTCGTATTCCACGTGGTCGCCGACGAGGGTGCCACCTTCGTGGGGCGTGAACGTGTGCTCGTGGACCCACTTTCGATAGGGTCCTCGGACCTGCTCATCCACGAAGCGGTGCGGCGGGTCCCAGTCGGTGATGCGGCTGCGCCATTTCAAGCTCAGCCCGTGCAGTCGCAAGCGGTAGTCGATTTCCACCCCCGATTGCATGGTGATCGGGGGCGGGGTGACCACCTCAAACCGTAGCCAGGGCGGTGTCAACGTTTCCAGGTTGAAGGCGTCGGCGTAGAAATCGAAAACGTCTCCCGGTTGGCGGGGCAGCCAATGCTCAGTTTCGAGGGTAAAGGCCGGCATCAACGACTGCGCCCCAGGCCGTAGAGACGGACGGCGCGCTCGGCGGCCCGTTCCAGCAGTTCAGAGCCGTACCGGAGACTGGAATCGAGGTCGGCCGGTTCCTCGGCGATGGGCAGGATGGCGTCAATTCCGTGCTCGTAAAGGGTCTCGTAGCCCGAGCCCAGGCTGCCGGCCATCAGGACCGTGGGCACGCCGAACCGGCCGGCGCGACGGGCGATACCCACGGGAGCCTTGTCGAACGCCGTGGAACGGTCAGCCCGGCCCTCGCCGGTGATGACGAAATCGGCTCCCGGCGCGTGGCGGTCGAAGTCGAGCACGTCGCAGACCATGTCGATTCCCGAACGCAATTCGGCGCCGGAGAAGGCGATCAGTCCCGCGCCCAATCCGCCGGCCGCCCCGGAGCCGGGCGTGTGCAGAACGTCGATGCCGAGGTCTGACCGTACCACGCGGGCGAAATTCGCCAGGCAGCCGTCCAGTTCGGACACCATTTCGGGCGTGGCGCCCTTCTGCGGCCCGAAGATCGCGGACGCGCCCGTTTCGCCGCACAACGGATTGGTCACGTCCGTGGCTCCGATGATGGTGGTCTCGGACAAAGCGGGATGCAGGTCGGCAACATCGACCCGAACCAGTCGCACGAGGGCGGCTCCGCCTGGGGGCAATTGATCGCCATTCGCATCCAGGAACCGCGCGCCCAAGGCGGACGCCATGCCGGTTCCACCGTCGTTGGTGGCGCTGCCGCCCAGGCCCACGATGACGCGACGGTAGCCGTCCTCCAGGGCAGCGCGGATCAACTCGCCGGTACCGAAGGTTGTGGCACGGCGTGGATCGCGGCGGTCGTCGGGTATCAGGGCCAAACCGGAGGCCAGAGCCATCTCGATTACGGCGGTTTCACCGTCGCCCATGACGCCCCAACGAGCGGGAATTGGATCACCCAAAGGGCCGGTAACCACGGCCTCGCGATAGGCACCGCCCGTGGTGTCGATGAGGGCGGCCAGGGTACCATCCCCGCCGTCGGCCACTGGAATCAGAACGGTTTCGGCATCAGGCGCAGCCTGGAGAACGCCTCGCTGGATGGCCAGCGCGGCTTCGCGGGCGCCGATGCTGTGCTTGAAAGCCTGGGGTGAGATGACTATTCGTAGCGGCATGTTTGGATTATAACTTGGTGCCAACGTGAAAACGGGCATAGCCGGCGCATCGCGTACAGATAATGGTCCTGCACGGTTCGCGCCACGCGCCGTAACTATTCAGAATCCATGGGGTTGTCATTGCGAGGCGCTTGCGCCGTGGCAATCCCGACGCCGTAGCCGCAACGTCTGCCCCAAAGGGCTCCTCTACGTCAACGAGATTGCCGCGCTACGCTCGCAATGACATTTTCCCCGCAAGTCTGAACAGTTACCGGGCGCCGGCCTCAATAGGCACGGAACGCAGGTTATGTTACCATTCGCGGGCGGTTGCCAAGGGTGACCTGAGATTGCCCCGGAGGGCTTGGGATGCCAACGAAAGAAGAGCTGAAGGACCGGGCATTCGCCGAGATCGATTCCCGCGCCGAGGAGTTGATCAACCTGTCCAAGCAGATCCTGGCCAATCCCGAACCGGGATTCCGGGAATTCAAAACTGCGGCGCTGGTTGGCGAACAGTTCGCGGCCATGGGCGTGCCTTTCCGGTCCGGTCTGGGCATGACGGGCCTCCGCGGTGAAATCATCGGCGGCAGCGAAGGGCCGAGCATGGCGATCCTGGGCGAACTGGACAGCCTGATCGTGAACGAGCACCCGCACGCGGACGGGGACACCGGCGCGGCTCACGCCTGCGGACACCACTGCCAGATCGCCATGATGCTGGGGGTCACCCGGGCGTTGATGCGGGAAGATGTCCTGCCCCACCTGAGCGGACGCATATTGTCGATGGCGGTTCCCGCCGAGGAATACATCGAGATCGAATACCGGGACCAATTGCGCCGGGACGGCAAGATCGAATTCCTGGGCGGCAAGCCGGAGTTCATCAAGTTGGGCGAGTTCGATGACGTGCATCTGGCGATGATGATGCACACCACCAGCGCGCCCAGCGAGAAGCAGCTATGCCTCACCGGAACCAACAATGGCACCGTAGCCAAGCGGATCCAGTTCGTGGGCAAGGGAGCCCACGCCGGCGGCTCGCCGCACCTGGGCATCAACGCGCTGAACGCGGCGACGCTGGCAATGTCGGCGATACACTTCAACCGCGAGACCTTCGTGGACACCGACACGGTTCGCGTGCACCCCATCATCACCAAGGGCGGCGAAGCGGTGAGCGCAGTGCCGGCGGACGTGCGAATGGAAACGTTCGTCAGGGGCAAGACCCTGGACGCCATCATGGACGCCAATCGCAAGGTTGACCGCGCGTTGCGAGCCGGGGCCATGGCAATGGGCGCCACGGTGAACATCCAGACCATCCCCGGTTATTTGCCCATGCTGCAAAACGACCGGATGCAGGCCATATTCCGCGCCAATGCGGAAAAACTGGTGGGCGCTGAGAATATCGGCCGCACGGAGCACCGGACCGGCAGCACCGACATGGGAGACGTGGGCGCCATTATGCCCGTGCTCCACCCCTACGTGGGCGGCGCCACCGGCATCGGCCACGGCGCGGATTACGTGATCCAGGACTACCAGATGGCCGTGGTTACCGGAGCCAAGGCCATGGCGTCGACGGTTATCGACCTGATGGCCGACGGGGCTAAAGAGGCCAACCAGGTGGTGGCAAACCACCGTCCCGAAATGACGTCGCGGGAATATCTGAAATTCATGCGGAGCCTGGCAGCCGAAGAATCGTATAGCGAAGGCTAAATTGCATGGATGCACAGGATAGACGGGATTTTTGCGCTGACTGGAAGAGATGATGGCGACTCGCGAAGAACTGAAGCAGGCGGCATGCGCCGCCATCGACCGGCACAGCGACGACCTGATTGCGGTGTCCAAAGATATCCTGGAACACCCGGAGCCGGGATACAGTGAATACCGAACTGCCCGGGTCGTAGCGGAGCAGTTTGCCAAGCTCGGCGTGCAGTTCCGCGCCAACCTGGCGTTGACCGGGCTCAAGGGCAACCTCAAAGGCGGCGCGGGAACCGGTCCGCGCGTGGCGATCATCGGGGAGCTGGACAGCCTGATCGTGGACGGCCATCCGTTTGCGGCGGAAACGACCAACGCAGCCCACGCCTGCGGTCACCACTGCCAGATCGGGATGATGCTGGGAGCCGTGATCGGGCTGTCTGCGCCGGAGGTTCTGCCGGAACTAAACGGTGAGATCGTGCCGTTCGCGGTGCCGGCCGAGGAGTTCATCGAGGTGGCGCGGCGGCTGGACCTGCGGGAGCAGGGGAAGATTGAGTTCATGGGCGGGAAGCAGGAGCTGATCCGGCTGGGCGAGTTCGACGACGTTGACATCGCGATGATGTGCCACACCGCCAGCGACATGGGATCGCACTCGTTCGCCATGGGCGGCACGAGCAACGGGCACATCGTCAAATACGTGCGGTTCACGGGGCGCGCCGCCCACGCGGGATCTTCGCCGCACCTGGGCATCAACGCGCTGAACGCCGCCAACTTCGCGCTGCAGGCGATTAACGCCAACCGGGAACTCTACCGGGAACCCGATACGGTGCGGATCCACGGCATCATGACCCACGGTGGACAGGCGGTGAACTCGGTGCCGTCGGACGTTAGGTTGGAATGGCGGGTGCGGTCAGGGACACCCGAGGCGGTGGTGCGTTACTCGGACATCGTGGACCGGTGTTTCCGGTCAGGCGCCCTGGCCGTTGGGGCGTCGGTGTCGATCACCAACATACCGGGCTACCTGCCGATGCGGCACGACCAGCACTTGCTGGACGTATTCCGCGGGAACGCTAATGGCCTGTTGGAAGAAAATCGCGTCTTGATGATGCCTCCCACGCGAAACCGGGGCGGGTCTACCGACATGGGTGACCTGAGCCATATTATTCCGGCGATTCACCCATACACCGCCGGGGCAGAAGGGCCGGGGCACAGCCTGGAATACGTGATCAAGGACTATCACCAGGCGGTGGTCAATCCGGCGAAGATCATGGCGATGTCGGTGATTGACCTGCTGGCGGACAACGCCGAAGGGGCGAAGCGGGTCACAACGTCGTTCCGCCCGGCGATGTCCAAGGGGGCGTACCTCAACTTCCAGCGCCAGCGTGCGGAAGTGGTTGAATTCGACGGCGCGGCCGTATAGTCCACCGCGCGGTCACAGACCGGCGGCGCGGGCCGCCACCATAAAGCCGCCGGCGATCAGAGGCACCGTCAGGTTGTCGTCCAGAGGGAACGGCGCGAACTCCACTGCGGCGGCAAAAACGGCGGTGATAACCACGGCCCACGACCACGCCCCGAAACCCGCGGCTACGAGGATGGCCCAAACGGCCATTGAGGCGGCAACGAAAGCGAGGCTGCCCAGGGGCGACTTGCCCCAGAACCTCGGCCCGGGACACCGTGGCCCGATCAGCGCCGCCATGGGATCACCAACGGCGACGAACATCAGCACCGGCAACGCCACCTCCATGCCGAAGAAGTAGAACGCGAAGAAGATGGCGATCAGCAGGTAGGTGGCGCCGGTTATGTCGGCGGCCTCGGCCGGTTTCAGGATCGACCTGAAAATCCCCAGGTAAACGCGGTTGAAGAAACCGGCGCGTTGCCGACCGACGTCCACCGCCAGCGAAAGCAGAGCGCCGCCGCCGACCAGGGTCATATAGGCCGGCTCCGGCATGGCGAGGGCCAAAAGCGTGGTACCGCTGCCGGCGACCAGGTGGAAGACGCGCCGACCTACGGGTATGGTGCTGGCGCCGGCGGATCGGTTCATAGATACCATACCGGCGGGACCGGTGGCGCTGCGGTTCGCGCCGGCCGGCTCATCCGCAAAACACGCTCAGCGCCCCGTTGACGGTAAACGCCGACGACGACTAAAAGTCGATGATGACGGTGTCGCCGGCGCCCCAGCGGAAAGAACGGAACTCAGTGTCCCTGGGCACTTCGAACACCATCCACCCGTCAAGACCGGTTCCCCGGGGCAGCTGCTGGGCACGATGTACGAGCTTGACCTGACCGTCGGGCTGCTGCTCCTCGTACACCGCGTTCCAGAGGAACCGGACGCATTCCGCCGGGGTCTCGGGATTCACCGGCACGTTGCAACGGTCGGACGGCTTTTCGGGGACTTCGGCCTCCTGCGCCAGGGCGCCGACGTCGATGGGGGCGTACTTGCCCTGGAAGAAGTCGCGCAGCTGCGCAGAGTCACGGTCAACGTTGACGATGGCGCTGGTGGCGGTGTGGTTTTCGACCCTGACCCGGAGGAGGATGAGTTCGTTGTCGTCGGATTGCGGCGACAGCTTGTAGAGGGGATCGCCAACCGCGCCCTGGGCGGGATAGCGGGTGGAGGTAGTCCAGCGCAGTTCATCGATGCGCTGCAAATCGGCGACGCTGACGTGGAGGATTCGCCCCTTGTAATACCTGCCGATGTTGGGGGACTGTGACGAGCAGGCCAGACTGGCCGCTAGCACCAGCAACGCCAACAGGAAAGCTGGCACCAGCCATCGGGCGAAAGAGTGATTGCGGAGACTAGGTTGTGTTGACATTTAGAAATTCACCCCGTCGTTCCTGCAAAAGCAGGAACCCAGGAAAATGACTGCCGCCAGAACGTTGACCTGATTTTGCGCTCGTTGGATTCCGGCTTTCGCCGGAATGACGAATGAAGGTGGCCGGAATGACGAATGAAGGTGGCCGGAATGACGAATGAAGGTGGCCGGAATGACGAATGAAGGTGGCCGGAATGAC
>JAPPMU010000020.1:64096-159428 GCA_028873965.1 Chloroflexota bacterium
GCCGGAATGACGAATGAAGGTGGCCGGAATGACGAATGAAGGTGGCCGGAATGACAGAAATGTCAAGACGCCCTAATCATCGCCGGTTCCGGACAACGTGGGCAGTTGGCGGAGGTCGCCGATGAGGTCGGTGAGTACGGCCAGCAGGCGGTCGACCTCGGCGTCGGTGTTGTGCTTGCCAAGGGTCACGCGGAGGGACCCACGGGCAGTGTCCGCGGTCTGGCCCAGGGCCAGCAGCACGTGGGAAGGCTCCAGCGACCCGCTGCTGCAGGCGCTGCCGCTGCTGGCGGCGATTCCCTGGAGATCCAACCCCAGCAGGATGGACTCGCCCTCCACGCCATCGAAGGAAAAGTTGACGTTGTTAGGCAGACGGTCGGTGGGATGGCCGTTGAGAATAGCATCGGGGATGCGACGCCGGACCTCGGCGATGATGCGGTCGCGCAGGGCGGCGCATTGGGCTCCGACCTCTTCCCGCTGGTTGTCGGCCAGTTCCAGGGCCACCGAAAGACCGATGATGCCGGCCACGTTTTCGGTGCCGGATCGCCGTTCGCGTTCCTGCCCGCCGCCGGTGATCAAGGGCAGATACGGAACACCCCGGCGCAAGAAGAGCACGCCCACGCCCTTGGGGCCGTAGAACTTGTGGCCGGACAGGCTCATCATGTCCACGCCGAGGCGACGAACGTCGAGGTCCAGGAAGCCGGCGGCCTGCACCGCGTCGGTGTGCATGACGATGGTGCGGCTGAGAGCCTGGGCCCGGTCCTTGACCGCCGCGGAAATCTCCGGGATGGGATTGATGGTGCCGATCTCGTTGTTGGCATACATTATGGAAACGAGAGCGGTTTCCGGGGTGACGGCGTTGGCGACCTGCTGAGGGTCAACGCGGCCGTAGTCGTCAACGGGCAGGTAGGTAACCTCCCAGCCGCGGTTTTCCAGCATCTGGCAGGCGTGGAGAACGGCGTGGTGCTCGGCGGCAGCGGTGATTACATGGCGTCCAGTTTCCTCCAAGGCGTAGGCGGCGCCCCGGATAGCGGCGTTGTCGGATTCAGTGCCGCCGCTGGTAAAGACGACCTCGCGGTTCCGACAGTTGAGCACGCGAGCGACACGCTCACGGGCGGCGTCAAGGGCGTAACGAGCCTCCTGCCCCACGGTGTGGACACTGGAGGCGTTGCCGTAGAGCCGGGTGAAATAGGGCAGCATCGCCTCCAGGACACGTTCGTCCATGGGCGTGGTGCCGGCGTGATCGAAGTAGATGTGGTTCTGGGTCGTCATGAGTCAGGGGAACCTGTCCGACAATTTTAGCACGACGGCCGGCCTGATCAGGTGAGCTATCGAGGCGGTAAATCGGCTCGCCGGCATCATGGCATCCACTTTTGCCATAGCAGCGCGGCGAAGGCGGCGGTCACCAGCAGGCCGATTACTACGGAGGTAGTCTGTTCGAAACGGCGGTTCACGGCATCACGGAAAGCCACGCCGTAGCCTTCGTAGAGGATCACGCCGGCGCCGGCGTAGTCGGTTCCGGCATGGTATTGATACAGCCGCTTTTCCAGGATCTCTCCGGCCCGGTCGCGGTGCAAATCCCAGACATTCACAATCAGGAAGAAGATGACCGCGGAGAACAGCACCACCAGCATTTCCACCAGGAAGCCAATCCAGCCGGTGACTCCAGGACGGGAGGCCAGCCCGATGAACACGGTGATCCCGCCGAAGATGATCAAGGCGAACAGTTCCCCGAACTCGATGCCCTGCTGTCGAGAATGGGCAATTACGTTGAGCTGCGTTTCCGCCTCCGCAAGGTCCGACCGGTCTTCGGGAGAAGGATCGGCCGCCACCGCGTCGGCCAGACAGCCCCTGATCTTCTGGTAAGCGTCCTGGAGCGCCTCCGGGGTCACCGCGTAGTCGATGGCGAGAATGTGATCGCGCACAGATTGGTCAACCACGTTCCGGCGCGCCAGCAGGTCAAGATTCTGGAACAGGGAGTACAGGCGGTTGTCTTCGTCCTGGGTCTGGGTGGACAACCGGGCCACCCGGAAGGAACGGAGCAGGGTGAAGACCGTGGCCGACAATCCCAATGCGCCGAAATAGGTTTCTCCAGGCCATTGCCACTCGCCGAAGGGCAGGTACTGCAACACGTCGTCCCGCAGATAGACGAACGCGCCGCAGGCCCACAACCCCAGCAACAACGCCTTGAAGCCGAAGCGGATTTCGGCCTCGGAGTTGATGAGCAGGTTGACGGTGATGATGCCCACCACGCCGATGATCAGATAATCGAGACGTTCCGGCGCGACCTGGAAAAAGAGGAAAAGCCAGACCAGGCTGAACACCGGGGTGGTGTTGGCCAGGGCGTTGATGCCCAGGTTGTCGGTGATCAGATTGGCTTTGCGCCAGGCCACGTTGGCGATTCCATTGATGGCCGCGCCCAGGCCGACGGCAGTGAGCAGGGTGCGCGAATCCATCGCTTCGCCAGTATTCATGCCCGCGTAGCTGTTCAGAACGGCGGCCACGGCGTTGGCGATGAAAAAAGCAACGAGCACCCCGAACATCTCCAGGGAGTGGTCGCCGATACCTTGCCGGGCTTGCGGGGGAAGTGCACGGACGACATCGGTTCCCCACCGGAAGCTGAAGGCGGTGAACGAAGTAGCGACGGCCCCGGCCACAGCCAGGATTACGCCAACGACCAGAGCGGAAAGGCCACCGGTTTGGATGTTGGCGAATCCGCCGGCCTGTCCAACCACCACGAAAGCGAAACCGGCCAGACTCAGAACGAGCAGTAGCAGCATTTCCGGGGCCGGTTCCCGGTATCGGGTCCCGCCCGGGAAGAGCCGCGTCATCAGCAGGATGAGCAGTATCGGCCAGGTTTCAAAGAGGATGGCGGCAACCGAGACGTCGATGAGACGGGTGGCCCAGGCGAACAGGGCAAAGTTGAAGGTGGCGACAACCGACAGCGCCAGTTTCACGTCCACGGCCCGCCGCGCAATCACCACAAGGCAGGCCGGATTGAAGACCAGGCGACGATACAGGATGGCAATGAAGACAAGGCACCCCAAGGCAACCCCGGCGTTCATGCCGGCGTTAAACAGAAAGGGCGTCTGGCCACCGCCGCCCCGCTCGATGACCAGGGGCAGGGAAGAGAACAGGGTGACCGCCAGCAGCATATAACCAATGGCCAGGCGGTTTCCGGCCAGGTTGGGGACGTTGGGGAGGTTGGGTATGCGTACTACGGCCACGGCCGCATTATAGCAACCGCTGAAACGCGCTCACGCCGACCCGCTTTGCGGCAGGGAAACGTCACAATGCGGATTTTTGAGATGTCGGGATCGTCAGGGTTGGGACCGTTGGTGATGGAAATGCTCAGGTCCTGCCTAATCACAAATTCCGGTGAAACCAGCCACTGACAAATAGCCCCGAATAAGCCGGGGTCTCAGCCAACCCATTTGTACCAGAGGAGACCGGCGTAGGTGGCAGCGATTCCCAAGCCGATGACGGTGGACACTGCCCGTTCAAAGCGGCGGTTCCTGGGGTCGCGGAAGATGACGCCATAGCCGTCATCGCCGGATTGACCGGCGAGCACCAGGTCGGCGCGGTCACGGTGCAGGTCCCACACGTTGACGATCAAGAAGACGATGACCGCGGGAAACAGGACGGCGAAAATCTCGTAGATGAACGCCGTCCATCCGGAGACCTCCGGGCGAGACACCAAAGACAGGAGCACGGTGGCGCCACCGAAGATTATGAGCGAAAAGAGTTCACCGAAATCCACGCCCTGCTGGCGGGAGTGCACCACCATGTTGAGTTGGGCTTCGGCGCTGGCGAGGAGCTTTTGGTCGGCGACCGGGCGGTTGACGGCGGCGGCCCGGACGAAGCAGAGCTTGGCCTGGGTGTAAGCGATTTGCAGTTCTTCCGGATTGCGGGCGCTGTCGATTCCGCGGACGTGTTCGCTGGTCACCGGGGCGATCAGGTTGCGTCTGGCCAGCAGTTCCACGGCTCGGTGCAGGGCGAAGATGCGGTTGTCCTCATCCTGCGTCCGTGGCGCCAGGCGGGCGACCCGAAAGGTCAGCAGCAGGATAAAGACGGTGGCCGACAGGCCCACAGAGCCCAGATAGGTTTCCCGAGGCCATAGCCAACCGCCGAAAGGCAGAAGCGCCAATAGTTCATCGCGCAAATAGACGAAGGTGCCGCAGGACCAGAGGGCGAGGATGAGGGCTTTGAAACCGAAACGGACTTCGGCCTCAAAGTTGATGAGGAGGTTGGCTGATATAAGGGCAACGGCTCCAATAGTTAAAAGGTCAATAGAGACATCACCGACGCGACCAAATGCTACAAGCCAAGCTAAGCCTGCGACCGGCGTCGAATATGCTATGGCATTGACGCCCAAATTATCGGTGATTGAGTTCGCTTTTCTGAACAAAATGTCAGAAATACCGCTTACTAGTATTCCTGCAATTAATGCGGGAATGACCATTTGCCGAGACAACGATTCGCCGGTAGCAAATCCAATAGCAAAACTTGGGAATAAACAAAACAGCTGGCTAACTACTTGCCCCAGCAAGATTCCAAACAGATCTACGGAATCATAGTTGTCACTTTTGCCCGAGTAATAGAGCCGTCCGCTTAGTTTGGCACCCCATCTAAAGATGACCGCGTTATGGGCACCGCCAATGACAGCAGCGAATACAACCAATCCTACACCGAGAACTAGTTCGAGTCTCTGAGTGGATCCCAAGTTGTCAAATTTCTCCACCTGACTAGCGATGACAAATACGTATCCTAGAAAGCATAGCACCAGCAAGAGTGCAGTGCCAGTAGTGATTCGGCGATAACGACTTTCGCCACGGAATAACCAAGACATTACGAATACCATGAGTATAGGCCAAGTTTCGTACAAAATAGCGGCCGCTGAGATGTCTATGAACCGTGTTGATAGGGCATACCATACGAATTCAAATTTCCCGAAGGCTGCAAAAAACATCATCCAGCCGAATGATTGAATGACGATGTTTCGGAAGTTGTGACGATCAAATATCAGAGACCGAAAACGCACCAGCAAATAAGCCAAGCCCCCCAGAACGCCGCCAAACCTCCAAACAGCGTTCATTAGGAATGGATTTTCGCTTCCGCCCCCAACGTCAATCATCAAGGGCACCAGCGAAAAAATCGCCACAAATAACAGCATATACCCAACCGCTTGGGTATTGTGAAATTCGTGTTTTCTTGCTTCAGTAGCCATGATCGAGGGTTAAAACGCAGAGGATATGGGTACCCGCTTCCACATCCTCGGACTCGGCAGCTATATTTGGCGGCAAGTTTGTGCTTGCATGGAAGCAGTGAGGCATACTCTTTGGAAATCAACGTGCGGGGATCCACTGCTCCGGGTTTGAAAATGTTGATGCTCCTGCCATGGCACTGATTTATGCCCGGCTGGTCAGTACTAGATTCACCTACCTTCGCGCACTGCACGGGCCCGCTCGATCAGCCGCCTAGTACTCGCTACCATGCGCTGCCGATAGCCGGTCCGGATCTCGTGCACCTCTATCTCCTCGTACTTCCCGTTCACCAGCCGGTAGCCTCGCAGGGTGAACCCGTAGAAACGCGCCTCACTGTCGAACAGCCAGTATTCCCCTACTCCCAAAACCTCATAGTAATCCTTCTTCGGTCCCAGGTCAGCGCTGGCGGTGTACTGCGAGGCAACCTCCAGGATGAAGTCCGGCGGCTTGCCCTGTTCGGAATTGACGTAGCGGTCGCTGGTGACCAGAGTGGTGTCGGGATTGACCAGGTATTGCGACAGATGGTGGGTCTGGCCCGGTTCATGCAGGCGCTCAGTGGAGGTGATGTCGTCGGGGTGGCGCCGCGGGATGTCAGGTAGGGATACCGCCGGCGGATTGGCGGGTTGTGCGGTGGTCATGCTGAACCTCGACGGGCCGGGGCAAGCGTACTGTACTGGGGCCGATCATACCATTCTTGAAGCACTGCGGTCTGACGGCGACGGGCATTGCCGCAGATGAGGCCGTCAATTATATTTAGCGAGACTCGGATTGGCGCGCGGGAGGACGGCAAGATGGCTTTTGCAGAGATCAACGGATATCGGATGCACTACCAGGTGTTCGGCGGCGACAACGCGCCGGTCTTGGTCCTGATACACGGGGGCCTGGGAGGCGGAGACGGGAGCAAAGACACGATCAGCCGACAGGCCGGCGCGCTGTCCGAAGGATATCGCTGCGTGTTCTACGACCGCCGCGCATGCGGCGAGTCCGAGACGACGGCGGATGGCTACGGCATGGGCAACTGCGCCCGCGACCTGCGGGGGTTGCTGGATCACGTCGGCGCCGAGAAGGCGCACATCCTGGGCTCGTCGGCGGGTGGTCCGATAGCGATGCGGTTTGCGCTGGACTATCCGGAGTTGACGGACACCCTGATCCTCATCAACACGATGAGTTACTCGGAGGAGGCGCAGCAGGAGATTCGTCGCCAGGAGTTGCGGCGGCTGAAGGAGCGGATCGCCGCGGTGGGAAGGTCCGCCGCAGTAGAGCAGGCGATCTCGGAGCGATTTCCGCAGTTGATGAGCGACGACCCGGAACGGTTCGCGCGCATTGCAGCGGAGAACGTGGCCCGGATCGACGGCATTGCGGCGACGCAGCAAGCCTACCTGGACATCGGGGATTCGCTGGAATCGCGACTGTCGGAACTGCAGATGCCCACGCTGGTGGTCCACGGCGACGCGGACAGCCGGATTCCGGTGGAGTGCGGCCGCAGCCTGGCATCGGGCATCGCCGGAGCCGAGTTGCACGAAATACCGGGCGCCGAACACGGCCTGATGACCAACGAGGCGGCCGGCGAGACGCAACGGATCATCCTGGACTTTCTGGCCCGGCAATCAGTGGTGCAATCGCAGGCGGCCGACTGAATCCCATGAATGAGTACGAGTGGGATGAACGCAAGCGGCAGGAGAACTGGGAGAAGCACCGCATTGACTTCACGGCGATCTACGAATTTGAGTGGGACACAGTAGTGGAGCGGTCGAATACTGCTCACGGGGAATTGCGCTGGGTAACCACTGGTTACATCGGAACCCGGCTGCACACCGTCATCTATACTGAACGTGGCAACCGCAGGCGTATCATCAGCTTGCGGATAGCCAGCAACCGAGAACGGAGGGAGTATGCCGAAGCTTAAGCCGGGGGATGTTCCTCTGACGGATGAAGAGGAGGCTGCCGTTCAGGCCGGAATCGCTGCGGACCCGGACAACCCGGAGCTGGACGAGGAGTTCTGGGCTGACGCCAAGCCAGCCCATGAAATCTACCGGGACGGCTTTGACAAGCCGCCGTACATCCCGAAAGAATGGCGGGAACGGCTAGCCCGGGAGTACCGAGAATACTGGAGGAGCAAGGGAATGCAGACCGTTGGAATTGACCATATCGCCATGCCGACCGCCGACGCCGAAGGGCTGATGGCGTTCTACAAGAAGCTCGGCTTTGACATCAACGATGAAGAGGAATGGCGGGCCGGCACGGCCAACATCTTTTCGATCCAGATCGGGGACTCGAAAATCAACGTGCACCCGGAGGGGTATCTGGCCGATTATCGAGGGCCGACGGCCGTACCGGGTTGCACGGACATCTGCTTTGTATGGGACGGCACGGTGGAAGAGTGTCAGCAGATGCTGGCCGATGCCGGGGTTGAAGTGATCCGGGGGCCGGGCCCGCGCAAGGGGGCAAAGCTGCGGGGAGTCCTGCCGGCGGTGAGCCTGTACGCGCGGGACCCGGACAACAACCTTCTGGAATGGATGATTTATCAATAAGGGCGACTTTGGATTCCGGCCCCGTATCAAGTACGGGTCCCCCCATGTCAGGCGCGGGGCAAGCTGTCCTTTCGCCGGAATGACGGTATTGGCCGAGGAGGCAGATTATGACGCGGATGCTGGGCAAGCACGCTCTGGCGCAGATGCTGGTGGCCGAGGGGGTCGAGTACATATTCGGCAACCCCGGCACCAGCGAGACGCCGTTCCTGGACGGCCTGCAGGATTTCCCGCAATTGCAGTACATACAGGCGCTGCAAGAGGGAACGGCGGTGGGGATGGCCGACGGCTATGCCCGGGCCACCGGCAAACCAGCGTTCGCTAATATTCACATCGCCGGCGGGTTGGCGAACGGGATCAGCGGCTTGTACAACGCCTTTCGGGGCGGCACGCCGCTGGTGCTGACGGCGGGGAACTCGGACACCAGGATGATGATCAACGAGCCGGTGCTCTCGGGCGACCTGGTGGAGATGACCAAACAGTACACCAAGTGGAGCATCGAGATCCGGCACGCGTCGGATATACCAGTGGCGATCCGGCGAGCGTTCAAGGAAGCCAAGACGCCGCCGACGGGGCCCGTGTTCGTGTCCTTCCCGTGGGATACGCTGGACGAAGAGGTCGATTTCGAGCCGGTGGCATCGTCGGACGGGTATTTCCGGATCCGGCCCGACGCAGCGGCGGTTGACCGGGCGACAGAGCTGTTGGCCGGCGCCGAGAACCCGATGATCGTGGTCGGGGATCGGGTGGCGCAGTCGAACGCGGTGGAACAGGTTGTCAAGGTCGCCGAGCAGACTGGGGCGCGGGTTGTGGCCACGTCGTACTCGGAGGTGAACTTCCCGACCGCGCACCCCCAATGGGGCGGGATGCTGAACACCAACAGCCCGGCGACGGCGCGCCAGTTCCAGAACGCCGACGTGGTGCTGGCGGTGGGCACGGACGTGTTCGCGTCGTTTCTGTACGTTGACGTGCCGTTTTTGAATCCCGACACCAAGCTGATCCACCTGGACAGCAACTACTGGGAGATCGAGAAGAGCTACCCGACGGAAGTGGGAATAATGGCCGACCCGGCCGCGGGCATGGCCGACCTGGCGGTGTCGCTGGAGTCGAGCATGACCGGCGGGCAGCGCGAGGCAGCGGCGACGCGGGCGGCCACCCTGGCGGCGGCGCGGGAGCGGGACGCCGAACGTTACCAGGAGCGGATCGCGGCCACGTGGAACAACTCCCCGATGCCGGTGGAGCGGATGATGCACGAACTGGCCGACGCCGTCCCTCCGAACACCATCATCGCCGACGAAGCAGTGACGTCGCGGCCGGCGGTGAACCGGGCTTTCGACTTTGAGAAGCCTGGCGACATCTACGGCATCCGAGGCGGCGCGCTGGGCTGGGCGATGCCGGGCGCGCTAGGGGTCAAGCTGGCCCATCCGGACCGGCCGGTGCTGGCGGTGGTAGGCGACGGCGCGTCGATGTACACGGTGCAGGCGTTGTGGACGGCCAGCCGTTACAACATCCCGGTGGTGTACGCCATCTGCAACAACCAGGCTTACCGAATCCTCAAGGTGAACATGGAGGTTTACCTACGGGACATGCTGGACGACCGGGAGCGGGCCAGCGACTACGTGGGCATGGACTTCGCGAACCGGCTGGACCTGGCGATGATGGCGCAGGCCATGGGCGTCCACGGAGAGCGGGTCGACGATCCGACGGAGATCGGGCCGGCGATCAAGCGGGCCTTCGAGAGCGGGAAGCCGGCTTTGCTGGATATTACGATCAGCGGAGCGCTGTAAGCGCCTCGATCGGTGAGCGACGTTACGGCAACGGATCTCCGCAGCGTACCCGCGTCACACGCACCGACTTATCACGGAACCGCACGGTTTCCCTGGTTATCCTTTCGTGCGTGGACACGCTGCCAGAAGCTATGACAGGTAGAAAGTCCACGTCCAAATCTTGGGGTATCAGGGTTTCGGCTGCTTGAGCTCCGGCTTGGAGTTGACTTCTGGCGTCGCTCAAATCGAATTTGCCGCGCTTTAACTCAATCGGTCTAACCAGATCCGGCGAGCTAGACGTTTCTGCCAACAGCAAGTAATCGCAGCGACGAGCATCCAGAGCCAACGGAGACCCACGCTTGTCGAAATCGACTATCAAGCGTGGGTTGGGTGCATTTCCTAATGCGATGCTACAGCCTTCTTTACGTAGCCTGGTCGTCAAGCAGGACTCAGGAATTTTGTTGCGAACGGCGGCCAACAATCCCGCCATGATCATTTCCCTATTCGATTGTATATTTTGGCAGAATCGTTGCCCAAGGCGATGGCAACGTCGTTGAAATCCGATGGATAAAGGCCGGATTCGTCCAACCTAAGTTCAACAACCTCCGAACCTCTGGGGCGGGTTTTCGGCCGGAACAGCCAGACGCCCACCTGGTCAGCGGTCAAGGCGGCGTCGCTGACGGAAACAGTTGACAGCTCATCGGGCGGCAGTTGCGAACGCTGCACCACGTTGGCGAGTTCTTCCAGTATCCACTCGCTGTGGGTGGTGATGATGACGCGGTACCTCTGCTGCACCAGCTTGGCCAACTGGCGGGTGAGCTTCACCTGTGCATCCGGGTGGAGGTGGGACTCCGGCTCTTCGATGATGAGAACGTTGCCGGGTTGTACGAGGTGGCGGAGGTACAGTACTACCGGGGCCAGATCCGACACCATGGAAGAGGCGTGCATCAAGGGCAGGCCCTCTTTCCAGCGTCCGGGACGATAGGTGAATTGCGGGTAGTTGATGAGTTCAGACCGCTCGACACTCACTACGCCGCCGAGAATGTTCTCCTCTATCTGCTGGCCAATATCTAGATTGCTCTTCGGTCGCCGATCTGTACCCTGCCAATCGGTACGTTGGTCAATCCGAATAAGTTGGCTGATAAAATCGGCCAAGACGCCGGATAGCAAGGGCGTCCGTGATACAGGCCGTAGCCCAGCCATCGGCGCACTGTCAATCATCGCGCTGACGATGGCGCTGTGAGCGTGCATCACGCCGGTGCGGTCGGCGGGGAGGTAGAACCCTCGTGAGGCGAGACCGCCCACTACCTGACGCAGCGCCAGATCCATCAGCGAACTAATCGACTCTAGATACCCAATGGGCCAAGCATCCTCATCGCCAATCCGTCCCGGTGTCGCGCCCTCAATTTTTAGCAAACCCAAATGTAAATAGGTCTGTTCCAAGTCAGCAGTACGAAAATGGACCTGTCTGGGCATTGAGGTTCTGAACTCCGCCCCGTGCGCGTCAAGGGACAGCGTTTGCTCCAACACATCAGTATCATTGGGACGGTGGTGCCGGATTGCCACGAGAGCTCGTTCCGGTGAACCCTTTCGTACTAGCGCTTCGGTTGCATCCAAACCGAAGCACCGCAGGATTTCTGAGCTTATGTTGCCTCCCAATTTGTCAAATTCCCAGCGTAGAAATTCGACAATGCCATCAGGCAACTCTAACACTGTGCTCGCGTCATCACGCGACTCGATTATGTCAGAAACCGACCGAGCAAGCTGCGCAAATGCGGCGGTTGCTTCTTCCGTGTGTTCCGGCACAGTAGTTCCAATCTGCGATCTCCAGAGTCCGTAACGAAGCGACCCCGGCGATCCACCTATGGCGCCGAATACCTGGTGCAAGGCATACAAAAGTACGGCCAAGTAGGATTTGCCGGTATTGCTGGGGCCGATGAATACGGTCATCGGGCGCAGGTCAAGCTTGGCATGGACTATCGGGCCGAAGTCCTTGACCTCGACTTCGAGGCGGCTTTGTGGCAGAGGGCTGCTCATGTTAGTTTCCTATGCTAATCGAGCAAGTTCGGCTGTCCTGATCGCCGCTCACGCCATCCTCGGCATAATTCGCTAACAGTGTAAAGTTCAACCTCGGCGTGTTCGGCAAGGCGTACAACACTCGCGTCGTAGCCCGTTCCCACAACTACTCGACTCGTGAACTTGTAATGTCCCCATGCGTCTTGGATCAGTTTCTTGAGTCCTTTCGGATCCCATATTCGCCCTATCCCTGTTCCATCTCCTCCTGAGTACCGGACGAGATGCCACGTCATATCTTCTGCGCTCATCTCGCTGATGGCCAGCGCGTAATCGAGAACTTGAGCGATGTGTTCCCTGCGGATTTTGCGTGCCTTGAGCTCGTAAACCGTCGGGAAGCTGTCTCCCCAAACGACGTCTGGGTCAACGTGAAATCCATACCTGAAGGGTCGCTTACCCACCAAGCCAAACAGGTCCAAAACCCCGGATTCCACTGGAAGTTGCCGGCCGCAGAAAAACGGAGCGGGATCGAACAAATCGGGAACCACAATCAGCGCGATCTCAAGTTCCTCCTCGCTGAATTGTCCGGTTTCCAGCTTTAGGATTTGGCGCAACTTCTCGTCGTCTGATGCAGGCAAAGTAATCATGCCGGCCGCTCTGCCATTGCCAGCACCTCCGCCCATTCCTCCACCGTTACGGGCTGGATGGAGAGACGCTGGCCGCGCTTGGTGACCTGCATGTCGGCCAGGGCGGGGTTGGCTTTGAGTTCGTTGAGGCTGACGAAGCGAGGGAGACGTTGTTCGGCTTTGATGTCAACCATCAACCAGGTGGGGTTGGCCGGGTCTGATTTCGGGTCGTAGTAGCGGGAGTTGGGGTCCCAGGCGGTGTCGTCGGGGTAGGCTTCACCGACAATGCGGGCCGTGCCAACCACACCGGGCGGTTTCGCGTTGCTGTGGTAGAAGAGGATGTAGTCGCCGACGCGCATGTCGTCGCGCATGAAGTTGCGCGCCTGGTAATTGCGGACGCCGTCCCACTCGGCGGTCTGGTCGTCCTCGGCTACAAGGTCGTCGTAGGAGAATGAAGAAGGCTCGGACTTGAACAGCCAGTAGCGTGGTTCGGGCATGGGGTTAACTCCAGAGACGGACCCAAGAAAAACGAGCGGGGTGGGCCTGGGCCTGGGTTCCTGCTTTCGCAGGAACGACGGACTGGTGGCCGGGTTTAGATCACGACGGCGACGTGATGCAGGACCGCGCTATACGGCGTCGGAGCCGTGCTCGCCGGTACGGATACGGATGGCATCCCCGACGGGATAAATGAAGATCTTGCCGTCGCCTGGCGCCCCCGTGATGGCGTTGGTACGGATAACGTCCACTGCCTTGTCGGTGTCCTCGTCGTTGACCACGACCTCCACCTTTACCTTGGGCAGCATGTCGATGCGATAGGTTCCGAGGCCGCGGGCCGCGGTGACTTCCACGCCTCCCTGGTTGCCCCGGCCGGACACCTGGGTTGCAGTCAGGCCCACGATGCCGGCTTCGCTGAGGGCATCTTTAACGACGTCGAGACGTTCCGGACGGAAGATGGCTTCGATTTTGTTCATTGGGTTTGCACCTCGCTGGACTCAATTGTAATCGTTATGTCGCCTGAAACGCATGTGAATCACAGGCTCACGCGAAGCCAGTTTGTCATCGTGAGGAGCGAAGCGACGTAGGGACCTCGTTCTCAGAGAGGCATCCGCTAACTGGACGAGATTGCCGCCCCCGCATCGAGCGCGGGGTCGCAATGACAGGTTGGGGAAAGTGGGTGCGCATGAGAGACCATAGAATCAGTAGAGCGCCGGCTATCTCCGGATCTGGATGCCGGCGGTCTCGCGGTCGAAGCAACCCGAGATGAGGTCCTCGCGTTCCTGGCGCAGAACGTCTTTTCTGACCCGCAGACTGGGCGTTCGCGGCAGTTCGTCGCGGATTTCGATATAGCGGGGAACCTTGAAGTAGGCCAGGCGGTCGGCGCACCAGTAAATGACGTCCTCGGGCTGCGGGGACGCGCCGGGCCGCGGCGTGATGTAGGCCTTGACCTCGTCCTCGCCCAGTTCCGACGGGACCGCGATGATGGCGCAGTCAAGCACATGCTCGTGACTCTTGATCACATCCTCGACTTCCTGAGACGAGATATTCTCGCCACGGCGACGGATGACATCCTTCTTGCGGTCGACGAAGTACAGATAGTTGTCGTCGTCAAGCCAGCCCAGGTCGCCGGTGAAGAGCCAGCCGTCGCGCAGGGAAGCGCCGGTTTCGGCCTCGTTGCGCCAGTAGCCGGCCATGGTGGCGGGGTTACGAATGGTGATCTCGCCGGGCTGGCCGTTGGCGACGGGATTGCCGCTGTCGTCAACGATGCGCACGGTGTTTTCGAAGGCGGCGTCGGGATGCTTGCGGGGCTGCCCCGACGAGTTGGGACGGCGCTCGCCGCGGATGGTCTCGATGGTGCCATAGCAGGTCTCGGTCATGCCGAAGCCGACGATGATGTCGGTGCCGAAGCGCTGCTCGAACTCCGCGAGGAACTCGGGCGAAAAGGCCGGTGAGCCGTAGAAAAGGCGGACAGTGTTGTCGGCGTCGTCGCGCTGCGGATCATTCTTGGCCAAGACGGGCATCATCATGCCGATGAAGTTGACGACGGTGGCGCGGGCGTCGCGCACCTGATCCCAGAAACGCGAGGCGCTGAAACGGTCCTGCACGATCAGCGTGGCGCCGGACGCCAGGGTGCCCATGGTGCTGTAGTACTGGGCGTTGGCGTGGAAGTAGGGCAGGCAGGTGAAAAAGCGGTCGTCGGGCGTGGCCTGGGTCCACATGGCGAAACCCTGGCCGGCCGACACGTACATCTGATGAGTAACCTGAACGCCCTTGGGATTGCCAGTGG
The DNA here is from genome assembly GCA_028873965.1 of Chloroflexota bacterium. GTDB lineage: Bacteria > Chloroflexota > Dehalococcoidia > Lucifugimonadales > UBA3495 > Bin87. Next base: position 78,572 of record JAPPMU010000020.1, read on the forward strand.
TGCCAGAGGTGTACTGGAGCATGGAGATGTCGGTGGGAGCCACCGGGGGAAGCTCCGCGATCTCGGGGGACTGGGCCAGCAGATCCGAGTACCGGCTCCATCCAGAAGGCGGGGCGCCGTCACCCACGAACAGGCGATGGCGGACGCAGGGGGCGATGTCGGCTGCCTGGGTGGCAGTGTCCAGCAGGCTCTCGTGGGCGACCAGGGCGGAAGCCTCCGCGTTGTTCAGTATGAAGGCCATCTCATCGCGCCGATACGCCGTGTTGATGGTGACGGCGATACCACCGATGAGCGAGAGTCCGAACCAGGTGTACAGAACCTCGGGGACGTTGGGGAGGAACAGGCAGACGCGGTCGCCGTGGCCGATGCCCAATTCGCGGAACATGGTGGCCGCGGAGCGGCAGCGACGATAGAAGTCGGAGTAGGTGATCTGCTGCCCGGCGATCTCGACAAAGATCTTGTCGGGATTGGACCTGACCACAATCTCCAGGAATTCACCGAGGGATTTTTCCCACGATTGGCGATCGGGAAGGGGCTCCAGGCCGAGTATGTTACTCATAAGTAAGCTCGGATGCGGACGGCTGCGAACCTGCGGCCGGCGACAGATTACGTAGGCTTCACGCTATCATGCGAGTTGGGGGCGGTCAAGCGACAAACGAACCACGCATTCGGGCAACGCTGCGATGGACGCGGCCACGGCAGGACTGACTTGGGCGGTCTCGTATCCGCCTCCCTCAAACGCAGAGAAATCCGCCGCCGGATGACTGCCCGTGCTAAAATTGCCGGCGCTTGCGTGAGCCAATCGCACCAAATCGTACCTGAAGGACAGTCGAATTGCAGGTAACTGGCAGAGGCGTTTGGATCGCCTTGACCTCCGCAATATTCTGGGCCGCATCTCTGGCGGCAATGCTCGCCGGCGGGTATGTGGTGGCGGTGGGTACCCCTTGCCTCTGCGCCGACATCAACGGCCTGATGCTTGGCGGAGGTCTGGTCATAATCCTGGTCAGCGCCGCCATGCTGCTCTGGTCCCGGGATTTGGCGCGTCTGATCGTTGACAGGCTGACCAGACTGGCAACTCAGCAGAAATAGCCGCCGCGCGCAACCAGCGCCGTCACCGTCCAGTGCCGATCTTCGCAGGAAACGTCTACTTGCGAGCGCCGAGGTGGAACGCCGTGGACCGGCACGCTCCACCAGGAAAGTTCGGAGCAGCGCTGTCCCCAGCCAACTCCCGATCCAACCGACTCCGGGCTAGAGCTGACGCAGCTTGGGATCCAGCCGATCCCTGAGCCAGTCCCCGAACACGTTGAACGCGATCACAACCATGGTTATCGCAACGCCGGGGATGATGGAAATCCACCACGCGGTGGCGACCTTAGCCCGGCCGTCAGCGACCATCTGTCCCCATGATGGCGTGGGCGGAGGGATTCCGGCGCCGAGGAAGCTTAGGGAAGCTTCGGTCAGGATGACCAGGCCGACGTGCAACGTCAACATGACCATGAAGGAATTGAAAACGTTGGGCATTATGTGAACGAACATGATCCGGGTGCTGGAGCAACCGTGGACGTGAGCCAGCGCGACAAAATCGTTGTCTTTGAGTCCCAGCACCTCGCCTCGCGTGACCCGGGCAAATCTCGCCCAGAGAATCAGGGTCACGGCAAGGACCACGGTCAGCAGGCCTTGCCCCATGGTGACTGCCAACAATAAAGCGAACAGAATTGTCGGGAAGGCAAGGGTGGCGTCCACCGCCCTCATGATGAACGTGTCGGTCTTGCCGCCCGCGTAGCCCGACAGCAGGCCCAGAACGCCGCCAATCGCGCCACCGGCCAAAAGGGCGGTGAACGCCACGATCAGGCTGACCCGGGCGCCGTAGATCAAACGGCTGAGAATGTCCCGACCGAGGATGTCGGTGCCCAACAAATACTTGGCCTCTCCTTCCGCCTGCCAAGCCGGCGGCTTGAGCTTGTCCCGGAGAGACTGCTTGGTTGGTGAATGAGGGGCGATCAGTGGCGCGAAGATGGCCGCGAAGATCATCAGTGCGATGATGACCACGGGTATCCAGGGCATCCGCTTGAGTTCGTACTTCAGCCGCTCCTGGCGGTCGCCCGATACCTCCAGTACCTGCACGCTGGTATCTACGCGGTCACTGGCCATGTCGCTCCTAGTCGTACCGGATCCTGGGATTGATGTAGGCGTAGAGAATATCGACGACCAGGTTGACGCCGAGGATGATTACTGCATCCAGCAGGATCACCGCCTGCAGCAGAGGAAAGTCGCGTTGTGCCACGGCGTCAATGGTGAGGCGGCCGATGCCCGGCCACGCAAACACGGTCTCGGTCACGATGGCCCCGGTTACAAACCCACCGACAAAAACGCCGAAGAGCGTCAGCACCGGGATCAGGGCGTTGCGCAGGCAATGCTTCCAGAAGACCTTCCACTCCTGCAAACCTTTAATCCGGGCGAGCTTGACGTACTCGGTATCCAGCACCTCGAGCATGCTGGAACGGATCAGCCGCATGATCCCAGCGATGGAGAACGTGCCCAGGGTGAACGCGGGCAGGATGTAGTGGGATGGTCCGCCCATTCTCCCAGGTGGGAGAACGTCCAGCCACACGCTGAATACGTAAATGCAGACGATGGCGATCCAGAAATTTGGGGTAGCCACCCCGAACACGGCGATGGCGCCAGCCACCTGGTCGATCCAAGTGCCGCGTTTGACGGCCGCGATGACCCCCAATGGAATGGCAACGCCCACCGCAATCAACATTGACAGCGGCAACAGCTTCAGCGTGTTGGGCAGCCGCTCGAAGAAAAGCTCGGCCGCCGGTTTCTTGTAGACGAGCGAGTCGCCGAAGTCGCCGCGGACGATACCGGTGAGAAACACGAAGAGCTGGACGTGGTACGGGCGGTCGAGGCCCAGGTTCCGCTCGATGAACTGGCGCTCTTCCTCGGTGGCATCTTCGGGCACCATTAGGTCCGCCGGATTCCCGGTTGCCCGGGCGAGGGCGAACACGATCAGCGCGACTATGAATAGCAGGACAATGCCCTGCAAAAGCCGGTTGAGGATGTATTTTTGCAAATCCCCGACCTCTAAGGAATGGTTCGCGCCGGACTGTTCGGCCAGTGCCGGCGCGAAGAGAGTTTAGGGTCAGGGGCGGCGGCGCAGTTCCCGGGGCGTGCCCGGGAGAACGTGCTACCCCTGAAACGCGGGGGTTCAGACCCGACTACTGCCAGGGATTGCCCTCGGCGTGCGGGATACGCTGGAAGACATCACCAAGTTCTCCGCGACCGTAGATGCCCTGCCAGCGTCCCACGGTTTCCGGATTGGAGGCGTACAGGCTGACGCCCTGGACAATCGGTACACCGATCCACTGGTCGGCCACCAGCTGGATGATGGCGTTGGTAGCCTCGGCGCGCTTGGCATCGTCCCGCTCAGAGATGGCGATCTCGTGGAGGGCCAGATATTCTTCCACCAAGGGCGTCATGTGATTGCGATCACCAAAGGCGTAGTGGCCCTGATCCGGATGGAAGGTGGTCGCATAGCGAGGCACAGGAAGGGGCCGTCCAGCGTTTCGGAAGATGCTGACGGCGCCGTTGAAGCCCTCGCCCCACTCATCATGGCCCGGCGCTCGTGTCATGGGACTGAACACACCGCCCTCGATGATCTTGAGATCGGTTTCGATGCCAATCTCAGACCAGAAACCGGTGACGGCCTGGCTGAGGTCGTTCATGTACGGGGTGCCGGAGAAGTTGGTGCTCCAGAAAGTAACCTCGAAGCCGTCAGCATACCCGGCTTCAGCTAGAAGAGCCTTGGCCGCGTCCGGATCGTAGGCCAGGGCTTCTTCGCTCCACTTCTGCCAGCGAGGAACGTCAACGTCCACGCTGGTGGGGAAAGTAGCGAAGGGCATGGAAGGCCGCCCATAGCCGTTCAGGGTGAAGTCGATGATGTCCTGGCGGTTGATGGCCAGTGACATAGCCTGGCGAACGCGAATATCGCCGATGGGCAGGGCCTGAGCCTCGTCGAAGTAGAGACCCCAGAACTGGTAGATGAACATGCCCACGCCCTCGATAACCGTAAGCTGGGCGCCGGCGGCTTCCACCTCAGGAGCGGACTCCGGCACCAGGTCGATGAGGTCGGCCTGGCCGGTGCGGACCATAGCCAGCTTGGTGCTCTCTTCGGGCACCAGAAGCAAGCTCAGGTTGGCGAAGTGGGGGATGCCGCGGTGCGACTTGTCGAAGGCTTCATACCGGAAATAATCGCCCACGGAGTGCTCGGCGTACATCCAGGGGCCGCTGCCTACGGGCTCAGCGCGGAAACCCTCATCGCCCACGGTTTCGATGTAGTCCTTGGGCATGATCTGGCCGCCCTGGAACACCGCCCGGGTGAGCAGGCTCCAGAAGTGAGGCTTGGATCCGTCGGTGTGCATCCGCACGGTGAGATCATCAACAACCTCAATGGCTTCCTCGGACGGCTGCCTGAGCTGCCGGTTGAGGCGGTTGCCGTCGCCCACGACGCTTTCCTCGTGGAACATGGTGCGCTCGATGCTGAACTTCACGTCGTGCGCGTCCAGCACTTCACCGTTGTGGAACACCAGGTCCGGAGCGATGTTGAAAGTCCAGCTACTGCCATCGGGGTCTATTCCCCATTCCTGTGCCACTCCGGGGCCGACGCCGCCGTACTGGGACTCATAGTTGAACCCGAGGAGAGCGTCGTAGATGGGCGCCTGATATTGGGCGTGCCCGGCGCGGGTTTGCAGAATGGGATCGGTGGTTTGGGAACCAAGGTTTTCAAGGGCGACGGTGAGCGTCCCTTCGGGGTCTCCAGTGCGGACGACGCCTTCGACCGGCGGCACCGGGGTGGCGACCACCAGCACTTCCTTGATTACCTCCACCTCTTTCTCAACCACCACTTCTTTTTCGACTTCCTTCTCGACCTCAACCTGCTCGGTGACTACCTTTTCAACCTCGACCTGCTCGGTCACGACGCGCGTGACCTCGACGATCTGAGGATCAGCGGGAGCCGCGGTTCCTCCGCAAGCCAGGACAAGCGCAAGGGATAACGCCAACGAACCGAGCCAGACTGACTTTAACGACATACGGTACCTCCAACACCCAACGCATGTGCGGCGCGCCGGGCACGTCATCGACGGACAATACACTCCTCAGGGGAGGCAGTCAACATTTTCGTTACGCTGGCCAGCCACGACGCAACGATTCAGGCTAATCCAATTGGGACAATGGCGTCCTTCGGATATGGCGCGGGCGTGGGCCGTGAGTTAGCATGGGACGGTAAAATCAAAAGGAAATGGACTACAGCCGGGATTTGACGCGGTCGTCTCAATTGACAGCAAACGGAGCGGATTTTAGACTCTGCTACCCATTTGCTACCCTGCCTGCATCCTCGGGTTGATTCCAGTTAAGTTTATGGTCGTTTCAGTGGACGAAAAGTGCCTCCGGCTGACCGACGACCGCGGTGAGCGCGGCGTATTGTTGGGGATGCGGTGCCGACAGTGCGGCGTGTACGTTTTCGGGCCGGCGACGTTCTGCCAATCGTGCACGTCTTCCGACCTCGAAGCGGTCGAGTTAGCGCAACAGGGCACGTTGTTCAGCTTCACCATCGTGAGGGTGCCGCCTCCTGGCTGGCCGGGTCAGGTGCCGTACGTGCTCGGCGAGGTGGAATTGCCGGAAGGCCCGCACGTGTTGGCCGAGGTAATCGATTGCGACCACGGTGACCTGCGGGTGGGAATGTCGGTCGCGCTGGCCTTGCAGCCGGTGGAAATGGAAGGCGTCGCAAACTCGGAGCGCGTGGTGTACAAATGGCGGTCGGGATAAGTAAAAGTTACCTCGTCATTCCCGCGAAAGCGGGAATCCATAACGTCTTGGCACTTTAGGACTCTGGATTCCGGCTTTCGCCGGAATGACGGTCAGGTCAAATAGGGGGAATAATGACGCAGTTTCGGCCAGGACGCGACGTGATGGTGGTAGGTATAGGTTTGCACGCCTTCGGGAGGTTCCCGGAGCAGAGCCTGTCGGACCTGGCGCGAGACGCAGTGGTCGACGCGTTGCGGGATTCGGGGGTGCCGTGGTCGGCGATACCAGTAGCGTATTTCGGCCACGTTTACTACCACGGGATGTCGATCGGTGAGACGACTTTGGCGCAGCTTGGGCTGACGGGCGTGCCGATCATCAACGTGGAAAACGCCTGCTCAAGCGGGTCGACGGCGTTCTGGCAAGCGTATTGGGGCATCACGTCAGGCGTGTTCGACATGGCGCTGGCGTTCGGCGCGGAGAAGGTTCCCAGCGGGCCGGTGACGGTCACCGCCGAGAACAGCCCGGCGCGCTACATCGGCGGCGACCACATGATGGCGGGATACGCGCTCAGGGCGAAACGATACATGGAGGAGACGGGGGCCCCGGCGTCGGCGCTGGCCCAGGTGTCGGTGAAGGCGCGGCAGGCGGCATCGATGAACCCGTACGCCCACCGCAAGGAAACCTACTCCGTGGAGGACGTGCTCAATTCGCGGCTGATCGCAGACCCGTTGACCCTGTATCAGTGCTGCCCGACCAGCGAGGGCGGAGCGGCGGCGGTGCTCTGCGCGGCGGACGCCATGGACACCTACGGCGTTGACGGGAGCCGGGCCATTCGGGTCGCGGCGGCCGCGCTGACCTCGGGCAACTACAACGGCCGGGGCAGCGACCATTCCGCGTTCAGCCCGTACCGCACGGAGCCGGCGGCATTGCAAGCCTACGAGATGGCTGGCATCGGGCCGGAGGACGTGGACCTCGCGCAGGTCCATGACGCGGCGACTATCGGCGAGTGGCAGCAGATCGAAGCATTGCACCTGACGCCATTCGGAGAGGCTTGGCGAGCCACTGAAGAAGGTCGGACGGCGCTGGGCGGCGACATTCCGGTAAACACGGACGGCGGCCTGCTGGCGATGGGGCACCCGTTCGGGGCCAGCGGGATCCGCATGGTGCACGAGACGGTGACGCAACTGCGAGGCGAGGCCGGGCCCCGACAGGTAGAGAACGCGCGAGTCGGAGTCGCGCAATGCTCCGGGGCCGGGGACGTGACGACGGTGCACATCCTGACGCGGTAGCGGCGGGTTCGAGATTGCCACGCTGCGCTCGCAATGACAGTGATGGGGTTTCAATCTTTTACGGATCAGGGCGACGTCAGGATAGACGGGTCATGGCGAACTACATGATCATGGCGGCCATGCGGGGGCGGTTCATGTCGGAACAGGGCAACCTGTACGACAACTTCCAGATGCTGGGCTATATGGAAGGCGCCTCGCCGTTTGACGCGGTGGCGGCGTTTTTCGACCAGCCCAAGTTTCCCATCGTGTGGGCCGACGTGGAATACATGTGGGCCGAGCGGTTGGCAGACGATCCGGCGAACGGGCACCACGGGGAGTATGAGAAGGTCTACATTGCGTCGCTGCGGGAGCGTTGGGAAGGCAGTTCGCGAAATTAGCCATTGCATGGATGAACAGGATATGCGGGGTAGGGTTCGATACGAAGACATTAATCGGCGGGCGGACACGCGCCAGCCCATTTGACGGCAAAGTAGGGGCGAGGAAATCTCGCCCCTACGGTTTATCGGGTTGGTGTGCGGCGGGCTGCGCCGCGTGGCTATTGGACGGTGCCCGTCTTGTCACAGAGGTGGGTGTTACTTGCTCGGAACCGAGATTGCGGGGCTCCGCTCACAACGAGAGCGGCACATCCCTCAGCGAGATTGCCGCGCTGCGCTCGCAATGACACAGCCTGCCGGCATCAGACGGTAGCGGCCTTGTCACGCAGGCGGGTGAACTCGGTACGGAAACCCTCGGCCAGGGCGCGGCGGTCGGTGCCGTGGAGGACGAAGCGAGCGCCCTGCTCGATCCAGTATTCCGACAGTTCGGGCGTCTGGTGATGGACCAGCGTGGGCAGGCCCTTGGCCTCGCATTTGTCGATAATGCCCTTGACGGTGGTCTTGTAGATCTCCTGAGCGTAGTCGTCGGGCACGCCGAGGGAGATGCTCATATCGTTGGGGCCGACGAAGATGGCGTCGACATGGGGCACGGCGAGGATGGCGTCGAGGTTGTCAACCGCGGCCTGGCTCTCAATGCCGATGATGCAGATGTTGTCGCGGTTCCGGTTCGCCAGGTACTCTTGACTGGCGTCACTGGGGAACCGGCCAGATTCTAACGCCTCCTCAGCGGCGGCGCCCTTGAGGGGACGGAACTTGGCGGCCTTGACGACCTCGCGCACCTGATCGACGGTTTCGCAATAGGGAGCGAGGATGCCCTGCGCACCGGCGTCGATGGCCATGGTGACGTAGTGCGAGTCGGGTATGGGGATGCGTACGATGGGGACCACGCTGATGGTGTTGAACATGGTCAGATAATCGCCCAACTCGCCGCGGCTGCGGGGGCTGTGCTCGGTATCGATGATGACGTAGTCGAGGCCGACGCCATCGAGGACGGGGATCCAGCGGGGGCTGCGGTTGATGCTGATCATGGTGCCGAAGATACGGCCGCCCTGCTGGAGGGTCTGCTTGAGGTCTGCGCCGCTCATGGGGTGGATTGCTCCTTGCCGTGGAATGTGCAGGGAGTATAGCACGCAGGGAATCGCGCCATTTTGCCTGGCCGAGGAGGTGATGCAAGAGAAGCACTGACCAACCTGACGCCGGGCTGTGTGATGGGAAATTGATGCGTACCCAGTTTGTCATCTCGAGGAGCTATACAATGTGGCGATCTCGTTGCCTGAAGGTTGACCTCCGTAGCTACGGGATTGCCGCCCCCGCATCAAGTGCGGGGTGACGTTGCTTCGCTCGCAATGACGGTTCCGATCAAACTGAGGTACACGTGAGGATGGAAACAGCAGTGGTTTCACGACGGCTGGGTTCCCGCTTTCGCAGGAACAACGAGCCGGGTTGGAGGGTGCCGTGGTACCGCTCGCTCAGCTACATCGGGTTGCGTCTGGGCGGGAGTCGAGCAATGGCACTCGCGCAGAACTAGGGGCAGTCAGGTGTGCTACACTGAGGCCGTTGAATAAGATCGAATCGCTTGCGTAATCCGGGGTAGTTGTTGCGGAATCAGTATCGTTATATTGGCGAACAGGGTGATTGGGACGCGGTGGCGGAGGAGTTGCGTCGGGCGCCGCGATTGGCGCTGGATACCGAGCGGAATGGCCGGTTCGCTTACCGCGAGCGGATCTGCCTGATACAGATTTCGGACGGGCGTGGCACGTACCTGCTGGATCCCTTATCCGTGAAGGGACTGGACGTCCTGGGCGATTTGCTGGCGGACGAGGCGGTGGCTATCGTCATGCACGGTTGCGAAGAGGACATGCGTTACTTCGACCGTGATTTCGGGTTCGAAGTCAGCAACCTGTTCGACACTGGATTGGCGGCGCGTTTCCTGGGGGTATCGAGGCCTAACCTGGGAGCCGTGCTGGAGGAGTTCTGCGGAGTGGGCATCGCCAAGGACCCCAAGCTGCAGGTGTCGCACTGGGGTTTGCGACCACTCTCCGGGCCGGCGTTGGACTACGCCGCCAGCGACGTTCACCACCTACTGCCCCTGGCGGACGAGCTGGAGTACCGCTTAGCAAAGCTGGGTCGCGTCGCGTGGGTGCAGGAGGAGTGCACGCGCATCGAGGCACTGCGGCATCCACCGGAGGAGCCGTTGGAGACGGCGTTCCGGCGGGTGAAGGGCTGGGAAGGCCTCAACCCCCGGGAAGCGGCCGTACTGCAGGAGCTGTACGCATTCAGAGATGGGAAAGCGTGCGCCTGGGACGTCCCTCCGACGCAGGCAGCGAGCAACGGCGACCTGCTGGAACTGGCGCAGTGCGGCGGCAGTCCGCCGCGAGGGATCGGCGGGATGCTGGCATCCCGGTGCTTTGGTGAGCTCATGGAGGCCATCGACCGGGGCATGACCGGCCCGGAGGCACCGAAGCCAACCCGGCCGGATCGCGGTGGTGACCCCTGGACGCCGGAAAGCAGGGAACGCCTGAAGGCTCTCAAACAGTGGCGATCGAGTTTGAGCCGGGAGCTGGACCTGGCGGTCAGCCACATTTGGCCGACCCCAAGCCTGGAAAGGATCGCCCTGCGTCCGGAGCGGCTGGACCAAGAACTGAGCGGTGGTGACGGGGAAGTGCGGAAGTGGCAGCAGGAGGAGTTTGGGGGAGGGTTGAGAAAGATGGCTGGCAACTGGATCAACGAGTAGCAATGGCTGTATTTATAGGGACCGAATGGCTAGTGGAAGTCTAGATACCGGGCAACTGTCCGAAGGACTTGGCGACCGCGGCATCGGAGTTCAGGCTGCCGGGTTCGTGGTTGTCGGCTGCGTGAGCCTGTTCGTTTTGCAATGGTGGTCAGGTAGCGAGCATTTCCTGTACCATGGGTTTGAGAGCCTGGTGACCAAGCTCTACTGGGCGTTCATCGTGCCATTGGCCGCCACCTTTGACTGGATGAGAAAGATGTTTGAAAAAGGCAAAGCCATCCGAGAGGCGAAGAAGGCCGAAATCCTGGCGAAAGTGCGAGAGCAGGTGATCGAACAAGTGCGGGAACAGGTGATCGAACAAGTGCGGGAACAGGTGACCGAACAAGTGCGGGAACAGGTGACCGAACAAGTGCGTCGAGAAGAGCACGAGCGCATCAGGTCACAGCTGGAACGAGCCGGTGTTTCCCTGACGCCGGAGGTCGCCGCGCGAGTCTTCAGCACGAGCGCCGACGGCGATTAGCGCTTGCTTCGCAGATCGGACTGACGTCGCCAGAGCCTGTCAGGGCGGGGCAATCCCCATTGGCCCAAGTCATGCGCCGAAGGTCATCAGCTCTTCACAGAAGCGGGCGGTGTTGAGGAGGTCGGGAACGACGACATACTCGTCGATGGTGTGCATCAGGTTGGTAGACATGCCGACCACGACGCTCTCGATGCCGTGCAGGCGGAACACGTTGCCGTCGGTGCCGCCGCCGGAGGGGCGGATGTCCGGTTGGAGGCCCATGTCGCGCATCACCCGGGTGACCAACTGAGCGGTTGCTTCGTTGGGGTCCAGACGGTACATCTGGAACATCATCTCCAGGTTTTCGTTGATTTCAGCCTCGGAGTAGCGCCCGCGAATGGTGTTGACGGCGGCGACGAGTTGCATCCGCATGAGCTCCAGGGACTCCATGTTCATGCTGCGAAACTCGCCGGATACGGTGGCCTCGGACGGTACAGCGTTGCGGACGGTGCCGCCGGTAATGGTCCCGACGTTGAACGTGGTTTCGTGGTCAATGCGGCCCTGGGGTAGCTCAGCGATGATGTCGCTGGCGATACGGATAGCGGACAGGCCCTTCTCGGGTTCGACGCCGGCGTGGGCGCCGCGACCCTTGACATCGATGTCAAATGCCATGTAAGTGGGACTGCCGCCGGTGATGGAGTTCACCGGGCCGTTGCCGTCGAAGACCACGGCCTCGGTGCTGGTTATCATCGAAAAGTCGAGGTTCGACGCTCCCACGAGGCCGATTTCCTCTCCCCGGGTGAACACTACCTGGACGGGCCGCCGGGGGCGTCCGTCCTCATGCACGGTCTGCAGAGCCTCGAGGATCGCAGCGACGCCGGCCTTGCAATCGCCGCCGAGAATGGTGCTGCCGTCGGAGGTAATGCGGTCGCCAACAACCTGGGGCCGGATGCTGCGGCCGGGGTCTACCGTATCCATGTGGGCGGATAGCAGCAGGGGGCTGTCGCCATCCTCGCGGGCGATGACGTTGCCGTGTTCGTCGCGGGCGACCTGGAAGCCGAGGTTGGACAGCCGGTCGGAAACGTGAAGCGCGACGTCCCACTCCTCACCGGACGGGCTGTCGATGCGGACCAAGTCGCAGAAGTCGTTGATCAATCGTTCCTGGTTAGGCATGGCGCTCCTCGCTGGTGGGACGGTGTTATTCGTACCTGTTGCGGCTTTGGCATTCGACGTTCCGCAGCTCGCGACGGCGAAACCGGGTCGGCGTATACAGTGCAGTTCAGGTTGCCTATTATATCGCGGGTAACTAGAATTATGAGGCGATGTCAGGGGAGTTGAACATACGGCAGGCCGGGGTCGACGACGGGGAGATCATCACCAGGTTCAACGCGGCAATGGCGCTGGAATCGGAAGGGATCTCGCTGGATCGAGTTACGCTGCGGGCGGGAGTTGACGCCGCGCTGGCCGACGATGCCAAGGCTTTCTACCTCCTGGCGGAGGCTGACGGGAACCCGGTGGGCCAGTTGATGGTCACCACGGAATGGAGCGACTGGCGCAACGGGTGGATCTGGTGGATCCAATCGGTTTACGTCAAGCCGGAAGCGCGGCGACAGGGCGTGTACACCGGATTGTACGGAAGGCTGACCGAGATGGCCAATGCGCGGGGCGACATCCGGGGCATGCGGCTGTACGTGATGCGGGAAAACTGGCCGGCGAAACGCACCTACGAAGCGCTGGGGATGAGTCATTCCCACTACGACCTGTACGAAACGGAGCTCTGAGTGACCCCGCAGGTACCGGCGTCTCGGGATTTGCACGGCGGCGCGGACCGAGCCGGTCAGGACACAGGCTTGCGGCGGATGGAAGGCGAAACGATAACGGCCAACGGGCAGAAAAGATGACCACGGGCGGCGATTTACCGACTGAATTCCACTACACGGCGCGGGGGCAGCTGGCCCTGAGAGCAGGGCAACTGCACGCCGCGATTGACGATTTCAATCACGCGCTGGAGATCAACGACGAATTTGCGCCGGCCTACTACTATCGGGGGCTGGCATACCGCAACGGCGGCGATCTCAACCAGGCGATCGCGGACTACACGCGCGCGATACTCGCCGACCCTGAATATCCGGTCCCCTACTACGCAAGGGGCGTGGTCAGACGACACCTGGGGTTCTACGAAGACGCGATCAGCGACTACTCGGCGGCCATCGAACTGGAACCGGACGACGCCGATTACTACTACGCGCGCGGGGTGGCGCGGATTTCGCTGGGACGCTACGCGGACGCCATCACGGACTTCCTGGCGTGCGCACGGATCAACCCGGACCACGCCAACGCGCAATACAACCTGGGAATCGCGTACCGGGATTCAGGCGACCGGGAAACGGCTTTGGAATACTACAACCGGGCGATTGAACTGAGGCCAGGGGAGCCGGATTACCGGTACGCCCGTGGCAACCTCTACAGCGACCGTCGCGAGTACGACGCCGCAATAGCGGACTATGACGCGGCCATCGCGCTGGTGCCCACCTTCGCCAACGCGCTGTACAACCGGGGGATCGCCAAGCGGAACCGGGGGGAGCCGACCGAGGCGATTGCTGATTTCGACCTGGCGCAACAGTGCGGCATGGATACGGCGACCCTGCACCACAACCGGGGCGTGGCACGGGCCGACCTGGGAGACCACAACGCGGCCATCGCCGAGTATGAAATTGCCATCGAAAAGAATGCCGAACTGGCCGGAGTCTGGCTTTCGATGGGGAACTCCAAGGCGGCGTTGGGAGATTTCACGGCGGCCATCGATGCGTTCGGCAAGGCAGTGGAGTTCAACGACGGCCTCGCGGAAGCATACCGAGGCCGGGGCCTGGCCTACCGCGCGCTCGGCAACGAAGACGCGGCGGCGGCGGACCTTATGGAGTATGCGCGGCGCACGGGCGGAACCACGTGATGCCCTTCGACTCCTGGCACGGGCTCCGGGCCGGCGATCAGATCGGCAACCTGGAATACGTAGTGGATGAAGGTGCACTGGCTCAGTACCGGCGGGTGGTGGGCGCTGACGGTTGCTTCCCCAACCTGATGGCGGAAGACTGCCGATCGATGCTGGTTCAACGCGGCGCCGGGGAACCGCTGACCACGGTGTGGCAACGGCTGGAATTCATGCGGCCGCCGATCACCGGGAGGCGTGTGCAAGTCGGCGGATGGGTGCGCGATGTCGGGGAGAAGTGCGGTCAGGCATGGATAAGAGCGGCGGCGTTCGCGGTGGACGAAATCGGCACCGAGATCATGCGGTCGGAAGCCGCCTTTGTCATCGGCCGTGAGGCAGCGCCCCTGGAGCAAAGCGTAGAAACGACAGAGGTTGCGCCGGTAACGGCAAGCCTGGCTCGGGGTCGCGCCGGCGATAGCGCCCACCTGGGAGAACTGCGGCTGCCAGACGGGGAACAATTGAACGACTTTCGCCGGATGGCCAGCGCAATGGCCGGCATCGACACGACTCTGGATAGCAATAGACTGACGTCGGTCACGGCGGGATGGCTGGAAAGTCTGATGAGCACCAATTTCGGCGAGGACTTCCGATGGGGCGGCAGGCTGTCGATTGCCCATCACGCAGCGGTGCCCCCGGGCATGGAACTGCGCTGCGATGGCGTGACGCTCGGCCACGACACGGACGTTAACGGGGTGGAGACACGGCGGATAGCAATAGCGGTCAGGGATGCGGCCGGATATCGTGTCGCCACCGCGGAGGCGGTGGTAAAGTCGCCGAGTCCGCTGCGCGCGTGAATCCGGTAGCTGGTCCTGCGGAGCCACAGGCGCAACTTCCACTGACGCAAGGCCCATCCAACTCAATGACATCGACAACGCCACGGAGGATTTATGCAGCAACGTGAGGCGCCCAACGTGCCGGTGCCGGAGAACTGGCAGACGGGCCTGGCGATTGTGGCCCACCCGGACGACCTGGAGTACGGAGGCGCCGCGGCAATCGCCAAGTGGACCGCGCAGGGGAAGCACATCACCTACGTCATGGTGAGCCGCGGCGAGGCTGGCATCGACGGGATGCACCCGTCGGAGGTGGGGCCGTTGCGGTCGCAAGAAGAGATCAACGCGGCGCGCGTCGTGGGCGTGGACACAGTGGAGTTCCTGGACCACACAGACGGGGTGATAGAGTACGGGCTGCCGTTGCGGCGCGACCTGAGCCGGGTTATCCGAAAGCACCGGCCTGACGTGGTGATCACCATCAACCATCACCTTCAGTTTTTCAGCGGACACGTGAACATGGCGGACCATCGTTGGGTGGGGCTGGCGGTGTTCGACGCGGCCCGGGACGCGGGTAATCGCTGGATCTTTCCGGAGCTATTGGATGAAGGGCTGGAGCCGTGGAATGAGGTGCGTTTCGTCGCGGTGTTCGGGGCAACGGTGCCGACGCACGCGGTGGACGTGTCGGAACACTGGGAGACCGGCCTGGCGTCGCTGCGAGAGCACAAGGTGTACCTGGAGAACCTTGGCGACGTGGGGGATAGTCCCTTCGAGTTCCTGACGGCGCACGCTCGTGAAGCGGGAGCGGGGTTTGGATGCCGGTACGCCGCGCACGCGGAGCTGGTGTTGATCACGGAGCCGTTTTAAGGCCGTGGTGGTGGGCGCGCGGATTTGCATGGATCGACCGGACGGACGACATTGCCATGCGGCGGTTGGCTACGCGTAGACTGAGATAGTTGATTGCAAGACGCCTGGATTCCGGCTTTCGCCGAAATGACGGGGTAAAGCCGGCGGTGTACAGGTCTGGCACGGAGTTCGGTGGACCTCACCGAGCGAACACGAGGGGGATACAGGACATGGCGGGATTCAGCGAGCAATTGCGGGCGGACGCGGAACCGATCTGGCGGGAGATATTCCGTCATCCGTTCCTGCGGGAGATCAAGGATGGAACGCTGCCCCTGGAAACTTTCCAGTACTACCTGGGGCAGGACTACCACTACCTGGAAGGGTTCGGTCGGGCCGTTGCGATGACGCTGGCCAAGGCTCCGGACGCGGACCTGTTGCAGGACCTGGCGCACCGGGTGATGACGCCCGTGGAAAGGCCGCTGCACCACCGGCTGATCGAGGCGGCCGGCCTGACGATGCGGGAGGTGGAGGGCGCAACCAGGTCGCCGACTAACACCGCTTATGTAAACCATATGCTGGTGACTGCGGAGATGTATGGGCTGGGGCCGACAGCCGCAGCGCTGCTGCCGTGTCCGTGGACGTATCATCTCCTGAAGGACGAAGTGGGTCAGTCGGAGCACCCGCTGTACGGGCAGTGGACGCGGTTCTACGTCGAGGGGTTCCTGCAATCCAGCGTGCACGCCTGGACGGGTTTTGTGGACGAGATGGCGGAGCGGGTCGGCGAGCAGGAGCGGGAGGCGATGCGCTACGCTTTCATGGCCAGCAGCCGGTACGAGTACATGTTCTGGGACGCCGCCTACCGCCGCGAGGAATGGCCGGTGTAGTCTGCGCGGGCCGAACCGAGCCAAGACCGGCCGCAGAGAAGCGATGAACAATCACGGAGGCGTTACATGCCATACGCAGATGTCAACGGAACGCAGATGTTTTACGAGAGCCACGGCGAGGGACCGGCGCTGGTGTTTGCCCACGGCCGAGGCGGCAGCCACCTCAGCTGGTGGAGACAGGTTGCAGTGTTCCAGCGAGAATATCGGTGCGTGACCTTCGATCACCGGGGATGGGGACTGACGCCGGGCTCCGGCGGGTCACCGGAGCCGGCCACGTTCGTAGCCGATCTCGAAGCGCTCCTCGACCACCTGGGGATCGACCGGGCGACGCTGGTAGCGCAGTCCATGGGTGGCGTGACCAGCCTGGGGTTCGCGCTGGCGCATCCGGAGCGGGTGACCGGACTGTTGCTGGCGGATACCACGGGAGGGATCGGCGATCCGTCCGTGCTGTCCCTGTTGGAATACGTGCACCCACCGGAGGACGCGCTGCGCCGGGCGCTGAGCGACGGGTTCATCGAGGGCGAGCCGGAGTTGACGTTCCTTTTCGGGTCCATAGGGAGGATGAACCCACCCATGCCGCTGAGCATCGTGTCCGACCTGTTCCGCAATCCCACGGGGCCGCAGGCCGGTGACCTGGCGGGGTTCAGGGTGCCGACGTTATTGGTGGTAGGGGCGGAAGACCAGATCTTCCCGCCGAATGTGATCGAGGCGGCGCACCGGCTGATCCCGGGCAGCCGGCTGGAGGTGGTCGCCGGAGCGGCGCACTCGACCCACTACGAGCAGGCGGAGGTCTTCAACGGACTACTGGCTGGGTTCCTGGCGGAGACCCGCGCAAGCGCGGTGGGAGTAGCGGCGGACAACTGAAGGGCCCATCGGAAATCGAGGCAGACAAAGCGTCAGGGGCGGACAATCATCCGCCCCTGGACTTTTCCGGTCGATTCGTGATGCAAGCGACTAGAAAGGAAGATGCTCCGCGATGTCGTTCTCGGTGCGGAAGGGACCCCACTCGCGCGGAATGTTGAGCAGACGGTCTTCCAGGTCGTCAACGCTGTTCTGGCCACAGTAGGCCAACGCGCGGTTGAACTCTTCGCGCAGGAGCTCCAACATGTGGTGGACACCCTCGGCGCCGTTGACGGCGAGACCCCAATAGAGGGGACGGCCGACGGCGACGGCGCGGGCCCCCAAGGCCAGGGCCTTCAACACGTCACTGCCCCGGCGCACGCCGGAGTCAACGTACACCTCAGCCTTGTCTCCGCAGGCGGCAACGATTTCGGGCACCATCTCAATGCTGGCGAAGGTGCTGTCGAGCTGGCGGCCACCGTGGGTGGAGACGAGCACGCCGTCGACGCCATGTTCGACCGCCATGCGGGCGTCCTCAGCCACGCGCACACCCTTGAGCACCAGCGGCAGATCGGTGAGGCTGCGCAGCCACTCTATCTCCTGCCACGTCAACGGCGGCGACTGGGGCATTTCCCAGCGCGGCGATTCGTCGGTGCCGCTTACCGCCGCCAGCTGGTCCTGCTGTTCGCGGAAATTGCCCAGCTCGCCGGGCCGCTCGTAGCGGTTGCGGATGTCGCGTTCCTTGGGGCTGGGCGCCGGGGTATCCACCGTGAGGACGATGGCCCGGAAGCCGGCGGCCTCGGCACGCTTGACCAGGTTCTCGGTGATGTCGTAGCCGCGGTGGTAGAGCTGGAACCACAGGGGGCCGGTGGCAGCCTCGGCGATCTCCTCCATGCTGCAGTTGGAAGACGTGCTGCACATCATGAGGGTATTGGACATTCCGGCGCCGCGAGCGGTCGCGCACTCGGCTTCGGGGTGGGCGTTGCCGTGGCCGCCGGTGGGGGCGATCATAACGGGGAAACTGATGTCCTGTCCGAGGACCGTCGTGGAGACCTTGCGCTCGGTGGTGTCGCGCATGAAACGCGGGCGCAGGGTCAGCGCCTCGAAGGCGGAGCGATTGCGGGCGGTGGTGATCTCGTCCATCGAACCGGCTTCAATGAACTCCCAGTTGTTGTGGGGCAGCACCTGCTTGGCCCGAGCCTCATAATCGTAGAGGTTGATGGGGTCCATTCTCATGCTGATACTCCGGGGTTGACTGAATTGTGAAGGTCAACTGTTGGGATGCCGCAGGTTAGCATCACAGGTTGAGCCTGACAATAGCGTCGGCGACGTCCGGGAGCATCTTGTACTCGTCGGCCTGGGAGTCGAAGGACATGGGATGGGGCAAAGAAACATTGTGAACACGGCGGATGCGGCGCACGGCGTGTCCCTGCGAAGACAAGCGACCGGACAGTTGCCGCACGGTCAGATGCATTTCTTCCAGCAATGCCTGGCGAGAAAGCACGTAACCCGCGCTTTGAGCAACTCTTTGGTAAATTTCCCGGGCATCATCAGCCAGGAAGCCCCAGAAAGCACGGACATGTTCGATAGTCCAGCGACCTTCAGGAACGGCGGGTGGCGCGTCTGGCTGTGCTTCATCGGACGACTCAGCAGGCGCGGACGCCGCAGATGTCTCAACTGTAGTACCTACAGACGAAGCGACGGTAGCATCACCGACGGCAAGTCGCCGGATCGCAACAATCACATCATCGGCATCGCCTTCGAATGTCAGGGCAACCTTTACCATTGTTTTACCTCGCGGTGTCAGTTCCGCAACAAGTCTAACACATTATTACGGCGGGTCAACGCACCCTTTAGTAGTTGGACGGATAGACGACTGTACAAGTGTCAAACCAAAAGGGCGGGTGTTGAACCCGCCCTTGAACAACGCTGGTCGGCAAAGCCGAATACGTTTATTCGCCTTCGTCGTGGGGACCGAAGGGGACGATGCCCGGAATCCACCACTTCTCCCAGGTTTCGTCGATGCGCTCCTGGAAGAACTTGAGGTCCTCCTCGGTGAGGTGAGCGAACCGGCCCTGGCGTTGCAGATAATCCGTTACGGGCTTCCGGCGGCGGATGCCACGGGCGATGGCGCGAGACGGGCCGTTCAGGATCAGCTCGCCATCGACGATTTCGTACTGCACCCAGATGCCGGTTTCCACGGCCAGCATCCCCAGCTCGTGGGAATACTTGGGATCGTAGTCCCATCCCTTGGGGCACGGGTCGATGCTGTGGATGAAGGTGGGGCCACCGATGGTGAGGGCGCGGCGGATCTTATTGGTGAAGTCCGGCCCGTAGGAACCGCAGGCGGTGGCGACGTAGCGGACGTCGGGATGGCCGGCGGCCAGCATGGGGACGGTGTTCTTCTTCCAGCGGCGGTTCATGATGCGGTGAACCTTGCCCGGAGGGGAGAACGTTGAGTTGGCGCCCCACGGGCTGGAGCCGGACACTTGAATGTCGGTGTTGGCGTAGGACTCGTTGTCGTAGCACAGGATGAGCAGGTTGTACTCGTCGTGCTGCAGGGCCGCCGAGATGGCGGACAGGCCCATGTCCACTCCTCCGCCGTCGCCGCAGAAGGCGATGACGTTGATGGGCTCTTCCTGCATCTTGCCCTTGCGCATCAGGGAGGCCAGGCCGGCGGCGGTGCCGGTGGCGGCGGAGCCGCTGGAGCCCAGCTGGGTGTGCATCCACGGCACGACCCACGGGGTGCTGTAGTAGGTGGTGTTGGCCACGTACATGCAGCCGGTGCTGCCCACCACGATGGTGCGAGGGCCGGCGGCCTTGATCATCAGGCGCATCACGAGGGCGGATTCGCAGCCCTGGCAGGTGCGGTGTCCCGAGGTGAAGCCCTCGAAGACCGGGATCTGCTTGACGCCCCTAACCTGGGGGAGTTCTTGGGTCATGGTAGTCATAGCGGCACTCCTATTCGCGGACACCGATCCAGGTGTTCTCTTCCTTGACATGTCCGGCGTCGATTGAGTCCTGGACCATGGCGGTCATCTCTTCCACGTCGCGCACCAGAACTTCGCGACCACCGAGGCCGGCGATGAAGCTCTGCATGAGCGGGCGGTTGTCCAGGGTGTACAGGGCGGAACGGATCTCGTTGAACAGCACGCCGCCATAGGAGGGCGAGCCGTAGGAATAGTCGCGGTCGATGACGCCGACGGCCTTGCAGTGGCTGAGGGATTCGCGGATTTCATCGGTGGCGAAGGGACGGAAGAACTTGACGCGCACAAACCCGACCTTCTTGCCCTGTTCGCGCATCCGACGAACAGCGACGCGGACGGGCATGGCAAGGGTGCCCATGCCAACCAGAACGATCTCGGCATCCTCGGTCATGTACTCTTCGATGAAGGGGCTGGGGTCGCCGCGACCGAAAAGTTGCTTGAACTCCTCGTAGGCTTCCTTGATAACGTCGCTGGTGCGGCGCATGGCGTCGTCGGTCTGACGGCGAATCTCCATGAGCCAGTCCTCGTTGACCTGCGGAGCGACGGTGATGGGGTTGTCCGGATGGAGTTGCAGGCGTCCCCGATCGTACTGGGGCAGGAACTGGTCAACCTGCTCCTGCGTGGGCACGTTGACGATGGCCTGGGAGTGGGTCAGGAAGGAACCGTCGCAGGAGATGGCGGCGGGCAGGAAGACGCGGGGGTCCTCCGCGACGCGCCAGGCCAGGAGCGCGGTGTCCAGCGCCTCCTGAGCGGTGCCGACCCAGTACAGCATCCAGCCCAAGTCGCGGACGGCCATGGCGTCGTTGTGCTCCACACCGAAGGCTCCCGGATCGTCCAGGGCGCGGTTGCCGACCATTGCCACCACGGGGAGACGCAATCCGGCGGTGACGGTGATGGCCTCGAAGGCGTAGAACCAGCCTACGCCGCTGGAGCCGCAGAAGGTGCGGGCGCCGACGGCGGAGGCATGCTTGACGATTTCGAACTGGGAGTGCTCGCTTTCGGCGACGATGAAGTCGCAGTCGAAGGCGCCGTCGGCCTTGAGCTTGGACACGTACTGCATGACCGTGTCGTAGGGTCGGATGGGATAGGCGGTGATAACGTCGACATCGGCGAGGGAGCAGGCGATGGCGATGGCCTCGCTACCGCTGATGAGCTCCTCGCGCTCCTGGGGGAGCTCGGTCTGTGGAAGGGTTTGGGTGGCCATCAGTCATCGTCTCCGGTCAGGGCAACTTCGGATTCAGATTCAGCTTCGTACTTGCCCGGGCTGTGGTAGCCGTGGCTCCGTTCGGAGTCAGCGTCGTGGGCCTTTTGGACCTCGATCAGCTGGGTCATCCACCCGTGGTAGCCGTCCTTGTCGCGGGTCCAGTGTTCCCACTGGCTGTTGTTGTCGTTGAACTCGGCCTCGTTGACCATGGTGATGCAGTCCGGGACCGGGCACACCGCTTCACAGACGGCGCAACCGCAGCAGGCTTCCATGTTGGCGTCGTACAGGCCGTCGGGGGTCACGTCGAAACAGGTGTCGGGGCACTGGAGCCAACACAGGGTGCACTTGATGCAGGTCTCGAAGTTGATGACCGGGCGCATCGAGCGGGTGCTGAACTTCTTGAAGACGGAGTTGCGAGTGGGCTGGTAGCTGGTGTCCCCGGATGCGTTGGAGCGGATGGGGTCGTAATCCTCGGCCAGCGAGTCGCCGCGGAAGCCGGTGGGCTCGTCGATGCCCCGAATGACCAGGCCGTCTTCCATGGAGCGCCAGCCGAGCAGTTCGAAGCTGAAGGGCGTCTCGTCGTTGCCCTCGCCGGGCTCGACGGGGCGCTGGGTGGTGCGGTCAAAGGAGTTGCGGGCGGACGTGAGCTTCAAACCGCCCCAGCCCTGGTCATCCAGCGCGGCCAGCATGGAGTCGAGGCTCACCAGCTCGGGGCAAACCTTGGCGAGAGCGCCGAGGATGCGGACGTCAGTGTGATCGTCCTTGTACACCCAGAGACCGGAGAAGCTGGTGGTGGCGGGTACGATGGCCAGGTTGAACGCGGTATCCTTCTGGTGGATGTCTTCGATGAGGGCATCGGCTTCCTGGCGGGAAGTCACGATGAGGGTTCCGCCGGGCTTGGTGAGGGCGTTGATGGGCTGCAAGCCGTACCAGGCCCAGGACTCGATGCCCTTGCACATGGTGTCGTCAACGTTGATGGTGACGTCCACCTCGCGGGCCTCATAGACGGCCAGGTTTTCCTCAAGTTCCTCGGGGCTATCGGAAACGATGGCGAACTGCTTGGCAGGGATGCCGTTCCGTTCTGGGGAGTCGCCGTAGCGACCAAAAGCCGTGCCTATTTTGCCTTCTTTACGGGCGGCAAAAACGATGGTGCGGACGATGTTCCGGGCCAGGGTTTTCTGGAAAATCCCCCGGTACACCACCTCCACTGCCACTGTGCTCATGTTGGGGAGGCCTCCTCGGTGAGTGATGCGGCATTATAGCATGTAGAAGGGGGGTGGTTCTTTGCATGGATGGACAGGATGAATGATCAGGTTAGCCGATCAATTTACCGTCTGACCAGCTGTTGCCGGATAATGGATTGGTCGATCCCTGTGCTCACAGAGAACGGCCACTGGTTGGCCTATTGCTTCTCTTCGTAGGACGGTTTCAGGTCTACGTATTTGGCTAGTTGGCGTCCAATGTTAATTTCGGCCTCACACCGTCGATTAACGCCCGAACGAGATATGACGTCTGCGAGTCTCACTCGGCTGAGTTGATGAGAATACTTGATGCCAAAGAGCGTGATACGGGCGTTCTTTTCGCGGTAAGGAGCGCGGTCGTACATTTCCTTGAGGGTCCGGGCCAGTTCGTCAACGGTCATCATTTCACCAATTGCAAAAGCTGTTGTGCGGATAGCGGTCGGCAAATGGCGGTGTCTTGGTACGGTTTGCAGCCATAGAAATGGAGACACGAAGTATGCTTTCGTGTGCGTCAGCTGCAAGGCGCTGGCCTGAGCCTAGGCGGACAGAATCATGCGCCGTCAGTTGGGGGTCGCGTTTCCGTGGTCTACTGCCCTGATGAACAAAATGTGGGATCCTGCTCTGCAATCCAGCCGCATGGCAACCCCATCTTGCACGACTATGTACGGTGTCGGAGTTGGCGTCGGGTCATAGCGTCTGCTGCTACGCGGCAGGATGTTTGAGAGTTCACCGCCTCCACCGGCTCCGATACCACCGCCAGATTGGGGGCGACCGTCACCGCAGGATCGTCTTTCAAAGAATTGATATACCCATCGATTGCGATCCGGCTCATACCAGTCTGGCATATCCGTCGCTACCCGGTTCACGACAGACATGAATTCCCACTCCACGCCAATTGGGCGTCTCTTGCCGTGCTGGCATCCGTCGCAAGCGAAGACGATGCCGTAGATGTCCTCATCCGGGCCCGCCAAAGCCGCGTACTTCCCTGGTTTGTAGTATTCGTTTTCCCACCCGGCCCATTTCACCTCGGTTATCTTGCCCTGTCCTTCGGAGTTGCCTACCAAAGTAAAAACGACGGGGTAAAGCTTGTGTCGGGGTGTGGGCTCTTCTGACCTCTCTTCCGCAACCATCGCCAGAAAGAATTCTTCCATTTCGGATCGCGTCACTCCCAGCCCACGTGCAGGTTTAGACTGTTCTGTATTCACTGAGGCGGATGCCGTTAAAGTTGAGCTCGCTGGCGTATCTGATGCGACAACTTTCCCATTGGTCGGCGCTGTCAGACTGCCTGACTGGTCGTTACCGCAGAATTGATCCACGAAAGCCTCAGCATTCTTTACGGCTTCGGCATCTGCCATTCGCATCTGCGCCTCGCGTTCCAGCTCGTCGCGGCTCATCTGGGGAAACATAGTAGCCAGACACTCAGCGAGCCGTTCGGCAATTGCGGGCTCATCCGCGGATGTCCCTTCCAGCCCGTCAGACGGCCCGGTCACATCGCAACCCAGCATCAGCGTGGCAAAGATTACGGCTACCATCACAGCACTCAGGCGGGAATGTTTCATGCCTGTGCTCATTGCCCGCCTCTACTCCAGCGCAGCAGCATGTCATCACTAACCTGCGCCCTATGTTACACTGCCGCGCGATTTCACGCATGGTAAGGAGCGTTTGGCGATGGCCCAACGAATGAAGGCAGGGGAGGCGGTGATCGAGCTGCTGCGGCAGGAGGGAGTGAGCAAGATCTTTGGCATTGTGGGCTCGTCTTTCCTGGACGTACTGGACCCTCTTTACGACCGCGACGACATGGAGTTCGTGGGGGTGCGGCACGAGCAGGGCGCCGCGCTGATGGCCGACGGGTACAGCCGGATCGCCGGCGCGCCGTCGGTGTGCCTGGTGACCAACGGACCGGGCGTGCTGAACCTGACCTACGGCATCGGGTCCGCCTACGTGTCCCACTCGCCGGTGGTGGTGCTGGCGCCTTCGGCGTCGCGGGACCACCAGCACCTGGACTCGACCCAGGAGTTCGACCAGGTGGCGCTGTTTGAGCCGATCACCAAGGCCAGCTTCTCCATCAACAAGATTGAGCGGCTGCCGGACGCGCTGCGACAGGCGTTCCGGATCGCCACTTCGGGAAAAATGGGACCGGTGCTGGTGGACATTCCCCGGGATCTGCTGCCGGGCGCGGAGGTTGACGTCGACCTGATGGCTCCCACAGCATACCGGACGGGACAGGGACATTCACGGGGCGACCGGGCGCAGGTGGAGGCCGCGGCGCAAGAGATTCTATCGGCGCAACGACCGGTGATCGTGGCCGGCGGCGGCGTGGAATGGAGCCTGGCGGACGCAGCGGTGGCCAGGCTTTCGGAGCTGACGGGCGCGCCCATCGTAACTTCCTATGGTCGAGCGGACGCGGTGTCCAACGACCATCCCAACTATTTGGGTCACCTGGGTCGGCTGGGAGCGCAAGAAGCCATCGACGCGGTGAGGAACGCCGACGTAATCGTGGCGGCGGGTACACGGTTGGGACAGTCCACGACGTTCTTCGACAACCGATTTATTCCCGCCGACGCTCGCATTGTGCACATTGAAATTGATCCCAAGGAGATCGGGCGCATTTACCCGATCTCGGTGGGTGTCGAGGGTGACGTGGGCGCGGTGGTGGACGAGATCAACGGCATCGTGGCGGCAGCGGAACTTCGGCCGGATCCGGAATGGACGCGGCGCGTGGCCGGCTGGAACGCGGCGCGCGCGGCTCGCCTGCAGACGGAAGAGACGCTGACCGGAGACTACATCAAGCCGCAACGGGTTTACGCCGAGTTGCGCAAGGTAATGCCCCGGGACGCCATTATCGCGCTGGACGCAGGGTTGGCGCCGAACTTCGGGCAGGATCGTTTGAACTACTACCAGCCGCGCAGCCTAATCATGGCGCTGGACCTGGGAGGACTGGGATTCAGCTTCCCGGCGTCGATTGGGGCAAACTTCGCGGCGCCGGAGCGGCCGGTGGTGAACTTCAACGGCGACGGCGGGTTCCTCTTTAACGCCCAGGAGTTCGAGACCGCGGTGCGCTACGGACTGAAGAACATATCGGTGGTGATGAACAACGATTGCTGGGGATCGGAGAAGGCCTACCAGAAGTACGCGTTCAACGAGCGGTACGTGGGGGCGGACACGGTGAACCCGCGGTTCGACAAGTACGCGGAGCTGTTCGGCGGCGCGGGATTTTATGTCGACCGGCCGGAGGATATTGCCGATGCGTTCGCGCAGGCGCTGGCGGTGGACGGGCCGAGCATTATCGAGATACCCACGGACCCGGACGAAATGCCCCGGCCGGCGCGGCTGGCCGAGGTGCAGGCACCAAGCTCCGGCGGATAGCGACGATGGCTACCAACGAGATAATCAAGCCGGTTGATGTGGACATCACCGGAAGTTCCATCATCATCAACTGGGACGACGGGCACCGGGGGATCTACCCGCACCGGATGCTGCGATTGCGCTGCCCGTGCGCGTCGTGCGTCGAGGAGATGACCGGCCGGGCGCTGCTTAATCCCGACTCGGTACCCCAGGACGTGCGGGCGCTGGACCAGATGGCGGTGGGACAATACGCGCTGCAATTCCTGTGGAGCGATGCGCACTACACCGGGATCTACACCTACCGGGCTTTACGGGCGGCCTGCACGTGCATAGCGTGCAATGAGGCCAGGGCCAGGCTGCCTTAAGCTGCGGGTTGGCCGGCGTCGGGTTGCTGCGTTTCACCCGCAGTACCGGAGCGATTCCCTCGGAAAGTCTGTCCGGGACGGTTCCGGAGCTTGGGTGAAGTGAACGTATCCGACTTGAAGGAAAAGTTGGATATCTGCCGGCTGGCGGGTTTGCCGCACGCCTTGCAATCGATGGGATCATCGGCGCGGGAAACGGGCCGAATGGACTCGAACTCGTTGCCACACTCGGGGCACCGGTACTCGTAGATTGGCATAGACACCTCCCACTGTGGATTATATCCTAACCCAATTTTGCGCCAGAGGTTGAGGACGGCATCATGAGCGACCAAGCGGCAGACGTAGTCATCATCGGTGGGGGAGCGGCAGGCTGCGCCGCCGCCTACTACCTGGGGGTCAACGGGGTGAAAGCCACCGTTATCGAACGAGAAGGAGTTGCCAGCCACGCGTCGGGATACAACGCCGGTGGGCTCAATCCCCTGGAAGGACACGGTTGGCCGGAACCGCTGCAACCCATGGCGCTGCAAAGTTTCGCGTTGCACAAGGAGCTTTGGGACGCGCTGCCGGCGGAGACCGGAATCGACTACAACGGCCGGATAATGTCGATCCTCAAGGTGGCCCTTGACCCCGAGGACCTGGACGATCTGCGGGCCACGTTGGAAACCTTCAACAGCGCGCCGGAGCCGGGATTCTCCGCGGAGTGGCTGGAACGCGAGGATGTTCTCGCCCTGGAACCGCGCATCACCCCCGAGGTCATCGCCGGGATCCGGGCGGTAGGCAACGGAGCATTGGACGGGCTGGAGTTCACGCAGGCGCTGGCCGCCGGGGCGGAACGACTGGGCGCGACAGTGGTCACGGGCAGCGCGGTGGGATTCCGGCTGGGAAATGGAAAGGTGGAGTCGGTGGTAACCAACGACGGCGAAATCGCCTGCGGGGCGGTCCTCATCGCGGCCGGGCCGTGGTGCCGGACCGCAGAGCAATGGCTGGACATCGCGATACCGGTGGATCCGCTGAAGGGGCAGATCATCAGGGTGCGGCCGGACGGCCCGGGGCTGAACCACGAGCTCATCGGCGGCGGCAGCTCGATGTACGCGAAGACCGACGGACTGATCTGGTGCGGCGCCACCGAAGAGGAAGTGGGATTCGACCTGTCGCTGACCGATGAGGCGCGGGACGACATCATGCGTCGGGCGACGCGATTGATGCCGGCGCTGAGCGGCGCGGAGCAGGTGCTGCACACCGCGTGTCTGCGGCCCGTTACGCCGGACTGGCTGCCCATTGTGGGACAGGCGCCGGGTTGGGACAACGTGTACATCTGCACCGGAGGCCAGAAGAAAGGCATTCTGCTGGGGCCTGCCATGGGCAAGGGCATCGCGGAGGTCATCGCCTCGGGCAGCACCGACATCAGCTTGAAAGGGTGCGACCCGGCCCGGTTCTGACGGCGGGCCGGCTCTGGAATTAGCAACCGGTGAACGCGCTTTGTCCGACAACGAGGACAACCGCCCGCCAGGAAACCGGCCGAGGAGCGTGTGGGACATACCCGGCGAATGGGCCCGGGCATGGATTACGATTTTCACTGTCCTCTCTGCCGCCGGGTTCGTTGTCGTCATACTTGACCAGATTTACGGATGGGCAACCACAGGTTTCATCATTGCCGTTATTATGGTGATGGCGGTGGTCTTCGCAGTAGCGGCAGTTTCGGCTTTTCTCATTCTCAGAGGGGTGACGGTTCTCATCATGCTTGCACACTGGATTGGTCAGCAAACTGAAAAACTGCGGGCGCGCCAAAGGTCAGAAGGCCGCGCCGAAGGCATGGAAGAAGGCCGCGCCGAAGGCATTGAGGACGGCCGTGCCGAAAGGGATGCCGAATGGCAGGAATGGTACCAGCGGCAGATCGACCGCGGCGCGGCGCTGGATGACCCGCCACCGCAACGAAAGGACCCGGATGACGGGGAGTAAAGCCGTGCGCGCTTCTCAAAAGGGTGACGGCTCTCATCATGCTTGCGCACTGGATTGGCCAGCAAACTGAAAAACTGCGGGCGCGCCAAAAGTCAGAAGGCCGCGCCGAAAGGGATGCCGAATGGCAGGAATGGTACCAGCGGCAGATCGACCGCGGCGTGGCCTTGGATGATCCGCCGCCGCAACGGAGAAACCCGGATGACGAGGAGTGAACCATGACTACGAACGGCGCTTCAGGCGCGTTGCGAGACATCCACGTAGTGGAGTTCGGGCAGTACGTGCCCGGGCCAATGCTGGGCATGCTGCTGGCCGACCAGGGCGCGCACGTGATCAAGGTGGAGCGACCGGGCGGCGATCCGGCGCGGTCGGAGCCCGCCTTTGCCACGTGGAACCGGGGCAAGCGCTCGGTGATGCTGGACCTGAAGACTGACGCCGGTCGCGAGAACGCCCGCCGGCTGGCCGCCAACGCCGACGTGGTAATCGAAAACTTCCGGCCGGGTGTCGCGGACAGGCTTGGGATCGGATACGAAGAGCTGTCAGCGAACAACCGGCGGCTGATCTACTGTTCCTTGCCCGGGTACGGCGAAGAACACCCGAGCCGCAATGAGCCGGGCTGGGATCCGGTCATCAGTGCGGAGACGGGGTTCTACCCCGAGACTTCGGAAAGCGACGGCGAGCCGCTGTTCACGCCGCTGCCCATTGCCAGCACCTTCTCGGCGCTGCTGGGATCGGTCTCCGTAGCCATGGCGATCAACGCGCGGGACAAGTCGGGCACGGGGCAACGGATCGAAGTGCCGCTGCACTCGGCGATGTTCACCGCCATGGGCAGCCGGATCATCAAGTTCAACAACTATGAATACGTGGACCTGTTCGACTTCCCGCGGACGGTGATGTCGCACCCGTACCAGTGCGCCGACGGCCGGTGGGTGTACCACCACGGGATGTTCGAGCGGTTCGCGCGGCAGACGCTGACGGCGGCGGGCAAGACCGAATGGATCGAAGAGGCCACGTCGCTGTTCGGCCGGCCGGTGGACGCGGACACGCTGGCATTCTGGCAGGACCGATTCGCCGAGATGTTCAAAGAGCGCACGGCCTGGCAGTGGGAGGCGGACATCAACGCGCAGGGCGGGGCGTGCACGGTGTGCAAGACCGTGGACGAGTGGCTGGTGCACGAGCACGCGGTGGACGCGAAGATGGTCGTCGAGGTGGAGGACGCCGAGCACGGCACGATGAAGCAGCCGGGCGTGCAGGTCAGGCTCCGGGGGACGCCGGGCACCGTCCAGGGTCGGGCTCCCAAATTGGGAGAGCACACCGACGAGGTGCTGGCTGAGATGGAAAGCGCGCCGGCGCGAGCGGCCGCCGGCAACGGAAACAGCGACGTCATGTCCGCGCTGGAAGGAGTCAGGGTGCTGGATCTGTGCATCATCCTGGCCGGACCGACCTGCGGGCGGACGCTGGGCGAGTTCGGCGCCGACGTGATCAAGATCGACGACCCGACGCGCATCCTAGATCCCATCGGGTACATCGACGTCAACCGGGGCAAGCGCAGCATCATGCTCAACCTCAAGACCGAGGAGGGCCGGGACGTTTTCTGGAAGCTGGTCGAGTCGGCCGACGTGATCGTGGAGAACAACCGCAAGTCGGCGGTGCAACGGTTGGGCCTGGGTTACGAGGAGGTCAAGAAGGTCAAGCCGGACATCGTGTACGCGTCGCTGAACGCCTTCGGGTACGACGGGCCGTGGTCGGAGCGGGCCGGCTGGGAACAGCTGGCGCAGGGCACCAGCGGGATGCAGGTACGGCGCGGCGGCAGGGACGGCAAGCCGATGCTGGCGCCCTACGCGGTGAATGACTACGGCACCGGCCTCATGGGAGCCTACGCCGTGGCACTGGCGCTACACGAGCGTAACCGGACCGGCAAGGGTCAGTCGGTGGACAGCGGGCTGGCGCTGACCGCCGGTATCCTGCAATCGCCCTATTTCCTGGACTACGAGGGATACCGGCGCGAGGATATCGAGGGAACGGACGCGCGCGGATACTCAGCGGGTTCACGCTTGTACCAAGCGGCTGACGGATGGCTGTACGTCCATTGTCCCGACGGCGCCGCCTACGGGTCGTTGTTGTCCGCGTTGAATTTCCGGGACATCCACCACGACAGCGACGCGATCGCCGAGGTAATTCGGGGCAACAGCATCGAGCACTGGATGCAGGAGTTGCGTCCGCTGGGGGTTTCGGTTTCGCCGAACCTGACGATGGAGGACTACCGGCACGACCCGGTGGTGCGCGACGCGGGTTTCGTGGTGACGCGAGACCACACGGTGTGGGGCAGCGTGGACCACTCGGGCACCACGGCGCGGCTGTCGGCGACGCCGCCGCGGCTGGGTCCGCCGGCCCCGTGGTTCGGGATGCACACGGACGAGATCCTGGCGGAAGCGGGATACTCGGCGGCGCAGATCGAGGCGCTGAAGGCCTCGGGGGCGGCGGTGACGCGGAGCCCGTAATGGCGTATCGCTGTCTGGCGTAGTACCGTCGAATCGTCAGGTGGCCTGTGATCTACGAGTGGGACGAAGCCAAGCGCCGTGACACGATGGAGCAACGGAGCATTGACTTCGCTGACTTGAACCACTTTGAGTGGGATACAGCGATCCATCGCCGCAGCGACCGCCAGGGCGAAGTCAGGTGGGCCAGCCTCGGCTACATATCCGGCAGACTGCATCACGTGGTATGGACGGAGCGCGGCGACAACGTCCGCATCGTCAGCCTGAGGGTAGCCAGCGTTAGGGAAAGGAGAGATTATGAGCACGCCCGCGGACGCTAACCGCGACCGATTACCCTTCACGGAATACGCCCAGGCGGCGTTGGAGAGGGAAGCAGAACAGAGCGGCCATCCTGACGCCGCCAGGCTCTCCTTTGAGGAACTGGCGGCCAGCACGATGACTTTCGACGAGGTGGCCGCGCAGTATGGCGAGGAGACTGCCGTCAACATCGTTATCGCCAGAGACCCCGACGCCCCGGAATGGACCCCGGAAGATTTCGCCCAGGCCCGGCCCACCGGCGAGGTTGTCCCCCACGTCCTGGAACGATGGCGGCGAGCTAAACCCAGCGCGCCCGACGAAGGGAAAACCCCTGCCGAGGAGGCTGCGTTGAAGGCTTCGGGAGCGGCGGTGACGCGGAGCCCGTAAAAGCGACGACGATGGCCACCGAAAAAGAGCAGGAGACCTTTGGCCTCGTCATAGACCGTCACCGCAGCGGCGACACGGAGAATGATATCCGGCTGGCCTTCATCCGGTTCATGGAAACGGCGGGAATCGCCGACCTGCCGGACATGGCGACCGAGGGGCCGCCCGGAGTCGGACACGCCGGCCGGATGGACCTGTACGTACACAACACGTGCATCGAGTTCAAAACCGACATCCTGCGCAACGGCGCGCCCAACCCGGAGCACGTCGCGCAGTTGGACGGGTACATCGAAAACCTGCTCAAGGCCGGCAGCGGGGTGCGGAACGGCGTCCTCACCGACGGCGTCCACTACTTCCTGCGACGGGTGGGCGAGGAGAAACTGCCGCTACAGCGCGGGGAGACGCACCGCACCTTTGACCGCCCGGAACAGGCGCCCCGCCTGCGGGAGTACCTGCACGGCATCATCTCCGCGCCGGCCGAAAACGTCAGCCCGACGGCGGAGAACCTCGAAAGGCACTTCGGCAGCGACTCCGACGCATTTCGCGCCGGCAACCTGCTCTTGCAGGAAGCCTACGCCGCCCACCGCGATGACCCAACCGTGGCGGTGAAACGCCGGCTCTGGCAGGACCTGCTGCAGGTGGCATTGGGCAAGGACGCCGCCACGGCCGGCGACGAAAGCGACTGGCTGTTCATCCGGCACACCTACGTCACCAGCCTGATCGCCGTCATCATGCAGCAGCAACTGCTGGGCGACGTGGCCCGCCACGCCTCCGAAAGGCCGGACGCCCTGCTCAAAGGGCGCATCCTGGCCGAACAGTCCGACCTGCACGGCGTCATCGACGCCGACCTGTTCACCTGGCCCACGGAGGTGGGTGAAAGCGCGTACCTGCGGGAAATCGCCCGCGTCGTCGAGCAATTCGACTGGACGCAGAGCCCGCGCGAAGTGGCGCCCACCCTTTACCAGAACGTGATCACGCCGGAAGAGCGCAAGCGACTGGGCGAATACTACACGCCGCGCTGGCTGGCCCAGGAAATCACCGAGGCCGTGGTGGACGACCCGCTGCACCAGCGGGCGCTGGACCCATCCTGCGGCAGCGGCACGTTTATCGAAACGGCGGTGGAGCGGATTATCAGCCACGCCGGCGAACTGTCGGCGGCGGCCACGCTGCGGAAATTGCAGGAGAACGTGGTCGGAATCGACATTCACCCGGTGGCCGTGCAGCTGGCCAAGGCCACCTGGGTAATGGCCGCCGCCGACACCATCCGCGCCGCCCGCGCCGAATCCACTGATACGGGCACGGGTGATATGGACACGGGCACGGGCGCCGTGAGCGCGCCCATCTACCTGGGCGATTCCATGCAGCTGCGCTACGACACCGGCACGCTCACCGCCAGCCAATCCATCGAGCTGGAAACCCGCGAGACCCTGCCGGGCCACGCGGCGCCGGTCACCTTCAGCATCCCCAGGGAACTGGCCCGCCAGCAGGCCGACGTTGACCGGCTCATCTCCGAAATGGCCGCCGCCATTGACTCGTCAAAAATCCGGGAAGGGCGCGACGCGGAGCGCGTTGTCGACGGCTACCCGATGTCCGACGAGTGCCGCCGGAGCATGAAAGCCGTGGCCGCCACCATGGGGGAACTGCACGCCGCCGGCCGCAACCACGTCTGGGCATATTACATCCGCAACATGATCCGCCCGGCGGTGATCGCCGAGGAGAAGGTTGACCGCATCATCGGCAACCCGCCGTGGCTCACCTACGGCCAGAGCGCGGACATCATCCGCGAAGAGCTGCGCGGCATGAGCGAGCAACGCTACCGGATCTGGGCCGGCGGCAAACTGGCCCCGCACCAGGACATCGCCACGCTGTTCTACACCCGCTGCGCCGAGTTGTACGCCCGAGACGGGGCGGTCATCGGCATGGTGCTGCCCCACAGCGCCCTGCGTTCCGGCCAGCACCTGAAGTGGCGCGGCGGAGCCTACCGTCGCCGGCGCGACCGCAGCGCGCCGAGCGTCAACGTAAACTTCCAGGTTCAGGAGCCGTGGGACCTGGACAACGTAACGCCGGACTTCTTCCCCATGCCGGCCAGCGTGGTATTCGCGGAGTACACGGCCGGCGAATCGGGCAAGCCGCTGGCGCCGGGAACCGTGCGGGTCTGGCGCGGCGACTGGCAGGATGACTACGCCGGCATCACTCGCCAGAGCGAAGCGCTGCACCACGACGACGGGACATACAAGTCGCCCTACGCCGAACTTTCCAGCCAGGGGCCGACCATCTATGATCGCCGGCTTTTCTTCGTTGAGACTATTCCCCACACCGCGATGCTTCCGGCCGCTAACACCACCAACATCAAGCCTCGATTAGGCAGTCAAGACAAGGTCACTTACGCAGGAGAATTGAACAAACTCGACGGCGTCGTGGGCAACGACCATCTTTTTGACGTGTACGTGGGAGAGTGTATTGCGCCTTACGTGGCACTCGACCCGCTGAAAGCCGCTCTTCCGGTGCATCGCAGCACCATGACCATGCCTTTGAACCACGACGAGTGCACAGACAACAAGCACGACGCCTGTCGCTTGGAAGTAGAGGCTTTGCACTCCACGATGCAACGACGCTGGACCAACGCCGTCGCGATGTTCCGCGATGCTCATGCAGGCCGGAGCATCACTGAACTCCTGGCTAACTTGAACCACCTCAACAAAATGACCGACCAGTTGGAGTCCCTGCGAGCCGCAGCGAACGACGGTGATGCCATCCGAGTGGCATATACCACGTCAGGTGAGCCAACCGCTGCAATAGTCGCAAGCACAAACGCTATCGTGGAGAGTACCTCGTACCAAACAATTTGCCGGTCGAAAAACGAAGCCTACTACCTACTGGCCATTATCAACAGCAACGAACTTGCAAAGCAGGCGAAGCCGTTTTGTCCTACCAATTGGGCGAAGGAGATACGGCATTTCCACAAGCACGGCTGGAAGTTGCCCATCCCGCGCTACGACGCCGGCGACGCGCTGCACGTCCGGCTCAGCGAACTGGGCGCAACCGCCGAGCAGGAATGCCAGGCGATAATCGCCGAGAGCGACATCATGTCTCGGCCCGCCGGTGACGCTCAATCCCGTGCCGCCCGACGCCTGCTGCGCCACGAATGGCAACCCAACAGCGCAACGGCGCGGGCAATTGAGGAAGCGGTTGGTAGGTTGCTGAGCGAGCCGGGGCAGGCGGCGTTGGCGGCGCGGCAGATGACTTCAACGAAAATTAGCACGTAGGTATATAACATGAATAGCAGAAATAATCCCCCTGCGTCGCCGCACGAACGACCGTTCTCTACCACCGCCGAGAAATACAACGCGGAATACGCAAGCGGTAAAGTAACTGGTTCCAACTTCCCACACCACGAGGTGCGCAGCCTCCCGGGATACGTGGAACGGAACACACCGGGCCTCACGGGAAGCGATGTTACCAAGGAACTCGCCCGCCACCTTACGGAATACGCAGAAAGGCATGGTTGTCCGTTGCCCTACGAGCAACGCGACATTGCGTTTTACCTCTGGCTACAAGCGAGCCGCAGTATGCTCGCGTGGGATGAAATCTTCAATGTAGTACGCGCGACTAGGAAGCGGTATGGTCTCCAGCCAATCGCTCACTACTTCGGCTACCGCTCAATAATAATGAGAAAGGCAGGAAGAGCAAGGGACAGAAAGCTAATTAAGCTGATCCGGTACATTTCGCAAGAAGGTGAGTGCAACGGGTGCCGCCTGGAGTTTCCATTCAATGACCTGACGCTGGACCGGATCCGGCCAGGGAAAGCAAACGGCGCGTACAACTTGGCCAATGTACAACTCATGTGTCAACCCTGCAACAACGACAAAGGAGACAGCTACGTCCAGTAGGCAAAGGGACATGAGCATCCGCACCTTGAAATTCGACCTCCGCCATGACCTGGCCGACAGCCGGGCCATCGGCTGCCCCACACCACTATTGGCGGCCCAATCAGCCCATACCGCCGCTTGTCGAGACACGAATGCACACCCTCCGGGAGGAAAACCATGAACCAACTGGTGCAAGACGCCTTCAATCGGGCGGCTGAGTTTCCTCTTGAAGAACAGGACCGGTTCGCCAGATTCCTGCTGGCCGAGCTTGAGGCGAACCGATAATGGGAGCAGCTATTCGACCGGCCGGAATCGGTTGAGTTGCTGAGCCGCCTGGCCAGCGAAGCCCTGGCCGACCACCGAGCGGGAGCCGCAAGTGAAGGATAATACAAGGACGACCGCCAATTGATGCGCCAAATCAACCACGTTTGGAAGCTGATCCCCGCCGCATCCGCCGGCCTGGTCATAGCGGCCATCGTTCGACTCAACCCGACCAATATCGATCTCAAAAGCCCCGACTGGCGCTACACGGCCTCGTTTGCCCAGGACCAGGCCTTTGAGTACACTGTGCTTGCCACCGCCGTGATGGTGCTGGTCCACTGGCTTAAGGGCGACATTCACGCCGGGGCCGTTGTCATTGTCAATGCCGCCGCAAACGCGCTGGGCGTTCCGCCGCTGTCGCACGTTTACGCGCTGCTCATGGAGGCGATCAAAATGGTGCTGAGAAAAATCAAGCGCGACGTGATCGAATCGATACGTTCCGACGGCCGCAGAGAGGGCCGCGAAGCCGGAATCAAATACGTGCTCCGCCAGCAAAATCCCCAAGCCGACGAGCAGGAAATTCAACGTCGCTACGAGGAAGTCATCGCCACCATGCCGGATGACACACGTCCCTGATCAGAAATGAATAGAAGCGCCATGGGTACCGTAGTGGTCACCATAGGCATCGGAGACCCGCAAGGGCAGAGGTTCGAAGGTGTCGATGCAATCGCGGACACCGGCTCAACCTTCACTGCGGTGCCCAGAACCACGTTGCAGCGGCTGGGGGTGTCGGTAGAACGCTCCGCCCAGTCCGAACTGCCCGACGGCAGCAACGCCCCGGTGGACATCGGCAGAACAATGGTAAGACTTGAAGGGCTGGAATTTTCCACGCCGGTGATCTTCGCCGAGGCGGGCGAGCCCATTTTGCTCGGCGCGGTCACGATGGAAGAGGCCCTGCTGGCGGTGGACCCCGTGGCCGGACGCCTCATACCTACGAATGCGTTGCGCCTCTAATCCAGGAAGCCAAGAGCAAATATGGAGGGGTTTTCGTTTCAGCGAGACATCATGCCTCACGCATACCCGGTTTCGTAAATAGTCAGAATCAGGATTTGCAGGATTGTGTTGGCTGTGCTGAGGGCGGCAACAACCCTGATACTGACAACTTCCCGTCGGAAAGCGGGAGACCGCCCGGCCGGCGCGAGTGCAAACCGGGCGACGCGCGTGCTAAACTTGGGCCAACTGCGCCCGCCGGAGGTAGAGGTATGTTACGCATCTACAACACCCTGACGAAAAACGTCGAGGAGATCCGGCCGATGACGCCCGGCAAGGTGTCGATGTACACCTGCGGGCCTACGGTTTACCGGTACGCGCACATCGGCAACCTGCGCACCTACCTGATGGCGGACTGGATCCGCAGGATCCTGGTGGCCGACGGCAACGAGGTCTATCACATCAAGAACATCACCGACGTGGGGCACATGCGCCAGGAACTGGCGGAGGCCGGCGGCGACAAGATGATCATGGCCGCGCTGGCCGAGGGCAAGTCGCTCCAGGAAATCGGCGAGTTCTACGCGGACGTTTTCTGGCAGGACGAAGAGCGGATCAACATTCTTCCGGCCCACGTGTTTCCCTGGGCGTCGCACCACATCCCCGAAATGCTGGAGATGGTGGGCACGCTGATGAACAACGGCGCCGCGTATGAAGCGGGCGGCAACATCTACTTCGACGTCAACAGTTATCCGGAGTACGGCAAGCTGTCGCGCAATTTCGGCGGCGACCTGCTGGAGGGAGTACGCGCGGAGGCGGACCCGCTGAAGCATGACCCCAGAGACTTCACCCTCTGGAAGGCGGCGGAACCGGGCCGCGACGTGAAGTGGGACAGCCCCTGGGGCGAAGGGTTCCCCGGGTGGCACATCGAATGCTCAGCAATGGCGCACAAGTACCTGGGCGAGAAGTTTGACATCCACACGGGCGGCGTGGACAACGTGTTCCCGCACCATGAGGATGAAATCGCGCAGAGCGAAGGGGCGTTTGGCCAGCAGCACGTGAACTACTGGGTGCACGGGCAACACCTGCTGGCGGACGGGGCCAAGATGGCCAAATCGGCCGGCAACGTGTTCCTGATCGAAGATCTGTCGACGCGAGGATTTGACCCGTTGGCGTTCCGATACCTGTGCATGACGGTGCGGTATCGACACCGGATGAACTTCACCTTCACGTCGCTGCGGGCGTCAGAGAAGGCGCTGACCGGCCTGCGCAATCGGATCTGGGTGTGGCGCAACATGTCGGGGAACGGCTCGGGCCACCATGCCCTGAGCGCTGAGGGTCAGGCGTGGAGCGGCAAGTTCTGGGACGCGGTGCACAATGATCTCGACCTGCCCACCGCCCTAGCGATTACCTGGGCGATGGCTCGGTCGGAACTGTCTGCTACTGACAAGCTGGAGCTGATCCTGGACTTTGACCGGGTGTTTGGCCTGGACCTGGACCAGGTGCCACAGCGGTACGAGATCGGCACGCAGAACAGTGAATTCATCGAGCGACGCGACGCGCTGCGGCAGCAGGCAGCCTACCGCGACGCCGACGCGCTGCGGTCGCAGATGGCGGAAGGCGGCATGGTGGTACAGGACACGGGTGTTGCGACGCTGGTGCGACCGCAAACGCCGCTGGAACTGCAGACGGCGCGATGGCCCTCGGTGTCCGCTTCGCGAGAAGTGCCCTCCGTGCTGGACGAACCCGACCTTTACGACTTCACGTTCCTAGTGAACGCCTACGACTACGTGGACGACGTGCGGCGGTGTGTCCAGGCGGTGCTGCGGCACACCGGCGGGGCGTCGGTGGAGGTCATCGTGGTGGACAACGGGTCCACGGACGGGACGGCGGAGTACCTGGAGGAAGCGCAGGCCGAACACGCGAACGTGCGCGTCATCCACTGCGACCACGTGGTGGGGGACGCAGCCGGCAAGAACATCGGCTTGAAACAGGCGCGCGGACGGTACGTCGTGCTGCTGGACGCATCGACGGAGGTGGTTGGGGATATCCTTTCTCCGGTAGCGGAACACCTGGCGGACCACAGCATCGGCGTGTTCGGCCCCTACGGGTTGACGACGGATGACATGCAGCACTTTCACGAGGAAGTGGACCGGGGCGACGCCGACGCGATGCAGGCGTACTGCATGGCGTTCCGCAGGGCTGACCTGACCTCTGTGGGGTTGATGCACGAGTCGTTCCGGTTCTACCGGAACCTGGACATCGACTACTGCTTCCAATTCAAGAACGCCGGTTACCGGGTGGTGTGCGACAGCAGCCTGCCGCTGGTGCGCCACGAGCATCGCCAATGGGAGGAACTGGAGGAGAACCAGCGCGACGAGTTGAGCCGCAAAAACTTCGGTCGGTTCCTGAAGCGCTGGGGCAACCGTCCGGACCTGCTGATCAACCCCGATGCGCGGGGGTTCGATACGGGGTTCCGGCACTGATACCCACCGTGGTTACCGAATTGGCGAGATAGATTTACAAATCTGGAGCCACCAATTTATGACCACCACTGCACTCCAAGACCACGTTGACGAAATCTTTGAGGATGCGCGCTGGATGCACTCCCAAGCTGTTGAACGGCTGGAACAGAACGACATCCGCGACGCCGCTGAGAAGGCTTGGTGCGCCACCAAGCGCGCCACCGACGCATTGATTCTTGCGCTCATGGGAGAAGAGCCGGGCCCAACCGGATTCACCAGCAACTGCCTGGACGACCTGGTGGAATCAGGCCGCGCACCCGACTCCTTACAGGGCCGATACTATAGCCGGCTCAGCCAGTTGCACGGCGCTTGTTTTTACACTGGCGCCTGTAACCGGCATACCGAGCGCCGCATCCGGGAAACCGACGCCTACATTACTGACGCCGAGGCCCTTGCCAACGGATAAACGCCCGATACTCATCAGAGCAACGAAAGCGGGGCGGGTTTGAAACCCGCCCCACGATTTTTTTTGCAATAGACTGTGGGTTCCCGCTTTCGCGGGAACGACGGGGTTTGTTGCTACCCGCGGCCGAACCAATCGGGGTGCACGGCCTGGAGGCCCAACTGCGGCCAGGCGGCGGGAGCGCCGCACTTTTCGAGACGCTGTTCCAGGGGCAGGGATTCGTCCCAGTAGTAGGCGATGATGCGGCGGCCATTCCAGTTGCTCGCGTCGTCGGACGCGATCCAGACCACGGGCGCCTGCATGACCTCGGGCTGGATGAGGGCGTCGGCGGTCGCGCCCTCCGGCGGCAGGACCATGTTGGTGGCGGTGGCGCCGCCGGGGGTCAGAACGTTGGCGGTTACGCCGGTACCCTCGAGGTCCTGGGCCATGATGGCAACGAGCGCTTCGTGTCCGGCCTTGGACGGGCCATAGGGAGCGCCGCCCTTGCGCCACATGGTGTCCATGCTGGTGGTGACGCCGATAATGCGGCCAAAACCCTGCTCCATCATGTGGCCGGCCACCGCGTTGGCCATGAGGAACGGGCCGCTGAGGTTCACTGAGATGACCTTCAGCCAGGCGTCAGGGACGATATCGAAGAAACCGGTGCGGCTGCCGGACGCGCTGCCGCCAAAGCCGGCGGTGCGGGGATTGATTCCGGCGTTGTTGACCAGGATGTGTAGGCCGCCCATCTCGCTGATGGTACGCTGCACGGCGTTCTGAACGGAGTCGGGATCGGTGACGTCGGCGATGATGGGCAGCACACATTCGTCGCCGCCGATCTCGCGCAGGTCGTTGGCGGACTGGTCAAGCCAATCCTGGTTGATGTCGAGCATGGCGACGCGGGCGCCGGCGCGAACCAGGCCGGTGGTGATGGAGCGGCCCATGCCGATGGGGCTGGCGGCGCCGGTCACGATGGCAACGCGGCCGTTGAGGGTTTCGGAACGGGTAGTCATGGAGGTCACCTCGGGGTTCAGGCGTGGGTTTAGGAGCGCAACGATGATAACCGCTGGGGCGGGAGTTGTTAAGGGTGAGCGACACCACCGTCCTTGACCCGAGAATATGCCGATGTTAAATTGGCCGCCGTGTTTCGTTACTATATTTACGATTTTCGTCGTATTGGAGAAGGATGAGCGAACTAGCCGAACGGGTGCTGAATGGTGAATTGCGGGCCTTGTCGCGGGTGCTGACACTGCTGGAGCGCGGTGATCCGGCGGCGGCCGATGCGATGGCGCAGCTGGATCCGCATACCGGAGCCGGGTACGCGGTGGGGATCACCGGCCCGCCGGGAGTGGGCAAGAGCACCCTGGTGGACCGGCTGGCCGAGCACCTGCGGGGTCAGGGCAAAACGGTGGGTATCCTCGCGGTTGACCCGACCAGCCCGTTTACGGGTGGGGCGCTGCTGGGCGACCGTATCCGGATGCAGCGACACTACCTGGATGACGGCGTGTTCATTCGCAGCGTGGCGACGAGAGGTCAGTCCGGTGGGCTGCCGCGCATCGTGAAGAGCATGGTGCGCGCCCTGGACGCGGCCGGGAAGGACGTGACGCTGGTGGAAACGGTAGGCGTGGGACAGACGGAACTGGGAATCATGGGCGTGGCGGACACCGTGGTAGTAGCAATGACGCCAGAGTCGGGGGACTCGATACAGACGCTCAAGGCCGGCGTCATGGAGATCGCGGATCTTTATGTAATAAACAAGGCCGACCGGGACGGAGCCAACCAACTCTCGGCGGCGGTGACGGCGATGCTGCAAATGGCGGACCTGGGAGACGGCTGGAATCCGCCAGTGCTGCTGACGCAAGCGTATGCGAACGTGGGGATCGGCGAGCTATGGGAGAGCGTTACCGCACATCGCGAGTACATGATCGACACGGGCGGATTGGAAAAACGGCGGGCCGAACGGCGGCGCACGGAGTTCCTCGAAACGGTACAGGAGGAGCTTTACCGACGTATCACGGAGCGGTTGGCAGACGACGCAAAGTTGGGTGAGCTTCTGCGACAGATCGACGGGAAAGCTGCGGAGCCGTATGGGGCGGCGATGGAGTTGCTGCGCAACGACGGCGCATTGAGAGGAAACGCACCGGGTGATGCACTGACACTATGAGCGGAGAGCGGCGACGTGGGGTTGATGGCGACGATTCGCTGCTGGCATCGGTTGCCGGCGTACCGCTGACACGGATGGCACGCATCGCGGTGTGCATGATTTGGGCCGGGTTCTGGGCGGCGCGGGTTTTGCTGACCGACGCGCTAGCTCACTTCAACCCGCTCAACGTGAGGGCGGTCTTTTCGGAGTTGTTGGGGCCAGAGCCGGTTGACCAAGCGTTCAGCATCTGTATGATATGGCTGAGCGTGGAAGTGGCGATCATAGCCAAGGACACAGTTGAAGCGGGGGTACAGATGCTAATAGCCAAAACGCCTATAGGCTTGAAGCGCCGCATACTGCGAGGTCTGACCGAAGGGCTTTCGCCAGAAGAATTGGAAGCCATGGCAGCGAGGATACGCCGGGACCAGCAAGAAAAAGCCGCTAAAAGCAACGGCAAGCAGGGTTAGCCTACACCAGTCCTTACCCGCACAGCCGACGGATTTCGGCGCTCACTTCATCGCGGATCCGAAAGTGACTGAGCTGGCCATTGAGGGTCCCGCGGGCTTTTGCCGTGAGAATATCCCAGGATACGGCTCCGCCCCAATCCACCTTGCGCACGTACCCGTAATGTTCAAATTCGTCGCCTGTTGCAAGGTCAACCCAAATAACAGTTTGGTGATTGGCATCAGATCTGACAACACCGATGTGGCACAGTCTTCGCTGCGGGTCAACAGTGACGAAGGCATCGCCAACGCGAACCTCACAAGAAAACCGGCGAAGCATGCCGACTATGTTGGGACGCGCGCCGGCATTTTCGCTTGGGTAAGTCTCATCCAAGCGACGCCGGACATTTTCTTTGGTGTCCGTAGGGGATATGGGACCGACTTCGCCCCATCCGAGATAAGCAACCTTTCCTTCCAGAAAATGATGCAGGACGGTGCCATCCCGCCCGGCGCGGATCATCCACATCCGGTCGCTTGACGCTACCATAGAGTCACCGATTTCCTGTACTCACAACGGGGCAACCTCTCG
Organism: Chloroflexota bacterium; assembly: GCA_028873965.1. GTDB lineage: Bacteria > Chloroflexota > Dehalococcoidia > Lucifugimonadales > UBA3495 > Bin87. The sequence goes on from JAPPMU010000020.1 coordinate 121,069, forward strand.
ATTGCCCCGCTGATTTTGCCTACCGTTGCAACGGTGTCAGCTGCGAGTTTCGCCCTCGGCGCTGGTCCCGTTGCCGGTGTTGCCCCGGTTGTTGCCGCCGTCGGGCGGGTTCATGCCGCCCATGCCGAGGAAGGGAGAAAGCATGGAGGTGAACTCCATGGGGAAGATGAACTTGGTGGACGGGCTGGAGCCGAGGGACTTGAGGGTGTCGAAGTACTGCAGGCTCATGGTGCGGGCATCCACGGTGCTGGCCACGCTGAAAATGCGCTCCAGGGCAGTGCTGAAGCCCTCGGCGCGCAGGACCTGGGCCTGCTGGTCGCCCTCGGCCTGCAGGATCTCGGACTCGCGCTGACCCTGGGCCCGCAGGATGGCGGACTGGCGTTCACCCTCGGCGAGGTTGATCGCGGCCTGACGCTGGCCCTCGGACTCGGTGATCTCCGCCGTGCGGATAGCGTCAGCAGACTTTTGCCGTTCCATGGCGGCCTTGACGCCAGGAGGCGGGTCAACCTCGTTGATCTCCACCTGGGACACCTTGACGCCCCAACGGGTGGTGACCTCATCCATCCGGATCTGAACGTCGTCGCGGATGCGTTCGCGCTCGGACAGCGTGGTCGCCAGGTCCAGGGAGCCGATCACGGAGCGGAGGGTGGCGAAGGCGAGGTTGATGACGGCCGCCTCAAAGTTCTGGACCTCCAGGACGGCGCGGTCAACCTGGTCGTCCATCACGCGGTAGTAGATCACGAAGTCCATGTCCACCACGACGTTGTCAGCGGTGATGTACTTCTGGGTGGGAACGCGGGTGACGCGCTCGCGCAGATCGACCTTGGTACCGTGGTAGAGGATGGGGATGAGGAAACGCAAACCCGGTCCCCGGGTCCCTATGTAGGTGCCGAACCGTTGGACTACCATGCGCTGATACTGCTGGACGACGACAATCCCTGCGGCCATGTTGATGCCTCCTTACCGGATCGGCGTGTTCTGGGCTCTCGAGTTCATTCTAGCATCATTCCTGGCCTTCAACGGCGGCGGGACCTCCCTCGGCCTCCACGGTAAGCAGCAGGCCGTTCACGGCGACCACGCGGACTCGCCGCCCGGCCGGAATGGAGAGGCCGTCGTTGCTGACGCTGGACCAGGTCTCGTCGGACAGGGCGACCACGCCTCGAGGCTGAAGCGCCGACGTTACCACGCCGGTCTGTCCCACGAGATTGCCAGGAGAACTGCGGCCGTCGCTGCCGCCGGCCCCGCTTCTCCCGGCGCCGCGCCTCCGGCCGGTGCGGGACATGAACACCTCGTAGGCAAGGTAGCCGGCGACGGACAGTAATACGCCGCCGACGCCCACCAGCACCCAACGGTTCACCGACACGGTAGGGAAGCTTGGTGGAGAGATCCGCCCACCTCCAAAGTCGCCAAACAACAGCAGACCACCGACCACTAGGCTCACCGCCGCGCCGATCCCTAAAGCCCCAAAACCGGACACGAAGATCTCAAGGGCGGCCAGGACGATGGCCAGGAGGATGAATGCCACACCGGCCCAGTTGAAGGGAAGGTTGCCCAGGGCGAGAAATCCCAATCCCAGGCAGATGATCCCGGCGACGCCGGGGCCGATGGCGCCCGGGGTCAGCATCTCGAACACCAAGCCCAGGCTACCGAGAGTCAGCAGCAGGAAGGCGATGTTGGGATTGGAGATGAAATCGACGAAGCGCTCCCGCCACTGCATCTTGAGTTCCCGGACCTCGACGCCGGTCAGCTGCAACGTGTGCTCACCGGCGACGGTGACCACGGTCCGTCCGTCCAGGGCGGTGAGCAGCGCCGGGATGTCATCGGCAATGAGGTCAATGATTTCCGCGTCCAGCGCTTCGCTGGCGCTGTAGGAGGCAGCGGTGCGCACGGTCTCTTCCAGAGCGTCGGGGTTGCGTCCCCGCTCTTCGGCGATGGCCCGTATCAGGGCGGCGGCATCGTTGGTGACCTTGTCGGCCAGGGTCTCGCTGATCTCCTCGCCGGTGCCGGACACGGGCGTGGCGGCGCCGATGTTGGAACCCGGCGTCATGGCGGCGACATGAGCGGCCGCGGTGATGAAGGTTCCGGCGGAGCCGGCCTGGGCTCCGCGCGGAGAGACGAAAACGGTCACCGGCACCGGCGAGCCGAGTAGGATTTCCACGATCTCGCGGGTGCTATCGTAAAGACCGCCGGGCGTGTCCAGGCCAATTATCAGCAGCTGAGCCCCGGTCTCGTTGGCGCGGTTCACAGCCCGTTGGATCACGCGGACCTTGACCGGGCTGATGGTCTTTTCGATCCTCACGTTGAGGACAGTATCCGTCTGCGCGCCGATGCGGGCTCCGGTACCGGCCAAGCCGAACAGGCCAAGGCAGACGAAGAGGGCGCAGGTCGCCAGCACTGCCCAACGCCTCACGTGTGGGCGAAGCGAACGATGGTTAACGAGGGCGGAAAGCATGGGGACGTACCTGAGATTATGATCAAGGCGACGGGTTGGTATGTCAATCGGCTGGTTTGACTGATGCGCGCCCGGTTTGTCATCGTGAGGAGCGAAACGACGTAGCGATCTCGTTAACTGATCAGCGACTCCCTCAGCGACGAGATTGCCGCGCTTCGCTGGCAGTAACAGTTTGAACCACAATGGGTACGCGCCAGGCCGGTTTGACTAGGGCCGGCGGCTGCCCATACAATGCGGCCACTTGAACAGCGCAACAGGAGCGATGATTTCCATGGCTTACCAGTACATTCTGTCAGACAAAGAACGTGTCTCCAAGTGGGAAGGCAGCGGCGACCGGCGTCGCGAGGTGGTAGGGCACGTCGCGTTTCTAACGATGAACCGGCCGGAAGTGCTCAACGCCATGAACCGGCAGCTGACGGAAGAGCTTCACGACGCCGTGCGGTGCGCCAACGAGGATCCGGAGATCGGTTGCATCGTCGTCACCGGCGCGGACACGCACCCGCGTGTTCCCGCGTTTACGGCCGGCGGCGACATCCACGAGCAGCGTGAAGACCAGGCGGCGCTGAACGCGGGCACCCTGACCCGGGACGGCATGGATGAGCGCGCCACGCGCCGGCAGCGCGGCGGGTACGAGGTCAGCGCCTCGGACAAGCCGGTTATCGGGATGATCAACGGGCTGGCCTATGGGGGTGGGGCGGTCTTGTCGTCCTCGCTGGACATCCGGATCGGGTCGGACGCGGCGCGGTTCCGGTTCCTGGCGGCGGCATACGGGCGGATCAATTCGACCTGGACGCTGACCAATCAGGTGGGCTGGCCGCAGGCGAAGGAACTGCTGTTCACCGCGCGGATCGTGGAGGCGGAAGAGGCGTACCGCATCGGGCTGCTCAACCACCTGGTGCCGACCTACCGGTTGCGGCAGAAGACGATGGAGGTGGCTACTGAGATTGCCACCAACGACACGCCGTCGGTGATCGGTATCAAGCGGCTGTTGCTGCAGCACAAAGGCGAGAGCCTGGAGCAGCAGTGGATGAACGAAAAGGACTTCACCACCAACGTGCTGCGGGGCACCTTGGCGGAAGAAGCGTTCCCGGACTTCCTGGCCCGTCGGGGACGCCCGGTGCGTGGCGCCTAGCTCGTGCCGGCATCCCAGATGCAAAAGCCCTCCCCGGGCTCAGGGAGGGCTTTTTCGTGCCCGCGGACGGAACGTCAACGGACGTTGCGGTGGCGGTGCTCCGGGTTTTCGTTGAGTTCCGCCGTGTCTCCGCTCCACCGGGTGTTGCCTTCGGCATCAATGATGGTGTAGGCGACGGGCGAAGAAGCCGGAGGACAGTCGCCGGGCATGGCGTAGTTGAGGTAGCGACTGGTCAACGTATTGGCGATGGGCTGGAACGGCGACAAGACGCGGGCCACGAAAGGCTTGTCCAGGACGTTCACGAGGATCCGATTGAACTGATTAACGCCGCTGTGAATGATCGTCATGGTGCCCTCCTGTCAGAGTTGGATCGTGAAACACTGACTATCTTCATTATACGCGAACCAAGTGCCGCATAGCAGCCACTCAAGACTGCGGGGCCGACAAGGATGCGCAAACGCCAACCGGTGAGCATCCCACACGCGCGTCTGCGGGGTTGAGATCAGGCGTCGAGGGTCCCCTTGGTGCTGGGCACCTGGCCGGCGGCGCGTGGATCCGGCTCAACGGCGTCGCGGAGGGCACGGGCCAGCGCCTTGCACAGCGCTTCCGCTTTGTGGTGAGGACTGACGCCGGCGAGTACCTGGGCGTGCAGATTGATGCGCGCCTCGATGGCAAAAGACTCAAGGAAGTGGGCCACGAGGTCGCCGGACAGGGTCTCCACCATGCTGTCGTTGAGAGTGGTGTCCACGGCGACGTAGGGGCGGCCGCTCCAGTCGACGGCGACCATCACCAGGGTCTCGTCAAGAGGGACGATGGCGTGCCCCATGCGGCGGATGCCGCGCGGCTCGCCCAGCGCCTGGCCGAAAGCGCGGCCCAGCATAATGGCGGTATCCTCGACCAGGTGGTGCCAGCCGACGTGGGTATCGCCCTGGGCCTTCAGGGTAATGTCGAACAGGCCATGACGGGCGATCTGGCTGACCATGTGGTCGAGAAAACCGTTGCCGGTGTCAACTTCATACCGGCCCTGGCCGTCCAGGTCCACGGATATGGAGATGCTGGTTTCGGCGGTGGAGCGCTCCAGGGTCGCGGTGCGCGCGGACGGGTCAGGGGTAGTCATGCTAGTCCACCCCGAGGACGGCGCGGAAACCGGAGACCACGGCGTCGGTTTCCTCGGGCTTGCCGACGCTGGAGCGGATGTAGTCGCGCAGGAGTTCGTTGTCGAAATAGCGCAGGAACACGCCGCGACGGCACATGGCTTCGTACACTTCCAGGCCCCGTCCATCGGGCATCTTGCACAGGATGAAGTTCGCCTGGGAAGGCCAGACGGTGATCCCGGGAATCTCGCACAGCAGCCGGTACATGCGCCCGCGCTCGTTGACGATGGCGTCGACCCGGTCCAGCAGGTGGGCGGTGTCGGACAACGAGGCCAGGAGGGCGATCTCAGCGGCGAGGTTGACGTTATAGGGAGGCTTCATGCCCATCATGGTGGCGGCCAGCTCGGAATCCATGGCGCCGGCGCCGATGCGGAGGCCGGCCAAGCCGGCCCACTTGCTGAAGGTGCGCAGGACGACAAGGTTCCGGTACTCGGACAGCAACGGCATCAGGGTCTGGCCGCAAAAGTCGTAGTACGCCTCGTCGGAGACAACCAGCAGGCCGGTGTCGAGCAGGGCGCGGGCCTGAGCCTCGGTGACCACGTTGCCGGTGGGGTTGTTGGGAGTCGGGAAAAAGATGGCCTTGGTACGCGGCGTTATGGCCCCTTGTATGGCTTCGATGTCGATTTCGAAGTTCTCGTCGCGTGGCACCGATACGGCTTTGGCGCCAGCGACGTCAGCGGAGAACGAGTACATGCCGAAGGTCGGCACCGGAATGATGATCTCATCGCCGGGAGCGAGGAACATCCGCATTAGGAGATCGATGATCTCATCGCTGCCGTTGCCGGCGACGATGTTGTCCTCCGGGACGCCGAGGTAGTCGGACAGGGCTTCGCGAAGGCGACGCTGGGCGGGATCGGGATAGTGGTTGTAGTCTCGGAAGTTCCCCAGGGCCTCGGCGACCTGGGGCGACGGACCGTAGGGGTTTTCGTTGCCGTTCAGGCGGATGACCTGTTCCAGGGGGATACCGGCCTCCTCGGCCAGCGTTTCGCTGGGAGACACGCCCTGGTAGGTCTTCAGACGGCTGATGTGGGGAAGGAGCAGTGCTTCGATGTCAGGCATGAGCAGACGTTCCAAATGCGTTAGCGGGTTTGCGTAGCTGCGATGTGGTCGAGGCGGGCCTGCACCGCGCCGGCGTGGCCGGGAAGGCCCTCAGCCTCGGCGATGCGGACGGCGGCGGCATCATGGCGCGTTCACTCTATAAGGATTGGGGATGGAGCGCAACCGTACTTGTCCTATACCTGGTCAATGGCGCGCTGCAAAGCCGCATCAATGCGGGAACCCCTGCGTTGAAAACCGAGCTCGCGGCGCATTTCCGCCATCAACTCCTCGTCGGTGCGGAGCAAGGTGTCCGAATTGATCCAGCGCGCGAGGGCAACCAACTCGGTGTGGGAGTAATCAGTGATGGCGCCCCTGCCGGGTTGGACGTTGGGGCGGGGTCCGCGGCCGGGCAAATCCAGCACTGATGATATGAGAGGCTCTAAACTATCGCCGTTGACCGTACCATGATTACCAGAATCAGCATCGGTTACCGCTTGACGCCATGCTTCCACTGCCCGCTTGACTTCCTCCTCCGGGTTCCTGAACCAGTCGGTTGACCAAATGCGGTGGAAGCGCCAGCCTTTGTCTTCCAGCACCTGCTGCCGCAGTCGGTCGCGTTCACGAGCAGTATGAGCTGAGTGATAAGCGGCGCCGTCGGCCTCGATGGCGAGTACCATACGCCCCGGCTGTTCAGGATGAGCACAGGCAAAATCAATACGGTATCCGGACACTCCATACTGGGGAACTACCTTGATGCCCCGATCCTCCAACCGGTGCAGCACGTCCAACTCAAAGGGGTTGAGTGGCACCTTGCTGACCTCTGATCCGAGCTCTGACCCGCCGGAGATAGCGAATTCCAGATACTGACGAAGCAATTCCACGCCGCGGGCTGATGACCGTCCTGGATCCATGTCATGGTGGGAGAACGACGAAACCAGGTGGACGCGAGAACGGGCGCGGGTAACTGCAACGTTGAGCCTCCGTTCGCCGCCAAGTTGGTTGAGAGGGCCAAAGTGGTAGGGCAGCGTTCCATTAGCGGCTTTATGGTAGCCGACACTGAGGATTATCACGTCCCGCTCGTCGCCTTGAACCCGCTCAATGTTCTTAACGAAAAAGCGTTCTTCGGACTTTTCTGAGAAAAACTCGTCAAGGGAAGCGTCTTTCAGGTCGCGCAGCCGGGCCCGCAGCGCCTCGTCGATATTGTGGGCGTGCCTGATGCCGAAAGCGATTACGCCAAGGGATTCATTGGGGGAGAGGCGCGCATGGTCGATGATCATATCGACCGCCCGTTCAACTTCGTCGGGATTGGAAGGCGTCTGCTGCGGCAGAGGGCGGAAGGGTACTAGGTGATGAGTGATTGGAGCCCTCAGCGAGACGCCCGGGAAAGCGGTCAGGCCGTTGCCGTAGATGTGGGCGTTGGAGAAGGCGATCAGCCGGCCGTCGCGGCTCCGGTAGTGCCATTGCAGCATTTCCTCACGGACCAATCCAGCTTTGGCAACATCCAGGATTGACTCAATGTCATCGGTCAGCGCCGTGTCGTCAATGGAATCATCGTCGGCGTCGGCTCCTCCGGCGCTGAAAAAGTCGGTGGGCGGCAGCTGTCGGTCGTCACCGGCGATCACCACCTGGGGAGCGCGGGCCAAGCTGCCGATGGCCTCCGCCGGAGGTATCTGTGAAGCTTCGTCAAAGATGGCCACATCGAATAAATTAGCCGCGGCAGGTATCAGCTCCGCCACCAGCAGCGGCGACATCGTCCAGCAGGGGCGGACGGAGGTGATGACGTGCTGCGTTTCGTTGAACAGCTTCCGGACTGGCATATGGCGGCGCTGCCTGGCGGCTTCACCTTTCAGCAGGGCCGCCTCGCGTGGGTATTCGTTCATTGCCGTTATCGCAGCCTCAGCCGCCGCCCGCTTGATCCGTTCCGGAGTAATTGTAAGATGCTCTCGGTCCCAAGTGATAAACTCTGCTTCCCGGCGGTCGTGGGCGGTGCCGGTAAAACCGGCTAGATTCGGGTCGTTGAAAACTAGGTCATCCCACACCGCTTGCAGCCAGCAATGCTCAACGGCCTCTGCGGCGCGTTCCGACGATATTTCGTCGCCGGCTTTTGCGGTGATGTCGTCAATGCCGGCGTCGGCAAACCCGCGTTCCAACTCCCGAACCCTGGGCAGTTTGGCCGCTATGTCTCGCTGGGACGCCAAACGGTTGAGCAACTCTTCGAGCTGGGCGAAAGGGAGTTCAAGGAGGTTTTCGGAGAATACGCTGCTGGTCCGTTCCAGCAGTCCGTTCAGTTCATCCAGCGCAGCCAAAGTATCCGACAGACGTTCCGGAGCGCGAGGATATACGCCATCGCCCGCCAGTTCTCGCCACTTCCGAATCTGGCTCGCCGCGGCCCGTGCCGCTTGCAGAGCATCAGAGCCGGAGAGATTCGCATCATCATGCAGGGTGGTCCTTACCGATTTGCGCGCCTTGCGGTATTTGGTAGGCAGCAGCGCCAGAGCCGGCTCCCAGATGCTATCGGCCGAGGCTAACGCGGTGGTGAGATCAGAGTGGTTCAAGCCATACACTTCGAGGGTAAAGCGCTGTTGCAGCTGCTCTACTTCCGACAACCACTTCAACAATGTCAACCAATCCGCCACAGTGTTGGGGTGCGCCAAACCTATTTGATCTAGGGCAGCGAACAACTGATTACGGACCGACGGCAGTTTTGCCGCGCTGTCCCGCGCCAGCTCAAATGCCCACTGCGCCGCTTCCGATGAATCGATGCCAGTTCGGCCCCATTCGGGATACCGCAAACCAAGTCTGGGGCCTTCCAAGTCCACCCATTCCCGGACGTTCCGCATCAACCGGGCTACGGCCTCACGGTTGAGCTGACGGGCTCGGGCGGCCGGCATAACGGCGCCGTTTGCAACTGATGCCGGGACGCCAATCAACTTCTCTTGCACCTCAAACAGGCTTACCCGCCACGGCTCCCGAATGGCGTGCATGGCGTCCACGTGAGCAATCAACTCGGCGCGGCGCTCCGACAGCCGTCGATGCAGCTCGGAATCATCACGGGCCGGGACTGTACCGATGTCTCGCATGGAGTCCGCCAGACTGCCGGCGAACTCTCGCCTTGACCTGACTCCACCGTGGACGTCCATCACCAGGTTGGACAGCCCCACCCGCCGCAGCCGGGCGATCACTACTTCAATGGCGGCCCGCTTCTCGGCCACGAACAAGACCCGCTTGCCCTGAGAAATGAGTGAGGCGATCAGATTCGCAATGGTTTGCGACTTGCCGGTTCCCGGTGGCCCCCAAATCACCAGAGACTCTCCGGCCAGAACCCGGTTGATGGCCCGGTTCTGACTGGCATCGGCGTCGACAACCAGAAACTCGTTCTCGGGGGGATCAGTGTCGGGGCGATTCAAGGGAGGATCTTGAATACGATCCGCTAGGGCTTGACGGGCTTCGTTCACCCCGGCGATGGCGGCTACAAAGTCATTGTCGGCAAAAGCCGCCAAGTTATGGTCTAAATCAGCGACCATTGGCATGTTGGTGTAAATGAAATTGCCCGCCACGACCCGATCCGCGATAGCGATGCCGGCAACTTTGCTCCAACGGCGTTCCAGATCCTGCAGCTGTTTCTTTACGCCAGTCAGTGATAAATCGCCGGTCAATCCGTCATCATCGTCAGGGATATCAATACGATACTCGTCTCGCAAGACGTGGAACAGTACCGGATTCACATGAGCATCCCCGGACAGTTCCACGGTAAAATCCCATCGCCCGCCGCCATCGGGACTTACGGTAGCGGGTATCAGTATCACGGGGGCATTAGGCTTGGAACCGGAACTGACCTCCCAAGTTGCCAACCCTATTGCAACGAACAGAGTGTTGAGGCCTTTCTCGTCCAAATGCTCCTGAGTCCGCCGATAGATGGCAGATAGCCGGCGCCGGCTGTCGGCTTGAGCGTCTTCGCTGGCGAAAAGACGGGTCATGGCAATGCGCCGACCAGCCAAAAGCGATTCCAGAGCTGGAACGTTGACTGCGGAACTCTCTCCCTTGGCAGGAGTCAGATCCAACGTTCCCGTTTTGAGGTCTCGGTAGTTCAAGAGGCGATTGCGGCCCGACACGTCCAGCAACTGCCTTTTCCAGCGCTCCGCAGCCTGGTGAAGCGCCTCTTCCCGATTAGCTGTGCTGCTCATCATTAGCGCAGCTGCCAACGCCGCTTAGACGGGTCGGGTAGCTTCCAGATAGTCCAGGCGGGCCTGCACCGCGCCGGCGTGGCCGGGAAGGCCCTCGGCCTCGGCGATGCGGACGGCGGCGGCGCCGAGGTCGGTGAAGCGCTGGGGGCTGAGGCCGACCACCGGCATGGTGCGGAGGAAGTGATGCACGCTCAGGGCGGAGCTGAACCGCGCGGTGCCTCCTGTGGGCATTACGTGGGAAGGCCCGGCGATGTAATCGCCCATGACCTCGGGGGAGAACTCGCCGAGGAAGAGGCCGCCGGCATTGCGGACCCGTCCGGCCCAGGCCCACGGGTCCGCGACCATGAGGCAGAGGTGCTCCGGGGCGATGTGGTTGGCAACGGCGATGGCTTCGTCAAAGTTGTCCACCACGACGATACAGCCCTGGCGCTCCAGGGAATGGCGGATGGTCTCGGCGCGGGGATTGCCGGCGATCTGGGCGTCCAGCTCGGCTTCCACCGCGTCGATCAGCGGTTGCGAGTCGGTAACCAGGATGGCGGAGGCCATGGGATCATGCTCGGCCTGGGCGATGAGATCGGCGGCGCAGAACACCGGGTTGGCGGTCCCGTCAGCGAGCAGTATAGTCTCGGTGGGACCGAACACGCCATCAATATCGACCTGGCCCTGTACCATGCGCTTGGCGTAGGCGACGAAGACGTTGCCGGGGCCGCAGATCTTGTCGACCTTGCGGATGGTCTCGGTTCCGTAGGCCAGGGCGCCGATGGCGGGAACGCCGCCGACCTGGTACACCGCGTCGACGCCAGCGATGCGGGCGGCGGCGAGGACGGTGGAATTCAGCGGCTCCCGGCCGCGGCGCGGGGTGGCCAGGACAACCTCGCTGACGCCGGCGACCCGGGCCGGGATAGCAGTCATCAGGACGGTGGAAGGATAGGCCGCGGTGCCTCCGGGAGCATACAGGCCGACGCGCTCCAGGGGTCGCACCAACTCGCCCAGGCCGCCGCCGAGGTCAACCCAGTCGCGGGGGAGGGTGGCTTCGTGGAACCCGGTGATGCGGCGGGCGGCCAGCTCGAGGGCCTGCTTGAGGTCATCGGGAGTGGTATCCCAGGCGGCTTCCAATTCCGCTTCCGGAACTTGCAGGCTGTCCAGATCAGCGCCGTCGAGCCGGCTGGCGTAGCGTTTGACGGCGGCGTCGCCGTCGGCGCGAACGTCGCGGAGCATCTGCAGGACGGATGACTCCGGCGTGGCATCAGCGCCGAAGAGGTCGCGAGTGCGCTGCAGGACAGGCTCGGGCAGGGAGGAGAGATCGAGGGGGTCGATGCGGGTCAGAGCCGTTTCGGCGGCGGACAGCCCGCGCACCATCTTAAGTCGCACTGAGATACTCCCTTGCCTGGACCTTGGTTTCGTCGATGACCCGCTGACGGTAGTCGTCGATGAGCTCGTGGGGTATGCGCTCGTACACGCGCTCCAGGCTCTGGGGCATGTGTTCGAGGAAACCGTCCACCACCTGCTGCACTTCGTCGTCGTCACGGTACATGCGGTTGAGGGCGCGCTTGAGGCGTTCCCAAGTGAAATCCCACCCCAAGAGGCGAGAGACCCACCCCCGCCATTCGTCGATCAGCTCATCCTGCAGGAACTCCAGGGCGGGCATCTGGTCGACCGCGGCGATGGCGTCATTCTCGGCAACGAGACGAGCGTTTTCGTCGAGAACCGCCCGGTCCATATCCAACTGTAGAGCGCGGTCCCAGATGTGCGATTCGATCTCGGTATCGGTGACGCGGCTATCGGGAGCAAAGTGAGGACGGAACATGGTGGTGATCCACGTCTCGTCGGCTACCAGGTGGCTGACGTAACCCAGGAGAAAAGACCTGGTCTGCGGCGACAGGCCGTTATCCGAGCCGGCCAGGTGCGGGTGCAGCTCGAACATGCGCTGAACGCCGGCGCCGACGTGGGTCACCGACAAGTCGGAGAAGTGGGTTCGAGCGCGGTCCCACTTGGTCATGGCGCGGATGTCGGGCGTGGTCGAACCGAGGTACGCGGCGCCGGGGTGATCGTGCACGTATCCCCAATCCAAGTCCTGGGCCACCTGCTGGCAAATGTAGATGTGCATGGGCAGGTTAGGCATGGCTGGCATCCTTGCCGTTCAGCGATGCGATGCGGTCCATGAAACCGGCGAAGGCCTGGGACTCGTCCTTGAACAGGTACGACAGCTGCGCGGCGGCGATATCTACCCCGCCGCATTCCCGCAGGTGGGCGACGGCGTCCAGCAGGCGGTTCTTGCGGATCAGCAGGGAAACGGCGTACCAGTCCTCCTCTTCGACGCTGAACACGCGGGCGACGGTGGGGCCCTGGATGCCGGCGATTTCAGGGCGAGCGAGGATCATGGCGCTGACGTCCTCGGCGGAACGGCCCTGGACGTTGGCGGTGATCCGGTAGTACGGGTCGGCGCGGAGGTGGGCCTCGAGCATTTCGGTCAGGGAGCGGGCGAGTTCAAGGTCGTCGGGACAGCCGGCGAGGGCGGACGGGTTGGCGATGAGACAGGCCTGGGAGGACAGGATCGTGCCGCCGTCGAGGGTCTTCAGGCGGTTCTCGCGCAGGGTGGTTCCGGTGGCGGACAGGTCGGCGATCAGGTCGGCGTAGCCGGCGATGGGGGCCGCCTCCAGGGTGCCGCTGGCGGGGACGAGGGTGAAGTAGTTGATGCCGCGCTCGAACAGGTAGCGGCGCAGCAATCTCGGGTACTTGGTGGCGATGCGAAGCTGCCGGCCGCGCTCGTGGAACTCCAGGGCCAGATCCGCCAGGTCGTCAATGGACGTTACGTCAAGCCAGGAGTCGGGCACGGCGAGCACATAGTCGCATCCACCGAAGCCGAGGTCTTCCATCACCGGAATCACCGCGTCGTCGTCGTGGCGGTATTCCATCAGGCGGTCAAGGCCGGTGATGCCCATCTCCGCGCTGCCCTCTTCGACCTTGGTGGTTATGTCGGCGGTGCGCTGGAAGAGCACATCGATGCCGGGCAGCGACGGTATGAAGCCGGTGTACCGACGGGAATTGGGCCGGCTTACCTTGACGCCACAGGACGCCAGGAACCGCATGGTGGGTTCCCCCAGTTCGCCGTCGCTTGGTATGACCAGTCTCAAGGCGATGCTCCGAGTTTACACAGTGACCGTCCGAGCGAAATCGGCGCTATTGCCGCTGCCCCCCACATCGAGCACGGCCACGCCTCCCTGGGCCCGGATGTCGGCGGCGGCACGCAGCGCGGCCGCGTTGGATGCCTGACCCGCGGCAGATACCAGGACGGCGTGATTTTCAGATTGCGGCTGATCGGCCGGAGGCATCGCCGCGAGCAACGCTTCCAGGGTGCACGCGAATCCCAGGGCGGGCACGGGGGACACGCCGCCGAGGGCGCGAGCCAGGGCGTCGTAGCGGCCACCGCCTCCCAGAGAAAGGGCGGCGTCGCCGCGAACAATATCGAAGATGATGCCGTTGTAGTAGGCAATGCCGCGTGCCAGCGAGAAATCGATCTCCAGTCGATGGGACACCGCGGCGTCCTCACTGACCAGGGCGGTGAGGTCGATGAGCCGGTCAATGGCCTCTGTATCCGCACCGGCGGCCGCGACTATGGATTGAGCCTGGGGCAGCGCGCGAGCCGGATCGCCCTTGACGCTGGCCAGCTGGCCGGCCAGGGCGAGGCCGCGCTCGACGGCATCGGAAGAGTCGCCGCCTCGCAGTTTGCGGAGCAGCCGGTCGACGATCTCGTCGGGAGAACGGCGGCCCAGGGGCACATCGGCCGAAGTGTTCCAGCGCATGAAGCCGGCCAAAACCGAGCGTGCCGCGCCGTCCGGCAGCCCTTTGACCGCGACCGCCAGGTGCTTCTCCTCATCGGGCAATCCGATGCCGGAGACGACGTGGAGTTCGGCGGCGCGCTGCAGGATCGACGCAAAACCGTCGCTGCCCGCACCAATGCGGTTCATATTGGCCACGATGAACTCGCGGGCGCGGTCGGAAAGTCCGACGGTGTCCAGCACGCTGTCGAGAACGTCCAGATCGGCAAGGCGGACGCGATAGTCGGCGATGCCCAGCTCTGCGGGTATGCCGGCGGCCAGGGTCAGGAGCTCGGCATCAGCGAGAATGCTGTTGGATCCGACCAGCTCGGCGCCGACCTGGGTGAACTGGCCGGTGCCAGCGACGCTGCCGGTATCGTAGCGAAAGACCGGGCCGCAGTATTGCCATCGGACCAACGGAGGTTCTTCGCTGTCCTGGTTGATCTCCAGGTAGTGCCGCATGATCGCAGAGGTGAACTCCGGGCGCAGGCTCACTGCGTTGGAACCCGGGTCGACAAAAGAATACATCTGGGAGGCCAGGTCGCCGCCCGATTTGCGCAGGAACAGCTCGGTGGTTTCCAGAACCGGCACTTCCAATGCGGAGTAGCCGAAACGGCCGATGAAGTCGCCCAGGCGCCGCTCGACGTCCTGCTTGTGCCGGCGCGCGCCGGCGTCGAAATCACGCATGCCGGGCAGGCGGCGCACCGGGTTGGGACGGGCGGGGGAAACGGCGGAAATCATCGCGGGATATTGTAGCACCTGGCAACAGGCAGCGTTACGCCAAATTGAGCGCCTCACCTCGGAGGCCATCAAACTATCTGCGAACCACCAGCCGCCAAGTTTGTTAATCGTTGAAGCCACTGTCCGAAATGAGGTCATTCTTGTCCAATCACAGTGAGCCCGATCTCCGAAGCTGCAGCAGTTCCATCTACGGGTTTCTGATAATCCGGCGCCAGCATTTCGATCCGCTTGGACGGAGCGGTTTCTGGGGAATCATTAATCTCTTCGGGGGTGTTGAAGCCGTCTCTAATTTCCTGGAACCTATCGGCGAGCTCGGGATGATAAATGGCTTGAGCAAACTTTTCGCAATCGCTGAACAACATTGCCTCAAATTCGTGCATCATCACGTAGGGAACAAACCGGACGGGGTTGAAACTATTGCCCATCAAGGTTGCCACATCGGTACGAATCGCGTTCTCAACGTGGGCGGCGCGTTGCGGGAAGGGCAAACGGTTGGCTTCCGCGCGGCCCGGCCAAGCCCCTGGTGCCCGGGTAGGCAAACCATAATAATCGACCATGGTGGTCACAACCAGGCCAGCGTCCTGGCGGAGTTGATTCTCGATACCGCGGCGGGCTTCCGACCATGGCCGAATACCGCCGCGGCGACTTTTCTGGCGTTGGCCGCCCATTAGTCTGGCAGAGACGTCGAGGTAACTGGCGCGGTAAAGATGCGGCGCAAGGAGATCGTTTACGAAAGTTTCCTCAGTCTCACCTTCGACGAGGACAAAGAGTCGTGTCATGGGGTGGACAGTCGGTCACTCCGGTATTCCGGGCTTGGCCGGCCGCCAAGTTCGTTCTGTTCCCACAGCTGCCCCAAGCTGTAATCCTCCAGCCACACTGCCAATCTCTCGGCATCAAGCCGCTCGAAACTGGCTTCCCCATTCACCCGGTTAGCCACGATGACGTCTTCCGGCTCAAAGTGGTCCAATAACGTTGGCGATTGGGTGGCCATAATTACCTGACCGTACACTGCCGCCTTCTTGACCAAGGCGGCCAGCATGGTAACTGCGTATGGGTGTAAGCCCAGCTCCGGCTCGTCAAGCAGTATTACCGAGGGACGCAGGCTGTCCGGTTGGAGCAGGAGGGTCGCCAAAGCGATGAAGCGCAGCGTGCCATCGGAAAGCGACGCGGCGTTGAAGTAAGCATCAGACCCCTTGTGCCGCCATTCGAGGAGGATCGTATCCTCGTTCAACGCCTGCGGCTCAAGATTGAAGTCATCAAAAAACGGCGCCACCAACCTGACCGTTCGCGTGATTTGCTTATAGGAAAACGAATGCTTGCTCCGCAGCAAATACAGAAACGCGGCCAAGTTGGAACCGTCAGGACGTAGGAAACGGTTATCGTGCAAATCGGCCGTATTCTTCATCGGCGACGCCCGGCTCGTATCGTGGAAATGGTATGAAACCCACGGGTCAACATTGATGAAATCCCGTATCAGCGCTGGAGTGTCGTCTGAATTCAGTCCAGGTAGCGACGTCGGCCACTTACTACAGGCCTGTTCCACTAATGCCAGACGATCATCAAAATACATCGGCTCCAGCGTTAGCCGGTACCAATTCCCGTCGTCGAAAGCAATGACGACATTGATGTCTTCCGTGATGCGTGAACCAAAATGGAGCACACGTTCCGCTCCGCCGGCCCTTGCCACGAACTGGCGTAACCGGCCATCAACTACGTCTCGCACCAGCGAGAACGCCTCGAGGAAATTTGACTTGCCCGAGCCGTTGGCCCCGATAAGCACGTTGATGGGATTGAGCTTCAGTTGCTCAATGGCCTTGATGCTCTTGAATCCCCGGATCGTGATGTTGTCCAATGTCGGCATGTCGACACCGTCAATCACGGATGCGCGTTCAACCCGCCGTCGATGTAGACGGGTTGGCCGGAGGGGTAGTCGCAGTGGGGGGAGCAGAGGTACACCAGCATGGCCGCGAGGTCGCGGGGGTGGCCCTTGCGACGCATGGGGGTGTAGCGAACGAGCAGTTCCTCGCGCTGGGTTTCCAGGGGGATGTCCTCGGCGGTGGACCAGCCGGAACCGACGGCGTTGACGCGGATCTCGCTGCGGCCCCATTCGACGGCCAGGGACCGGGTGAGGGACAGCACGGCGGCCTGGGTGGCGCTGTAGGCCGAGCAGTTGATCACCGCCCGCTCGGCCAGATTGGATATGACGTTCACGATCCGACCGTACTGCTGGTCCAGCATCCGCTGACCTACGGCCTGGCTGAGCATGAAGGTGGCGCGGACGTTGCGGGCGTGCAGCTCGTCCCATTCCGCGAGGGCGATGTCGGCGGCGGGCTTGGCGAAGAAGCTCCGGGTATCGTTGACGAGGATATCGACCCGGGGATGCACAGCGGCAAAGGCATCGACGACCGCGGAGGCTGCCTCGGGAGTGTCCCAGCGTCCCACGTGGCGTGCGGTATCGCAGCCGGAGACGGCGGATACGGCGGCGGCGATGGCATCGGTGGCGGAATCGTGTCGAGCTACGGCAAACACCGAAGCGCCGGCCTCGGCCAGGGCGGCGGCCAGGAAGGGGGTTTCATCACCGCCGGCGGAGGCGACGATGGCGGTTTGGCCGGCCAGGCTGAATTCGGATGGGAGACGGGCTGGAGACGGGATTACCACGTCGCTACGCTCCTCGCGATGACGGATGGATCGAGTTTCAGGCGGAGATGGGGGTTACGGTTCCAGCGCGGCGACGGGAGCGTGACCGGTGGGCGTGATGCCGGCGGCGAGGCCGGCGCCATCCAGGATGAACATCTCGCCGGTCATGTAATCGGAGGCATCGGACGCCAGGAAGACGGCGATGGGTCCCAGGTCCTCGGGCTTGCCCAGTTTGCCCGTGGGCAGGAAATCGCCGGACTGGGGCAACGTGCGATTGATTTCGGCGCTGGGGTCAATGGTCGGAATGAAGCCCGGTACGATGCTGTTGGCCGTGATGCCGTAGCGCGCCAGGCTGAAGGACAGGACGCGGGTCAGTTGGATGACGCCGCCCTTGGACGTGCAGTACATGTAGATGTCGCGGCCACCGCGGAGCCCGAACCCGGACGCGACGTTGATGATCTTGCCTTTGCCGGTGTCGGCCATGGGCTTGGCGGCGGCGCGGGCGCAGTAGAACGCGCCGGAAAGGTTGACGGACATAGCCGATTCCCAGTCGTCGTCGGTGATTTCCCAGATGGGTTTGAGGACGTTGTCGGCGACCATGGCCGCGTTGTTGATGAGCACGTCGATGCGGCCGAAATGAGACATTGCGGCGTCGACCAGCGCGTTGGCATCCGACGACTTTGCAACGTCGGTGGGCACCGCGATGGCATCTTGTCCGGTGGCGATCACCTCATCGCGCGCGGCCTCGATGGGACCGGGACGGCGACCAGCGATGGCGAGGTTGGCGCCGGAGCGGGTGAGGGCGCGCACCATTTCGAGGCCGAGACCGGTTCCGCCGCCGGTGATGACGACGACTTTGCCGTCGAGGTAGAGGTTTTCAAGCATTCGGTCTACGACCCTCACCCCAACCCCTCTCCCACGGCGGGGAGAGGGACTGTGTTATTAGTTCGGAGGGTAATGTCTCCGGCGGTTAGGGTCAACAACTCGCCCGCATCGGTGCGGAGCATGAGGTTACCGTGCTCGTCGATATCTTCGGCGAGGCCGGTTTCGGTTGCGCCGTGGTGGGTCACCGTCACGCGCTGGCCCAGGGTGTCCAGCCACCGACGCCATTCGGAGATGGGAGAACGTCCGCGTCGCAGGTCCAGATACAGGGCGTCCATGTGCTGGAGGATGCGACGAAGTAACTCGGCCCGGTCTATTTCAAACCCTGACGCGCGGTTCAGGCTGGTCGCGGTGGCGGCGATTTCGAGGTCGGCGGATACGTCCAGGGCGACGTTAACGCCGATACCGACCACGGCGTGCTGAATTTGAGAGCCTGACAGCGCGCTCTCGGCAAGAATACCGGCGACCTTGCGGCCGTCGATCATGATGTCGTTGGGCCACTTGATGGACGGGTAGAGGCCGGCGACCTGCCGGATGGCTCGGGCTACGGCAACCCCGGCCAGCGGGCTGAGCAGGGGCAGGGCGTCGGGTTCCGGGTGGAAGAGCACGGAGAAGTAGAGATTACCCTCGTCGGATACCCAGCGCCGGCCCAGGCGGCCCCGGCTGGCGCTCTGGGTCTCGGCGACGACCACGGCCCCTTCTTCGGCTCCGTCCCGAGCCCACTCCGCGGTGTCGTCCATGGTGGAGCCCGTGGACTGGTAGAACCGGACGCTCCGACCGATGACGGCGGTGTAGAGGCCGGAGCGGAGCATTTGGGCGACGATGGATGGGGGCATGGTCGGAGAACCTAGTGGAGTGATTCAGGTTCCTGATACCCAATCGGAGAATGACGTGCGGCCCGTATATTCGTCGGGGAGCAGGCCCCAAAGGATTTCCAGAAGCGGCCTGATCTCATTGAGGGCGGATTCCGCTCGATAAGCCGTCATGAAAACTTCGTAGAAATTCCCGTGGAGACGTTCCGCCGCGCTGAGACCCTGGTCGATAAGCAAAGCCTGTTCCGGCATCTCCTCCATGAGAGCCGTGATCGCTTCTTGGATGGCCACATGGTCGTAGTGCTGCCATCCGCGCATGGTGGCGACAGCTTTCGTCAATTGCGCGACGGTACCCCAGCCCTTCTCACCAGCCTGGCACAGATCGCCCCCAGCGAGGTGGGCGGGCCATTTCGACCAATAATCCCGGGCTTGCTCCAGATGCTTGCGGATGCGAGCGTCGCGGCGGGCCGGTGGTTCACGGCGAGTTCGTGGCGGCATGGTGATTTCCCTGCTCTTTTACCAGCCGTGGTCGTAGCGGTCCTGGAGGACGTCGAGGAGGCGGGCGATGGGGATGCGCTGCTGGATCATGGTGTCGCGGTCGCGGATGGTTACGGCGTGGTCGTCCAGGGTGTCGAAGTCGACGGTGACGCAGTAGGGCGTGCCGATCTCGTCCTGGCGGCGGTAGCGGCGGCCGATGCTCTGGGCGTCGTCGAACTGGCAGCGGAAACGGCGGCGGACCAGGTCGTAAACGCTGCGCGCGGTTGGAGCCAGGCGGGCGTTGCGACTCAGCGGCAGGACGGCAACGGTAACGGGAGCAAGGGCTTGGTGGAAGTGGAGGACGGTGCGGGTGTCGTTGCCGTCGGGTTCCTCGTCGTAGCTGTCCAGCCAGAAGGCCAGGGTGGCCCGGTCGACGCCGCCGGAGGGTTCGATGACGTAGGGCAGGTAGCGCTCGTGGATCTCGTCGTCAAAGTAGGTGAGGTCCTCGCCGCTGAACTCCTTGTGGCGGCCCAGGTCGAAGTCGGCGCGGTTGGCGATGCCTTCCAACTCGCCCCAGCCCCAGGGGAAGCGGTACTCGATGTCGTAGGTGGCCTTGGCGTAGTGGGCGAGCTCGTCGCCGGCGTGTTCGCGGAGACGCAAGTTGCCGGGGCGGATGCCCAGGCTCACGTACCAGTCGAAACGGGATTGCACCCACTGCTGCAACCACTCGTCGTCGGTTCCGGGCTTGACGAAGAACTCGATCTCCATCTGCTCGAACTCGCGAGTGCGGAAGGTGAAGTTGCCGGGGGTGATCTCGTTGCGGAAGGCCTTGCCGATCTGGGCGATGCCGAAGGGCAGTTTCTTGCGGGTGGCGGTCTGGACGTTCTGGAAGTTGACGAAGATGCCCTGAGCGGTCTCGGGCCGCAGGAACACCTCGTTGCTGGAATCTTCCACGGGGCCCATGAAGGTGCGGAACATGAGGTTGAAACGGCGGGGTTCGGTGAACTCGCCGCCGCACTCGGGGCAAACGTCGGTTTCGAGCTGGTCCTGGCGGAAGCGGCGGTGGCACTGACGACACTCAACCAGCGGGTCGCTGAAGTTCTCCACGTGACCGCTGGCTTCCCAGACCCGGGGATGCATCAGGATGGCGGCGTCCAGGCCGACCACATCGTCGCGCTCCGAGACGACGGACCGCCACCAGGCTTCCTTGACGTTGCGCTTCAGCTCGACGCCGAGCGGGCCATAGTCCCAGGTGGATCCGAGGCCGCCGTACACCTCGCTGGACTGGAACACGAAACCCCGTCGCTTGGAGAGGGACAGGACTTTATCCATATCGGCGTGAGGGAGGGTGCGCGGCATACTGGGACCTCGTTGCGGGAATCAGGGTGGAATTATGTTATCACTGCGCGGCCGAACGCGGCGGAGATCGGCTCTCCCGTGAGTGATGGATTCCTGCTGGGTCGGGAAACGTCAGAAGCAGGATTTGCCAGATTTGAGGATTATCAGGATTGAAACCGTCCTGTGATGGTGATCCCTCAATCCTGTCCAGTCCTAAAATCCGGTAAATCCTGCTTCTGACGATTCACTAAACTGGGTATGCGGGGTCTTCCGCGGGCCGCTCGCCGGGGAGTTCGCGGCGCACGGCATCGGCCAGGCTCTGGGCGGCGAGGTCGTCGAGCTTGATGTAGCGCGCGGACATGGCGTCGGCGATGTTTTTTGCCAGCTCAAGCTTGATGAAGTCCTGCTCGGTGTCCACGACGACCGAGGGGATTTTTGCGGCGGCAACGGTTTCCCCGAGTTGGCGCACCTCATCGGGCAGCGTGAGGACGTTGGAGGACTGATCTCCGGCGAGGGTCACGTTGGCGCGGCCGTCGGACAACAGCACCAGCAAGGGCAGCACGTCGCGATCCTTCATGCGCTCGGTCTCCAGGGTCTCCATGGCGAGATAGATGGCGCGGGCCAGGGGCGTGCGGCCGCCGGTGGGCATCTCCTGGAGGCACCACTGGGCCATTTCGACGCTGCCGGTGGGCGGCAGCAGAACCTCGGCGCCGGTTCCCCGGAAGGCGATCAGGCCGACCCGGTCCCGGCGCTGGTAGGCATCAAGAAGGAGGGACATCACCGCGCCCTTGACGGCGACCATTCGGCGCTGCGCGCCCATGGAGCCGCTGGCGTCAACGACGAACAAAATCAGGGAGCCGGTATGGGTCTCGCGTACCTTCTCGCGCACGTCCCACGGTTCGATGAGCAGGGCGGCTGCGTCGGAGTTCGATGCCTGTTGGCGGGACTGCTGATAGGGCGCGGCGGCGCGCAGGGTCGCGTCCAGGGCGAGATCGGATGCGGGGCCTTCGGGGACGCGGGCCCCGACGTACCGGCCGGCCGAGGTGCCGCTAACCGTGGTGGCGCGACGGCCCGAGGATCGCCGGGCGCGACGGTCCGGGGGTTGGACCTGGAGGTTCTGGACGGCGTAGGGATCGCCGATCTCGAACCACTCGTCCCCGAGGGCGGCGTCCGCCGGGTCCTCTGGACGGTCTTCGGGCGGATCGGGTTCTCTATCGCTATCGGAGTCGCCGGGATCGTCGTTGGAGTCGTTGTCGGCAGACGGTTCGCGGTCGCGCTGCTGGTTCTGGAAGTCCTCCAGCATGTTGTCCAGCTGCTCGGTGACCAGGTGAGGCTGCTGGAAGGGTTGGCGACGCTGGCGGTGGAGCAGGGCCATCAGGGCCGCTTCGCGCACGTCTTCCACGTCGACGACGGTACGCCCCTCATACGCCGCGATGGTGCTGGCGGTCTTGTACATCACGATGTCGCCACGCAGCCCGTCCACCTGGTACTCGGCGCAGATGTCGGTGATGAGCTCAAGAATCTCGTCGGGTACAACCACGTCGGCGAGAAGCCGCTGGCTGCTCAGCAGACGCTCGCGTTCCGCCTGCTCGGCGTCGGCCCAGCCGTCCATGAAGTCGAATGGGCTGGACTCGAAGGCCATGCGGCGGCGCACCACCTCGCGGCGTTCGGCCGGCTCGAATACGCCGTCAACCTCCACGGCCAGGCCGAAACGATCCAGCAGCTGCGGGCGGAGGTCGCCTTCCTCGGGGTTCATGGTCCCGACGAGCATGAATTCGGCGTCGTGGCTGACTGAGATACCCTCGCGTTCCACGTAGTTGCGCCCCATGGCGGCAGCGTCCAGCAGCACGTCCACCAGGTGGTCGTTGAGAAGGTTGACCTCGTCGATGTACAGGATGCCGCGATGAGCGGAGGCGATGAGCCCGGGCTCGAAGTTCTTCTCACCGGACTTGATGGCCTGCTCGATATCCAGCGAACCCACCAGCCGGTCTTCGGTGGCTCCCACGGGCAGGTCGACGATGCGGACCTGGCGAGCGGAGGGACTGCCGGCTCTTCCCGCTTGCTGGCACCATTGGCACACATCCTGTGGCGCGCCGGGCTGGCAACTGTAAGGGCAGCCGGGAACCACGGGGACCTGGGGCAGCAGCGCAGCCAACGAGCGCACGGCGGTGCTCTTGGCGGTGCCCTTCTTGCCCCGAACCAGCACGCCGCCGATGCGGGGGTTGATGGCGTTGAGCAACAGGGCACGCTTCATCGGCGTCTGGCCGACGATGGCGGTGAAGGGGAACCTGGGCTCGCGGCCGGCGGCGGGCTGGGTCACGGTGTCACCACAAAGGCGTGGGCGGATCAACCGGCGGTCGCCGGAGCCGCACCGCTCCCTTGGGAATAGGCGTGTACGTCGCGCTCACGGTAGGAACGGTAACCGATGGTGGCGAACGCAATGCCCATCCAGAGAAGGAAGTGGCCGACGGCGGTGAAAGTACGGAACATTATGGTGAGTTCCGGCGGTAGCCAATCAGGGGCGGCGTCCCGGACGCTGGGCAGAGCGAAAGCGAGCAGGAGCGCCACCACAGCGTAGGCGATACCGATCCCCGCGTAACGAAGCCATCGACCGGATCCAGTCGAACTGCGGTTGATCAGACCCACCCCGTACACGACCAGCCCTACGGAAATGGTCGACACCGCGATGAAGAGAAACTGGAAACCCTGACGAGCCAGCAGCGTACCCTCATCGCCGATGCCGGGCGGGTTCAGCGGGAACTTGAGCTGGGTGTACATGGAAACGCCCCAGAAGCCCAGCAGGCCGGCCACTGCGGCCCAGGCCCAGGGATTCCAGCCCGGTGTCGCATTGCGCATCAGGTGATACAACGCGGTGAACACGGCACCAAAGAGGATACCTATGACGGCCAGCCCGAGGCTCATCCCGATGCGCTGACCACCCAGAGTGATCAGGAACGACAGCGGCAACGCCTCCTCTTCCTCCGGGTTGGCCAACTGTTCGGCGCAACCGGCGCGGTCAATATCGCACCCTTCAAGGCCTATGGCCCATTCCATGACGGGGACGTTGAAGATGTTCATGTAGGCCGCGACGAGGAAGCCTACGATTACTCCCATTACGATGGCAGTGGGGAGGATGCGCGTCATCATATACCTCCGATGACTATCTGACTGAACAGCTCATGCGGCCCAGACGGCCGACTGCCGTGTGAACGGACAAAGCGATCAGGCAGATTCACAACGCGCTCCTCCAGACGCTCCGCAGAGCGTTCGCGCGGCGAAACTTGCCGATCCTGTTCCGGCGCCAGCCGGAAGAAAGAGGCGGCCCAACGTCATAGTCAACGTCGGGCCGGCCTAGAGCCTAATGGCACATGAAGGCCACGTGGCGGGCGTGGTGGAAGAACTCGTGAACGGTGGTCAGGATGCCCGGCGCGCCGATGGAAGCGGCGTGGACTCCGCCGTCAACGTAACCGACGAGATAGAGGGCGATAGCGCCGAGGACCATCCACGGGGCCCATGCGGCGGTATCGGTGGCGGACAGGAAGCGATTGATCATGCTCATGTTTTCACTCCTCTGGTTCGGGGGTAGTCTCAAAACTCCCAGTGGGTGAGATTGTAGTCCGTAACCCACGGATAAACAATACCGAGAGCCGGACAATATCGACAATCATCAAAGGTCAGCGTTCCACGAAAATGAGGTCGTCCTCCTTGCCGACCCAACGATCGCGGGATTCCTGGAAAGCCCGGAGCTTGTCGGGCTGCAGCTCGGTGCGCTTTTCGTTGTCGTCCAGGTACGGGTTGGGGAAATAGCAGCGCGCCAGGGTTTCGTCCCATCCGTGGGAGAACCGAACGTAGTAGGACTTGAGGTCGCCGTGGCTGGTGGCCTCCACGAACTGGATGCCGTCGATCTTCTCCAGTTGGAGGTGGAAGTGCCAGTTATCGGCCTCGATGGTGGCCCAGCCGTTATGGACCTCCGGTTGCCTGATACCGTGGGCATGGTTCTCGCTGACCACGGAACCACCGCCCACCACCCACATCATCCTGGGGTCGCTGGTCAGTTCGTTGAGCAATTCGAGCGTGTTTTCCATCTGCCGCGTCCTCCTGCTTATGAAGTGGTTGCGGGGTTGTACCGAGCGCCGGCTTCCTGCCGGGCCTCGATGTCCGTCTCAAGTTCAAGGTACATCTGGCGGAGCTGGTCCAGCATTTCGGGTGGCGGGTTTTCCCAAAGGCCTCGTTGGACGGCCTCCAGCAGGCGTTCGACGATCCCCCGCAGGGCCCAGGGGTTGCTCTGCCGGAAGAATTCCTGCATGTCGGGATTCAGGACGTACTCTTCGGTGACGTCCTCGTACATCCAGTCCTCGATGACCTGCGCGGTGGCGTCGTAGCCGAACATGTAGTCCACGGTGGCGGCCAACTCGAAGGCGCCCTTGTAACCGTGGCGCTGCATTGATTCCATCCACTTGGGATTGACAACGCGGCTGCGGAAGACGCGCCGAGCCTCATCCTGCAGGTCCCGGACCCGGGCGCGGGAGGGGTCGCTGCTGTCGCCGAAGAACTGGCGCGGGCTGCGGCCGGTGAGGGAGCGCACGGTGGCGATCATGCCGCCGTGGTACTGCATGTAGTCATCGCTGTCGAAGACGTCGTGCTCACGGTTGTCCTGGTTCTTGGCGGCGATGACGATCTGGCCAAAGCGGGTGCGGAACTCGTTGCGGGCGGTGACGCCGAAGTCCTGGCGGGAATAGGCATAACCACCCCACGAGGTGTACACCTCCGCCAAGTCGTGGACGGTTTCCCAGTTGCGCTCGTCCAGGACTCCCAGGATGCCGGCGCCGTATGCCCCCGGCTTGCTGCCGAAGATGCGGAACAGGGACGGGTCGCCGGCGCTGTCGGTGGCTTCAGGCTCCGGCGCGGCAGCGCGGCGTTCAGCGTCCTCGCGGACGTGCTTGACGACGTAGTTCTGCTCGGGGGATTCGTCCTGGGCCGCGGCGAGGGCGACGGCCTGGTCGATCAGATAGATGAGGTTGGGGAAGGCGTCGCGGAAGAATCCGCTGATGCGAACGGTAACGTCGATGCGGGGGCGGCCCAGCTCGGAGATGGGGATCACCTCCAAGCTGCTGACACGGCGGCTCTCGGCCTGCCACACGGGTTTCACGCCCAGCAGGTACAGGATCTGGGCGATGTCGTCACCGTGGGTGCGCATGGCGGAGGTTCCCCAGACGACGACGCCCACCATTTCCGGATAGCCGCCCTCCTCGTCGAGGTATTTCTGCAACAGGGCGTCGCCCAGGGATTTGCCCACGTCCCACGCGGTGGGCGAGGGCAACGCTCGGGGGTCCACTGAGTAGAAGTTGCGCCCGGTGGGCAGGACGTTGACCATGCCCCGGGTGGGCGCGCCGGAAGGACCAGGAGGAACGAACCGGCCGTCAAGGCCGCGCAAAAGGTTGTCAATTTCGTCGGTGGTGCGCAGGAGGGATGGGTAGATGTGCTGGCCCACATAGGAAAGCACGCTCTCGGTGCGCGCGTCGGGCCGGCCCAGGGTATCGGTTACCACCGTGGGGATTAGATGCGCGGCGAAACCGTCGTCGCAAAGACGCTGGTAGGCCTGGCGACACAGGGACTCCAAGGCTTCGATGACGTCCCCGGCGTTGCGGATGGGCGCATCTCCGTCCACTCCGCGCAATGCGGATGGAGTGCTGCCGTTGACCGCCGCTGCCGGATCTTCCATGAGGGCGTAGTAGTCGTAGCCCAAGGCTTCGGCCAGGGAGCGGCGGAGGCTGGGCACGGCTCCGTTGTCCAGGCGGGTCAGGGCGCAGAGGAGGCCCACCATCTGCTCGGCGGTGGGCGGCTGCCCCAAGGTGTGGAGGCCGTCCTTGATCTGGGCGTCCTTGATCTCGCAGAGGTAGCCGTCGATTTCCAGCATGAACTCGCCGAAGTCATCGGGCTGCTCGTCGACGCCGAGGTCGCGGTGGAGTTCGGCCTGCTGGACCATTTCCCAGATCTGGGCTTCCAGGGTGGGCAGTTTGGCCGGGTCAAGGGTCTGGCACTGGTAGTGCTCGTCCATGAGCTGCTCCAGCTTGGCGATGTCGCCGTAGGAGTCAGCGGTGGTCATAGGCGGGATGAGATGGTCGATGATGGTGGCGTGGGTGCGCCGCTTGGCCTGGGTGCCCTCGCCGGGATTGTTGACGATGAACGGGTAGAAGAGCGGGATGTCGTCCAGCGCCACTTCGGGATAACAGGCCTGGGACAGCCCGACGCCCTTGCCCGGCAGCCATTCCAGGGTGCCGTGCTTACCGATGTGGATCATGGCGTCGGCCCGGAACACGTCGCGGATCCAGCGGTAGTAGGCCACGTAGTGGTGCGTGGGCGTGAGGTCGGGATTATGGTAAACCGAAATCGGGTTCTCACCGAAGCCCCGCGGCGGTTGCAGGCCGACAAACACGTTGCCCATGGGCACGCCGGCGATGGCGAGGCGATCCCCGGTGCGGTACACATGCCCGGGCGGTTCGCCCCAGGCTTCCAGCAGTTCGGAGCGCACCGATTCGGGGAAGCCGGCGTACCACCGAGCATAGTCCCGACGTTCGACGTGGCCGGCGGCCAGACGAAGCTGCTCCTCGGTCAGCGTGTCGGTATCGTTGCTGCAACGCTCGATGATGCGCTGGACAAGTTCGTCGCCGTCGGCGGGGATGTCTTCGACCCGGTATCCGGCGTGTTTCAGGGCGTGCAGGAGGTTGATAGCCGATGCGGGAGTGTCAAGGCCAACGGCGTTGCCAATGCGCGCGTCCTTAGTGGGGTAGTTGCTCAGGATGATGGCGACGCGCTTTTCGGCGTTGGCCTTGCGGCGGAGGACGGCGTGCCGGGAGGCGAGGCGGGCGAGATAATCCATGCGGTCGGGTTGGGCGACGTAGCGCTGCATCCGGCCGGCGGACAGGGTGTCGGGAGCGGCGCCGGTGTCCTCCTTGAAGGACACGGGCACGGTGATGATCCGGCCGTCGAACTCGGGGAAGGCGACGTTCATGGCGGTGTCGATGGGACCGAGGCCCAGCGAACTCTCCTCCCATTCGGTGCGGCTGCCGGTGCTGACGATGCCCTGGATGATGGGCACGTCCAAGTTGTCGAGCAGTTCCTGCGACCAGCCGGTGGCGACGGTTGCGCCCGTGCCGCCCTGCTGGTGGTCGAGGTCGCTCATGGCGAGGCCCATGGTGTTGACGATGCAGTCCACGCGGGGGAGGCCCTCGGAATCGACCATGTACTCCGTCAGGGTGTGGCCACCGTCGGTTTCGTCATCCTCAGGCTGATGCTTGAGGCTGTAGGAAAACACGGGGAGGACGTTGACGTCCTGGGCCTCCAGGCGGGCGATGAGATCGTCAACGAAGGCCAGGTTTCCGCTCATCCAGTGGGCGCGATAGAACAGGACGCCAACGGAGGGACAAGCCGGGTCAAACCGGGCTGCGCGGTAGTCGGCAACTGAAATGCCCTCGGGCATCTCGGGATGGTAAATGCCTTGCCAAGGCATGGGCGCCGGCGCCTCGTGGCCGAAATCGCCGCCGAGGTAGGTGTCGGCGAGGAAGAGGAAGAGGTTGCGGAAGTTGAGCACGCCGCCGCGCATCAGATAGGAAAAGACGGCCTCGACCTCGGCGACCGGGGCGGTACACGCGGCGACCAGATCGTCATCCCATTCCTGGTGACCGGGGCAGGCGATGAGCGGGGTGCGGTTGCGCAGGCAGATTTCCCAGAGCGGATCGAAGGCATCGCCGAGAGCACGCCGGCCTCCGAGAAGGCGCAACACGACTACCGAGGCGTCGTTGACGGCCTCCAAAAGTTCGCGGCGAGCGGTGGCGGCGGTGTCCGATTCGCCCTCCAAGGCTACCGGATTGAAGGCCTGAACAGTCACCGCGTCGCCCCAGGGCATACCCACGAGCGCGCGCTCGGCGGTGAGGATGTCGGTATCGGCGGTGGTTACCAGTACGATGGAACCCGCGGCGGTTTGCGCTTCGGTGGTCATGGACTAGTCGGTATCCTCAGTCGGCCGGGGGAAAACCATGATGGAAAGATCGCTGAATTCCTCGGTGATCTGGGCGAGTTCGGCCAGGGTGCCGTCCCAGCGCTGTTCGTCGGGCAGGGTGAGCCGCTGAAACACGGTGACGGGATGATCGGGGTCGGCGCCGTCGGTGATGGCGCCAGCGGCGATGGCCGGCGGCATGAAGTCGAAGGGACGAGGGAGCAGGATCACGTTGCGCCGTCCCCGGTTCAGGGTCTCGACCAGCTCACCGAGTTCGGAGCCGCGATCCCAGCGCTGGTGCAGGGTCAGGAACAGTGACTCTTCGAGGGAGATGCCGGCGCGGGCGCAGGCAAACTGGATGCTGCTGACACCGGGCACCAGCTCGACAGTCTCGGCGCGACGGCGGACGCGGTTCAACAACTCCTTGGCGGAGACGTTGAGGTCTCCCCAGACGCACACCACGCAGCGTTTGCCCTGCTGGGCCTGCTCCTGCGCATAGTCGAGCACGGCCTCCTGGTCGCGGTAGGCCATGGGGCGCACTTCGGCGTCGCCGGTGCGGCCGGCGACCACGTCGAGGACAGTCTTGAAACCCACCACGAGGTCGGCGCCCTGGATGGCCTCACGCCCTTTGAGGGTGAGCATGTCCGGGTCGCCGGGGCCGACGCCCACGACGATCATCTTGGTTCCTGCGTTTGCGGATGTCATTCGGATGTTCGGCAAAAAGAAAACCCTGGGAAGCGGCTCCGCCAGGGTCAGGGTTGTTGATGTTGCGAGTTCGCGCAGTGGGGTAAATGACCGACTTACCACGCGAACCAGAACGACCCTGTTGAGCGCAGAGCAGAGTTCCGAGGCAGCACCGGGCAGGTCTCCTGGCTTGCGGCTCCAGGCCGAGCCGACGCCTTCCCGCAACCCGCATTCGCGGATGGCAGTGGCCAATCGTCGGCCGGCTCCCCGCTTACAGTGGCGCAACCGCGGCGGATTCGCACCGCCTTCCCAATTAAGCCCATGGGATTGTATGGCGCCCGGTGTCCAGTTTTCGAGTTTTAATGCGCGGGCGAACCGCGCAGTCAATGTAGCCGGGATGATGGCCGCTGTCAACGGCCGGCTCAAGGGGCATGTTACCCTATCAACAAATCGGCCGAATGTGGTGAAAAGGTATTGCGAATGCTGATAAAGATACTCGGCGCCATTGCCGCCGTAATCGTCATTGCCATCATAGTCGTTGGACTGGCAATGTGGCGCGGACTGATACCGATTCCCGGCCCCTTGCTGGCGTTGCTGGTTGACGCGAAGGGGCCGGAATACTCGGCGCGCTACTACCCGTCGGACACGCTGGCCTACGGTTGGGTTACCCTGACGCCCGGCGGGGGCCAGTTCGAGGATATGCGGGATATTTGGGAGCGGTTCGACGAGTATCCCAAGTTCCGGGAGTTGGTTGACGAATTGCAGGCGGATTTTTTGGACGAGACGGGGATAGACTTTGAAACGGAGGTTATGCCGTGGATTGGCCCGGAGATTGGCGCGGCGTTGATCGACTTTGACGTTGCGGGTGAGACGCCCACGGTACTTTTGACGATTGGGGTTCGGGATAAGGGCGCCGCTGGGAAATTTCTGGCCAAGTGGATGGAATACACCGGCGAGGGAAACTTTGACACTGGCTCGCATCGGGGTTTCGACATCTGGGTGAACGACGAGGGAACAGAGGCTTACGCGCTGACCAATGACTGGCTGGTGTTCGCCACGGACGAAAGAACTCTGACCGGAGCGCTGGACCGGATTGAAGATGGAGGGGATTCGCTGGCTGACGACGCCAACTTCATGGCGGCCCAGGCGGCATTGCCGGAACGACGTTTCTCGTCGTTTTACTTGGATTACCAACAGGGTCTGGAACTGTTGGACGACTTCGTGGGCGGCGAATTCGGCACGCTAATGCCGGGCATGATCGGCCCGGCGGCCTTCACGGAACAAGCGCCGGACTGGGTGGCCGGCTCCACCGGATGGGTAGAGCGGGGGATAACGATGGAGATGGTATCCCCCACCGTGTCCACTTTCGGGTTGGAAACTGTCGAGCTGCGAGACCCGGCCAACCTGCTGCCTGTCGATACCCTGGGCTTTATGGCCGGCGCCTTTGATCCTGACGTGGACCACTGGCGGACGGCGCTGGGGGAGTACGATTTGGACAGCCTGCTCCCCTATCCTGGAGTGATTGACGAAATCAACGACGGCGTGGACGAAATGGCCGGTGGCAACGCGCCGGAACTGAATGCTGACGCCACGCTGGCGGACGCGCTGGATCTGGGATTTTGGCTGGTCAAAGACCTCACCGGAATTGACCTGGAAGCGGATTTCTTCGACCACCTGTCCGGCCAGGCCATTCTGGCAGTGCAGGACTTTGACTTCGACGCCGTAATGGATGACCCCACCGCCAACGCAGTTGACGTGGTTGCAATGCTGTCTTATCAAGAAGACGGGAAAGAAGGGTTGGACGACACGATGGATGAAGTTGCCAAGCTGTTGCAAAACCACGCCGGTCTGGAGGCCAGCTCGGTTGACGTGGGGGCGAATGATGACGCCACGGTTTTCGACCTGGGGTTGCTCGGGATGATGGTGGGCGGCCCAATCGGTTACCGGCCGGGCTACGTGCTGCACGACCAATACCTCACCCTTGGGACTACCGAAAGCGCGCTGGCTGCCATTGTTGAGCGCCAGAATGGCGAGGGAGACGGCCTGTCGTCCGATGCCGAATACCAGCGGGCAACCACCCACCTGGCGACTGACGGGCAGTTTCTGGGTTATGTTGACCTGCGGCGCATTGTCGCGCAGCTGGATGCGGACGACCTGGATTTGGAGCCGGAAGAATATCGGATATTGCGAGAAGGTATTGGCGTGGCAGCGTTCAGTTCCACCACCGGAGAAGATTACGCCAGGGGCGCGGCAGTGCTGACGCTGTTCCCGAAATAGCGATCCCGGTGACGGTATAATCACGACGTCAGCCAAAGTTCGGGAACGGAGGAGAACCGTTATGGGCGTGACTTATGCCAAAGGCAGCATCACCGGCCGAAACGAAGCGCGGGAGTTCGACTTTCTGGTGGATACCGGCACGACCTGGGTGGGTATCCCGCAGGCCGACATTGACGCTCTGGGATTGGATACCGTGCCCAACGCCAGCGCCGCCCTGATGATGGCTGACGGCAGCGTCAGTCACACTCCCGTTTACATTGCGGTTGGTATGCTGGAAGGAACGGGCTTCGTCAACGGCGCAGTACCGGCAGCGGTCCCGCTGGTGGGCTACAAACTGCTACAGGACCTGGGGTTCAAGGTGGACCTGGTGAACGAGCGCATTGAGCCACGACCCGACGGCGAGATCGGTCCGCCGTTCCTGCTGTAACCGGGCGACCACGGAGGAATGCGCGGAGGGGCGGCCCATAGGTCGCCCCTCCGCTGTTGATTGATCCAAGGTTCAGTATTCAGCCGCCGCCGATGGCCGGCAGAAAGTGCATCTCGGTGTCCTCGCTGACGCGTTCCATCAGACCGAGTTGGCTGACGTCGCCGTCGACGATGACGGCCAAGCCGGGAGTTATGTCATCCAGCTCTTCGTCGTAGAGGAGTTCCTTCATGCCGGGATGGAGCTGTTCCAGGTTGTTGATAACCTGGCGCACGGTGGCGCCGGCGACCTGGACACGGTCGGGAGCGCCGGTGATACGCTGCATCTGCGCGGGTATCCATACGTCAGGCATTCCGACCTCCTCATGTTTGGCGCCGGTTGAGCGAACGCTGGCGACAGGGGCGAATGGTCGTCCGCCCCTGCGCTGTCCCGCCACGATCTACGAGCCGTTCTTTTCCCAGAGAGCTTCCAGGACGTTACCCGGGTTCATGGGAAGCACCGTCAAGCGGACGCCGATGGCATCGTAGATGGCGTTGGCGATGGCGGCCATGGGTGGGACGATGGGCACCTCACCCACACCGCGCACGCCGTAGGGGTGATTCGGATTGGTGATCTCGACGATGCAGGTGTCGATCATCGGCAGGTCGAGGCTGGTGGGCATACGGTAGTCCAGGAAGCTGGAGTTGACCATGTGCCCCTGATCGTTGGTGTAGTACTCCTCGTTGAGGGCCCAGCCGATGCCCTGGACGGCTCCGCCCTGGATCTGGCCTTCCACATAGGACGGGTGGATGGCCTTTCCGGCGTCCTGCACGGCGGTGTAGCGGACGATCTCGACCTTGCCCGTGTCCTCGTCGACTTCAACGTCAACGATGTGGACACCGATGCAAGGACCGGCTCCGCCGGGGTTGACGCCGCCGCGGCCGACGATGGGGCCGCCAGTGGGAACCTGGCGGGCGGCGAGCTGCTGGAAGGTCATCTGCAACTGGTCGTCGGCGCGGTGCTTGAGTACGCCGTCCTCGTAAAGCACGTCCTCGGGTTCCACTTCCCAGATGCGGGCGGCCCGGGCGATCATCTGCTGCCGGACATCCTGAGCGGCGGTGTAGGCGGCGAAACCGGTCTTGAAGGTGACGCTGCTGCCGCCGGTGTTGGAGGTGAAGCCGATGCTGTCGGTGTCGCCAATCTGGGGACTGACATCCTCTACGGCGATGCCCAACACCTCGGCCAGCTGCTGGGCGACGGAGGCGCGGGTGCCGCCGATGTCGGGCGAACCCTCGGTCAGCGTAACGGTGCCGTCAGGGTTGACCAGGGCGACCGCGGCGGACGGGCCGGTGTTGTTGCCCCAGAAACCGGAGGCGACGCCGCGGCCGCGCTTCTTCCCGTCTTTGGGGGCGCTGTAGTGGGGATGCGACTTGGTGGCCTCCAGGGTCTCGATGTAGCCAACCGTCGGAGTCAGCGGGCCGGTGGGACGACGGGTACCTTCCTTGGCGCTGTTGATGAGACGTAGGTCGATGGGATCGACGCCGAGTTTCTCGGCCAGCTCGTCCAGGGCGACTTCCACGCAGTAGGCCGCGGCTGGTGAACCGGGCGCGCGGTAGGCCGCGGTCTTGGGCCGGTTGACGACGATGTCGTAGCCCTCGATCCAGGTGTTGGGGATGTCGTAGGCGGCGAGCACGCAGTTGGCCGCGCCGGCGACGGGGGAGCCGGGGAACGCGCCGGCCTCGAAGATCAGGTGAACCTCGGCGGC
The DNA here is from genome assembly GCA_028873965.1 of Chloroflexota bacterium. Lineage (GTDB taxonomy): Bacteria > Chloroflexota > Dehalococcoidia > Lucifugimonadales > UBA3495 > Bin87. The sequence continues at coordinate 154,859 of JAPPMU010000020.1, forward strand.
GGTGATCTTGCCGTCGTTGGTCGCGCCGATGCGGCAGGAGATCTCGGTGCCGGAGGTCGGGCCGGTGGCCTCAAAGACCTCGGTGCGGTTCATGGATACTTTGACCGGCGCGTGGGCCTTGCGAGCCAGCAGGGCGGCCAGGGGTTCCATGTACACAGCGAGCTTGGCGCCAAAGCCACCGCCGATTTCCATGGGCACAGCCTTGACCTTGGATACCGGAATGCCAACCAGGCGGGCGGTGTGATCGCGGACGGTGAAGTGGCCCTGGCTGCTGGAGTAGATGGTCAGGCTACCGTCGTCGTGCCACATGGCAGTGCCGCTGTGGGGCTCGATGTAGCCCTGGTGGACGGCGGAGGTGGACACGCTGCGTTCAACGACGATGTCGGCGTCGGCGAAACCGGCGTCCAGATCGCCCATGCGGAACTCGAAGTGGTTGGCGGTGTTGGTGCCGTGCGTGTCATCGTCGTCGTCCAGTACGCCACCGGCGCGGGTGCCGGCCGTTTGAAACGCGGCGAGACGTTCGTGCACCAGGGTTGCGCCATCGGCCATGGCGTCGCGCGCGTGCATGACCGGAGGCAACACCTCGTATTCGACGTCGATCAGGTCCAGGGCTTCCTCAGCGGTATGGGCATTGGTGGCGGCGACCGCGGCGATGGCGTGGCCCTTGTAGAGGGCCTTGTCCTGGGCCATGATGTTGTTGCTCAGGAACTTGAAGTTGACCATCGCGCCTTCGGCCAGGTCCGAGGCCCGTCCGGTGGGCTCGACGATATCGGCGCCAGTGATGACGGCGCGGACGCCGGGCATGGCCTCAGCGCGGCTGGTGTCGATGGACTTGATGCGCGCGTGGGCGTGGGGGCTGCGCAGAACCTTTCCGAAGAGCATGCCGGGCAGGTTCAAATCGGCGCTGTAGCGGGCCATACCGGTGACCTTGTCCGCGCCGTCGTGGCGGACCGGGCGGGTCCCGACTACCTTGTATTCTTTGTCGCTAGTCAGGACCATGTTGGGGGTGTAGTCCGGCATTAGTTACTCCTCCGGCTGGTACGAGAATTGCGGGCTTGACACGGCCGGGCGAAGCCCGAAAATCCCGTGCCGGCAGTATGATAGCATAGCGCACAAACCGATGGGACGGGCCGGTTTCCGTCCCAAGTTAACGTGCAGTGAGCAGCGAGATCGCCGCGCTGCGCTCGCGATTACAGGAATGCGACAGGCGAGTTCAGCGGTGAGATTGCTGTGCCGCGTTCGCGATGACAAACACGGAATGGGCGGAAACATGGATACCATCATCATCAAGGGATGTCTCAACGGCAGCCGAGGACGAGAACACAATCCCAACGTGCCGTGGACGCCGGAGGAAGTGGCGCAGGAAGCCATCCGGTGCTACGAAGCCGGCGCGTCGATAGTCCACATCCACGCCAGGACGCCGGACGGCGGCACCAGCTACGACCCGGCGTGGTACGCGCAGACCGACGCGATGATCCGGGCGCAGTGCGACCTGGTACTGAACCACACCACGGCACGGCAGGCGCACGTGCCCGTGGAGGCGGTGACGCGATACCTGCTGGAGACGCCGCAGCCGGTGGAGATGGTGTCGCTGAACCTGGGCTCGGGCACCCGCTGGGTCCAGGATCCGGACACCGGCCAGCGGCGCACGGTGACCAGCCCCAACTCCTTTGAGGACATCACGGCCACCCTGGACGCCTGCTACCAGCGCGGCACGTTTCCGGAGCCGGCCGTGCACGACGTGGGGAACGTCAACGCCGCCATCACACTGATGCGGGAGGGGTACATCCGCGACTCCCGCTACTTCCTGGTGGAGCCGGGGGCGCATTGGGGAGACGGCCGATTGAACATGGTGGGTTCGCCGCGCAACTATATGCTCATCGCCGACACCATCCGGGAGCACTATCCCGAAGCGACCTGGCTGGCGCACAGCAGCATGGAGCAGACTTTCCCGCTGTGCGCCATTGCCATCGCCACGGGGGCGCACATCCGCGTGGGGTTTGAGGACAGTCCGTTCCTGCCCAACAACCCGGAGCCCCGATCAAACGCCGAGTACATCGAGTGGGCGGTCACCATGGCGCGGCTGCACGGGCGGGAGCCGGCCACGCCGCAGCAGGCCCGGGACATGCTGGGGTTGAACCCGTACCCGGAGGCGTAGCAGTAACGGGATTGCCGCGCTGCGCTCGCAATGACTGCTGGTGGGTATATGGGCAGGGAGCAGGCTGACCCCTTTGGACTGATGATTGCGACGGTGGCGCAGGAGTCTGACCCCAGCGTCACTGTGATCCTGTTCGGCTCCCGGGCCCGGGGGGACCACCGGCCCGACTCCGACGTGGACCTGCTGGTGGTCTGGGACGATACCCTTCCCCGGCCGGCGCCCCGCAGTAAAGCGGAGTCCGATGCCGCGCGCCACGAATTTTTCCAGCGTCTCGGCAATGTTGGGCTGGATAACATCAGCATGACGCGGCGGCAGTTCGGTTACTGCCGGCGGGCGCGCAACCACATCGCGGCGCAGGCCTTGCGGGACGGTGTGATTATGAATGACGACGACTTCAGCGATCTTTGCGACGAGGACTTTGACGACGGGTACCATGTTGGCTGGCCGGATATCCGCCAAAGGCTCATCAACGCGCGGCGGTGGCTGGGCAGCATGAATCACAACATCGACACCGGCAACCATGACCAGGAGCTGATTGGCTTCGCCGCGCAGCAAGCGGTAGAAAACGCGCTGAAAGGCTGGATTTCGGCCCTTGACTGCGAGTACCGGAACATCCACCACCTCAAGGAATTGGCCGACATCGTGCTGGACAACACCGATGAAGGCTCATCACCGGCTCGCGCCGAGCTGGAAGCCCTGGTGGAATACACTGCGCTCACGGAAGCGCAGCGGGCCGCCCTGAGGCTGAATGATCGCGAGCCCCACGACTGGCTCAGCTTGTACGCCGTGCTGTACCGCTACGGCGGCGTGGAGCGCCGGCTGGACCTAGCCGGCTACCGGGACCTGCAAGAGCGCATCACCCGTGCGGTGACGGCTTTCGTGGATGAGGCGTTCCGGATCACCGGGACGGGGGCGGGAGATTTGGAGAGGCGGGAGTAGTCGTGATGAGCGTGTTGCCGAAAATGTACGCGGTCGTCATCGGTCTGGCACTGCTGCTCGCGGCGACAGGCTGCATTGTGGTTGAAACGCCGGATACGCCGGCAACTGTGGAAGCCGAATTAACGCGCGTCGCTACCAAGGCCACACCGGACGTACAGGCTATGGTGTCAGCGGAGCTAACACGCGCCGCGCCTACGGCGACTCCACAACCGACGCCGGTAAATGTGCAGCCGCCCAACCCGACAGATGACCCTCCTCAGCAAACCGCGACACCCCAGCCTACCGCTACACTGCAACATCTACACAGCGGGCCTACTATCGCCGAACTGGTCGCCCGGCTGCGTCCCAGCCTGGCGCATATTCGCACGTCATCCGGGAGCGGGTCCGGCTTTGTGTATGACCGGAGTGGCCTGGTTGCCACCAACGCCCACGTGGTGGACTGCTGCCGTAACGTTACCGTGATTGTGAACAATCGGCGCTACCAGGGCAAGGTGCTGGGTCGGGATGACCACGCTGACCTGGCGGTGGTGCGGATAAACTCCGGCAGTCAATTTACGCAGGCTTCATTGGGCAACGCCCGGCAAGTGGCAGTAGGGGACGAAGTGGTGGCGTTGGGATTTCCGTTGAACTTGGGAGATGATCTCACCGCCACAAAGGGGATCGTCTCGTCCCGTCGAACACTGGGAGGCTACGAGCACTTCCAGCACGACGCCTCGGTTAATCCGGGCAATAGCGGCGGGCCGCTAATAAATCTGGACGGCGTGGTGATCGGGATGAACACGTCGAAGCATAAGGACGCTGAGGGAGTCGGGTTTGCGTTGTCAGTAGGTGAGATGGACGGTCGTCTCGCGGCTTTGGCCGGTTATGCTGCTGCTCCGACGATTCGACCCCAGCCTACTGCGACTCGGACGCCGACACCAACCCGACAAGCAGCGGTAGGCGATTACCAGCAAGTAAGCGGATTTGCCTGGCATAGCTGTGCGTTGAAAAACAACGGCAGCATTGTTTGCTGGGGTAAGGACAGTTTCGGGGAAGCCACGCCACCAGCAGGAGCATTCAGACAGGTTACTGCCGGATCCATACAGACTTGCGGTCTAAGGACCGATGGTCAGATTGTTTGCTGGGGCAGAGCGTTTACGCAGCCAGAGGGAGACTTTCACCAAATCAGTGCTGGACAGATGCACACTTGCGGGGTGAAGACCAACGGCCGGGTCGCTTGTTGGGGAGGTGAAGATGCCTATACCGGGCAATCTGCGCCAACAGTGGACGAATTCAAACAGGTTACCGCCGGATCGAAATACAGTTGTGGAGTAAAGACCAACGCTAGGGTTGTTTGCTGGGGCCGAAATGACTACGGCCAAGCCACACCATCGGCAGGAGCTTTCAGTCAAGTCAGTGCAGGGTTCAATCATACCTGCGGAGTAAAGACCAACGCTAGGGTTGTTTGCTGGGGCCGAAATGACTACGGCCAAG
>JAPPMU010000020.1:159528-166328 GCA_028873965.1 Chloroflexota bacterium
CCACACCACCGGCAGGAACTTTTCAGCAGGTCTCAGCTGGAGGGAGCCACACTTGCGGGATAAAGGCCAACGGTCAAGTGGTTTGCTGGGGCCTAAATTCGTCGGAAGGGCGAGCCACGTCACCAACCGGGACGTTTCATCAAGTGAGTGCCGGGGCGACGCATACTTGCGGGATCAAAACCAACGGTCAAGTCGTATGCTGGGGCGGCAATAGGCAAGGCCAAGCCACTCCGCCGTAGGATATTTGCAGATATCCGCAATTTTGCTGACGCGGCAACCCCGTCAATTATCTTGCTTGCCCGTTTTACAATTGCCGGATGGCTTTTCTTGCAGATTCAAAAGTTTGATCCCTTCAAGAACCAATCCGGTGATAAAGCCGATGCAGTAGCCGATTAGGTAGGCAACTTCTTGGACGTCCGACGACGGTGGGAATTGCCACATAGGCGCGAGTATTGCGATTGTAGCTACCACGCCCTGAGCGGTTGCAGCACCTTAAACCTCCCTTGACAAATAGGACGTTCCATACAAGTTTGAGTATTTGCCAAGCCGTATCTTTGATCTTTGCGACGTCCAAAGTTGGGCCTCCAAATTTTTCCTCGCCTAGTCCAAATTGCATGCCGTTGTTACGCTTCAATCGATGAGCCGCCCTCGCCAGTATTATGCCGGCCGCTGTCGGTCGTTTTGGATCGTAGTGGCACCGGTTACAAAGGCCGGTCCATAAACTCCCGGAAATCCACTGCCATATCTTCCCCTTTCGCCAGTGCGGCCAGGTACAGGTTCAAATCCACGGTGATAAGCGGCGTTTCCTCGCTGACCGTTTCCAGCAGAGCGGCGTCGGTCAAGCCCAAGCGTTGAAACTCCGGGTTGGTTGACGCCCGTGCGCTGGTGATTACGATTTCCTCGGTCTGGCCAATCAGGTAGCGGAGCTGGGCCATCAAGCGGGAGCGTTCCGGTTCGCCGTGTTGGCGGAGGAGGTTTGATGCCTCGGTGAGAGTGTTGGGGGTTACGAAGATTCGCCGGCCCAAGTCGAGGATAGCGCGCAACGTTTCAAAATCCACTGCCGTGTAGTCCTGCAACCGCCGGTGCCGGGGAATAATGGCGACATCCACGCTACCGACTACCAAGAGGACCAGCAGGTTGGAGTCCAGAAAATAGCCAACCAGGGGCATCAGGATTTACTGTCCCAAGGCAGGCGCTCAGTGATGGAAGTAACCACCTGGGTGGGGTTGTCTATATGGACGACCTTATAAGTCCGCGGGGACTTCAATCCCAGACGAGCGCCTACGCTGCCGGGCTGGTCCCAGGGTCGGGCGAAGCCGACGGTGATGCGCCATTCATCCATTTCAGGGTCATAAATGGCTTCTTCCAGGCCCAGCTGGGAAATTTCCTCGCTGGCGAAAACCTCGGCTGCATAGGCTCTGGCCACTCCGGCAGCTGCTCTTGCGTCCATTGCGGGCCTCTGATCGTTCAGCTCAGACAAGTGCGGTGCGACAGGCCGGAAGATGCCAATCAGAATTTGAAGTCGGGGAGCAGGCGGTCGGTTACGGCGGTCACTATGCCATCGCCGTCGTTGACGTGAACCGTTTTATAGGCCCGGGTGGTGGTGAGGCCCCACAGCGTTGCCAGGTTCGTGGTTTGTTCCGGCGGGCGAGCGAAGCCGAAGGTGATACGCCACTGGTCAGTCTCATGATCGCGGACGATTTCCTCAATGCCGACGCCAGTGATGTTCTCATCGTCGAAGAGGTCAACCAGGTACTCCCGGGCGATTTTCTTGGCTGCATTCACGTCCATGGGGAGCCTCCGCCGTAATCTCAATCGGTTCAATCGTAATCCATTCCGGCGAGTTCAATCAATTCGGCGACCGCGCCAATACTGCGGCGGCCGTCGGTAATCGTCGCTACGCCGGCCCCGGCCACCGCCCGGGCCGCGCTGGAAGGGCCGGACGGCCAGGCCCACTAGGACTCCCACGACGAAGCCGCCGATGTGGGCGAAGAAGGCGGTGGAAACGTCGTGGCTGACGCCGATGGAGAGGAGCCCCTGGATGGCCTGCAACGCGAACCAGATGACGAGGAGCCAGACCGCGCGCAGCTCAATGACCGTTATCAGGAAATAGATGATCAGGGTGCGGATGCGGTTGCGCGGGTAGAGCACCAGGTATGCGCCCATGACGCCGGAGATTGCGCCGCTGGCTCCGACCAGGGGAGTCTGAGAAGACGGGTCGATGGCGTAGTGGGACAGGGTGGCGAGGACACCGGCCACCAGGTAGAACAGCAGGTATTTGACGTGGCCGAAAGCGGCTTCGATGTTGTCGCCGAACACCCACAAGAACAGCATGTTGCCAATGAAATGCATCAAGCTGCCGTGGATAAACATGCAGGTCAGCATCGTGCCCCACGTTGGAATGGGCGACGCGATGCTGACCGCTCCTGCTCCCACGGGCAAAAACTCGAACCCGCGCCCGGATGAAAGTTCGGCGGGTATGAAGCCGAACTGCAGGAAGAACACGTAGATCGGCAGGTTCCCGCCTCCGAAGAGGAACCCGAATCCGCCGATGACCATCTCGTACAAGAATACGAGGCAGTTAATCCCGATCAGAACGAGGTTGACGACCGGGCGGGAACCGTAATGCCGCCCGGCGTCGGAGATGGGCAGCACGGCTAGGCGGGAACTGCGGCGGTGATGTCTTCGGCCGCGTGGGCGATGATTTCCGCGGCGGTGCTCTGGGAGATGCGGCCGATGTTGAGCATCAGGTGGAACTTGGTGGGATCGTTGGCCTCGGCCCGGAAGAACTTGCGGTAGAAGGTCACCCGGGCGTTTTCCAAGTCCTCCGAGTAAGCGCGGGCCTCGTCGGCCGAGAACAGCTCGCGCTTGGCCATGGTGTCGATGCGGACGTCCATGGGGGCGAGGAGGCCGACGTGGATGACGCCGGGAGTATCGGCCAGGATCATGTTGCTGCCGCGGCCGATGATGACGACGTCGCCGCCGCCGGCCAGCTCCTTGATGACGGAAGTGGTAGCCTCGATGAACGCACGATCATGGACGTTGGACGACGAAGCGGCGTCGGACACCAGCTCGGTGTACGCTTCGGCCGGGAGCATTTCGATGCCACGACCGAAGTAGGGCTCGGCGCCGGCGCCGGCCACGGCGGAACGTTCGAGAACGGTTTGCATGAAGCGGGCGACCTTCTCGCGAAATGGGACAACCCGTTGTTCCTTCTCGATGAGGCGGCTGACCGGAGAACCGACCAGGCGGGCGGCTTCGGAGAAGATATAGCGATCGACGTAGTTCAGGCCCATGTTCTGGGCTACCAGGTGGCCGATCTCCAGCGTGCCGCTGCCGATGACGCCGTTGATGGTTATGACCGGCATGATGATGATTCCTCCATCTCGCACCCCGGGCATCTCGAACCCGGGCGCCTCGGGCGCGGGCTAAGCCGTGTACTGGGCCAGGACCCGTTCGCGGCGGCGGTGGTACTCGTCCACCAGGAGACCCATGGCAAAGGAGTCGTACCAGTTGCCGTCCTTGCGGTGGGTGCGGCGCAGGTGCCCTTCAAGCACGAAACCCAGGTGCCGGAACATCTGCAACGCGTGCTCGTTGTACTCCGGAACGTCCACCCACACCCGATGCAGCTCAAGGTTGTCGAAGGCTTCGTCCAGCATGGTGACCAGGGCCGAGGTGCCGTAGTGGTGGTGCCAGAGATCCTTGCGTCCGATCAGGATGAAGAGCTGGGCCTCTTCCAGAGGCCATTCGACCAGCAACTGGCCCTCACCGATGTGGGCCTCATCGGTGGCGTAGATAGAGTAGATGCGCCTTTCATCCTGGTTGAATGTCTGATGCCACGTATCGTCATCCGCATCCTGAATGGATTCGGGCGCGTAGCCGATGTGCAGAGCGTGGCCGTCGGAGTCATCGGTGCCGTACCACAACGAACTGACCTCGGGATCGCGCAGCCAATCGCGAATCCGGGAAACATCTTCACGGGAAACGTCTGAGATGAGGCTAACTGATGGGAACATATACCGGCCTCCTAGAACTGCAATGGTATGGTAATGATTGTCCGACTTTCCGGGGGTCAAATTTATACTGGGAATTACCCGGATTATAACACGGTGGTTGCGCCAGGCAGGGGTTGAGCATCGGGAAGAATAGAATGAGGGGCGAACCGGCGTTCGCCCCTCAATGCCTCGGTTGGATGTACGGGCCGGCGCTTAATCTGCCGGTACCGCGACTTCGCTGCCGATGGACTCGTAGGCCCACTCCAGCAGGTCCACCGTCTCATCCCAGCCGATGCAGGAGTCGGTGATGGAGATGCCGTACTCCAACTCGGACGGGTCGGCGCCGAGCTTCTGGGCACCGGGATTGATGTTGCTTTCGAGCATGACGCCGATGAGGTCGGAGTTGCCGGCCAACCGCTGCTGCATGACGTCGCGGAAGGCGATGTGCTGGCGAGTGTGGTCCTTGTTGGAATTGCCGTGGCTACAGTCCACCACTATGGGAGCGGGAGCGCCGGACTTGCGGAGAGCGTCAGTGGCGGCGGCGATGGAGCGCGCGTCGAAGTTGGTGCCGCTGCGGCCGCCGCGCATGACCAAGTGGCAGTTGCGGTTGCCGCGGGTTTCGACTATGGAAGCCTGACCATCGTGGTCGATGCCGAGGAACGCCTGGGGAGTGCGGGCGGCGACGAGAGCGTCGACGGCGGTCTGGGGGTCGCCGTCAGTGCCATTCTTGAAGCCCACGGGCATCGACAGGCCGGAGGCCATCTGGCGGTGGATCTGGCTCTCCGTGGTGCGCGCGCCGATGGCGGCCCAGGTGACGAGGTCAGAGACGTACTGGGGAACGATGGGGTCGAGGAATTCGGTGGCGGAACTCAATCCGGTTTCGGCGATGTCCAGCAGCAACTGGCGGGCGCGGTGGAGTCCGTCCTCGATCTGGTAAGTGTCGTTGAGGTTGGGGTCGTAGATGAGGCCCTTCCAGCCGACGGTGGTGCGCGGCTTCTCGAAGTACACGCGCATGACGATCATGATGCGGTCGCTGAGCCGGTCGGCCAGGGGCTTGAGGCGGGCCGCGTAGTCCAGCGCGCCCGACTGATCGTGGATGGAGCAGGGACCGACGATGACGGCAAAGCGCTCGTCGTCGCCGTTGAGCACGTTCTCGAGCTGGCGTCGAGTATCGAGCACGACCTCTTCTGCCTTGGCGGTGAGGGGAAGGCGGGCTTCCAGTTCGGACGGTCTGATCAATGCATTGTTACTCATCACGTTCACGTCTTTTGCCGGTGAGATTGCCATCTGTTAGTCCTCCTGACGGTACCGGATGCGAGGGGCCGACGTTCCCAACAAAAAGGACTTCAGCCTGCGTCCGGCTGAAGTCCTGCCAAAGTGGTTGTCACCAAGTTTTATCGGGCTTCCCACGCCGGGATTACGCTGGCCGTGCTGCGGTAAGCGTAAAAGTAGAAGGGGCGATAATACCCGGGGGCGATTTGGCGGCAGGCGGTACTCATTTCGACGAAAATGCTACTCCGGTCGCAGTGCGTTGTCAACGGGACAAGCGTCGGCATTTCGGAAATGGTCACTCAACCCGATGCGGAGCGTCGCACCAGAATCTTCTACTGGGCACGCCCGGCCAGTTCCGCTACCACGGCGGCCCCGCGATCCGCCGCCTGCTCATCAGGCCCGTCGGCCAGAGCGCGCACCAGGAGGCTGCCAACTGCCGCCGCGTCAGCCCGTTTGCCGACCTCCAGCACGTGCTCCCGACGGGAGATGCCGAACCCGACCGCGATGGGAAGGTCAGTACGCTGACGGACCCGGGCGACCAGGTCCAAACCGCGATCGGAGACTTCGGATCGCGCCCCAGTGATGCCCACCACGCTGGTGCAATAGACGAAACCGCCGCCCAGGGAAACCGATAGCTCAATACTTTCGTCGGTGCTGGTCGGAGCGAGCAGAGGGATCAGCCGGACACCATAGGGATCGAGTTCCGATACCAGCGCCTCGGCTTCCGAGCCGGGCAGGTCAACGATGATGAGACCGTCGACGGTGGCCTCGGCGCACGCGGCGGCAAACTCGCTGAGGCCGAAGGACATGATCGGGTTGTAGTAGCCCATCAGAATGAGGGGCGTTTCGCCGACCCGGGGACGCAGGGCAGCCGCGGTATCCAGGCAATCCCGAACGGTAACGCCGTTTTGCAGGGCCACGAAGCTGGACGCCTGGATCACCGGGCCTTCGCCGATGGGATCGCTGAAGGGCATCCCCAGTTCGATGGCGTCGGCGCCGGCCTCAACCAGGCGCGGCACCACGTCCAGGGCGGCGTCCTTGTAGGGATGACCGACGGTGACGAACATCACGAGACCAGGTCGGCCCTCGGCTTTGACGGAAGCGAACTTGGCCGCGATGCGGTCCGGAACGGTGGCGATCTGGGTTGACATCTCTCGCTCTCGGAAGGGTTGGGGTGTAGCTAGCCTATCCTACGGGCCGGCGGGTGTCCAGACGGAGCTATCGTGCCGCAGGGCAATCGCACATGAAATTACAACGGCGTCACTCCGGCGAAAGCCGGAGTCCATTAGCCACTAAATGAACGAATCTGAAACGTCATTAACGAATTCGTACACTGGATTCCTGCTTTCGCAGGAATGACGGGCATTAACTGCCCGTATGCGGTTGCCCTGTATCGCGCCGCAGGGCCTTTCCAAAGTCCCGGATGGCTGCCTTGAACCATGAGCCGTCATTCCCGCTGCCACGAGAATCCAGTAGGTCGCTTGGTTCGGTCGGTATGTTCTGGATTCCGGCTTGCGCCGGAATGACGGATTA
>JAPPMU010000004.1 GCA_028873965.1 Chloroflexota bacterium
GCTTTCGCAGGAACGACGTGTAATCCACCAGAAAACCCATCAACACTGAACAGTTGCAGACCCTCACGTGTACCCGGTTTCGCAAACTCGTCATTGCGAGCGCAGCGCGGCAATCTCGTTGCTGGAGGAACCGTTCTTCGTGTGACGAGATCGCCGCGTCGCTGCGCTCCTCGCGATGACAAATCTGTAGATCGAAACTTGGCGCCGGTTCAGTCGGCCGCCGACGGAGCGAAGCCCGCCCGCTCGGCCAGGGCGAGGTCCAGGGCGCGCTTTTCTGCGCGCTCGGTCTCCGGCGAGAACTGCACCGCCAGCACCAGGGTGGAAGCCATTATCACCACGACGCCCACGAGGAGCAGGGCGTCGGCGTAGCTGAGGCTCTCCGCGCGGAACAGGAACCCGAAGGCCACCGCGCCGGCATTGCCGTCCGCGCCCACGATGCCGGCCACGGAACCCAGCGCCTTGCGGTTGATGAAGGGCACCACTGAGAAGGTCGCTCCCTCGGACATCTGCACTAACAGGCTGAACACGATCATCGCGCCCACGGCCAGGAACAGCGTCGCCATCTGGGAGAAGAGGATCAGGGCGAGTCCTTCCACCAGCAGCACGCCGCCCAGGAACATCACCGGTCCCATCAGTCCGAAGGTGCCGGCGATGATGCCGGCGGTGGCCAGGTTGAGCTCAAAGCGGTCGTAGTAATACAACGCGGCAATGTTGTTGATGGTCAGCTCCACGCCGAAACACGCGCCGTATATCACGAACAGCGCCCAGACGCGCGGGTCCCGGGCCGCTTCGAGGAATGAACCTTTGCTTCCAGACGAATCCGGCATCAGGCCGCGGGCGCGCAGGTCACGGTAGTTGCCGTTGGGGCAGTCCTGCGTGAGGAAGTAGTAGGCGACGCCTACCAGCATCAGGGCCGCGCCCGGTATCACCATGGCGATGCGCCAGCCCAGCACTTCGCCGACTCCGAACATCAGCACGCCTGCAAAAACCAGGGGCATGACCATCTGGGTGACGCCGCCGCCCATGTTGCCCCAGCCGGCGGTTGTAGCGTTGGCCGTGCCGACCACGTTGGGCGCGAACATCACCGACGTGTGGTACTGCGTGATAACGAAAGACGCGCCGATTACGCCGATGGCCAGCCGAAACAGCAGGAAAGTCTCGTAATTCTGGGCCAGGCCGATGCACATGACCGGGACGAGCCGACAATCAGCAGGCCGCTGTAGGCTAGCCGGGGGCCGATGCGGTCGCACAGCCAGCCGAAGACCAGGCGGGCCACAATGGTGATGGCCACCGACGCAATGATGGTGTTGCCGATCTGCGCCTTGGTCAGCAGCAGGTCTTCGCGCACCACCGCCATCATCGGGGCGATGCCGAACCACCCGAAGAAGCACAGGAAGAAGGCGAACCAGGTGATGTGGAACGTCCGCATCTGCGGCGCGGCCTGGCTGAACAGGCGTATCCGGGTGGCTTTTCCGCCATCTGCGGCGGCGTTCAGCAGGCTCATTTACTCATCTCCGAACTGTCGGACCGGGTCGGCTGCGACCCGGATACCGCGACCAGGATCTCGCCGGCTTCGTTCAGCGAGACGGGGTAGGTCCGCAACGCCGGACAGTCGTTGCCCAGCGGTTCACCGGTGGCCACGTTGATCGGAAGTTGTGCAGCGGGCAGATCAATGCTTCACCGCCCAGCAACCCGTCGGCCAGCGGGCCGGCGCGATGGGGGCATTCCGCCTGGGCGGCGTACACTCGCCCCCGGCGGCTGCGAAATACGGCGATGCCCACGCCGTCGATGTCGAACCGGCGCCCCTCGCCCAGGGGTATCTGCGCGGCATTGCCAAGGTTGTGGGACGCGGCCAGGGACATATCGCTCACCGCAAACACTTCCGGCGCCTTCGTGATCAGTACCATGCTGCGGTGCTCGGCGCACTCGCCGATGGCGTAGATGTCCTGGTCGTTGCGGCAGGTGAGCTCGTCGTTGACCAGGATGCTGCGCCGCACGTGCAGGCCGGCCATCCGCGTCAGGTCCACGTTGGGCCGGATGCCGGCCGACAGCACCGCCAGGTCGCAGTCCAGCGTGTCGCCGTCCTTGCCCACTGTGCCATGGCGCGACGCAGTTCGATACCGAAAATGTGCTGCCTTCGGGGATCACAAATGGCGCCCCCAACGCGGTGAGCAAAGTGTCCAACCCGCTAACCCTGCCTACAGGGTCGTCTCGGAGGCACCCGAGTGTGATAGCCTTCAGTTGTTTCTCAAGGCTTGAACTGCTATGTCCAACATTCTGTGAATAATGCTCACAGATCTCATCAGCCTAGCGACGGCAATCGAGAATGCGATCAAATACGGGACAATTGTCCACTTATCTGGAGTGGATCCACCGCCGGCTGCAATGACAAAAAGGGCCGTCGCCGTAAGTAAGGCGAGACACCAAGTAGTTTGTTTTAAAGTCACCCAAATTTCGCGCGTACTTTTATCATCTCTCTTGATAAGGTCAAACCATTTGTCTTGCCAAAAGTTGATGGCCATCACGGTGCCAGCCATGGAAAAACCCATCAACGTTCCCGCTATTGTAGCCGTTGTTCGGTATAGCATTAACAGGTTTTGCTCAAAGTGCACATGGACATTCGTGCCGGCCTCGGTCACATAAGCAGCCATCACGATTAGAGTTGATACGAACAGCGCAATCAATGCGTCAGTGCCCAAGAAGTGCCTTTTCCGCCATGAGTTAATCGCTCCCATCACCCTTCCTCCATCGCATTTTCTATGTCTGCCTTCAAATCGTTATAGCCGCGCCGAATGGCATTGTATGCCGAGTCGATATCTAACGCCGAACTGCGCATTGCAGACTTTGAAATCTCCTGCTCCACGGACAATGTCTCGCTAAGTACGTTAAGCACCACGTCATTGATTGCCCCCATCCGTTGCCCTTTCACAAGAAATTTAGACCCTCGCTTGGGCAGAAGTCCAGCCAACTCCGCTACCGACCTAATGGGGTTCATGAGAGTCTGGTGAGCACGTCTTCTGGATTCGAGAGTGGGCGCAATTATGGTTTCCAACGAAGATTGCTCACGCCACATGTTCAGCTCAGCCTCGGCCACTCCGGTGATCCGTTCCACCCGCTCCGGCCAGTAGGTCGCACCTCCGCCTTGACCCGGTCGAAGCCCTCGGTGCGGTCCGCGATATAGGCTTCGTCAACCATCCCGTCCCGGATGAGAATGTGCAGCAACCCGTTGGCCAGGACAGCGTCGGTTCCCGGCATCAAGCGCAGGTGCCGGTCCGCCCGCTGCGCCGTGAGCGTCAGCCGGGGGTCCGCGACGATCAACCGTCCGCCGTTCTCACGCTGCGCATCGAAGTACTGCATCATGGGCGGCATGGTTTCGGCCGGGTTATCGCCCATGAGCAGAACCGCCTCAGCGCCGGCGATGTCCTCCACCGGAAAAGGCAGGCCCCGATCAATTCCCAGTGACCGGATGCTGGCCGCCGCCGCCGTCCAACCCTTCACGCACAGCGCGCCCCGGTTCACCGGAAACGACGGGTCGCCGGCGATTTCCACGTCGCCGGCATCGCCCATAGACAGCGTCATGCCGCACTGGAATGCGCAGTAAGGGCAATGGATCGCCGTCGCTTTGGTTTCGCTGGTCAAGTTCCCTGTCCTATGGATTATTGGGAATGATGCTAGTGTCCCTTTATTGCGCTGCCTTTTCGCGGGTGTAAAAGGATGGTGTCGCTTGCATTAACGAAAGATGAACCGGGCGTTACCCTGCTGTAACCGGCGAGCCGTTAGCGTTTGCGCCGCACCGTGGCCGGATAGCATCGTTGTGTGGCTGCCATTAGCGGCGCAGGCGTTTCGACCCCGAGCTGTTGAGTTCCATCAAGCGAACCAGAGGGACGAGAACGGGAGTTCGACGCGCCCCGATGCCCCCGACGTAAGGGAACTCCCCGCCACTTTGTACCACCGTATGGCGGATTCCCTCGCTTACGCGGCTTGAATTGCGCAAAGCTAGTACTCGATCAAACCTGTACTGGCATAAGTAGGATGCAATGAGTCATAGTC
>JAPPMU010000048.1 GCA_028873965.1 Chloroflexota bacterium
GTGTGGTTTTGAAACAAATCGCCGGGAAACCATTGACACGACAATCACGCGAACCATAGTATGCGGCTGATAGCGAACAGGTGTGCGCGTTGCGCACGCGTCGCTTTCGGATCGGCAGGTCTATATCGACACGATGGCGGCGGGCCGAGGTTTAATGACAGCAGCCGGTGGAGTTTGCAGTCGCCCCGATATGGAGCGTTCGACTGCCCGCCGCCGGCTGCACTTTTAGCCTGTTAGGGGAGAGAAGTTGATGAAACACCGTCTTACGCCAATCAGCAGGGCAGTGCAGTGCGCTCTGATCGCAAGCACGGCCGCGGGTGCGGGCCTTACCGTGACTGTTGCCAATGCGCAGGAAGCTGACGTCCTGGAAGAGGTCGTCGTCACCGGATCCCGCCTGCGGCGCGATCGCGATTTCGTCGAGATCAGCCCAGTGGCCACCGTGGGCATGGACGAGATTCATAACTCGGGTTTCCTGACCCTGGAGCAGACCGTGAACCGGATGCCCCAGCTAAGGCCCGAATCCACCTCCAACTCAAATCAGTACGGAGGCGCGGCGATGAGTGCCGACTTGCGGGGCCTCGGCAGGGTGCGCACGCTGGTGCTGGTTGACGGCCGCCGCTATATCCCGGCCGAGGTTTCGGGTGTCGCGGACCTGGCCAGCATCCCGGACATCATGGTGCAGTCGGCTGAACTGGTCACCGGCGGCGCCTCCGCGATTTACGGATCGGACGCCATCGGCGGCGTCGTCAACTTTCGCTTGCGAAACGATATCCAGGGTGTAACCGCCCGCTACCAGCGTGGCCAAAGCGGTTACGGCGACGGCGAGACGGAGCGGGCGGATTTATTGGTGGGCTATGGCACCGACGATGGCACCAGCAACGTGGCATTCGCGTTCTCCTGGTCCGAGCGCGGCACAATCCTCGGGGCCGATCGGAGTTTCTCCGCCATACCCCTTTACCCCGTGGGCCCGGAAGGCGAGCTGGTGCAGTTTGCCGCAAGCAATATTGAAGGTAACCGGGTTTTTATGAACCCTCAGCAAATGGCGATGGTCCAGGGCCTCGATCTCAGCAATGCGGACGGCGACTGCCCGGCTGGGAACTCAATCAGGGGGGTACGTTTCGGCGCTGGCGGCCAGCCGTTGCCATGGTGCCATATCCGAGACGGGTACAACTACGCGGAGACCAATTACCTGTTGCGGCCCATTGAACGATTCCAGATCAGCGCTTTGGGCAGTACCGAGATCAACGACCGGGTCGAGGCGTATGCCCAGGCCTTCAACATCAAGTACCAGCAGGACTATCAGATGGCTTACGACGCCACCCCAACGACGTCTGCCGGCTATCCACGCGGTACGGTCTACATCCCGAATGCGGTCAACAACCCGGTGTTCAGCCCGACGCTGCAAAACTTCTGGGCGCAGAACGCGGCGATTTTCGATCCGGACGGCGATGGCAATTACGAAGTGTTCGGGACCGGCCGGCGCATGGTGGAATTCGGGCCACGACACTTCGATTACACCACCGATGCGTTCCTGGTCACAGGGGGGCTGCGCGGTGACTTCGACCTCGGCGAAAACAACTGGACATGGGATACGTTCTATCAGTACTCCAGAAACGATACGGCCTGGACGCTCGTTAATCTGACATCGAAGTCGTCTCTGGCGCTTGGCCTCGATGTCGTTGTCAATGAAGACGGTACTGCAAGTTGCCGCAACCCGATCCGCGGCTGTGTGCCCGTAAACGTATTTGGCACGGACGTGTTGACACCGGAGATGGTCCAATTCCTGCGAACCGAGAGGGTTACGGACTATCGATTCAAGCGGACCGTCGCGGGCGCCACCCTAGCCGGCGATTTGTTCGAGCTGCCCGCGGGCACAGTCGCGACGGCGTTCGGTGCGGAATACCGCATGGAAAGCATCCGCGTCGTGCCGGACGACGTGCAATTGCGCGGCGATCTCACGTCCCAATCCATAGCGCCCTCGGTCGTGGATGGCGATTACGACCTGTACGAGGTGTTTGGCGAGGCCAGGGTACCGCTCCTCAACGACCAGATGGGCTTGCAGAGTCTGGCGCTTGAGGGCGCCGCCCGCGTCGCCAACTACTCGACTGTCGGTTCGGTGTCCACCTGGAATTTGTCTCTGGACATGGATGTCAACGAACAGTTGAAAATCCGGGCTGGCTATGGCACGGCCATCCGCGCGCCCCACCTGAACGAGCTGTTGAGGCCGATTAGCGCCGGCTTCGAGCCCGACACTGACCCTTGCATAGCTGCCCAAAACCCGTCGCAAGCTGTCAAGGATCTGTGCGTTCAGCAAGGCGTGCCTGCCAATCTTATTGACACGCTGCTCGTATCGGCGCGGCAGGGGTATGACGAGATCAGTGGAGGCAACCCCGATTTGTCGGAAGAACAAGCCGACACCCTCACGGCAGGATTCGTGCTCTCGCCGAATTTCCTGACCGGTCTGACCATGTCGCTGGACTACTACATGATCGAGATGACGGGCTCCATTGCCACAGTTGCCGGCCCGCAGTTGATCAGTGACTGCTTTACGACCCTGGATATCAACTCCGCCTCGTGTCAGTCGATTGTCCGTGACCGGAACGGCCATATCCTGGAAGTCCACGCCCCATTGCTGAACCTGGCCGACCGCAACGTGGACGGCCTTGATTGGTCGGCCTCATACATCGTTGACAGCGTGCCCAATTGGCTGTCGTTGCCCGATCGTGAGGCAACCATGGACATTTCGTGGTTCGGATCGTGGCAGTTCACGAACGAAATCCAGGTGTTGCAAAGTACTCCGGCGCTCGATTGCGCGGGCAAATACAGCGGCGCCTGCTCAAGAGGGGCTACTCGTCCGTCGCCGAATTTCCGCGGCCTGCTGCGCGTCAACTGGAATTCGGGCCCACTGACTCTGAGTCCGGAGATGAACTATGTCGGTCAGCTCGAGCTGTCCGAGACCTCCGGTCCACTTGAGGTCGGTACGCAAGATCCCTGGGTTACATTCAATGTGAACGGCAGCTGGAACATCACCGAAAATACCGCGCTGAACTTCGGCATCAACAACCTCACTGACAATGAACCTCCGATCTGGGGTTACCTGGCCGGCACCGATCTCAACATCGCGGTCAACCTCTACGATCCGATGGGCCGCAGCTACTTCGTGGGTGTGGAGGTGGGCCTCTAGGCCGGGTCGCGATTTGAAGGTTGACGGCCGCGAGGGTTCCACGAGCCCTCGCGGCCCTGTCCGCAAGCCTGAGTACGTGGACAATCCAACGAGACTTTTTCTGGCGCCGCTGATGCTGGCGTGCTGCTCCGGCGCTTTCGCGCAGGGCGGCTACTTCGAACTGATCGGGATGAACGAGGAGATTCTCGAACTCGCCACGCCCGAGCGGCGCGACGGCGTGCCGGACCTGGGCCGCGGCGCCGTCGAGAATCAACGCGCGCAGCTCGAAGACTTCCGCGGGCGGCTTCTCGACATCGATACGTCCTCGTGGTCCGTCCCGCAGCAGGTGGATTACCTGCTGGTCTGGTCGAAGATGAATGACCTCGTCTTCCAGCACCGGGTGACGCAGCCCTGGTCGCGCGACCCCCTGACCTATCTGTACCAGATACGGGCCATACCGTATGTGGAGGCGCCGTCGACGCCCGAGGAACGGGCAGCGTTGTCCCGCGAGCTCCGGGCCGTGCCGGCGATGGTGGATGACGCCATCGAGAATCTGACGCAGCCGGCCGGCGAGTTGGCCAGGCTTGCGATTTTCCTGCTCGACCGTTTCGACGGCGTCGGCCAGGGCGAGCCTTATCGCGACGAGCCGCCGGAGGGGACCATCGGCTGGTTCGAGGATCTTTGCGGCCGTCTTGCGCCCGGGGACA
>JAPPMU010000022.1 GCA_028873965.1 Chloroflexota bacterium
CCGTCATTCCGGCGAAAGCCGGAATCCAGAGTCCCTTGCCACTCACCTTCAAGCCGTCATTCCGGCGAAAGCCGGAATCCAGAGTCCCTTGCCACTAACCTTCAAGCCGTCATTCCGGCGAAAGCCGGAATCCAGAGTCCCTTGCCACTAACCTTCAACCCGTCATTCCGGCGAAAGCCGGAATCCAGAGTCCCTTGCCACTAACCTTCAACCCGTCATTCCGGCGAAAGCCGGAATCCAGAGTCCCTTGCCACTCACCTTAAGCCGTCATTCCGGCGAAAGCCGGAATCCAGCGTCCCTTGCCACTAACCGGGCAGCCCTCTACGGATCATGTTATGCGAGTCTTGATGATTGGGGACATAATCGGCAAGCCGGGACGCAGCGCCTTGTCCCGGCTGCTGCCCGACCTGCGCCGCGAACTGGACATCGGCCTGGTCACTGCCAACGCCGAGAACACCGCCGGCGGGTTCGGCCTGACCCCCAAGACCGCCAACGCCCTTCTCCAGGCCGGCGTTGACGTGATGACCTCGGGCAACCACATCTGGGACAAGAAAGAGATCCTGCCCCACATGGAGGAGCTGCCGCTGCTGCGCCCGGCAAACTACTACGGCGCGCCGGGGCGCGGCTGGATGATGTTCGGCGACGTGATGGTAATGAACCTGCAGGGTCGGGTGTTCATGCCGCCCATCGACTGCCCGTTCCGCGAGGCCGACAAGCGGCTCGCCGAGGCAGAAACCGAGCTGGGCTTCACCCCGAAAACGGTGGTGGTGGACTTCCACGCCGAGGCCACGTCCGAAAAACAGGGCCTCGCCTGGTACCTGGACGGCCGGGTCAGCGCCGTAGTCGGCACGCACACCCATGTGGCCACGGCTGACGCCCGCATCATGCCCGGCGGCACCGCCTACGTCAGCGACCTCGGGATGACTGGCCCCCAGGACTCGATCATCGGCACCGAGGTCGCGCCGGTGCTGGAGCGGTTCCGCACGGGCCTGCCCCAGCGGTTCGAGCCGGCCAAGGGCGCGTGCATACTCAACTCCGTGCTGATCGACATCGATGACGACACCGGCCACGCCACGGACATCGTGCGCATCGACCGCCGCGTGGAAGTATAACGAGCAGAACACCCACGCATACCGGGAGACCTGATGGCAATTTCCGTTGACCTGCACCTGCACACCACCGCGTCGGACGGACGGCTGACCCCAACCGAGCTGGTGGAGCTCACCGCTTCCAAGGGACTGCGGACCATTTCCGTCAGCGACCACGACACCACGGCGGGGCTGGAAGAAGCCCAACAGGCCGTGAACCGGATCCCGGGTATGCGGCTCATCCCAGGCATCGAGCTCAGCTGTGACGTGCCAGGCGGCGAAGTGCACATGCTCGGGTACTTCATGGACATCGAAGACTCCGGCTTCCAGGAGATGCTGGCCGGGTTCCGCGAGGGTCGGCTGGCGCGGGGCGAAGGCATGGTGCGCAAGCTGGCCGAGTTCGGCATGTACATCGAGTGGGAGCGGGTTCTTGAGATTGCCGGCGACGCCTCGGTGGGGCGGCCGCACATCGCCCAGGCGCTGGTGGAAAAGGGTTATTTCCCCGAGCCGTCGGAGGCGTTCCGGGAATACCTCGGACGCAACGGAAAGGCTTACGTGGAGCGGTCCAAGCTCACGCCACCGGACGCGGTGAAATTGCTGAACGACGTGGGCGGCGTGGCCGTGTTCGCGCACCCGTGGTTCGAGCGACGCGGCAACGAGCCCGAGCCGGAACAATCCCTGATCGAGACGGTTGAGGAACTCAAGGCCGCCGGCCTGCACGGCATGGAAGTCCACTACGCCATGTACGACGAGGCCACGGTGGATTGGCTGGCCGACGTGGCGCGGGCCTACGACCTGATCCCGTGCGGCGGCAGCGACTATCATCACAGCGGGAACTCGCGGGAGCCGCTGCCCGGCGTCAACGGGCCGCCCCTGGAAACGGTGGAGCGGCTGGAGGATGCCGCCCGTCGGTTGGCGTCGCGCCGGTAGCGCGCGACCCCCTCAGAGGCTGGCAACGGTGGGGTTGCCCAAATGTCGGGGGATGCCGCAGCCCTGATTGGCCTGTGGGTGGTTGCCTATCTCATCGGGGCGCTGCCGGTCTCGTATCTGCTGGGTCGGGCCCTGCGTGGTATCGACCTCCGGCAGCACGGCAGCGGCAACGTCGGTGCCAGCAATTTCGCCAGCCAGTTTGGAAAGAAGTGGTGGTTGCTGATCGCTGTCATCGACATGGGACGTGGCGCCGGGCCGGTGGTGGTTGGACATTACGCGCTGGGCTTGTCGGAGGCGTCTTGGTGGCTGATGCTGACGCCGCTGTTCGCCATATTGGGCAACGGCTGGTCACCGTTCCTGCGCTTCACCGGGGGCCGGAGCGTCGGCGTGTGGGCCGGCGCAATAGCGGGGATGTCGCCGCTGTTCTTTGCGGCGGGTCTGGTTTTGTACGTGCTGGGATGGCGGGTGACGCGGCGGTCTGCCGAGTGGCTGCTGGTAGTGATGATCGCGCTGCCGGCGATGGCAATGGTGTGGCCGGAGCGGTTGCTGTTGGTCGGCGGCAACGAGCAACTGGCAGTGTTCGCGGCAACGGGGGCAATCCTGATGCTGGTGAAACGCCTGGCGTCCAACGGGCAGCCGGCGCCGGAGGGCCTGTCGCGGAGCGCGGTATTGCTCAACCGGCTGCTCCGGGATCGGGACATCGCCGACCGGGAGGAGTGGCTCGCCCGCACCGCCGAGTATCGGAACGACCCGAGTTGACGGCGACTGGCGTCGCCATGGCCGCGACCCCGGCATGTCCGCACCCGAGCACGGCATCCTGCGTCATCAGCGCCGCATCTCGCATCTCACGCGTACCCAGCTTGCGTCGTAGAAACGCCAGAACCAGGATTTTCAAGATCTCACGGTTATCAGGATTGGAACCGTTCCATGGTGGAGAAATTCCAATCCTGTCCAATCATAAAATCCCGCAAATCCTGATTCTGACAATTTACGGAACCGGGTCCGCGTGAGGGCTCGCATACATTGACACACCGACGATAATGGTTGCGGACCAGAGGATAACGAGGATATGGCGGAACAGCACACCGATTCGCAGGCGATGACCTGTCACTGGCACCCGGCGGTGCCCACGGGCTTGTCGTGCAGCCAGTGCCGGCGGCCGATATGCACGGACTGCCTGGTGCAGGCCCCGGTGGGCATCCGCTGCCGGGAGTGCGGGCGGCCGGTGCCGATGCCGACCTTCGATGTGCGGCCGGCGAACTACGCCAAGGCCCTGGTTGCGGCCGCCGTCATCGGAGTCCTGGGCGTGATCCTGTGGCTCACGCTGATGTTCTTCACCGGCACCCGGTTCATAGCGTTCCTGGTCACCCCGGTGGTCGTCGGCTACGCGGCGGGCGAGATCATCAGCCGCGTGGTCAACCTGAAACGCAGCAAGGGCCTCATGTACATCGCCGGCGGCACGGTGGTGCTAAGTTCATTGGTGGCGATGATCCTGACCGGAGGCTTGGTGCTGAACCTGTGGGGCATCCTCGCCCTCATCCTGGGCGTGCTGATCGCCATCGCGCGGGTCCGTCTGTAGGGGCTCGTGCAACCTGGAGCCTGTTGACAAATTCCGTCATTCCGGCGAAAGAACGTCACCCCGTACTTGATACGGGGCCGGAATCCAAAGCGTACTAAACAAGGCCAACGTTTCTGTGACAGAGGCTTTTCTGGATTCCTGCTTTCGCAGGAACGACGGTGTGATTTTAAATCGTCAGCACGCTC
>JAPPMU010000009.1 GCA_028873965.1 Chloroflexota bacterium
TGCCCGATCAACTCCACGCCCCGCTCGTGCCCGTAGCGGGTCACTGCTTCGATATCGAAGTCGGGGTAACTCTCGGTAAAGCTGAACAGATCGCCGGCCGCCTGCCAGTCGCCGTCCCAGCCCACGTTCCAGCCCTCCACCAGCACGCCGACGAAGCCATTCTCGGCGGCGAAGTCCATGTAGCGCATGGTCTCCTCGGTGGTGGCGCCGTGCACCCCGTCACGGCCCCAGGAGCGCTCATTGATGTGCATGGCCCACCAGATGCCGACGTATTTCCCGGGCTTGACCCAGGACACGTCACCCAGCTTGTTGGGCTCGTTCAGATTCAGTATCAGGTTTGAATTGACCAGACCCACGGCATCCGGCGCGATCTGAATCGTTCGCCAGGGACTGACAAAGGGCACGGCAGTCTTCACCAGCACGCCGTCCGACCATGGTCGCAACTCCGCCCGGAACCCCCCGGTGTATTCCTGCATGAGCGTCATTCCCGAATAATCCACCAGCGCGGCTTCGTGGA
The DNA here is from genome assembly GCA_028873965.1 of Chloroflexota bacterium. Classification (GTDB taxonomy): domain Bacteria; phylum Chloroflexota; class Dehalococcoidia; order Lucifugimonadales; family UBA3495; genus Bin87. The sequence continues at coordinate 518 of JAPPMU010000009.1, forward strand.
TGCTCAGGTGCGTACCGTTCCGCAGGCGGAACGTGACCGGCGTGTGGACGCGGTCGATCTCCTCGAGCCCGCTTTCACGGTACAGGATTTCGTATCGATTGGTACGGTCCGCCGGTATCCACCACGCGGTCGCATCGGGCGGCAAGGCAAACTGGGTCAGCTCCCTGACGATGTTCAGCGACTCGATTCCGGGCTGCTCCGGCATCTCGTAGCGGAACCCGATACCGTCGTCAAAGGCGCGAATCCTGATGTCGATCACCGCGCCGGACACTTCGTGCCGGGCGGTCACCAGGAGTTCGTTGTAGTGATCCCTGACGAAGCGATTCTCGCCCCAGGGCTGTTCCCAGGTCGTGTCGGAGCTGCGCCGTTCAGGCTCCCCTGTCAGCACCAACCCATCATTGAATCCGTGCCGACTCTCAAAGAGCACACCAAGCTGCGAAGGCCGAACGACTTCTTCGCCCCGGTAATGAACGGCGTATCCAAGACGGCCGCCCCTTGCCGCCACGCTGACTTCGATGTCACCGCCGGGCGACAGCAGACGTTCGCCTTCAAACTCCTGTGCGCTGCCTGTCGCTGCCGCCCAAAGAGCCGCAACCAACGCTGCGGCTCGAAGTCGGTGTCCCACTACAACCTGTAGGATGCGCCGAGCAGGAAAGTGCGCCCGTACAGGCTAAACCTGCTCGCAAGGCGCGGGTCACGCTCGAAATAGAGGTGCCTGATCCGGTCGGTCAGATTCTGACCTTGGAGGAAAACGTTCAATCCGGCCAGAGAGCCCGATCTGAAGTTGTAACCAACCTGCGCACTCACGATCTGCTCGGCCTCCGTGGCCTGGTTGTTGATCCCGCCGAGGCCCCCAACGGCGACGATGAAGTCCGAGCGGAACGTGGAACTGACCCGGGCCGAGAAGCCGAAGCGCTCGTAGTAGAGGGTCGTGTTCACCACCTCTTCCGACAGGCCCGGCAGGCGCGCCTCCGGGATTCTCGGGTTGACAATGATGCTGCTGTCGGTGGCCGATGCGTTGAAGACCGCGCCAAACCCGGTCAAAGCCGGAGTCAGCATCTCGCCGGGGATCTGCAGACTGAATTCGACGCCGTAAAGCTCGCCACCCATGCCGTTTTGCGGCCTGTTGACAATACCCTCGCTGAGAACGGGAACGGGGTCGGTCGGAAAGCCTGAGAAATCCACCAACAACTCGTCTTGGAAAATATAGGACTCAAGGTCCTTGTAATAAGCGGCCACGGCCCAGTAACCGCGGCTTTCGGAGAAGTAGTGCTCATAGGAGAGGTCGATCTGATTCGAGATCCAGGGCCTGAGCAGGGGATTCCCGCCATTGCCCCCCCAGGGCGACATGTAGACATCGGTACTGTCCGCCCTGGTTGCATTGAAGTTGATGCTCTGGCTGGCGCGCATATCGTGAATGGGGGCACGCGCAAGGGCCCTGGCGATGCCGAGGCGAACCACCTTGCCCTCGGCCACCGCAAAGTTCAGGTTCATGCTCGGCAGGTAGTCGGTGTAGGTGACGCCATCGGTGAAGTCTTCGCTGACGAGACCCTGCCGCCTGTTCACAATGTTGTTGGCGTTCCTGAGTCTCGACCCCGTCGAACTCTGGTCGGTGTTGATGATCCGCACGCCGAAATTGCCGGTGACCGGCACATCGAAGAGCGTGGAGTCCACTCCGAACTCCAGGAAGGCCATGAGCAGTTGCTCATCCACCGAATAGTTGTTGGCCAACACACCGCTGGCCAGGTTTCTCTCCAGCTCGTAGATGCCGCTGTCAAAGACGGCCCTTGCGTCGTAGGCCGCTATCGCGGGGAAACCCCATGGCAACTGTACAGACCCGATCGCCTGGATCGGCGCAGTCAGCATCCCATCGGCCATGACGATGAACGCCGCCTGACTGTGGTCGCGGACCTTGCTGCGTTGATCGGTTTGCACACCGAAATGAATGTCGCTCAGGCCACCCACATCGAGCGTGCGCTGCGCGGCGGCGCGCACCTGGGAGATTTCATCGTCGGTGGCCGGCACGTTGTACCAGCCGACGGCTCCACCGGGGGATGCGGCTCCCCCCGTGTTACCCCCCGGGTTTGTCAGGACCAAAACGCCGGGCGCGGTATAGTCAAGCACTCCGCTGAATGTGGGGAGCCCGACATCGTTTATCGTGAACGCCAATGTATCCCTCGCCCCCTCCCGCCCGCGGCCTGTAGCGGATCTTGATTGAATCTCCGTCTGGCTATGGTCAATGACCGATGTGTTCAACTTGATCTCTGCCGACCAGGCATCGCTCAGCTCGAATTCCGAGGTCCAGGCAACCGACCCCAGTTGGGCATCCGTACTCCTATCCGTATTGACTACGGTCAGCTTCAGGTTCTCGTAAGTGCCTCCGACCACCCGACCGGCGTCCACTACCGGATTCGGCCCCAGAGTGTCGGGTTTCATCCCGGTGGGGGGGCGGTGAATGTTGAATACTGTCTGGGCCAGTCGCGTTACATTGTGTTCCTCGAACTGCGAGTAAAACACATCCAGGACATGGGTCGTTCGTTCGGACGGCCTGAACTCCAGGACCCCCATGACGCTATCGCGCTCAAGCACCACGGACAGGGCTTGCGACGCGAAACCCCTCAGTGCCAGGGGCGGGGTTACCAGACCGACGTTCGCATTGGCGATGTCAGGGTTGCCCCAGTTCCAAAGGGGCAGCGAATCACTCTGCGTCGGCGCGGAGACGCCGGCGTATCCGACGGCAAAACCGACCTTTTCGTTGTCGAACTGGTCAATATAGGAAATAGTGTAGCGTTGCCCCCGGCTCTCTCCATCCGGGTTGGCGGCCGGCTTGTCGTTCCACTCGTAGCGCACGTTGCCGGCAATAGCGGGCTCGCCAAAGTCAAGCGGCCGGACGGTCTGCATGTCCACCGTGCCCGAAAGACCCTGGCCCGAGAGCGAGGCGCTCGGCGTCTTGTACACCACCACGCTGGACAACAGCTCCGAAGGATACTGGTCGAACTGCACGCTGCGGCTCGTAAGCGAGGCGCTCACCTGCTGCTGACCGTTCAGGAGCGCGGTGGCGAAGTTTCCCGAAAGTCCGCGAATGCTGATGTTCTGTTGACGGCCCGTTTGCAGGTCTCTTTCACCTGCGAGTCCGGGCAGCCGGGTCAGGGCCTCGGCGATGCTGTTGTCCGGCAGCTTGCC
>JAPPMU010000035.1 GCA_028873965.1 Chloroflexota bacterium
CCGTGGCAATCCCGACGCCGTAGCCGCAACGTCTGCCCCAAAGGGCTCCCCTGCGCCAACGAGATTGCCGCGCTATGCTCGCAATGACATTTTCCCCGCAAGCCTGAACAGTTACGAGGTGGATGGCTCGTTTGACCCGTCCCGGCCCTGCGGCTACAATGACTTGAATATGCTTTCCCAGACTCCAATGTCATGAACAACCCCACGATGCTTCCAGACGACGAGCCGCGCGTTGCCAGCGCGGGCTTCAGCTTTGACGACGATGCCATGCCGGCCGTGTCCGATCCCTACGCAACCGGACCCCGCTCCAACGTAAAGGTGGTGTCGGCCGGAGGGCTGGTGTTCCGGCAGACGAACGACCTGATCGAGACCCTGCTGTGCGCGCGCGCGCGTCCCGGCTTCCACAGCGAGGACGCGCCCTTGACCTGGCGCCTGCCCAAAGGCACCCCCGAGACGGGCGAGACCGTGGAGCAGACGGCGCAGCGGGAAGTGCAGGAGGAAACCGGAGTACACGTCAACGTCCTGGCGCCCATAACCAGCATTCGGTATTTCTTCGTTGGCCACGACGACGGCATCCGCTACGACAAGACCGTCTACTTCTACCTGATGGAGCCCATGGGCGGCAGCACCTCGGATCACGACGCCGAATTCGACGTGGTGGAATGGTGCAGCTACGAACAGGCGGTCGATCTGCTCGAATACGACAACGAGCGCGCGGTGTTGGAAGCGGCCCGTTCGCTGATCGATTCCTACCGGCGAGGGGCGGAGCAATGAGCAAGGACCTGGTTTTGCGGGGCGTCCGTGTTCTCCTGCGGGGCAAGCGCATGGGGGACGCCGAGAAGGACTACATTTGGCGCAGCGACCCCGAGATCGCTCGCTTGGACGCCGCCTACCCGCTGACCATGAAGTACGAGCGCTACCTGAAGCTCTTCGAGGACCAGATCCGCTGGCCCACGCCGGGTTCGCATCACTTCGCCATCGAGGTCGCCGGGGGCAAGTTCATCGGCAACTGCATGTACTACGACCTCGACAGCCTTTCCAAGGAAGCCGAGCTGGGCATCGTCATCGGGGATCGGGACTATTGGAGCGGCGGTTACGGCTACGACGCGGTGGTGACCCTGCTCCACCACATGTTCGACGATCTGCGGCTCAAGCGGGTTTACCTCCACACGCTGGAATGGAACCACCGGGCGCAGAAGTGCTTCGAACGGTCGGGCTTCAACCCGGTACGAAACGTCCGCCGCATGTCCCATGACTTCATCCTGATGGAAGTCCACCGGGACGATTGGGACGAAACCTCGTCGGAGCGGCTGGCGTTGCGCCAGCAATACCTGGACCAACGGGGCGGCGTCGCGGTGGGCGATGACGACGCCGTGGCGGCCGCCGTAGTCTAGCCGTCCTGCGGAGGCTCCGGGTCTCCGCCTATCCTCGCGCCGCCGCCAGCGCCGCGGCCACGGTGATGTCACCCGTGTACAGCGCGCGCCCGATTATTGCCGCCTCCGCGCCGGTATCGATCAGCCGCTCCACGTGGGCCGCCGCGCCCACTCCCCCAGCCGACAGCACGCGCATCCCGCTGTCGCGCACCAGGGCCGCCGTGGCCTCGTAGTTCGGCTCCTCCAGAGTGCCGTCCCGAGAGATGTCGGTGTACAGCAGGCGTTCCACGCCCAGATCCCGCATCCGGCCGGCCAGTTCCGTGGCGCTGATCTCGGACATCTCGGTCCAGCCGCGTATGGCGACCAGGCCGTTGCGCGCGTCCAGCGCGACCACCACCCGCTCGCTGCCGAAGCGTCGGCACAGGTCTTCCACCAGGTCGGGGTTGGCTACCGCGGCGGTGCCGACCACCACGCGGGCCGCCCCGGCATCGAACAGGCCAGCCGCCGTCTCCACGCTGCGGATGCCGCCGCCGACTTGAACGGGGATGGTCAGCCGGCCGGTGATGGCCGTGATGGCCGCGAGATTGGCAGGGTTGCCGGTGTGCGCGCCGTCGAGGTCGACGATGTGCAGCCGCTCGCCGCCCTCGGCCTGCCACCGTTCGGCCACGCCCAGCGGGTCGTCGGAGAAGACCGTCTCCTGCTCATAGTCGCCCTGGTACAGTCGGACGCAGTTGCCGCCGCGCAGGTCGATTGCGGGAATGATTTCCATGAGGCCAACTGCTCAGCTATTTTTGGGCTTTGATCTGCGCGATAAAATTGGCGTAGACGCGCAACCCGTTTTCTCCGCTCTTCTCGGGGTGAAACTGCGTCGCCACCACGTTGTCGCGGGCGTAGATGCTGCAGAACGGCACGCCGTACTCGGTGACGCCGGCCACGTCAGCCCGCGCTACGGGGTCGGCGTAGTAGCTGTGGACGAAGTAGAAATGGCTGCCCTGGGGTATGCCCTGCCACAGTGGGTGCTCCCGCTGGAACTCCACGGTATTCCATCCCATGTGCGGAACCTTCAGGCCGTCGGGCAAACGGCGGACCCGGCCGGGCACCAGGCCCAGGCAGTCGGCGTCGCCCTCGTCGGTGGCGTCCAGGAGCAGTTGCAGGCCCAGACAAACGCCGAGAAACGGGCGCCCGCTGGCGATATAGTCCAGCAACGGACCGACCAGGCCCCGGGCTTGCAGCGCGGCCATGGCCGCCGGGCCCGAGCCCACGCCGGGCAGGATGACTCCGTCCGCGTTCTCCAAGGCCGCCGGATCAGAGGTCACGGCGGGAACCACGCCGGCCTTTTCCACCGCCCGCGCCACGCTGCGGAGGTTGCCGGATTCGTAGTCGATGACGACCAGGCGAACGCGGTCGCCGTTTGCCGAGGCCATCTTGGGGTCAGACCCGGTCGCCGGTGGCCCGCTCGATGGGAATTTCCCGGTCGTGATACCGCGCCAGCACGAACAGCAGGTCGCCCAGCCGGTTCAGGTAGGCGAGAATCAGCGGATTGGTCAGGCCGCCGACCTCGGACAGCGCGACCACGCGGCGCTCGGCGGTGCGGATCACGGTGCGGGCGGAGTCCATGGCCGACGACGACGGCGTGCCGCCCGGGAGGATGAACACCTGGGGCATCTGGAAGTGCGTCTCCAGCTCGTCGATGGTCTCTTCCAGATTGTCCACCATCTGCTCGGTGACGGGCGTGAAGTGCTGGTGGAACAGGTCGTACTTCTCGGGGTCGGTGGCCAGTTCGGCGGCGACGGTGAACAGTTCCCTCTGCAGGTCGCGCAGGATGTTCTTGACCTTGTCGTCGTCGGTCAGGGCGCGGGCGAGGCCCATCAGGCTGACCGCCTCGTCGGTGATGCCATAAGCCTCGGTATGCGGGTTGGCCTTGGATACGCGGCCACCGTAGAGCAAACTGGTTTCGCCCTGGTCGCCGTACTTGGTATAAACGCGCTTACGGCGTTGCGATGACGATGATGAGGTGCTCATGAGCTTGCTCCAGGACGAAGATGGGACACTAAAGCATTCTAGCACTCCCATCGGAGCGGGGCCATCGGCGGAGATGCCTCACCAGGGCCTTTCCAAAGTCCCGGATGGCTGCATTGAACCATGAGCCGTCATTCCCGCTGCCACGAGAATCCAGTAGGTCGCCTGGTTCGGTCGGCATGTTCTGGATTCCGGCTTTCGCCGGAATGACGGATTAACTT
>JAPPMU010000003.1:0-96389 GCA_028873965.1 Chloroflexota bacterium
AAACCTGCTACGCGGCGTTTTACGTTTTCACGTTTCCTACTTGAACAAAGCTACTACTACCAGGGCGCGCGCGTGGCCGTGCATCCCATCGGCGATGACGGCTCGGTGGGCGGCGACCCCGTGGTCTCGTTGGAAACGGCCACCGGCGCTCACGCCATGCAGACCGATCCCACCAACGCCTACGCTTTCGTGCCGCACATCGCGGGCAACGGCCCCAACTCGATCTGGCAGTTCCGGTTCGACGAGAACACCGGCCACATTACGCCGAACTCGCCGGCCACCGTGGATCCGGAGGAGTTCCTGGGGCCGCGCCACTTCTGCTTCCATCCCTCGCTGGACGTGCTCTACTTCTCCAACGAGCAGGGTTGCAGCGTGAGCGCCTACAACCTGGACACCTCGGCCGGCACGTTGTCGCTTTTCCAGACCGTAACCACCCTGCCGCCGGAAGGGTTCAGCGAGCGCAACACCTGCTCCCAGATCCAGATCACGTCCTCGGGCAGGTTCCTGTACGCTCCCAACCGGGGCCACGACAGCATCGCCTGCTATACGGTGGACGCGGAAACCGGCGCGCTGTCCTCCAACGGCATCGTGCCGTCGGAAGCGCGACCCAACGCCCTGTGCCTGGACCTGCAAGACAAGTTCGCCTACTCCGCCGGCCAGGACTCGGGGCAAATGGCCATCTTCGGCGTCGGGGATTCGGGTGAGCTGTCTCGGGTGGGGACGCATCCGCTGGGCGAAGGCCCGGGTTGGATTTCAATCACCGAGCTGCCGGGATAGCTTTTCGGAGGTTTGGAAACCCGTCATTCTCGCGAAAGCGGGAATCCAGAAGCGTGATGCATAGGGTAACGTGAACCGGGCAAATATTCCTGGATACCGGCTTTCGCCGGTATGACGGGCTTGACGAGGAGGCAATCGCTATGAGCAAGAATTACAGCATCTGCGTGGGCGCCACCGGTTTCGGCGGCGGGGTTTGGCACAGTCCCGACGGGGGAGAAAACTGGACCCGCATCCGCGACCCGTTCCCGCTGGGCAGCCAGGTGCGGGCCATGGCCGTGTATCCGGACAACCCCAGCCGTATCCTGGCGGGCGCGGACAACGGCATCTACCGCAGCGAGGACAAGGGAGCCTCGTGGGAGAAGCTCTGGTCGCCCATGGACGGCGTGCCCATCTGGTCCATCGCCATCGACCCGGAGGACACCGACACCATGTTCGTCGGCATCAAGCCGGCGGCGCTGTTCCGCTCGCGGGACGGTGGCGACAGCTGGACCAAGCTGTCCGTCCAGATGGCCCAGGAGTGCCACATCGGGCCGCCCATGGTGACCATGCTGATGGTGGATCCCAAGGACCACCGCACGGTCTGGGCCGGGGTCGAGGTGGACGGGGTGTACCGCAGCCTGGACAGCGGGGACACCTGGACCCACGTCGAAGGCGGCGTCCACCCGGACATCCACGGCATGGCCATCGGCCTGGGCGAGCCCAACCGCGTCCTGGCCAGCACTCCGCGCGAGATTTACGCCACCACGGACATGGGAGAAAGCTGGGAGTCGGTGGTGACCACCGACCGGTTCGTGCTGCCCTACAGCCGCGGCATCGCCGTCAAGCCCGACGACCCCAGCGTCATATTCGCCGGCGTCGGCGACACGGCCATCGGCGGCGCCGGCGCCATCCAGCGCTCGACGGACGCCGGCCAGACCTGGGAGCGACGGCCGCTGCCGGTGGAGCCCAACTCCAACATCTGGCAGTTCGCCACCCACGCGGCAGACCCCGATTTCGTGGTGGCGTCCAGCCTGATGGGTGAGCTGTACTCCAGCGACGACGCCGGCGACTCGTGGGTCAAGGTGAACCGCGAGTTCACCGAGGTGGGCGCCGTGGTGTGGGTTCCGAACTGATCCTTCAGTCAGAAGCAGGATTTGCGGATTGTCAGGATTGGGATTGTTTCTGCCTGAAATTGTTTCAATCCTGTCAATCCCAAAATTCTGATAATCCCGCTTCTGACGATCTCCAAACGGATTATTGCTTTACAATGCGCCGGTGACCGGCGCATCAACTGGCGCGGCAAGGAACGCTACATGATCACAGCCCCGGTACCGCAGCCCAACTTCTTCGCTCAACGGGCGCATCGATTCCTTGCGGCGCTGGTATTCCGGGATTTTCGTTTCCTTGCCTTTTCGACGCTGTGCAGCAGCAGCGGCGCGTGGGCGCTGATCGTGGCTCGGGGCGCCTGGGTCTACAGCATTCCCGAGTTGCAAGGCACGCAGGGATTGTGGGTTGGGCTGATCACCTTCGCGGCCATGTCGCCGCGCTTCTTCGCCACCCCGTTCATCGGCTACCTGGCCGACAAGATGACCCGCAAGACGCTGCTGCAGCGGGTGTACGTACTCCAGATCATCCAGGCGTCCGTGATGGCCCTGCTGGTGATGTCCGGCGTGACCAATCCGTGGTACGTGGTGCTGCTGGCCGTGGTTAACGGAACGCTGCGGTCAACGCAGATGACCGCCTCCCAATCATTGACGCCCAACCTGGTGGACCGGGATCGCCTGCCCAACGCCGTAGCGCTCAACCAGGCCATGCAGCAGGGGTCCCGCGCCGTCGGTCCCGCCATCCTGCTGGGGATTTCGGCGACGGTGGGCAGCAGCGCCATTTTTGGATCCGGCGGTCCCTCGTTCTCGCTCCAGAACCTGGTGCTGACCCTTGGCTCCTCGGCAATAGTGTTTTGGGCCTGCGCGGCCTTCTACCTGTTTGCCCTCGGTTCAGCGCTGAACATCCGGCTGGCGTCATCGGGAGTTATCGACCGCCGCCGCGGATTCTGGGCCAACGTCGCCGCCGGGTTCGCCTACATCTACAGTACGCCGCTGGTGTTCGGCATCTTGATGATCGCGTTGGCGCACTGTGTGCTGGTGATGTCCTTCGAATCGATGCTACCACCCCTGGCCCTGGAGAAACTCTCCCCTGACGGCATCACGTTCAACGAGAACGACGTCTACGCGCTGATGGCCGCCCTGGGCGTCGGCTCGCTGTTCTCCTCGCTGTTCGTTGGCGGCATCGTCAACCACATGACGCGCGGGAGGGTGTTCCTGTTGCTGGGGTTCACCAGCAGCCTGACGCCCATCGGAATGGGGCTGTCGTCGCAAACCGGCATCTCGGTGATCGCCGCGGTGATGATGGGACTGGGCACCTCCGGGTTCATGACCATTACCCACACCATCATCCAATCGGTGGTTCCTGACGAGATACGCGGCCGCGTCTCCTCCGCGTATTCGATGCACATCGGCGGCAGTATGGCCTTCGCCAACTTGTTGTACGGCCGGCTGGCCGACTTCTGGAACGCGGGCAACGTGATGGCGGTGGCGGGAGCCGCGTTCACGCTGGTGGTTCTGGGCACCGTTATCGCCAGCGGCTTCTGGCGGGACATCTACTTCCGGGGAACGGCCCGTCCGGTGGCGGCCGCTGCCGGAGCCGGCGGGGGCAACGACTAACCGGCAACCCGACGCTCCGGTTTGCCTAGAGACTTTCCAAAGAATTTGACCGCCACTGGATTCCGCTCGTCCTGAGCTTGTCTAAGGATGCCCATTGCAACGACGGATGGTTCGACAGGCTCACCGCGAGCGGGCGAAAAGGGACTTTGGAAAGACCCTGCGGTTTGCCCTGACTCCACTTGCCTACCCGGTCGGGGTGGAGGCCAGTTGCCGACCCGCCGCCCGGCCCAGGCCGAACCACAGCGTCACCAGCAGGCACAGCCCCGCCGATATGCCGATCGCCGTGGGCCAGCCCACCCAGCCCGTCGCGGCGGCCAAGGGCAGCGCCCCCAGGTTATGGAAGCCCGGAGTGAAGTGCAGCACGCCCATCACGCGGCCCCGGATCTCGCCGGGCGCCGACAGCTGCAGGATGGTGGTGGCCAGGGGCCAGACGGTTCCCAAACTCAACACCCCCACCAGCAGGAACAGCGCCCACGACACCCAGAACCAATTCGACCACGCGAACAGAGTGAGGCAGACGCAGAACGACACCAGGCACACCAGCAGCCAGCGATACAGCCACGCCCGGTGCATGAACGTGATGATGAAGTTGCCCAACAGCGACCCGACCCCGGAGGCCAGCAACAGCAGGCCGGCCCCGGAAGCCTCGGTGCCCAGGTGTTCCTTGGCAAAGGCCGGGATCACCGCCAGGTGGCTCATGCCGAACCCGCCCCACGCGCAGGCCAACACGAGAACGGTGAGCAGCACCGGCGCCCGCCAGATCTGGACCATTCCGTCGGTGAAGTTCCGCAGTATCGGTTGGGTTGCCGGTCTCGTTTCGCGTGGCTCAGGCCGGATCCTTGAAATACACACCACGCTAATCACGTAGCACGCAACGTTCGCCAGCAACGCTGCGCTGATGCTCCAGTGGTCGATCATCGCGCCCACCAGTGGCGGCCCCACTATCCGGCCGATATGCACTGCGGCGTTGAAATGCGCCACCGCGTCCAGCAGGGTGCGCTGGTCCACCAGGTCGGCAACCATCGCCACCCGCGCCGGCTGGTTCAACGCCTGCAACGAGCCCAACAGCGCGGCGGCCACGTAGATGTGCCAGACCGCGATGACCCCCGCCAGCGACAGCGCCGCCAGGGCCGAAATCGACGCACCCACCGCCAATTGGATCGTGATCAGCAATCGTTTGCGGTCGACCCGGTCGGCGATCACCCCGCCCACCATGAGCAGCCCGACGTTGGGCAACCCGTAGAGGAAGAGCACCAAACCCACCTGGGTGCTCGATCCGCTGACCTCCAGCACCAGCCAGCTCAGCACGAGCATCTGCGCTCCCTGGGACAGGGCCTGAGTGGCGGAACCGGTCCAGTACCACCGGAAGTTGTAGGAGCGCCACGGACTCAGTATCCGCACCGCGTACGACGCGGCGCGGCTCCGGGCGGCCTGGGTGTCTAGCACCGCCGGACCCTCACGCGTACCCAGTTTGTCATCGCGAGGAGCGCAGCGACGTGGCGATCTCGTTCCCGTGGCGGCGTTCGTTGCCTTGACGAGATTGCCGCCCCCGCATCAAGTGCGGGGTTGCAATGACAACACGGGCGAAACTGGGTACGCGCGAGCCACCGGACCTCGACGGCAACCGCTGAAGACGCCGCAGCCTTCCACCGCTGTACAACTCGCCGCGCGGGCAACCGGGTGCGCAACACATTGACCACGGGGTGATTGTAATTCATCCCGGCGCGCGATGCGCCGCATGGAGCCTCATGCGTATCCGTTTTGTCATCGCGAGGAGCGAAGCGACGTGGTGATCTCGTCCTAGCAGCAGCGTTACCTGCCCCAACGAGATTGCCGCACCTCGCTCGCAATGACCGTTCAGGTCAAACTGGGTACGCGTGAGCGCATGGAGCGGCTTGGGGAATGTTCGGGTACGTCTCTGCCTCGATCAACCACTCGCGATGCCGGGTGCGGATCAGGGCGTGTCCGGGCCTACGTCAGTCGCCAGGAGCCGCTTTAGCATTCTGCCATTGTTGGAACATGGACGGTGGCCTTTTTGCGTATGTGATTTCACAATAGAAAACATTGACGAATTGAGCCATTCGGGCTAGCATGGCGCGCAAATTAACGATTTGCTGTCAACCGCCGTCGCGCGCCTGAAGAAACGGCCGATTCGGCACGCGCCGCCGTCAATCCCGGTAGGAAAACTCACTGCCGGGATGTTGGCAGTGAGCCAAGGCGAATACGCGTATCCAGGAGGTAACAGAATGGCAGAAAAGGACATTGCTTTGATGGCGCACCTCATGCGCCGCGCCGGGTTTGGTGCAACGTATGAGGAGCTCGAGGCACGCGCCGCCCAAGGCTACGAGGCCACGGTCGAAGAGCTGCTGAATCCGGAATCCCAGCCAGCCATTCAGGACGACATCCTGATGCGCTACCAGCCGCAGTGGGTTTCCAAGGCGGGCCTCGAGGGCCAGCAGGAAGAGTGGACCTACCGGATGATCAACACCAAGCGGCCGCTTGAAGAGAAGATCGCCCTGTTCTGGCACCACATCTTCTGCACGGGCCACGCCAAGTGCGAGTATCCCAAGCAGCAGAACATCGAGCTCGACATGTTCCGCACCCTGGGGTTCGGCAACTTCGAGGAACTTCTCATGGGCCTGTCCATGGACCCGGCCATGGTGTTCTACCTGGACAACTGCATGAGCCACAAGGACGCCATCAACGAGAACTGGGGCCGGGAACTGCTGGAACTCTTCTCCCTGGGCGTTGGCATGGACGGCAACGCCAACTACTCCGAGGACGACGTCAAGGAAGCCGCCCGCGCCTTCACCGGCTGGACCGTGACCAACTCCATCCCGCGCTACCCCTACGGGAAGTACGAGGCGGCGTTCATCTATGATCCGTCCGACCACGACTACACCGAAAAGACGTTCCTGGGCGAGACGGGGACCTTCAACGGCGAGGACATCGTCAAGATTGTCGCCCGGCAGCCGGCCGCGGCCCGGTTCGTCGCCCGGCACATGTACAACTTCTTCGTTGCCGACGAGCCCCAGGTTCCCGCCTGGCAGAACACGCCGCCGCGGGATCCGGAAGCCATCAAGATCCTCGAGGACGAGTACTTCCGCTCCGGCTACGACATCCGGTCGATGCTGCGCGTGCTGTTCAACTCCGACTTCTTCAAGAACGCCCGGTTCGAGAAGGTGAAGAGCCCCACCGAGACCGTGGTCAGCACCATGCGCCTGGTCGGCGATTTCGACATGCCCAGGCCCGGCCTGAACGCCATGACCCTGACCATCCGCTACATGGGCCAGGACCTGCTCAACCCGCCCACCGTGGAGGGCTGGCACACCGGCCGCGAGTGGATCGACAGTGGCACCCTGGTCGAGCGGATCAACTTCACCGCCGACGCCGTGGGCGACACCTCCCACCGGGGCGTGCAGGCCATCATCAACCGGCTGGGCTCCCAGGGCGATACCATTTCGTCGGAGCAGCTGGTGGACGGCTGCCTGCAGCTGCTGGGCCACTACGAGCTGGCCGACGTCACGCGCAACGAGCTGGTTGCGCTGGCTGACAGCGAAGGCGAGCTGCGGACCGGCACCGACGAGTTCGGGCAGCGGGTCGGCCAGATGTTGCAGTCCATCGTGGCGACCACCGAGTACCTGTTCGAGTAACCAAAAGGGGGAATGATATGACATCCACCAAGAAAGATCCGGTGCTGGTGGTCCTCCAGTTGTCGGGGGGTAACGATGCCCTGAACACCATCGTCCCTTACGGCGATCCGCTGTACCTGGACAACCGGCCCAACGTGCGGATACCTGTCGACCAGGTTCTGCCCATCAACGACCGCATCGGCTTCAACCCGGCCATGGGGCCCATGAAGCGGCTGTACGACGAGGGCAAGGTCGCCGTCATCCAGGGCGTGGGGTATCCCAACCCCAGCCGCTCCCACTTCCGCTCCATGGACATCTGGCACACCTGTGAGCCGGACAAGGTTGGAGACGAGGGCTGGCTGGGCCGCGCCGTGCGCGACCTGGACCCCGGGAAGGAAAACGTGCTGACCGGCGTCAACTTCGGCCGCGGCCTCCCGCGCTCCCTGGTGGCCCCGGGCGTCCCCGTAGCTTCGGTAGGCAACCTGGAGACCTACGGCGTGCTCACCGGCATCGAGCTCGAAGAGCAGCGCACCAAGGCCCTGGACGTGTTCTCCCGAGTTTACTCGCCCATGCTGGGGCAGGGCCCGGTGCTGGACTACTTCGCCCAGACCGGCCTGGACGCCCTGGAAGGCGCCGACATCCTGAGCACCGCTCCCGCCATGTACTCTTCGTCCGTTGAGTACGGGAACGACACCGTCGCCCAGTACATGCGCAACATCGCGCAGACGCACCTGGCCGGCTTCGGTACGCGGGTGCTCTACACCACCGCGCCGTACAACAGCTTCGACACCCACGCGGGCGAGCTGGCCAACCACACCCGCCTGTGGACGGAGACGTCCCACGCGGTCGCGGACTTCTACGACGACCTGAAGGAGCACAACGCTGGCGACAACGTCGTGCTGCTGGTCTTCACCGAGTTCGGCCGCCGTGTCCACGACAACGGCTCCGGCACCGACCACGGTTCCGGCGGCGTGGCCTTCGTGGTGGGCGAGCAGGTCAAGGGCGGTCTCTACGGCGAGTACCCCTCGCTGGAAGAGAACCAGCTCCTCGAGGGCGACCTCCACTACAACAACGACTTCCGCGGCCTGTACTCCACGCTGCTGGAGAAGTGGATGGGCCTGGATGCCCAGCCCATCGTGAACGGCTCCTTCGAGCAGATGGACATCGTTTAGCCGGCGCAGGGAGGCGATTATGGTTACAGCTCAGAGAATTTCCCACGTCCAGCTGCAGTACAGCCACACCATCGGTCGCGGCGAGCAGTTCGGGCCTGGGTTCACCTATCCGATCCACATGGCTCGGGGCGAAGACGACCTGATGTACGTGCTGTGCCGGTCTTCCGAGTACCGGCCTGAGGGCACCCGCGTCACGGTCTGCACCGTCGATGAGGAATACGTCAACGCTTTCGCGCGCGGCGTACCCCAGCAGGGCCCCCACGAATACAACTTCGAGGACGGCTCCCTGGTCTGGCCGGTCAACGTGGCCATCGCCAGCGACGGCACTGTGTACGTCTCCGACGAGTGGCTCCACCGGATCTCCAAGTTCACCCGCGATGGCGAGTACATCGGCAAGTGGGAGGAGAACATCGGCAGCGGCGACGGACAACTGGACCGGCCCTCCGGCCTGGCCATCGACGCTGACGACAACGTCTGGGTCGTCGACGGCAACAACCACCGCGTCCAGAAGTTCACCCCGGATGGCCAGTTCCTGATGAAGTTCGGGAGCCACGGCTCCGGCGACGGCGAACTCGACCAGCCCTGGGGCATCGACATCGACAGCCAGGGCAACATCTACATCGCCGACTGGCGCAACGACCGCATCCAGAAGTTCAGCCCGTCCGGCGACTTCCTGATGAAGATCGGCTCTTCGGGATCCGGCGAAGGCGAGTTCAACCGACCTGCCGACGTGGCCGTTGACAAGGACGGCATCATCTACGTTGCCGACTGGTTGAACGACCGGCTGCAGTACTTCGACCCCGATGGCAACTTCTGCGGGTTGAAGACCGGCGATGCCACCGTCTCCAAGTGGGGCAAGGACAAGCTGGACGCCAACCCTGAAATGTGGGGCGAGCGCGACCGGGCTCCCGGCCTCGAGCGCGAGCGGGACTTCTGGGCGCCCACCGGCGTCGCAGTGGACGAGCACAACCGGGTGTTCGTCTGCGAGGGTCCGCGCAACCGCATCCAGGTTTTCCAGAAGCAGGGCCTCATGTTCATGGGACCGCGTCTGTAAAGCCTGAGCGCAACGGACAGCGCCGGGGCCTCCGCTCCGGCCGGGCTACCACCGGGTTCACCGGCGGCCCGGCTCTGGACGGAGGCCCCGTCACGTGATAATTAGGATTTAGTCCAGGCGATTCAATCCCGGGAGGCAGCCAGAGCCATGCCCATCACTGTAGCCCACATAGCAAACCTGGAGTGCGAAGCCTTCTACTACGACATGGAACGCCGGGGCATCATCCTGGCCGACATGGAACCCAACGAGGTTGTGGGAGCCCTGGAACGCGGCGAAGTGGACGCCGGCCCGGTGTCCCTGCTGGACATTGAACGATTGGCGTCGCAGGCGTCAACGATCTCCGGCTTCTGCGTGGCGTCAGTGACCCGCGCGCCATCTTACGTGCTCCTGTCCAACTCTCCCGTGAACGAGCTTAGCGGACGCCCCATCGCCGTCGACGATCCCGATCCGACGGCGCTGGAGTTGCTCCGCGTACTGCTGACCCAGAAGCATGGCGTCAGCGGCACGACATTCGTGGGTCGGGATGAAGAACACGGTGCGGTCTTCCTCACCGGCAACCTGGGACTGCGGGGGCGTCGGGCCGTGCGGGGATACTCGGAACGATACGATCTGGGCGAGGAATGGGCCGAATGGACCGGGCTGCCCTTCGTGTTCAGCAAATGGCTGGCCCGCAGCGACATGGAACGGCAGGACTTCGTCATCGTGCAGGACGCCCTCTTCGTCGGCCAGGAGGACTGGATGAACAACCTCTACAAGTCGACGGGGCCGCGCACCGACCTGCTGATGCTGCCCCGCGAGGTGCTGGAGTACGTGCAGGGCATGCGGTTCTTCATGGGCGTGCCCGAAGAAAAGGCCATACAACTGTTCCAGGAAAAGCTGGCCCTGCTGGACGACGCGGGGTAGGTGGTTTTGACGTTTTGAAACCCCATACCGTCATTCCGGCCTTGAGCCGGAATCCAGTGTTCCAAAGAAGCGTAGCATCTCCAAAGTATCTGTGCTCAAACTCAATGGATTCCGGCTTTCGCCGGAATGACGGAAAATGTTAACACTCCCTGGAGGCCGCCGCTTTTCGCTCGAAGACAACTGCGCCGCGCCAAGCGCACGCTTATTCCAATCCACCGGCGGAGGTTGATGATGGTACTCGTTGGACAGGAACTTGAAACCGGCACGATTCAGTACACCAGCCGCGACGGCACGACGGTCGACGCCTTCTACAGCCGCCCGGCCGGAGCCGGATCATACCCCGGCGTCATCGTCACCATGGAAGGCATGGGGCTGATGGACCACCACAAGGACATCGCGGTCCGCTTCGCCGGGCAGGGCTATCTGGCAATCGCACCGGACCTCTACACCCGCGAGGGCACGCCCGAGCCGGAAAACGTGCTGGCCACACTTTTCTCCTCTCCGGACGCCCGCGCCATGGACGACCTGGAAGGGGCCGCCCTATTTCTCAAGTCCCAGGCAGACTGCAACGGCAAGGTGGGCATCATCGGTTTCTGCTCCGGCGGCCGTTACACCCTGATGATGGCGTGCACCAGCAGCAACATCGACGCGGCGGTGGACTCGGCCGGCGGCCACATCGTTCACGAACCCACCGAACTGCGGCCGGTGCAACCCATGGACATGGTTCCTGACCTGTCCTGCCCCCTGCTGGCGCTATTCGGCGTAGAGGACGAGAACCCCACGGCGGAACAGGCGGAGCAGATGAAAGCCCTGCTCGACCAGCACGGCAAAACCTACGAGTGGGTTATGTACAACAACGCCGGCCACGCTTTCTTTGCCGACTACCGGCCCAGCTACCGCGCCGCGCCGGCCCAGGACATGTGGCACCGGGTCCTGCTGTTTTACGGACGGCATCTGAAACAGTAGCGGTCAGTCCCTGACCAACGCTCATGCGTACCCAGTTTCGCGCCGACTGTCATTGCGAGCGAAGCGTGGCAATCTCGTGATGGTATCGGAGTCTCTGTCAGCAACGAGATCGCCGCGTCGCCTCGCTCCTCGCGATGACAAACTGGGTACGCATGAGCTGACCAACGCACGCGGGACGCAGGCCGGGAGGTAAACGGATGAGCCAATCTCACGGCGCCGACGGCATCGCCTGGCGCGACTGGAGCGAGGATGCCTTCGCGGCCTCCCGATCCGAGAAC
The DNA here is from genome assembly GCA_028873965.1 of Chloroflexota bacterium. Classification (GTDB taxonomy): domain Bacteria; phylum Chloroflexota; class Dehalococcoidia; order Lucifugimonadales; family UBA3495; genus Bin87. The sequence goes on from JAPPMU010000003.1 coordinate 11,482, forward strand.
AAGCCGGTGCTGCTCACTCTCGGGGCCACCTGGTGCCACTGGTGCCACGTGATGGACGAGACCGCTTATTCCGATCCACGGGTGATCGATCTGGTAAATGCCCGGTTCATCCCGGTGCGCGTGGACGTTGACCAGCGGCCGGACATCTCGCTGAGGTACAACCAGGGCACCTATCCCTCAGTCGCCTTTCTGACGCCGGACGGCGAGTTGCTGGCCGGCCTGCCCTACACACCGGCCGACGAGATGGCCGCCGTGCTGGAGCAGATATCCAGCGGGGAATTCGTCGCGGAAGCATCCAGACCCCCGACCACAGCCAGTCCGCCGACCGACGAGGGGAGCGCCGCTTCCGCGGACGTGGTTGAGGATCGGCTGAGGGAACTTTATGACGACGAATTCGGCGGGTTCGGACTGGAACCCAAACAACCTCCGTGGGAGGCGCTCCGGTTCCTCCTGGCCCGCTACGAACTCACCGGTGACCGCAGACTGCTAGAAATGGTCGAATCCACCCTGCAGGGCATGTGGCACGGCATCTACGACCGCAAGGACCAAGGGTTCTTCCGGTACGCAGTCAGTCGGGACTGGAAGGTTCCGCACTACGAGAAGATGCTGGTCACCAACGCCAGCCTGGCGATGGCCTACCTGGAAGCGTTCGAGATCACCCGTAAAGCAATCTACCGGACTGCCGTTGAAGGAATCCTTGACTACATCGTCACCACGCTGTTCAGCGCTGATGACAGCCTGTTCTTCGCCAGCCAGGACGCCGACGAACCCTTCTACCAGGGATCCTGGAAAGACCGGGACGCAAGCGTGCCGCCACCGGTTGACCACGCCCTCTACGCCGGCTGGAATGCACTGGCCGCCCAGGCTTTGATCCACTCGGGGAACGTGTTGAATCGCGCGTCGGACGGCCGGTTGGGCGCCGACATGCTGGACAAATTGTGGCTGGGAAGCTGGAGCGCCGAAGACGGCCTCAGTCGTCGCGCCGGCGAGACCAACGGCGCTGCCGCCACCCTCATCGACCAGGTGTATTTCCTGCGGGCCTGGCTGGCCCGGTACCAATCCACGGGCAGGGCGGAGCATCTCAGTAGGGCGGCGAACGTCGCCGACACGACGCAACGCATTTTCGGCTCACCAGGTGGCGGCTGCTACGACACGCCACCGCCGCAATCCTTTGAGGCTGGATTCCTACGGCGAGAGCAGTCGGTGCTGGACAACAGCTGCTGGGCTGAGGCGCTTTTGGCCCTGGCGCGGCTGACCAGCGAAGAAGTGTACGCGCAGCGGGCCGCGGCCACGCTGGACATTTTTGAACCCGTGGTGCCTGGTAAGAGCTACCTGGGCGACCATGCCTCGCGCCGCATGGAAGAGGACGAGGAAGCCCTGTTTCTGCCGGCCGGCGCCGCGTGGGGCCGGGCCAAGAGCCTGCTGGCCCACGGGCCGGTCAGCCTGGTGCTGGTGGGCGACGCTTCCGACCCGTCCTACCGGCCGCTGCACCAGGCGGCCCTGCGGATCCACGCGCCGCACAAGGTGGTGCAGCCACTGGACATCGAGCGCGACGCCGAACGCATACGCGAGCTGGGGTTCCCGGCGCGCCGGGACGCCGCACTGTACGCGTGCATGGGAGAGTGGTGCCTGGCTCCGATCACCACCGCGCCGGGCGTCCGGGAAATGGCTCGCTCCCGGCCTTGGGTCATGGAGTAACGCCTCATGCGTATCCAGCTTGTCATCGCGAGGATCGAAGCGACGTGGCGATCTCGTTCCTGGAGCGACGTTCGTTGCCTCGACGAGATTGCCGCCCCCGCATCAAGTGCGGGGTCGATATGACAGACTCCGCTAATCCTGGCCGCTACCAGGATTTCAGTACGGGCAGCACCTCTTTGGCGAAGAGTTTCAGTCCTCTTTCCGCGACATCCATGGGTGTGCCGCCGAAGCGGAATGCGACGTTGAGCTCGAAATCGCCGAGCAGGGCGCGCCGATCCTCCAGCCCGCGCAGGATCTTGTCGGGGGTGCCCCAACTGGCCGCCTTCATGAAGCCCTCAACTGCCCCTTCCAGTCCGGCGGAACGGGCGATCTCGGCCTTCTGCTGGTACGCGTCGTAGCCCTTCACCGACGCGAAGTGATCTCCCAGGAATTCGTAGTGGTAGAAGTTGCTCTCCACGAATTTGCCCTGGTACTGGCGGGCTTCCTGCTCACACTGCTCCAGATCGGTACCGCAGATGACGAACTCCGAGAGCATCAGCGCGGGCGGCTCGGTGCCGTGAAACTCCCGGTGCAGCGCCCGCCCGCGCTCGATGCCCGGCATCCGCATTTCCCAGGGGCGGTCGGCAAACATGATGATGTGGGCGCCCAGCTTGGCTGCGGACAGCACCGATTCGTCGCTGGCGGCGACGGCGTAGATGCGGCCGTCGAATGAGTGCTGCGGTCGCGGACGGATTTCGGTTCGTTCCTGGGGGTAGAACTTGCCGTCGCCCTCGATGAACCCGGTCTTCAGCGCGTCGACGATCATGGGCGCGGCCTCGTCGAAGCGCTCCCGGGACTCGTCCATGTTCAGCCCGAAGGCCGCAAACTCCCGGCGGGCCAGTCCGCGCCCGAAGCCCAGACGCAGCCGACCGCCGCTCAGCAGATCGAGGACGGCGGCGTTCTCGGCGACCCGCAACGGGTTGTGCCAGGGGAGGATCACGGCCGCGGTTCCCACGTCGATGTTGGGATGCCTGGCCGCGACGTGGGTCATCAGCTGGATGTTGTCCGGCACGAAGGAGTAATCGTTGAAATGGTGCTCCGCAGACCAGAGGCACTCGAACCCCTCGTCCGCCGCGATCTCGGCGAGACGCAGCTCTTCCTCCCACATCTGGCCGTCTGAGCCTTCATCCCAGCCGTAGCTGGAGAAGATCATCATCATTCCGACATCCATCCGATTGCTCCTTGCATTTGTTCGACACTTATGATGTTCCGCTGAAACGTCCCCAGGGGCCCCGTGAGTACCCGCTTTGTCATTGCGAGAAGCGCAGCGACGTGGCAATCCCGTTGACGTAGAGACGACCTTGGCCGCATCGAGATTGCCACTCCCGCATCAAGTGCGGGGTCGCAATGACAGGTTTGAGGAAACTGGGTGCGCATGAGGTTAGAAGGCCGGCTTGACGGGATACGGGGTCAGCTGGAGTTCGTGGGTCCAGCACGACTTGTCCTGGGTGTACAGGTAGTAAAATGCCTCGGCGATCTTGACGGGGTTGATCAGCAGCTCCGGATTCTGCTGGGCGCGTGGCGTGGCCCGCGTGCCCGGCGAATCGATGGTGCCGTCGATGATGACGTTGGCGACGTGCACGCCGAACTCGGAGTATTCCTCGGTCAGGACCTGGGCCAGCGTGCGCATCATGACCCGGGGATAGTACAGGGACTGGCCGGTGTAACGCTTCCGACCCCGCAGCGACGACGGGTTGTTGGAGATCAGGATGGTGCCCTGGCCGCGCTCGCGCATGGCGGGCAACACTTCCTTGGCAACGAGGAACGGCCCGCTGCTGGAGATGTGCTGCGCGGTCTCAAACACCTCGATGGGCGTGTTTTCCAGCAACTCCATTTCCGGCGGAAGGTCACGCCCGTCGATGTAACCCGCGTTGTACACCAGCACGTCCGGGTCGCCGGCTTCCTCCCGGATCTGCGCGAACGCGTTGGAGATAGATTCAGGAATCGACAGGTCGAGTTCCACAATTGTGCTGTCGCCGCCCTGCTCGTTGATGGCGGCCTGCAACGGCGCGGCGTTGGAGGCGTTGCGGGTGGTCAGCACCGTCAGGAACCCTTCCTGGGCAAACTTCTGGGCGACGGCTCCACCCACGCCCCAGCGGACGCCGACAGGCAGGTCGCTATCGTCGATTTCCCCGCCGTGGATCAATTGCGTGTTGCGGCCGTCGGACTGCCACTTGGATGTCGCGCCGATGACGACGGCGACCGGCTTTCGATTCGTGCTCATGTCGTGTTCCTTTGTTGCCGACTGCTCGCCCACAGAGCGCGTCGCCCCGCATGAAGCAGCCGCACGATTTCAAGCCCAGCCGCTCGAACCCATTCAAGCGGCAAGCGCGGGTTTTATTGTTGGTCGTACTGTACTACAAACCTCCGGGGGAACGTTAATTTTCGGGCGCGGCGGCGTGCCGGCAAGTGCAACCCGACGTTGCGTTGCCCCGAGATTTGCCTAGAATGTTGCATCCCAATCTTACTGGAAGGAGCGCTGCCATGGGATTCAAGCTCGTTATCTGCCCGCCCAACTACCAGGAGCACTGGCCGCAGAGGCTCCAAGAGGAAATTCCCGACATCGACGTCCACCTGTGTCCGACGGTGGGCGAGGCGATGGAGGTCATCGGCGACGCCGACGCTGCCTTCGGCGACATCGTACCCGAATTGCTGGAACGAGCCGACAACTTAAAGTGGATCGCCTGTCCCCAGGCCGGGCCTCGCGCCGGCTACTACCACTCGTCGCTGATCGACAGCGACGTGGTGGTCACCAACACCCGGGAGATTTATAACGACCACATCAGCGCCCACATCATGTCCCTGCTGCTGGCTTTTGCCCGCGGATTGCAGGTGTACATCCCCCAGCAGGTGGCGGGGGTGTGGCAACAGGGATACCCGACCATCTACCTGCCCGAGGCCACGGTCGCGATAGTCGGCGTCGGCGGCATCGGCGGCGAGACCTCCCGCCTGTGCTCCGAGTTCGGCATGACCGTGCTCGGCGTTGACCCTCGCCTGACGGCTCCCTCCGCCGGCGTTGCCGAACTGCACCGGCCGGATCACCTCCTGGAAGTTCTGCCCCGGGCCGATTTCGTGGTCGTGACCGTACCGGAGACGCCGGAAACGCAAGGCATGTTTCGGTCCGAGCAGTTTCGGGCCATGAAAAACACCGGGTTCTTCATCAACATCGGCCGGGGAGCCACGGTGATCCTGGACGACCTGGTGGATGCGTTGCGCGCCGGTGAGCTGGCTGGCGCCGGCCTGGACGTTTTCCAGATCGAACCTCTGCCCGCCGGCCATCCCCTGTGGACCATGCCCGGCGTGCTCATCACGCCGCACGTGGCGGGCAACGGCCCCTACCTGGACGACCGCCGCACCGAGCTGTTCATCGACAACTGCAAGCGCTTCAACGAGGGTCGGGAGTTGCGCAACGTGGTGGACAAAGCCAACTGGTTCTGATCTCACGCGCACCCGTTTTGCTATCGCGAGGAACGCAGTGACGTGGCGGTCTCGCTGGCTGAAGAATGGCTCATTCAGCGACGAGATTGCCACCCGCATGTGATGCCAGGACGATTGCAAAGTCGATAAGTTTTCTCCATCCGCTCATCCTGAGCTTGTCGAAGGATGGTTCGACCAGAGCAGAGCATGGTTCGACAGGCTCACCATGAGCGGGAGTTAGAAGACTTTGCAATCGTCCTGCATGTGATGCAGGGGTGGCAGTGACTGTTTGACGGTAAGTGGTAAACGTGGGAGTTTGTTGATTGTTTACTGGTTGATGGCTTTCTCGCTTCCTGGTCGATGGGGTTGTTGGTTGGTGCAGCGCTGCCAGAGGGTTTGGGGTCGGTGTCAGCCCCGCGGCCGGGGGATTACGCAAAGGGTTTTTGCCCACTGAGACCGTGGACGACGCTGGGGTCGTGCAGCACGCAGCGAGTGGACTGTCGCTGTGTCACCGAGGAGACCACGCCGCTGAGAAACGGGCGGACGATGGTCGCTGGGGACGGGGTATTGCGATTTTGATGCTGACGGGGTGGCCGCTGACGACCCGTGGGACCTCTGGCGATGGCTGATATTTCACGTGATGGGTACAGTATAGGAACGTATGTTCGTTATTGTCAAGAGGGTGTTGTGTCGCTCACGGGTACCCAGTTTGCGACGGGGAGACGTCAGAAGCAGGATTTATGGGATTCAGGGATTATCAGGATTGGAACCGTTCTGTGATGGGGAGCCGCCAATCCGTGCCGATTATAAAATCCGGTAAATCGTGATGCTGACGATTTACGGAAGTGGATACGCGTGAGGGTTCCGATGCCCGGTATCACTCTTGTCGGCGTTCTTCGCGCATGGTGATCAACGCCAGGGGGATCGACGAGACCACTATCAGCAACAAAGCCGGCGCCGCCGCGCGGGCGAAGAACGCCTCCTGCGAGGCCGCCCAGATGGACGACGCCAGGGTCGTGAAACCGATGGGGCTGAGGATCAGCGTCGCCGGCAACTCCTTCATCGTCAGCAGGAACACCAGGGCCGCTCCCGTCAGGATGCCGGGCCGCACCAGCGGCAGCGTAACGGTCAGCAGGACCGACAGCGGGCGCCGTCCCAGGCTGCGCGCGGCGTCCTCGAGCTCGGGCCGCACCTGCAGCAGCGAGGTCCTGAGAGAACCCACGGCCGCCGGCAGGAACAAGGTGACGTAGGCCACGGCCAGTATCGCCAGCGACTGGTAGAGCCAGGTGGCGTAATTTGCGCCGAAATACACCAGGCCCAGGGCGATGACGATGCCGGGCAGGGCGAAACCGACGAATCCCAAGCGCTCCAGCCATCGGCTGAACAGACCGGGATAACGCACCGCCAGCACGGCGATGGGCGCGGCGCACATCACCGTCAGGACCGCGGCCAGGGCGGACACTCCGACGGAGTTTGCCGCCGCCCGCCACAGCAGAAGCAGCGGCTCGCCGGCCGCCACGCCGCGCACCGTCCAGTAAACCAGCACCACCACAGGCAGGCCGATGGAGACCGCCAAAACGGCGCCGCAATACGCCAGGGCAGGCCACCGCCATCGTCCCAGGGGTATCGGCTCAGGCAATCGGGTCGCGCCCCCGCGGCTGCGGTAGTATCGACCGCCCATGGTATTGCGGGCGGTGTTTTCACCCCAGACCACCACCAGCGCCAGCACGATCAACGCCAGCGACCACGCGGCCGCCAGGGTACGGTTGAGGGCGGCGCCATACTGGATGAATATGCTCCAGGTGAAGGTCTCGTAACGCATGATGGCGACCGCGCCGAAGTCGCTCAGGGCGTAGAGGGCGGTGAGGAGTCCGCCGGCCAAAATGGCCGGCCGGAGCATGGGAAGAGTGACGCTGCGGAAGGTCTGCCAACGGTCGCGGCCCAAGACCCGCGCCGACTCCTCAAGCGAGACGTCCATGCTCCATAAAGCGGCGCGCAGCGGCAGGAGCACGTAGGGGAAACTGAGGATGATCAGCGTGAAGGCGGCGCCGGGGAACCCGTAGATGCTGGGGATGCGCTCCACGCCGAAGCCCGCTTCCAGCCAGCCCTGCAGGATGCCCCGAGGACCAAGACCCACGGCGATGGCGAAGCCGACGATGTACGACGGCAACGCCAGCGGCAGCATGGTGGCCACGCGCCAGAAGCCTCGCCACGGCAGATCGGTGCGGACGGTGAGCCACGCCAGGGGCGCCGCGATGATGATGCAGCCCAGCATCACCGTCGCCATGAGCGCGACGGTGCGTCCAACCACCCATAGGGTCCGCAGGCGAAAGATCAGGCCAATTGCGTCCTCGCCGGCGCCCACCGTGCGCAGCGCGAGGTAAACCGGGGCGATCAGCAGCAACGCCGCCACCGCCAGGGCCGGGACCCAAACCACGGACGGCGGGCGCGCGGTGCCCTCGAATAGATGGCCCCAGGTGAACCGGGGAATGGATACGATTAACTTGGCAACGGCTGACATAAGTATCTCGTATCGGTCCGGCAAAGCGATCATTTTCGACGCGCCGGAGCAATGCTCGTGTCTTGGTGCCAGGAACGCTGGTGATTATACCCCGGCGAACCTGACGTTTACCCATCGAACAACAGTAAGCCCGCGACGGGCGTGGAGACTCCCGCGTAAACAGATCAATCGTCTGACTTGCTCGGAAGGATGCCGAATGATCGCTGCATGTTCGAGCTCATGCGTACACAGTTGCGCCCGAACTGTCATAGGAGTTACGCAGTTGGGAGACTTTACACCCGTCATTCCCGCGAAAGCGGGAATCCAGTGGCCGAAATCGTTAACAGTGTTCCAGATTCGTTCACTGTGAAGCCTATGGATTCCTGCTTGCGCAGGAATGACGGGTTTGTAATTTCAAGTGCGTAACTCCTATGTCATTGCGACCCCGCACTTGATGCGGGGGTGGCAATCTCGTTGCTGGAGGGGCCATTGTTCGGGTGACGAGATCGCCACGTCGCTGCGCTCCTCGCGATGACAAACTGGGTACGCGTGAGATGTTCGAGCGATTGACACGAAATACGGTCGAGCGCAGAATGGCCCAAATCCGGGGCGCTCTTTCGCCCCTTCCGCTATCGTCAGCGTCGGAATGCGCCGTCGCATTCCCCATCGCAGGAGGTTCCGATATGGCGTTTCCCGAACGAATGAAATTTGGCATCTTCCTCGGCCCGTTCCACCGCGTGGGCGAGAACCCCACCCTGGCCATGGAACGTGACCTGGAGCTGATCGAATGGTTGGACAAGCTGGGGTTCGATGAGGCCTGGATAGGCGAGCACCACAGCGCCGGCTGGGAGATCATATCCTCGCCGGAGGTGTTCATCGCCGCCGCCGCCCAGCGAACCAACCGCATCAAGTTGGGCACCGGCGTCGTCAGCCTGCCGTACCACCACCCGCTGATGGTCGCCAACCGCATGGTCCAGCTGGACCACATGACCTACGGGCGGGTGCTCTTCGGCGTAGGCCCGGGCGCGCTGCCGGGCGACGCCTACATGATGGGCATCCCCCACGAACTGCAGCGCGAGCGGATGGACGAATCACTGGGTGTCATCCTGCGCCTGTTCACGGAGACGGAGCCCTTCAGCCACCAGAGCGACTGGTTCGAATTGAAAGACGGCCTCCTCCAGTTGCGGCCGTACCAGCGACCGTACATGCACACCGCCGTGGCGTCGGTGCAGTCGCCGGCCGGCGTGACCCTGGCCGGCAAGCACGGATGCTCCGTCCTGACCATCACCGTTCCCCGGGACCCGTCCGCCGGGCCTTCGGACTTGCAGGGGCTCTGGAGCATCGCCGAGGAGTCCGCGGCCGAGCACGGCAACACCATGAACCGCGACGACTGGCGGCTGGTGCTGCCCTGCCATATTGCCGAGACCCGCAAGGAGGCCCTGGACGATGCCCGCATGGGCGCCGGACGTTACCTGCGGGAGTACAGCGAGGGAACCAACGGCCGCAAGCCGGTCTTTGACGGCCCCCTGGACAAGGTGATCGACCACATGGCCGACACCGGCAGCTGGATCATCGGCACGCCCGACGACTGCATCGAGGCCATCGAGCGGCTGGGCGAGCAGAGCGGCGGCTTCGGCGCGTTCCTGGTGCAGACCATCGACTGGGCTCCGCGCGAGAAGATGCTGCGCAGCTATGAGCTCATGGCACGCTACGTGATGCCCCACTTCCAGGGCAGCGTGCTCAGCACCCAGGCGTCCAACCAGTGGGCCAAGGAGCGGCAGGATGACCTGGTGGGCGGGCGCGTCCGCGCCATCGACCGGGCGCGGCAGCGCTACGCCGAACGCGCCGGATAGCCTTGGGATTGTCAGAAGCAGGATTCCCAAGATTTGAGGATTGGCAGGATTGGAGTTGTTCGGCGAAAGTGAGCCCCAATCCTGCAAATCTTTGAATCCCGAAAATCTTGATTCTGACGATTGCCGAAAGGCGGTCAGGCCGCGACTTTCACAGCGGCCCAGTCCACGCCGTTGAGCACCAGCTTCTGGAACTCGGGTGTCTCGAAGCTCCGGCCATCGTGGCCCAGGAGCAGGACAAAGACGTTGCCATCACCGTACTGGCGCGTCCACCCCAGCGGGTAGGTTCCGCCCGGCATGTGGGTGGGATTGCGGTCGGGACCCCAGGGCCAGGTGCCGTCCTCGGCGGTGCCGGTGATGAAGACGTTGTTGCCGTCCTTGATGGCCAGGTTCATGTAGAGCTCGTCGTTGGTAGAGAAGTCGGCGATGCCGGAGGCGCCCGGATGGCCGGCCTGGCTGACGTTGACCGTGAACTCCCCGTAGGGCGGGTGGTAACTGGTGCCGGAAATCCAGCCGCCGCCGGTGATGTCGTGGTACTCGGGCCAGGCCGCCGCCACGCAGGTTGCGATGTGGATGCAGACGAACCCGCCGCCGCCGCTCACATAGTCCTTCAAGCCCTGCATCTGGGACTCGGACAGGGTCCAGTCGCCGAAATCGGGCACGTTCTCCCGGCGGGTGTTGAAAACCAGCGCGTCGTAGCCGCTCATGGCCGATTGATCGGCCAGCGGCGACGCGTCCTCGGTCACCGTCACGTCGTGGCCGGCGCCCTTGAGAAAGGATTCCAGGATGGGCGTCGACTCCTCGTAGGGATGACGTCCGCCCGAGATCACCAAAACCTTCATGATGTTTTCCCTCCTATCAGTAGGCACGAATTGTAGAGACAAGGGACGCCGGTGGCAAATTTAGACATCCGCGGAGATAGCGGCGGTCGCTGCGGGCGTTATAATGCCGGCAGTATCGCGCGATGGGAGATTCAGGCATGTCAATGTTCAAGGTGGATGTTGGCGTGGGCAATATGGAAGGCGGCGACCTGGCGCCGGTGCGGCCTATGGTGGACACCGGCGCGGCCCACTCCATGCTGCCCGAATCGCTGCTGACCCGGCTGGGCATTGCGCCACGCCGGGAGCTCAGCTTCATTCTGGCCGACGGCACTCCGGCAATCTACGGCTTCGGGTTCGCCAGACTCAGCATCGACGGCGAGGAATGTCCTTGCCCGGTCATCTTCGGGCCGGAGGGCAATCACCTGCTGGGCGCGTCCACCCTGGAGATTTTCAACCTGGTGGTTGACCCGGCGGGAGAACGGCTATTGCCCGCCGAATGGCTTTCCCTGGGCTGGGGCGGAGAGTTGTAGGGCAGCGGAACGCAATCAGGGAGAGGCGGGGTTGCGGGCCTTTTCACGCCGGACGTGTTCGCGCAACACCAGATTGATGAGCGTCTGGCAGTCAATATCGGTTTGGGCGTTGGACTTGAACCAGGCGATTACTTCGGCGTCCAGGTCCAGAGTAATCCGCTGCTTGGTCAGCCGGTAAATCACACCGCGTTTGGCGTTAGACCAATCGGTGACTTCCGGTATGTCGCTGGTATCAATCTCGTCGTCCGACATCGCGGCCAGGGCGGCGAGTTCGGCTTTTTGCTGGTCGGTCATTGGTCGGCCTCGCGGTATCAATCCTCGTTTTGCGATTTCGTCCAACGGTGGTAAGGTACAGAAGGTACAGTATGAACATTGTAGTGGAGCCACCTTATGCGCGCCATTATGACGATTTAGACCCGGTGACGAAGGTGCGCATCGCTAATGCAGTGGATGGCAAGCTGCGGACTTGGACAGGACGGGGCGGCACCCGTCGCGTAGTGCCGCCGGGCCCCGGTATGCCCACGTTGCACGAAGTTTACGTAGGCGACTTCCGCATCATCTTTTGCCGGCACGGCGACAACCTGCATCTGCTCGACGTCGCAAAGAAAGGCCAAGGCGGGCGGCAGGATAGAGCGCTGCGAGCATCGGGCAACTTCTGCAAAGACAATCATTGACGCAACCAGGCAGGCAAGCAGCATGGACTACAACGTTTTTATGCGCCGCCAACTGGCGCAGGACCGGCGGATGAACACCATTATGCTGGAACAGATTTACCGCAATCTGGACGGTCAGGCATACGACTCCGACGACCTGGAATATACCGGCGAGCAACTGGTTGACCGTGCCATGATGCAGGCCGCCGACTACTATGACGTTACCGGGAGCCAAGGTCATGTCCGCCGCGAAATTGGCGCGATGCTCAGCGCCGCCGCGCCGATGTCGGGGGCTGACTAATTTCACAAGTTTTCGGCGAACGGTGACAGTGCGCCGTTCACGTGGCGGGCTTTTATGGTTTTGAGCATAGTGGGCTTCCCAGACTGGGACGCTTAGGAGTGCACCGCGATTGTAGCGCAGACGGCTGCCAATCACTTCTGGTAGCGCTCACCGAAGGGAACGCCGTCGGCGTCTTTCAGATTCTTGCGCGCATCTCCGAAATACCGCGTTACTATAGTATGAACAGCCGTTGCGGAGGTGAACTCGTAGTCTTTATCAAATTTGTAGATCTGTCCAGCGTCAACCAATACGCCGTCTGCAATCAGTTGTTCTCGTAGATTTGGATAATTATGGCGCCCCTTGGCGATCTCACCTTTGGCGGCCGTGGAACCCTTCAGAACCACGATCCGTTTCTCGCTGTACACATCGCATTCCGCGGATATGTCACCACGATTGCGGCGGATATAGAAACGCTCGGGCCTTCCATCAGCGTTTTGAATTGCTAAAGGATCAACCTTCAGGTCAGACTGATTGTTGACAACTTGCACATCCGGCAGCAACTCCACACTTTCCGCCGCACGGCGCAGCAAGTACCCCACCTTGCTCTGTACGCTGCTATAAATCGCCTCTTTATCAACCGCGCGGCGTTCCAATTCGGTCAATTCGTCCTTCCATCCAGCCAGTTCAGACTGGAGGCCACGTACCCAATCGGCAATCATAAGACCTTGCTGAATCAGGTTATCAGGACGTTCTTCTTCCGGTAGAGCAGCGATATGTTCTTGGAACAGCTCAGCTTGTTCGCCATTGTCTCCCAACACCAATTCCCGCCATTCAATCAGCTGGCGCAATTCGTTACGCCGCGCATCGTCGGCCCCGGATACGCTCTGCCGCTCGGCCTCCAGCAACTCCCCGAACAGGGCGGACAGCCGGTTGGCGAGATCGTCGTCAATCTCAATGTCGGTTGGGAACGTCATTTCGTCCTCCGGTTCGTATAGCTCAACCAGTTCGTCCAGCGGTGGTGCAACGGGCAAGTGTGCCTGGATGTGGGCGTCGATGTGGCAAAGGTCGCATACCCGTTGGTGAGCGTCGCCGCATTCGGTTTCGTACTGCCAGCGCCGTCGGGCGCGCCACCGTCCGCAGCGATCGCAGTCTTTACCGAATGAAAATCCACACACCCGGCAGTTGTGGCTGGCGGCGTGGGAGGCTGCTTCACAGAGCGGGCATATCACTACCGGAGCCTCGCCGGACTTCTGCGTGCCGCGCGGTTCCAGCGACCATTCGCGGTAGTCCTCCGGCAGGCCGTGGGTTACGGAATTGGCGGCCAGGTCGAGGATGATGCAGTCGCCGCCGTCGGGTTTGGGGCGCAGGCCGCGGCCTACCATTTGCAGGTACAGGGCCAGGCTCATGGTGGGGCGGGCGATGATGATGCAGGAGGCGTCGGGCAGATCGAACCCCTCGGTGGCGACGATCACGTTGACTAGCACCTTGATGCTGCCGTCCCGGAAACCGGCGATGGCCTTGTCCCGTTCCTCCCGGTTGGTGTCGCCGAGGATTACCGCCGCCGGGACGCCGGCCTCGTTGAACACGGCGGCCAGGTTGTGCGCGTGGTCAACGGAGACAGCGTAAGCGATGATCTGTCGCTCGGCGGTATGCTTCTTCCAAAAGGCCAACGCGCCGGCGGTCATTACGTCGGGGCGGTGGCGGTTGGCTTGCTTGATGCCGGTCTCGGTGTAGTCGCCAATGCTGCCAACTACGCCGCCGGCGACGCGCTGCTCCGGCGGCGGGATGAACACCTGCGCCTGGCACAGGGCCGGCGTATCGAGGGCCTGCAAGTCGGCGGTTTGGGGGCCGCAGAGCAGGCTATGGAAGAGGTGGTCAAACCCTTCCTTTTCCGACAGCCGCCAGGGGGTGGCGGTCATGCCGACGATGGGGCCGGGCCACTGCTTCATTGCCCGCTCCCAGCCAGGCGCGGCGGCGTGGTGGGCCTCGTCGATGACCAGCAGGTCGTTGGAGTTAAATTCGCTCCAAACTTGTCGCTCTCTGATACGGCGGGCTACAGTCTGCGACATGAGGATGACGGCGCCGCCGGCCCATGCTGGAGCGTCATCGCCGGGCCTCCAGGTGACGTTGGAAATAGCCGAAACGCCGGCGTCGGTGAGCATACGGCGGGTCTGCTCGGCCAGTTCCTTGCGGTGGGTGAGCCAGACGGCCTTGCGTCCATCTCGCAGCCAGTCGCCCAGCAGCGCGCCGGCGATGACGGTTTTACCGCCGCCGGTGGGCAGTTGGAGCATTAAACGGGCCCTGGGCTCGGCGGCGAGCCCGTCCTGCACCTGTCGAAGCAGGTCACGCTGGTAGGGGCGGAGTTCGAACATATTGACGGATTGTATCATCGCGCGTACTTGCTTTCGGAAATCGTCAGAATCAGGATTTACGGGATTAGAGGATTGGGCAGGATTAGATGTTTTTCCCATCGGACGGCTCCAATCTTGATAAATCCCAAAATCTTGAAAATCCTGATTCTGACGTTTCCCCGCCGCAAACCTGGGTATGAGTGAACCCCGTCGTTCGGTTGAATTCCCGCGCGCCGGCCGGCATACTGGCGGCACCATTCAATCCGGCAACCGATACGGCGCACTTGCCAGATCGTTGCCACGCAGGGAGTTGGCCCATGGCAACCCTGGTAACCGGCGGCACCGGCTTTGTCGGTGCCAACATAGTGAAGGAACTGGCCCGGCGCGGCCACGATGTCATCAGCCTCGATGTCATGCCGCCCGACGGCCTTGCTAGGCACTTCCTGGGGCACCGTTACACTAACGTAACCTTCTACACTGGCGACATCCTGGATCCCCAGCGACTGGACGCGATTAGGGCCAGCCACTCCATCGACAAGATCGTTCACGCCGCCGTGTTCACCGTCAACCGCACCGACCGGGAAACCGCCCGCAGCAAGGAAATCCTCGACATCAACCTCACCGGCACCGGCAACCTGCTGGAACTGGCCCGGGAGATCGGCGTCCAGCGGTTCGTGTACATCAGCTCCGGCGCCGCCTACGGCCTGTGCCGCGACCCCGACCAGACCTACAACGAGGACGACCATCCGCAGCCGGCGAACCTGTACGGCATCACCAAACTGGCCAGCGAACAGCTGACCCAGCGTTACGGCCACCTCCACGGGTTCAGCACGGCCAGCCTGCGCGTCAGCACGCCCTACGGCCCCATGGAGCGGATCACCGGCCACCGCGACAACATGTCCACTCCGTACCAGTGGACCGGCGCGATGCTGCGCGGCGAACCCATCACCCGGGACACCACCGACTACGGCCGCGACTACACCTACGTCCTGGATACCGGGTCCGCCATCGCTGCCGTCGTGGACGCCGAAGAACTGCCCCATCACCTTTACAACATCACCAACGGCGTATCGGTAACCGGCGCCCAGATCCAGATCACTTTGGCCGAACTGTTCCCGGAGACGCGCATCGTGGAGGACACCAGCACAGAGCCGGCGGAATCCTCCCTGGGGCCGACCCGCGGGCCGCTGTCCGGCTACCGCCTGTGGCACGATCTGGGCTGGGTTCCGCAGTACGACCTCGCCGCGGGCCTGACCGATTATGTCCGGTGGCGGCAGGAGTCGGGGTTTTTGGATTAGAGCGTGTTGAAAATCGCAAATCACCCCGTCGTTCCTGCGAAAGCAGGAACCCAAGAAAGTCCCTGCTAAATGAACGTGGCCTGGAATGTACGTTCACTGGATTCCCGCTTTCGCGGGAATGACGGCACTAGTCAACCCACCCCGTTGATTGATCTAAAACGGAACAAGGAGCAACACCATGGCTCTGCCTCCCGACCGCATTGACTACCTGCCCATCGTCGACCGGCCCGTCATCAAGTGGCCCAACGACGCCCGGGTGGCCCTCTGGATCTCGCCCAACATCGAGCACTACGAGTACCAGCCCATCAACGAGGGCGTCCGCGATCCGTGGCCCAGGGTGCCCTCCCCCGACGTGCAGCAGTACGCTTACCGGGACTACGGCAACCGCGTGGGCTTCTGGCGGATGCTGGAGCCGCTGGACAAGCACAACATCCGCTGCTGCATCTCGCTGAACCTGGCCGTGCTGGAGCACTTTCCCGAGATCGCCGAGGCCATGGTCGAGCGTGATTACGACTTCATGAGCCACGGCATCTACAACACGCGCTACCTCTACACCTGCACCGAGGACGAGGAGCGCGAGTTCTACCGGGACTGCATCGACACGCTGCAACGGCACACCGGCAAGCAGCTCAAGGGAATGCTGGGCCCGGCCATCTCCGGCAGCGTGAGCACCCCCGACCTGATGGCCGAGGCCGGCCTGATCTACCACACCGACTGGTTCCATGACGATCAGCCCACGCCGATCAAGGTTCACAACGGCGGCAAGCTAGTGTCGGTGCCCTACTCCATCGAGCTGAACGACTCCTCAGTGCTGCGCGACAACCACTACACCGCCGAATACTTCGCCGACATCTGCAAGCGGCAATTCGACCGGCTTTACGAGGAGGGCGCGGAGAGCGGCCGCGTCATGTGCATCGCCCTGCACCCCTTCCTCATCGGCCAGCCCCACCGCATCAAGTACCTGGACGACGTGCTCAGTTACATCATGGCGCACGACGGAGTGTGGCAGACCACCGCCGACGAGATCGCCGAGTACTATATCGCCAACTATTACGACCAGGCCATGGAACACGCGCAGCGTTTCGCCGTATAGGAATCGTCATTGCGAGCGCAGCGCGGCAATCTGAGTTGGGATAACGCGCTCCGCCCCGCCACGACAAAACGGCCGGGCGTGCGCTATCGGCGCCAAATGCGGTAACGGGAGAAATCCATGGGCTGGTCCAAAAACCATCCGAACGGTCTGATTCATTACTCACCTCATCAGGCGTACCGTGGCTACACCCTGGTGACGAACCTCAACAGCCACGAATCGCGACTCATCGACATGGAAGGCCGCATCTGCCATAGGTGGAGTTGCAATCAGGGCATCGGATACGCTTATCTGCTGCCCAACGGCAACCTGCTGCTGCGCACCGGTCCGGCTGGGCAAGAAGTCTCGTTCCTGCAGCATCCGGCCATGGAACTGCTGCCGCGCGGAGGTCGAACGGTGTCTGGAGCCATCCTGGAGCTGGACTGGGACAGCAACGTGGTCTGGGAGTACCGGTATCCGTTGCTGCACCACGACTTCGAACGTCTGCCCAACGGCAACACCCTCGTGCTGGCGTGGGAACTTATGCCCGAGGAGATTTCGCAGCGGGTGAAAGGCGGACACGATGACGGCGAGGACAGGGGCATGCTGGGTGACGTCGTCCGCGAGGTCACGCCGGCTGGCGACGTGATTTACGAATGGATATCGTGGGATCACCTGGATCTGGAGGAGGACCGGATCTGCTTCCTGGAAGGACGCGAGGAATGGACACACCAGAACGCCCTGAACGTTACGGCCGAGGGCGACTTGCTGGTGAGTTTCCGACAGACCGACACGGTGGGCATCGTCGACAAGTCCAGCGGCGAGTTCCGCTGGAAGTGGGGGCCCGGCAACATCTCCCACCAGCATCACCCAACGATGCAGGCCAACGGAAACGTGCTTCTCTTCGACAACGGGCCGCACAAGCGGGGCTTCACCCACTCGCGGGTGATCGAGGTGGATCCGGCGACGGATGAGATTGCGTGGGAATACCGGGGCGACCCGCCCATATCCTTCTACAGCTACCACATCAGCGGAGCGGAACGCCTGCCCAACGGCAATACGTTGATCTGCGAAGGAGCGCCTGGCCGTATCTTCGAGGTAACGCCCGCCAAAGAAATCGTATGGGAGTACATCAATCCCTTCATGGGGCAGAGCGGTTTCGGCGTGGGCGGTTCCATCACGGGTCAGGCCAACTCCGTATTCCGTGCCCACCGATACGGTCACGACCATCCCGCGCTGGCCGGCCGAGACCTTGATCCCGACCGGCACGCCAATCTGAACCGTCTCTATCCGTGAATCCCGGGCGCACGCCTGGAACCGCCCGCTCCCTTCGACACTTACCCGGCCACCTTTCGTGCCCGCAGTGACCACCAAGACACGTTCAATATTCAGGAGCATTTCTCGTATGCCCGCCCAACGCACTTTTGGAATGGACCACCCACACCACGAGTGGTCGCCCATCATCAGCCGGCCGGCCCTGCGCTGGCCCAACGACGCCCGGGTCGCCCTGTGCGTCATCCTGGTGCTGGAACACATGGAGTGGCAGGCTCCGGAGGGCAGCTTCCAGGTTGCTGGCCTGGCCGGCGGCTCGGCTCCCCGCGCCTTCCCCGACTACGCTCGCGTCTCCCACCGGGAGTACGGCCATCGCATCGGCATCTTCCGTCTCCTGGACACCCTGGAAAAGCACGGCATCACCGCGACGATTGCCATGGACGCCATCACCGCCGAAAACTACCCGTTCCTCGTACAGCACTGCCTGGACCGCGGCTGCGAGATCATCGGCCACGGCGTATCCGTCAGCCGCATGATCACCAGCAACATGACCGAGGATGAGGAGCGCGCGTACATACGCTCTTCCATCGATACTCTTACGCGGGCCACGGGCAAGGCTCCGCAGGGCTGGCTGGGTCCTGAATACGGCGAGTCGGACCGCACGCCGCGACTGCTGGCCGAGGCCGGCCTCCGCTACGTCTGCGACTGGACCAACGACGAGCAGCCCTATCCGATGACCACCGGCGACAACCCCTTCTTCTCCCTGCCGCTGCTGTACGAACTGGACGACGTGGCCTCCCTGGCCCAGCGCAAGGTCACCGTGACCGACTACCAGCGCCGCCTCACCGAGAGTTTCGACGTGCTGCACGACGATGGGGCCACGCACGGCCGGCTGATGGCGCTGAACTGGCATCCCTGGCTGGTGGGGCAGCCTTTCAGGGTCGGCGCGGTGGATGACGCGCTGGCGCACGTGATGGAGCGGGGCGGCGTATGGGCCGCCACGGGCTCCGAGATCATCGACTGGTACCAGAGCCAAACCGATTGACGGACGATTGTGAGCCTCGATTATAGTCAAGTTATCCCAAATTATCGTTTCTTGATAACTTGGGATAACTTCGATATAAATTGCTCGTATGGACCCGATTCGCAATCCCTACGCTCCCGGAGCCGGCACGCCGCCTCCGGAGTTGGCCGGCCGCGACGAGATTCGCGAAACGGCGCGCATCGCGCTGGAGCGGGCTAGAATCGGGCGCTCCAGTAAGAGCATTATCATGGTGGGCCTGCGAGGGGTTGGGAAAACCGTGTTGCTTGACCGCATCAAGCAAGATGCTGCAACTGACAGCATCTTGGCGGTGTCGATTGAGGCTCCCGAAGACCGGTCGATTCCTGATATGTTAGCGCCGCATTTGCGTAATGCCCTATTGCGGCTTTCCACCCGGGAGAACGCCAGACAGCAGGCGCAGCGGGCATTGCGCGCATTGACTGGATTTGTAAGAGCCTTTCGAGTGAATTACCAGGGCGTAGAGCTTAGTTTGGACTTTGAACCCGAGCCGGGATTGGCTGACAACGGAGACTTGGAAGTAGATCTACCCGACCTGCTGGAAACTGTAGGATACGCTGCCAAGTCCGCTGAGGCATGCGTGGCCTTGTATATTGACGAGTTGCAGTACGTCAGAGATAACGAGCTTGCCGCATTGATTACGGCTTTGCATCGTACATCCCAACGACAGCTGCCGGTGATAATGCTAGGCGCCGGCCTGCCACAGGTGCGAAGTAATTTAGGCGAAGCCAAATCTTACGCGGAACGCCTTTTTCTCTTCCCTGAGATAGGACCTTTGTCTCAAAGCGACGCAAGGAAGGTCATTGCCAAACCGGCGCAGATCGAGGGAGTAGAAATAACGTCAGACACTCTGGATGCTATCATTCGCATAACCCGTTGCTACCCTTACTTTTTGCAGGAATGGGGATTCCATCTGTGGAACGTTGCCGATAGCTCCCCCATCTCAATTGCCTGTCTGGATGCCGCATCTCAACGCGCCATAAGCGAACTCGATAGCGGATTCTTTCGGGTTCGGTTTGATCGACTCACTCCGCAAGAACGAAACTATGTCCGCGCTATGGCCGATCTCGGCGAGGGACCATATCGCTCCAGCACTGTGGCTGAAAAATTGAATCGCAACGTTCAGTTTTTCAGTCCTACTCGTGACAATTTGATCAGCAAAGGAACGATATGGTCCACCACCCACGGATATATTGATTTTACCGTTCCGATGTTTGACGAATTTTTGCGGCGTGTCATGCCAGGTGATGACTGGCGGTCAGCGCAGTAGCACAACCGGGGGTACACCATGGCTTCCTCACTGATACGCGGCAAGCACATTATCAGCCCGCAGAGTTCCGGCGGCGTCGCAACCATCAGCGATGCGGCCATTTACCAAGAAGACGGCGTCATCAGGGACGTTGGCCCGTACCAGGAATTGCGACAGCGCTACCAGCCAGACGTTGAACTGGGCGGCCCGAACCATGCCATCATCCCCGGCTTGGTGAACACCCACCACCATGGCCGGGGCGTGACCACGCTGCAAATGGGCACCTGCGACGATCTTTTGGAAGTTTGGATCCTGGCCGGATGGGGTCGGCGTCCTTACGACCACTACCTGATGACCCTGTACACCGCCCTGAACATGCTGGAGTCGGGCCAGACCACGGTGATGTACAACCACCCGCAGACGGCGGCCGCCACGCTGAAGGAAGACGTAGATGCCGTCCTGCGCGGCTTCCTGGACGCGGGTATGCGGGTCGCATTCTCCAGCTACCTGCGCAACCAGAACCGGGTGGTTTACACCGGCGACGACGACTTCCTGGGCGGCCTGCCGGCTGATCTCGCCGACGACGTCCGCCGCTACCTGTCCGTGGCCCACATGAGCGACGACGACTACTTCGCATTCTGCGACACCATGGTCGGCGAGTATCACAATCATCCGTCCGGCAAGGTTCGGGTGCTGCTCAGCCCCGCCAACGTCCAGTGGAACTCCGACGATTTCCTGGTGCGCTGCAAGGAGCAGGCGGCGCGGCACCGGACCGGCATCCACATGCACCTGGTGGAAAGCCCCTACCAGAAGGACTACGGCATCCGCACCTGGGGCAAGACTCCGGTGGAACACCTGCAAGACCTGGAGTTCCTCGGGCCGGAGGTGTCCTTCGCCCACGCCGTCTGGCTCACCGAGCGGGACATCGACCTGTTGGCGGACTCCGGCGCCACCGTCGCCCACAACGCCAGCTCCAACCTGCGCCTGAAGAACGGCATCGCGCCGGTGAACCCCATGCTGGCGCGGGGCGTCAACGTGGCCATGGGCACCGACAGCACGGCCATCAACGATGACGACGATTTCCTCCAGGAAATGCGGCTGGTCAGCAAGCTGCACCGGCAACCCGGATTGGAGCAGCCGGCAATCACCATGGAGCAGGTGCTGACCATGGCATCCGCCAACGCCGCCGCGCCGACCGGATTCGGTGACGAAATCGGCGCACTGGAGGTGGGCCGTCGCGCCGACATGATCCTGGTCCGGCTGGACGACCTGGAAGATTCCTACCTTGATCCCAACACACCGCCCGTGGAGCTGGTGCTGGGTCGGGCCAAGACCAAGGACATTGCCGCGGTCATCGTCGACGGCGAGATCCTGCTGCAGGACGGCGTCCACACCCGCGCCAATAAGGCCGACGTCGCCCGCGAACTCCGCGAGCAGTTGGCCCGCCCGCTGGAGCCCGAAACCCTGGCAACGCGACGCATGGCGGCGCAGCTATCGCCCTACGTGGAACAGTTCTACCGCAGCCGCCCGCCGGCCATGGGCACGCCCCACTACGTGTACAACGGCCGGACGTAATGTCCGGTTTGACCAGTTCACTGGCCATGCGATAATGCAAATTCCTTCTGAAGAGCTCGGGGGAGCAGTCTAGAATGACCACCATATCAGCAAGGGTAGGCATCGCCAAAATGGGGGGCGAACAGTTTCGCTACGTCGAAGCTGTGGTGGACGTATGGGCTGACCACTCAGTTTTCCCAGTGGCTGTGCTGAATGAACTGGGCATTGAACCAGCCTGTCAACTGACGGTCGAGCTCCCTGATGGTAGCAACGCTGATTGGGGTTACGGCGTAGTCTTACTGGAGATTGGGGACTGGCGTTGGCCCTGTCCAGTGGTGTTCGGTCCCAATGACGAATACCGCTTGGGGGATTCCACTCTTCAAATTTTCAACATCGAGCCGGACTACAATGCCGGCGAACTGGCGCCGGCGGGGCCGTTGTCATTGGGTCGAAGGGAGGATATCAGCCCCAACGAGTTTGCAAGGCTGACCGCGGTGGCTCCGCGGGAAGGGTACCGCATCTGGCTTCATTATGAAGACGGCGTCGCCGGGGAAATCGATTTGTCCCACTTAGCGGAGTCGGAATTATTCAAAGGCTGGCATGACCGTCGATACTTTGAATCACTGCGGATTGGGGCACACGGTGGGGTAGAGTGGGATGATGACGTTGCGCTGTGCGGCGACGCACTGTATCTGGAGCTCACTGGACAGGTCGTTTAATTGACGGCGGTCGAGCTATGCCGTTAATCTGCCTTATCAATCGGGGTAGCATAAGGGTGTATCTGTATGCCAACGACCACGGAGTGCCTCATATCCACGTCAGATACCGAAACGGTTGGACTGTAGTAGCCATCAGCGATGGCAGTATTCTCGCCGGTGACTTGCGGGGACGTCCCCGCCGCACGGTACTGGCTTGGGTTGAACGTCGTCGCGATGTCTTGCTGGTAGCGTGGGAACAGATGCGTCAGGGTGGGCATCCCGGCTACATCGACGAATAGCGAGTGCATAATGGCCCTGAAAATCGAAACCGCCCCCGGCGCCATGACCGGCGCCCGGTACATCGAAAGCCTGCGCGACGGCCGCGAGGTGTGGCTGGACGGCGCGAAGGTCAAAGACGTGACCACCCACCCGGCCACCACCGGCATGGTCCATGAGTTGGCGCGCATCTACGACCTACAGCACTCGGAGAAGTACCGGGACGAGATGACGTTCGTGTCGCCGGAAACGGGCAACCGGTGCAGCCTGTCGTGGCTGCTGCCGCGGACCCACGAGGATCTCAAGAAGCAGCGGCGCAACAGCGAGATCTGGAACGAGGAGTCATGGGGACAGCTGGGGCGCAGCCCGGACATCCTCGCACCCTTCATCACCGGCCTGGTCGCCATCAGCGACGCGCTGGAACAGGTGCAGCACCCCAGGTGCAACTTCGCCGAGAACGTGATCAACTACCACCGCTATTGCATGGAGAACGACCTTTTCCTCACCCACGCCTTGGGCGACCCGCAGGTGGACCGCAGCGCACAGCCCCAGAACGAGACCCGCGCCGAGAGCGAAACCGAGGTCGCGCTGCACGTCGTGGAGGAGACCAACGAGGGCGTCATCGTCCACGGCGCCAAGCAGCTGGCCACCGCCGCGCCCATCAGCAACGAGACCTACGTGTCGCTGTCGGCCACTTTCATGCGCCGGTCCGACCCCAGGTTCATCCTGTCGTTCTCCATTCCCACGGACACGGCGGGAATGAAGATGCTGTGCCGAGAGCCGGTATCCCAGTGGGTCGGCAGCTACGGGCATCCCCTGGGCGCCGCGTACGACGAGCAGGACTCGATGCTGTTTTTCGACCACGTGCTGGTGCCGTGGGATCGCATATTCATGCTCTACGACTCGACCCCGCTGTTGCAACGGCTGGGCTCAGAGGCCAACTTCCGCGGCTGGGGCAACCTGTGCCGCATCCACCAGCGCATGAAGCTGATGACAGCGGTGGCTACGCTCATCGCCGAGGCCATCGGTGTGATCGAATACCGGGAGGTGTCGGCCAAGCTGGGTGAGATGGCCATGCACACCGAGATGTGGCGACACGCCATGGACGGAGTGGAGCACAACGCCTATTTTGTTCCCAATAGGGCTACGAGGGCAGACAATGGTTTAATGTCCCTGGGCTCCACATCAGGCATGAACATCTACTTCGCCCAGACCTCCCAGCGCATGGTCGAGCTGCTGCGGGAGATCTGCGGCTCCGGCATGATCATGCAGCCCAGCGAGGCCGACCTGGCCAACCCGGAGTTCCGCCCCTACCTCGACCGGTACATGCCGGGCAAAGGCGTCGGCGTGGAGTACAAGTCACGCCTGTTCCGACTGGCCCACGACCTGGCCGCGTCGTCCTTCGGTATGCGCCAGGAGATTTACGAGTACTGGCACGGCGGCGACCCCAACCGCAACCGCATCAACCTGCTCCGCAACTACGACCAGACCGACATCACCGAGCGCATCAAGGCGCTGATCGCTGAGCCGCTGCGTTCGTGAAGTCAACGGCATCTCTAAAATGACGCAGGGGCGCATATTTTTGCGCCCCCACACATTTGGACAGGCTGGTCCGGCGCTGTCCTTACGCATCTATCCCCAAGTGGCAAAACCCATCGCGCACCCGGTGCCCGCCGGCGAGCGGTAGCACGGGACGTAGTCCACCACGTCCATGTCCAGGTGCTCGGTGGCGCCGGTGACGACGATCCAGTTGCGGATCTCGGAGCTGCCGGAGTTGATCTTCTCGCGGGGCAGGGCCATCAGCTGATCGACGCTCTTGGCCTGCATTCCGGCCAGGGCCTGCTGGTCCAGCTCCTCGTCCACTACGAAGTGGCTGAGGCCGCCGGACGCGAGGATGCCGACACGGATGTCCTGGGGCCATGACTGGATGGCGGAGCGCAGGGCCTGGCCGAGGTTGAAGCATCGCTTGGGCGTCGGCTGGTTGGGCGGGTAATAGGTGTTGAGCATCACCGGCACCGTCGGGATGATGCCGTCGGTCATCAGGCGGTTGTACACGTAGCCGAAGGCGTGCCCGATACCGCCTCGCTCTCCCCGTCCGCGGGTGGGATCGAGGAACTTCGATGTGCCCACGTCGAACTCGTCGTCCATCAGGCTGTCGATGATGTGCAGGCCCAGGGCTGAGTCGGTGGGCACGTGGACGTCCTCGGTGTTGTAGCCGATGAGATTTAGACCACCGGTGGACGGGCCGGCCTCGTGGCCGGACACCTTCACCTCGTCGCCCCAGTACACGCAGAAGGCCGGCATGTTGTCGTCCAGCAGGTACTCGTGCTGGTCGTCGCCGACCATCACCAGCACGTCCAGGTTGGCGTCGTACAGCTTTTTGGACAGATGGACGATGGCCTTCTGGTTCTGCTCGTGGCGCTTGGCGAACTTCTCCGGCGTGATCTCTTTGGCGATGCGTTCGGTGTCGGCGCGGGCCAGGAGGTCCTCGAAATTGGATGTGATGCCGTCGGTGCCGATCAGCTCGAGATGACCCTTATCACGCTCGCCCCGGCCGGCCCAACCTTCCGGCGGAGTGCTCAGCTGTGGACTATGGGAGGAGGCCAAACCCAATACCAGTTCTGCCATGTTGTAGCTCCTTTGGTATCAATTTGCTGCTCATTCTACCGCATCTACGGGACGGGCCGGACGTTCCGGGCAGCGTTGCAAATTGGGTGGTTAGCAGAGGATTGCCCTCCCCACCCCAACTCTCTCCCCTGGTGAGAGCAGGGAGTTGTGAATGAAAAACCACCGGAAACGAAACGCTGCCGCGGCCAGCTCGATAACTGCACCCCAGCAATTTTCAGAGTATCATGGACGAGGACATCGTAATTTCTATTTTTGAATTGGCGAATCATGCACGAATTTGGAGATTTTTGGCAATGACTATCTTGACCATTCAAGATCAGGCCAGAGAGATTTTTGCGGACGCACACTTCCTACACAGTCAAGCCGTTGAGCGCCTTGAAGCAGGCGACATACGCGACGGGGCCGAAAAGGCCTGGTGCGCCACCAAGCGCGCTACCGACGCGCTGATTTTGGCGAGGACCGGCGTGAAAATTGAGCACTCGCCCGATACCACGCGAGGATTGAACGAACTCGTCAAAGCCGACCGGGCAGTTCGCTCGTTGCACGGTCGGTACTATCACAGGCAGGGGCTGTTGCATGGGTCATGCTTTTACCTGGGTTCCTGCGATCCCGAAGAAGAAATCGTGCGTCTAGTCCGCGAAACCGCCGACTACATCAAAGACGCCGAGGGCTTGGCGTTTTTTTGAAGAATGGCATTATCCCCCGTTCTCGTTGCGTGGTTCAAACTTGCGGCTGGCTGGACGACATTTCGCAGGCTACTGGATCGCTACGATTCGCTGTCGTCGGCGTCATCTAATTTAATCCGCTATTGGGGACGTCGATATGACCTACAACGAGTACCTTTTCGACTTATCCGAAATCACTGAACTTGAGCGGTTCCTGGCTTCACCGGACATATCGGAGGTGGAGAAAATCGGGTTGCGCCGCCGGCTGGAAAAAGCCCGCAAACGCATCGCGGGGATTGCGCCGCCCCCGGCCCCTGTATATGATGACGGCGAAACTGAATCTGTCGCCGCATTGCCCGTGGCCGTAGTCAATCACAACGGCGACGGCGAAAGGAGTGAACAGCAATGAAGTACGATTACATCGTGATTGGGGCGGGCTCCGCTGGCTCGATTATCGCCAGCCGCCTGACCGAAGACCACAGCAAGCACGTTCTGCTCATCGAAGCCGGCCCGGACTATCCCGAGTTCGAGCACCTGCCGGAAGAGGTCAAGTTCGGCTACAACACCGAAATTGACATCATGGTCAGCGACCACAACTGGCAGTTCGTTGGCAAGGGCACCGAAACTTCGCCGGAGATGATGGTTCCCCGCGGCAAGGTCACCGGCGGGTCCAGCGCCATCAACGGCCAGGTGTTCCTGCGCGGCGTGCCGGAGGACTATGACGGCTGGGCATCCGAGGGCAACGACGAGTGGTCCTACACCAAGCTGCTGCCCATCTTCCGGCGCATCGAGACCGACACCGACTACGGCAACGACGACTTTCACGGCGGCGACGGCCCCATCGTGATGCACCGTTTCGCGCGCGAGACGTGGCTGCCGGCGCAGAATGCCTTCAGCGCCGCGTGCGTGGCCGCCGGCTACCCCGAAACCTGGGACCACAACCACCCCGATTCCTACGGCGTCGGCCCCACGCCCTTCAACAACCCCAACGGCATTCGGATGAGCACGAACCTCGGTTACCTTTCCGAGTCCCGTCACCGGCTCAACCTGACCATCAAGGCCAACTGCCACGTCCATCGCATCCTGTTCGACGGCAACAAGGCGGTCGGTGTGCAGCTCGAATCCGGAGGCGAGACCTTCGTGGCCGAGGCGGACGAGATTGTCCTGAGCAGCGGCGCCATCGGCTCGCCCCACATCCTCATGCTTTCCGGCATTGGTCCCGCCGAGCACCTGCGCGAGGTGGGCATTCCGGTGGTCCACGACTCCCCCGGCGTCGGCCAGAACCTCCGCGACCATCCCACCGTCTGGTGCACCTGGCGCACCAAGCCCGAGGTTGAGTTGGACGGTCTGGCTCCCCGCTCCCAGCTGTGCCTGCGCTACACCGCGCCCGGCTCGGACCTGCGCAACGACATGAAGATCAGCATGCAGTCCTTCGCCACCGAGCGGATCAACCGCGGCGGCGACCGCATGGTGCCGCTGGGCGTACGCATGAGCACCGGTATCCAGCTGGCCGCTGGCGCGGGACACATGCGCTTGCAGTCCACCGATCCGTACCAGCAGCCCTTCCTAGACTACAACTACCTTCAGGAGGAGTTCGACCTGGTCCGGCTGCGGGACTCCGTGCGCCTGTGCCTGCAATTGGCGGAGCATCCGGAATTCCAGAACCTGCTCCAGGAACGCATCGAGCCACCGGCCGAATCGGAGACCGACGACTCCGTCCTGGACGCTTGGATCGCCCGTGAGGTCACCACGTCGCAGCACATCTCCGGCACCTGCAAGATGGGGCCGGACAGCGACCCCATGGCCGTGGTTGACCAGTTCGGCAAGGTCAAGGGCGTAACCAACCTGCGCGTCGCCGACGCCAGCGTCATGCCCGACTGCATCCGCGCCAACACCAACGTCACCTCCATGACCATCGGCGAGCGCGTGGCCGAGTTCATCAAGGAAGGACGGTAAAGCGAAACTCAGCAGGGGCGGAAGATTTCCGCCCCTGCGCCGAGACCGGATTATGCCTCCCGCACGCAAATGGGCCCGAATCGAGGACCTCGCGGTTTTGCACCTGTATCGGGGCAAGGTTGCCCTGGATAGCCGCGAGGTGGCCGCTCTGGCCACAGCTCTGGAGCGCAGCCCCAAGTCCGTCGGCGCCCGCATACAAGCCTTCGCCGGCCTGGATCCGGCCAACCCGCACTCACCGTCCAGCAAGGCTACGGCCCTCACCCAATCCGTTTGGGCCGAATATCTGGCCGACCGCACCGCCATCGCGGTGGAGGGTCAGCGGGCTTACCTGGGCATCCTTAATCGGTATTCGATGGGGAGGCCGTAACCATGCTAGCGTATAATCGGAACAGCCTACCGCGCCGATCTTATTCGAGAAGAATACCTAAAAGGAGGCCATCTTATGGCATCCCAGACTGGCGATCCCAAGATGGACGCCCTGTTGATCAAGCATGCGGACGAGATCAAACAGTTGGAAGCTCTAGGCAAAGAAAAAGCTGCGGAAATTGATCGGCTGATCGCCAAAATTCAGGCAAGTCGAGCGAAGCGCACCGGGGTGGCCAGTGCCAGATAGATCGTAATCATCCAGCGAGCAGACCGAAAGCGAGCGTGTTTGGCAAGAGATACGAATGGATTTGTTACGAATCCACGAAAACGTAGTGGGTATCCTTAATCTTCGCGCTATCACACTTTTTGAAATTCTAGAAAGATCAGATTACGCGGCCATCATCAGAAGCGGCGTCCTCAACGTCATGTTACGTGGCGACTATCATCGGGCCCTGGAAAACCTGCGCGACTTTGTCCTTGAAAACCCTGTTTTGGACAAGATATTGCCGCAGTTGACCGATGCAGTTGAACCCGGGCTCGTGGCATTGGACGAATGGGCTGAAGAGTACCGTCTGTCAGAATTGCTGTAGCCGTGCTGGCCGCCCGCAGGGCTGATTCGCTACATTGCGACCCAGAATAGAAGGGGCGAGGAATTCCTCGCCCCTACAAGTTTGTTCGTGCTCTCCGGCTACACCAGCACGCCAAACCCCGACCTGGTGCAGATTTCCAGCCGGTTGTGGTCCGGGTCGTGGAAGTAGAAGGCTTGCTGCCCGTCGTGGCGAGTCTGGATGTCGGTGCATTCCACGCCGATGTTCTGCAACTCGTCGCGGGCGGCTGCGATGTCGTCCACCTCGAAGGCGGTGTGGTGGGACGGAGCCGACGGCGCGTCCGGGTTTTCGATTATGTGGACCATGGCCCCGCTGGGCAATTGCAGCCAATAGAGGTTGTCGCTGTCCACCATCTTCGGGATCTGCTTCACGCCCAGGACGTCCTGATACCACTTCAGGGCGATGTCCTTGTCCCGAACGTTGTAGGTGATGTGGTTGATCGCCTTGAGGCGGATGTTGTCAGCGATGAGTCCCATAAAGTTTCCCTCCCGATGGTCAGGGTTGTGCGGTTTGGTTCCGTCAGATCTCCAACAATCTTTCGAGGTTGGCGAAGAGAATGGCGTCTTTTTCGTCGCGGGTCAGGCTGTCCAGGCCCAGCAACCAGGATACCGGCCAGTCGGCGCACATGTCGAAAGGCCAGTCGGTCCCGAACACTACCTGCTCGATGCCAACCATGTCGATGAGCATCCGCAGGCCGTCCTCGCTGTGGGTCAGGCAGTCGTAGTAGAACCGGCTGAGATAGGCGCTGGGCGGCTGGTCGATGTTGGCGCGCGCTTCCGGCCGCACCTGCCAGCCTCGATCCATGCGTCCGATGCCGTAGCAAGCGTAGCCGCCGCCGTGGCATAGGCACACCCGCAGCCCGGGGTAGCGATCCATCACCCCGCCGAAAACGAACGAGGCGTAGGTGATCGCGCGGTCGGCCAGGTTGCCGATGGTGTTGGGCAGGTGGTAGCGGTTCAAGCGCTGGGAAACCACCGTATCGCCGCCCTGGTGGATCAGGAACATCGCACCCAGGCGTTCCGCGGTTGCCCACAGTGGCTGGAACACGGGATCGTCGAAGGTCCGCCCGTTCACGTGGTCGCCGATCATGGCGCCCTTGAGGCCAAGCTCCTCCACCGCCCGGGTGAGCTCCTCGATGGCCGCGCCCACGTCCTGCATCGGCAGATGCGCCAGTCCGGCGAAACGGTCGGGATACTCCTCGGTCAACTGGGCCACGTAGTCGTTGCACTCCCGGTGCATGGCCATGGTCTGGTCCACGGTCAGATCGTAGAAGTACATGTTGGCGTTGGTCGACAGTACGTGAACGTCCACGCCCAGCGAGTTCATGTCGGCGATGCGCTGCTCCGGCGTCCAGAAGGTACGCGGGTTGTAACGATGCTGGTTGTAAAGCTGCGGGGCAGTGACCCCGAACCAGTTGTCGCCGCTCTGCATCGCCCGCAGCGCGCTGGCCGGTGTTATGTGCGCATGGACATCGAGGACGCGTACTGCCATTATCGGTATGCTCCTGTATGGTCGCGGTCGTCTCAACCGCAACGACTTTCAGGCGACGGACGTTGCCGTGAATTATAGCCGCTTTGGTTTCATTCGTCAGGACACTGCTCAGCCCGGGCGATTGGGACACCAAAACCAACCCCTGTTATCATATTTTCGCCACGTCACAGCTTCATCAATGGAGACCCCGTATCCATGACGACACACGCTCCGCGCACTCAGCATCCGTACTTCATGTACGACGCCATCGTCGGCCAGCCCGAAGCCATTCGCACAGTGATCGCCACTCAAAGCGAGCACTGCGCGGAGGTTGCCGCTGTCCTTTCTACGAAGCGCCGCATATACGTGGTCGGCATCGGCACCTCGTGGCACGCGGCGCTAGTGGGCGCGTCCATCATGGACGGTGAACCAGAGGCTTTCGCGTGCAATTCCTTCGAGTTCTGCGTGGCACCGCCTCGCGTGACAGCCGATGACGCAGTCATCGTCATCAGCCACCGGGGGACCAAGCGGTCTTCGTACGACGCGCTGGACGTCGCCAACAGTCTCGGGGCCTATACCGTGGCTATTACTTCCACCGACCCGGGCCCGCGCATCCTGGTCGCCGACGCCGGCATCCGCACCGTGGAGCAGGAGAAGTCGGCGGCGTTCACCGTAAGTTACACCACCGCGCTAACCGTGCTTGCTCTGCTCAACCTGGGCATTGCCGGCCGTCTGGATGATCCGGGCAACGGATTGGACGCCTTCCCGGGTCAAATCGCCGGCATCCTGGCCCAAGATGATGATGTCCGCGCGGTCGTCGCTGACCATCACTCCCGGCGCAGATTCATCTCCGCGGGTTGGGGAGCCAATCGGGCCAACGCCTACGAGGTCGCGCTGAAGATCAAGGAAACCAGCCGCGCCGATTGCGAAGGGTTTCAGATCGAGCAGTTGCTTCACGGGCCCTTCTGCTCCCTGGATTCCCAGTGCTTGCTGACGCTCATAGCTCCGGCAGGAGAGGACCGCGGCCGCTCCGTAGACCTGGCTCAGGCAGCCAGGGAGTTGGGCACGCCCGTGTGGGCGCCGACCAACAGGCACGACGACGACCTGGCGGACGCCGGAGCGGTCACCTTCCCGTTGCCGGAATGTCCGTCGTACCTCATGCCCATCGCCAGCGTCGTTCCGCTACAGCTTTTCACCTACCACCTGGCCCTGGCGCGGGGGACGCATCCCGACCTGTTCCAGCAGGACGACCCGCTCCAGGCCGCCGCCCGCACCCACTACGACCTTTAGCGTCCCAATAAAACCGTCATTCCGGCGAAAGCCGGGATCCACGTTTGAGAGGTAACTGCCATGTCCACCAACGCCGACGCCCAGCGCCTGATCGAGGAAGCCGCCCAGACCCGGGGCTACACGCTGGAGATGCACCGCATCAACGCCCTGGCCGACCCGGAATGGACCCAAAAATACGGCGAGTTCATCGAGGCCACCTACACCGGACAACGGCTCCTTGACCGCAAGACCAAGGAACTGTTGCAAATCGTCGTAGAGGTTGCCCTGCGCGCCGACCAAGAGCAGATCCAGGCCCACATCCGCGTCGCCCTCAACGAGGGCGCCACGCCCCGCGAGATCCTGGAGGCCATGCAGGCCGTGATTGCCCCCATGGGCGCACTGGCGTTCCGCCGTGGCGTCCAGGCTTGGGCGGCGGAGACGGGGTTCGAGTACTGACCCACTGACGCCGTGCCTTCAAAACGGAGGCCGCCATGCTGATCAAATCTCTGCACCTGAAAAACCTCCTGTCGTTCAAGGATGCCAGGCTTGACCTACAGCCACTGAACGTGCTTATCGGCGCCAACGGGTCGGGCAAGTCGAACCTGATTGACGTGATTGCGCTGCTGCAGGCGGTGCCGGGCGATTTACCGGCGTTTTTTCGGCGCAACGGGCCAACGGGAGATTGGGTTTGGAAGGGTGTGCCGGAGGATTGCGAAGTCAGAATGCCGGAAATCCTTGCTGCAATCAACGACCCAAAGAAGCCAAATATGCCGCTCGAGTACGATTTGCGGTTGGACACAAGCGACGATGGTGTGAAAGTAATACACGAAGGTTTGGCAGACATTCGTCCTGCCGGCGAACAGCTCAGGCGCGTCTACTTTTCCCGTAACGCTGACAGGTCAGGATTAGTGGCGTCAACAGGAGGAACGCACCCCGAACTCACCGGCGGAACCAACCAAATCAGATTAAATCCTGACGCTCTTGGTAGTGCGCAGTCAGTATTCAACGCCATTCGTGATCCCTCAAGTTTCTCGGTCCTTTCCGCCACCGCGTTCCGGCTTTCTACAATCAAATCCTACCGAAGCTGGCACGTTGGCCGGAACAGCCCGGTTCGCAGCCCCCAGCGTACCGACGGCGACCCCAATTTTCTGGAGGAAGATTTCAGCAATCTGGCCCTGGTGGTCAACGACCTGCTCAGCCGCCGGCTGGAGCCGTCCCTGGACTCTTACCTCAAGCGGTTCTACGAGTCCTACGAAAGCCTGCATCCGCGTATTTTCGGGAATACCGTCGAGCTGGTCATCAACGAAACCGGCACGTCCAGCGCGCTGCCGGCCTCCCGATTGTCCGATGGCACCATACGGTTCATCGCGCTGCTGGCCATCCTGTGCCACCCGGACCCCCCACCGCTCATCTGCATCGAGGAGCCGGAAATAGCCATGCACCCCGATTCGTTGGGTTTGATAGCGGAATTGATGCGGAACGCGTCCGAGCGCACCCAACTCATCGTCACCACCCACTCTCCTGAGTTGGTCGCCCTGTTCCCGCCAGAGCCGGAAGCGGAATACGTGGTAGTGTGCGAACAGGATGCCGAGGAAGGCACCCGTTTCCACCGGCCGTCATACGCAGAATTGCGCGAGTGGCAGGACATTTACCAGCAGACCGGCAAAGAGTTAGTGGTGTACGGATTGAGCGAAATGTGGCTGAGCGGCGCACTGGGAGGGGTGAGGTGGTAACTTCGTGATACTGTACCTGGAAGGCGGCAACCATCTTCGCCCGCCAGTGGCACAATTCATCCGGCGCGCCACTGGCCCAATTGACCTCAAAATCCAACCCTGCGGATCAGGCGACAACGCTATTGAAGAATGTGCCAAGGACGGGGATGGTTTACTGCTCATAGATAGCGAAGGTGAAGATCTGCAGCAGTTAACCCAACGTGTGGCGTCTCAAATCGGCGCAGCTAACCGCGCATTCTTCATGGTTCAAAAGATGGAAGCGTGGTTCATGGCTGACCGTAATGCTCTGCGCAACCATTTCGGCGCTGGATTCCGCGAAAGCGCGTTGCCTCCGAACCGAAACGTCGAGGAAGTTTCAATCCAGGACATTGACAACGCCCTACGCAACGCCACCCGTGACTGTGCCAAGCAACGGTACCGGAAAGGTCGGGATGACGCAGGTTTGCTGAACCGGCTCAACCCCGCCACCGTTTACAACGCCTGCCCCAATTTCGCACTCCTCATCAACCACCTCCGAGATCAGCGCGCCCGCTGACCATTACCCGCTCCAACAGTCGTTGACGCTGTTTGCGGCCGTACCCTAAAATCGGTTGCGGCCCCGAATAGCCACTTTTCGTAATCCTTTCTACGGGAGTCGTAACCTCGCATGAACACGGACGGCGACAGTATTCGCAGATCGTTTGCCGAATTTTTTGAAGCGCGCGGGCACCAGTACATGCCCTCCGCCTCGCTCATCCCCGCCGGAGACCCCACGCTGCTCTTCACATCGGCCGGCATGGTGCCCTTCAAGCCCTTCTTCATGGGCGAACAGACCCCGCCTCGCCGCCGTCTGACCAGCTGTCAGAAGTCCTTCCGCACCACCGACATCGACGAGGTGGGCGATCATAAGCACCTCACCTTCTTTGAGATGCTGGGCAATTTCAGCATCGGCGACTACTTCAAGAAGGATGCCGTCGCCTTCGCTTGGGACCTGTGTACCGGTCTCTTCGGCCTGGAACCGGAGCGCATGTACGTCACCGTCCACCTGGACGACGACGATGCCTACGATCTGTGGCTAAACGACATCGGCGTGCCCCCGGAGCGCATTTACCGCTACGGCAACAGCGACAACTGGTGGGGTCCCGCCGGCTTGGAAGGACCCACCGGCCCCTGCTCCGAACTGCATTACGACGGCGGGGCCGAGAAAGGCCGGGGCCAACACCCCGTCACCGACGAGATGATGACCCCCGACGAGCTCACCGCAATGCTCCGGGTTGAAGCCGAGGGCGGCCCCGACGCCGAGCCAGGTGGCTGCCATCCCAACTGCGACTGCGAGCGGTTCGTCGAATTGTGGAACCTGGTGTTCATGCAGTTCTACCAGGACCTCGAGGGTACCCGGACTCCGCTGCCCGCCCCCAGCGTCGATACCGGCATGGGCCTGGAGCGCGCCGCCGCCGTGCTGCAGGGCAAGCCCAACGTCTATGAAACCGACCTGTTCCGACCCATTATCGACGCGGTATGCAATCTCACCGGCCACGAGTACGGTTCCGACCAGGACACGGACTACGCCATCCGCGTCGTCGCTGAGCACGCCCGCGCCGCCTCGTTCCTCATCAGCGACGGAGTAGTCCCGTCCAACAGCGACCGCGGCTACGTCCTCCGCCGCATCATCCGGCGGGCCATCCGCTACGGCCGACAACTGGGCCTCGACCGCCCGTTCATGACCGAGGTGGCCGATGCCGTGATTGCCCGCTTCGCCGAAGCCTATCCTGCCCTCACGGAAAATGAGGGATTCATCCGCCGCGTCGTGGGTTTGGAGGAGACCCAGTTTCTCGAAAACATCCGCCAAGGTATGCCTTTGCTGGAAGAGGTCCTGACATCTTCAAAGTCCGAAGGCGTGATCGCCGGCGCAGTGGTATTCGAACTCTACGACACCTACGGGTTCCCGCCCGAGTTAGTGGACGAGATTGGTCGCCGCGAGTACGGCCTGGCCGTCGATATGGACGGCTTCAACGCCGAGATGGAGGCCAAGCGCGAGCGTGACCGGGCCGGGCACCAGGTCACCGGGAGCATGGAGATCGTCACCGCCTACGAGAATCTCGGGGCCGGCCGAACACCTTTTGACGGCTACCAACGCACGTCAATTGACACCCGCGTCCTCGGCATCCTGCGCGAAGGCGAGGCGGTGGGACACGCCACTCGCGGCCAGCAGGTCGAAATCGTCCTGGCCGAGACCTGCTTCTACGCCGAAGGCGGCGGCCAAGTCGGCGATCAAGGCACGATAACCGGACCCAACGGTTGCGTGAGCATTGAAGACACCCAAAGCCCGGTGGCCGGCCTCATCGTCCATCGAGGACTGGTCGCCGACGGCGATATTGCCCTGGGCGAATCCGTGACCGCGCAGGTGGAAACGGAGCGCCGCCTTGACGCTTCTCGCAACCACAGCGGCACCCACCTGCTCCATGCCGCGCTGCGGTCCGTGCTGGGGCCGCACGTTCGCCAGGCCGGCTCGCTGTGCGCCCCGGGCCGGCTGCGCTTCGACTTCAACCACGTGGGCGCGATGACCCAGGACGAGCAACTGGACGTCCAAAGCCTGGCCAACCGGAAAATCCGCGAGAACCTGTCGATCACGGCCCGAGAGACCACCTACACGGACGCGGTGCGCGACGGCGCGCTGGCTTTCTTCGGCGACCGCTATGGCGACGTGGTCCGCGTGGTGCGCATGGGCAATCACGACGACCACGACGAACCATTCAGCTTTGAGGTCTGCGGCGGCACCCACGTCCACGCTACCGGAGAGGTCGGCACCCTGGTCGTGCTGGGAGAATCCAGCATCGGCGGCGGCATGCGTCGCATCGAGGCCATGACCGGCCGGGCCGCGGAGGAACTGTTCGTCCAGCAGTCCGCCACCCTGGAAGCCATCTCGCGCAAGCTTCAGGCGCCGGTGCCCGAACTGGAGGCGCGGCTGGACGCCTACATGGCCGATACCGACGTGCTGCGCCGACGCCTCGCCGATGCCGAGCGGGCCAGCCTCCGGTCGGAAGCGGAGTCGCTGCTCGAGCGCACCCGCGACATCGATGGCGTGAAGCTGGTCGCCGGTGTGACGTCCGCGCACAACGTCGAAGCCATGCGGGAGATGGGCGACTTCCTCAAGCAGAAGCTGGAGAGCGTGGCTATTGCCCTGGGTGCGGTGATTGATGGTTCTCCTATGATCGTCACCATGGTCACGCCGGACCTGGTGAGCCGCGGCCTCCACGCGGGAAACATCGCCCGGGACGCCGCCAAGCTCATGGGCGGCGGCGGCGGCGGCCGCCCGGAGACCGCCCAGGCCGGAGGACGCCAACCGGAACGCCTGGGCGCGGCCCTGGACAGCGTAGCCAACCTGGTCAGAGAAGGATTGGGCAATTAGCTTTTCCCCGTGGCGGGGAGGATAGCGTCGTGGGAATCTCGTCGGCCGACCGCGACCCTAAGCATCTCGCCCGGGCCGGCCGCCTGCTGGGCCTGGACGTAGGCGACCGGCGCATCGGGCTGGCGGTGAGCATACCGCCGGGGGAGCTGATCCTGCCCGCCGGGTATCTGGAACGCAGCAATCGGCGGGCCGACATCGCCGCGATCCTGGAGCAGGCCGGCCAACGCGACGCCGTGGCCATCGTCGTGGGTATGCCCTACGACGCCCATGGCCGATCCGGCGAGCAAGCCCGTAAAACCGATGCGCTGGTTCGCGCGCTGCGACGGGCCACCGACATCCCCGTGCTGACCGTCGACGAATCTTTCAGTTCCAACGCTGCCGCCAACGACCTGCTGCAGTCCGGTCAGAGCCCGAGCCGTGACCCCGGTGCAGTTGATGCCGCGGCCGCGGCCGCGATCCTACGACGTTTCCTGGATTCGTAGGCGCTAGTACCATCTCGACGGACGATCTCTTTCGGAAACGCTCCGAAACCTCGTTGCCGGCGTGCTTGACGTGCCGCGAACGGTTGTTCTATAATGCCGAAGTGTTTAGAACGTCCGTTTCGAGGTGGATTATGTTCGCCATGAACGCCGTGGCGCCCAAGCAGCGTCAAATCGCCGAACCGAGATTCGACCACTACGAGGATACCGGGTGTGAGGTCGCCTCCACCTGCTTCGACTGCCCGCTACCCCGCTGCAAGTTTGACGACATGGAATGGTTTTACAAATACCGCCGCCTGGGGCGTTATCTGCACATGGCCTCGGTGATACATAAAGAGGGCCTCTCAGTCCCCGAAGCCGCCGAGCGATTCTCCGTCACCCAGCGCACCGTGTTTCGCGTCTTGCGCCGTTGCCGCGATGCCATGCGGGAACTGACCCCGGCGGAAGCTGCCGTGTTCGCCAGCCTGGCTGCATCACCCTCCTGAAGGGAGCGAGCCGGCTGATAAGCGAAAACAACGCCCCTGACCTATCCCTGTGGCGGTTCCTCGACGGTGCGGCATCAATCAGCGCCAGCATGCTGCTGGCCGTGGCCCTCAATGGTTGCGGGTTGTGCAACGGGCTGCCGCTCCTGGGTTACCTGAATGAGCTGGCCAACCGGGAGGATGGGATTATAATAACGGCAACGCTGCTGCTGTTTCCTACCACCGCAACGCTCTATGGAGTATTCAGAATGTTCTTTGCAGCCAAACAAGCCGCCGAGCGCAAGGCGCGCGAACGCGAACGCCAGGAACGTGAACGCGAACGCCAAACTCACGAACGCGGGCGCAGAGAAGGTATAAAGGAAGGCATCATAGCCGGTCGCCAGACAGAACGTGAGCGCATCAATGCGGCGCTGGAGCAACACGGCGTGCAACTCACACCGGAACTCACCAAGATCCTCTCCGGGGACGAGGAGTAGCCGAGTTTACCCCCGCGGCAACCCCAGGCCACGGCCGGCCACGATGCCCCGCTGAACCTCCGAGGTCCCGCCGGCAATCTTATGGGAGAAGCTGATCATCCAGTTTTCCGGCAGACGGCCATTCAATGGCGCCCGTTTCTCGCCACGCCCCAGCGCGCCGTCCAGGCCGGCCACTTCCAACACGCTGTTGGCTGACCGGTGCAACGTTTCGCTCCCGAAAGCCTTGCTCATGGACGCTTCCTTGTTCGGTACTAACCCTTCGCCCTGCATCCAAGCCACGTTGTAAGCCATCAGGCGCGCCACCTCACACTCCACGTACCGGTCGGCCAGTAAGTTCCGCACCCACGGCTGTTGCGTCACCTTGACGCCGTTGCGTGAAACCTTTCCCGCGTACTCCCGGGTGTCGTCCAGGAGCCGCCGCGCGATGGCCGAATAATCGATGCCGGACCGCTCGAAGTCCAGCAGGGTCACCGCCACGTACCAACCGCGGTTTTCCTCGCCGACCACGTTGCTGCTGGGCACGCGAACGTTGTCAAAAATCACCTGGTTGAACTCGTGCCCCCCGGCCATGTTGACCACCGGCCGCACTTCAACGCCAGGGGTTTTCATGTCAACCAGGATGAAGCTGATGCCCCGGTGCCGGGGCGCCTCCGGGTCGGTTCGCGCCAGGCACATGATCCAATCGGAATGGTGCGCCAGCGTAGTCCAGATCTTGGATCCGTTGATTACGTACTCGTCGCCGTCACGCACGGCCCTGGTGCTCAGCGACGCCAGATCAGAGCCGGATTCGGGTTCGCTGTAACCCTGGCACCACTGGATCTCACCGCGAGCAATGGGTGGAAGGTGTGCCTGCTTCTGCTCCTCACTGCCGTGGATCATCAGCGTCGGCCCCAGCATCCGCACGCCAAAAATATCCCGCCCGGGCGCCCGGAGATAGGCCAACTCTTCGTTGTAGATGGCCGACCGCACCGGCGAGGCATCCTGCCCGCCGTATTCCTCCGGCCAGTGCATCGTCAACCAGCCCCGCTCCGCCAGCCGGCCACGCAGGTGCATAGTGAAGTCCCAATCGTACTCCTCGGGCCAGCGCCCGCCGCCTTCCCAGTCGGCCGGCAATTCCGCCCGGATGAACTGGCGCAGCTCATCTCGGAAGTGATTGTCTTCCGGAGTGAAGCGGTACTCCAAACCATGCCTCCTGCGAGATCAGATAGCCGTCTCGATCAACCCCGGTTGGTCATCAAGCATCCACGGCCACACACGTCACGGTTCGCACGACGCCCACCACCGTGTGGATCTTCTCCGTGACCAATCCTCCGACCACGGACATGTCCTCGCCGGAGATCACCGCGATGATGTCGTAAGGGCCAGTGACCACGTCCACCGACTCAATGCCATCCAGATCCCGCAGGGTATTGGCTACGTCCCTGGTACGGCCGACGGCGGTTTCAACCAGCAAAAAGGCTTTCGTTGCCATGATTTGGCATCTCCTGTTTCAAGGGTGAAGTGGAGAGAAATCGGGGGGGCCATAGCCCTGCCGCGTGCGCCGGGCAATTCTACGGTGGCCCCGTGGGAGTGTCAATTGAACCGGGGCGGGTTACAACTCGGCCGCCAGCCGTCGAACCAGATCCGCCGCCGCGTCCCGGGTGTCATCGCGCTTCAGCGCATGCTCTATCGAGGCTCGCAACAATCCCAGCGGGTTGCCGCCGTCGTAGCGTATGCCCTCAAACTCGCAGGCGTAAACGGCCACGTCTTCCATCAGCAACGCCAAGCCGTCGGTCAACTGGATCTCGCCACGGGCTCCCGGCGGCGTCCGCTCAAGGCAGTCGAAAACCTGCGGCGGCAGCAGGTACCGGCCCACGATGGACAGGTTCGACGGCGCCGTCCCCGGCGGCGGCTTTTCCACCATCCCTCGTACCCGGTGCCGACCCTCTCCGGCCGGTTCGGAATCCACCACACCGTAGTTCTGCACCAACTCCCACGGCACGCGCTCCACCGCCACCGCGGCGGCGCCGTCTTCCCCGGCGACGGCAGCCATCATCTGGGACAGCACTCCCGGCGAGTGGTCGACTATGTCGTCCGGCAAAATTACGGCAAATGGTTCGGCTCCCACTGCCTCGCGCGCCGTGAGCACGGCGTGACCCAAGCCCAGCGGTTCTTCCTGGATCACGAATGAGACGTCAGCCAGGTTCGCTCCGGATCGTACCTTTTCCAGGAGCTGCGCGTCGTCGGACAACCGTGTTTCAAGATCCGGTCGCGGGCGGAAGTATTCGGCGATTCCCTCTTTGCCGGGAGACGTAACTACGATCACGTCCGTTATTCCCGCTTCCGCCGCCTCCTCCACCACGTATTGCAGCATGGGCCGATCGAGTATCGGCAGCAGTTCCTTGGGCACGGAACGGGTTACCGGCAAAAACCGCGTCCCGAGACCGGCGGCCGGTATGACTGCTTTACGAATAGCGGCGCACATGGCTCAATCATAGCACGACGCGGTGATGACGCCGGATATGTCAGGGCAATCGCGTCTAAATCGGTGATGTTGGCGGCGTTGGAGCTATGGCCCACGACAACGGCCGGGAGTGAATTTTACCGGGATAAACAGGATGAACGGGATGGACGGGATATGGTTCGGTTAATGCGGTCGATCAATTTTCGGGCGTTGGGGCGTGGGGAGAGCCGCCGGTTACAAATCGAGAGACGTACTCCGCGCCTGATTATCGATCATGTTGCAGACGCGATTGCCCGGTAAGGCCCCGATCTCGTTTGCCCTACCGCCGGCCAAAATGCTATATTGATCGAAGTTTGCAGCCTGGGCCTGCGCCAAAACCGGAGGGATAAACAGTTGACCAACGACCAGCACCTCTCGATTTCGGAAGGGATCAGTAGGTTTGTAGAACATCTAAAAGATAGCAAGCAAGCAATGCAGGGCCAGCAGGAATTGCTGCGTTTTCAGGCCAGAATAGGGAAAGACAAAGCGCTCGCTACGCTTCATGCCATAGAGGTTGGCGAATACGCCAAGTGGACCACCGAGAACGTGGAAGACCCCTCATCAAGGCTTGATCCCGTAAAGAAATTCTTGACGTTTGCCAACAAGCGCGGCTGGACCGAGATCAGCCTGGCGCGCTATGCAGCGGCTCCTCGGCGCAACCGGCGACGGTTCGCAGCCGGAGAGACCGGATCGCGGGCGGCGGGCACTCCCAGCGCACGGCTGAGCCAGGAGCGTCACACTGAATTGCAGGCTGAATTGCAGCGCTTGCGGGAAGAGGTCCCGCAGATACGCGAGGCGATCCGCCTGGCCCGGAGCGATGGCGACGTGCGGGAAAACGCTCCGTTGGACGCGGCCCGAGAGCAGCAGCAACTGACGGAACGACGCATACGGCAACTGGAAAATGACCTGGCCAACGTGGAGATCGTTGACGCGGCTAACGCCGACACCGAAAAGGTGAGCATCGGGTCGCGGGTGACGCTGCACGAGTTGACGTCAAAGCAGCAGCGGGTTTTCACGTTGGTGGACGTGCGCGAAGCAGACGTCTCCGCCGGGAAAATATCCACGGTCTCCCCCATCGGGCAGGCCCTGATGGGACGGAGCGCGGGCGAGGAAGTGACGATCACGACGCCCAGGGGCGCGGTAGAGTACCGGATTGAGGGGATCGGCGGATAGCATTGACCGATCCTGGTTCGCAACTGATTGGGGCGGGTTTTGCAACCCGCCCCGTTCGATTCAGCCGTTGATGTCGGCCACGGCCTGCAGGATCGTCTCCGGGTCGGGCAGCGTACCGGGTTGGTACGTCTCGCGATACCGGATCACGCCCTGCGGATCGACGACGATCACGGCGCGCGTGCCGGCGCCACGCTCGTCGTTCCAAAGATCGTATGCGGTGGTCACCTGGCCCTTGGGATGCCAGTCAGACAGTTCGGGGTAGGGCAGCCCACCCATGGTGGTGGTCCAGGCCCGATGAGCGGCTACATGGTCACAACTGATACCCAGCACCTGGGCATTCAACTCCTGGAACCGCTCGTTGAAACGGCGGAAGGAGGTGGCCTGGTCCGTTCAACCGCTGGTGAAGTCCAGGACGTGGAAGGACAGAACCACGGTGTGGGTGCCGCGGTAGTTGCTCAATGAGATGTCTCCGTCGTTGGGGGACGGGAGAGTGAAGTCCGGCGCGGTGTCGCCGATTTGACCTGGCATCTAGCTTCTCCTCAGTTGTGCCGGGCGGGCGGCAGGCGACGGCTGGCCCTCCGGCGGGGTTGGCAGGGATTATACCGCACGCCGGGAACGGCGGGCACGGGCGATGCCGCAGGTCACAGCTGCGGGCAGGTCCGTGGCGCGGGATGGTCCCTGGTCCCATGCTATACTCCGCGACGCCGCAGCCGGCGGCCGGGGCGCTCGGATTGGATGTTGTGTTTGACCGGGGGATCTATCTCCCGGAGATGAGACTGTGGTTGGATGCCCTGCGCAAGCAGGACACTTCGGTCATCTCCCACGCCCATTCCGACCACACGGCGAGGCATCGCCGCCCGATGCTCACCCCCGGCACCAGATTGCTGTTGGGCGACTACCTGAGCCGATCCGAGCCGGTGGAGTTGGAGTTCGGCCGGACTTTGGATTTTCCGGATTGCTCCATCACCTTCTACCCGGCCGGCCACTGTTTGGGATCTGCCCAGACGCTGGTGGAGAGCAAGGCGACCGGAGAACGCCTGCTGTACACCGGAGATCTGCGGGTGCAGCCGTCGCCGATCAACGAAGGGCACCAAGAGATTCCCTGCGACGTGCTGGTGATTGAAAGCACCTACGGCCGTCCCGACTACGTTTTCCCGCCCCAGGAGGAGGCCATCGGCACCGCGATGCGCGTGGTGGCCCAATGGCTCGACCAGGGAGCCGTACCGGTGGTGATGGGTTGGAGATTGGGCAAAGCGCAGGAAGCGCTATACCACCTGCTGGCGGCCGGTTTCCGCGTGGCGTGTGAGGAGAGCGTGTACGAGATTGCGCGGAAGTACGAGGAGGCCGGCGTGGACTTCCCGGGTGAATACCGCTTTTGTGACGGAGAGTTCCGGGAGGGTGAGGCGCTGCTCTTCCCGCCGGGCAGGAAATCGCGGGAAACGGTTCACCGGATCACGCCGGAACGTCGGCCCGTCCGGTACCTGGAGCTGACGGGCTGGGCGGCCGGAGCCGGGGTCAAGCCATGGGGTCGCGGCCGGCCGGGCGACGCCAGCCTGCCCTACAGTGACCACGCCGACTTCAACGACCTGGTCGCCTACGTTGACGCGGTACGACCCCGTCAGGTGTACACCGTGTTCGGGTTCCCGGACCTGGCGGAGCACCTGCGGCGGAAAGGCTACTCGGCCATCCACCTGGGGAAGAACGCCACAGACGCTGACCGCGCGTTCCAGATGCCGCTGCTGTAGAATCGCGATAGCATCGGGTAATATTGCTGGAGCATACCGTCGCCGGAGACGTTTCCCATGTCTGCCACCAGAATAATCACCAACGCCTGGAAAGTCCGGACGCTCCCGGACATCTTCTA
Organism: Chloroflexota bacterium; assembly: GCA_028873965.1. GTDB lineage: Bacteria > Chloroflexota > Dehalococcoidia > Lucifugimonadales > UBA3495 > Bin87. The sequence continues at coordinate 55,136 of JAPPMU010000003.1, forward strand.
CGAAGAAAAGGAACGCGTCGAGGACGGTATGCTCCAAGATGTCCCCCTCCGCCGCATCGCCCGCCTGCTGGACGAGCGCTACGAAGACCGCCCGGACGTGTTCATCTCTGGAACGGTCTTCATCTCCTACGACATTACCAGCGGCAACCGGCGGGTAGGGCCGGACCTGTTCATCGCCTTTGACGTGAACAGCGCGGGGATCCGGGAGAACCTGCCGAACTTCTGGATCTGGGAGACGGGCAAGGTCCCGGACTTTGTGCTGGAGGTGGCGTCTCCCAGCACGGCGGAGAATGATGTGGGGAGAAAGCGGGACCTGTACCAGCTACTGAGGATACAGGAGTACTGGAGGATCGACCCCACGGGCGGCGACCTGTACGGTCGCGCGCTGGTCGGGGAGCGTTTGGTGGGCGACCAGTACGAGGAATATCCGCTGGAGCATCGTTCGGACGGCTCGGAGCGGTCCTACAGCGAGTTGCTGGAGGTGGTATTTTATTGGGACGGGGGGCAGGAGTTCGACTTGCTGGACCCGGCCACGGGCCTGACCATAGACAAGCGGGCAGCGGCGGAAGCTCAGGCCACCGCAATGGAGGCGGAACTGCGTCTGGAGCGGGAAGCCCGCATCACCGAACAGGTCGCCCGCGCCGCTGCTGAGGCTCGCGTCCGCGAACTGGAAGAACGACTCCACGATGCCGAGGAGTGCTGAAACACGCACCCCGGTCAGAAACCCGGCCTCGACGACCGAATTTATTCGCCCGGCCCGCGCAGCAGGTCGAGGTATTTGTAACCCGAGCCGGTGTTGAGCAGCACGACTTCCTCGTCGGCGCCGATGCTACCGTCGGCCAGGAGCCGCTGGAGACCCACCAGGGTCGCCGCGCCCTCGGGGCAGGCGATGACGCCCTCGGTGGCGGCCAGCGTGTACATTGCCTCGATCATGTCGTCGTCACTAACCGCCAGCGCGCCACCGCCGGTTTCGCGCAGCGCCTGCAGGATCAGGTAGTCGGCGAAGGGTCCGGGCACCCGCAGGCCGTCGGCCTTGGTGGCGGCGTTGGGCCACGGGTCGGCGGTGTCGGTTCCGTCGTTCCAGGCCTTGACGATGGGCTGGCAGCCATCGGCCTGAACGGCGTAGAACCGGGGCAGTTTTCCTTCGATCCAGCCCAGTTCCAGCAGTTCCTGGAACCCCTTGTGCATACCGATGATGCCGGTGCCGCCGCCGGTGGGATATACGATGGCGTCGGGCATTCGCCAGCCGAGTTGGTGGGCGATTTCCAGGCCCATGGTCTTTTTGCCCTCGGCACGGCAGGGTTCCTTGAGGGTGGACAGGTCGAACAGCCCCTGCTCGGCCGCGACGGAAACGGCGATGCGGCCGGCGTCGCTGATCAACCCGTCAACGAGGTTGAGCTCGGAGCCGGCGACGATGGACTCCTTCTTGTTGGACGACGGCGCGTCCTGGGGCATGAAGACCTTGACCGGGGTTCCGGCGCGGGCGCAGTAGGCGGCGGCGGCTCCGGCCGCGTTGCCGGCGGAGGGCATGGTGAACCCGCGGGCGCCCACCTCCACCGCCTTGGATACCGCAGCCGCGATGCCCCGGGCCTTGAAGGTGCCGGTAGGATTGAGGCCCTCCTCCTTAATGAGCAGCCGCCGGACTCCGACCTGCCGGGCCAGCGTGGTAGCGTCCAGCAGTGGAGTGCCCCCTTCGCCCAGCGTGATGACCTCCGCCGGGTCGGTCACCGGCAGCAGCTCGTTGTACCGCCACATGCTGGCCGGTCGGCTGTCGAACACCGAGCGCTGCACCTCGCGGCGCAGACGGGGCAGGTCATACCGGACAAAAAGGACCTTGCTGCAGCAATCGCTGACGGTAGCGAGCCCGTCGTAGGGATACTCATTGCCGCAGACGGTGCACTCGAGATGGTCGATGTAGCTGAAGGAGGACATCCGTTTACTCCGGGTTTTGGTAGTTCTCATCGCCGACGGACGAGAGCACCGGATTGGAGATTGCTGGCCGGTTCAGTCCCAGCGCCTCGCGGACCACTTCATTGGTGCGGATCAGCCGCACCGCCGAGGTGGGGTACTGGGGGTTGTTGGGGTTGGGGACGTCGTGGCGTTCGATGATGCCTTCGTACAGCCAGTCTTCCACCAACCGGCGGCATTCAAACTCGTTCCAGGCGATCCCCCAGTCAAGCATCCACTGGTTGCACAGCATACTGTATCCGACGAAGTTCATGCGGGATTCCAGCTTGTTCATTTCGCGGACGAAGATCTGGAGCACGTCCTGGGCCGCGTCGGCTTGCTCTTCGGGGGTCGGCAGGTGGACATCCACGTCGCCATGTTCGGCCAACTGAAAACCCAACTCGGCTTCCAGCGGGAACAACGGGGCGACGGCAAGCATATCGCGGGCTACGGACTGGCTGAAGGCGCACAGAATCACCCGACGGCCCATGCCGCGGGCCCGGTCCACCAGCACCTGGTAGTCGGAATCTCCGGAACCAAGAATGACCACGTTGCAGTCTTCACGATCACGGAGCCAGTCGTACACCTCCAGCAGGATGGATGGGTCGCTGCGGTCTTTGCCGGCCATGGTCCTGGGGGCGTGATAGAGGGTCATGCCCGCCTGCGTGAACGCGGTGCCGTCATCGGGCCTGAGGCTCCAGTCTCCAAATGCCTTGCCGCCCAATACATCTCCGAATACCTGCCCCACGTTGGTCATGGCTTCGTACAACGCTTGAGGGGTTACGCTTTTCTGATACAGCTGAGCCCCGCGACGTATGTTTTCCCAATCGATGGCGATTAATACTCCGTTAGACAAATCTTCCAATTTGCATACCTCCGTGATAGTTGTGGGTAGATTCTGAAAACGTGCTGGCGCGGGACTGTCTGGATGCGACCAACGAGTTCAGGCTACGCGGCTCCCAAGGGTCAGATGGATGAGGATCCTCTTCCATTTTCGGGGTAGGTGCGGTCCTCAAGAGACCGACCGGTCCGGCCAGAACAACTGGTAGAGCCGGTCCGATAACTGCTCGCACAATTGAACTCCATCTGCAACCTGGTCTTCGGATTCTTCGTTCTCGTAGAAGTTGGCATGGAGACCGCGTGCGGTCCAAAATGCGTTATTGATCCAGGCCGCAGTTTCGATGTCTCCCGATCCGCGCACCACTTGCGCCAATTCGCGTGCGACCAGCAGGATGGAACGGTGGGTGTGGATGATCCCGCCGTGATGCGCGCTGATAGCCTTCACCGTTTCCGCCACCATCCCCCAGGCCTTGTTGGATGCTTGCGGCAGGTCACCATCCTCTCGGAGATGCTTCCACGCTCCCTGGCAAAAGTCGTCGCTCAGCCCGGCATACGTCGCTGCGGACTTGAACCCATCGCCGGAGCGGGGCGGATCATCGGCCGCCCGCAACCCCCGGGCGACGGTATCGGATATGGTTTCCGGGGTATGGATCATCTAACCAGTTACCTTTGGGTTCTCCCACAGCATTATAACCCAAACCATCCGAAGGAAAGTTGGGTTCCCATGCTAAAATCGATAGCCGATGCCATGGGAGGAAACGATTTAATGCCCGATTACGAACTCATCCTTTACGAAGCCGAACGTGACAGCAGCATCACCCGAATCACACTCAACCGGCCCGACCGCCTGAACGCCCTCAACGATCAGATGCAGGTGGAAATAGCCGACGCCGTAGCCAGGGCGGACGCCGATCCCGACACTCGGGTGGTGATCATTACCGGCGCCGGGCGAGCGTTTTGCGCCGGCGGCGACATGAACCAGCTCGGTGGCTCGTCCAACGGAAACGGCAGCGGATGGACGTCGGGCAACGCCGACCAGGTGCGGCGCAGTTTCAAGCTGGCCCAGGACATGATCCTGGGCGTGCAGCGGTGTGAAAAGCCGGTGATCGCCATGGTGAATGGCGTCGCCACCGGCGCGGGGCTGGACCTGGCCTGCGCCTGCGACATCCGCACCGGCACGCCGCGGTCCAGGTTCATGTCCGCATACGTTCGGATCGGGCTGTTCCCCGGCTTTGGCGGTACCTGGCTGTACCCCCGGACCATGGGCAGCCTGGGCCGAGCGGCGGAGATGCTGTTCACCGGGGACTTCCTGGAGGCGGAGGACGCCTACAGGCTCGGATTCTTGAACCGTTTGGTGGCCGAGGATGAGCTCGAAGAGGCTACCCTGGCCATCGCTGAGCGGATTGCGGCGGGGCCGCCTATTGCCATCCGCCTGTCGAAACTGATGCTCTATAAGGGCTTGGAGTTCGACCTGGAAACGGCGATGAAAATGGCCGCCGCCGGCGAAACGATTACGCTTACTTCGCAAGACCACGTTGAAGGTGTGGAGGCGTTCCGCCAGAAACGCGCGGCGGAATACCGCGACAGCTAGGCTGGGGCGTCCAAATGACGCCCCAAACTTTTGCGCATTGTTCGTCAAGCATTCCGGGTGCGACAACCCCGATCGAGCAGCCGGGTTCACAGCGACGGCTAGCCCACTGCAACAAGGGCGATGATAGAATTGCCCGCGTGATGAGTATGAGCGTTGACAACAGCCTATCCCCGCACGGGGGCGTCCTGGTCGAACGGGTCAAACCGCTGCACGGGACCGCGTCCGTATCCAGCCTGCCGACCATCGAAGTGCGGGAGCAGATCGTTCACGAGTGCGTGAACATCGCGTATGGATTTTTCTCGCCGCTGACGGGATTCATGGGGAGCGCCGACGTGGCGGCAGTGTCACAAAGTATGCGGTTGACCAGCAGGTATGTTTGGCCCATTCCCATCGTCCTGGACGTCGGCCAGGCTGAGCTGCGGGACGCCGGCGTGTCCGTGGGTGATACGGTTCTGCTGACCCACGGCGGCAATCCGCTGGCCACGCTGGAAGTGTCGGAGATATTCGCCGTGGACCTGACCGAGATGGCGCGGCAAGTGTACACGACCACCGATCCCGAACACCCTGGAGTGCAGCGCACGCTGGGCTACGCGGACCGTTTCGTGGCCGGAGACATTACGCTGGTGTGCGAGCCGGTAATCAATCCGCCGTTTGACCGGTTCTGGCGGACGCCGGCGCAACTCCGCGCGGAACTGGAAGCCGTGGGATGGCAACGCGCCGTGGCCCACCAGACCCGCAACGTTCCCCACTCCGGCCACGAGTACCTGATGAAAGGCGCCTTCATGGAAGCCCAGGCGGACGGAGTGCTGGTAAGCGCGGTCATCGGCGAGAAGAAAGAGGGCGATTACATCGACGAGGCCATCGTGCTGACCCACGAGAACCTGCAAACCCACGGCTTCTTCCGGGAAGACATTCACCGGACCACCGCCCTGCTGTGGGACATGCGCTACGCCGGGCCGCGTGAGGCGGTGTTCCATGCCCTGGTGCGCAAGAACCTGGGGTGCACGCACCACATGTTCGGCCGAGACCACGCGGGCGTGGGCGATTACTACGGGAGATACGCCGCCCACGAGATCTTTGACGAACTGCCCGACCTCGGCATCCGCTCGGTGCTCACCCTGGAGTGGTGGTACTGCCCCGCCTGCGGCGGTGTGGCCTACGAGGGCATCTGCGGCCACCCGGACACCAAGCAGGACCTGGCCGGCCGGCTGATCCGCAGCATTATCTCCGGTGGCACGGAACCGGCTCCCCAGACCTTGCGGAAGGAAACCCTGGACGTTGTGCGCCAGTGCGCCGAGCAGTACGGGTTCGGGTCGCCCTTCGTGACGGAACGTTATCTGCGGGAAAGGACGCCGGTGCTAACCATCCCGCCGCCATGATAACGCTGTGGCCGGTATTACACTGCCACCAATGCCAATATTACCCCGGTGAACCCCAGGGCCATCGTAGCAATAAGGCCGATGGCCCACCTGGCATTGCTTACCTTGCTGTCCGCCATGATATTTCTGAGCCCGGCAATTTCGTTGGCCAAATCGGCGATCTTGCTTTCCAGCTGCGCGATCTTGCTTTCCAGCTGCGCAATCTTGCTTTCCAGTTGCGCAATCTTTTCCCTTATTTCCAGATTATCCGCCTTCAATTCGTTGCGCACTTCCTGCAAGTCCGACAAGTCCGGTTTGACCGCCGTCTCGCTGGTAACAGAGTCGGCAATTTCTCTGGTGATAACACCGGCCAGTTGGTCATCAAGACCCGCATCCCTGAGCCGCCGTTGCATTGCCAATGTATCTAGTGCCATGATTTTCGTCTCTGCATACGCAATTGAGCTTACCGATACGCCAATTATAACAAGGAACCGGGCTAGATGCTCCTGGAAGATTCATCGCAGTACGTAGTCTATAATGGCGCCGAATGAAAAATTGGGAGACTAACAGCATGGTGCTTGAATCTGGCAGGATCACGGAAGAAGGACTGGATCGATTGCGGGGCCGGCTGGGCACGTTTAACCGGCCACGACAGTACGGCGTGGGGCTTTTCAACGAGGACGCGTCCCGCAGCGCCATCCGGCACTTCTGCCAGGGCATCGGGGACGCCAACCCCCTGTACTGGGACCGCTCCTACGCCCAGACCAGCAAATACGGGACGATAATCGCGCCGCCCTGCTTCCTCTACAGCGTCTACTGGTGTTCTGGCCGAACCGGAGGTCTTCCCGGCGTGCACGGGTTCCACGCCGGCAACGACTGGGAGTGGTACCGCCCGATCTACCTGGGCGACGAGATCAGCGTCCAGGAGCAGTTCACCGGGCTGGAGGAGAAGGAAAGCGAGTTTGCCGGGCGCATCGTGATCCAGTCCAGCGTTACCGACTACTACAACCAGCGCGGCGAGATCATCGCCAAGACCAAGGGCTGGCAGGTTCGGGCGGAAAGAAGCGCGGCCCGCGAGCGCCAGAAGTACAGCTTTGAACCTTACCAGTACTCACGGGAAGAGCTGGAGACCATCCACAACGCGGTGCTCAACGAGGAGATCCGAGGCAACAACCCCCGCTGGTTCGAGGACGTGCAGATCGGCGACGAGCTGACCCCGGTGGTGAAGGGGCCGCTCAGCCACGGCGACATCACGGCGTTCGTGGCCGGCTGCATCGGCGGCATCAGCCACGGCATTCAGCTGCGCGAGATGCTGCGGCATCCCTCGTGGGGGTTCACTGACCCCAACACGGGAGCGCAGGAAGCCATCATCCGCGTCCACGACATCCAGGAGGCGGCGGAGTCGGCCGGCCTGCCCGGAGCCTACGACTACGGATGCCAGCGCTGCTGCTGGATGGGGAATCTGCTGACCAACTGGATGGGCGACGACGGGTTCCTGAAGCGCATGCACGTGGAACTGCGGCGGTTCAACGTGGTCGGCGACACCACCTGGTGCAAGGGGAAGGTAACGGGCAAGCGCGTTGAGGATGGCGAGCACCTGGTGGACATGGACATCTGGGGCGAAAACCAGCGCCAGCAGGTGACCACCCGGGGCAACGCCACGGTGCGTCTGCCGTCGCGGGAGGCCAACGAGGGTTGGCCATAATCGGCTACGGAGGCGAGACCATGATGCAACCCAAGACCCGGACCAGGGCAAAGCTGACGGGGGCGGACTACATGGAATTGACGCCGCCTTCGCATCGCGGCGTGCGTTACCAACTCATCGAGGGAGAACTCGTCAAAATGGCCGGGGCCAACGACCCGCACCAGGTGTTTATCGGAGAACTTTACTTTACGGCAAGGTTGCAAATCGGCGAGCCGGGCAAGTTCGAAATCAGGCTCCCCAGCTTTGACGTGTACATTGACGAGCACAACACCTTCCAGCCCGACCTGCTGTTCGTCGCTGACAACCGGCGACATATTATCGGCCATCGCGGCGTGTTTGGCGCCCCGGATGTTGTCGTGGAGGTTCTATCGGAATCGACGCGAGAACGGGACCTAAATGTAAAATTGCCCGTTTACGGGCGAAACGGCGTCCTAGAAGTGTGGATCGCCGATCTGCGTGCCGAAACAGTGGCGAAGTATGTGGGCGACGCCGGGCGCATGACGCTGGCGCATGTATTTGGCGCCACGGATGTGCTCACGTCGGAGGCCATGCCCGGTGTCGCCATTGACTTGGGTCCGATATTCGCCCGGATACGTGGCGCCGCGCTGCCCGAAGGCTGAATGGCCGGGCCGCAATCGGGCACAGGGAGGTGCATTATGGCGCAGGCCAAAGCGAAACTGCAGGTTAAGTTGACCGGGGCGGACTACATGAAGCTGACGCCGCCGTCGCATCGCGGCGTGCGCTATCAGTTGATTGAAGGGGAACTCGTCAAAATGGCCGGGGCTAGTCGCGCACACCAGGTGTTTATTGGAGAACTGTACATTGAAGTGCGGGTGCAAACCAGGGCCCTCGGCCTCGGCGAGACTTACCTTCCGCCGTTCGACGTTTACCTTGACGAGCACAACACGTTTCAACCCGATTTGATGTTCGTGTCCAGCGAGCAGCGACACATCATCGGCGACCGCGGCGTCACCGGCGCGCCCGATGTGGTGGTTGAAGTCTTGTCAGAATCCACGCGGCAGCGTGATTTGAACGTGAAGCTGCCGGTGTACGTCCGGAACGCCGTCCGCGAAGCCTGGATAGCCGACCTGAGATTGGAGACGGTGTCCAAGTATGTCGGCGATGGCCACACGATGACGCTGGCCCGCATGTATGACGCCAGCGACACCTTGACCTCCGAGGCCATGCCCGGAGTGGCCATCGATCTGGGGCCGATATTCGCCCAGATCCGTGGCTCGGCATTGCCCGACGACTAACGCAGGTACTGCTCGGCGGCGCGGGCGAAGCCGTCCATGGCGCCCTCCAGCACGCGGTCTTCCAGGCAGTAGGAGATGCGGAAGTGGCCCGGCGTGCCGAATCCCTTCCCCGGCACCACCAGCACGTTGTATTCCTGCAACGCGGCCACGAACGCCTCGTCGTCGGCCAGGGGCGAACGGGGGAACAGGTAGAAGGCGCCCTGGGGCTTGACCACCGAGTAGCCCATGCCGGTCAGGCGGTCGTAGAGGAAGTCCCGCTTGCGCTGGTACTCGCCGACGTCCACCGAGGCGTCCTGCACCGCGCGCACCACGTGCTGCATCAGGGCCGGCGCGTTGACGAATCCCAGGACGCGGTTGCAGAAGACCAGGCCGTCGAACAGTTCCGCTTTCCCCGCATAGTCGGGGTGGATGGCGATGTGGCCGATGCGCTCGCCGGGGAGGCCCAGGTCCTTGGCATGGGAGTTGACGACGATGGTCCGCTCGTAATGGGGAAACACCTGCGGATAGGTCAGGTCGTCGTAGATGATGCGGCGGTACGGTTCGTCGCTGATGATGAAGATCTCTGAGCCGTAACGGTTTTCAGCCTGTGTGATCACATCTGCCAGGGCGGCGATGTCGTTGGCCGGATAGACCACGCCCGAGGGGTTGTTGGGGGAGTTCAGCATCACGGCGCGAGTTCGCGAGGTGATGGCAGCTTCAATGGCGGCGACGTCGAGCCCGAACTCCGCAGTGGTGGACACGATGACGGGGACGCCGTTGTGGTTCTGGATGTAGTAAACGTACTCGCCGAAGAAGGGCGACAGGATGATCACTTCGTCGCCGGGATTGAGGATGGCGCGCAGCACAACGTTCGCCGCCCCCGCCGCGCCGCAGGTCATGAGGATGTCGGCGACGCTGAAGGGCAGCCCGGTCTCGGCGGCCAGGGTGTCGGCAACCGCCTGTCGCGTTTCCGGATAGCCGGCGTTGGGCATGTAGCGGTGCATCCCCGGTGAGGGGGACTGGGCGATCCGCAGCAACTCCGCGTGGAACTCCTCGGGCGGCTCCATGATCGGGTTACCCAGGGACAGGTCGAAAACGCTGTCCTCGCCGTACTGCGCCTTGAGGGCGATGCCCACCTCGAACATGCGGCGTATCCAGCCGCCCTCTTCCATGGATCGGCTCACGTATTCAGAAATGGGCATGAGGGAACTCCGTAGAGGCGTTGTCGGAATGACGGCAATTATAGCGAGTGGCTACGGCTGGGCATTGCCGATCCACCCGGCGGCGCGTTCGGCGATCATGATCGCGGTGGCGTTGGTGTTGGCCCGCACCACGTTGGGGCAGATTGACAGGTCAACGACGCGCAGGTTTGCGACGCCGTGGACGCGGCAGTACTGGTCCACCACGGCCATGGGATCGCCGGCCGGCCCCATGCGACAGGATCCGGAAGTGTGGAAGGTGGTGAACACGTTGCGCAGGAGCCAGTCGTCCAGGGCGGCGTCTGATGCGATTTCGTCAACGCTGGGCGACACCGGGTCGCCGGCGATGGAACTAAACGAGGGGTGTTCCAGAACGCGCCGGCAAAGGCGCACGGCTTCGCGCAAGCGTTGCCGGTCCCAGTCGCTGCGCAGGTAGCGGTAGTCGATCATCGGCTTGTCGTGCGGGTCGGCAGAGACCAGGCGCAACTCCCCCGCGCTGTCGGCGGACTGCAGGATGCAGGTCATGCGCAGGGTGGGTTGATCCGCGCCCGGCCCGCTGCCCAACGGGCTGGGTCCTGATGCCACGTTGTTCACGTACACGTGCATGTCGTTTCGGGAGTCGGATCCGGCGGTGGTGTAGCGCAGCAGCGTTTGGATGCGGGAGCCGTCGAATTCTCGCAGCGCGTAGTCGGGACGCAACGCCGTGTCCACGTACACCAGCGGGTGATCGCGCAGGTTTTGGCCCACTCCGGGGAGGTCCCGCACGGCAGCGATGCCCAGTCCCGCCAGGTGATTCGCGGGGCCGATGCCGGACAGCATCAGCAGTTGCGGCGACGCGATGCCGCTGGCGCAGACGACTATCTCGCTGCCATGCACCGTAAACATCTGCCTGCCGCTCTCAGCCTCGACTCCGACGGCGGTTCGCCCATCGAATAGCACGCGCCGCGCCAGCACGTTGCCGCGTATCGTCAGGTTGAGGCGATGGCGCGCTGCGGACAGATAGGCGAGTGCGCAGCTCATGCGGATGCCGGCGGGGTTGTTCATGGGAGCGGGACCCACGCCGGCCGAGGACGGATGGTTCATGTCCGGGTCTTCCGGATACCCCAGGCCCGTGCAAGCCTGACGGAAAGCGTGCTGGAAGGGATGCCAGGCGTCGCGCGGGGCGCGAACCACGGGGATTGGCCCGTCGCTGCCGTGGAAGTCGTCCTGCACGTCGGCGTCCGATTCCAGCTTGCGGAAGAAAGGCAGGACGTGCTGGTAGGCCCACTGGTCGTTCCCCTGGGCGGCCCAGGAGTCGTAGTCCTCGGGAAGGCCGCGCAGGAACACCTGTCCGTTGACGGCGCCGGAACCGCCCATGACGCGCCCGCGGGCAATCTGGATGGGCTCCGGCTGGCGGTCGGTGGCGACAGCCTGGTAGGACCAGTTGAAGGCCGCGCCCGGCGTCGATGCCTCCTGGCTGGCGCCGTCGCGGAGTTCGTCCGGCCACTGCTCAAAGTCGATGTAGTCGGGACCGGCCTCCAGCAGGAGAACCGAACGCGCCGGGTCTTCGGACAGCCGGGCGGCCAGCGCGCAGCCGGCGGAGCCACCGCCGACGATAATCACGTCGTACTGCATGTCGTCACCAAATGGGTCATTCTCCCGTAGCTCCCGGCCGCTAGAGCCTGTAGACAAGATGAAAATTACACTGTCGTTCCTGCGAAAGCAGGAACACAGAAAAGCCTCTGCGATAGGAACGTTGGTCGTATTTTACGCTCACTGGATTCCGGCTTTCGCCGGAATGACGCGGTGAAGGAAGCCGGAATGACGGCCTTTGCCAACAGACCCTGGATGTGGCGGCGGGCGAGCCTGATTTCCGGTGAAGCCGATACGCGTCAAGGGTACATCAGCCGGGGTCGGGGCACCAAGCATCGACCGGACGAAAAGGGGCGCTGTGGTATCATCTGGTACGGAAATTTGCCCTGCCGGAACGCAGCCGGCGGGCCTTTGAGGTGCGGTTTTGCCTGCTAATGACACTGTTTATGACGTAATCGTGGTGGGAGCCGGGAACGCCGCGCTGTCCGCCGCCATCGCTGCCCGCGAGCAGACCCAGTCGGTGCTGGTGGTTGAAAAGGCTCCGGAGTATTTCCGGGGCGGCAACACTTATTTCACCGGCGGCATCATCCGCTTCGCCTACAACGGCCTGGACGACATCAAGGGCCTGATCCCCGACATGTCTGAGACCGAGGCCAACTCCATCGAGGTGGGACAGTACACCGAGAACCAGTTCTACGACGACATGATGCGGGTCACCCACGGGCTGTCGGATCCCGAGCTGGCCGAGATCCTGGTCAGCCAGTCCTACCCCACGATGAAGTGGCTGCAGGAACACGGGGTGCGGTTCGTCCTGTCCTTCGGACGCCAGGCGTTCCGCGACGGCGACAAGTTCCGGTTCTGGGGCGGCCTGGTGGTGGAGGCCGTGGGCGCGGGCAAGGGCCTGTCGGACCAGCAGTTCGACGTCTGCCAGCAGCTGGGCGTGGAGGTCCGGTATTCCACGGAGGGCGTGTCGCTGATCCAGGACCAGAAGGGCAACGTGTCCGGCCTGCGGGTCAAAGGTCCCGACGGTTTCGAGGACCTGGCCGCCCGCGCGGTGGTGCTGGCCGCCGGCGGGTTCGAGGCCAACGCCGAGATGCGCTGCCGTTACCTTGGTCCCGGATGGGAAACCGTCAAGGTGCGCGGCATACCCTACAACACCGGTGACGGCATCAAGATGGCGCTGGACGTGGGGGCTCAGTCCTACGGCCACTGGTCATCGTGCCACGCCGTGGCCTGGGACATGAACGCGCCGACCTTCGGCGACCGGACGGTCACCGAACTGTTCCAGAAGCACTCCTATCCCTTCGGCCTGATGGTCAACATCAACGGGGAGCGGTTCCTTGACGAAGGCGCGGACTTCCGCAACTACACCTACGTGACCTACGGGCGCGCTTTGATGGAACAGCCCCAGGGCCTGTGCTTCCAGATATTCGACGAGAAGGTCAAGCACCTGCTGCGCGACGAGTACTGGATCCCGCAGGCGACCACCGCGGAAGCCAACTCCATCGAAGAGCTGGCGCGGATGCTGGACATCGACCCGGCCGGGCTGGTTCGAGAGGTTGAAGAGTACAACGCCGCCGTGCGGCAGGACATCGAGTACAACCCGACGGTCAAGGACGGACGCTGCACCGAGGGTCTGGCGGTGAACAAGACCAACTGGGCGCAGACGCTGGACACGCCTCCCTACCGCGGCTGGGCCGTGACCACCGGCATCACCTTCACCTTCGGCGGGGTCAAGGTGAACAATCGCGGCCAGGTGGTGACCAACGCCCAGGACCCGATCCCAGGCCTCTACGCCGCCGGCGAAATGGTCGGCGGGCTCTTCTACCACAACTACCCGGGCGGCAGCGGCCTGAGCGCGGGCATGGTGTTCGGTCGCCTGGCCGGCAACAGCGCCGGGGAGGACGCGCTGGCGCTGAAGGACGTGTAGGGCGTGCCGGCGGAAGCGGCATCCTGCTACCACTAAGTCAGCTATCTGGCATCCCAGACCGAGAGCGCAACAATGGCTACCATCGATGACATTCACGCGGTAGAACGCTTGATGCAGACGCTGGACGAAAATCCGCATCTGATGGAGGCGGTGCGCTCCCGTATCCTGACCCGGGAATTGCTGGAACTGCCGCAAACCGTAGCGAGGCTGACGGAGCGGGTTGACAGGCTGACGGAACGGATGGACCGGCTGACGGAGCGGATGGACCGGCTGACGGAGCGGATGGAAGCTGTAGAGCGCGGCATAAATCGGCTGCGAGACGACTTCGGAGAGTTTCGTGCGGACGTGGCTGGCAACGCCGCCTTGAAGAACGCCGCCGCCATCGCCGGTGTTGCTGGCCTGATCAGAACCAGAAACGTCAGCCAGGACGAGTTGATGGCGATGACACGCGCCAACGATACCACCGGCATCGCCCGGAACGACTTGGACAGTTTCCACCATGCCGACCTGGTTATGGAAGCCACCGACGACAACGGCCAGGTCCACTACGTGACGGTCGAAGTGTCGTACACCGCCGACGAGCGCGACACGCGTCGTGCCATTCGCAATGCCGGCTACATGACCCGTTTCACCGGACTGCCGGCCCATGCCGTGATAGTCGCGGCACGCATTGACCGGCGCATCGACTACATTATCAACTCGGGTCAAATTCATTGGTACCAACTCCGGGAGCGGGCAGCGCAACGGGAGTAGCAGTTTCGTCATCCCGTATGTAGTGGTAAAAATGCCATGAACTCAAACACACGCCAATATGCCTTAACTGATCGCTTTTACTGCGAGCTGTGCAAAGCGTGGCACATTGACAGTAATGACACCCCGATAGTGCATTGCTGCCATTGCGACCGTCCGCTGTGTCCGATGTACGATTACTCTTGCATCAGCTGCGGTCGTTTCTTCTGCGACAACGCTTGCCGAGCTTGTCAGGAAGACGATTGCGACGTCATCACCTGCGTCGGCTGTGTTGAACCTCACCTTGCAAAAAGCCACACCCCGGAGGCGGCTGCATTATGACCGGTGACACCGCTGCCCGCGTGCTGGCGCAAGAAGGTCTGCGCCACATCGAGGATGCCATTCTGATGGTGCTCGACTCCCATCCCGACGGGCTGCGCAATTCTCAAATCGCGGATTTGTTGGGCTTACGTTCGTCCATCCTTGACGGTCAAAGAAATTACTTGACCTATTCAGTGCAGGGTGGACTGATGGCGGGGGGTGAAGTAGCGCAGAACCGCGAAACCAAGGTTTTCAGCAAAGTAGAAGCGACACGATGACCACCGACACCGCGACACGCCCCCCAAGTCTCCCGTCGGCTCTTTACCGTGGCCGAGTACTTGGCCATGGGCGAGGCCGGCGTTCTGCGTGAGGATGAACACGTTGAGCTGCTGGCCGGGGAGATCATTCAGATGGCGGCGATTAGGAACCGGCACCTTTCCTGAACCGAGGCCCTCACGATGCTCTTCGCTCCGGCTCTGGTGGGTCGCGCCGTCGTGCGCGTACAGGGTTCCATACAGCTGGACGAATATGGAATGCCTCAACCCGACATCGTTCTGCTGCGGCCTCGGCCTGATTACTACGCCGAGACGGCGACGCCGGAGGACGTGCTGCTGCTGATTGAAGTAGCCGACAGTTCGCTGGAGTACGACTATGGCCCGAAGTCCGAGTTCTATGCCGCTGCTGGCATCCCGGAATTCTGGATAGCCAATCTGCGCACCGGCGAAGTCGAGGCCCGTACCGATCCTGTGGAAACCGCGTACACCACCGTCCGCACGATTCCCGCCGGTGGAGCCATTACCCCACAGGCATTTCCCGACGTTACCCTGGAACTACGCGAATTTATGCCCCCGGTGACGCAGTAGCCGCCTCGGCAGTCAAGATCTGCCTTGCGCCTCTATCTCCATAGGCATACAATCCGCCCTAACCCGCGAGCAACGTAGCGAAAGGGGCATTGGGGGCTTCATGGCGGCGAATAACCCGGCGCGCCCGGGGCTGTTTTATGGGTGGTTCGTCGTGGCCACCTGCATGTTTATCGCGTTCCTGACCATGGGGACACGAAACGCGTTTGGCGCTTTCGTCGTACCCATGGAAGCGGAATTCGAGTGGAACCGGACCGTGGTTTCCTGGGCGGCCGCGCTGGGCGCGTTGCTGAACGGAGTATCGCAGCCGTTCATGGGATACCTGTTCGACCGGTTCGGCGTCCGCATCGTGGTGGTGTCCGGCATCCTGATCGTGGGCGTATCCACGTTGCTCATGGCCGCGACGAGCAGCATGTGGTACCTGATCGGCATATTCGGCGTGGTGGCCGCCATCGGTCAAAGCGGGACCTCGCTGACGAACACCGGGGCCATGCTGAGCAAATGGTTCCGCCGCCGGCGCGGCCTGGTGATCGGTCTCAACGCTTCCGGCATGTCCCTGGGCGGACTGATTATCGTGCCCTTTGCCGCGTACATGATCAGCCTGATCGACTGGCGGCTGTCCTGGGTCGTGATGGGCGTGATGATCCTGGCCCTGGGCATCCCGATGGCCCTGGTGTTCCTGCACGACGATCCCGCCAAGAAGGGGTTGACGCCCGACGGGGACCCGTTGCCCGAGGCAGGACCGGATGGATCGCCGGGCGCGGCTGCGCCGCCGCCGCAACCGCTGTTCGCCGAGAACTGGCGGCAGGCGTTCCGATCGTTCCCGATATGGCAGATGAGTTTTTCGTATTTCATCTGCGGGTCGACGACGTTCATGCTGTCGGTGCATTTCGTGCCCATGGCGGTGGAAGAGGGCATCAGCCCGCAGACCGCGGCCCTGATCTTCGGGTTGATGTCGGGGTTGAACGCGCTGGGAGCCACCGGCGCCGGTTGGATATCGGACCGGATCGGCCGACGCAAGAACTGGCTGGCAGCGGTGTACTTCTGCCGGGGCACGGGCTATGTGATCCTGGTGGCGTCGCTGGTGGTGCCGGGGATACCCGTGATGGCGGGCCTGCTGATTTTCTCGTTTGTGGCAGGATTGTCCTGGATAGCGACGGCGCCGCTGACCACTTCGCTTACCGCAGAGGTGTACGGGTTGAAATCGCTGGCCACGATCTCCGGTGTGGCCTTCCTGTTCCACCAACTGGGAGGCTTCACCAGCGTGCTGATGGCCGGATACCTGCGTGAGATTACCGGGGACTACGTGATCGCTTTCTCCATCGCTGCGGTGATGCTATACCCGGCGGCGATCTCCGCCTTCACCATCCGGGAACGCAAGTACTCGGTACGATACCTCACCGCGCCAGCGCCGGCCGGAGCGGCGGCCGACTGATGGGCCAGGCTAGCCGGCGGACGCGGAGGATGCGATGACCACCACTGCGAAATTGCGCACCGGGATGCGAATGACTCTGGAAGACTTCCTGGCCCTGGACGAGACCGACGGCAGGTGGGAACTTGATGACGGAGTGCTTTACATCATGGGGTCAGGCAGCCCCGACCACCAGTTTTTGATAATGGAATTCTGCCGTTATCTTGATGATTATCTGGATGGCTTCGATCATACGCCGGCACAGTTCTATCATTCGCTTACCACCGTATTGTCCCGGCAACAGCAACGGGTTTATGAGCCGGATCTAGTCATCATCCGCAATGAGCGCCGCGGTATCGTGGGCGTGAGCCGGGTGGAAGGCGCGCCGGACATCGTGGCAGAAATCCTCTCCACCGACCGCAACCGCGACCTGGTGCGCAAACGCCAGATGTACGCCGAAGCCGGTGTTGCCGAGTACTGGCCTATAGACCCGCGCAACGATATGGTGACCCAATTGGAACTGCGCGCGGGGGCCTACGTGGAGCGGAACGTGCTGGGCGTGGGCGATATACTGAACACCCCCTTGTTGCCGGGCTTGGAGATACCGTTGTCGGAGATATTCCAGCACCGCCGCCGCCCGCCGCGGGAGGAGCTATCGTAAGCCCGTTTTCGCACCGCTGGCCCGGGACTCGTGGTAGCGTCAGGTTGAGCTGCCTGCTATGATGGCACGATATTTGGCGGTGTCCGGTCATCGCCTCACGGAACCCACGACCCCAGGGGGCGTATGACATCCAAATCCGCAGCGCCGGTTGCCGCGCCGATGTATTTCGGCTGGTACATCGTCGCCACCTGTTTCTTCGTTTCCTTCCTGTCAATGCCTGGCCGCCAGGGGTTCGGCCTGTTCGTTACGGAGATGGAGCCGACCTTTGGGTGGGACCGCTCCGACATTTCCTGGGTGGGTTCCGTTGGATTTCTCATCAACGGGGCCATGCAACCCATCATGGGCGCGCTGTTCGACAAGTACGGCCCGCGCCGGGTATTCGGCATCGGGCTGTCCGTGATGGGCCTGGCGATCATGAGCCTGGCCTTCATGCAGGACCTGGACCATTCGCTCAACCTTGGCGTGATCAGTATTCCCCTGGACCTGCTCTGGTTCATCGTGGTGTTCTCCATAGTGATCAACACCTGCCTCAGCGCGGCGTCGATAACCAACATGCTGGCCCTGGTGGTGCGCTGGTTCCGGCGGAAGCGAAGCAAGGCGACCGGGCTGGCCGCCGCAGGGACATCCATCGGCGGTCTCCTGATGATCCCGTTCGCCGCGTACCTGATGGGCGTGATCGACGGCGCGAGCCTGAACATCGCCGGCGTTGAATTGGTTGGCTGGCGCACGGTGTGGTTCCTGCTGGGCGCCATGGTGGTGTTCCTCTCTGCGCCGCTGGCGGTGTTCTTCCTGCGGCCGAGCCCGACGGAATTGGGGCTCAACCCGGACGGCGACCCTAACCCGGAAGACGCTCCAGCAGGAACCGCGCCGCCACCCCGCCAGTCCGGCCTGTACGAAGTGAACAGTTGGCGGCAGTGCTTCAAGACGCCGCCCATGTGGCAGTTGTCCGGCGCCTACGTGGTTTGCGGCATAACCACCGGTCTGTTGAGCATCCACTTCATACCCTATGCGGAGGACATCCTGCCGGATACGGTCAATTTCCTGTGGATGACCTTTGACGACAAGAAGGTCTTCGCCGCGCTGATGTTCGGCATAATGACCGGCCTCAACGCTGCGGGGGTGATCATCACCGGGTTCATGGGCGACCGGATGCGGCGCAAGAACGTGCTGGCCCTGGTGTACGCTACCCGGGGGGTGGCGTTCATGTGCCTGGTGTTCCTGCCGCTGATGGGCTACGGGATGTTGGGGTTGGTGGCGTTCGCGCTGCTCTCCGGCATGTCCTGGGTGGCCAGCGTGCCACTGACGTCGACACTGACCGCGGACGTGTACGGGTTCCGCGCGCTGGGAACAATCAGCGGGTGGGTGTTTTTCTCGCATCAGATCGGGTCGTTCTTCAGCATCCAGTTTGCCGGCTACGCCTACGAATGGTTCGGCAACAGCTATTTCTGGCCGTTCCTGATCGCGGGTCTTACGCTGATTCCGGCGGCGATAATGGCCTACAGCATCAAGGAGTACCACTACTCAAGCCGGTACAATTCGCGACCTGACGCCAGCCCGCAGTTGGCGACGGCAGGCGCTGGCGGAAGGTACTAGAACCGTCGCTTGACCGGCTTAGCCCGGGGAGATCGCAATGGGCGGGACGACGTTCGTTGCCATACTTGCGTCCCTGGGACGCCACCACGGGGAGGCGGACCCGACGCTCCTGCAATGGATCATGGCCGCCCTGAGCCATATCCTGCTGGGGAAGCTAGGCTTCACCGAGCTCACGGTGGTCATCATCATCGGGATAATCATCCTGGCCATGCCGGCGATGATCGTGATCGCTTACCTGGCCAGCAGCCGGCGGGCCGCGCCGCAGCAGGTGGAAAGCGCTGAGCGCTTGACCCACCCTGAGTAGCCCGCTGGTTCGGGCTCGCGTCGCCGTACCGGGCATATCCGGCAGGGCAATTGCGTCTTCAACATGCTCGATAATCAGGCGCGGACTGCATCTCTTGATTTGTAACCCGCCGCTCTCCCCACGCCCCAACGTCCTGAAAACCCGCCCATGGCCGAAAATTGATTGACCGGACCAACCGAACCGTATCCTGTCCATCCCGTTCATCCTGTTTATCCCGGTAAAATTCACCCCCGGCCGTTGCCACGGGCCATAGCTCCAACACCGCCAACATCACCGATTTAGACCGATTGCCCTGTAGGACCTGGCGCGGGGCTATCTCATATGGATATTGGTGAACCGGGACAAGGTGCTGATGAGGAAGTTGGCGTCCCAACTCACGCGTACCCACTTGGCCCCAATCTGTCATTGCGAGCGCAGCGTGGCAATCTCGTTGCCGTAGCGACAACCGTTGCCCCAACGAGATCGCCACGTGGTTCGACAAGCTCACCATGAGCGGCTGCGCTCCTCGCGATGACAAAACTGGGTACGCGTGAGCGCAGATGGCTGCCATTCTCCCCGAAGCTGCCGGATCCGCGTCGCAGGTGCCTCTTATGACAACATCGTCTCTCATCACCATCCCCGCACGGCGTGGCAAAGCCGCCTTCCTGGAGCAGGGCCAAAGCGTGCGGGTCATCAACACTCATGGCCAGCAGGTCATCGACACCTGGGCCTTCTCCCGCCATGACCCAACGGAGTTCATGTCCATGGAGCACTCCCGGACCGCGTTGGCGCGCATCATGCCGCAGATCGGCCAGTTCATGGTGACCAACCGGCGCCGGCCCGTCCTGACGCTGGTCGAAGACACGTCCGGCGGGATCCACGACACGTTGCTGGCCGCCTGTGACCGGTATCGCTACGAACTGCTGGGTTGCGAGGGCTACCACGACAACTGCACCGACAACCTGGCCGCGGCTCTCGTGGAGCTCGGCCTGACTCCACCGGAAACTCCCAGCCCGTGGAACCTTTTCATGAACATCCCGGTGAACGCCGACGGCAGGGTCAGCTTCGAACCGCCGGTCTCGAGTCCGGGCGACCACCTGATCCTGCGCGCCGAAATGGATTGCGTCATCGCCTTCTCGGCGTGTCCCCAGGACATGGTGCCCATCAACGGCGTGGATTGCGTTCCCACGGAGGCGCACTTCCAGATTATCTAGGGTCCGTTGACGAATGCCGTCATTCTGGCGAAAGCAGGAATCCAAGGGGTCGCTGTGTTCGGAATGTTCTGGATTCCGGCTTTCGCCGGAATGACGGATTAATCCCGCCAGTCAATTGCTGACAACGGCCCGTTGCGGACGCTTAACAGCCCTATGCTATGCTACCGGAACTGAACTCCAGCACACACGGAGGCTGCTATGAAAGCCATGCAGATTACCGAATACGGCGGACCCGAAGTGATGAAGTACGTTGACCTGCCGGATCCAAGTCCGGGCCCGGAGCAGGCCGTGGTGGACGTCCAGGCCGTGGGCGTGAACTTCACCGACATCTACAGCCGCATGGGCGTCAATCCTCCCGGCCTCCCGTGGGTCGCCGGGGTTGAAGGAGCCGGCGTGGTTCGAGAGGTCGGCTCCGGAGTAACCAACGTCGCCGTTGGGGATACCGTCGCGTATTGCAGTCACCCCGGGTCCTACGCGGAGCAGGCCCTGGTGCCCGCGTGGCGCCTGATCAAGATGCCCGAGGGATTGTCGGCCCGCGACGGCGCAGCCGCTATGCTCCAGGGAATGACCGCCCACTACCTGTGCTATGACACCTACCGCGTCCAGGCCGGCGACCGGGTGCTGGTCCATTCCGGGGCCGGCGGGGTCGGCCTCCTGCTCATCCAGATGTGCAAGGCTCTCGGCGCCTACGTCTACTCCACCGTGTCCACCGAGGCCAAAGCGGAGCTTGCCCGGGGAGCCGGGGCGGACCACGTTGTCCTGTACACCCAGCAGGATTTCGCCGCCGAAATCGCCGAAGCCACCAACGGCGCCGGGCTCCAGGTGGTGTACGACGCGGTTGGGAAAGACACCTTCGACCGCAGCATCGCCTGCCTCGCACCGCGCGGCTACATGGTGCTCTACGGCCAGGCCAGCGGACCCGTGGAAGCCATGGACCCGCGCATCCTGGGCAACGGCTCCAAGTTCCTCACCCGGCCCGGCTTGGGAGACTACACCGCCAACCGGGAGGAGCTGGAAAAGCGGGCCGGCGCCGTGCTCGGATGGGTCCAGTCCGGAGAGCTGAACCTGCGGGTGGAGCACCTCTTCCCGCTGTCCGACGCTCCGGAGGCCCACCGCCAACTGGCCGGCCGCGCCACCACCGGCAAGATCATTCTCACGCCGTAGCGATTGCGCTCTGCCGTTGCCGGCGCAGCACATCCAGCGATGCTCCCCACGCAGTCACCGTCATCGTGGCCCGCTCCCAAGGGCGTTCTTCTGAGCGACCTGGAGTGGGTCCAGGACATTGCCGACAAGTATCGACTGGACGGCCTGGATATTCCGGCCGGCTCGGTGGTGCTGGAGCGAATTTCCGCCACCGGGGGGCGATGCTTCTGCTACCCCGACGGCTCCTGGCTGATCGGGCTGTCCCATCCCCGGCTGCAACGCTCCGGGCGCCGGGGCGTCGAAGGCATTCTGGCGCACGAACTGCTTCACGCCTGGCTTTGGTCCCGTCACCGTTACCAGGGCCATGGCGCGATTTTCGAAGGTCACGCCTCAGCGCGCGGCATTCCGCGATGGTGTTCTGCGTTCGGTGAGGTACGCCGCCAGGGGCCCCAACAGTTGGCGCTGTTCGACACCTGGCCGCCCGCGCCGCTGACGGGTTGAATTTCTCCGTCCCGGTTTTCAACGTCCGAAGGCTGACACATAGACCGACTATTTTAATTCAAGCGTTGTCACGACTCAAAACGTGCTTTTTTGCGAGTTTTTGCGAAAATTATCCAAAATCGGCCTCCGATTTGACATCGGGAACAGGCGCCGCTAGACTGCGGGTATTCAAACGCAGGTCTGCACGCACATCAACCTGCCCTTAAACAAGGAGGCCATATGAGTGCAGCCGCGCTTTCAGCGCACCGACAATCGTCGGATCCATACTATACGCAGTCCCGCAAGGTGCGGGACGCTGTTTGTTCCAACCTTCTTTCTGGAGGCGGCCGCCCAAGCGGGGTTGACACAACTCGCGGGCGCGCCAAGCACCAGCTACCCTGCGAGCCTTAGCTGCTCGCAGCCCAAAACGGGCGGCGGAAGTAGCGTTCCGCCACACGCCCACTTCCCAAAGGTTTTCAGCCGCAGAGCCGGCGGTGATGCCGGGGCGCAAGCACGCCTGTGCCGCTGTGGGAGCCGCCCCCCCGCTCCCAGACGACGGCAGAGCCGTAAGACAGCTCTCAATCGGTTGACGAATTAGCGAAAAAACGGAGGAAACTATATGCGAGAAATGCTCAAGTCCAAGATCCACCGCTGCTGGGTGACCGGCGCCAACTTGGATTACGTCGGCAGCATCCTCATTGACCGGGATTTGATGGACCAGACCGACATCATCACGTTCGAGAAGGTGGCGGTGCTGAACGTCAACAACGGTCAGCGGTGGGAGACCTACGCTCTGCCGGGCGAGCGTGGCAGCGGCGACATCGTCATCAATGGCGCGGGGGCCCATCTGTGTGAGGAAGGCGACTGTCTGATCGTTCTCGCCTACGAGTTCACCGACGAACCGTCGGAACCCAAGATGGTGCTGGTCGACGAAAACAACAAGTTCCTGGAGTGGATCGAAGGGTCAATGTATGCCGAACCCGAGCCTGTCGCGCTTTTCTGAGCGCGAAACCGAAGAATACTACGACGCTGAGGATGCCCTCTACCGTTCCTTCTGGGACGCGGAGGGCAGCCTCCACTGGGGGGTGTTCGAATCCCCGAACGAGCCGAGTTCCGTCGCGGAAGTGCGCGACGGCTTCCTGGCCGCCTGCTCCCGGCTCAACGCCATCATGCTGGAGAACTCCGGCATCGATGAAGCCGCGCGGGTCCTTGACCTGGGCTGCGGCAACGGAAATACGGCCACCTGGCTGTGCCGGACTACCGGCGCCCACGTCGCCGGGATCGACCTCAGCGGCGTCCGCATCGCCAACGCCATCGAGTCGTTGAACCAAGTCCCGGAATTGGCGCCGCGGTTGGAGTTCCACAAGGCTTCGGCCACGGAACTTCCCTTCGCGGACGGCGCCTTCTCCCACGTCTGGAGCCAGGCCACCATCTACCACATTCCGGACAAGGCCAAGACCTTGCAGGAAGCGTACCGAGTGCTGCAGCCCGGCGGGGTGATTGTCTTCGACGACTTGACCAAGCCCAAGCCCGACATCAGCGACGAGGCCCGCACTTTCGTGTACGACCGGCTGCTGTTCGACACGGACTTCAGCTTCTACTCGTACATGGACGCCCTCCGCGAGACCGGCTTCAGGGTGCTGGAGGCACGAGATCTTTCGACGCACCTCGCCCGCAGCTATTCCTGCCTTTCGCAGATGGCGGCATCGGGCAACGATCCGGAGCGCACAGAACGCTTCGCCGCCCTTTCCGACGCGTATCTCAAAATGGTAAACGCAGTCCGCAACGAGGAATTGGGCTGGGCTCAATACCGGTGCGTCAAGTAGCCGCGCACAATCCGATCAACCAAAGGAGTGACTAATGGTATCCACCCCCGGCCACCGGTTTTCAGAGCAGGAGACCGAGGAATACTACGACGCCGAGGACGTCATCTACCGTTCCGTGTGGGACTCCGAGGGCACGGTGCACTGGGGCGTTTTCGACGGCCAACCCACCACCGATGCCAACATTCGCGAGGAGTTTCGGACCGCCGGCATCCGCCTCAACGAGTTGATGGTGGAGTACGCGGGCATCGACGGCAATTCCCGCGTCCTCGACGTCGGCTGCGGCAACGGCACCAATGTCGTCTGGGTGTCCCGGAACACCGGCGCCAACGCCACCGGCATCGACCTCAGCGGAGTCCGCATTGACAACGCCGTCGCCTCCCTGGAACAGGTACCGGACCTCGCCGGCAAGATCGCTTTCGAAAAGGCTTCCGCCACCGACCTTCCCTTTGCCGAAGGAACGTTCACCCACGTATGGAGCCAGGCCACCATCTACCACGTTCCCGACAAGGTGAAAGTCCTTGAGGAAGCCTACCGCGTCCTCGAACCGGGTGGGCAGTTCATCTTCGACGACCTGATCAAACCTCGCACCAACATCAGCGAGTCGGCGCGCAAATTCGTCTATGACCGGCTGCTCTTCGATACCGACTTCAGCTTCTACACCTACATGGACGCCCTGACCAAGGTGGGTTTTCGCGTCCTGCAGGCCCGCGACATTTCTTCCCACCTCGCTCGCAGCTACACCTACCTGTCCCGGTTGGCGTCCATTGCGGAAGGTCCGGAGGGATACCAGGACCGCTTCGACTACCTGACCGACGCCTACATGAAGACGGTGGACGCCATCAACAACGACGAGCTTGGATGGGCTCAGTACCTGTGCATCAAGCCGGCCTAGTCCGATATCTACCGCGGAGCAATTACCCATGCCTGAATCGGGAAGCATAAATCCGGACGAGAGAGTCCAATGGGTCTATTCGTCCACCACCAACGACGAGTTGGCCGAGCGTTACGACCAGTGGGCCCGCGAGTACGACGACGACCTGGAAAATACGTTCGTCTGGCTTGCGCCCCGGCGCGGCGCCGAGACCCTCGCTGAGCACGTCGCCAGGGACGCCAAGATCCTTGACGCCGGCGCCGGCACCGGCCTGGTCGGTGTAGAACTCCAGCGTCTGGGTTACGGTGACATCTGCGCCATGGACCTTTCGGAGGGAATGCTGGACGAAGCCCGCTCCAAGGGCTGTTACAACGACTTCCGACAGATGGCCCTGGGCGACCACCTGGATTTCGACTCCGACGCCTACGACGCGGTCATCAGCATCGGCGTCTTCACCCCGGGACACGCGCCGCCCAATTCCTTCGTGGAACTTTGCCGTGTCACCAGGCCCGGCGGTCACATCGTGTTCAGCATGCGCCCCGACACCCACGTCGAGCTGGGGTTCAAGGATCAGCAGGACGCCCTGGTCGCCAGCGGCGCCTGGTCGCTGGTCGGCGTCACCGAGCCGTTCCAGCCGCTGCCCAAGGGCGAGCCGGAAGTGATGCACCAGATCTGGGTGTACCGGGTTAACTGAGCCAGACGCTTCGGCGGACAAGCAAGAGGTTCCGGAGGAGCGGCCAGATGGTCGCTCCTCTTTATTCGCTCTGTCAGCCAACATGCTTCGCGCCGATGAAAACGCCTTCACACGTACCCGGTTTGCGGCGACGAAACGTCAGAAGCAGGATTTACGGGATTTTATGATTGGACAGGATTGGGATATCCCAAACACAGAACAGTTCCAATCCTGACAATCCCTAAATCTTGAAAATCCTGCTTCTGACAATTTGCGAGACTGGGCGCGCATCAGTGAAAACTCCGGCTTGACCGCCCGTTCTCACCGTGATATTCTCGCGCCACAAAATCGAATAGCTTTCTGGCGGGAGCTTGGTTATGCCAGGCTGAGAGGGCGGCCGAAGACAGCCGCCGACCGTTGCACCTGATCCGGGTAATGCCGGCGTAGGAATTTGGAATTGCGTTTTACGTGCCGCCAGAGTTTAGAACCTGGCGGTTTTTCGTTTTGTGCCAGCCGCCTCGGTTCAGCCATTCGAACCCATCGGGAGGTTGGTTATGCTGGATCCCACCGTGGGAATCATTACGCTGGTAATCGCGTGCGCGGTGTTCCTCGTCCTGGGCCTCACCTACGCCTGGCGTCGCCGTCGCCAGAGCGTCGAGGACTACACCACGTCCCGTAATCACGCGCCTTTCAACGTCGGTGTCGCGACCCTGGTCGCGTCCATGTTCGGCACCTGGGTGCTCCTGAGTCCGGGAGAGACCGGCGCTAACTTTGGCATCATCTCCCTGGTCGGTTACGCCCTGGGCATGGCGGGAATTCCGGTCATGTTCATGTTCGTGGGACCCAAGATCCGCCAGCTGATGCCCAACGGTCACTCGGTAACCGAGTATGTCCGCCACCGCTTCGGCCTGTTCCCCTTCGTGGCCATTTTTGTCGTTATCATTTTCGTCATCGGCATCTTCATCACTGCGGAGATGACGGCCATCACCGCCGCGGTGAGCATCCTCACCGGGTCTCCGGCATGGGCCACCGCCGTCGCCGTCGGCATCGTCGTCATCGCCTACACGGCCTACGGTGGCCTGCGCGTTTCCATCTACACCGACCGGATCCAATTCTGGATCCTCATCCCGGTTTTGCTGCTCCTGGTCATTGTGGCCGCCGTCCTGGTGGGCGGCTCCGGCGCCTGGGGTGAAGCGAAGCAGGCCGGCCTCTTGTCCGTCACCACGTCGGGTAGCTACTTCTTCGCCATCGTGCTCATCATCGGCATCGTCGCGTCCAATGCCTTCCACCCCGGAATGTGGCAGCGCGTTTACACCGTGGAGAGCCAGGCCGCCCTGAACCGCAGCCTCTGGGGCGCGGCGGCCATCGCGATTCCGTTGACTTTCCTGATGGGCATGGCCGGTATCGCCGCCGTGGGCAACGGTTCCGTGGGGCCCTTCCAGTACCCCGAGGTCGCCGCTGCCCTGTTCACCCTGGCCGCCGACGTGTTCCCCCTGTGGATGCACTTCCTGATCCTCATCTGCGCCCTGATGCTGGCCATGAGCACGCTGGACACCCTCATGAACGGCCTCGCCAGCGGCATGGCGGCCGACCTCGCCGGCATCGGTCTGGAACGGGGCATGCTGTTGCGCCTTGCGCGCGCCGTCACCGTAATCGTTGCCATACCGGCGATCATCGTGGCCTCCCAGGGGCACAGCGTGCTCTACGTCTTCCTGATTGCCGACCTGCTGGGCGCAGCGATCGCGGTTCCCATGCTGGTGGGCCTGTATTCCAGCCGGATGCCGGGTTGGGGAGTGATTCTGGCCGGGGCCGTGGGCATCATCATCGGCGCCTTGTTCTACCCCAAACCGGACCTGCTCTCGCCCTGGGCGCTGACGTCCCCGTTGGGGGGCCAGATGTTCTTCGCGTTCGCATCGGCGTTGGTGATTTCGTCCGTCATCTCCGCCATCGTAGTTCTCGGTCAGCGGCTCGTCGCCCCAGGCAGCGAATACGACTTCGCCGCCTTGAATTCCGAGGTCCAACTCATCGACGAACCCGCCCCGGCGGACGACTAACTGAATTTGCCGCGTTGGGGGCGAATGATTGTTCGCTCCTCCCGATTTCAAGTGACCCAACCCATCCGGCAGGAGGAACCAGAGCATGACCATCGTCAACCAGGACTATCTCAGCCAGCAGGCCCAGGTCGATCCGGAGTCGGTACGGCCGTTCTCCAACTCCCGTAAGGTGTACGAAACCGGAAGCCGACCCGATATCCGGGTACCGATGCGCGAGATCTCCCTGTCGGACACCCATTCCACCGAAGGAATCGAAAGGAACCCGCCGATCTTTGTCTACGACACCTCGGGTCCCTACACCGACCCCGACGTTGCCGTCGACGTGCGCCAGGGCCTGCCCGCCCTGCGGCAGCATTGGATCGAAGAGCGCGGCGACACCGAGCAGCTGCCCTACCTCACGTCTGAGTACGGGCGCGAGCGGCTGGCCGATTCCTCGTTGGACCGTTACCGCTTCAGCCACATCCGCAACCCACGCCGGGCCAAAGCCGGCAAGAACGTCACCCAGATGCACTACGCCCGGCAGGGCATCGTGACCCCGGAGATGGAATTTATCGCCATCCGCGAGAACATGCGCCGGGAGGAGTACATCGGCACCGGTCTGATGGGTTCCAAGAAGGCCATGAACTTCGGCGCCAACCTGCCCGAAATCGTCACCCCGGAGTTCGTCCGCGATGAGGTGGCCGCCGGCCGCGCCATCATCCCCTCCAATATCAACCATCCCGAGTCGGAGCCGATGATCATCGGTCGCAACTTCCTGGTGAAGATCAACGCCAACATCGGCAACTCCGCCGTCACCTCCAGCATCGAGGAAGAGGTCGAAAAGATGACCTGGGCCACCCGCTGGGGCGGCGACACCATCATGGACCTCTCCACCGGCCGCAACATCCACGAGACCCGCGAGTGGATCATCCGCAACAGCCCGGTTCCCGTGGGCAGCGTGCCCATCTACCAGGCGCTGGAGAAGGTGGACGGCAAGGCCGAGGACCTCACCTGGGAGATATTCCGCGACACGCTCATCGAGCAGGCCGAGCAGGGCGTCGACTATTTCACCATTCACGCCGGCGTTCGCCTCCAATACGTACCGCTGACGGCCAATCGCGTCACCGGCATCGTTTCCCGGGGCGGCTCCATCATGGCCAAGTGGTGCCTGTCCCATCACCGCGAGAGCTTCCTCTACGAGCACTTCGCCGACATCTGCGAGATCATGAAGCAGTACGACGTGGCCTTCTCCCTGGGCGACGGCCTGCATCCCGGTTCCATCGCCGACGCCAACGACGAAGCCCAGTTTGGCGAGCTGGAGACCCTGGGAGAGCTGACCAAGATCGCCTGGGAACACGACGTCCAGGTGATGATAGAGGGACCCGGCCACGTCCCCATGCACCTCATCAAGGAGAACATGGACAAGCAGTTGCAGGACTGCTACGAGGCCCCCTTCTACACGCTGGGCCCGTTGGTCACCGACATTGCGCCCGGCTACGACCACTTCACCTCCGGCATCGGCGCCGCCATGATCGGCTGGTTCGGCACGGCGATGCTCTGCTACGTCACCCCCAAGGAACACCTGGGCCTGCCCAACCGGGACGACGTGAAAGAAGGCATCATCACCTACAAGATCGCCGCCCACGCTGCCGACATCGCCAAGGGTCACCAAGCAGCGGTTATCCGCGACAACGCGCTGTCAAAGGCCCGTTTCGAGTTCCGCTGGGAGGACCAATTCAATCTCGGCCTGGATCCCGATACGGCCCGCGACTACCATGACGAGACCCTGCCCAAGGAAGCCCAGAAGGTCGCTCACTTCTGCTCCATGTGCGGGCCGCACTTCTGCTCGATGAAGATCACCCAGGACGTGCGCGACTACGCCAAGAGCAAGGGCATCGGCGACACCGCCGCCGCCCTGCTCATGGGCATGCAGGAAAAGTCTGAAGAGTTCAAGGCCTCCGGCAGCGAGGTGTACCTGGACGTATAACCGGCGGCATCCGTAGATTAACAGGGGCGAATCCGCAGCCGCGGGTTCGCCCTCGTCTTGTGCGGTACAATGCATACACTTCCCCGCCAGGAGGCCCGACAATGGCCGCGCCGCTCAAATCCGACGCATCCCAGCCATCCGGCGGCACCCGGATTCTCGCCCGCTTGACCGACGGCAATCAAATTGCCATTTTCAACTGGGCCAAGGCCGACTTGCCGGATGCGGAGTGGTTTGAGGTGGATTGCGACGATGCCGGGCGCATCGTGCTGACGCCGGCTGATGAAGTCCCCTATGAAGCGACTCTCTGGGCGGAGCAACGGGACGTTATCGCGGCGGCGGCAAAGCCCCGCCCTTACGCTCACGTGTCCGCCGCAGAGCTCAGAAACGTGGAGGGCATCACCCACCGGGAGATACTGGAGGAGCTGCGAGCACGGGGACTCGTGTCCAAGGCTTGTGACGGCCCGCCACCACCGAAGCTGATCCAACCGGTGGCTCACATTCCCGGCGGCTTGGAGCGGTTCCTCAAGGAACGCCGGGGCGAGGAGTAAGCGATGACGCCGGCAGGAACAGCAGCGGCATACGTGGACGGGTCAGCCATGCTTGCCATAGCATTCCACGAGCCGTCAGGCCCTGGCGTTGCCGAACGATTGGCCGGCTTCGACGCCTTGCACTCGTCAGTTCTGCTGGAAGCGGAAATACGCGCCGCTTTCGTCCGTGAGCGCCTTCGATTCAACTCAAGCCTTCTGAATAGGCTTGATTGGATTCACCCCACCCGGCCGCTGAGCTCAGAGATCGCGGAAGCCCTGCAAATCCGGTACTTGCGCAGCGGCGATTTGCTCCATGTCGCCACCGCGCTGTATGCCGTCCGCGATTTAAGCCTGGACTTGGCCTTCATCACGCTGGACAACAACCAGCGTGAGGTGGCCGACGGCCTCGGCTTTGCCACCTGAAAACAGAAACCGGGGCGGATGGTATCTACCCCGGTTCGTTGGTCAGCGCGTCGTTACCGGCCTTATCTGAACACCGCCAGGCACTTGGTGGAGTTGAAGATGTACGTCTCGTACCAGTCGACGATCTCCGCCTTGTAGCCCAGTTCGTCCACCGCGCCCACCAGGCAGGCCCAGTTGAGCAGCTCCTGCTGGCCGGCGTCTTCGATCTGCGCCGTTGAGATGCCGGCCCACGCCTGGTAGTCGCCGGCCTTCATCTCCTCGAACCGCGCCCGGTCCGATTCGATGTCAGGGTGGAGCCACCAGTTCTTTTCGGTCAGGAACGCGTGGGACCAGGAGGACGAGGCGATCAGCGCGACCCGCCACGGCGACTCCTTCAACGCCTGCGCCGCCGCCGCGCCGATCTGCATGCACCGCTTGGGCGACGGCCCGGGCGGGTCCGGCTCCGGCGAGCGTTCCTCGCTGCCGCCCTGGTTGCGTATCACGCGGCTGCCGTAGCAGTTCACCAGCATGGGCACCACGGGATAGTCGAAGCCCTTGCGGTCGTAATCGAGGTACAGGATCGTGTTCAGTATGGCGTGGCCCAGCCCCGGCTCGTGCAGCGGCTGGTACGCGTAGGACATATCCACGCCCCGGTCGATCATGCCTGACACCAGCGCCCGCGCACCTTCCTTGTGCCCCTTGAAATTGAAGACCGTGTCCGCGCCTTCGTCCCACACGTTGCGCCGCGTCGCGCCGCCGCCGTTGTCGAACGGCTGGCAGTTGAACTCGTCGTAAGCGAGGACGCAGAAGGGAGGGATGATGTCCTCTTTAAAATTCTCGTATTGGTCGTCGCCCCAGATCACCACGAAGTCAGGGTTGAAAGCGTCCAGTTCCTTGCGCAGTTCGCGGAAACCGGCCACCATACGCTCCCGCAGGCGCACCGCCGAGGCGTAACCTTCGTCTTCACCGAATTCCACCCGCATCGGCTCCGGCCAGTTCAGCGGGTTCTTCATCTCGGCGGGGATCCGGTCATTCGTCCGCAGGGTGCGCTTCAGGGAAGATTCCCCATCCTCGTCGGGCCGGATGAACGACGGCGAGTGCGTCAGCCCCAGCCCCAGTATTTCCGCCATGATTGCCCTCCTTAGTCTACACAACCGTCATTCCGGCTTTCGCCGGAATCCAGGGGTAAGAGCGGGTTGGGAACCTGCCCTTACTTGAAGATCGCCAGGCACTTGTTGGAG
Source organism: Chloroflexota bacterium (assembly GCA_028873965.1). Lineage (GTDB taxonomy): Bacteria > Chloroflexota > Dehalococcoidia > Lucifugimonadales > UBA3495 > Bin87. The sequence goes on from JAPPMU010000003.1 coordinate 86,768, forward strand.
TTGAACACGTAGGACTCGACGTAGTCGAGAATCTCCGGCTGGTGGTCCAGCGTGTCCATCGCGCCGGCCAGGCACATCCAGTTCAGCATTTCCTGCTGCCCGGCATCCTCGACCTGCTCGGTGGACAGCCGCGACCAGGCCTGGTAGTCGCCGGACTTGAGCTCCTCGAACCGCGCCCGGTCCGACTCGGTGTCGGGCCACAGCCAGTGGTTCTTCTCCACCAGGAAGGCATGGGACCACGACGACGACGCGATCAGCGCCACCCGGTACGGCGAGTCCTTCAGCGCCTCGGCCGTGGCCGCGCCGACCTGCACGCACCGCTTGGGCGAGGGTCCGGGCGGGTCGGGATCCGGCAGGTACTCAATCGCTCCACCGCGGTTGCGGATGACCCGGCTGCCGTAGCAGTTCACCAGCATGGGAACCACCGGATAGTCGAACCCCTTGCGGTCATAGTCCAGGTACAGCAGGGTGTTCAGGATGGCGTGACCCAAGCCGGGCTCGTGCAGCGGCTGGTACGCGTAGGCCATGTCCACGCCCCGGTCAATCAGGCCGGAGACCAGCACCCGCGCCGCTTCCTTGTTGCCCCGGTACTTGAAGACCTTGTCCTTGGGCTCGTCCCAGAAGTTGCGCTGGCGGTGCGCGAAGGGCTGGCACTCGAACTCGTCGTAGGCCAGAACGCAGAACGGAGGGATGATGTCCTCGCGGAAGTTCTCGTACTGGTCATCGCCCCAGATCACCACGAAGTCGGGGTTGAAGGCGTCCAGCTCCTCGCGGATGCGGCGGAAGCCGGCCACCAGGCGCGCCCGGTGCTCCAAAGAGGAGGTGTACCCCTCGTCCTCGCCGTACTCGATGCGCATGGGCTCCGGCCAACTGGTGGGGTTCTTCAGCTCTTCGGGAATGTTCTTGTTGCCCTTCAGGGTCCGCGTCAGCGGATACGCCCGGTCTTCGTCGGGCGCCATCAAACCCGGGTAGTGGGTCATGCCGAGGCCCAGTATTTCTGCCATGTTTTCACCTTCCATTGCTTGATCGTGGCATTAACGGTATCGATGGCGACATTTTCTGTATCCCGCCGGGATGTGTCAACTGAAAGCACGCACCAGCCCAGCTCGCCTTCGACCCCTCATGCGTACCTACTTCGCGCAACCTGTCATTGCGACCCCGCGCTCGATGCGGGGGTGGCAATCTCGTCGGTGGAGAGAAGATCGCTCAGGCAACGAGATGCCACGTGGTTCGACAAGCTCACCATGAGCGGCTGCGCTCCTCGCGATGACAAACTGGGTACGCGTGAGCCTCCGACCCCGGTACGTCACCGAATGACCGAATGGTACAATCCATTTTCAACGATCAGACCCACCTCTAAGCGACGCAAGTTTCCTGCCCGACCGGCCGGAAAACGTCTCGTCGTATGATCAAATTCGTGCAACTCAATCAGCCATTGGAGAGGTAACCCCGTGCCCGACCAGAACTTCGACGTCATCATCATCGGCGGCGGCATGGCCGGCCTGACCGCCGGCATCTACGCCGCCCGCCACGGCCTCAGCACCGCCATCGTCGAGCAGATGATGGCCGGCGCCCAGATCATCAACCTGGAGCGCATCGAGAACTTCCCCGGGTTCCCCCAGGGCATCGCGGGCTACGAGCTGGGCCCGGCCACCCAGGAACAGGCGATGAACGCCGGCGTCGAGATGCTGATGGACACCGTGGCCGGCGTGTCCGCCGACGGGGACTACCTCCGCGTTGCCGGCGAGGGCGGCGACTCCTACCTCGGCAAGGCGGTGATCATGGCCGCCGGATCGACGCTACGCACCCTGGGCATCCCGGGAGAGGAAGAGTTCCTCGGCCGTGGCGTCTCCCACTGCGCCTCCTGCGACGGCCCCCTGTATATGGGACAGACCGTCGCCGTGGTCGGCGGCGGCGACTCGGCGGCGGACGAAGCCCTGACCCTGACCGAGTACACCGAGCGGGTCATCCTTTTCCATCGTGGCGACGAACTGGACGCCCAGCAAGTGCTCCGGGACCGCATCGACGGCGAGTCCAAGATCGAGGTTCGCTACAACTCCGAGGTCGTCGAGGTGGTCGGCGGGGATACCGTCACCGGCGTCCGCGTGCGCAGCGCCGACGGCGAGAACGTCGAACCCGTGGCCGGCCTCTTCATCTACGTCGGCCTGGAACCCAACTCGTCTCCGGTCTCCGACCTGGTCCCGTTGGATGGCGCCGGACACATCCCGGTGGGGCTCTCGATGGACACCCCGCAGCCCGGACTGTTTGCGGCCGGGGACATCCGGCAGCAGTCGGCGGCCCAGCTGGTCGCTTCCGCCGGCGACGGCGCCACCGCCGCTATCGCCGCGCACCGCTACATCCGCTCCCGCGTGTGGTGAGGTTCCCCCATGCAGATCACCGACCACGTTTACAGCACCCACATCCAGGAAGACCCCAGCACCTTCGGGGCAATGCACCCCGGAGGCACCCAGATCTATTTCGTGGGCGACCCCTCGGAAAGCATGGTCATGATCGATTCGGGCGAGCCCTACCGTTTCTGGACCCGGCAGATCATGGACTATTGGGCCGAGCTGGGCAGCCCCAAGATCGACGCCATCCTGATCACCCACGGCCACGGCGACCACATCGGCGGCCTGGATCGCCTGCAGGAGGCGTTCGGCTGCCCGGTGCGCTGCCACCCGAAGCTGGCGCCGCGGCTGCGGCATACCCTGGGGGATGACTCGGTCCACGCGCTTCGCGCCAACGAGGCCGTGACTTCCGGCGGCGGCGTCACGCTGCGCCCGCTGTTCACGCCCGGCCACGAGGACGACCACGTCTGTTACTTCCTGCGTCCCGACCGGGTGCTGTTCAGCGGCGACAACCTGCTGGGCAACTCGTCATCCAGCGTGCGCAACCTCAAGCAGTACATGAACTCCCTGGAACGCATGGCCCGCACCCGGCCGCTGGTGGTGTGCCCCGGGCACGGCAATACCATCATCCGGGGTCAGCAGCGCATCCAGCAGCAGATCGCCCATCGCCTCAGCCGCGAGGACCAGGTTCTCGCCGCGCTGGACGCCGGAGCCTCGACCGTGGACGAGATCGTCACCGCCGTGTACCCGCGCAACCTGCGTCGATCCCTGCGTGCGGCGGCGGGGCGCAACGTGCGCACCCACCTGGAAAAACTGCGCCAGGAAAACCGGGTCATCGAGCGCGAAGCCACCTACGTCCTGCCGGATTAGCCGTCGCGGGACATTCCCGGAATGATGTTTTACCGGGCGACGGGCGCCGCCGGGGCCATCGGCTGTGGACTGGCGTTTTTCTGCCTGGGTCTATTCCTGCTCACGCCGGTGGCGGTGTTCCTATTGAAGGGGGTCGGATGGACGCTCGTAGTATTGGGCATCATGTTGGCCGCCATCGGAGTGTGGACCTGGTGGAAGAGCCGCTAGCGCCGATTCCGGGGCATTTTCGGGTCCCGCGACGCATTCCGGGGAGCAGGCCCGGCAGGGAGTTTTGGCGCGCCGTAAATCGGCGTGCGAACTTCCCTCTGCGGCGCGATTCGCAATCGCAGGCGAATTCCATAGGAAACTTGGCTTTACTTGTTGACAAAGGGGTGGCAACGGTATAAATTGCCCCAAATGCCGCCGCTTTTGTGCGGCCAAGCCAACCAGCGAGGAGGCTAATATGCTTACAATTGGGCACGAGGTAGTCCGTCCCGGAAGGCACTGGGGGGACGCCGAAGTTACGATTCCCATCCCGGAGGAATTGGAAACCGTACCCGGTATTCCGATGACCGGCCGTGAGGTTGACTGGTACGCCCGCGAGTATCCGCTGGAAACCATGAACATCACCGAGCGCGCGTCCCGGGACTGGTCCAACACCCTGCGCGACCTCCACGCCGAAATGCGTGAGATCCGCAAGGAGCACGACAAGCTCAACAGCAACTTGATCATGGCCGCCCGGTCGACCGCTGAGATGGAGCCCACTGCTGAGGCGAGCGGCGAGGACATCTCGCAGCTCATCAAGGACAAGGCTCGCCAGTTGGGTTACCTGGAAGTGGGCATCACGTCCTACGACCCGCGCTATGACTACAAGAGCAAGCGCGGCTTCACGGTGTTGCCCCACGCCATCTGCCTGTGCTACGAGCAGGACTTCGAGCCCACCCAGACCATCCCCAGCGTTGACGCCGAGATCGTGCACTCCAGCACCTATCGGACGCAGGCTGCGGCTGGCTTGGAACTGGGCAACTTCATCCGCTCCCTGGGTTACAAGGCCCATGTCGTCCACTCCAGCGACGCCACCGGCCCGGTGATCCCCATGTTCGTGGCGGCTGGCCTCGGCTCCCTGGGCGCCTGCGGCTACCTGCTGTCCCCGCACACCGGCAACCGGATGCGGTTGATGATGATCACCACCGACGCCAGCGTCACCTATGACGAGCCGGTGGACTACGGCATCCACGCCTTCTGCCAGGTGTGCCAGGTCTGCGTGAACCGCTGTCCCGGCCGCGCCCTGATGCGCGACAAGATCTGGTGGCGCGGAATCGAGAAGAACAAGCTCTACTTCAAGCGCTGCCGCCCGGTCATGGCTCGCTACCTCGGCTGTGGCGTGTGCATGAAGGTCTGCCCGATCCAGAAGTATGGCCTCAAGAACGTCATGGAGCACTATGCCGCCACCGGTCAGGTCCTCGGCAAGGGCACCCACGACCTCGAAGGGTACAACCTGGAAGGCAAGGGCTACTTCGGCCCCGGCGAACTCCCCGTCTTCGAGCGCGGCTTCTTCGACATGCCGCATGGCAACTCCGACGAGTGGGCCTTCGAGTCCATGAAGGACGCTGCCCGCGACAACGACGGCGAGATCCCCGACGAGATGCTGGACGACCTCAAGCTCCAGATCCAGCGCGCCATCCAGCTGCAGTCTGGCGACGTCCTGCAGATGATGGCAGAGGACCAGGACTACATCTAGTAGCCAGTCCCACATCTCGCCACACCGGCAATCGGCCGGCGGGTATCGCACCCGCCGGCCTTTTTCTGCCCTATTCCTCAAGATTGACCGGCGGCCGCACGCATTCCGGCTCGTGAACCCAACCCTGAGCAATGACCTCTACACTCCCGTCTCTACTCATCTCCATCCCCGAGGGCGTTCTGGATCTCGGATGGGGCCATCCCTCCCCGCACCTGCACCCCACTGAAGCCCTACAGATCGCCAGCGAGCGTGTGCTCAGCCAGCAGTCCGCCGTCCCTTTGCAGTACGGCGCCGTACAGGGATTTGGCCCGCTCCTGGAGGGGTTGGCAGATTTCCTGTCCTCCCAGGACGCCTATGGGAATCTGTCCGTCGATCCGGCGTCACTCTTCCTCACCGCCGGCGCGTCCCAGGGCATCGATCTGGCCACCACCATCTTCGCGCAATCGGGCGACACGGTATTTGTGGAAGAGCCGACCTACTACCTGATCGGCCGCATCTTCCTGGACCACGGTCTCAAGGTGGTGGGTGTACCCACCGACCTCGACGGCCTGGACGTCGACGCGCTGGAGCTGATGCTCCGGGACGGCCACCGGCCCCGCTTGCTCTACGTCATCCCGGCGTATCAGAATCCCACCGGGGCAACGCTGGCGCCGGAGCGTCGGCAGCGCCTGATTCGGTTAGCCCAGCGGTACGGCTTCACTATCCTCGCGGATGAAGTGTACCAACTACTACACTACGGGCCGCCGCCACCACCACCCCTGGCCACCATGGATGACACGGATGACGGTTGCGTCGTTTCGTTGGGTTCCTTTTCCAAGATCCTGGCGCCCGGCCTGCGACTGGGGTGGGTTCACTCCTCCCCCGGCATCATCCGTCGCTTCGTGGACTCCGGGGTGGCGGCCAGCGGCGGCGGCCTCAGCCACTTCGCGGCGGCCGTGGCCCAGGCAACTCTCGACTTGGGGCTCCTCCAGGAGAACCTTGCCAACCTGCGCCGCATCTACACCACGCGCCGTGACGCCGTGGCCAGGATTTTGACCACTGACCTGGCTGGCCAGGTGGATTTCCATCAGCCGGACGGCGGCTACTTTTTCTGGCTCGCACTGGCGGACGGAGTAGATGCCGACGAATTGCTGCCAACCGCCCAGAAGGCCGGCGTATCCTACCGTCCCGGGACGGCGTTCTCGTCGGTCGGATTGTTCCGGGACAGTCTCCGAATCAGCTTCTCGCTGTACGACGTTGGCGATCTGACCGAAGCGCTATACAGATTGAGTCAGGCCATTCGCTCCGCCTGATCCGGCCCGCGCTCCGCACGCGGCAGTGGGATTTGGGTTCCAGGGGATTTTTCGATCCTCCGCGCTGTCTAGCGGTTCCGCACCGCCGGCATACCCAACCGACGCTCGGTGCCGTTGGCGATCCGCCGGATGTTGTCCCGGTGTTGCCAGATGATAACCGCGCCGCCCACGCATGCGTAAAGCGTGTACAGCTGGTTGTGTCCGATCAGCAGCATCAGCACGATGCTGAGAGCCGCTACCGTCAGCGTGCCGACGATGCTGCCCAGGGACAATATCCGGCTGGACAGCGTGATTACCAGGAACAGCGCTCCGCCGGCCACCGCCACCCATGGGGCCATTACTGACAACGCGCCCAACCCCGGCAGGATGCCGCGCCCCCCGCGGAACCGTAGAAATATCGGCCAATTGTGTCCGCACAGCGCCAGCAGCGCCGCGGCCACTTCCGCACCTCCCAGGCCGATAGCCGCCCTCGCCAGCATCACGCAGAGCACGCCTTTGCCGGCATCCAGCAGGAACACCACCGCCGCAGCTTTGCCGCCCGAGGTCCGCAGTATGTTGGACATGCCCGTCCGCCCGCTGCCGAAATCACGGATGTCCTCGCCCATGGTCAGGTTCACGAAGATGTAACCCCAGGATATCGAGCCGGTCAGGTACGCGATCACGCCGACGGTCACATACATCAGCGGCTGTGGCGCCGCCTGAACGCCGGCGATGGCGAGAGCAACACCGGCCGCCAGCAACAATGGCAAAGCGACCAGCATCGCGATGGTGGCGTACGATGCTCGGCGCAGCGTGGTCATGTTCAACCGGCTACCTGGCGCGGTTTCGAATGCCCGGTCGGGAGGGTTTCTCCGCCCGCTCCGGACGGAAAATCAATCTCAAATGCGTCCGGTCAAAGCCGAACCGGTCGCGGATCTGGTTTTCCAGGTACCGCTGATATGAAAAGTGCAGCAACTTGGGATCATTGACCGAGAACACGAAGGTCGGCGGGTTGACACCCACCTGCCGCACCCGACGGATCCGCAGGCGGTTGCGGATGTTGCCGCGCTGTGACGGCGGGCTGTGGGTCGACACCGCGTCCGCCAGCAGGTATTGCAGATCCCGGAAGGGCACTCGTTTCTGCCGTTCCTGCCAGAGCGACAGCGTGGTGTCCAGCAGTTCCTCGATCCCCTCACCCGTGAGCGCCGACGTGAAGCACACCGGGACGTAGGGCATGAAGTGGAGGCGTTCCTGGACCCGGTGCAGGGACCGTTCCATGCGGAATCGGTTGCGGTTGACCAGGTCCCACTTGTTTACCACCACGATCAGGCCGCGGTTGGTGTCCCACGCCAGGCCGGCGATGTGCGCGTCCTGCGCCGTTGCCAGCTCGGTGGCATCGGTGATCAGCAGCGTGATGTCGCTGCGATGCACGGCGTTAACCGCCCGCAGCACGCTGTATTTCTCGATCCCGCGCTGCACCTGCCCGGGCCGGCGAATGCCTGCCGTGTCCACCAGCGTGATCACATGGTCCCGGTAGGACACCGGGGTGTCCAAGGCGTCCCGGGTAGTACCGGCAACCGGGCTGACGATGCTGCGCTCCTCGCCGAGGATGGCGTTGGTGAGCATCGACTTGCCCACATTGGTGCGACCGACGATGGACAGGCTCAACTCGGTGGGAGGGGTCCATGCCTCTTCCTCTACCGCTGCTTCGTCGCCGCCATCATCGACCCACCACTCGTCCTCGGCCGCAATCTCTCCGTCGGGGGCATCCTCCCAGAGATCTGCCAGTTCGGGACTGGGCAACAGCTCGACTATCCGCTCCAGCAGATCGTACACGCCGTAATTGTGGTACGCGGAGATGAACGCCGTTTCGTTGATCCCCAGGCCGTGGAATTCGGCCGCGGCCAGCTCGCGGTTGTCGTTGTCCACCTTGTTAACGGCCAGCAGTATGGGCTTGTCAGTGCGTCGCAGCCGTTGGGCCACGGCCTCGTCCGTCGCCGTAACGCCCTGGATCGCGTCGGTCAGGAACACGATGACGTCCGCGGCGCCCATCGCCATGTCGGCCTGCTGCTGGACCCGTTGGGGGATGTGGCCGTCGGGATCGTCCTCAAGCCCGCCGGTGTCGATAAGCAGGAACGGCCGGCCTTTCCACGATGCCCTCGCGATCAGCCGGTCGCGGGTGGTGCCAGCCACCTCGGATACGATGGCGTGCCGGCGGGAAAGGATGCGGTTGAACAGCGAAGACTTGCCCACGTTGGGCCGGCCGATGATGGCCACCATCGGGTCCACAGTGGGAACCGGTGCGCGCTGGACCGGCGTTTCTGGAAAGGTTGCCGCCGCAGTTTCGTCAAGAGAGGTCATACAGGATCCAAGTGATTAGCGTGTTTCGGCTGCCAGTTATCCATTGGTCGCATCGTGTTTCAACGAGAAGCCCACGGCAGAGGTGTCGCCAATCTGCAAACCGTCATCGCCGGTGAGAGATCGCAACCGCCGCAATTGGGTATTGCTGGCGATGGTGAACGGACGCGGCGGGGCGTCCGGCAGGGCTTTAAGGATAGGCATCACGTCCTCAACCTTGTCCATCATCTCGGCCAATTCTTCGGGATGGTAGTAGTTCTCGTAAAAGTTCTGGTGGCCGACACGGTATGCCTCCGAAAGGGCCTCCTGCAGGTCAACGTTCGGGTTCTCGGCCAGTATCTGAAGCCCGACGTTATGAATGTCCTGGTGGTTCTTGTGCCGCCAGCCGCGCTGCTCCGCGACGGCCTTCAGCGGCTGTACCACGGCGCCCCAGGCTTTTTCGCCGGCTTGCAGCCGGTGTCCTTTTTCCAATTCCTCGCGGGCGTGGATGATGAACCGCCGGCTGATCCGGCGACGGTCGTCCAGGCTTTGTTCGCCGGGTTCGGGCAAATCGGGCACAGTAAGCATATCAGCCTCTGGTGTTGCTTCGTTATCAAATCCACCGCGTGCGGTGGATGCTATGTTCATTCTACGACAACTGGTCCTTATGCCAGCAGGAACTCCAGCACCGCCTTCTGCGCGTGCAACCGGTTGTGCGCCTGCTGATAGGCCACGGACTGCGGGTGTTCCAGCATCCCCGGCGGCACTTCTTCGCCGTAGTGAGCCGGCATGTCGTGCATGAAGCAGGCGCCCGGCGCGGCCATCTCCATCAAGGGGTAGTCCACCGTGTAGCCCTGGAACGCCCTGATGCGTTCTTCCGTCTCCGCCTCGTCGCCCATGCTGGTCCAGACATCAGTGTACACCACGTTGGCGTCGGTCACGGCGTCGCTCGGGCGTACCAGCGGATGCACCGTCGGGGGGGGGGGGGGGGGGGGGGGGGGGCGCGCCCCCCCGCCGGGCGGGGGGGGGGGGGGGGGGGGATTTTGTGGGGAACGGGGCGCCGGGGGCGGAGGGCA
>JAPPMU010000003.1:96399-116070 GCA_028873965.1 Chloroflexota bacterium
CCCATTGCTGGCCCACACATCTGTTAACCCCTGTTGGGGGGGGGCCCGGGGGGGGGGGGGGGTACCCTGGGTATCCACGGGCGGGGGGGTCCGGGGGGGGGCCCGCGCTCCCCGCTCGCTGGCAGCGTCGAATGTCTGCTCTTCCAATTGATAGCCATGCGGCGCGGCAATGGCGAAGTTCATGCCCACGGCCGGCGCGCCCAGGCAGAGGCTGCGAGCCACGTTGTTCCCGTCGCCGATATAGGCCAGGTTCAACCCATCGGTCTTCCCATGGGTCTCCGCGATGGTCAGCAGATCGGCCATGGTCTGGCACGGGTGCTCCACATCCGAGAGGGCGTTTATCACCGGCACGTCGCCATACTCCGCCAGTCCAACCAGCGAGTCGTGGGAGTTGACGCGGGCCACGATGCAGTCCACGTATCCGCTCAAGACCCGCGCCACGTCGGAAACCGGCTCGCGTCGGCCGAGACCCACCTCGTCCTGGCCCATGTACAGGCTGAACCCGCCCAGCTCGGCGATGCCGATCTGGAAACTGACCCGGGTACGCAAGGAAGGCTTTTCGAACAGCAGCGCCACGCGCTTGCCAGCCAGGGGACTGGCGCTTCCCGGCGCGGCTGCTTTCAACTCCTGCGCTCGGTCAATCAGACGGCGCGTCTCGTCAGGCGATATATCGGTTATGGAAAGTAAATCCCGCTTGGATCTCATGGTTTCGGTCCTGTGGAACCTGGAAAGCAGGGCAGGTTCAAAACTGTCGCAGCATCCGGTGATCGGCTGTGACCATCGCCGGCGAACCGTAGTCGCCAAATTGGCGACGCCGATATGATAGCATACGGCCCGCCGACGCTGGACAAAACGAACGCAGCACAGGAGTAACGATGACTGAACAAACTGGCAACCGGGAGATGGAACTGACGCCGGGCCTGATCGGCCGGCGGGAAGTGTTGGTGTGCGAGCACAACGTCGCGCCTCACGTCGCCAAGCTCAGCACCCCAAGCATGATCCGGGCCATGGAGCAGGCTTCGCAGCGGGCGATCCTGGACCACCTCCCGCCGGAGCAGTCCACCGTGGGCTTCGAGGTCAACGTCCGCCACGTGGCCGGCGCGGATATCGGCGCCACGGTGGTAGCGGTCGCCGAGCTGGAGCGCGTGGACGGACGCTGGCTCTACTTCAAGGTGGAGGCATTGGACGGCGAGCGCACCATTGGCGTCGGGACGCACCGCCGGGCGATCATCACTCTCCCGCCCGAAGCCACCAACCGCGGAGGCGGCAACGACAGCCACACCCACGAACTGTGAGTCTCCGCACCAATAGATAAAGAACGGGGGCGGGTCCATGACCCGCCCCATTTGTTTGTCACGGAGACAAAAAGAACCGGCGCTGGGGGTGAGGAGCGCCGGTCCTTGGGGAGAAATGTCAGAGCACTTCCCGGATGTACCGCCAGGTTACAGGTTGAACTGCGGGTCCAGGTAGGTGTCGTCCTTCTCGTAAACCTGCAACCGGGAGCGCAGAGTATCGCACACCAGCAGCCGGTTATTGGCCCGGTCGAAGTTGACGCCCATGGGCATACGGAAGGTGCGCTGCTGCTGCTCCAGGTCGGGAACCCGGCGGCGGGCCTTCACCATGTCGGGGTTGGCGTTCAGGGACAGGTCGCCCCATTCCGACACCTCGGTGGCGTCCCCTTCCAGGTAGGCCAAAGGACGGGCGTCCGCATCGTAGATCACGACGCGCTCGTTCATCCAGTCCGCCACGTAAACATCACCTTCATTGTCGATGGTGACGTCCAACGGGTGGTTCAACTCGCCGGAGCGGGTGCCGCGGCTGCCGAAGGTGCGCAGGTGGGTTCCGCCTGCGGTGTACTTCTGCACCCGGTGGTTGCCCCAGTCGGCGATGTAAAGGTCGCCGGCGTCGTCAATGGCGATGCCGGAGGGCATCTCCAGATCCTCGGCGCCGTTACCCTTGGTGCCGAAGCCTCCCAGGAACTCGCCGTCCTTGCTGAACTTCTGGACGCGGCTGCTCTTGGCCGAAACCACCCAGAGGTTGTCGTCGGCGTCGAACACCAGTCCGGCGGCGCCGCTGAGTTGGCCTTCGCCTTCACCGGCCTCGCCCCAGTGCTTCACCAGGTTTCCGTCGGCGTCGAACACGGCGATCATGTTCTTCCACTCGTCGGAAGCATACACGTTGCCGGCGGAATCGAGAGCGATTCCGGTGATCCACTCGAACAGGCCCCGGGAGCTGGCCTGGTAGGCGATGCCTTCCCGGCCGAATTCGCCCAGGAACTCCTCGCCGCCCTTGCCGTCGGTGTTGCCAATGGTGCACTTGGTGATGCGGGCGCTGGGGTTCTGCTCACCACCGCGGTTGGCGACGTACATCGTGCCGTCGTCGAGGGTAGCAACGCCCACAGGCTGGCTGAAGCCCATGCCCACCTGCCCCTGGCGGCCGACGTTCTTCACGTACAGCCATGCCCGACCGCTTGCTACGGTATTCTGAGGCATAGTTTTTCCTCCACTTGATTTGCGTTGGACGCGCGGCGACGTAGTTTTCAGGGCTGCGTCGCCGCCGTTATTGCCGGGACGATGAGGTTACTTCTTGATGATGTCCAGCTTGGGGAAGGCGCCGTTGACGATGGGGTTGGCGTCCATGCCCAGCCAGTCCTCCACGATGCTGGAGTACGCGCCGCGGAAGTCGTAGTTGGGAACCAGGTCGCCCTGTTCCAGGTCCTCGTTCTTGCGGGACGGGTACTCGCCGTAGAAGCCACCCTGGACGGAGTCGCCAATGGCGAAGGCAACGCCGGCTGCGCCGTGGTCGGTGCCGGAGCCGTTGTCGCGGACGCGGCGGCCGAACTCGGAGAACAGGTACATGACGATGTTCTCGCCGGTGTTGTGCTCCTTCATGTCCTCGAAGAAGGCGCTGATGCCCTCGGAGACTTCCTTCCACAGCACCGGGTGGGCCGCGGCCTCACCGGCGTGGGTGTCGAAGCTGCCGTGCTGGGTGTAGAAGATCTTCGTGCCCAGATCGGCCATGTACACCTGGGCGATGTCACGCAGGTGCGAGGCGATGGGGCTGTTGGGATACTCCACGTTGCTGGAGTACCGCTCCGGCGCGACCTTCACGATGTCGGCGCCAACCATGGCGTCGGTGCCGGTGGAGCGCAGGTAGTCGTTCACGAAGCTGCCGCCCACGGTGGGAGCGTACATCTTGGAGAACAGGTCCAGGGCCTTGGAGCGCTGGTCCACGTCGGCGATGCCGGTGAGCAAGCCATAGGTGCTCAGGTCGGCGATGGCGGCTACCGGAACGCCGGGGACGGCCAGCGCGCGGGGCAGGCCGTGGCCGAAGTTGATGGCCGTCAGCACGTTTTCCTTGTCCGGGTCCATCTCGCGAGCGACGCGGCCGGCCCAACCCTCGGTTCCAACCTTGTCCGGCTCACAGGTGTGCCAGATGTCCATGCTGCGGAAGTGCGAGCGGGGGCTGTCGGCATAGCCGATGCCGTGGATGACCGCGACCTTGCCCTCGTCGAACAGCTCTTTCATGGGGCCCATGGTGGGGGCGAAACCGAGCTCGTCGTTGACGGGGATGATGCTCTCGCGATCGTAGCGGACCGCGGGGCGGTTGTCGTAGTACAACGGATCGTTGTAGGGGATCACCGTGTTGAAGTAGTCGTTGCCGCCGGTGAGCTGCAGGACCACGATGACCGGATCTTTCTTGGTGGAGGTCATTGCGTATGCTCCTTGTCTAATGTGCGTTTCGTCGGGTGACGAGTTCCGGGGCTGGACAGTCCGGAGGTTATCCGGCCCGTCCAGCATCTTTGCCGGTTTAGCCGAACTGGTACTCGGTGGTGGCGCTGATGAGTGACATGGTCTCGCCGATGCGGACCGCTGCGGCGCCCCGATCGTTCCAGTCTACATTGCCGCCGGTTCGAACGTGTTCGGCCAACTGGCCACGAGTCTCTTCGCTCAACTCAACGAAGCCCATGTACTCGGTGCAGGCATTGAGCAGATGGTCAGGGGTTTCCACGCCTTCGCCCTGCATCCGGTCGATGATGTCCTGCATGCCGGGCAGATCAGGGTTGGACACGCGGTCGGCCACGAAGTTGATGCGAGCCAGCAGGGCGCCGGAGTTGATCCACTCCAAGCCGGTGTGCCAGCCTTCCACCGACGGCGGGTCGAGGATGGACTGGCCCATGTAGGTGGGCTCCTTGCCGATGTTCAGGACGCCGGGGTCCGGGTTCTCGAACAGGCCGACCATCCGCAGCGTGCCAGCGACCACTTCGGCCGGGCTCTTGATCTTCTGGTAGCGGGCGTCCTTGAACCACTGCGAGTTCAACATGTGGCGCAGAACGGCCTTCATTTCAAACCCGGAGTCCTCGAACACCTGGCACATCTCGTCCAGAGCGTCCTCGTCGCGGGCCGGTTCGATGGTCCAGGCAGGAACCTGGGGCTCGTCGGCGACGAAGAAGTTGTAGAGGTGGCGGCAGATGAAGCGGGAAGTCGCCGGCTCTTCCAGGATGATGTCGATGATGTCCTCACCGTTGAAGTTGCCGGTGCGACCCAGGAAGGTCTTTTCGCCGTAGTCGTGGTCCTCGTCGTGATAGGCGAACTTCCAGGGATAGCGGCCGTACGGAGCGCGCGGCAGCTTGGCCTGAATGGTCCAGCCGGTGAAGGCCCGCGAGCACTCGCGAACGTCAACCTCGGTGTAGTTGGAAACGCCCATGGAGAACAGTTCGAGGAGCTCGCGGCCCCAGTTCTCGTTCACGGCGTCCCGGTGGTTCTCGTTGTTGTCCAGCCAGAAAATCATGGCGGGGTTCTTGGACAGTTCAATCAGAATGTCCCGATAGTTCCCCATGCCGTATTCCCGGAGCATGTCGATCTGCTCGAGCAGCTGGTCGCAGTTGTCAACCTTGGAGTTGCCGGTCGCGAAGACGTGGTGCCAGAACAGGGTCATCTTCTCTTCCAGGGGCCGGTCGCTGGATACCATGTTGTACATCCAGTTCGCCTGGCCGGAGAAGGGAACGCCGCCGGGGAGCAAGAAGCTGGGGTGATACCGGAGCAGGAGAGCCATCTTTCCGCCCTCGCGGCCTGCCGGGGGATCAATCAGCTCTTCCACGGTGGCTTCGTAACCCTGGGCAACGCATCGCTCCAGCTCTGCGCGGTTGGCGCCAAAGCCGGCGCGCCGCATCAGGTGGGCCATCAATGCCAGGTCATCCTTGTGTGACATCCTGTGCCTCCTTCCTTCGATTTGATGCCGTTTTTGCCGGGATTCCATGCTTCGCTCCCGGCTTTACGACGGTTGCCGATAGTTTAATTTAGCCGCCACACCCTGTCAACCGTTGTGGCAGGGTGGCTCTAAATTGATAATGATTATAATCTGGTAATCAGATGGCCGAAAGCGAAGGTGGTACGCCTTGCTATTTGTCCACTGTCAGCCCGCCTACCTTGGTTTCGAAGGGATTATCGGAGTCGGTGTTCCCTTCGGTGCTCTCTGACGTATTCGCAGCGCCCGTCGATGCGGAACCGGACGTTGTCAGGCTTCGCGCGCCCAAGTCAGTGCTTCCGCTCGTCGCAGTGGCGGCAGGAGCACAAACCATCAGCCCTTGCGCTTCCATCAGATCGTCCAGGTCATTCTCGTCCACCGTTAGCAACGCCGGCGGTATGCACCCGGTCAACTGGTTTCGCGTCACGTACAGGACGCTCAGCTCGGTAAGATTGGTCAGCTCCCGGGGTATCTCGCCGGTCAGTTGGTTGGTATCCAAGTGCAGCTCTTCCAGGTTGGTCAGGTTGCCCAACTCGGGCGGTATCGAGCCGCTGAACCGGTTGTTGTCCAGGTGCAGTCCTTCCAGCTTGGCCAGTTTGCCCAGCCCCAGCTCCGGTGGTATCTGGCCGCTCAACCGGTTCCGGTTGAAGTCCATCACCTTCAACTCTCCTAACTGGGCCAGCTCTACAGGAACGGTTCCCTCCAGCTCATTCTCGAGCAGGCGCAGTTCCTCCAGTTTCGAGAGGTTGCCCAGCTCCTTCGGTATCTGGCCGGTGAGCCGGTTGCCGTTCAGACGCAATTCCTTCAACTCGGCCAGCGCGCCCAGTTCGGGGGGAATCGTTCCCTCCAGCCGATTGTCGGAAACGTACAGCGTCTCCAGTTTGGACAGGCTTCCCAACTCGGTCGGAATCGGACCGGACAGTCGGTTGTTGCGGATAGTGATAACTTCCAGTTCGGACAGGTTGCCCAACTCCGTCGGAATTTCGCCGGTGAGCCGGTTGTTGCGCAGGAATAAATCGCTCAGGTCGGTGAGCTTTCCCAACTCGGCGGGTATTTCCCCGGTCAACTGGTTTTCATAGAGATACAGGCCGCGCAAATTGGAGAGGTTTCCCAACTCGGCAGGTATCTCACCGGTCAGCTCGTTGTCGTGCAGGCCCAGGTCGGTCAGCTTGGACAGGTTTCCCAATTCGGTCGGTATGCTGCCGGTGATTTCGTTTCCGCTGATCCACAGAGCCCCAAGGTTCTCAAGATCGCCCAGCGCAGCCGGAAGCGTTCCGGTCAGATTGTTGTCACTCAGGACAAGCGTCCTGAGTTCACTGAGGTCAACTATCTCGTCCGGTATCTCCCCCTCCAGTTCGTTGTACCACAACTCGAGATCGGTGAGGTTGTTCAGCCGACCCAACTCGGGCGGGATCTCCCCACTCAACACGTTGAGATCCAGCGACAGCACTCTCAGATTGCTGAGATTGCCCAGCTCTGCCGGTATCTCCCCGTGGAGGAAGTTGCCGTCAAGGTCCAGGGTGTCCAGCTTGGTCAGACGGCCAAGCTCCGGCGGGATGGTGCCCCAGAGGAAATTGTTGTCCAGGTAGAGCACCACCACGCAGCCGTTGCCGTCAGTGGATACGCCGAACCATTCGCCTATGGGCACGCTATTGCTGAGCCAGTTAAGCTGGTTCCTCCAACCCCGGCCACCAGTGGAGTTGTACAGCTCCACCAGCACGTCCCGGTCCGGCGCACAGGCCGCGGCGGGACCGCTGGGCCGCACCAGGCTCGCCCACGGCGACCATCGTGGCTTGCTGAATCGCCCGGAACTGGTGCCCAGGGCGAACCAGTATTGTGCAGTCTGGTCCAACCTCTCCACGGTATGCGAGGTCTGGCCGTCGTTGGGGAAAGACTCGTACACGATGGAGTCCCGCCATGCCCGTCCAGCCTCAACATCTGCGTTGTAATCCGC
Source organism: Chloroflexota bacterium (assembly GCA_028873965.1). Classification (GTDB taxonomy): domain Bacteria; phylum Chloroflexota; class Dehalococcoidia; order Lucifugimonadales; family UBA3495; genus Bin87. The sequence continues at coordinate 103,601 of JAPPMU010000003.1, forward strand.
GTAAGCCAGCCAGGCAATGACATAGTAATTCCCCTGCTCGACGGCTTCCCACGAAACGGTGACCTGGCCATCGTTCTGCCCGGGCATCACCTGTGGTTTCTCCGGCGTGGAGGAGCCGCCCTGCGCCGCGGCCGTCGAAGCGTTGCCGATACTTGCGGCCAGGAGAAACGCGAAGATCAACCCCGCAATCAATGAGGTCGTTTTTGCTCTTCTACTAATCAATTTCCGTCATCCAGTCCGGGCATGGTTGGGATTGAATTGTCCATGTTGACAGCGCGATCTGCTGTAACGGTTCAGTTCGATGGGGTCAGCGTAGCCGCGCAAACCTGTAACTCCAGCTCATCCAGGTCATTCTCGTCCACCGTTAGCAGCGCCGACGGTATGCACCCGGTCAACTGGTTCCTGATCACGTACAGGACCCTAAGTTCGTTCAGATTGCTCAGCTCATGCGGTATCTCGCCGGTCAGTTGGTTGGTGTCCAGGTGCAGTTCTTCCAGCTTGGCCAGGTTGCCCAACTCGCTCGGTATAGAGCCGCTGAACTGGTTGTTGTCCAGGTGCAGTCTCTCCAGATTGGCCAAATTGCCCAACTCCGGTGGTATCGAGCCGCTCAGATCGTTCCGGTTCAAGTCCAGGACCTTTAACTCGCCCAACATGGCCAGCTCGGCGGGGATGGTTCCCTCCAGTTCATTCTCGAGGAGGTACAGATATTCCAGTTTGTCCAGATTAGCCAACTCAGTCGGAATCCGGCCGGTCAGCCGGTTGCCGTTCAAGCGCAAATACTCCAACTCCTCCAGATCACCCAGTTCCGGAGGGATTTCCCCGGTCAGCATATTGTCGGAAAGGACCATCCACCCGATGTTGGTCATACCGCCAAACTCAGCCGGTATCTCCCCGGTCAGTTCGTTGTTGCCAAGTCCCAGATAGAACAAGCCGTCCAGTTTGCCAAGGGTCGTCGGAATCGCGCCGCTCAGCTTGTTGTTGCGCAGCGAGATCCACCTCATGTACTCCAGGTCACCCAACTTCTCCGGTATCGGTCCGGTCAGCTGGTTGTCCCGGAGGGTCAGGCCTCGCAGGTTGGAAAGGTTGCCCAACGTGGCCGGTATCTCGCCGGTCAGCTGGTTGTTACTAATACCCAGGTAACCCAGCCGGGACAGGTTGCCCAACTGGGGCGGTATGCTGCCGGTGAACTCGTTCCCGCTGAGCCATAACGCCCCGAGATTCTCAAGACCGGCCAGCGCTGAAGGAATCGTTCCGGTCAGCTTGTTGCCGTCCAGGTCGAGCGTCCTGAGGTTGGTGAGGCCAATAATCTCGTCCGGTATCTCTCCGGTCAGCTCGTTGTTCCATAACTCGAGATCGGTGAGGTTACTGAGATTGCCCAGCTCCGGCGGTATCGGCCCACTCAACTCGTTGTGGTCCATTGACAAGACGGTCAGATTGCTGAGATTGCCCAGTTCTGGGGGTATCTCCCCGGATAGCTCGTTGCCGTCGAGGTCCAGGGTGTCCAGTTTGGCCAGACTGCCAAGCTCCGGCGGGATGGTGCCAGAGAGGTCATTGTTGTCCAGGTAGAGAACCAGCACGCAGCCGTTGCCGTCGGTGGATACGCCGAACCAATTGCCGATCGGCTCGGTCTCGCTGAGCCAGTTGACGCTATTCCTCCAACTTTCTCCATCGGTGGAGTCGTACAACGCGACCAGCGCGTCCCGGTCGTGGGTGCAGCCTACGTCGCCGACGCTCGGCGTCACCAGGTCTGCCCATGGCGACCAACGCGGGCGGCTGTATCGCTCGGACCTCGCGCCCACGGCGAACCAATATTGTGTCGTCGGATCCAACCGCGTGACGGTGTGCGAAGTCTGGCCACTTTTGGCAATGGTCTTGTATGAGATAGAGTTGCGGAAATCTCGGCCGGCGGCTATGTCTGCGGTGTAATCTGCGTGAGCCACCCAGGCGATGACATAGTAACTCGCCTGCTCGACTGCCTCCCACGAGACAACGATCTGGCCATCCCTCTGCCCCGGCATTACTACCGGTTTGCCTGGAGTGGACGAACTGCCCTGGGCGGCTGCGGTTGAAACGTCGCCGATGCTGGCAGCCAGCAAGAGGGCAAGAAATACGGTCGCGATTGCCGCGGGTGTCTTCATTTTCCTGCTCATCAATTCGTGTCGTTCCACCTGTCATGTGTTGCCATTGGTTCATCTTCCGTCGATGTATCGTACCGCCCCGTTCACTTGGGCACCGCCCACGCCGGCGGCGGCGCGTGCGTCACCGACGCATCATTGTCGGCTGGAATCTGCGCGATCAACCGGCCGTTTTCCACCTTCACGTCGTGGTAGAAAAGCTGCGCCCGGGGACCGTTAACGCATACTCCTTGCCCCTCTTCGAAGCGCCAACCGTGGTCAGGACACAGAAAGCTCTTATCCCACTTCACCACCCGGCCAAAAGCGTGCGGGCACACCATGGAGAGGAGCCGGTATTGCCCATCCCGGGCCTTGGCCAGCCAATGCTCTTCGCCGTTTTCCAGCCGCACCCGCGCCGGCAGTTCCTTGAAATCCCCGACCGCCCCCAGGTCAACCCTCCGCGCGGGCGCCATCTTGTTCCCGCCGATATCCGCGGGATCCGTGTACATACGCCGGCGTCGGTGGTAGATGTTTTCGTTCATGGCCGTTCTCCTATGGCGCGTCGCCCAATCGCCGCTAACGTTCAGGCAACGGTTTGCGGTTGACGGGCAGTCATCAATCCGTGGGCAGCCCTCCGAAGGCTTCTTCCATGGTGATGATCGGGAATATCTCGGTCCGGTTCCAGGTGGCCAGACCCATGTCAATCACGGCGTCGTCCACCGCGTGGGCGTCCGGCCCATCCAGGACCAGCCAAGTCTGGTGCGACGACTTCCCCACCCAGCCACCGCGGTATGCACAACCCCGGCTGGCCAGCGTATCGGTCAGCTCCGCCGACATCCGCAGGACCCGGTCGCGCACGCCCAAGTCGACCCCGGGGCACCGCTCCGGTGCGTGTTCCAGCGAAATCATGTACAACGCCATACGCTTTTCCTCACTGGCTCGGGCCGGCCACGCGACCCGCCTACGTGACGGTTGCCGGCTCCCGCAGGGAGGCCGGCCTGAAAATGCCCGGGCGCGTCAGTCCCTCGAAGCGGTCCGGGCGCATCGCCTCGGCCAGCCCTTCCAGCACGTCGATTACTCGAGGCCCGTGCCGGCTGGGTATCTGGCCGTCAAACAGGTACACCCGGCCTTCCCGCACGGCGTCCAGCGAACTCCACTCCTCCCGCTCGGCCAGGCGTGACGTTTCCAGGATGGTGCGGTCCATGTTGAAGGCGCAGGGCATCACCATCACGTAGTCGGGTTGGTAGTCGATCACTTCACCCCAGCCCACTTCCCGGGACTTGCCCCACTTCTCGGCCAGTCCTTCCACTCCGCCCGCCAGTTCCACCAATTCCGGCGTCCACTGTCCGGTGTTGCGCAGCGGTTCCAGCCAGTCGATGCAGAACACTTTGGGCCGGTTGCCGTCTCGGGCACGTTCCGAGACGTAACCGGCGCGCTCCCGCAGCTTGCCCACCAGGCGCTCGCCTCTCGCTGCCACTCCCGCAGCAGCGGCGATACGCTGGATGTTTCCGTATATGTCGTCCAGGCTGGCCGGCCGGATGCTCAATATCTCGGGTTGATAATCCAGTACCTTGCCGGCGGTTTCAAACACTGACCCGGCGCCGACGGCGCACACTTCGCAGAGTTCCTGGGTCAGGATCAGGTCGGGTTGCAGGCGACGCAGAAGGTCGCCGTCGATGATGTACACCGGGTTGCCCGACGCCCGGGCCTGCTGGATGATCGTGTCGATTTCGGCGCTGGAGAGGTGCGACTTGCTGCGCACGCTACGGCTCACGATGGGTAATCCGCGGGCCTGCGCCGGATAGTCGCACACGTGAGAAACGCCAACCAGTGAATCACCCAACCCCAGGGCAAACACAATCTCCGTGGCGCTGGGCAACAAAGAAACGATACGCATGACGGGCATTGTAGGCCCACGGAACACGCTTGGCAAACGCCGGTGGTATGATGGACGACACCACTGCGCCAGGCGTCCGCTGCCATGACCACCACGCCGAAACCAACCGTCGCTTCACCCACCGCGGGCGTTCCCGTGGCCGAGCCGGCCGGAACCATCCGCCTGGACCTGTCCGCCCTGGGTATCGACCACCGGGCGGCTGATTTCCCGGCGCGTTTCATCGAGTTCTGTGAGCAGAACAACCTTTACGAAATGGAAGTCAACGCCGCCGGGGAGCTGCTGATACTGCCTATGACCGGGTACAAGGGAAACAAGCAAGAACTGTACATGACGACTATTCTCACCAATTGGGAACTGCTGAACGGCGGCAGCGCGTCATCACAGACGGTCAGGTTTCGCTTGCCTTCCGGCGAAATCCGGGGGCCCGATGCTGCGTGGATTACGCAAGAACGGTTCGACGCCTTGCCGGAAGACCAGTGGCAAACGGTTGTGGAAGGCGCCCCCGACTTCGTGGTTGAAATCCGCTCTCGAACCGATAACCTTCGTCCCCTACAGGACAAGATGGCCTTGTGGATGGAAGCAGGCGCCCGGCTGGGCTGGCTGATCGACGCCCGCAACCGGCGGGTCTATATCTATCGCGCCGGCCAGCCAGATCCTCAACTGCTTGACGACCCCGAAACGCTGGACGGTGAGGACGTGCTGCCCGGCTTCTCCTTCCCGGTTCGGCAATACATCTTCGACCTGCCCTGATATTGCCGGCTTCAATGCCCGCCCGCGTCCTCAACGGTAACGAAATCGCCGCCGACCTCCGCGCGGAGGTCGGGGCCGGCGTAGCCGAACTGGTCGCGTCCGGCGGCCCGACCCCAGGCCTTGCTGCCGTCCTCGTGGGCGATGACCCGGCCTCGGCCGTGTACGTGCGGAACAAGGGCAGGGCGTGCTCCGAGGCGGGCATATTCTCCGAAATCTTTCACCTGCCGGCATATACTTCCCAGGACGACCTCCTGAACCTCATCCACCGGCTGAATCAGGACGACAGGTTCCACGGCATACTAGTCCAACTCCCGCTGCCGGACGGCCTGGACGAAGCTGCCGTCATCGAGCGTGTCGACCCGCGCAAGGATGTGGACGGCCTCCATCCCATAAGCCAGGGCCGCATGCTCCAGGGCGAGCCCACCTTCTTGCCCTGCACGCCGTCGGGCGTCCAGCAGGTCCTGTTGCGTTCCGGATACGACCCCGCCGGCCAGCACGTGGTAATCGTCGGTCGCAGCAACATCGTGGGCAAACCCCTGGCCGCCCTGCTGATGCAACGCGCCCCCGGCGGCAACGCCACCGTCACCATCTGCCACACTCGCACCAGGGACCTGCCCGATATTACCCGTCAGGCCGACATCCTCGTCGCCGCCATGGGCGTGCCGGGAGCCATCGGCGCCGACATGGTGCGCGAAGGCGCCGTCGTCATCGACGTGGGCATCAACCGGGTGGACGACGCTACCCGCCGCCGGGGCTACCGGCTGGTGGGCGACGTTGACTACGACGCCGTCGCCGCCAAGGCCGAGGCCATCACTCCCGTTCCCGGCGGCATCGGCCCCATGACCATTGCCGTGCTCCTCAGCAACACGCTGGAGGCCGCCCGCCGCAGCGCGGATTGATTGTGGAGCCAGGACGAACCGGCGATTTCGACTACTTCCTGCCCGAGGAGCGCATCGCGCAGACTCCGGCGGAGCCACGGGACTCCTCCCGCCTGCTGGTGCTGGACCGCAACCGGCCCAACAGCCAGCTGGAGCATCGCACTTTCAGCGACCTGACCGATTACCTGCTACCCGGCGACCTCATGGTCTTCAACCGGAGCCGGGTGATACCGGCCCGGCTCCACGGCACGGAGGCCAGGTCCGGGGCGCGCGTCGAGGTGCTGTTGGTCCGCCGCCAGGAACCGGGGATCTGGCAGGCCCTGGGACGCCCCGGCCGCCGGCTGCGGGCGGGGGCGCAGGTCAACGTCGAAGCGCATGACGGGTCAACCAGCGCGCAGGTGGAGATACTGGCCGCCCGGGAGAACGGTCTGCGCCTGGTGCGGGTCAGCGACGAATCTGCCCTGGACGCGCTGGGCGAACTGCCCCTGCCTCCTTACATCAAGGAAACGCCCGACGATCCTGACCGATACCAGACCGTCTACGCCGACACGCCCGGAAGCGTTGCCGCTCCCACGGCGGGGCTGCATTTCACCGAGCCGCTGCTCGATCGCATCCGCGCGAAAGGCGCGGCCACCGCGTGGGTGACCCTGCACGTCGGCCTCGACACCTTCCGTCCAGTTCACGACGAGAACATCGCCGAGCACAAGATCCACACCGAGTGGTTCGAGCTACCCCAAGACACGGCGGATGCAATCAACGCGACGCGACGGCGCGGCGACCGCATCATCGCCGTGGGAACCACGACCGTCCGTACCCTGGAGCACGTCGCGCGAGATGTCCACGCAAACGGAGTGCCAGAGATTCAAGCGTCCGCGGGCGATGCCGACCTGTTCATCCTGCCCGGCCACGAGTTCCGGTTGGTGGACGCCATGGTCACCAACTTCCACCTGCCCCGGTCCACGCTGCTGATGCTGGTGTCGGCCTTTGCCGGCCGGGAGCGCATCCTGGCCGCATACGAAGAGGCAGTACGCCGCGAGTATCGCTTTTACTCATTCGGTGACGCCATGCTGCTGCTGTAGCGACGGCGCAGCCGGTATCTCCCGCCAGCTTCGTGAGTTGGCACAAGGGCCTCGTCGTCAGCAAGCGTCGTCATTCCCGCCGCGCATCAGCAGACCGACTTCAGGAACCAGTTGCCGGTTGATGGGATCAACCATAAGCAGCAGAGCCTCCAGGGTGGTCGCGCCCAGCAAGTGCAGGTCCTCCGGGCCGAAGACCACCATAGCCTCGCAATCAACACCCTCGATCTCAAAGAACGCCATGCCGGTTTGACGCTCTTCAACTCGGCCATTGGCGAACCGGAGCCGCCGCGTTCGGGTCGGCTCAATGCCCAGGCGATGCAGCAGGCTGGCCGGCATAACCGAAAAGGTGGCGCCGGTGTCCACCAGCGCTTCAACCGTCTCCCTGGCAGCAGAGGACGGGTTGCCCACGACGACCGCAACGCTGAAGGTTCCCATGCCGATTTCCTTTGTATGATGATTGCGGGCTGCCAGACCACCGGCGGTTACTTCACTAGCTCTTGCAGGTGCGGCGTGAACACCCGCTTGAACGCCAGCAAGTAACGAACCATCCAGTCATGGACTTCCTCAATGGTCTCTGATGCGTCGCTGATAGTGCCTCCACGCGTAACTGCGACACTGACAAAACGTCGATTTTCCCTGCTGTCCCATTCCAGTGATGCTTCGAGGGCGGCTTCTATCTGCTCCTCACGTTCTTTCAGCCTGTCAAGTAACCGGGCATTGGCTTCGCCGTCAGGAAAATCGATGTAGAGTTCAACGCTTGCCTTGTTGCGAGGGAAAGCAGCGCGATAGATGATGCCCCTAAACCCTGACGCGAAACCGTACCAGTTTTGGTAACGGCCTTGGTGCGATATCGGACGCCTCGCCGTTGTGAAACGATGTTCATCTCGTAGGGTGTCTAGCAAAGATTGAAAGAAATCCCGATAACCCTCGCCGCTTTCCGTAACCCTGCCGTCGTCCCGATTGACCTGCCCGGTACTGGACGCACGTTTCTGCCAATCGTTCGGCATGGCTACCATTCTGAAATGCGGAGCTGGACGAGAGTCATCAATGCGCCAAGCCTCTACCACCACTCCAAAAAACTGTGTGTCATCGCCCGTTCGTTGGTTGAGCCAATCCAGAGCCGCCCGGTGTTCCTCACGAAATTCCCGCGTCAACCACACCACCGCGTACGCATCATATCCAGCGGCATAGGTCAGCAGTTTTCCCAGATGGTCGTGATTGGTAACCTCCAATTGGTTCTCGATAATTACCGTCCGGTTACTCCCTGGGGCATAGGCCAGCACGTCCAGCGCAAATGCGCCAACCGCTGCCTCAATTGACTGCAACTCCAAATCCAACCCCAAGGCATCACCCAGCTTGTCCAGATTTTCCGCCAACCATGGCGTGAAATCCTGCGCCTCATGCGGCCAAATTTCCCGCAGATCTTCAACCCTCTGAATTTCTCCCAAATCCACCATCGCAAAGCACCCCGTCAGTGTCGCCGACCATCACCCTGCGGGCGGCATCCGTTCCTCAATGATCACGTCGCCGCCGTCCCACCAGTCGATGGTGAGGCGGCAGTTTGCCAGCAGGGTAGTGCCTATCATGGGTTTGCTGTTCAACGCTTGAACGACTATATCAACAGGCTGGCCATGCCAGAGCAATCTTGCACTGTAGGCGGAGGTTGCAACAGTCTGCCCGTTAGCCAGGGTAGCCGGCCGTATCCCAGCGTAATCCAAACCGACGTCATTGATAATTGGTTCCGGCAGAGACATCCAACCCGTGTACCCGGTATCCACGACGACTTCCAGCGTTCGGAAAATCCGGGTAATGCCCACAATATCTACGGGAATCCGCGCTTCCAAACCCGTTCCGTCATCCCGTGCCGGCCTGACCTCGCCTCTAATCATGGGCTTCCTTCTTTTGTGAAGCCAGATATTCCAAAGTCTGCCGAGTAGACAATCGTGCGAAACTGTACTGCTCTTTGCCCACCAGCTCGGCCCAGGTTATGGCGTCGGGCCGCCGTTTCCACAGCCGCTTGGTGAGTTCCATATCGCTGCGCGGCCCTTTGTACTCGCCCACCTCATAGTCCCCGCTGTGGATGTCGATGACCACCAGTTCGCCCCAGTGGTTGGCTTCCATTTCCTCGCGGATACCTTCGTAGATCTTGCGCCCGACGGCCGCAACTTCATCGCCAGAGAGTTCCATGGCTGCTGCTCCTCACATCAACAGGTCTTCCTGCTCGACGAGACGTTGGTCAACAGGGTCAACAGCCAGCCCCATATCTTCCAATGTTGTTGCGCCCATGAGAAATACGCCTTCCGGGCCGAACGATACGCGGGCTACTGCGTTCCGACCTTGCGCAGAGAACCTTGCCCAGGCGGTTTGCAACTCCATTCTGCTGCCGTCAGCAATCCGGGAGAGCCTGGTCTCAACCGGCTCAATCCCGAGCCCACGCAGCACACTGGCCGGAATCATCGAATGCGTTGCTCCCGTATCGACCGTCGCTTCGACATCAGCGCCAATGTCAGAGAAAAGGTTGCCAACCCACAGGCTGACGCTGAAAGCGCCCATTTCGATTCCCCTTGCGTATTTTGCCAATATGGTACCAAGATGGTGGATGGGTTACTAATACACCTTGTACTCCTCAAGCACCGCCGCATCCAGGTGCAGCCCCATGCCCGGCTCGGTGGGCGCGATGATCTCACCGTTGTCCCATTCCGGAAGCACGCTGTTCAGTTGGTAATACACCGGGTCACGTTCCTCCTCGAACACCTCCACGAACAGGCCGTGGGCGTGGGCCGGCAATAGCTGCACGGCCAGTTGAGGCTCCTCGTGATGGGCCATTCGGATACCGCGCATCTGCGCCGCGCCGGCGACTCGCCTCCATTCCGATATGCCTCCGCAGATGGCCGCGTCGATGTTCAGGATGTCCACGGCCTCAGCGTCCATCAGCCTCTGCCCGCCCCACGAGCTGCTTTCACCCTGGCCGGCGGCCACCGGTATCCCGGTGCGGAGCCGCACCTGGCGCATGTCGTTGTCTGCGTTCTGCCACCGGCACGGCTCCTCCAGCCAGGCCAGGCCCATCTCCCGGGCCGGACCGGCAAACTCCAGCGCCTCCTCCAGCGTCCACGCCTGGTTCGAGTCGCACACGATGATGAAATCATCGCCCAGCGTGTCCCGTATTGCTCGCACCCGGAGCAGGTCGTCCGCGACTGCGACGCCACCCGTCTTCAGCTTCACGCCGCCGATGCCGCGCTCCCGTTGGTGCAGCAGGTCCTCCACCATGAACGCCGTGTCCCTTCCCTGCACGTAGTACGCGAACCGCACCACCGGAGACCGATCGGCGTAACCGCCCAGCAGCGTCCGCACCGGAACGCCCAGCGCTTTGCCGGCGATGTCCCACAGCGCCACGTCGATGGCAGCGATGGCCCGCATCGCGATGGCCTTGTCACTGATGCGGGGCGTCAGCGCAAACATCTTCTGCCAGCACCGTTCGATGGCCATGGGATCCTCGCCTTTCACCGCCTCGGCCATGGGCCCCACCACCAGGTCCTTCAGCAATTCGTAGCCCGTCCGCTCGTCGCCCGAGTAGATCTCGCTGACCAACCCCTCGTCGGTGTGGACGCGAACCACGATGGTGCACCGCGATTCGATCTGATACACGCTGCCGCTGAAGCGCGTGCTCAATGGGATCCGAACGATGTCCGCCTCTACGTCGGTGATACGCATGACGCGCCGCCTCCAATCAATCCAAAACTGCGACCAATTATACGCGCGGCAACGCGAGGAACGGGCGCACCGCTCGTTCCTTGACCCCTATCGTGGCCCGCCCTACAATCCTGCTGGCCGCCGGCCGGGCGTTGGTTCACTCTCGACGCTCGTTGCAGCGGATAATCCCAAGAAGCGTTGGTGCCTGGAAGATGCCAATAAGAGTCGGCCGCGTGCCGTACCTGGAAGCCGAACCCTTCTATTTCGACATGGCGCGTCGCGGTATAGAGCTGCGCGAAACCTCCCCGCGTCAATTGGGCGACGCCCTGGCCAACGGCGAACTCGACGCCGGCCCGGCCCACCTTTCCGACGTGTTTCGCCTGGAAGACCAATTCGAGCCCGTGGGCGGTTTCTGCTTCTCCGCCCTGAGCCGCGCGGTCAGCGTGTGCCTCTACTCGCAGTATCCAATGGAAGAGCTGGGCGGCGTCACCATCGGCGTATCCGACGAGGACGTCACGGCTACCCAGTTGCTCGAAGTGCTGCTCCGGCGGAAGTACAATCTGGAGCCGGGCGAGTTCGTCGCTAGACCCGGCGACGTTGTCCGTGCCGACGAGACCTTCGATGCCTTCGTGCTGATCGGAAACCGCGCCCTGCGCCGTCGCCGCGGCGTTCGGGGCTTCGCCCACCGCTTCGATCTGGGTTCGGAATGGACCCAGTGGACCAACCTGCCCTTCGTCTTCAGCCAGTGGATCATGCGCAAGGACCTGGAGGACCGGGAAAAGGCCACCCTGGAAGACACCCTGTACGTCGGGCTAGAAGAGGGCGTCGACGGACTGTATCACCTCAACGAGCCCCGCGATGATCTGCTCATGCTACCCCGCGATGTCGTCGAATACGTCCAGGGCATCCGCTACTACGTGGGCCGGTCCGAGCAGCAGGCCATTTCCCGCTTCCGCGAGCTGCTCGAAGGCTTGCCCGGGTAGTCGCCGGCCGCGCCTCTAACCGTTCGAAGCGGCACGAGCCCATCCGATGGCGAAAGTCGTCGACCGCATCCACGCGCAGACCGGCCGGCCGGCGTTCATCTGCGACTACTCGCCGCCCCGTTCCGGCCGTCCGGATGACGTGCCGGCCCCTCCGCAGTCGGCCGATTTCATCTCGGCGGCATACAACCCCGGGCGCGCGGTTCGGATGAACCCGGTTGCGACCGCCGCAGTCCTGCGCGAACGCCATGGCGCAGACCCGATCTTCACGCTCGCTACAAGGGACATGAACCGCCTGGCGCTGGAATCCTTGCTGCTGGGTGCCCAGGCATTGGGCCTGGAAAACGTAATCGTCGTGGCCGGAGACGCATTCGGCCCACGGGACACCGCGGCCGCCGTCTACGACTACCGGCCCACCGAACTGATTGCCGCCATCACCAACCTGAACTCCGGCGCCGACCACCGCGGCAGCAACCTCCGCTCTCCCTCCGATTTCTGCATCGGCGCGACGGTGGACCTGGGTCGGGGTGTCGAATCGGAGGCTCTTCTGGCCGTGCGCAAAGTCGCCGCCGGCGCCGACTTCCTGATCACCCAACCCGTTTTCGATCCTGCGGAAATCGGCCGATTTACCGACGCCTGCGCCCGCGCCCACGGAGAAGCGCTATCGGTGCCCGTGTTCTATGGCGTTGGATTGATGGATGCCGACGGCGTTTCCTTCGCCGCCGTTCCACAGTGGGTTACCGACGACCTGGCGGCCGGTCGCTCCGGCGTGGACGTCGCCCTCCAAATCTGGGAGGAGTTGCGCGGCGCCGGCGCCACCGACTGCTACCTGGTTCCCCCCATCCGGCGCAGCGGGGCACGGGATTACGACGCTGCCGGCCGGTTCCTGGAAGGGGCGGGTCCAACCGCCCCTGTCTGATCAGTTCGTTTCTGCGTCGCCGTTCAATTTGCGGAGGAGCTCCGGTGGGAGCGGCACGTTGTGCTCTTCCAGCAGCGCAACAACTTCCTTGCGGCCTTGCTTCCGGCCTTCCTTCCGGCCCTGGTCTCGCGCTTTCGCGTCCTTGGCCGCAGCCCAGCGCTCA
>JAPPMU010000003.1:116170-156691 GCA_028873965.1 Chloroflexota bacterium
GCGTCCTTGGCCGCAGCCCAGCGCTCAACCGTTTCTCTGGCGGCGAAGAACATTGCAGGACCCCCGTGCAGCAGCGCGGTAGTGGGAAACGGCTGGACTAGCCACGCGATTGATCGCCCGAATCCTCGTTGCCGTTCAATTTACGGAGAACTTCCGGCGGAAGCTGCACGTTATGTTCCTTCAGCAGTGCGATAATTTCCTTCCGGCCCTGGTCTCGCGCTTTCGCGTCCTTGGCCGCAGCCCAGCGCTCAACCGTTTCTCTGGCGGCGAAGAACATTGTGATACCTCCGTACAAGACCACCGCAACGGGGAACAAAAGGGCGTGGCAACTATTATAACGTCGGTTCCGTCATCGGACACGCCGGCCAGCAAGCCCAGGACGGGCAACGCGGTGCAGGCTGAGCATCGGTCGATGGCAATCGCCGCCCACATACTGGCGCTGACTGACAGCGCTCCATCGACGAACCTCCAATACGCCCGCCGGCGTCTTTGCATAGCCACTTTGACTGGCGCCGCTGCACTCGGCTACGGCCCCCACGGCGGCGCGGCCGCCACGTCGCCGTCGCTGACGATGTCCACCACTGCCGGGCGGTTGGCGCTAACCGCCTGGTCCAGCGCCGAGTTGATCTGGTTGGGATCTGTCACCCGGATGCCCAGGGCGCCCATGGACTCGGCGATCTGCGCGAAGTCAGTGTCGTTGAACCGCCATAGCTCACCAGAGTTGCCGCCTTCGCGACCCTCGTAGGCCGCTTCATCGCCCCGCCGGTCCTGGTTCAGCCCGCCGTTGTTGTGCACCACGATCACCGCGTTGATGCCGTAGCGGACCGCAGTCTCCAGCTCGCCGATGTGGTACCACATGCCGCCGTCGCCGGTCCAGCACACCACCGGCCGGTCCGGCGCGCCGCACTTGGCGCCCAACGCCGCCGGCAGCCCCCAACCCAGCGAACCGGCCGCCCGCAGGTACGATTGGCCCTCGTGGTTCAGATCCACCATGCTGCCTGTCCAGATGCCGGCGTGTCCGGTGTCGGCTATCAGCACCGCGTCCGACGGCAGGAAGTCCGTCAGTTCCTGGCAGAGCCGCTCCGGGCGGATCGGGACCGCGTTGGAGGTGAGCACCGGCTCGTGTTCGTCGCGCCAGTTCTGCACGTGTTCCTGCGCCCGGGATACCCAACTGGCGTTGCCGCCCGTCGGCTCCAGCACGTCGAGCATCGCTTCCAGCGTCCGCTTGGCGTCGCCCTGCAGCCCATAGGCGGCGGGGTACGACCGGCCCAGCTCGCTGGCGTCAATGTCGATCTGGATGACGGGCGTACCCTCGGCGGGTATCCGCCAGTCCAGCGTGATCTGGCTACCGGTGTGGCTGCCGACAAAGAGCACCAGGTCCGCCTCCGACACCACCCGGTTCGCCGACCAGCGGGAATAACTGCCAACCACGCCCACAGAAAGCGGGTGGTTCTCCGGTATGGAGCCCTTGGCGTTCAGCCCGGTGGCCACCGGGATGTTCAGCATCTCCGCCAAGCGCACCAACTCGGCCTCGGCGCCCGACGCCGTGACTCCGCCGCCGGCCACGATCACGGGTCGCTCCGCCTGCGACAGTATCCGCGCCGCCTCGCGCACCCGCTCCGGCTCCGGGGCCGGCCGGAACGCCGGCCGCTGGGTGAAAGGCTCTTCCACGATCACGTCAGTGTCAAAAATACCATCGGTGATCACGTCTCCCGAGATGCCGGAGAAGTCCAGATGCGCTGGCAGTGTCTGTCCGGTGGTCACTTCGCGGAACGCCTGCCGCAGCAGGTGCGGCAGCTGCTCCACCGTTTCCACTTCCGCGCTGTACTTGGTGACCGACGCGAAAGGCTTGGAGTGTTCGACCTCCTGGTACGAATTCCGATGCCGGTGCATGGGTGGGCGGTGTCCCGTGATCGCTATCACCGGTGACACGCCCAGGTAGGCATCCTGGAGTCCTGCCGCCAGGTTCACGGCGCCCACCGACTGGGCGAAGCACAGGCCCGGCTTGCCGGTGACCCGGGCGTAGGCGTCCGCCATGTACGCCGCCGACTTCTCGCCGTGGCTGATGATCCGCTTGATGCCCACGTCCTCCATTTCGACGAGGGCGCGGCGGATGATCGCGGGAACGAAAAACACGTGGGTTACGCCGTACTCCCGGAGGGTCTCGGCGAGAAAGCGGGCGCCGGTCATGCTGGGCATCTGGTGGCCTCCTGTTAACAGTAACCGTCATTCCGGCTTGCGCTGGAATGACGGCTTTGAGAATTGCGACGGTGTTTTCGGCTAGACGCCGCGCTCGTCAAATACTTCCTTGGCGACGCGCACTGCATTGGCCGCCACCGGCCAGCCGGCGTAGAACGCCATGTGCGCGATCACCTCCGAAATTTCGGAGCGCGTAACGCCGTTGTCCAGCGCGCGGCCGATGTGGCCCCGCAGCTGGTCAGTCCGGTACAACGCGGTCAGCGTGGCCACAGTGATCAGGCTGCGATCCCGCTTGGACAGTTCCGGCCGCTCCCAGACGTCGCCAAACAGGACGTCGGCGGAAAGCTCGGCCAGCTTGGGCGATACTTCTTGCATTACGGTTCGGGCTGCGGGCTGCGTCATAACGCCTCCTATATCGGTTGTCGCGGCTACCCGCGACGGGTGTCGAACGTTCGCATGTTGCGGCGCTAGGCAGGTCGGAACATGGGCAAGCTGATGTCCTCGGTGATCTTTTCGAAAACCACCTCCACTGCCATGCCGCATTGGATGGAAGCCGGGCGTATCTCCCCTTCGCCAAACTCAATGCCCACCAGCCACGTCGGTATCATTGGCCCTTCTTCCAACTCCACCACTGCGGTGATGTACGGCACCTTGTCGCGGAAAGCCGGGGTCGGCGCCCGGTGCACGATAGCGAAGGTGTGCAGGGTGCCTCGCCCGCTGGCTTGAATCCAGTCGGTGTCGCGGGAGAAATATTCGGTGAATGGAGAAATGTCGCGGGGATAAAAGTAGGCCCGGCCGCTCTGGACGCAACGGCGCAGCCAGAGTTCGCCTTCCTTGCACTTTTCCCAGTAGAAGTCCGATTCCGGCTGCGGCACGGGCAGCGGTATCTGAGGGGCAGCTTGTGTCATCTCGTCAATCTCCGGTGCGGAAAATAAGCCGTGTCGGCTCGCCGAGCCAACCGACGGTAAGCATAGCGACGCAAGGCCTCGCGCGCAACCTCGCCGGCCCTCGCGGGCATGCTGCGGCGGTTGCGCCCGGGCTGTTCCGAACTCCGGCGACGCCAGTCTAGCCCGGGAGTGATCGTGACCGGATCCGTTCCTGCTCAATCACCCAGAAACTGCCGGACCAGTCTGATCTTTTGAGCAGGGAATCAACAACGAACTGAGGACGTTCCTCGGTAGGTATATCAGGGATGCGAAACAGTATTATTGCCGACGGAGCCAGCAACCCGCGTCTCGCAGTAATGATGTCAACTGTTCGTCCATATTTTCATCCACGATAAATTTCACAATCGTTCTCCGATCCTAAAATCCAGTCGTCAATCGACGACTTGTTTCCCACGCGTGCCATTTCCTCACTGGCGCAACGCAAGCACGCCCGTATGTCTTCCCGCGTCAACTGCGGATAGCTGGCAAGGATCGCAGCTTCATCGGAGCCTGCCCCCATCAGTTCCAAAATGAACGACACGGACAGCCGGGTACCTCTGATTACCGGTTTGCCCGCCGATATATTTTTATTGGCTTCGATGTGATCTCTCCAGTTCATAATATCCGCCAATCGCAGTTGAGAAACTAACGATACTTGGTTGGCATGGTAACGCTGCGCCAATTTTACCGTCAATTCAGCACCAGGACCGCACCTGCAACCACCATCCACGCCGTTATCGCCAGCAGCAACGGCGCGTCGCGCAGCATGAGCAATTCCGGCGATTCGGCGTCCCGGCTGTTGTTCAGCAGGTACAGGTAGCGGAACAGGCCGAATATCACCAGGGGCACGGTGAGCAGCATGGTGTTGTTTGACGGCAGGTTGTCCGCCTCCACCGCGTAGAGCGTGTAGCTCACCAGCGCCGCGGTGGCCGACAGTATCAGCAGTTGGCCGCCCAGCGGCGGAGCGTAGTGGGACAGCGTTGCCCGCTGCGTCTCCGGTTCCTCTCCGGCCAGCCTCGCCTCGGCGTAACGCCGGCCGATGACGATGAACAGCGCGCCCGCCGCAGTGACCGCGTAGAGCCAGGGCGACGGCGCGGCGCCCACCGCCACCGCTCCGGCCACCGCCCGCAGCACGTACCCGCCGGCCACGATCATTACGTCAACCAGGGCCACCCGCTTGAGCCGCAGCGAGTAGCCCACGTTGGCGACCAGGTATATCGCGCCGATCAGGGGCAGTTCCCAAGACTGCGTCGATATGCCGTACAGTCCCAGCATTCCGGCAACCGCCAGCCCCGTCAGGGCCACGCCGGCCAGCCATGCCGGTACCCGCCCCGACGCGATGGGCCGCGTCCGCTTGGTGGTGTGTCGTCGGTCCGCCTCCCGGTCCGCGAGGTCGTTGAGCATATAGACCGCCGACGAAAGCGCGCAGAACGCGGCGAACAGTCCCGCCAGTCTCGGGATGTACGGCAACAGCGTCCCAAGGTCGCCGGGTTCCCATACCAGGTCCACCGCGAACAGGAGCGGCAGGAACACCAGCAGGTTCTTCACCCACTGCAGCGGACGGGCCGTCCTGAACAGCCCCGCCAGACGGCTCATGATTCCCGCGTCGCCCCGGTTTCACTCGCCAACGCAGTCGCGCGGCGCCGCCCGGTCCGGATCAACCAGAGCCAGGCCAGTCCGCCGACCACCACCGCCAGCCAGAGCGTGGCCAGCCGGGTCAGCAGCGTGGCCAGCGCGGCGGTGGCTGCCGGGAGCCCGGCCTGACCCAGCAGCGCCACCATGCTGCCTTCGAATCCGACCAACCCACCCGGCAGGGCGGTCACGGCTCCCAGCAGCGCCGCCGCCGCCGAGATCGGCAACGCGACGACAATGGCCACCTCGTCGCCCAACCCTTTGATGATGACCCAAAGAGCCAGACCCTCCGCCGCCCATGCCAGGAAACCCAGCGCCACCGCCGGCACCAGCATCCGCGGAGCCATCAGGCGGCGCAGTCCGTCCTGCGACTGCGCCAGGGGTTCGCGCCAGCGCCGCAATACCGGCAACTCCAACGACTTCTCCCCGTACCGTGACGCGGCCAGCAACCCCACCGCCAGGCCGATAAGCAGCAATCCCCCGATCGCCAGCGCGATGGCCGTGGGCAACAGCAGCACGCCGGTCAACCCCAGCAGAGCCACGGATATGACGTCCGTCAGCCGTTCCATCACCACCGCCGGCGCCGACGCCGCCACCGGCGTACCCGTCCGTTGCTGGAGCCACACGCTTTTCAGCAGTTCGCCGACCTTGCCCGGCGTGATCGACAGGGCCAACCCGGCCACGAACACCGGTGCGCTCACCGATGCCGGGGCGTTGATCCCGAGCGCCCGCAGGTACATCGACCAACGCAGGTATCGCAGCGCGTAGTTGACCACCGCCAAGCCCGCTCCGGCAGCGAACCCGGTGTACGCGGCCGGGGACTCGAACAGCGTCCGGCCCACCTGCGTGAAATCCCCATAAGCCAGCAGCCCGCCAAAGACCGCCACCGTCAGCAATCCCAGCAGCAGCCATCTCCGCCCGTTCAACCCTCACCCTCGCCTGCTGTTGACCTGGAGTGCACCTCCCGTTCGGCCATTCGGCATATCTGGGCCGCCAGGTAGCCGGCGCCGAAACCATTGTCGATGTTGACCACGCCTATCCCGGGAGCGCAGGAGTTGAGCATCCCCAGCAGCGCCGCCAGCCCGCCGAAACTCGCCCCGTACCCGACGCTGGTGGGCACCGCGATGACCGGCGCCGACACCAGGCCCGACACCACGCTGGCGAGGGCCGCTTCCATGCCGGCGACCACGATGATGACCCTAGCCTCTTGCAGGCGTTCCCGCTGGGCCAGCAGCCGGTGCAATCCCGCCACGCCGACGTCGTTCAGACGGCCGGCCTTGCACCCCATCAACTCCGCCGTTAGCGCCGCTTCTTCAGCTGCCGGCAGGTCTGCGGTGCCGCCCGTGACGATCAGCAGTCCAAAGTCAGCCGGCGGGGTTGTGTCCGCATCGGGAACCACGATGCAGCGCGCCAACTCGTGGTAGCGCGCGGTCGCAACCTCGGCAGCCACGGCCTCGTACACCTTGGCCCCGGCACGGGTGACCAGCACGGGATGACCCCGCCCGCTCATCGCGGACACGATCCCGGCAACCTGTTCCCTGCTCTTCCCTTCCGCCAGCACAACCTCGGGCCAACCCGTGCGCAGGGGCCGGTGGTGGTCCAGCCTGGCATACCCCAGGTCCTGGTAAGGGAGGTCGCGCAGGGCCTCCATCGCTCGGGACACCTCCACGCTCCCGTCCCGAACGCCCTCCAGCAAAGTTTGGAGCGCCTCCGCGTCCAACGCTAGCTTGCCTCTGCGGGCGCGGCTGCCGGTGCCGATCTCGCTTTCATCAGCTGATACAGCCCGCCCAAGGTGCTCATACCGGCCACGTAGGTGGCGAAAACGGCCACCGCGATCCAGGTCAGCGCAACAAACTTCCCCGGCAGGGGCAGTACCGCCGTCAGGATCACCGCAATCACCACCAGGATGATGCCCGATGCGGTTCCCACCACCGCGCCGAATTTGGCCGCGGCAACCAGCGGCGCCGAGCCGGAGGTGTCCACCGACCGGATGCCAAAATAGGCTCCAAGGAACGGGCCGAAGGGAGCCAGCAGGAACTGGGCCACGGGGATCACCGTGCATACCAGCATGACCCCCAGGGCGGTTAACAACCCTTTAGCCATCGCCGCCACGCGCCCCGGTTCGGTATTCCCGCTCAAATGACATCGGACGCCCAGTATATCCCAGGGTCTTTTCAAAGTCCCGGATGGTGGCCTTTCACCCCGAACCGTCATTCCCGCGGAAGCGGGAATCCAGCAGGTCGCTGTGTTCGGAATGTTCTGGATTCCGGCTTTCGCCGGAATGACGGATTAACTTTGAAAAGACCCTGAGTATATCCGCAGGACTATTGCAAAGTCCTCTAACTTCCGCTCATGGTGAGCCTAAAGTCTTCTGATTTCCGCTCATGGTGAGCCTGTCGAACCATGTCATACCCCAGTCGGACCATCCTTCGACAAGCTCAGGATGAGCGGCGCAAGGTGACCTGATGAGCGGGTCAGGAGGATTTATTGACTTTGCAATCGTCCTGAGTATATCCGGTGGCACCTGCGACTGCACCGTTGCGCGTCGCTATAATTGCTGCCTCTAACCGCAACCTACCCTTGCAAACGGAGGCGATTGCCATGAGCAATGCCGAACCCCAGCCAAGCCAGGACGGCCCTTTCGCGGAACTCCTGGGCATCCGGCCCGGCATATCCGACGACGGCGTGGGCACCGCGTTTATGACCGTGGCCGACAAGCACCGCCAGCGCGCCGGCGTCGTCCAGGGCGGCATCCTGGTGGCGCTGGCCGACTACGCCTTCTTCCGCGCCTGCCGGTCAGTGCTCCGGGAGGGGGAGCACGCCGTGACCATCGAACTCAAGTTGAACTTCATCGCGCCGGCCCGCGACGGCGAGCTCACCGCCCGCAGCTCCATAAAAAGCCGCGGCGGGCGCATCATCGTGGGCGACATGGAGATCCACGGCGAGGAAGGTCAGCTGATTGCCACCGGGATCGGCACTTATATGACGGTTTACGACCGTCGCCAGCGGGAAGCAGAGCCGAATACCTGACGCGGTTGGCATTTGCGGCGGCGTTTGGATATAATTGGCGCAGGACGGAGGTGTCGTTTTGCGCATCCCGATGAAAGTGGACTACGGCGTGCGCGCGCTGGTGGAGTTGGCCATGCGCTACGGTGACGGGCCGGTGCAGACTGCTGCCATCGCCTATCGCCAGGGCATACCCGAACCGTACCTTGAACGCTTGATGTCCACCCTCAACAAGAGCGGCTTCGTGCACAGCCGCCGCGGACCCCAGGGAGGCCATCTCCTGGCGCGGGTGCCGGGGGATATCAACCTCTACGACATCATGCAAGAACTTGACGGCAACGCATCCCCCCTGGACTGCCTGACCCTGCCTACCGACTGCATGTTCGCCGACTCCTGCGCCCAGAAGGAAATCTGGCAAACCGTCGAGGAATCCATCCAGAAGGTCCTCGAGTCAACCACCCTGGCGCATCTGGCCGACCGGCAAAGCGCGCTTATCGCCGAAGGGGATCGGGGCCAGGGCCTGTCGGATCCGGTGCCCGTGGTTTCGGTTTGATCGAACGCCGCGTCGCTTGACAATTTTCCCGGCGCAACCATACACTTCCCGCACGATGTTACCCGCCCCAATTGCGCTGGTTGACTGCGCCTGTCCCCGCACATAGGGGGCAGGCCGACCAAAATCCGCATCGAGCCTGCGTCCGCCGAATTCACCGCCAGACGGTTCGGGGCGCAGGTTTTCAGTTAAATCAATCCAACCGCCAACCGGAGGAACACAAAATGGTCCAGCCTCTACGCTTGACCCCCGACCAGGTCAAACGCTACAGCCGCCACATCATCATGCAGGACGTGGGCAGCGCCGGACAGCGCAAGATGATGGAAGCCAGCGCGCTGATCATCGGGGCCGGCGGCCTGGGTTCCCCGTCTGCGGTGTACCTGTCCCTGGCCGGCGTGGGCAAGATCGGCATCGTCGACTTCGACGTGGTCGAGCTGTCCAACCTGCAGCGCCAGATCCTGCACCACACCCCCGACGTTGGCCGCCCCAAGGTGCAGTCCGCCAAGGACAACATCCTGTCCTACAATCCCGAAGTCAACGTGGTACTTCATGAGGCTTGGCTGACTTCGGAAAACGCTTTCGACATCATCAGCCAGTACGACATCGTCATCAACGGCGCCGACAACTTCGCCACCCGCTACCTGGTGAACGACGCCTGCTACCTGCTGAACAAGCCCCTCATCGACGGCAGCATCCTGATCTTCGACGGACAGGCCACGGTTTTCCTGCCCGGCCAAGGCTGCTATCGCTGCCTCTTCCCGGCGCCGCCACCTCCGGGCATGGTTCCCAACTGCGCCGAGGCCGGCGTGCTGGGCGCTCTCACCGGGTTGGTGGGCTCCATCCAGGCTACCGAGGCGCTCAAGCACATCCTGGGCATCGGCGAAAGCCTGGCCTCCCGCCTGATGGTCATCGACGCGCTGAGCATGCAGTTCCGCGAGGTGCGTCTGCGCCGTAACCCGAATTGCCCGCTGTGCGGCGACAACCCCACCGTCACCGAGCTCATCGACTACGAAGTGTTCTGCGGCGTGGCCGAAGCGCCGGAACCCTTGGCAGTTGGCGCCGGCGCCATCTAGTCACCGCAGCCCGCTTTCCAGAGGCCATCGGAGCCCGGCGCTAATGACGCATACCTCGTCACCGTACAAAGGACTCATTGCCACCATCGGCAATACGCCCCTGGTGGAGCTGCAAAACCTCAGCCCGAATCCCGAGGTCCGCATCTACGCCAAGCTGGAGGGCCAAAACCCCACCGGCAGCGTCAAGGATCGCATCGGCCTCAAAATGATCGAGCGGGCGGAAGCCGACGGGGAGATCTCGGCCACCCGCACCATCCTGGAACCCACGTCGGGAAACACCGGCATCTCCCTGGCCATGATCGGTCGCCTCAAGGGCTACAAGGTCAAGGTGGTCATGCCCGAGAACGTTTCCGTGGAGCGCACTCACCTCCTGGAAGCCTACGGCGCGGAGATTGTGTACTCCGACGGCACGCTGGGCACCAACGGCAGCGTCGTCGTGGCGCAGGAGATGGTGGAGAAAAACCCCCACGACTACCTGATGCTCTACCAGTACGGCAACGACGGCAACCCGGACGCCCACTACGAGGGCACTGGCCAGGAGATCGTCGAGGCCCTGCCCGAAGTCGACGTGTTCGTAGCCGGCCTGGGTACGGGCGGCACCCTGATGGGCAACGCGCGCCGGCTCAAGGAGCATCGCAGCGACATCAAGATCATCGCCGTCGCCCCGGAACCGGACGACTTCATCTCCGGCCTCCGCCGCCTGGAGGACGGGTTCATCCCGCCGATCCTGGACATCAACCTGCTGGACAACCGCCTCCTGGTCAACAGCTTCGACTCCTTCTACATGACCAAGGAGCTGATGGACAAGGAAGGGATTTTCGCCGGCATCTCCTCGGGATCCGTCATCTCCGGCGCCTTGAAACACGCGGAGCGCATGGAGAGCGGCAACGTGGTTTGCCTGCTCGCCGACGGCGGGTGGAAGTACCTCAGCAGCCAGCTGTGGACCCGCGATTACGAGACTCTCGCCCAGGAGGCCCAGGGCAAGATCTGGTGGTAATCCCGGTGCGCGCCGGAATTTACGGACGGACAAACCGCTGGGTAACTGTTCAGAGTTGATAAGATCCCCTGGCGGAAACCCGTCGTTCCTGCGAAAGCAGGAACCCAGGAAATCCACGCACCAGCAGTCGTGAGCAGAACCGGGATTTTCTGGATACCGGCTTTCGCCGGTATGACGGCTTTGGCACTGGGCCGCCACCTCAAACGTGAACAGTTACACCGCTGGCGCCGCCCTTGCCCCAAACCAATGCCAATGCTATAATGCGCCCACATCACGCCCCTCTGCCGGGGCAAAGTGAGCAACTTTCACCAACTCGGCAGCGAGCGGTTTACGGGAATTCTAAGCGGGGCGGATACCCGCTTTATTTCTGTAAACGGGATGCACATCGGATCACTCTCGGCGGCGGAGGACAACCATGAAAAGCGATTTCATGATGGCGTTGAATCAACTATCCGCCGAGCGGGGCCTGCGCAAGGAACTGGTCCTCGACAAGGTGGAGGTCGCGCTGGCCACCGCCTTCCGTCGCGACCGGGTGGCCGGCTCCCAAAACCTGACCGTCAAGCTCAACCCGAACACCGGCGACATCAGCATCTTCCCGCTGCGCAGCGTGGTCGAAGAAATCGAAGATCCGGAGACCGAAATAGCGCTCGCCGACGCCTTGCGGATAGAACCGCTGGCTGAGATCGGCAGCGAGATATCCGAAGCCCAGGAAGTCTCCTACGACACCAGCCGAATCTCGGCCCAGACCGCCCGACAGGTCCTCATGCAGGGCCTCCGGGAGGCGGAGCGGGAAAAGATCTTCGAGGAATATTCCGCTTACCAGGGCGAGATTATCAGCGGCAGCGTGGAAAGCATCGAGAAGGGCCCGACCGTATTCATCAACCTCAACCCTCACCAGGCCCAGAGCCAGAACCGCGCCCGCGGGGTCATGCGCCCGGACAACCAGGTCGGCGGCGAACGGTATCGCAAGAACCAGTCGCTGAAAGTCCTCCTGGTCGAGGTTCAGCAAACCACCCGCGGCCCGGAGGTCGTGGTCAGCCGCGCTCATCGCGACCTGCTCCGCCGGCTCATGGAGGCCGAGGTCCCCGAAATCGGCAACGGCACCGTCGAAATCAGGGCTATAGCCCGCGACCCCGGCGTCCGCAGCAAGGTCGCCGTGTCTTCACATCAGGACGGTGTCGATCCCGTCGGCTCCTGCATCGGCCTGCGGGGTAACCGCATCCAGAGCGTGGTCAACGAGCTCCAGGGCGAAAAGATCGACGTGATCGAGTGGGACCCCAACCCCCGCGTCTTGATTGGTCGCGCCCTCAGCCCGGCCGACGTCGGCGGCGTCGAACTTGACCCCGACGAGAACACCGCCTACGTGGTCGTACCGGAGAGCCAGATGTCTTTGGCCATCGGACGCGACGGTCAAAACGCGCGTTTGGCCGCGCGGCTTTCGGGATGGCGGCTGGATATCAAGAACGTGGAGCAATGGGAAGCCCTGCGGGCGGCTCGCGCTGCCGAGGCCGCCCGTATCGCCGCCGCCCAGGCCGAAGCCGCCGAGGAGGCCGCTCGTATCGCCGCCGCCGAAGCCGCGGCCGCCGCGCCGGTGGATCCGGAACCCGAAACGGTAGAATTGGCGCCGGCGGCAGATGTCGTCGCCGCAGCCGAGGCCCTGATCGACGCCTCACCGGTCTCTGAAACCGTCCAGGCCGAGATCGAAAGTCTCGTCACCGATGATATCGTCGCTCCCGCGGAGGCCGAACCGGAACTCGCACCGGAGCTTACAGCGGCCGAACTGGAGGAAGCCGTCATTGAAACCCCGTCTGAGCCGGCCGAAGTCGCGGACCCCGACTACGACGAGGACGCATTGCTGGACGCTCTAATCGCCGAAGAGGAAGCCGCCGCGGCCACTCTCGAAACCGCTGCGGAAGAGTCCGTCGGCCTCAGCGTCGACGCTCTGGAAACCCTGACCATCGACGACGTGGTGGAAGAGTTTGACGAAGACGAGGAAGAACTGGAGGATGAAGAGGAAGAGGAGGCAGATCCCGAAATGGCCGAACTCCTGGCGGGTCTTCCCAACCTCGCTCCGGATGCCGGCAAGATCAGATTCGCGGAAGACATCGTCGGAGACTTCCGGGGAGGGGACCGCCGGCGCCGGCGTGGCGGCGGCAACCGTCGCGGCGGCAACGTTCCGGGCGCCCGCGGACCCGGACCGCGCCGACGGTAAGCCGCGTCGATCTCCCAACCCATCCTTGCCCTACGCCGTGCTTTGTCCAGGTAATCGCAAATTTCGAAACAGCGCCACATCCCGGAACGCAGTTGCATCGCCTGCGGGAACAAAAAGCCGAAAGGCGATCTGATCAGGCTCGTCCGCACGCCTGACGGCGAAGTGCGGCCCGACGACACCGGACGGGCGAACGGCAGGGGCGTCTATCTGTGCCACCAGGCGACGTGCTGGGAAAAGGGTCTCGTCCGCCGTTCCCTGGAGCGGGGCCTCCGTAATTCCGTTTCCAACGCGGACCTGGATGCCCTGAAACGATATTTCATTGAAACCGTCGCGTCCGGTGTTTACCACACCGGGCCCGGGACCGCCCGTGGCGCGGTTCGGGAAGCGGGAGGCTGATCACGCGCGGGCTCGACCCCGCGTGGACGGCAATTCCGCCGGAGGAGGTGTTACCCATGACTACGACAACCGAACAACGCTCCGGAGCGCGTCGCACCCGCCGCGGCGAGCCGCGACGCAGCACGCCCCGTGCGCTGGTCCTGCCGGAATCCCTCACCGTTAAGGACCTGGCCGAACTCCTGGACCAGTCGCCTATCGACGTCATCAAGCAGTTGATGCGTCACGGGATAATGGTCAACGTCAACCAGGTGATCGACCACCAGGTGGCCGCTGTTGCGGCGGCGGCTTACGGAGTCCGCACCCGGCTGGCCGAGCAAAGCGCAGACACCGCATCCATCAGGGCCGCCTCGCAGGGAGCCGACGAAACGCTCCAGCCCCGGCCGCCGGTGGTGACCATCCTCGGCCACGTCGATCACGGCAAGACCAGCCTCCTCGACTACATCCGCAACACCGCGGTGGTTGACAAGGAAGCGGGCGGAATCACCCAGCACATCGGCGCCTACCAGGTCGTCCAGGACGGGCAGCCCATCACCTTCCTCGACACTCCGGGCCACGCCGCCTTCACCGCAATCCGCTCCCGCGGCGCCCGGGTCACCGACATCGCCGTCCTGGTCGTGGCCGCCGACGACGGCATCATGCCGCAGACCGATGAGGCCATCGATCACGCCCGGGCCGCCGACGTGCCCATCGTCATCGCCATTAACAAGATGGACCTTCCCACCGCGCAGCCCGACGTGGTCAAGCGTCAGCTCAGCGAGCGCAACCTGCTGGTGGAAGAATGGGGCGGCGACGTGATCGCCGTGCCGGTTTCCGCTCAGACGGGCGACGGGATCGACGACCTCCTGGAAAACCTCTCGGTGCTGTCGGAAATCCTTGAACTCAAGGCCAATCCCGAGCGTCCCGCCGCCGGCGTCATCGTCGAGGCCACCCTGGACCGCCGCCGCGGGCCTTCCGCCACCGTCCTGATCCAGGCCGGCACCCTTCGCGTTGGCGACTATATCGTCGCCGGCACGGCATGGGGCCGGGTCCGCGCGATGGCCAACGAACAGGGGCAGAGCATCGACTCCATTGCTCCAGGCTCACCCGGTGTGGTGACAGGGCTGAACGCAGTGCCGGAAGCCGGTGACATCCTGTCGGTAGTCACCAGCGAACGAGCCGCCCGTCAGATGGCGGGACGCCGTGAGCACCGTTCCAGCACCGGCAACCTCGAAACCGTGCTCACTCTGGACAGCGTGGTGAAGCAGATCGACGCCGGCGACGTCAAGGAACTGGTGCTGGTCCTCAAGGCCGACGTCCAGGGAAGCGTGGAGGCGGCCGTCCAGTCCATTGAGCAGCTGTCCGAGGGCGACGTGAAGGCCCGCGTCATCCACTCCGGCTCCGGGTTGGTCAGCGATTCCGACGTCCAACTGGCCGCCGCGTCCGGTGGCATCGTACTGGCTTTCAACGTCGGGTTTGAAGTGGGAGCCGAGCGCACCGCTGAACGCCTGGGTGTCGAGGTCCGCGAATACCGGATCATCTACCGCCTGCTGGAAGACGTGGAAGCCGCGCTCCAGGGATTGCTGGAACCCGAGTACGCGGAGGTGGTGGTGGGCCGCGCCGAAATCCGGGAGATCTTCCCCGGCCGCCGCGGCGTGCGCATCGCCGGTTGTCGCGTCCTCGATGGCCGCATCGTCAGGCAGGGCAACATCCGGGTCACGCGCGATGGTGAGGTCGTCACGGAAACCCAGATCGGCAGCCTTCGCCACTTCCGCGACGAGGTGAACCAGGCCACCGCCGGAACCGAGTGCGGCATCGTCCTGGACGGTTTCAACGATTTCGAGGAAGGCGACCTGATCGTGGCCTACCGCATGGAGCGAGCCAACTAACGCTCCGGCGGATACTGCGAGGTTTACCCATGGCGGACCGCAGACGAATGGAGCGGGTCAACGGCCTGCTCCGCGAGGAAATCGCCGGCCTGCTCGCTTCACAGGTCAACGACCCTCGCCTGAAAGGCATCATCACCATCACCCAGGTGCGCACCGCTTCAGACCTGCGCAGCGCCCGGGTCTACGTCAGCGTGATGGGCCCGGAAGTTGCCCGCCAGGAAGCCCTGGCCGGGATCCAGTCCTCCGCATCCTACCTGCGGCGGGAGTTGCGCAGTCGGGTCTCACTGCGTCACGTGCCGTTCCTCACCTTCGAGATGGACGACGCCATGCTTGAGGCCGACCGGCTGATGCAACTCATCGACGATCTCGAAGTCCCGGACGAATCGGAGGACGGCGCCCAGGCTTGGGCGGGTCGAGCGTAAGCTTATGCCTGCTGGTGAACGTGGGCGGCCGGCGATCAACGGATTCCTCAACCTCCACAAACCCGTCGGCATCACGTCGATGGACGCCGTCCGGCGCGTGAAGCGCATTACCGGGCAGCGCCGCAAGGTCGGCCATGCCGGCACCCTGGACCCCCTGGCGGAAGGCGTCCTGCCCATCTGCTTCGGGCAGGCCACTCGGCTCATGGAACTCGTCGTCTCGGGCTGGAAGCGGTACCGTATGACGGTGCGCCTGGGGGCCACCAGTAACACCTACGATGCCGAAGGCAACATTGAAGAGATCTCCAATCCTTCCTGGTTGACCCGGGCCGGCATTGCCGACGTGATCGGCGAATTCGTCGGCGAAATCGAGCAACTGCCTCCTATGTACAGCGCGGTCAAGGTTGACGGCAAACGTCTCTACGATCTGGCCCGCGCCGGCCGACAGATCGAACGCTCTCCCCGCCGCGTGTCCGTCCGTTCGATTTCCATAGACGACGTCCGACTTCCTTTCGCGACGTTCACCGTTGAGTGCGGCCGGGGAACGTATCTCCGCACCATCGCCCACGACCTCGGCCAAACCCTGGGCTGCGGCGCCTATGTGACCGAGTTGGTTCGACTGTCATGCGGCCAGTTTGAATGCTCAGGGGGAATCACTCCCGATGCCCTGGAGCAGGCCGCCGCCTCCGGCAATTGGACGAGCCATCTGCATCCCATCGATTGGGCGCTGCGGGAACTTCCGGCCGTGCAGGTGGACGCGGACCGCGCCTGGGCCGTGCGCCACGGCCAGACCGTCGCCGTCGGAGCGGTACGGCTCGACCCATCGGACCCGCGGTTGTGGCGCATCTACGACCCGGCCGGAGTGTTCCTCGCCCTGGCTCGCCCGGAACCCGAGGGCCGTTTGGCCCCGACCCGGGTGTTCGACCTTCCCGAACCTTCGCCCTACGCTTCCGCCGCCGTTCCGGTTTGAACCCAGCGAACCATGCCGGCTGCCGAGTTCACGTGCCAACGGTGCCGACGACCCACGGCCACCAACGCCAGCTTTACTTTTCGCCCCCGCGGCGGGGCAACGGGCATCACCAAGTGCCTCCGCTGCGCCCTGCGTCACTGGCCCATGCTGCGCCGGTCGTTAATCGCCAGCGCCGTGGTGGGCACGGCCCTCACGGCGCTGAATCAGGGTGACGCCATCGTCACGGGCAATCTGGCCGGCGCGTTGGCATGGAAAATTCCGCTGACCTACTGCGTTCCCTTCCTGGTAGCCACCTACGGAGCCCTGGCCAACAGCCGGAACTGAAAATCACACCGATGTTCCTGCGAAAGCAGGAACCCAGAAAGATCACTTCCAGCCGAGTATTTTGCACCCCTGGATTCCGGCTTTCGCCGGAATGACGGGATATGTCGGAATGACGAAGTTTGTCAACGGGCCCTAGAACTGCCGGAGCACTTCCACCACGCGGCCCTTCACCTCCACGTTGTCCGCCGACACGTAGATCGGGTCCATGGTGCTGTTGGCCGGCTGCAGCCGGACCTGGTCGCCCTCGCGGAAGAACTTTTTGAGGGTCGCCTCTTCTTCCTCTTTCAGCCAGGCCACCACCATCTCGCCGTTGCGGGCCGTGTTGGTCGGCTTGATGACCACCACGTCCCCGTCGTCGATCAGAGCGTCGATCATCGACGTGCCCTTGACCGACAGCGCGTACAGCGTCCCGTGCCGTTTCTTGAGGTCCGGCCTGACCTCCACGATGTCGAACTCGGCGGCCGAGCCGACCCCTTCCGAGGAGAAAGCCGGTATCGGCTCGCCGGCGGCGATGCTGCCCACTATCTGCACCCGGGCGGCGCCGTTGGCCACCGGCAGGCCGGTTTCATCCAGCAGTTCGATCCCTCGGGCCACTTCCGAGCGACGCTTCAGATACCCGTCCCGCTCCATCAATCGCAGGTTGTAATCGACAACCGACGTGCTGCTGATGCTGCATCCCCGCTGAATGTCCCGCACCGTCGGTGGGATGCCGTTCTCGTCCAGGAAATGCTCGATGAAATCCAGGATTTGTTGCTGTCGTGGCCTCAGATTCTTCTTCGGTGGCATACGGGCTTCCTCCACACTGTGTGCATTTTCTGCATCGCAAACTAATGTTCGGCACCGATATGCTAATAAATCAGCGAAGGGTTGTCAACACACCACGGTCACCAATCCGTAACCGGCGACCTCGTTGACCATCGTCTTCTTGCGCCGTCGCCTTGTCTCGGGTCCGGTGTGGGCGATTGCCGCTTCGTGCGCGGCCAAACCGATAAAACGAAGCGCCCGCAGGGTCCGACCGACCCTCGGGCAATCCGTTGCGGTGATGCGCCGGAAATCTAGCCGGCGCGGGATCGATTGAGCGCCGCCGCCAGACGGCCCTTCCGCCGGGATGCGTTGTTCTTGTGCAGTATGCCTTTCCTGACCGCCACGTCGAGCATGCTCATGGCATTGCGCACCGCTTCTTCGGAATCAGGATCGGCGGTCGCCACGGCGCGGCGGGCGCGATTGATGGCGGTGCGGGTGGCGCGACGGGCGCTCATGTTACGTGAGTAGCGCTTTACGGATTTGCGGTGGGCTTTCTGAGCCGGCAACGTGATCACTCCTGGAAACTGTTTTTCGGAGACAAGATGTTACCAAACCCTTTCCCCGTTTGTCATCATGTCGCTTACGGGGTAACTGTTCAGACTTGCGGGGAAAATGTCATTGCGAGCGCAGCGTGGCAATCCCGACGCCGTAGCCGCGACGTCTGCCCCAAAGGGTTCCCCTACGTCGGTAGTGACTCAGTTTGAAATGGGGTATCGGGAATCTTGATAGTAGCGAGGATGGCTTGTCGGTTCGGCGCGGTTGGCGCTTGTTGCGACGTCTCGCTCCTACCCTTGGAGGGTGCGGACTGGCATCGTTCTTTTGATGGATTCCCGCACGCGGAATAAGCGTCGCCGTTGGGGCTGGTGTGGTAAGTTTGCGCCGTTTTGATCGCGGTGGCGTCTATTTTCGTCGCGGGAAACAGTGCAGCTATGGCAACACGTTGGGGACAGGTTCGTTCGTTTCTTTGGTCCCGCTCATTGTGGCTTCTGGGAAGCGGTTGGTACCGGCTAAGCTCGTTCGGACAGGCTGACCTGCGCCGCGCGTTGGTCGGCTACATCTGTGTTCACTGGGTGGTGGCCTTGGTTCTGCTGGGGATGCTCGTCTATCGTCCGGTCGGCACGCGCACAGAAATTCTCCTTTACTGGGGGCTGTGGCTGACGCTGGTGGTATGCGTAGGAGGAATGACCTACCGTGTCTTGGCGCACCGTGTGCTGCGCCAGTGGTACCTGCTGGTTTTCTGCTTTTTGGACGCGGTGCTGGTGTCGTCCGCCGTGGTCACGGGCGGTGGGTTCATCCATGAGTATCACCATCTTTTCTACTATCCGGTGGTGGCGTCGTCCGGTTTCGTCATGGGTTCGGTGCGGGCGAGCCTGCTCTGCTGCACCGGTGTGGTGGCTTTCTACGTTCTGGTGGCGTTGGGACTGGGGGACGGGATTGACCTGGATAGTCGTGAGGGCAGGGTTCTGCTGGTGCGGGTGCTGTCGCTGTACGTGGTGAACGCGATGGTGGCGTTGTCGTGCCGGTTTGAGCGGCTGCGGTTGCGCGATGCCTTTGGTCGGGAGCGGGCGTTGCTCCAGGAGCGGGTGGAGTTCTCGCGTTCGCTGCACGACACGGCGGCGCAGTCGGCGTACGTGGTTTCGCTGGGTCTCGACGCGGCTGCCGCTGATGCGGGGGAGCGGGATTCGGCGCTGGTCGGCCGTTTGCGGGCCACGTCCAATTTGGCGCGTGGCATGGTGTGGCAGCTCCGGCACCTGATTGACGTTGGCGGTCTCTACGAGGGGGAGAGTTTGCGTAGCGCCGTGCGCTCACACGTCGTCAGTTTCACGAACGTGACGTCGTTGCCGGTGGAGTTCTCGGTGGTGGGCGACGAGCCGGAGTTGCCGTTGGAGGTGCGGCGGGTGCTCTTCACGGTAGCGCACAACGCGCTGGCCAACGTGTACCGCCATGCTGGAGCAAGCCGGGTTCTGGTGGAGTTGGCGTTTGGCGACGGCGTCGTCAGTCTGACGGTTTCTGACGACGGCGTGGGGCTGCCGGAGGATTACGAGTCCCGTGGTCAGGGTTTCGGGAACATGGCTCGGGACCTGGAACGCGTGGGTGGGCGTCTGGTCGTCGAACGGTCGGGCGCGTTGGGAGGCGCCGTGGTGGGAGGTGAGATTTCAACTTCAGGGGTTTAGCGAGGTGTGTATGAATGTTGATGTCGTTACGGTGGTCTTGGTGGACGACCACTCGATAGTGCGTGAAGGTCTCCGTGAGGTCATTGAGGGGACGGGGGAGTTCCAGGTGGTGGGTGAGGCGGGCGACGGTTTCGAGGCGGTCGAAGTCGTCAGCCGTTCGCGCCCGGACTTGGTGCTGATGGACGTGTTGATGCCGGGCATGGACGGTGTGCTGGCGTGCCGGGAGATCATGGAGCAGGCACCGGGCACCAAGGTGGTGATCCTGACGGTGCTCGGTGGGCGGAACGCGGTGGTCAGCGCCCTGGCGGCGGGCGCGACAGGTTATCTTTGCAAGGACACGAACCGAGAGCGGTTGCTGGCGACGTTGCGGGACGTGGCGTCTGGAGAGTTTCGAGTGCCGGCTGAGACGTTGGGCAAGGTCTTTGCTGATCTGTGGCGGGACTACCCGCGTGATGCGGCGGAGCAGGTGGGTCTGACGGAACGGGAGCGGGAGATACTGGTCGCGTTCGTGGAAGGGCTGTCGTATTCGGAGATTGCGGTGCAGCGTTCGGTGAAGCCGGCAACGGTGAGGAACGCGATTTACGGCGTGCAGGACAAGGTGGGGGTGGGCAACATGCAGCAGCTGGTGGTTTGGGCGGTTCAAAATGGCGTAGTGCCGGTATCGGTGCCGCTGCGCTTGTCTTGACGAGTTGTGATTGGGGTTGCGAACGGCTGGGTTGCGGGTGGTTATGAGACGCGCTGATGGTGTTCGCTGGTGTGCGCGCGTCAGCGGTCGGGTAGCAGTCGTTGCTGCTGGGGTTTTTCCGTGCCGGGTTTCGACGGTGCGCCGACGTACTGGTACGCCAGCCGGGTGGCGACGCGGCCTCGTGGGGTGCGTTCGAGGAAGCCCTGCTGTATGAGGAACGGTTCGAGGACTTCCATGACGGTGCTGGTGTCTTCGCCGAGGGATGTTGCGAGGGTGTCGAGTCCGACGGGTCCGCCGTTGAACTTCTCGATGATGTTGTTCAGCAGGCGGTGGTCGGTTTCGTCGAGTCCCCGGGCGTCGACGCCCAGGCTGTCCAATGCCTTGCTGGCGACCGGACCGGTGACGCGGTTTGCGGCGCGCACCAGCGCGTAGTCCCGGGCGCGGCGCAGCAGGCGGTTGCCGATGCGTGGGGTGCCGCGGGAGCGGATTGCGACCTCGCGCCGGCCCTCGTCGTCGGCATCGATTTCGAGGATGCGGGCGGAGCGGCTGACCACCGTTGCCATGTCGTGGTCGGAGTAGTAGTCGAGTCGGAGCACGGAGCCGAAGCGGTCGCGCAGTGGGGCGCTGACCATGGAGTAGCGGGTGGTGGCGCCGACGAGGGTGAACGGGTTGATGCGGAGGTTGATGTTCCGCGCGGAGAGGCCCTTGCCGACGACCCACGACAGGAAGAAGTCTTCCATGGCGGAGTAGAGGACTTCCTCGACGGCGTGATTGAGGCGGTGGATCTCGTCGATGAACAGCACGTCGTTGGGCTGTAGCCCGGTGAGGATGGCGGCGACGTCGCTGGGGCGTTCGATGGCGGGTCCCGAGGTGGTCTTGATGGTGGCGTGCATCTCGTGGGCGATGATGTTGGCCAGGGTGGTCTTGCCCAAGCCCGGTGGGCCGTAGATCACGACGTGGTCGAGGGGTTCCTCGCGGATGCGGGCGGCGGCGATGGCGATGCTGAGGTTTTCCTTGACTTGGGCTTGGCCGACGAAGTTTGCGAGTTGGGCGGGGCGCAGGCGCGTTTCGTGCTCCTGCTCGTCGGTTTGGGCGTTGGGAGAGACTTGTCGGTTTTCGGGTTGTCCAGTCTCGTTCTGGCGTGCCGCGTTGGCCGTTTTGGTCGTGGTCATTGTGGCCTTGGTTCCTTTGGTTGATCTGAGCATGTTTGGCGGGACGGCAATGGTGGTTGTGTAATCCGTCGCTTTGGGGTTTGCGCGGTCCGGCTCTCGGGACCTATGAGGGCCTGCGTCTTGTGGTGAAGCGGGCTGCTGGGTCTGCGCTTGGCGTCCTTCGTTGCTTTGCCAACGACGCGTATGATGCCCAGTTTCGGCTGGAAACGGTCCTTGGGCGCATTTGCGTGGCATTGGTGCGGAAATTGTGCCACTGATGCGTAAGTGCGCCGGAGGACGCGTTTGGCGCCCAGTGGGGACTGGGAACGGCGGCGGCGGCTGACTGCCAATTGTATGATGGGCGCACTGGTCGTCGTGTCTTGGACGACGATCTGGAACTGCTGGGCCATGTGGTGTGCCTCGGCATTCCGGTGCTTGACTTGGTGGGGGATCTGGTAGTCGGCGCTGCTGCGCTTTTCCCGTGGCGGACATCAGCCGCCGGCGATGCTCCCGGGGCAAGTTTCTGCGGCGTGCGTAACATTGCAGTATTCCGTATCACAGGGAGTGCCGGCATCATGACGACGACCAACGACGAACACGCCGACTTGGGGCGGCTGGTTGCCGATTACGAGGCCACTCATGAGCGGGTCCTGAAACTTCGGGCCCGCTTGGCTCGGACGGCGGGCATCTGGACCAACTTCGTCGGCATCTTGAACCAGAATCCGGAGGCTGTCCGGAGCAGCGGCGACACCGTCCTCTTGGGCGACAACAACGTGATGCCCCGCTCCGAGCTCGAGGTGGGGCAAGTTCTCCACGAACTCGAGCATCTCCGGGAGGCCGCGGCCCACGAACGGGAGTTGGAGCGTCGCTTGGACGAAGCCGACAAGCGCTGGATTGTTGAGGGGCTCAGAAACCGGAGGGTTTCCCGAGACGCGGTCGAGCAGCGTGACCTGCTGAGCCGGCGGGCGTGATGTTTCAATTCGCGCTGGCCGAAGTCCCTCTACAGTGGTGTCGTGTGCATCTCCGGCAATGCACGGCGGGTCGTTCGCCGGGTGTACGGCGTAGGGATGCTGAGTCCAGACGAAGGTGCTTTTTCGTCACTGAGGTGTATCGTGAGTCGCCGCAAGAAAATCTTGATTGCCTTGGTGTCGCTTCCCGTAGGCATGGGCGTTTACTGGCTCGCCGGTTTCATCGGCTTGTTTGCCGTGTTTGCCGTTGCAACGCTGACAGCATGGGCGCGGATGAAGTGGTCGCGTAGGCGACCTTCGTCGTGACCTCGACCAGTTCGGTGGTTTCCGTTTTGGCTTCCATTTGGCGGGTTGCGGAGGAAACCCCGTGGGGCGGACTAGCAGGTGAAGCGGTACTGGAGAACATGAGGGCAGCCGTCATTCTGTTGGTAGTGGCTATTGTGACCATGGGGGCGAGCTATCATCAGCCAGTTCCGGCTGTGTCGGAGACGTGGGTGAGACCATGACCGGCATTTTGACGAGATATTGACGGGGCCGGCGGCGGACGCCCTGCGTGCTGGTGATGATCACCACCATGCTGGAAGGGTGAGCGAGGCGCTGCGGTCCTACATGGAGGCGGATGCCTTGGCAAAGGAGGGGCGTCTCTTCGATGAGAGTAGGGGCTGTATGGGCAATTTCGTACTTTGGGCGTATGGCAGCGGTTTTATAGTAATTCTGTTGGTAATGGCCATTGTCGCTGGTTGGTGCTTTGGCAGGAGACGTAAACGCTGATGTATTGGCATGAACCTGAAGACCTCGGGCCTGAGCAGGATGTGCGTGATGCCCAGCTGGGGCGGCGTGATTTCTACGTCTATGTCCTCGAGACGACGCATGGCCACTATGTGGGCCACACGGGGAGGCTGGTGCCGCGGGTAGGCGAGCACGAGCGCGGCGAGGTGATGACTACGGCGGGGACCAATCCGCGGCTTGTCGGCTACGCGTGGTTTCCCACACGGCAGAGGGCGGCGGAATTTGAAGCGCAGATGAAGACTTGTCGTGATAACCGGGTGTCGGGGTTCCAGCAGTGGTGTGGGCGTGAGCCGATGCCTTGGGTGTGGAACTCGGGTACTGCGGAGGAAGACCCGACTTGGGGCGAACCCGTCAGTGACTGGCGAGAAACTAATCGCGCTTGGGTGCAGTCTGAAGAGTACCAAGAGTGGTCGGCGGCTAGGGAGCAGCGGACTGCGGGGGAGAACCGTGATTTGCTGGAGCGAGCCGTTGACGGATGTCTGATTGGGATGGCGCATATCCTGGTGTTCGTTTTGATCGGGCTGGTTTCTGTTCTTTTCGGGTTGCTTTATGTTTCAGGATTTCTCATTCAACGGTCGCTGATGTTGGTGCAGTGGGCATTGCATCGGCTGATTTCCGTGCGCCCAGGGTCGCGGAGAGGCTCTGAAACTGGTTCGTAGGCAATTTCCTCGTCTGGTGCCGAAAATCGCGCCACAGGCCACGAGGCGCAAGGATTTGCAGCATTCATAATGGGTTCCTCGACTGGAAATGAGCTGCCTGATACTGATGTCTGGCGATTGCTGGTTTACACGGTTTCCAGGCGGGTACTTAGCCTTGCTGGCCTGCTGGACTCCGTGCCCTTGGGGATTGGGCTGTGAGGACGGCGAGGCTGATTTCGCTTGACCGTTGCGTGGCTGGCCATCCCAGGCCGGCAGGTCGTCGTTTCAATCCTCACCCGCCCGCAAGGGCGGGTGTTACTGGTCTATCCCCGCGTGTGCCGGGGAACCCGACTCAGAGTTTGGCCGTTGGTGGATAGAATTCGACCGCTGAAAGGACGAACTCAGCGCCGTGGGTGGCGTTCAATTCGGTAATGCCACCGGCAAGCGACCGTTGTAGTCGCGGTGGTTGTCGTGAAGGGCAGCGGCTCGGTTGCCGCCCTCAGAGGTCATGGGCAGGTACAAATTGGCCGTCTGCAGCCGTCCCTTGGGCTCGCTGTGCGAAAATCGCGGCATCTGGCGCCGGAAGCTGCCGGCCCATGGGGCGGCTGGTGTGATCGTTTGACGTTTTTAGTGGGCCAAGTCTATTATGCCTCCATCTCGGTAGTGACGCCCCGGCGGGGCTGGATTCGTTCGGGGCTCCCGAGAGGGACAGCGGGATTTCTCGCAAAGTCGGAGAGGTGCCGGCGCCGGACGTGGTTGCGGGGGTGTTATGCTGGAACATTACCAACCGCGAGACTCGCGACTGAGAGGTGCATAAAATGGCTACGGTTAACGCTGGGGAAGAGCTTCGAATTTTCCAGGGGGCACCGGCGTATTGGCGGCTGGACGCCCTGCAGGATTGGTTGGGGTGCATGGTAAATTTGGATTCAAGATCGATTAGCGGCGTGATGTTGCCGTCGGGCGAGCCCTTTGTGGTGTTGCATCCTCCGGGAACGATGGTGCTGGGCAATTGGTTCCAGCACACGTTAGTTGCGTGCCACAACTTGAGGTGGAATCATGATGATCTGCCCAGTGAGAGTGCCAAGCTGACCGATTGGGGTGCTGTGCTGCGCCTTTTGATGTTACTGGGCAAGGTTTTGGACGACGATTGCCCTGCGCCGGCGTTGGTGCCAACACAGAGTGGTGGTGTGCAAGCTGAGTGGCACCGCAACGGTGTTTATTTGGAGATCGAGTCTGATCCCGATGGGTCGCTCGAGTACTATGTCTCGGGACGTGGCAGGGACCACGAGGCCGAAGTCAGCCTGGATCAGTTCAATGACCTGAGGGAGCACGCCCGACTGCTGTTGGCTGAGGCCTGGGCCGAAGTGGCTTGATGAGCACTGGGGTTGAGGATCCTCCGGTTGGCTGCGGTGCATGGATCTACCGGCGCGTGGCGGCGGACCAGCATGTTTATGACGAGGAGTTGCAGCGTCGGCGGCCATCGTCGCAAGCGTTTATTCAGGACGGGAGACATGGCCAAGCTTCGGCTTATCTGGAGTCGGAGACGACCCCAGACGATGCCGCTTCGGAAGGACCAGAGCCCTATATGGTCAGGGTTCGGGTGGGACTGCTGCGGGAGAAAGGCCTTGATGTTGAGCGGGATAGGGCCGGTGGCGGTGCTGGCCACGTGAACATCGTCGGGTACAAAAGGCGGAGCGCGTTGAACGCGCTGGTCCAAGCTGCGGAGCGGGTGCCGGGTTACGAACCTCCAGATGGTGATTACTTGGTCGGGAGGTCGCCTGACTTGTAGGGTTCGTTCGGGTGTCGGTGGAATTGGTGTCCGCCAGTTCAGTCCCTTCTGGAGTTGTCGCTTTGCTGGCCCGGGGGCTGTTTACTGCACCGGTCCAGCAGTCTGGTGGTGGTAACGCGTCGGTGGGGAGGGCGTCGGTGCCGGCTTGTCCGGCGACAACCACAATAATGCTGACTGACAGAATCGCTGAGTGCTATCCAGGTGGGTCAGATCCGACTTGCTGTTGACAATAATTCGTGGCAGCCTGGTGCTGGCAACAAAACTGGCCTCCCTATCGCAGATGGTGGCTGGCGCCTCTGTTGGCGACATACTGTAGGACACGTCGTGGTCGGCAGTGCCCGATGCGGGTCGCCGTTGCGCGGCCGAACGGTGCTAGGATGTTGCAATTTCGGCTGGAAACGGCCCTCGGGCGCGTTTTGGTGGGTTAGATGGGAGAGTGGTCACACGGCGCGTTTTTATTGACGAATCGAGTTGCACACGCTGGCGCAGGTCGGCAGGTCCGTGTAGAACGGGTCAGCCAGGCTCGGGGTCTTCATGCCTCACGTACATTCCCTGAGCCCGCACGTGGGCTGAAACCACTTCAGGGTTAGCTTTGTCTCCCTCGGCGGCGGCATTGCGCATTTCCACGTAGATGGATGTTTGTATGAAGGTGCTGACAGGCTGGTATGCGCGGTAGCTCTGGTAACAGACTACTCCCTGCTCGGGCCAGTGCTTGGGCGCGGCGCAGCGTGGGCGTTTTGGGTTGTCCAACATGGATCGTTTTACCTGTTCCCATGCTGACTGGTGCAGGTCGGTTTGCCGCCGGGCGTGTCGGAAGGTGTCCTGAGCGATGTCCCCGTGATGGTCCATCAGGTGGCGTTTGGCGGCGGCCTCAGCTCGGGCTTGGTGCCAGGTTGGCGGTGGGAGTTCCACGTCGCAGTGCGGCGCCGATGCAAGTAGCAGGGTGCTGAGAAGCAGGGTGAGTAGCAGTGTCATTTTGCGTGATGTGGATGGAGCGTGTCGAAGTAACGTGCTGTGTGCATTTTCGTGGGTGTTTTGTCTTGGCAAAGTCCTAACTTGACCAACGTGTTGGTCGGCGGTCTATCCTCGCATCTACGGGGAACCCCACCTGGGCGCTGACAACAATCGCCTGAACTTGGGACATCCCCGCACCTACGGGGGAACCGTACGGAAAAGCTGTCACCAGTAGGCGTCAACGGGGACATCCCCGCACCTACGGGGGAACCCCCGGCAGACTCGGGGCCGGTGTCGGTACTCTAGGGACATCCCCGCACCTACGGGGGAACCCCGCCCGTTGGGGCCGAGACCTGTGGCGGATCGGGGACATCCCCGCACCTACGGGGGAACCCCTCCTGGGTGGGCAAATACCCCTCCGCCCCGACGGGACATCCCCGCACCTACGGGGGAACCCAGGTTCCAGACTCAGTAGGAGGCGCGCATGGGGGGACATCCCCGCACCTACGGGGGGAACCGTGATCGGCGCAGGCGAAGCCGGTCAAGTAGGGGGGACATCCCCGCACCTACGGGGGAACCAGATGGCCTTCGGGTCGGCCGCGGCTTGGTCCATTGCCAGACGGTCCCTGAACTCCCGGAGCAGGTTCTCTTCCTGTTGGGTGATGATGCCGTCGGCCATGGAATGGGCGACGCTCTGTTTCCATCCGGCTTCGAGGGCTTCGTTGACAGTGTCGGCGTCGCCGTACGAACGGCGGGCGATTTCGGCAAGTGATAGCCGCAGGCGGTGTTCGTTGAAGTTGTGGGTTCTGGCGGCTTCGGCGACGATGGCTATCATCTCGGTCCATCCGGCTTTGAAGGTGGCGCGGCAGGTGTGGTGGGAACGTGCGATGACGCCGGCTTTCCGGTGGCAATATCGACAGGTGCCGGTTGCCGATTTCAGTAGGCTGGATAGTGGCATGATGGCGTGCCTATTCATCGATTGTCTCGTGTCTTGGGCGCCATGCGCTCGAAGGACGATGATTTGTTTCCTGTCATGCGCCTTGCTTGGCCGCGGGTGACGACTCGGGCCGTGGTTGGCGCGGTTCGCGGAGTATCGGCCATGATTTGGCCCACGGCGGTGGGCTCGGTGGCGTCTGAGCCGTAGATCTTGCTCAGTTTGGCCTCGACTTGGCCGGCTTGCCGGCGCTGCTGGGCTATTCCCGACCCGAAGGCCACCGTCGTGTTCGGGAAGGCGCTGCGGAACTCGTCTCGGCGCAGGAGGTCTTGCACCTGTTCGTCCAGTATTGCGGTGGTGGGTTCGTCGAAGGGCAGGCTGAGCAGGATGGCTTGTTCCTGCTCGGTGTTTGCAGTGTGTGCTATTTCGGCGGTGTAGGTCCGGGATTGCGGGCCTGGCTCGGCGAGTTTCCATACTGCTTCGGTCAATTCTGCTGCGGTCTCGTTGATGCTTGAGCGTTCCTCCATTCCGTCGTGCGGCTTGGCGCTGCGGTTGAAGAATGCGCGGCGTTGGCGTTGGCCGCGCTCTGCGTTTTCGCGGAACGGGATGCGGTTCTGGCTGA
Source organism: Chloroflexota bacterium (assembly GCA_028873965.1). Taxonomy (GTDB): domain Bacteria; phylum Chloroflexota; class Dehalococcoidia; order Lucifugimonadales; family UBA3495; genus Bin87. The sequence continues at coordinate 144,248 of JAPPMU010000003.1, forward strand.
TGGCCAGGAACCGGTTTCCGGCCTGTTCGTGGCCGGCGACCAGCTCAGTGAGGCGGCGTACGCTGACGTCGCGTACGGCGGCGAGTTCTGCGGCCGTCAGGGCTTCAATAGCCAAAGCGTCGATGGTGGGCGGGTCGCCAAAGGCGTTGTCGCTGAGCAGTACTGGGGTTGCTGGTCCGATGCTGGACAGCAGCTCTTCCCACAGGCCGTAGTCTCGGAGGTTGCGTTCGAGCGCCGGTTCGGCAGGTATTGCCACTACCGGCAGCATGGCGGCTGCAGGGAATGTCTCCTCCAGCATGCGGTAGACGACATGCCCCAGGCGCACGTGTCCGCCAAAGCCGAGAAAGACGATGACCAGCTGTGCGCGTGATCCTGAGCGGCTGACGATGGCGCGGGCTTCCTCGAGCATGCGCTCGAGGTCGGCGCCCACGGCGGCTTGGTGTTGCATCCAGGCGTCGGGGCGGCGCAGGAACCCGTCGCTGAAGGGAAGGAACTCCGGCGTGACCGTGATTTTGTCAGCGCCGGCGTGTTGCATTGCGGGCAGCCAGTGGCGCAGGTTCGCGGAATTCAGGTCATAGGCGATTATGGCGCTGACGCGGTGGCTGATGCCGTATTCTTGGCTGGCTTTCCAGTAGGCGGCAAGGCGGTTCAGTGCGGCAGAGCCGATGCCGGCGACGACGACGGGTGATGGGTCCTCGTCCTGGGTTTCGATGCTGCCGAGGCTGGCCACGCGGCCGCGTGCGTCGTAGGTGGTGTTTTGCTTCTTTCCGATGCCGAATGGCATGCCGGCCTCCTTATGGTTGTTCCAACTGAAGTGGTTGCTGGGGTCGTGGACGCCGTTGCAAACGGCGCAGTAGGTCATGTTGGGACCGATCCTTGCTTTGGCTGCGTGGCGCGCTTTTCGGGGCGTCGGTGGCTTTCCATGAATTCGAGTGCTGCCGCGGTGACGGCCGGATGAGTTCGGCCGCAGTAGAGGCACGTGTCGTTGCCGTAACCGGAGGTGTACCGGTGCGGGCACTCGATGGAGGTTAGCGCCTTTTCTGGGGGCTGCCAGCGCATGCTGAAGGGGTTGCCGACGGCTGGCGTGCTGGTGTGTTCCACTGGCGTATGGATTTGGGCGTTTTGGCTCATGGTGTGGGGTTTTCCTGGATTGCAGTTGATCAGGCCGTCGAGGCGTTGTTTGCTCGCGGGTAGGTTCTGATGAACAGCTCCGTCATCTCTTGATTGCGTTCTGTGATGTTGTCCTCGTCCCACTTTTCTCTGGGGATTGCGGTTGGGGCGGCGTTCATGCGGGTTGAGCTGTCGCGTAGTTCCGCTATTTTCATCTGCCAGTCTAACTTTTCGATGTTCCGGCTGTGTTGACTCTTGATGATGGTAGTCATGTTGCCGGTTTTGCCGGCGGCTTCTCGTCGTGATTCCCGAGTGGGGCGGCGGCGTGCCGAGGGGTACGAGGACCATGATGCTTCGTCGTTGGGGAAGAGCAGCAGTGACTCGAGGCGATTTCCCTACTCCGACTGCACCGAGGTGCAACAAGATCCAACAGGCAATCCGCTTGCGGCCGAGTCGCTCGGCAGCGATGGCGACATAGGCGCAGCCAGCGAAACATTCCAGTACGATGTCGTCCTCGGAGCAGGACGCCTTGATGATGCGCTCGGCAAGGGGGACGGGCTCCTGGGTGGGGTAGCCAGTGCGTACACTGGACGAGTTAGGTATGTGAGGAACATCATCCCATCTAAAACTTTGAAAAGGACTTGGTGGGCAGGGCATACGCTTTGGCTTCTGCTCGTCCTTGGGTTTCCCATTTTTGGCCGGTGATGTTACAAAAAACTCCCGCCGGTCAGTTTGGCGACGGCCCGACGGGAGTTGAAGGAGGAATGTGCTGATGAATGACTTGTGGCGAATCTTGGTAGCGGTTTTTGGATCGCTCGCTGCGTTTTTCACTGCGGGCAAGCATTGTGATCTTTTTGTATTGTCGCAACTCGGACTTCACTCAATTGACGACTGAGCAGTGCGTTGCGCTTCTAGTGCTGTGTCTTGCGGTGGCTGTGGTATTCGGCGTAACCGCCGTACTTCTCGTACGAGGAGGTAGATAGTCGCCAGCATCAGGAGCATGCCGAGCAGCATCATCCCATGGAGCACCCAGTGGACAAGTTCGTTGATTCCGCAGTCCATTTTGCTTCCTCAATGCTTGCGCGTGGTTGATGTAGGCGCCGCGGTTGGCGGTGTCCGGCGAATTGTTGGTCATGGTATCCAGAGCCTTGAAAGGTCTCTTCCTGGTGGAAGGCTTGCAACATTCTTGATTGTAGTGACCGTTCCCCGTTTTGCCCCGGGAGCGCGGTTGAACGCCGCTGTTCCTCGGTAGTGGCTACCGATTTTTCCAATGACGCGCTGTTTGATATTTGTTTGCCGGTAAAGGCTACGCGGTTGGTCTTCCAAGTGCTCTTTGGGTGGTCCGGTTTCAACTGGAAACGCCTCCTGGGAGCGTTGTACTGCCCGGGAAGCGAAGTTTTCCTGGATGGTGGAGAGCGGTACTATGCGGCGAGATTCGAGACTACTGGAGGGCTGGGAGCTGTGAATACGAGACCGTCATTCTGTAGATGCAGCGTCTGTGGCTTAGAACCCCTAACAGAAAGAGGTCAAGCGTCGGAAGCAGATGATTGAACAGCCGAGGGACAGGAAGGCTTCATGGATGTCAGCGCGGCGCTCGTAGCGGACCCGCAGCCGGCGGAACTGGTGCAGCCATCCCAGGGTCCGTTCCACCACCCAGCGGTACACCCCCAGCCCGCTGCCGTGTTCCGCGCCCCGCCGGGCCAGGGACGGCGCGATGTGCCGCCTCCGCAATTCCTGGCGATGCCGCCGCGAGTCATAGGCCCGATCGGCGTACAGCCGCTGGGGCCGGCGGCGGGGTCGGCCCCGTTGACCGCGCACCGGCGGCACGGTCTCCACCAGAGGCAACAACTGGGTCACGTCGTGGCGATTGGCCCCAGTCAGGATGGCCGACAGGGGTATTCCGTTGGCGTCGGTGAGCACGTGATGCTTGCTCCCGGGCTTGCCCCGGTCCGTAGGGTTGGGTCCCGTCTTTTTCCCCGCCCCCCACGGCCCGCACCGACGCGCTGTCCACGCAAGCCCGGGACCAGTCCAGACCCTCCGCCCCGTGTAATCTGGACAAGAGCGTTTCGTGGAGCTTCTGCCACACCCCGGCTTGCTGCCAATCCCGCAACCGGCGCCAGCAGGTCATCCCGGAACCACAGCCCATCTCCTGGGGCAGCATCTCCCAGGGTATGCCGCTCTTCAGTACGAACAGAATGCCGGTCAGGGCCTTCCGGTCATCAAGGCGCTTGCGTCCCGGATTGCGGAACCGTCGGGGTTTGGGGGTGGGCAGGAGCGGTTGTACGATCTCCCATGATTCGTCGCTGACCAAAGGTTTCGCCATTGAACACCACCTCCCGCTTCCGCCTATACTGTGCCAGAGCACCGCCATGTAGTGAACTTACCGAGAGATTAGCCTCCTGATTATGGATCAGCAAGCCATTTTGTTAGGGGTTCTTACCGCTTGACCATCAGGGCAACTGCCTCGACATGTATGAGCATGTCAATGCGGCCTATGGCGATGATGACTTGTACGACGGCAAAGAGAAGCCCCGGCGGGATTGGCCGGGGCGATCATGGTAGCTGGTGACGCTGTGGGTCAGTTGTCGTTCATGCGGCGTTTTCGGTCTTTGTGTCCGTATTAGGGTCTGCCGACGCTGTGGCACCGCAACGGTGGCGTTTCGCCCATCTGACGTTCGCCCAGATGAGACAGGTGACGGCTGCGGCGGCTCCGCCGGCGGCGGTTATCGCCCACAGCAGGTCGGACGCGGCCTCCAGGTTTCCTTGGGTGATTAGTGTCACCACTGCGCCGATGCTCATCCAGAGAGCGGCAGCGGCGGCCATGAGCAGGATGTGCGCGACGCGGTGCATGTTGATGCCTTGAATGGGGGTTGTAGGTGATGGTGACTCTTGGTTTGTGCTTGCTACGTCTGGTCGAGGGGTTCACGGCGATCTTGTAGGCGAACCAATACCGGTGGACGAGGTTTGCCGTCCGGTTCGGGGACATCCCCGCGCGTACGGGGAACACCACTGGCCGAAGGCGTGGACGTCGTTGCAGCACGTCATGCTGGCACCTTGGCGCTCTTGTCGAAACGCCGGTGTGCTGAGAGTAGTTCGAGCCCGGCTTTTCGGATGGACGGATGTGTCCGGCCGCAGTAGAGACAGGTGTTGGTACCGTATCCGCTCTGCCAGTAGTGGCGGCATTCCGTGGCGGTCGTGGTCATTGTGTTGTTTCCGTTTGGAAAACCCTTGCACATGGGTTGACTCTGGAGTTACTTGTCGGTGGAAATTACCTCCCCTTGGGGGGCGTTATTCTCGTTCTATCTTGCGTTCTATTGCAGTCAGGCTGTCGTAGCCGTATTCGTCGACCATCTGTCGGAACCATGTAAAGAATTCTCTGCGGTCATCATTGGGCGCGTTCTGTATCATACGGGAAAAACGTAGCAGGTAGGCCGTTGCCATCTCCTCGTTCGTTTCGTACGAGATGGGGTCGTCTGCCCACCGGTTGTGTGGGTGTTCTGGTTGACCAGTGAGTCCAAAGGGCCATTTGATATTTTGCTTGCTCATGTCACCTCTGCGGCTGGATTTTTGCGTTTTGCTTTGCTCTTCTGCTTAGACAGGTAGCTGTTTCCGCGCCTGCCGGGCGGAGTAGATGTCTAGCGTGCCCTGGGCGGCCTCTGTCAGGTTCATGAGTTCCGCTGTGTCGTTTACCATCAGCTCGCCGGCCTCATAGTTGGTGGAGGGTGGGTCAATGCAGACGAGGTCGATGCACTTGTCGTTCACGTTCTGCAGGAACGGCAGGTTGTCGCTGATATAGACGCCGCGATTGACGGCATTGAGCGGATTGTCGGCCATGGTTTCCAGAATGTTGGCGTTGATCTTCCACTCGGAAGGCTTGCAACATTCTGGATTGTAGCGAACGGCCTCCGTTTTGCCCCGGGAGCGTGTTTGGGAGATGCGGTCTCACTCGCCGATGATTGGTTTCGTTCGGTTCGATTGTCTTCAGCGGCGTCGGAACTCCTGCTCCAGGCGGAGCGTCGGGATCTGGACGATGGTGGGCCGTCCGTGGGGACAGTGGTGGGGCTCTGGCGTGTCGGCCAACTGGTCGAGGATGGCCTGCATTTCAGCGACGCTCAGCGCGTCGCCGGCGCGGGTTGCTGAGTGGCAGGCGATGGTGGCGGCGATGGCCTGCTGTGGTGAGGTGATGATCTGCTCGGCGGCGAATTCGTCCAGCAGCTGCTGCAGGGCGTGTTCCGGCTTGGGACAGTGAGGTGCCGTGAGCGGCAGAGGCAATGCGTTGATTTGCCACGTCAGGTCGCTGAGGTGTTGCAGGCTGAACCCCTGCTGCTCGATGAGCTCGAGGTGCTGTACCAGCGTCTCGTGCTGAAACTCGTCGAGGGTGGTCCGTTCGGGCAGCATGAGCTTCTGCGAGTCCGCGGGTTGACCGGTGCGTTGTCGGAACACGCGGTCGAAGATGACCCGTTCGTGGGCGGCGTGCTGGTCGAGGACGTAGAGCCCGTTAGGGCCGTCGGCGAGGATGAAGGTGCGCTGTGCCTGGCCGATGAGGCGCAGTTCAAGGATGGTGTTCCGGAGGTTCTGTCCTGCCTGCAGGTCGGTGGTCACCAGTGGGTCTTCCGGTTGCCGTGGGCTACGCCGTTCGCTTTCAGGCCGACCAGTGGATGGCCTGGGATTTCCCCTGTCCGGCATTGGGCGGGCTCGTTGATTTTGCTTGTCGGCCGGTTGGCGGATGCTGAGTTCCTGGTCGAACCTGGCGTTGTCGGGTGCTGGACGGCGGTAGTTCCGTTGGCCGGCTGGTCCGAAGGGTCGGCTGACGGCCTGGTGGATGGTACCGTGGCTCGAAAGCGCTTCCCGCACCGCGCGCTGGACGGCGGCGAAGATCTTCGACTCGTGGCGGAACCTGACTTCCTGCTTCGTCGGGTGGGCGTTGACGTCGACCGTTTCGGCCGGCACCACGAGGTGGATCACCGCGATGGGTCGCCTGCCCATGGGCAGGGAGTTGCTGTAGCCCTGCTCGATGGCGTAGGCGAGGTTGCTGTCCTGAATCCAGCGGCCGTTGACCGTGACGGAGATGTCGTTGCGGTTCGAACGGTGCAGGTCGGTGTTGCCGACGTAGCCGGAGACGTTCACGTCGTCGGCGTCGAGCAACACCGGTAGCATCTTGCTGGCGACATCGTGGCCCATGATGCTGAGGATGGTTTCCTGGAGCTTGCCGGTGCCGTTGGTGCGAAAGGTCTCGTTGCCGTCGTTGGCGTACGCGAAGCGGACGTGGGGGTAGGCCATAGCGTAGCGAGCCACGACGCGTTGGACGTGGGCGGCTTCCGTAGGCTTCGTGCGCAGGAACTTCAGCCTGGCGGGCTGGTTGCCGAACAGGTCCTCGACCGTGAGGCTGGTGCCGTTGGCGGCGCCGGCGGGTCTTGGTGGTTGTTCGGGGTTGCCGAACCTTATCCGGTACTGGACGGCGGCCTGCGCGTCTGCGGTGCAGCTCACGCATGTGAGCTGCGACACGGCGGCAATCGAAGGCAGGGCCTCGCCGCGGAAGCCTAGGGTGGCGATGTTCTGCAGGTCGTCGGCGGTGCGCAGCTTTGACGTGGCGTGTCTCGAGAACGCGGTTACGACTTGATCGGCCGGTATGCCGGCGCCGTTGTCCTGTACGCGGATGAGTTTCGTTCCGCCCTGTTCGATGGCGACCGAGATTTGGGTGGCGTCGGCGTCGAGGGCGTTTTCGACCAGTTCCTTGACGACGGAGGCGGGCCGTTCGACGACTTCGCCGGCGGCGATTTGCGCCGCCACGTTGGGCGGCAGGATTTGGATTGTCATGGTATTTGGTTTCGTTGATTGGTTTGTCGTGGCGGAATGCGGTTTGGCTGGAGGATCAGTCAGGGTAGGCGTGCGTTCGCCCAGCGGTGTTGTAGTGGCCTCTGCGGCTCAGGCGCCGTGACTTGCCGAGGTGTTTGGTTTACGGAGCCGTGCGCGGTGGGAGTGCCTGGCTGGTCTAATTGCCTGGCGAGTCCTTTTGCCACAATGCTCTGGTCGCAGTGACGTCGAGCATTCCCGGGTGGAGATTGTCGGCGCGATCATCGCCTTCTTCTCTGTCTGATGTAATGACGTAGAGGTCGTAGCGTCTGCTGCGGTGCCAGCCTTGGTCGTATGTTGCCAAGGTGCCGTCGGTGAGCACAATGGGTTGTGTCTTGTTGGGGTGCTCCTTGCGTAGTAGGCGCAGGAGCCTCCTTTGCTCTTTGAGGATGTGGTCGGCTTCGTTCATGCTTCTGCGTCCTTCTGAAACGTGAGGGTGGCGTCTTTGCTCCGGACGGTGGAGCAGGGATGTCTTGGTTTACAACGGAAACTGCCTCTTGGGGTGTTTTGGTTGCCCTGTGGCGACTTGGGCCTGTACTGACGTCGAAACGGCGCTCTGCGTCGCCGCTCGTGTGAGGATGGGCCGGTTGCAGTACTGGCGGGCTGCGGTGTTCGGCGGTCGGCGTGGTGGCGATTGCTGCGGTGTTTGCCTATTGGCTGGTGCCTGCGTCCGCGAGGGCTCGGCTGCGGGTGGCGCGTTTTTATTGATCGCTTCCGTCCGGTATTGCGTCGTGACCTTTGATTGGTTTCAGGCGTGCCCTTGCTGGCTCCGGCAGTTTGCCTTGCATGATAGAATGCCGCCACTCCGATTTGAAGGAGGCAGTGCAATGGAAGATGAACCACAATTTCAGCAGCGTCTGGATAAATTGACCGAAGCGGTCGTTTATCTGGTCTGGGGTTCTCGGTCAGACCCCAACTTTGGAGAGCCCAAGCTGGTGAAATTACTGTACTACGCGGATTGCGCAGCCTATCGACGGTTTGGCGCTCCCATGACTGGCACCACGTACCTGCACTACCCGCATGGTCCGTATCCGTCTGACTGGTACAAGTCGAAGCGCGCCATGCAGGCTGCGGGCGATGTTCAGGTGAGGCAGGAAGATGTAATTGGCGTTCATCGGGTGTACCGGCAGCATCGGTGGATTGCGAAACGGTCGGCGCGTTCGGAGGTTCTCTCTGCGGCTGAACGTGCCATTCTGGATGAGCAGTTGCTTCGTTTCGCTGACTTTAACGCTGCGGGCATGGAGGAGTATTCACATCAGGAGCTCGGTTGGCTTTCCACCGAAGATGGCGAGCCAATACCCTACTGTATGGCGGGGTTGTCTGATGCGCCGTTGAGTGACGACGAGCTGTGCGAAGCCGAACGGATAGCGGCCGATGTCGCACGAAAGCGAACTGCGGTATAGCGTCCGTGAAACGGACGAATTTGTCCAGGGATGGAGCGAGGCTGTCCGTAATGGTCACGTCAGTCAGATGGTGGCTGGGTCTGACTTGGCGGGCATCAAACGCTTGCTGGCAGTGGATCCTTACCGGGTCCCGTTAAATGCAAGCCTCGTGTCTGACCTGCGCGTGATTACTTACGAGGGGCGTGTGAGGATTTGGTACTACGTCGTTGAGGACGACGGTGCCGTGTACTTGGAGCGTGTAACTATTGCCCGCACCGGTCCATGACTTACGCCAGTGTGTCTTGTTCTTGAGGAAGCGTCTGCTGCGGTACGTGCCTATCCGCTGTCGTCTGCGCCAACTGGCGCTCTACTGGCCCGGCTGTGAATTGCACGTTTGAAACTTCGGTTGGAGCTTTGTTGCTGCCGTCTTCTCGCGCTGTCGAGACGCTTGGCCAAGCCGGCCGCGCTCTTCAGTTCCCGTGGGGGCTTGTCCATAAGCAGGTTAGGGTCCCATCTGGCTGCGCGCCGTACCGCGCGTTTTGACGCCCGCTGTCCGTCGGGCAGGGTGACGGGCTGGTTCTGTTGCAGTACCTGCTTGAGTATCTTGCGGGCTTGACGCTTCTTCATGGTCGGACCGTTCCGCGTGGTGTTTTGCCATTGGTTGGCAAGCGGCATTATACGCTCTCCGACGCTCTGCAGCGTCTGATTTGCCGGTTACGGTCGTTGCTGTGGCCCATGGGTCTTCGTTCTGGTCTGTCGGGACTGTCGCTTGGTCTAATCACGTTAGCGGTTGGCGTAGAGGCTCTGGGCTTGGGCATGGGCAGACACTGCCTCGCGGCGGTGGGGCCGTTGGCTGGAGCGTTGTCGCGCGCTGTGGGACAGGAGGTTTGGGCTGGCCGGCTCGGCAGGGAACGAAGCGAACCATACCGGCCAGTTGAAGTTGCCGCTGTAGCGGGTGTTCATTCGGCGGCGTTTTTCTCGGTCGCCGACGAGGCTGCGGTGTCCAGTGGTGGCGGCGATGGTCCAGCGCTTCCTGGTGGTCAGTTCGTCGTTGAGGATGGTCTTGCGGCGTGCGGTCGTCTCCCATTTGCCGCGGTCTGCGGCCACGCTGAATTCACGAGCCCAGTGTCCCATGACTGTGGGGCAGGCCTGTGGGGCAGGCCTGCTCGTCTTTCTCTGGATGTCGTTTGGTTCAGGCTGCCGGTTCCGTGATCTGGTAGAGGCCTTGGTCGATGCGGTGCCAGTTGTCGCTGCGGGTCAGCGCGTGGGTTACCGCCGATACGGCGGTTTTGCGCTTGGTCGAACCGATTCCCGAACGCATCATGACCTTTGCCACGTCGGAGGCACGGGCGATGTCGCCGTTGTGGCGGGCGACCAGGACAGCGCAATCGGCGCAGGATAGATGCTTGAGGGTGAAGATCTCAGCTTCGGCTGGCGTGCCGGTCTGGACGTAGAGGGTGAGGTCACACCGTGCGTTCGGGCTGATGCTGCTGCTCTGGATGTTCTTGAGGAGGTGGTTTGCTTTTTTATTTCTGATGATGCCGATGACATGGTGGATGGTCATGGCTGTCAGTCCAGTTCCTGCCAAGGCTATGATGCCGCCCCACGCGGCGACCATGCCGGCGCTGTTGCTGGTGAGCCAGTGGCTGACGGCGAATAGGCCTGCTGATGTTGCGGCGCACGCGACGACTGACGACACCATGAGGGCAATTTCCTCGATTGATCCCATGTTGACCGTTTCTTCCTTGTTCACCGGGGCTCCTTTGGATATTCGGTGCCTGGCTCGCCGGCACAGCCCGCTTGAAATTCAGTCTGTATTTGGTAATGGAGGTATCCTGTCGCGCACTTCGTGGGGGTATGGTGCTGGGTTGGACAGGTCATGTCTTCCAAGTGGTTCAGTTGGTCTTCGCCGTGATTGACCTCACTCGCTGGCGACTTGCCGGTTTGAGTTGGTGGTCGCTCTTGGAATGTACCTGTCGTAGCCGGCACTGGTCAGTTTCGCTTTGATTTCGCGAATATCTGTTGCGCTCTTCTCCAAGTCGCTCAATTCGTAGAAGTGCGGTGCTTCGCGCAGCAGTCGCAACAGGTCTTCTGAGGTGTTGATGGTCGTCATGGCAGTGCTCCGTTTGTCCAATTGCAGGATCAGATTGCGGGTGGGTTTTCCCGCGCGGCGGCGTTGAGTTCAGTGGCAGCGTCAGTAGCTGTCGTTTCCGGCTCGCATGGCTTCGAGGGTTTCATGCCCGGCCCAGGTCAGCCTGGAGATGCCGCCAAAGCGGCGGATGGGGTCGTCGGTTTCGGGTTGGTACAGGACTAGATATTTGGCTTCCTCACAGAGCCCGAGATGGTAGTGGACCTCAGCCTCGCTGTAGTCGCGGAACTCGGGCACGGGCAGTCGTTCCTCGGTGGTCGAGACCTCGACGTATTCGAGGATTTTGCGGATGAGTTTCATCTTCCGTTGCATGATGGTTCCTCTGGCTGGCGAACTGCTGTATCCAGCGTGGGTTCATTGTAACGGAAGTGACGCGGCGTTCGGCCTTGAGCGGCCGTGGCTAGGGATGTCGCGTTGGCGCGGTTGTGAGCGCTGCTGGCGTCACATTCGTCGGGGGCAGCTGTGGGGTTAGCGCCGCCTGTTGAGGAGGGAGGTCACTCTGGAGTGAAATCCTCCGGTTCAAGTTGGTGCCAGTGCACGATGCCGGAATCCACCATGCCTTGGATGCGCTGGTCGATGCGCAGCGCTGATATGGCGGCCCAAGCCGGCTGGCCGGTCATACGTCGCAGGTAGTGCGCGTTGCGGATGGCGCGGAAGGTGTCGCGTTCGTCGGCGGTGTAGGACGCTTCCACGGCTACGTAGCCGACGCTGCCGTTGCTGGTCGTCACTTCGATGATGGCGTCGGCGACGGCGAAGCTGCGCCGGCCGTTGCGGGGTATGTCCGGCAGGGATTGTTCCCTTGACATGGCGCGGACCTCGGCGCGGGTGAGGTCGCGGACGATGTGGTGTCCCATTTCGTCGGCGATGTCGTAGGTCACGATTCTGGTGGCTCGGAGAGCGGCGTCGCCCTTGAGGTCTCCGACGTCATCCCGGAGGCTCGACAGGTCGCGCTTGATGCCTGCTACGTCCCGTTCCAGTCGTTGCTGGCCGCCCTTGAGTTCGGCCACGTCGCCCTTGAGTTCGGCCACGTCGCCCTTGAGTTCGGCCACGTCGGATTCCAGGTTAGATAGCCGGTGGTGGGTCTCTTGGGCGAAGGCTTCGAAGTTCTCGCTAAGATCGGAGACCACGCGTACTAGGTCGGCGAAGCGTTCTGGGAGTTGCAGCAGTTCCTCGGTGAGGATCTCCTTGCGCAGGTCCTCTCGCAATTCGTCGTTGCTGCGGACGAACTGGAGCATCCACTGGCGCAGTTCCTGCTGTAGGGCAGGGTCTTCGTCCACCAGGGCGAGCAGATTGCGCAGCATGGTTTCGCTGGGTTGTGTCATGGTGGCTTTCCGGTTCCTCATTCTATGGGTCGCGGCAGGTTTTGTACACTGGCAACCGGTGCGCGCAACCGTTGTCGGTGTTGCGCGCCTGCCTGCTTTGTGGCTGTAATCTGCGCGGTGTTGCGCGCCTCACGGGCAATCGCGGGCGGTCGTCTTCGCAGCGGTCGGCGGCGGCGTTCTGCCTTGGGATGTGGGCTTGGCGCTCTCACGCGCCCGCGGCGGCTGTTTTCGCGTTCATTGGTAGTTCTTCGGTGGATGGCGTTTGAAGCCGTCTCCGCGGCTCTGTGGGCTGAATTCGGGCGTCCTGCGTCGGGGGTGAGACCTGCCGGGAGCAGCTGGCGGGGTTCGTCGTTGCTCAGGTTCATGTGCACCGTGGATTGTAGGCAGTGGTTGCGTTGCCTAGCAGTAGTCTTGCTGCACCTAGCGTCTGTCAGGTAGATGTCCCCCGTTGCGCTTTCGGTTCGCTTTCCGCGTTTTGGTTGTCTGTGGCGGGCGGGCCAGGGATCGCAGCGGCGCCCGATGGCGGGGCATCCATTCAAAATGCCACAGCCCCCTTGCGGAGGCTGTGGCGGTTTTCCGTCGGGGATGGACGGGGTGAGATCAGCGAGTGGTGAGCCGGCCCTCCGCC
>JAPPMU010000039.1 GCA_028873965.1 Chloroflexota bacterium
GAACCAAATTCCATCGCTTCTACCCCTGCCTTTCCAACTCTGACTGAGGACTAGGGCGTTGGTGACGTCCGACAGTTGCTCAACCTCTGCCGCGGCGATGTCAGACGCAGCAGATGCCCCGCCGGCGGCCAGCGCCTGCCGGATCCATTCGGTGGTGATCTGTTCAGCCTCGCCGATCAGCGGTACATGGTTCGGGTCCATTGAGCTGCCTCGTGGGGACCAGCGAGATCCGCCCCATCCTGCGCTTGGGCGAACGGGCCTCAAACGATCCGGCGACGAACCAGGCAGACCCGGACCGAGGGGTCAGGGTGTGCCGCCGGCGAGCGCTTGATCTTCAGCGGGCGCTCCGGACGCTCCAGCTCCAGGTCGGCCTCGTGGACGATGGTCGCCAGGGTCAGGACGATCTGCAATTCCGCCAGGCTGCTGCCGATGCAGCGGTGCCGGTCCACGCCTAAGGGGGCGAATGCCCCGGGTTGCAGATGCTCTGCCCGGTCTCGTGAGTAGCGCTCAATGTCAAAGCGGTCGGGATCCGGGAAGTACTCCGGCAGGTGGTGGCCCACCGTAGTGCCCAACAGGAGCTGGGCGCCGGCCGGGACCCGATACCCCTCAAACTCGAACGAGTTGGCTACGGTGCGCGTGAGGGCGGGGACCACCGGATACATCCGCATCGTCTCCAGGGCGACCCGGCGGGTAACGTCCAGCCGGCGCAATCCTTCCGGCGTCGGCGGGCCGTCCTGGTACATCTCGTCCACTTCGACCCGCATCCGCTCCAGTAACTCGGGGTGCTTCAACAGCGCGTACAGCATGAACGCGCAGACGCTGGCGGACGTGTCCATGCCCACCAGGTACGGCGCCAGAACGTTCGCGAACAGGTCTGTTTCCGGGAGGAATTGGGGATCCGCCTGGCTCGCTTCCAGCAGTTCATCGACAAAGTCCAGCGGCCGATCCGGTCGCCTTTCCCGCTGGTGGGCCTCCATGATCCGTTGGTAGAGCTCGGTCACCCGCCGCTTCGCCCGTCGGTACTTCGGCAGGCGCTCCATCGCTTTGGGCAGACGTTTCGTGACGTTCATCTGGATTACCATGGCGAGGAAATAGATCAGGTCGTCGAGGTACTCTTCGGAAGACAGACCATTGCAGAACATGCCGATCTGCTCGGTGATGATCTGCTGCATCATGTGCTGCAGCTCTATGGGTTGGCCCTGGGGCCACCGGTCTATAGCGTGCCGGGTGATGTCGTGGACCAGGTCGAGATTGGACTCCAACGTCCTGGGGGAATAGCCCTTGACCAGCAGCCGGCGCATCCGCAGGTGCTCCGGCCCGTCCATGGTCAGGAGGACGCGGTGGGCTCCCAGCGCGGCGCTGAACTCGTGGTACGGCTCCCAGGACCGGAAATGCGTGGGCGACATCTGCGTCGCGAAAACGTTGGCTTCGGGGCCCACCAGGGCAACCCATCTGTGGTGCAGAGCCCGCACCCCGAAGATCGGCCCGTGCTGACGGTATTCCCGCAACAGGAAGGCACGGAGGTCTCCCGCCATGCCGAATACGTTGCCCAGGAGGGGCAACCCGGCCGCCTGGGGAATCTCTGCGGCGGGGCGTGCCGCCGGCGGCGCCGGCGGGGGCAGGGTTTCGACCTCACGGATGGCGGCGGCAACCTCCCGGCCAATCAGATCCATCCGGCCGATGAGGGCGATCCTTCCTTGAACTTGGGCCAACTCATCCTGCGACAGGATGCTCTCGAACACTCCACATGCCGCAGCGAGGCTGATGATGACGATGTCCTGCGGGTCCGGGATGTCGTCGCTGAAAAGGGTCCGCATGATGCGGAGCTGCACTTCCTCAGTGGTCCTCCCGTCCGGGCTCACGTAGCGGCGCACGCGGGAGACACCCGGGGAAAGGTAGACCTGGCCATCGGTGTCGCCTTCCAGGTAACCCCGCTCAATCAACCTTGTGAGGGCTCTCTCGCGGATCTGGTCGCTCTGTTCGGCCAGATGCGCGATCCAAAAGGCGGCGTCGCGGGTATTGTCGCCGGATTGCGCTATTTCGGCGAGGATGGGGTCGAGCAGTTCGTCCCCCAAAGGTGTCGGGTCGGTGACGATGAGTTGATCAACGTTGGTATCGATGCGATATGCCAGCGCCAGGTCCATCAGCGCCGCTCCGGCGAAAGCAACGGCGCGGGAGTGCAGAGGGAATCGGTGGCGAATCTCACCGTTATCGTTGTCGAGGATCAGTAAGAGGATCTCCTCGACCGCCCGGAGCTCTTCCGTTACTTGCAACATTGCTGGCTGTCCCGTTTACCGTTACGTTCGGCTGGGCGCACGGCGCCGTTTCTAATGCGGGCGCAATCCTCAATAGGGCGCTGCTTTACCTCTTGGGGTTGGCAGGGTGTACCGGCGGTATTGAGACGTAAGAAATTGGGTTGGGCATAGTCCAGTGCGGTCCAGCGACGTCGGCATACGTGGAGATAGTCGGCAAAATAGCAGAAACGGCCCCTTTCGGAGCCGTTTCCAAGTAGGAAATCAGGAGAATGGTGCCGAGGGGCGGATTCGAACCACCGACACCGGCATTTTCAGTGCCGTGCTCTACCAGGCTGAGCTACCTCGGCTAAACGGACTTTAATCATAGACTGAGGCATCAACCGTGTCAATTCAGTCTGCGCCCTGTAAGCAGGGCTATCGCATATGAACGGTTTAGCACCGTCATACCGGCGAAAGCCGGTATCCAGGGACCGAAGTCGGCTGTTTCCTTGCGAATATCAAGCCAATAACGGGCTCTGGACTCCGGCTTTCGCCGGAGTGACGCCGTTGTAATTTCATATGCGATAGCCCTGCGCCCTGTAACTGTTCAGACTTGCGGAGAAAATGTCATTGCGAGCGCAGCGCGGCAATCTCGTTGGGGCAGTGGGATCGTTCGGGAGACGGTTCTGACGCGAGGACGAGATCGCCACGTCGCCGCGCTCCTAGCGATGACAAACTGGGTACGCGCGCGAGTCTGCGCACACGATGGCGGCGCCGGCTGCAGACTGTTGTGGACACGGTACCGATCGCGGGTACGCCGTCTGGCGACCGGTAGGGAATGCAGGTGTCGGAGACCCGGAACCAATGGTCCGCAGATATGCCCGACACAATCAGCCTGGACGGTTCCAATCACGCACCTGTGGGCTCCAATGGCAAGTGCAGCAATGCCTCGGGTTTTGCGGTTGCAATTTGCCTGCGGTATAAGTATTATTAGGCAGGCGAATTGTGGGGAAAGTGATCCAAGCGAGAACGAAGTACCTGCTCGACCTGTGCGGCCGCGCCAACCGGCCGTAAGCAAGAGTAAGGAGCAGCTTAACTGATGGTAGCCCAGGACCCGAACGTAGTCGAAGTCACCGATATGTCTCAACTCCCGGAGTCGGCATTTTCGCCGAGGGAGTATCGCAGAGGCGACCTGGTGACCGGCGAGATAGTGCGCATCGATGACGAGGGTATGGTCATCAGCGCCGGACTCAAGACCGAGGGCATCGTTCCGCCGCAAGAGATGCGGACACTTACCGACGAGAAGCGCGAGCAGATGCAGCCGGGCTCAAACGTGATTGTCATTCACCTGAACAATCGCGGTCCGGGAGGAATGGCGGTATTCTCCTACGACCAGGCGCAGGAAAAGCAGGTCTGGGAAGACTTGATCGAACTGCACAAGCAGGACTCTGAGCTGGCGGCCAAGGTGGTGCAGCACAACAAGGGCGGCTTGGTGGTCGACTGGCAGGGAGTACGCGGCTTCGTTCCCTTCTCCCAGATGGCGCCGGTGCCGAAAGAAGGCCGCATCGAACACCTGGATGCCAGGATCGGCGAGGACGCGCGCTTCAACATCCTGGAGCTGGACGCGCAGCGTGAAAAGCTGGTGCTGACCGAACGCCGGATCTGGCGGCAACTGCGCAACGCAGCCAAGGAGCGCCTGCTGGAAGAGTTGCAGGAAGGACAGATCGTGCAGGGCACCGTCCGGTCGATGCGCGGGTTCGGCGCCTTTGTCGATCTGGGCGACGCGGAAGGGCTGGTGCCCATCTCGGAGCTGTCCTGGTCGATGATCAAGTCCCCGGAGGAAGTCGTCAGCGTGGGCGACAACCTGACCCTCAAGGTGCTGCGGGTGGACCGCGAGAACAGCAAGATCTCGCTGAGCCTGAAGCGAACCCAGCCGGAGCCCTGGGACACGGTGCCGGAGCGCTACCACGTTGGCGACATCGTGGATGGAACGGTCACCCGCCTGATGGATTTCGGCGCGTTCGTAAAGCTGGAAGACTGGGTCGAGGGCCTGGTGCACATCTCCGAGCTGTCGGCTCGCCGGATGGAGCACCCCCGGGAGATCGTTTACCAGGGCCAGCAGATCAAGGTGCAGATCCTCAGCATCGACACCGAGCGGAAACGGATGAGCCTGAGCTACCGCAAGGTGTACGGTCTGTAGCCGAACACAAACCGCGGCGTCGAAAATGATTCAGGGGCGATGATCATCGCCCCTGTTTTGTTTTTGGCAGCGCCAGCAGATCGGGGTTGCCAATGATGAGGTGCCCCGGATCCGCGGCATTCTCGTCGTCGCGCAACTCGCGGAGCCGCTCCAGGCCGCGCCGGGTATCGCTGGCGACGCGGGCCGGGTGCCACTTGCGAATGCGACGCTTGAACAGCCAGTAGGTGAATTCCTGCCAGGCGGCCAGGGAAAGATCTTCAGGATCGTAACCCCAGGTTCCGCCGGCGTCGGCGAGGAACTCAGGGACGAGGTTGGCGCGGGTCTCGCCGTAGAGATGGCGGTAAGCGTCCTCCACCACGTCGTCGCTGTCGCCGTAGCAGCGGACCAGCCGGCTCTTGCGGATGGAGTCCTCCGTCACCAGTTGCAGCGCCTCCTCGACCACCACGCCGTACCAGAAATTCAGGTGAGCGGTGTACCGGTACGGCCCGATGAGCTGACGGAACCGTTCCGGGCCGATGTCCTCGGGCAGATGCCCGTAAAACAGCAGCGCTTCCAGTTCCTCCGGCGGGACGGCATCGGGGATGGACAGGCAGAGACGATGGGCCAGCGTCAGCCAGTCCAGCGCTTCGCCGCCGATGACGTAGCGCCAATCCCGACCCCAAAGCTGCTCGTGGGGAAGGCTCCAGCGTCCGATGGCGTCCAGCAGCGCGATGTGCCACGGCTCGGCGATGCCGGCGCGGGAACGCAGCCGCTCGATGACGGGCTCGTATGCCGGCAGCCCTTCACCCTCGCCATACACCGGCGCAAGCACCGCGACCCCGGTGTCGTCCACCGTGAAGGTCATGGTCGGGACGCCGCGGCGCTTCGGGCCCTGGCCATGACCGCGAAACGCTCGGTGCGCTGGCCCTTCGGGGCGCGAAGCCACGCGAGGAACTCGCTCGCCGGGTACGTGTTCAGGACGTGCTCGGGTCCGCACCAGGCGCGACGGGCCACGGCCACCCCAAAGGTGCGTTTGGTCAATCCGTCGACGTGGTGAGAGTCCGTATTGATGACCAGCGGAATCCCCAACTCGCGGGCACGGGCCGCGTGGGTGTCCTTGAGGTCGAGGCGCTCCGGGGCGGCGTTGATTTCCATGGCCGTGCCGGTGTCGCGGGCGGTTTGCAGCAGGGCCTCGATGTCGAACGCAACCGGATCGCGCCGGCCGAGCAGCCGCGTGGAGGCATGGCCGATGACGGTGACGTGCGGGTTCTCCATGGCCCGGGTGATGCGTCGGGTCATGGTGTCCCGGTCCTGGCTCATGGCGTTGTGGACGGAGGCGATAACCCAGTCCAGCATGCCCAGGACGTCGTCGGGGAAGTCCATGGCGCCGTCGGCGCGGATGTCCACCTCGGAGCCGCAGAGGATGGTCATGTCGTACCGGGATTGCAGGCTCCGCAGGATTTCGATCTGGCGGGCGAGACGATCCGGCGTCAGCCCGTTGGCGACGCCCAGGCCCTGGGAATGGTCGGTGAGGGCCATGTACTCGTAGCCCATGGCAGCCACGGCGGCGACCATCTCTTCCAGGGGGAACTTGCCGTCGCTCCAGTCGCTGTGGAGGTGCAGGTCGCCCCGAAGGTCGGCCTCGGTGATCAGGTTGGGCAGGTTGCCCTCGCGGGCGGCGTCCAACTCGTCGGCGCCGCGGCGCAGTTCCGGCGGTATCCAGGGCAGGTCGAGACGGCCGTAGAAGGTCTCCTCATCCGGGAATCGCTCAGTCTCGCCGCTTTCGATGACGGTGATGCCGTATTCGTTCAGGGACAGGCCCCGGCGGTTTGCGTAGTCGCGCAGGCGGATGTTGTGCTGCTGGCTGCCGGTGAAGTACTGGAGCATCGCCCCCATGGCCTCCGGCTCGCCGATGCGCAGGTCGATCTGGATGCCCGGATCGACTATCACGGAAGTCTTCGAGTCGCCCTGAACCAGGACCTCACGTACCGAGGGCAGGGCGGCCAACGCCGGGCCGGTTTCAGCGGGATTTTCGGACACGGCGATGAGGTCAAGGTCGCCGATGGTCTCCTCCCAGCGGCGCAGCGATCCGGCCGGGGTGATGCTCACCAGGCCGGTGCAGGCGTCGAACAACTGGGCGGTCACCGCGGCGCAGGTCTCGGAGGCGATGCCCAGGGGCGTGCGGTCGGAGCGGGATCGCTGGGCCTGGATGTGGCGCAGGATGTTTGCCACGGAGCGTTTGCCCATGCGGGGCAGCTGTTCCAGCCGGCCGTCCAGCGCAGCCTGCTCCAGCTCGGCGACGGATCCGATGCCGAGCTCGTCCACGGCGGCTTTCACCGTCTTGGGTCCCATGCCGGGGACTTCAAGCATCTCCAGCACGTTGGGCGGAAGCTCTTCGGCCAGGCGGTCATAGGCGGCGACGTGGCCCGTCTCCACGTATTCCTGCACCTTTTCGCTGATGGCCTTGCCGACGCCCGGGATTTTCTTCAGGTCGTCTCCGGCGGCCGCCGCCGCGGCCAGCGACCAACTGAGCTGATCGATGGTGTTGGCGGCGCGCTGGTAGGCGCGAATCTTGAAGACGGTGTCGCCCTTGATCTCCAGCATGGCGGCCATGTTGTTGAACAGCTGGACGATGTCTTCGTTGGTGATCTGAGTGGTCATGGTCAATACCTTACCACCGGCCAGCGACGGCGGGCAAGGAAAGGCGGTCACGGGCCAGAGCCTTTCGATTATCCATCCAAACCGTCAAAACCGTCATTCCGGCGAAAGCCGGAATCCAGAAAATGCCAGCGTTGAGGGACGTTGACGGTAGCAAGACGTTCCTGGATTCCGGATCAAAGCTTGCCCCGTACTCGATACGGGTCCGGAATGACAGGAATAATCGAAAGACTCTTGGCGAAGACATCCCATCCCCTCACGCGTACCCAGTTTGTCATTGCGAGGAGCGAAGCGACGTGGCAATCTCGTTGGGAGCAGGGTCGTCGCTATGGCAACGAGATTGCCACGCTGCGCTCGCAATGACCATCCTACTGGAACTGGGTACGCGTGAAGATCCCATCCCCTCTTGACAATTGAGAACGTTAGTTCCTATAATGGCCTCGTCACGTGAAATCCAGTCCGGTTCCCGCCAGAGGTAAGTTAAGGGTCGTTTACGGCCACCCGTCAGCATCAAAATCGCAACCCGGTTCCGCCGGCGACCATCGTCCGCCCAATGCTTCAGCGGCGTGGTCGTCGCCAGACCCAGCGACAGTCCACTCGCTGCGCTCCCGTCGGCCCGCCGGCGGCGCGATCCCAGTGGGCAAAAACCTTGCGTAAATCCCCCGGCCGTGGGGCTGACACCGACCCCAAACCCTCTGGCAGACCGGAACCGAAGCAATCAATTAACCAACCAACCCAGCCACGCTCAGCCAACCACTCAACCGGAGGTGAATCGAAAAGCCGTCTCCCGGCGCCCGGCATCATCGGCCGCCTGATTTTCCGGAAAGCCCCAGGCCCTCCCGTGTCCTCGAATTGCCGTGGTTCAAAGCGAGGCGGTTCTTGGTAAGCTTGTCGAACCGCGCCGCCGGGATCCCCCGCAAAAACGGGGGCGTCCGCTCTCGCCGACGCCCCCCGGATGGTTCCCGATGCGAAGCGGGTCAGCTGGACGCGCCCTCCAGGTTCTTCATGTGGTTCATGGCGCTGCCGGCCCGGAACCATGCGATCTGGGTGTCGTTCAGCGTGTGCCGCAGGTTCAGCGTTTCCTCGGAGCCGTCGGCGTGCTTGAGGATCGCCTGCACCGGACGATCGGGGGCCAGGTCGTTGAGACCGACCAAGCTCATGCGGTCGTCTTCCAGCACACGGTCCCAGTCGGCCGGGTCCTCGAAGGTGAGGGGGAGGAGCCCCTGCTTCTTCAGGTTCGACTCGTGGATGCGGGCGAAGCTGCGGGTGATAATGGCCGCGGCGCCCAGCATCCGGGGCGACAGGGCGGCGTGCTCGCGGCTGGAGCCCTCGCCGTAGTTCTCATCGCCGATGGCGACCCAGCGGATGCCCTGCGCGCTGTACGCCCGGGCGATCTCCGGTATGGGCATGATCTCCTCGCCGGAGAGCTGGTTCTTGCCGGTGCCGGTGTCGTCAGTGTAGGCGTTGTTGGCGCCGAGGAACATGTTGTCGCTGAGGTTGTTGAGATGCCCGCGGAAACGCAGCCAGGGGCCGGCCGGAGAGATGGAGTCGGTGGTCGTCTTGCCCTCGGTCTTCACCAGGATGGGTATGTCTTCAAAGTCGTTGCCGTCCCAGGGCTCCCACGGATTCAGCACCTGCAAGCGGTTGCTGTTGGGATCGACGCGAACCTCAACGTCGCTGCCGTCTTCCGGCGGCTCGACGTACATATCGGTACCGGGGTCGAAGCCGGTGGGCGGGACCTCGGGAGCCTCGGTCGGCGGCTGGAGCATGAACTCGTTGCCGTCGGCGTCCACCAGCGGATCGGTGAGCGGGTTGAACGACAGGCTGCCGCCCAGGCCCATCGCAATGGCGATTTCGGGGCTGGCGATGAAGTTCATGGTGCCCGCGTTGCCGTCGTTGCGGCTGGGGAAGTTGCGGTTGTAGGAGGTAACGATGCTGTTGTCGGTGCCGCGAGCCTCGGGCCGGTTCCATTGGCCGATGCAGGGACCGCAGGCGTTGGCCAGCACGGTGGCGCCGATGGCTTCCAGCGCGGCCTGCTGCCCATCGCGCTCGATGGTGGCGCGGACCTGCTCGGAACCGGGGGTCACCAGCAGGCCGGACGCGGCGGAGACGCCCCGCTCGGCGGCCTGTCGGGCCACGTCGGCGCAGCGTTCCATGTCCTCGTAGGAGGAGTTGGTGCAGCTGCCCACCAGGGACACGGAAACCCGCTCCGGGAAGCCCTCGCGCTGAACCTCGGCGGCCAGCTCGGAAATCGGCCGCGCGCGGTCGGGCGAGTGGGGGCCCGTGATATGGGGTTCCAGGGTGGACAGGTCGATCTCCACGATCTGGTCGTAGAACTGCTCGGGCTGCTCCTCGACCTCGGGGTCGGACTGGAGCAGGTGCTTGTACTCTTCGGCGATCGCCACCAGATCGCCACGGCCGGTGGCGCGCAGGTAGGTGGCCATGCGCTCGTCGTAGGGGAACACGTCGCCGGTGGCGCCCAGCTCGGCGCCCATGTTGCAGATCGTGCCCTTGCCGGTGGCGGAGATCGAGGCCGCGCCGGGTCCGAAGTATTCGATGATGGCGTTGGTGCCGCCGGACACGGTGAGCTCGTAGGCCAGCTTGATGATGACGTCCTTGGGGGCCGTCCAGCCGCTCATGGAGCCGGTGAGCTTGACGCCGATGA
The DNA here is from genome assembly GCA_028873965.1 of Chloroflexota bacterium. Taxonomy (GTDB): domain Bacteria; phylum Chloroflexota; class Dehalococcoidia; order Lucifugimonadales; family UBA3495; genus Bin87. Next base: position 9,737 of record JAPPMU010000039.1, read on the forward strand.
TGCGGGGATAACGCACTTCCCAGGGCAGGCCGGCCATCACGTCGGCGGCGTCCGCGCCGCCCACGCCGATAGCCAGGGAACCCAAACCCCCGCCGTTGACGGTGTGGGAGTCGGTTCCGATGATCAGGGCGCCGGGGAAGGCGTACTTTTCCAGCACCACCTGGTGGATGATGCCGGAACCGGGCTTCCAGAATCCCATGCCGAAGCGGCGGCTGGAGGATTCGAGGAACTGGTAAACCTCGTTGCTCTCGTTGAGAGCGTCCTGGAGGTCGGAGGAGGCGCCGACGCGAGCCTGGATGAGGTGGTCGCAGTGGACGGTGGTCGGAACGGCGACGCGGTCACGGCCGGACTGCATGAACTGCAGGATGGCCATCTGGCCGGTCACGTCCTGGTGGGCCACACGGTCGGGGCGGAGGTTGATATAGCTGTCGCCAGGGCGCAGGTCGGCATCGGCGACGTCGTCCAGGTGAGAAAGCAGCAGTTTTTCGGCCATGGTCAGCGGCCGGTTGAGCCGGCCGCGAACCTGGGCCAGCTTCTCGTCCATCTTGCGGTAGGTTTCCCGCACGAATTCCGGAGTGGAATCGATATTGCTCATTGTGTTCGCTCCTCCTCGAGTTTAGCTCCGCTGGATCGGCACGCCAGCGCGTCGTCAATCACGAAAGTTACCCGTGTTGCAGAACGCCGCGGCGGGCGACCCCGCCCGGGCAGATGTTACAGGGTTACTTTTTCGCCATACCGTTCAATGAGGTCCATGAAGAGCCGATGCCGCCGGGGATTATCGGCCGGGTTTTCCGAGCGACGCAGGTAGATCCGGTACACGGTCGCCAGGTCGTCGTCTCGCAGCCAGATGGCGTAGCTCGGCATCCCATTGCGCAACTGCCGGTGCATGAACTCGACCTGGCGGATGCGGCTCAGTTGCAGAGCCGCCTGGCCGTCGCCGTCGGTTGCCAGCAGGGCGATGTCTCCGGTTGGGCTGGCTCTGCCGCTGCCATCCACGAATTGCAGGTTATCCAGCGTGGCCGGGATGGAGATTGTGGCGACCGCGTTGTGCACCATGATCACGGCCTCGGCAAGCCCGACGGTGGTGTCGCTAATCCCTTGGCTGCAATCCGACAGGATGCGCCGCAGCAGGTCGACGTTGACCGGAGGGTTGGACCCGCTGAGGCCGGCAATGGGAGCGGCGGTTTCGGGCAGGTGGTCGGTGAGCGCCTGTACGAGATCATCCGGAATGGCGGCGAATGGCACCCGGCCGCGCCGGGTGACGGTTGCTTCGCCCTTAATTGATCCGTATAGCGCTTTTTCGCCGGACCAACGGCGGACAACGTCGAATCGCGGACCGTAGGTGCAGCCCAGGATGCAACCGGCCGTGGTGACCTGCACTCGGTCATCACCCGAATGCGTTACGGCGGCACGAAAATCGCCCAGGATGTCCTCGGCATTGCGACCGCGATGGTACCAGCGCCCGCACCCGTACTCGTCGGTGCAGACGACAACGTTGACTTCAGGGCGGGCGGACCGCTGCGGGTCGGATGCGGACATCTGGGAACGTGTCAACCGTTAAACGTGCGCCCGGCAGCAAAGCGCCGGGCGCACGACGGGGTCGGTGTACGCCGGGCGGCGCTGCGACTACTTGCTGAAGTAGTCGTAATTGATCTTGATGTATTCCTCGTACATGGACGGCACGGCTTCCTCGGCGAAGATGGCCGTAACCGGGCACACCGGCTCGCAGGCGGCGCAGTCGATGCACTCGTCGGGACTGATGAAATACATGTCATCGTCATCGGTGGTATAGATGCAGTCCACCGGGCAAACGTCGACACACGCGGCGTCTTTGACGCCCACGCATGGCTCGGTAATGATGTAGGTCATAGCGGCATTCCCTCGGGTGATGTGGTGTGGGTTGACCGTGGCAAACCGAACTTCGGGCCACAACTCACGGGCGCGGAAATTATAGCACGGCGGGTAGGCAATGCAAACGAGCCGGGTGGCCCGGCAATGCCGGACCGGGCCCTCGGAAGGGGTCGGCTTACACCCGGGTGAAACGCTTTTTGGTCGACAGGGTTACGAAGGTCTGGGTCTTTTGCACTCCGTCGATGACGCCGATGCGGGTGCGCAGGAAATCACCGAGACTTTCGGCCGATTCCAGCGCGGTCCACACGAATACGTCATAGGGGCCGGTGGCGACGACGACATAGTGAGCTTCGTCGAGGTTGGCGATGCACTCTGCGACGGCATCGGACTTGCCCGGGCCGGTTTCCAGACCAATGAGGGCGGTCGTGCCGTAGCCCATTTTTTCGAGGTTGGGGACTGCCACGACATGGACGATGTCTTCTTTGATGAGACGCCGCAGCCGGCGCCGCACGGTGCCTTCGCTGACTCCCACGGCGCGCGCAATCTTGGCGTTGGACGCACGCCCGTCCGATTGCAGGATTCCGATGATTTTCAGGTCAAGTTCGTCCATTAGTTGGCAGACTCCAGGCTAGGTATGCATTCATATCGCTACGCTCAGCGTCGCGATATTGCGGACAAGATAATATTATCTGTTACTGCGATTGTCAACCGTCAATGGGACAATGATAAACAATATCGTTTTATTTGCGACGGATTCACTGCGGTTTGGCCGCTTTCAGCGCATCATTAACGTAACGTCGGGCAGCATCGCCGTGTGTTCCCGATTCCGGAATCAACCCACGCTGAGCGTGCCCACGCCACTTACGATCATGACTATTGACGCGGCTTTTACCGACAGCGCGCGGGGGGTTAGCGTCTCGTCCAGGAACTGCCAGCGCATGCGTGACAGGAGCGTGGAGGCGATGAACACGAACAGCGGTCGGGTCGCGAGGACCGCCGCCACCAACGATGCGGGCCCCAGGCTGTAGGCGTAGACTCCCAGCAGGATAGAGATCGCCGGCATCAGCGACTCGCCGAACAGGAGCATTGCCAATACGCCGGGTTGCTTCACCGCAGACCACAGGCGGGGACCGCCGCTCAGGCCGGCGCAAAAGAACACCGCGCCCACCGTGGCCTGCTGGATCCCGAACACTGTCAGCACCGGCAGGTGAGCGTTCAGGGCGGCCTTGGCGACGACGAAACTGGCGGCGGCGCAGAGCGCGCTGACGACCAGCAGGGCCGGGCCGTAGATCGCGGTGCGGTCGCGCAGATCGAAAACCGCAGTGCTTGGAATGGCCAAACCGGCGCCGATGCGTCCGAAAGGCCGCTCCTGGAACAGGCGCACTGAGATTAGCACCGCGCCGGCGACCACCAGCGCGATGCCGCACCATTGGGCGGGCGATACGTGCTCACCCAGAAACATCAACGCCAGGATGGCGACAAAAATCGGATTGGTCTGGGAAATGGCGACGGCTCGCGAAGCCTCCATCAGGCGCAGGCCGCGAAACAGGAGCACCACGGAGCAGCCCATGAACAGTCCGGCTCCCACCGGCGCCAGGGCAACCTGCCAGGTGGTGCCCTCCGGCACGCCAACGACCGCTGCGACGATGGTGCCGTAGATGAGCCCGGTGGCGCCGCACCACAGGCACAGGGGCGGCACGCCGTTCAGGTGGAACGACAGCAGGCGCTTGTCGCAAACGCTGACGAAGCAGAATGCCAGGGCAGAGCCCAGGGCAAGGAGGGGCCACATGGAGTCAGCGGACTCCCGTGGTCAGAAACTGGATTCCATAGCGAATCTCGCCATTAGGTGCCGACATGTCGCGCGTCATTCGTTGGACAATGCGGTACCAACGCCTCACAGCGACCAGGTAGTCATCACTTGGAGATACCGAAAACAACTGGTTTTCCTGGTAAACTCTTATCGCGTAAGCGCACATATCGGCAATTTGAATGCCGACGGCAGATTTTGAATCTACGAACAACGGCGTGTCGGTAATGTGAGTGCTACCCCGGCCCTCATTTGATCGGAAGAGGTAATTGGAAAATGACCTACCAAGCTCGTGAAAGCGATTGCCAAGACCATCGAATACGACGGTGGCAAGTGCGTTGTTGTCGGTCCCAAGCATTTCGATGCGTTGCACCAAGAAACGGAACCGGTTTTCCAAGTGAACATTACCAACGGCAGGCGCAGTAAACGGACCACGCAAAACTGTGGCAAAAACGGTGATTGGTAATCCCCGTAGTGTTGCAAAAAATTTCTCGGCGCGGATCCGCTTGGTGTTGCTGTTCAGATAAGAGTTCCTGTTCAACAATTTACTGCCCTTGAGCTCCACATTTTCCCCGCCTAATTCGTACTGCTTCAAAGCATGAATTCGACGGCTGATGGTGCGCGCATCACGTTCTGTAAAGCACTCCGCAACCACAACAGGCCGGTCAGATGCGCTGTTGGGAACGGGAATGCCGCTTTCATCTATGAACGCCAACATGTGATGTCCTCCTGTGAGGCGCAATGCTTCGTTGCTAAAATTCATTGGAAGGTCGGTTGACGCCGGTACACCGGGACCGTTATGGTATAGAGGCGTCGAATGGAATGCGTAGCTGCGTTACATTCACGCCTTGCTCAGGAGGTTGGCGCGTCTTTTAGTCGCCAGCCCCGCCCGGGACGGCTGCGGCGTTCGCGCCGAGCGCGTCCCGGTCTTTTTTCCCGCACCGCGAGCCGGGATCAAACGCGACAGTGGCCGTCGCACCGACCCAGCCAGTTGCTGATGCGCATCCGGTTGCGCGCGAAACCACGATAGAAGAGATCGAAAGCGGGGCGCGCCGGCCACCATTGGGTCCAGCCCAGCACCCAGCCCAATCCGGCGAGGCGGTAGCCCTCGCGAAGACTCTCCATGCCCACCGTGATGCTGCCGTCGGGCCTGATGCCGTACATGGCGGACTGGACTTGATCGGCATCAAATCCCCACGCCGCAGCGTCGAAATCCTCGGCGGAGATGTCCACGGGCTCGATGGCCTCCGGGCACCGGCGATAGAGGTTGAGCACCTCACGGCTGCACATGGGACACGACCCGTCGTATAGCATACGGAAGCGTTCACTCATCGCCGGCCTCCAACTGAGGCTTGGGGTTGCCCGGTGGATTAATCGTCCGCCGGGGTGAGCACGGCAGCGTCGGCAGCCGTCTGGGCGGCCTGCGCGGCGGCCAGGCCGGCCACGTCGATGCCCACGTCCTGCACCCCGTACTTCTTTTCCAGCTCGTAGATGGCGTCCAGGCCGAGCACGGAAGCGACGTCCCAGCGGGTGCCGTAGCGATCCGGGTTCACCTGGCCGTCGGCCATGAGCTCTTCGTAGGCGGCGCGCACCTGCTTGTATATGAGCCAGATGGTGCTGCCGCAGATCATGATCTTGTAACCCAACTCGTCCATGGTTTGGGTCGTGGCCAGGTCGCCGTTGTACATGCGGGGCACGTCGGCCAGGTCGGCGGCGTAGCGCTGGATGTCGTCCTGGGACTTGATGCCGTCGACGAACACCAGGTCGGCGCCGGCCTCGACGTAGGAGCGGCACCGGCTGACGGTGTCCTCCCAACCCGTGACGGCGTAGGCGTCGCAGCGGGCGATGATGACGAAATCTGGGTCGGTGCGGGCGTCCAACGCGGCATGGATTTTCTGGACGTGTTCTTCGACCGGGACCACCTGCTTACCGGCGAAGAACCCGCACTTCTTGGGGAACACCTGGTCCTCGAGGTGGATGGCGGCCACGCCGGCGGCCTCGTACTCTCGGACGGTTCGGCGCACGTTCAGCGGGTTTCCGTAGCCGGTGTCGGCGTCGCAGATCACCGGGATGTCGATGGCGTCGGCGATGTACTTAGCGTTGGCGACCATTTCGGTCATGGTGATCAGGCCGACGTCGGGGAAGCCGCGCTCGGCGGCGGTGCCGGCGCCGGTCATGTAAACGGCCTGATGACCCACGTCCTCGGCGATGCGGGCATGAAGGGCGTTGAGCACAAAGGGGGCGACGACCATCCGGTCGGACGCGAGCATCTGGCGCAGCTTGGCAGTGGCTTTCATAGTTGCAATACCTCCGGTTTAGTTTCACATGGATGAACAAGATGAACGGGATAAACAGGATGCCTTAATTAATGGTAAGTCAAAAGCGACGGGTGAAGGAAGATCTTCGTCTGGTGACGCGTCGGTACTGGAGCCTTGGATTGCCAAAATTGATGAGCAATCCTACCGCAATGTCAGTGGCGCTCAGGTAGTTGATCACTTGGGCTTCGTGCTGCGGTGTCAGACTGGACACCGACTTGAGTTCAACTATTACTTTTTCCCCAACCAACAAATCAGCGTAGAATTTGCCCACGAGTTGGCCGCGAAAATGTACGTCAATCGGCACCTGCGCTCGCACCGTCAACCCACGTTCCCGAAGCGCAATTGCAAGAGCATTTTCGTACACCGATTCCAAAAATCCGGCGCCAAGCTCGTTGCTGACATCAAAAGCGCATCCTATTATGCTTTCAGTAAGATCAGAATGGAGAAAACCATCATCTCGTTTATCCCGTTCATCCTGTTTATCCATGTGAATTTCCTCTCTCACTAGAAGATGCGGTCGGTTTCCGCCACCAGCGGAGGCAGGAGGGCTTCCATCCAGGGCACCATGTCGCGCAGGACTTCCACGGGTATTTCATGGCCCATGTTGTATTCGTGGTACGACAGGTTGTAGTTCTCCGCGTCAAGAAACTCCCGAGTGCGGCGCGCGCTGTCCATGGAAACCATCTGGTCGTAGAGACCGTGGGCGACGAACACCGGCTGCTCGCGGTGGTCCGGCAGGCGCGGTCGCAGGATCTCGGGATCCGGAAGCGAAGCGCTCAGCGCAACCAGGGCCACGAACTTGTCCGCCCTCTCCAGGCCCATCCGGTAGGTCATGCCGCCACCTTGGGAGAAGCCGAGCAGAACAGCGCGATCTTGCTGGGCCCGAAACTCGCTCAACACCTCGGCGAAGAACGCATCGAGGAGCGACTCGGCCTGGTCGAAATGCTCTTTGGTTGCCTGGCCGCGCGGCGGATGCCAGCCGTAGCCAATCATGCCGGGGGCCAACTCAAAGGGGATGGGCGCGTTGGGGCACACGTACACGTATCCCTTGCGGTTGATGGACGGCGCGAGGCCCGCAAGGTCCTGCATGTTGGCGCCAAAACCGTGCAGCATGACCACCAGCGGGTAATCGGCGTCGGCGTCGTAATCGTCCGGAAATATGACGAGATAGTGGAGGCCGTCGTCGGCTACCCGGCGCTGTTCGGCGTGCATAAGTATCGCTCCTGATGTGGTTCAGCCCTCGCCGCGCAGCCGTTGAAGCTCGGCGCGCAGGCGGGCATTTTCTTCTTGGGGGTGCTCGTATTCCGCTCCGGTGGTCGGGTCGTGAATACTGAAGCGCCGACCCAGGCATCGGAAATTGAGGTTAAGGATTGCGCTGGTGGAGCCCTCCGCTTCATTGTCGTATCGGACTAGCGGGAACCGCTCGTACTGCCCGTTGACCAGGCGCTCTCCGATGATGACCTGTCCATAGTAGCGTCCACCCTCCGGGTCAAAACGCCAGTATTCCGGCACGCCGATTCGCTGGTAGATGTCTCGCTTGTGCAGCGTGTCATTGCGATGGGTGCGGCGAGAGGCGACATCCATGACCAAATCGGGCGGTTTGCTGTTCTGCAACGGGTCATAATCTACCCGCCGCCAGATGGCGTCCGTATCCACGTCGAAAGCTATCAGGAAGTCGGGAATGACGTGCGGCGGCGCGCCGCCGGTAGCCGGGGCCGTCGGGTCATAGTAAATCGGAATTTCACCGCTGATGAGAATGGTCGGATGGTCCCGTAAAGAGTAGCCCGGCGTCAGTATGCTGACTAGCGTCTCTTGCAGGTAGTAAATGGGGCGTATTTGCTGCATATCCTTGGGCTCGCGGGGCAGTTCGGGATAAGGTTCCCAATGCCGGGCAGCCGGGATTTTGGCCTGGGGCGTAGTCATGGCGGTTCTCCCATTTCACGGCGCTGACCGCGCTCAGCCCCATTGTAGCGCAAAGCAGGTGATCCCATTGCGCCACTGCATCCGCCGGTCACGCCGGCGCAGGGTCAGCGCCGTCAACAGCCGGGTTGCCCGGGATTGCCGCAGCAAGCGCTCCGGGAGACTATCTTGTGCCGCATGTTGGCGGCCGCCATGGCCAACACCTGACGCCAGGGCAGGCCGGTGCCGCGCAGGTTCGCGAACGCGGAACCCGGGCTATCCGGACGATTACGCTCGTGGCGGTGCGGATGACCGTGTTCAGGTTCCTGGTCTGCCATGGGCGGATCTCGCCATTGAGATCATGCCCGGGTAGCGGCGGCGTTGGCGTCGCCGCTGCCGAACACGCCGAAGGGGTTCAGGGAGCGCGGCGCATCGTAGACGTCCATCTGCTCGGTGCGCTTCAGCCAGCCAACTACGATGTAGGTGATCGGCGTGGCGACGATCTCGTACACCGACTTGGCGATCCAGGCGCAGACGGCGGCGTTGAACACCGGCAGCCACGAGCCGTCGGGTCCAACCCAAAGCCCCGAAACACCGAAGGCGATGGTGAAGAACAGGATGGAGTCGATCCCCTGGCCCACCACGGTGGAGGATATGGTGCGCAGCCACAGGTAACGTCCCTGCGTGCGGTTCTTGAGCAGGACCATGACGACGGCGTTGGAAAACTCGCCCACTATATACGCGACGAAGGAACCGAGCATGATCCACCCGGTTGCCCCCAGAATGGTCTCGTATTCCGCCTGGTTTTCCCAGAAGACCGCGCCGGGAATCATGCCTCCAACCCAGAAGAGGAGCACCATGATCAGGTTGCATACGAAGCCCAACCAGATGACGCCACGAGCCACGCGGAACCCGTACACCTCGGTCAGGATGTCGCTGATGATGTAGCCGATGGGGAAACAGACGATGGCGGCGGAGACCACGAACAGGTTGCTTCCGATGAACTCGAACGGCAGGGTGAACAGCGACACTGGCTTGATGGCGATGATGTTGCTGACCAACAGCACCGTCACCGCCAGCGCGGCGATGATGACCAGTTTCCCGGAGAATTGCATTATCGTCTCAATTACCCGTCATTGCGACCCCGCACTTGATGCGAGGGTGGCAATCTCGTAGCCTACAGCAACGGCAGGTAACGTGAAATCTCGTAGTCGGTGACCGTGGAACGGTATTGTTCCCACTCCTGTTTCTTGTTGCGGATCAGGGTTTCGTAGACGAAATCGCCCAGGGTCCGGCGCAGGAGTTCGCTGTCTTCCGCCAATGCTATGGCCTCGCCCATGCTGGTGGGCAGACGCCCGATGCCGCGGGCGGTTCGCTCCTCGGCGGACATGGAAGCCACATCGCCGGTGATGGGCGAAGGCAGCGGGTATTCATCCTCGATGCCCTTCATGCCGGCCGCCAGCAGCGCGCTGAACGCCAGATACGGATTGCAGGCCGGGTCAGGGGCGCGGTATTCCACGCGCAAGGAGGTCTCGTAGCCGGCCTTGTACGATGGAACTCGTATCAGGTCCAGGCGGTTGGACATGGTCCAGGACACGTGCACCGGAGCTTCGTAACCCGGCACCAGCCGTTTGTAGGAATTGACCCACTGGTTGGTCACCAGCGTGATCTCCGGCGCGTGGCGCAGCAGGCCGGCGATGAACCGTTTGCCGATCACCGACAGATGGAGGTCGTCGTCCGGGTCATAGAAGGCGTTGTTGTTGCCGCGGAACAGCGACTGGTGGGTGTGCATGCCGCTGCCGTTGGCCGTGGAGAAGGGCTTGGGCATGAAGGAGGCGTAGACGCCCTGCTGCTGGGCCAGCTCCTTGATCACCAGCCGGGCGGTCATGACGTTGTCGGCCATGGTCAGGGCGTCGGTGTACTGCAGGTCGATCTCATGCTGGCTGGGCGCGCCCTCGTGGTGAGAATATTTTACGGGGATGCCCATTTCGGCCAGGTTGAGCACGGTGTCCCGACGCAGGTCGGAGGCGGGGTTGCTGGAGAGTTGGTCGTAGTACCCGTAGGTGTCCAGGGGTTCCGGAGTTTCGGCGTCGCGCAGGTAGAAGTATTCCAGCTCGGGACCAACGTAGTAGATGTATCCCAGGCTGGCCAGGCGCTCCAAATTACGCTTGAGGACGTGGCGCGGATCTCCGATGAATGGCTCCCCTCTGGGCGTGCGGACGTCGCAGAAGATGCGGGCAACGGCGTTGCGCCGGGGACGCCAGGGCAGCAGCGTGAAGGTGGTCGGATCCGGGAAGGCCCGCATGTCGCTTTCCGCGTCGGTGCTGTAGCCCTCGATGGCCGCGCCGTCGAACCCGACGCCCAGTTCCAGGGCGTCCTCCAGGTCATCCACCGTAATGGCGAAACCCTTGAGGTTGCCCAGTATGTCGGTGAACCACAGGCGGATGAACTTGACGTCAAAGTCGCGGGCGCTGCGGAGCACGTACTCGCGCTCGGCGGTGTGGTGGTCAGTCAGCACGGGTTGTCTCCTGATACTCACATTCGAAATCGTTCCGGCACTTTTCCATCCAGCGCCAATAAAAACTCCACATCGGTGACGCCGGATCGACGGACCAGATCTGTCACGGTTCCTAACGAGATGGTGCCCCGGTGCCGCGGGACGTAGACGGTTAACCCCAGCCTGGCGTGGACCAGCTTTTCGTGTGGGCCTCGTCCACTGCCCGCAGGCTGAAATCCAAGACGACGATATGCAGATCGCACTTCTCGCTCGGTCAGGTTGCGAAAGTACGGCGGCATTACGGCGCTGAAGAAAACATGCCTTCAAATCGCGGGTTTTGGCACATCTCCTCCTCGGTCATAAACCGAGGTTCAACCCAATGCAGTTCAGCTTTCCCTCCGCGCTTTTTGTATTCAGCAAGCGCCACTCGCTTCTCGTAGTCAACACGTTCTTGGTCGTAAACCACCACCTTCCAGCCCGGTTCCGGTTCCAGGTGCAGCGCCATGGCGTCGCCAATCATCGCCAGCGCCTCTTCGCGGGTCAGGCCGTCGGAGACGCAGCCGGGCATGGCGAGGCAGATCGCCGTCCACCACAGGTTGTCGGGTGGTTCCAGTTCCGGGTATTTGACCAGCACCACTTCGTACTTTGCCATCGCAAATCACTCCTCCTCAGCCTCGCGCTTGAGGTCGTCCCGCGTTGCCGTCAATTGTAACACCGGGGCCAAACGCCGCAGTGTGCTAAAGACGCAACGGGATGGGCCGCCGGCGGCCCATCCCGTTCATGTGTCTGCGTGAAGTCCGTTTCGGCGGCCTCAGGCAAGCCGGCAGATCAACCTAGATGTTCATCCTCTCGCCGTGCTGGGTCAGGTCCACGCCGATCTCTTCTTCCTGTTCGGTGACGCGCAGGCCGATGGTGTATTTGAGGGCGAGCAGGATGATGGCGGAAATCACGAAGGACCAGGCGAAGGCGGCGGCGATGCCGATGATCTGGTACAGGATTTGCTCAATTCGCGTGACGTCGGCTTCCAGGGCTCCAAAGCCGATGCCGACGAAGATGCCGGTGGCCAGCGCGCCCCACATCCCGCCGATGCCGTGGATGCCGAACACGTCCAGCGAGTCGTCGATGCGGAACTTGTGCATCAGCTCGACGGCGATGAAGCAGGCCCCGCCGGCGCCGGCGCCGATGATGATGGCAGGCATGACGCCTACAAAGCCGGCGGCGGGAGTGATCGCCACCAGACCGGCCACCGCGCCGGCCGCCGCGCCGCTGGCCGACGGACGCTTGGTGATGAACCAGGAGATGATGGACCACGAGGACATGGCGGTGGCTGCGGCCACGTTGGTAACCACGAAGGCATTGGCCGCGCTCTCGGTGGTCAGGTCAAAGCTGCTGCCCGCGTTGAAGCCGAACCAGCCGAACCACAGCAGGCCGGCGCCCAGCAGCACCAGCGGAACGTTGTCAGGGGCCAGGGTCGCCGTGCCGAAACCGCTGCGGCGTCCCACGATCAGCGCGGCGGCCAGGGCGGCCGTGCCCGACGCGATGTGGACCACGGTGCCGCCGGCGAAGTCCAGGGCGAAGCCGGCCTCGCTCATTCCCAGCACGCTGCCCAGGTTGCCCAGCCAACCGCCACCCCACACCCAGTGGCACAGGGGCGCGTAGACGATGGTCACCCACAGGGCGGCGAAGATGATGTAGGACTGGAACTTGAACCGCTCGGCGAAGCCGCCGGCGATGAGCGCCACGGTGATGATGGCGAACATGCCCTGGAAGATCATGAAGGCCTGTTCGTCCAGCCCGACGCCCACCATGCCGAACTTGCCCAGGTCGCCCACGAAGCCCAGGCCGCCGACGCTGGTGCTGAAAGCCAGGCTGTAGCCCCACAACACCCAAAGCACGCTGACCACCCCGATGGCGGTGATTGAGTGCATCATCGTGCCGATGACGTTCTTGTGGCGGACCAACCCGCCGTAGAACAGGGCGAGGCCCGGCACCATCAGGAACACCAGAGCCGCGGATATCAGGAACGAGAAAACTTCCAGTTCGGAGAACTCCATTTCTCTATCTCCCCATCATTGGCGACCGGCGCATGCTGTGTGGCTGGGACCCCGTTGCAGCCCGCCCGAAAGCGGATGGCCGTGCCGTCAACGGCGGCGGTGGGACGCATGTGTCGGCGCAGAAATCTACCGGGGCAGTCTAAATTTCCAGTGTTACGGACTAATGACGGAAATGTTACAAAGTTGTTACGGGCAACCGGGCGTGCGCCCCCATGCGTAGGCTGGCCACCTCATCGAACCGCCGTCGCTAAGCCCGGTCGCACGAAAAACCGATCATCACCGCCTCCCGTTCCCCCGGCGCATCTTGCGCCTTCGTTACGTCCCGGTCGAAGACGCGGGCCGGCGAGTTTCCGGCCACGTCCTCCAGGCGCGGTTCGACGAGCAGGTGGTGTTCGCCGGTTTGCCACGGAGCATCCGGCATGAAGCGCCAACTGCACTCACCCTCGCCGATCTCGGCTACGCCGCTGAGTGCCTGGCCCGCGGCGTCACGGACTAACAGGCAGTGCTGCAGCAACCCGTGGTCCAGCGGCCGGTCGAACTCAACCAGCAGCGGGGTTCGAGAGCCGGCGTTCGGGACGGTCAATCGCCAAGCAGTAGGGTCAATGCGCGACCGTAGAGCGGGGCCGATGCTGTAGCTGCGTCCCGCTCCGGCCCGCAGCGGCTGGCCCGAGGCGTCGCGGAAGGCCGGGTCAATGGCGATGCGGACCGTCGTGCCCTCCATCAGCGGGTAACCGAACTCCAGGTTGGGCATGAGGCCGCGCTTGATGCGGCCCGGATCCAGCAGCATTGTCAGGCGCATACGCTGGGCGTCCCACAGCTCCGGCTCCGGGGGCAGGAAGACATCTTCCAATGCTTGCCCGGTGTCCTCGCGACTAACCCGTATTGCGCGGGCCGCCCAGCCCTCGCTCATCGGCGCGGAGAAGTGCACGTACACCCGCAGCAGGTTCACCGGCAACTCGGCGGCGGTGGGATAGATCGCCACGACCTCGGTGGTGGAAACAGCATCCGGGGATGGCCGCCGGATCTCCCACACCTCCGCGCCGTCCGCATCGCCGGCCGATCCGACCAACAGGGAATAACTCACCCTGTCGGCAAATGGGAAACGAGGCGCGAACCAGACAGACCCATCCTGAACTAGGAAGCGGCCAGCCATCGGCAGAGAGACCGATCTGTCGCCGCCCTTGGGCAGTGCCTCGCTAGGATAAACGGCCAGACGCCGGGACAGCGCCCCGGCGTCCAGCCCGCTCAACTCGCGAAGTTCGGCCTCAGTCCAGCCGCCGATTTTCAGGCAGCCGCGTCCGTCGTGCTGCGCCCACTCCAGTCGCAGGTGGCGACCGTGGGTCACAACGTCGCGGTGGCGTAGGTGCGCAGGTGGGAGTGCCCGTCCTCGTCCTGCTGGAGCATCAGCACGCCGTCCCCGTTCAGGTTCGCCATGCGCTTGACCCCGGGATGGGGCAGCAACTGGCGAGGCACGCCCACGCCCGGCGTGACCGGGTCGGCCGGCGAGGCGTCCAGCGAATCGTCCGGCACCGTCAGCGGGCCCTGCACGTCGATGTCCTTGCAGGCGATCTTGAACAGCGGGTGCCGGTCGTTGCACACCAGCAGGTACTCGCCGCCGTCGTGCTGGTAGGAGATCAGGTCAATGGGGTGGTTGTGAGAGCCCAGCTCAGCCACGGTCTTGCCCATGACGTGCTTTTCGGTGTCGAAATCGGCCAGGGTGAACTGCACCACCGGCGTGCAGGTGTAGCTGGCCAGGATGCTGGTGTTGTCCTGGTAGGGCACGAAGGCGCGGATGGGCGCCGCCGTCTCGTACACCCCGTGGGACACGTGGAATATCTCCAGCGAGTTGGATCTGGCCTCGCCGTTGAAGGGGAAGGGGATGCGCCGCAGGGTGGAGGTGAACTCCTCGTTGGAGGTTCCGGCCACCAGCAGCAGGCCATCCACGTAGGACATGTCGGTCACCGTCACCGTGCGCAGCTGCATCCGCGTGACCAGGCGCGGGTCGTCCGCGTCGGCGGCGTCGGTGATGTCGTACTGGGAGAAGGCCACGTCCTCCAGCGACACATCGGCGATGGCGCCGTCGCCGGACACCCGGACGATCACCGCGATGGCGTCGTCGCCGCTTCCCCGCATCACGGAGCAGTACACGTTGCCCGAGGTCGGATGCGCCACGATGTCCCGTATGGTCACGTCCTCCCGGGAGCATCCCAGGTAGGACGCCAGGGACGCGTCGAAGTTATCGATGTCCACCGCCTTGGGCTCGCCGTCACCCGTGTCGCCGACGTCGATGGCGAAAATGGACGCGCCCACGTTGTCGGCAACGAACAGCAATCCCTCCGGCCCGAAGGCCAGCGGCCCCACCGATTTGACGGCCGGCATGCCCACACTCAGTCCCAGATTTTCCAGACTTGTCGCAGTTCCGAGGTCAACCATGATTTACCTCCTACGCTTTTCGTATCGCGATTTGCGCCAGTGTAGCATTGAGGCGACGGCGGGGCTACCGCCGGGCCAAAACCGGCGGGGTTTTGCTATACTCCGGCCGGTAAACAGCAACGGCATTTAACCGCCGCGAGGAGGCCGCCATGACTACCGAACGCCGCCGAGGCACCGTTACGCTCCGCCAGGTCAGCGGCTCCGCCCGATCCAGAAAGGTGCGAGTCGAATTGGGAGAGGAGTCCGCTTTCACCGACCTCCCGGCTCCGGTGAAGGTGGGAGATGCTCGGTACTTCCTGGTGCGCGGCCGCGACGGCTACAAGCTGCTGTCCACCATCTGCCCCCACCAGGGTGGCGAGATCGAGGACGAGGGCGACGAGGTATTCGTCTGCGACGGCCACGGCTGGCAGTACGAGAAGGGCGAGGGCACCTGCGTCAACAACCCCAACTTCCGCATGAAGGCGTTTCTGGTCACCCAGCAGGAGGGCCGGCTGGTGGCGCTGGTTCCGGACGAGTAGTCCGCGCCGACATGCGGCACAGTAGTTGTTTTGAGTTGCTGAGCATCCTGGACAGAAAGACGCCATTCCTGCGGAAGCAGGAATCCAGAAAACCTCCGAGCCGGCAAACGTGGTTAGAGCACAGATTTCCTGGATACCGGCTTTCGCCGGTATGACGGTTTGGTTTCAAGGGAACGCATCATCTCACTGAACGGCAACTCCGTTGCATTGTCCGAATGACTGCGGCCCCGGGGCTTTGCGCTCCGGGGCCGTTTGCGTGCGTATTGGCGATCCGTGCGGGATCAGCCCACCATGTCGTAGCTGCGCAGCAGCTTGCCGGGCAACTCGCCTGTGCACTCGTTCTCGACGAACGTGACGACGCCGTTGACCAGGATGTAGCGGATTCCCGTCGGCTTCTGCACCAGCCGCTTCTCGCCGCCGGGGAAGTCGGTCTCGAACTGCGGCTTGTCGTACAGCAGTCCCAGCTCGTCCATGTTGTAGATCATGACATCGGCATAGTCGCCGACGCGCAGTGTGCCGCGCCCCTTCATGTCGGAGAACGCCGCGGGGAGCGCGCTCATCTTCTGGTGCGCCTGCTCCAGGGTCATCAGCTCGTTGTCGCGGATCCAGTGGCCCAGGAAGTACACCGGCCACACGCTGTTGACCAGGAACCGGGTGTGGGCGCCGCCGTCCGACACCGAGATGTGGACGAAGGGGTTGACCAGCCGCTCGGCGCGGGCGTCATCGCCCTGCCCGCCGGCCGGATGGGCGAACTCGGTTTCCAGGTCCTCGTCCAGCGCGATGTCCAGGAACACGTCCAGCGGGTGCTTGCCCTCAGCCTCGGCGATGTCGGCGATGGACAGGCCCTCGTACTTGAGGTTCCGCTCCAGCGCCACCTCGACCACCTGCACCTGCGCCCAGTCGGTGCGCGCGTGGGGCCGCTCGATGACGTCCCGCTTCATGCCCGACCGAATGCCGTCCTCGGACAGCTTGGCGATGCGCTCCTCCTTGGAGCCCACCAGCGGCTGCACCCAGTTGGGCATGTAGTCGAAGAGGTTGTACTCGGAGAGCTTGAACTCGGCGATGGTCGGCACCGAGCCCTGCTGCGCCAGCACGGGGAGCCCTTCTTTGCGGACTTCCTCCAGCCAGTCGTAGCCTTCCTCATCGCCCAGCGCGACGTGCAGCGGACGGCCGCTCATGCGCACCATTTCCGCCAGCATCTCCCGCTGACCGGGGCGGTCGTCCGAGATGCCGATGGTCCAACCCAGGTGGCCCACGCCGAACTCGCTCATGACCTGGGACAGGGCGTAGAACTCCTCGGGCGACGCAACGTGGCTGGGCAGCCAGCTGCCGTCCTCGGGCCGGTCCTCCAGGTTCTTGTCCGCGGAGATCCCGAACGCCCCCGCCTTCATGGAGTCGTACAGGATCTGCTTCATCTGGTTCAGCTCGGCCTCGGTCACGGAGGTCCGCTCGCGCGCCGGTATCATGCCCAGCACGTAGCCCCGCAGCGGGGAGAAGGGCACCAGCGCGCCGACGTTCACCCCCAGGCCCTGCCGGTCCAGGCTGTCCATGTATTCGGGGAAGGTTTCCCAGTCCCAGCGCATCCCCAGCCGCATGGACTCCAGCGGGATGGCCTCGATGCGGTTCATCATGCGCATGTTCAGGTCCCGGTCCTCGGGCCGAGTCGGCGCGAAGCCGAAGCCGCACTGCCCCACGGTCAGGGAGGTCACGCCGAACCATCCCGACAGCGACGCGTAGGGGTCCCAGTTCAGCTGCGCGTCGTAGTGGGTGTGCAGGTCCACCGCGCCGGGCGCCACGATGCACCCGCTGGCGTCCAGCTCCCTGGCGCCGGCCGAGTTGATGCGTCCGCTGATCATGGTCACCCGCCCGTCCTTGATGCCCACGTCGGCGCGGACGCGGGGCAGGCCGGTGCCGTCGATTACGGTTCCACCGCGAATTACCAAGTCAAATTCCGGCATAGGGTCACCTCCCAAAAGCGGCGTGTTGCGATTTCGTCTGCTCTGCCTGACGACATGAGCGCATCTAAGTGGCCGCAGTGTAAGTCCGCATTATTTGTGTGTCAATTTTGCGACGGATATCGTAATCACGACGCCAATCGTCGCACACATCCCGCTGGCCGGCGGGGTGCGTGGGTTGGGCGAACCGGAGACGTGCCGGCAGCTTTATGGCGCATCGCGTGGAGCAAGCACGTGCCGACAGGACGTCCTGCATCGCAACGCCGTTCCACCGCGAAGTGGGGAGGAAGATTTAGGTTGTGTCCATTTGCCGGCCCTCGGCAACGCCCCTTGCTCATGCGTTCACAATTTCACCAAAAAAATCATTTATGTAGTCAGGGACGCAGTCGTTCTCTTCAACATATCCAATCGCGTGCTCGACAGCAGAGTTTCCAAGTCTTTCAAATGCGGCTTCGCTGGGCACCAGAGCATGGTTCAAGTCATTCGGCTCAAATTTGTCCAGAGCGTCGCCGTATTTACGCATCGACAACGCCATTACGCTCCTGCCGGGCCGGGACGCAAAGTACAGAAATAGATGGTCCAAATAGTGCTGGCCGTTCATATTAGGATGGAAGCCGTGAAAACACGACAGGTTGACCGCGTCGCTCCGGTTGCGTATGACTTTGTAGCCACCTCTTGAAAAAACCCCCATCAGTATTGGGGCCGGGTTTCTGAATTCGGTTTTATACCATGGTGTGCGATTCTTTGTCAGAAAGCGCTTGTGATAACCGCTGGCTTCGCCAATCTTGATGTACCTCTCTGCTCCTGATGAGTGATTGGCACCTACTGAAAACAACAGCACGGGAGCGTCATCGCGCAACAGATGTTCATAATCCGTCGAAGAAAAGACCGTTCGCTTCACTTGGGCGCTTCGGGTCAAGCATGGCACATATTCGGAATTGTCGAGCTGAGCCGCCCTTGCGGTGGTCCGGCTCAAGACAAAGAACTTGTTCGCTCCAGTGGCAATACCTCTGGTGAAACGTCCATAGTTGTCGAGTAGGATCAAACTGCCGGTGTCTAATGGGCCGCTGTTCGCCGCACAATATTGCAGCCACTTGGAACCGGGCGACAGTTCTGCCGCCGGCACCCGTGCAACCGGCTCGCTCTCAAAGAGCGTCGGTAGGGCATCGATCGTGTTGACGGAATAAAAACTTACCGTCCGATGGTGTACTGCGGCGTCGTACAGCACAATCCCTACCGACGTTATAGCGTCAGGGAAAATCTCTTTTTCGCAGTCCAATTTGATTATCGCTGCCAGGTGCCCGCCTTCGATCAGCTTCGATTTGACCAATTTTCCGTAGCCTGTGTTCAGGAACTCCAACGGCATGATGTAAGCCAAACGTCCCTTCCCATCCAATTCTGAAAGAGACTTCAGCAAGAAGGCTGATGCGGTATTGGTGTAGCCGGAAAGTCGCAAGCCCGCGTTTTTGGCGAAAGCAGCGAACACAGCATCACGGTTAAGGAATTTCTGAAACCGCATATACGGAGGATTGCAGACGATGTTCGTATGTTTTTTCCCCCATGACAACAAATAGTCTTCCCTCGCAATGAAAGTAGCATGATGGCCCGTCGACTTTTCCCAATAGTCTAGGACCATTGGGTCGACTTCGCTTGCGGTAAAGCTGGCGTAATCTTTGTCGGCAGCTGAGGTATAGAAAGCACCCAACCCGAATCCAGGGTCATAGAGAGACCGGTAGCCTGACCCCAAGGCCCAGTCCACCATAAATTTAGCGACGCCCTGATGGGTAAAGTATTGACCAAACCGTTTCCGATGATCCTCTCCGACTTCGGCCAAATAGCGATGGCTATCCGGCGTTGGCGATTTCGTCCAGAAAAACGGATTGGTCAAGATAACCTTTTCCTCCTTGAAACGTGACGTAAAACAGCAGACGACCTCGCTCCAGTTCTTTCATTGCAGACCTGTGTTGAGG
This sequence comes from Chloroflexota bacterium, assembly GCA_028873965.1. Taxonomy (GTDB): domain Bacteria; phylum Chloroflexota; class Dehalococcoidia; order Lucifugimonadales; family UBA3495; genus Bin87. The sequence goes on from JAPPMU010000039.1 coordinate 29,039, forward strand.
CAGGTCGATACGCCCCAAAATTTCCTTTCCAACCTGAACGTCAACTTTAATCGTGGTTTTGCCCTGGTTCTTCGCATCGCGTTCAACTGAGAACATAGGGCCTTCGTTATCGGGATCAGACACGATTTCCAGGATCTGCCTGAAAGGAATGACATACGCTTTGTCGAAAAACACCTGCATGTAGTAATGCCGGACTCCAAACGTTTGAATCCAACGATTCACCAAGGCCAAATCTTCCAGCTTCGGAGTGATGCTCAAGTAGTTTCTCGTTTGCAAAATTTTCATCTGCTCTTTGAGATCTTTGAGCAAATCGGTGAGCTGTCGTAACTCCAGGGATGATGACCAGCTAGGACGCTTAAAGCTCAGCTCCCTAAACGTCTCGAGCGTGGCATTGCTTACCATGTCGTAGATGTGGGGCCTTCTTTGAGACAATAGCGCAGCATGGGGTTCTTCAAGAAGCCGGTTACGGATTCGTTCGCACTCTCTTTCAGCATTCTGTGTCCGAGTGTCCATGAACAAAGAATAACGATCGGCCAAAAAACTGCTTGACCTGACTTCAACGGCTGCTACTGCTCGTTCGACGAATGCAGAGTCTTCCAAATCGTATATGCCGTTTCCAGGGAGTTCCGAACGTTTATAGATCAACAGGTCCGGCTTTTTGCCGATAGTATTCAATTCCTCCTGATACGCTTCATAGAACTCGCGGAACCCAGGATCACCAGCGGACAGGCTGTCGTCCCTGCCGTACTTTACCGCACGGTATTCATCCGAAGATTCGTTGATGGCGGCAAGCGCAATCTGCTCAGCCCAATCTCCCTGCTCTTTGTTGGTGAGAAACTCGGAGTTAGCCAGCGTCGGCATACGGCTACCGACCTGCAAGTCAATGTCAATGTCGAACGGCGTCGTTTGGATCAGCCGTAGGATAGTATCTCGATAATTTTCAGGCATATTTTGGACCCCACGCCGGTGCCTCGGCATTGAAACCACGGTCACCATATTATAACCGCAGTCCACTACCTTTTGACCAATTGAACCTCCAATACCACCGAAACCGTGCTGGACTGGCGACGCAGAAAGAAATACGAGGGGAGAGAATGTCGTTGGTGCGCGCGTTGAGCGTTAGCTGGTGGCGTACGACCGGGGTAGGTCTGGATGCCGTGTGGTGTACCGCCGGCCGACGTGGTGGAGATCGTCGATGCCTACTCCCGTTGGCTGTCCACCAGCCACGTCCCCAAGCTGTTCGTCAACGCCAACCCCGGCACCATCCTGACCGGAGCCCAGCGCGAGGTGACGGTTCCGGGCTACCACTTCATCCAGGAAGACTCCCCTGTCGAGATCGGGCAGGCCATCGCGGAGTGGCTCGCCTCGCTGGGTTAGCGATGCCGCCGGAAACCGGCTTGTCAGGCTCCCTGTCAGAAGAGGGCATATCTTGGGCGCTGTTCCAGCAGGGCCGGGCCCCCGGCCAGGCGATCCAGGCTGCTCATTGGCTTGCTCCGGTTTTGCCGCAGGGGAGCACTCACCGCGTGCAGGTAGCCCAGTATCTCTCTGTTGGACCGCCAGAAACCCGTCTCGTGATAAGCAACGCCGTGGTCGGCGCAGAACGCCCTGACCACGGGCCTGGCGTCCTTCAGCCGGTTGCGGGGCATGTTGGGAAAGAGGTGGTGCTCGATCTGGTAGTTCAACCCGCCGTACATGTAATCGACGACCGGATTGGGAAGGACGTTCCTCGACGTCAACACCTGCTGTCGCAGGTGATCGAGCTCGGTTTCGGGCGCCAGGATCGGCATGCCCTTGTGATTGGGAGCAAACACCGAGCCCAGGTGCAAACCGACCAGTGCCCGGTGGACCACGATGAACAAGACCCCGTGCCAGAAGGGCAGGAACGTAAACACCAGGGCGAGATAGGCTGCCACCGCCGTCGCCACGATGATGGGTTCAAGGATCGGATACTTTACCCCTTTCCGCTGCGCCAGGAAGGCGATGCCGGCCGACAGCAAACTGTACGACGTGAGCATGAGCATCGGGTAGAACCAGAAGGCCTGGTGGCGGATGAAGAACCGCCCAACCCCCCACGATTCCAGCGCCTGCCCGCGGGTGAAAGCGAAAACCGTAATTTCGATATCGCCATCGTGCCCGATCTGGTTGGGGCTGACGTGGTGCTTGATGTGCTTGTCCTGCCACCAGCTGGGCGCCATGCCCGTGACCAGGGCGGCCAGCATCATGAGCATGTCGTTCCGCTTCACCGAGCGGAAGACCTGGCGGTGCCCGGAGTCGTGTCCCAGGAAAGCGAACTGGCTGAACGCGCCCGCCATCAGGGCTGCGTTCAGCATCTGCACCCACAGGCTGTCAACAACGACCAGTATGGCTACGCTGGCGATGAGCAGCGCGAAAGCGATTGATACCTTGGTTGCGTAATAGGCGTATTGGCGGTCCAGAAGCCCGTGCTCCAGGATCAAACGCCGTAGCTTGAAATATTCCTCGTTGCGCTGCCGTTCGTCCCAAATGCCCGCCGTGGCGTCCGCGAGTTCCCAGTTGCGTGCTGGCTCGCTGTTCGGCGGGTTCACTGTCTCGTTGGCGATAACCGTGCTCTCTTTACCTGCTGCTCAGGAGCGGTCGACATCGCGCGTCCGGACATGCAGTGTGGGAATGTGGCGCCAGTATACCCCCGTGGCTTGCGCGGTGCCAGCAGCGACCTCGCGGGTACCCAGTTTGACCTGAACAGTCATTGCGAGCACAGCGCGGCAATCCCGTTGCTATATGGGTCGACTTTCAGGCAACGAGATCGCCAGGTCGCTTCGCTCCTCGCGATGACAGAATGGGTACGCATAAGAGTGGCTACCTCGTGGGCAAGCGTCGAGGTTGCACTCGCCCAGTCCCCTGTGGTCGACCCAGGGCCGCGCCTCGTGGATCGCCGGCGAGCGGAAAGCCCAGGGCAATCGCGTCTTAATATGATTTTTAGAAATGTGCTAATGTCCGGGGA
>JAPPMU010000065.1 GCA_028873965.1 Chloroflexota bacterium
GCTCGCGCTGGAGCCGTCCCATGGCATCCGCCGTTATCGGCCGGATTCTGGCCCTGACGGGCCGTCACCCCCACTATGTGAATGCGCTGTGCGCATCCTTGTGGCGCATGGAGGCGCCACCGTCGGAGAAAGCGGTGGAGTCTGGCTGGGACAGGCTGGTTGAAGAGGAGGCTGGCAGCAACGCAGGCAGGATAGCGCGATTGGCGCCAAGCCAGCGTGCCCTGCTGCGCGCCATCGCCGCCCGCGAGGACGGGGAGCCGCATCCCACATCGCACGCTTTCCTGGCACGAATTCGCTTGCCCGTTTCCACCGGGGCGCGGGCGCGGGATGCACTGGAACGCGAGGATCTGATCCAGCGGGAGGCGGACGGACGATGGACGGTCGTGGACCCCGCCATGGCCGCTTGGCTACGGCGGCTTTAACCCGGATATTTCACAAGATTCCAGGGTTACCGGTTCGGCGCGCCCTCGCCCCCCCGATGCGAGCCCGCCAGCGACTGCGAGCGATATTTCGTGGGAAATTTAAGCAGGAAGCGCACAGGGGCTCTCGCCATGCACCCTCGCAGCCCCAACCCGCGCGACTTACCTACCGGAAAACCCTTTCTATACCGGCGTCAACGGCCACAATAACGGCAGCAGCACCATCACCGTAACAAAAACTACCACCGTCAACGGTAACCCCAGCCTCAGATAGTCCCCAAACCGGTACCCTCCCGGCCCCATGACCAGAATGTTCGCCGGGTGAGAAATCGGGCTGGCAAAACTGGCCGACGCCGCCATCGCCACCGCCATCATCGCCGTCTGCGGCTCGATACCCAGGTCCGCGCAGGCCGAGAGCACGATGGGCGACATCAGCACCGCCAGCGCGGCGTTGGGCATGATCATCGTGCCAGCCGCGGCGATCACGTAGAGGCCGCCGATGACCCACCAGGGGCCCAGAGGACCCACGTATTGCATCGTCAATTGGGCGAGAAACTGCGCCGCGCCGCTGTCCAGCATGGCGTTTCCCAGGGGCAGCATGCCGGCGATCAGGAAAATCGACCGCCAATCGATGGCCCGGTAGGCATCCTCCATGGTAAGGCACCGGGTGAGAACCATCAGTGTTGCGCCGATGACGGCGGCGACATAGATCGGCAGCCATCCCACCAGAACGCTCATAACCACACCGAACATGATCCCCGCCGCAATGGGGGCGCGCCGGGTATCCAGCATCCGCTGGGTCACCGGCGTCAGCACCAGGAACTCCGGATCGCGCTCCAGCACCATCAACCGTTCGCGGGGGCCCAGCAGCAGCAGCGCGTCGCCCATTTCCAGGTTCAAACGGTCCAGGTTGGAGCGGATGGCCTCGCCGTGGCGCCACAGCGCCACCAGTTCCAGCCCGTAGGTGTCGCGGAAATTGATCTCGGTCAGTGGCCGTCCCGCCAGGCTCGAGCGGGGTTCCAGGGTGGCCTCAAGGAGGCTGAGCCTATCGGATTCGAAGGCGCTCAGGTAGGTGTGCGTACCCCTTTGGATCTGAAGTTCCTGAAGCCCACGCAGCACATCCAGGTCCTGGCGGCGTCCCTGAACGAGCAGGATGTCGTCGCCCCTGAGCGGCAGGTCGGGCTCGGGCATGATGCTCAGGTCGCCCTCCCGGAACAGCGCCAGCAGGCGGAAGTCAAAAGCATCCCCGATGCGGCTGCGCTCCAGCGTATCGCCGGAGAGCTGCGATTGCTGCGGTACGCGAACGACGAAAATATAGTCCTCGAGCTGGTAGGTATCGCGCAAAGTGGCCTCGTCCACTTCCCGGTAGCGGGCGAAGTTCGGGGAGCGCTGCAGCTCGAGTGCGGTTTCCGGACGGGTCTGTAACAGGAGTGTATCCGAGGGCCGAAGCGGGACGTTGGCGAGGTTGGATCGGCGTACCAGCGATCCGCGGCGGATGGCAAGGACATTGGCGCCATGGGTCTTGCGAAACTCCGAATGGTGAAGCAGATCGCCGTCCAGCGGCGAGCCGGCCTCGACCACGACTTCCATCAGTTTCACCTGGCCTTCCATCAAGCCCTGCAGCACCGGCGCTTCCCGCTCGATGATAAGCTCGCTCCAGCGCTGAAACTCGCGGAACCTGTCCAGCCGCCCCTGAACGATGAGCCTGTCACCGCCCTGCAGCACGGTCTGGCGGGACGGCATGAGTTCGGTATTGTTGTCTTGCTCGCGGGCAACGACGATCAGCCCCGTGGCAACGCCGATCCGGCTTTGTGCAAGGGTCTTGCCGACCAGGATGGAATCGTGGGGCACCCGCATCTCGAATGCCCGGGTATGCAAGCCGTACTGGGTCCTCAGATGCCGCTGACTGCGCTTCCGGGATTCTTCCTCGCGTTTGGTGGCAGGCAGCAGGTGGCGGCCGAGCAGCGCCATGAACAGTATTCCGGCGACCAGCACCCCCCCGCCGATGGGCGTGAAGTCGAACAGGCCGAAGGATGTCTCGCCGGCCTGCTGCAGCGAGTTGGCAATCAGCAGGTTGGGCGGTGTGCCGATCAGCGTCGTCAATCCGCCCAGCAGGCAGCCGTAGGCCAGCGGCATGAGCAGTTTGGACGCGGGAATCCCGGTTCGCCGGGTGATCTCGATGACCACCGGTAGCATCAGCGCCGCCACGCCGATGTTGTTCATGAACGCGGACAGCACACCTCCGGTGAGCATGATGACCACGGTCACGGTCCCCTGGCCGGTACCCGCGAAGCGCAGCACGGTCCGCCCGATGACGTTGGCGATGCCGGTTCGGGTCAGTCCGTCGCTCAGGATGAACATGGCCCAGACGGCAATCACCGCGCCATTGGAAAACCCGGCCACCGCGTCCTGTGGCGTGACCAGGCCGGTCACGGACAGCGCGCCCAGGACGATGAGCGCGGTGACGTCCATGCGGACCTTCTCGGT
>JAPPMU010000054.1 GCA_028873965.1 Chloroflexota bacterium
ATGGGATGAGAACTACCTGCTCAAAGTCCTCCTCGGATAAGACGCGATTGCCCTGGCGGAAAGCCGCAGCGGGCAACGTCGCTGCGGAACGCTGTTACAATGGATGTGTTCCGATAAATTGCATAGATGGTTTTTGCAGCGACGCACTTCATCATAATGCACGGTTTTACTCGGCGCGGGTCGCGCCGCATTCTTTCCCCTCGAGACCAAGGAGTCTTTCCCTGTATGTCATTACAACCCCGTCAGACTGGTGCACGCTCCAATAATCGCAAGCATACGAACAGCCCACAGATTAACCGACCGCAGCGGCATCCCGCCGTTTGCGCGGACTGCCAGGACGCCACCACCGTTCCGTTCCGGCCGACAGAGGGTCGGCCTGTTTATTGTTCATCCTGTCTGTACCTGCGGCGCAACGGCGTCGCTTCTTCCCGCTCTGCGGAAGGCCGCAGGTCGGCATCTCCGATGGTCGCCGCCGGCGGCCGAGCCACCAATCGAAGCCGATCTGCCGGTGAAAGCCGGTCTGACGCCTCCGTCCGCGAAACCGTCTTCCCCGGCATGGTGCTGAATCCCGCGACCAGAACCGCGATCGCAGGAATGGACATATCCGATCCCACGCCGATACAGGAACAGTCGATACCTCCCTTGCTGGAAGGCCGCGACCTGATCGGTCAGGCCCGCACCGGATCCGGCAAAACCCTGGCCTTCGCGGTCCCGCTGGTGGAACAGTGCGACGCCACCGCCAGGCAGGTACAGGCGCTGGTCCTGGTGCCCACCCGCGAGTTGGCCATCCAGGTGGGCGGAGTCGTGGAGGATCTGGCACGACCGCAGGGCCTGCACGTCACCCTGCTCTACGGTGGCCGGTCGGTGGGCAAGGACCACAAGGCGTTGCAACAGGGCGCGCAGATCATCATCGGCACGCCGGGCCGGACGTTGGATCACGTCCGCCAGGGCAGCCTGAAGCTGAGAGCAGTGCGCTTCCTGGTGCTGGACGAAGCCGACGAGATGCTCGACCGAGGTTTCGCCCGCGACGTTGACGCCATTTTGAGCGAGACGCCCACCCAGCGACAGACGGCGCTGTTCTCGGCCACCGTGCCGGACTGGGTGGCGAAAACCGCCCGGAAACACCTCCACGATCCGGTCACGGTGGCAGTGGACGCCGATTTTGAAGCGCTGCCCACCGTGGAGCATCTGGTTTACAGCATCCAGAAGACCGACAAGATGGAGGCGCTGCGCGCGCTGTTGGACCGCCGGGACGGCGCCCCAGTGCTGGTGTTCGGCAAGACCAAGCACGGCGTCAAAAGACTGGCCGGACAATTGGATCAGTTGGGTTATCCCGTGGGAGCCCTCCAGGGCAATCTCAGCCAGGTCGCCCGCGAGCGGGTGATGCAGGATTTCCGCTCGGGCGTCGCGCCGATCCTGGTTGCTACCAACGTGGCCGCCCGCGGACTGGACGTCGAGGGCATCGCGCAGGTGATCAACTACGATCTCCCTGACTCGGAGCAGTTGTTCACGCACCGGGTGGGCCGCACCGGCCGCATGGGCCGCGCCGGCGAGGCGATCACGTTCATCACGCCGGACGAGGACCGCAAGTGGCGCGAGATCGAGCGCGGCCTGGGTCGCCAGTTCACGCGCAAATCATGGACGCGGGAGCGGCGCGCCGCCGACCGTCGCAGGAAGGCGGAGGCGGAACCGGGAGTCTCTGCCAGCGCGGTGCGGGTCAGTCCGGCCCGGTAGGCTGTGCCAACGCTGCCTCACAATCGCCGCACTCCCGCCAGCCCACCCCGACCTACCCCACCACCGCCCAAACCAGCGTGATCGCCCCCGCCGCCACCAGCGATCCCGCCCACAGCAGGTCGAGGTTTATCCAGCCCCGCCGCAGAAACGCCAAGCCTACCTTATAGTAGACCACCGCCGCCGCTGCCAGCATCGCCGCCAGCATGACCACGGTGTGCATCAGTAGCCCGACGACCCACCATATCGGAGCGTCGGTCAGCGACAGAAACCCGCCGTGCTCACCCAGATCGCCAATAACACCCGACGTGGCGTCCGGTCGGGTCAGGGACAGCACCACCGGGGCCAGCATCAACCCTGCCCCGTGGGCCGTCGCCATCAGGAAGGACCAGGCGATCAGATCCCGTCCGCCCACGTTCATCCCCACCCAGCGAGGGTGCCGGTAGTATCGCGCCAGCCGGTAGAACCCGAAGCCCAGCAGTATCGCGCCCGCGGCGATGCGCACCCATCTCAGGGGCAGAAACGCGCCGGCCAGGGCCAACACCGCCATGATGATCACCACCGACGCCAGGTGACCGACGGCGATGTATCCGGTGGCCGTGTACAGCTGGACCGCCTGCTGACGCTGCAACGCCAGCGACACCGCGAACAGCCACCCCATCGCCGGGTTCAGCCCGTGGAACACTCCCAATGCGGCCAGACCCAGCCACGGGCCCAGCGATGCCAGGGCCGCCGGATCGGGAATGAGGGCATGCAGCAACACTGCCGACAATGCCGGTCCGGCGGCCCTGGAGCCGACGTCAATGTCCCGCTATGGCTCTCGCGTACCCATTGTGGTTCAAACTGTCATTGCGAGCGCAGCGTGGCAATCTCGCGGCCGAAGGAATCGATGCTCGGTTAACGAGATCGCCACGTGGTTCGACAAGCTCACCATGAGCGGCTTCGGTCCTCGCGATGACAAAACTGGGTACGCGTGAGCCCGCTACGGGAAGCAGTAGGTATCGGACGAGGCGTCGCCGCCCTGCAGGCGCACCTGGTGGGTGCGCGTCTTCCCGTAGTCCACGAAGAAGTCCTCGTTCACCGACATTCCACCCTCGGGGTTCACGTCGATGCGGCTGAGCCAGCCGTTCAGCCCGTCTGGGTAGAACTGGTCGTCCCAGGATGAATAGAGCGAGTTGGTCAGGTACACCCGCCGGCCGTCCCGGCTGATCTCCACCATCTGCGGGCCGCCGGTCAGGGCCGCGCCGGTGGGATGCGCCGCCTTGCGTACCACGCCGCCCATCTCCAGCTCGCCGGTCAGCACCGGATTGAAGGGGTCGGAAACGTCGTACTGCAGCAGCTTGCCGATCCCCCAGCAGGACACGTACAGGAACCGGTCGTCCAGCGAGAGGTCGATGTCGGTGATCAGCGGGGGCACTGCGCCCAGGGGCTGCAGGGCCGGCGGCAGATCCGCGGCGTCCGCCGGCTCGGCCGGCACGGATATGACCTTGCGCGCGGCCCATTCGTCGCCGTCCCGGTACCAGACGAAAATGGAGCCGGACAGGTCCTCGGTGCTCACCACCACCCCGCAGAACCCGTAGTGCCGCGTCGGGTTGTGCGCCGGACGCAGCTCCAGGGCCATCTGGTGCTGCGACCCCAGGTCAACGGCCTGCCGGTGCGACCGCCGGCGCATGTCCCAGAAGTGCAGCACGTGGCCGTAGTTCTGTCCCACCACGTCCTCCAGGCGAGCGCCGGCCTCGAACATCTCGGGGGTGCCCCACTCGCTGGTCATCATGGTGTCGATGCCGATGTGCCACCAGAAATCGTAGGCCAGTTCCTGCGGCCCGCGGTCCAACTCCCACGGCCCGATGGGCTCGAAGGTGTAGTGGTCCAGCATCATGATGCCGCCGGGACGATCGCCGTCCGCGGAGCCCAGGGCGCTGACGTAGATCGCGTCCGGCCCGCAGTGCACGGTGTGGGGGCGACTGTAGCCCGCCCGCTGCACCTGTTCGGGCTCGATGGTCTTGACGATCCGCGGCCGCGCCGGATCGGGTTGGGTGTCGATGATGTAGATGCGGCTGTTGGCCAGGCTGGGGACCACCAGGTAGCGACGCTCCAGGTGGGGATGCGCCGACGATGGGCACAGGGACGCGCTGCAGGCGTTCCAGTTGAAATGGTGCAGCTCGTCGCCCACGTTGGGCATTTCCAGCGAGTGGACCACCTGCGAGTACGATGCCGAGTTGGGGTCGCAGTCCACCACCGTCATGGCGTCCGGCTCGCCGGTGCCGGGATTGAGCACGGCGACGTAGGCCAGGCGTTCCTGCGGAGCCTCCATGGCCAGGCGCGCCGAGGGGTAAAAGGTTGGGTCGGGTCTCCACAGGGCCATCTATCCGATCTCCTTCGTCTGACGCCGTCACTCGGCGAACTCCGGCGCCACGCGCTGCCGGCCCGCGTATCCTAACGTCCCCGCCCCGGCAGGGCAAGGTGTGTTGCAAGCCTGCTCTGCATGGCCGCTGGCGATCGACTACTGCGGCGATCTGTCAGAGATGATCATAGCCCGCCCTGTTCTCCTACTGGCTGAGGTTGGGCGCGTACTCCAACGCGGTCAGGTCCCGCGTTTCGGCGTAGTTCAGGTGCTCGGGCCAGGGTTCCGTGTCCCCGTTCAGCGCAAATACCTGGTTCTGCGCATAGAGGCCGACGGACAGGGCGTTGTCGTACATGAACTTCGCCGCCTCGGCCATGATCGCGTACCGCGCCGTGTTGTCCACGGTACCCTGGGCTTCCGCCATCAGGTCCCGAAGGATCGGATGGTCGACGCCGAAGTTCCAGGCGGTATCGTGGTTGAAGGCGCCGGACCACCGATCCAGGGGGTCAACCGCCACGTGGGTGTGCTGGTACGCCTGGTTGTAGGTTCGCTCCACTATGCTCGGACGGAAGGTCTTGTAGGGCAGGTTCTGCTGGTTGGCCTTGACGCCGATCTGGTCCCACATCTGGGCAATGGCGGAAGTCACCTCAAGGTAATTTGACCCACCCAGGGGCGTCAGGGTGATCTCAAACCCTTCGGGATAGCCCGCCTCCGCCAGCAACTGTTTGGCTTTCTCGGGATTGAACTCCCACTGCCGGTACTCCGCCGGCAGCTTGTCCAGGTGGAACGACCACGCCGGCAGCGGGTCAGGGATGGCCTCGCCGCTCAGCAGAGTGTCCGTGATGGTCTGGCGGTCGATGGCGATGGACAGGGCGGTGCGCACCTTGGCGGCGTTCTGCCATTCCTCGGATGCCGGGTCCGGGTTGCCCGAGGTCCAGGGCAAGGTGGGATCGAAGCCGGGGGCTCTTTCGATGTGTTCCGGCGTGCGTGAGCCGTCCGCGTTGAGCCCCACGTACCAGTTGCCGTAGAAGGCCATGCTCGCCGCGCTGCCGCCGGCTATCTTGAACAGGCTGGCGCCCGGCACATCCTTGACCGCCGCGATGGAGTCCAGGTTCATCTCCAGCGCGGTCAGCTGCCCGGTCTTGAAGTTGGCCACCCGCGTACTCTCCTCGGGAATGTGCTGCCATACCATCTCGGCAAACTCGGGGGTCCTGCGCCAGTGGTCTTCCACCGCAGACCACCGGGTGAACTGGTCGCTCTGGTGCTCCTGGAACTCCCAGGGGGCGGTTCCGGACATGTTCCGGCTCGCCTCGTCCACACCGACGTCTTCCAGTTGCCGCTTGCTGATGATGTTGACGTGTGGGAAAGCCAGCAGGCTCAGGGTGTCGTACTGAGGCGTCCCCGTGTTCAGCTCGATGGTGTACTTGTCAATCGCCTTGACCCGTCCCTCGTCGAGGATGTCGGTGACGGTCTTGCCTTCCTTCACGTCTCCGGCGACCCCCCAGATCCGGCGGATATGGGCGTTGTACCCGACCCGGGAGCTCTTGCCGCCGCTGATCATCATGCTCCAGATGACGCCTTCCGCGTCCAGTTCCCCGTAGCCCTTGTGGAACATGGCGCCTTCCTGCAGCTTGAACGTCCAGGTGACGTTGTCCGGAGCGACGCTCCATTCCTTGAACAGCCGGGGGACAATCTCCCGGTCTTCGCTCATGTGAACCAGGGTCTCGGAGGTGGTGAAGCCGTTGTGGTGATACCCGGCCCCTTCCGTAACCGTCGGGAAGACATGGTACGGCGGCACCAGCGGCAATCCGAATGTGAGCGTCCCCCTGGGCCCCATCATGGCCGAGGTTTCCGGCATGGCCGTCGGTTCGGGAACGGCGGTAGCCGCCGGCATTGCCTGCCCGGAACTCCCTGAACTCGGGGCCGCGACAGGAGTGCTTTCCGGCATGGCCGCGGCGGGAGCCGCTGTTGCGGGGGCCGCAGGCGCAGCCGGCGCGGCGGCGGGAGCTTCCCCCGCCGTCCCGCAGGCCACCGCGATTATCAGGGCGAGAGCCAATGAAATGAAAACGAACAGTCGGGGCGATGGGAGCCGACGGTGCCACATGTCAGAACCTCCGATTTTTGAGAAACAGGGCAGATCACTGAGCCCTGTCGTAGTTCGTCCCGTCTCCATCAATAACGGGACGAATCAGCGCCTCATTTGGGCAATCCCGAAAATGCAACCGTAAAATAGACTGCCATCCGCTACGAGTCAAATAGGATGCGGTCGGGCATCCTTGGCTCCATATATCTGGTACCGGACATCCCGCAACCTGCACGCGGAGTACCGCCCGCATCTGGAGAGAACGCGACGTCGCCGGGAATGTAGCCGGCAGTGTTATTCGCGGCGCGGTTCCGTCGCACAGCTGGGTAACATCCCAATTAGCAGTTGGAATTGACGGGACGCTACATCGTGACCTGCACAACGCAGCGAATTTTCAACTGCCTATCCCGATTCGAGAGCAGATCTGACGGCTTCAACCGCGTCGTCAATTTTCTCATGCTCCCAAACTCTCACTACCTTCCAACCGTCTCGCTGCAGGGCGTGGGAGTCTGCCAAATCTTTGGCTTTGTTGCCGTTTAATTTGGCTTCCCAATAAGCCGCGTTGGTTTTGGGCGTCTGTCCGTGTTCAGGGCAGGAATGCCAAAAGCACCCGTCAATGAAAACCGCCACCCGACGTTTGGAGAAAATGATGTCGGGACGCACTCTGCGCCCTGATGCATCAACAGGGGCATCTACGCGATATCGCCAACCTTGACGATGCAAAGCAGAGCGCAAAAGCAGTTCAGGCTTCGTATCCCGCCGTCGATTGGCCCGCATGGTTGCGGCGGCGGCAGAACTCGAAGCGACGGGCGGCGTCAGGGAAGAAAGGTCGTCAGCTGCCAAACCGACCACTCGATCATGCATCGTTTTCACGTGAGCTACGACCTGCAACCGGAAGCGCCGCATATCCAATTGATGCCGTACAGTCTTCGACCACGTTCGCCTTCATCGACTAGTGAGGCCCCAGGAACTGCTCGCCGTCAAAGTGAATCAAATGATCCGGTTCATCCACTATCCAGACTTCCGTTTCCCAACTGATGGCCTTTGAGAACCTTCCGAACGCGGACATATTCATGAACGCGCTGACGAACACGCACCCTGCCGTTGCGTTTTCAGTCAAGCGTCGCAGCGCCAAGTGCCTGATCCGGTCAATCGGATTTGATGAATGAACTGCTTCGATGACAAACAACCATTCTTGCTCCGCGTCGTAGGCGAGGACGTCGGGCAGCATCGTGTCTCTGGATGGTTCTGTTATGCCCAGCGAGTGCAGTTTCTCCGCGTCAATGTGGAGCACCTTTCTTGACGTGTCCCCCAAGTACAGCACCTCGGCTCCCTTCGAGAAGCGCGGTAGGAACTCCTCGATGATGGCCTTCTGAATTCGGTTGTGCGGGCCCGGCGATAGGTTGTAACTCTCCCCGCTTGGAAGTTTGACCGGAACCATCCTGAACTCACGCGCTTTGCTGAGTCTGTCCTCAAGCGCCCCACTGTTCTGGCGGAACAGCCGGAGTTGTTCTTCCCAACTCTCATTACCGTAACTGCGAATCAGACTCAGTGATTCTTCCGGAATGGCGTAACCTCTTGTTCCGTCATTGGTGTCTGCCGTAGGGTTTGCCGCGCTTCGCATGACCAGATTTGCTTCTTCAAGGATTATCAGGTCCTTGCGTCGAACATCATCGTATGACGAATCAGCAAGTTTCTCGCCGTAGTGAGTGTTCCAGAACCGTATGATTTCCCGCGTGGTAACCGGGTTGGGGCCTCCGTCAAAAAAGCTCCGGGCTTCCGCCCATGGCATATGCGGTTGCAGATGTCCAACTGCCAGCAACGCCTTTGCAACTCGTTCCTGCCGACGTTTGGTGTAGTCTCTCAGCGGTACTCCAATGCTTCGCAATATGTTGAGAGCCTGTTCTACTTTTTCTGATGCTGGATCGCTGGTGAGCACGTCCATTGCTACGATGTGCCTCCTGGAAGTCCCTTCTTTCACACTTGGAAATTCCATTGCCAATGCAGATTTGACGCTTTGCGCAAGGGCAAGTCCCAGCAACGGCGCGACAGCGTTCCCTATCTGCTCGTATTGTTCGTATTCGTTGCCAGTGAACTCGAACCAGTCCGGGAATCCCTGCAAACGTGCGCCTTCTCGAACAGTGAGCCGACGCCGCTTTCCACTTGGCATACGCAACCTCAACATATCCGACGTGGCCGCTCCCAGGTTCCTGCACGTCACGGTTCTCGACGGCCTGTCCAAGTGGAGGTCGCGGGGGGTTACACAATGACTCCGACGTTCGTACTCCGCAATGTATTTGTCCATACTTGGCGTGAGGTAATGGCTGGCAGGACCTTCTTCGAACGCCATATCGCCCAGCGCGGTTCCAGCGGTTATCGGCGATGTCACCAAAGGCTCAGGCCAACGCCAGCCGACGGTGGAGGCTGCAATCACCACCCTTTCACGCTTCTGAGGCACTCCGTAATGCACGGAATTCAATATCTTGGTCTCAACTGTGTATCCGAACCGCTCCAGTTCGTGCACTACGGAACGCAGGTAGTCCTTGTTGCGGTAGAGCGCTCCACGAACGTTCTCGATAATGGCAATCTTAGGTCGGATGCGGTCAACTGCATCAAGGAATACGGGAAACCCATTTCGCCGGTCACGCTTCCCGCGCTGGTATCCGAATTGACTGAACGGCTGGCACGGCGGGCCTCCGATGATGACATCAGCAGCCTCGTCAGGCATACCAATCTCCAGGAAGACTTCACGGCAATCACCGCTGAGGTTCTTGGTGTAGGTGTCCACCGGGGCTTTCTTCATTTCGTACCCGACCGAGCGAAATCCCTGCACCTCGAAGCCAAGCGTGAGTCCGCCACAGCCGGCAAACAGGTCAAGCACTACCGGAGCGTTGGATGGCACATTTGGCGCGGGGAGCGCTTCGTGAAGCCAAGAGTGCCAGTCACTCTCCCCCATCCGAAAAAGACCCATTTGACGTTCCTTTTCCATTTTTGTCAGCCTTGCCGAACAGGGGATCTTATGTAGCCTGCGGACAGCGGGCATTGTATCCTACCGTCCGGCGTTTGGTCAGGTCGATGTGTCATTGTCGGTTGCAAGCCGTTCTCCGTTCCAACCGTTGGCCTGCCCCGCGCTTCCCGGCGCCAGCGCGTCAGCAAAAAACGAGAGCCGAAGGTGGCCACAACCCCCGGCCCTCGCTGTGAGGAGAGAGAATGTCGTTGGTTGGTTAGCTAGCCCTAGCTGGTGGCGTAGGACTCCGGGTAGGTCTGGATGCCGTGCTCGGAGATGTCCAGGCCCTGCATCTCTTCCTCCTCGCTGACCCGCACTCCCATGGAGAACTTCAGCAGGAAGAACAGCGCGAAGCCGGTTACCAGCGACCACACCACCACCGCCACGATGCTCACGATCTGCGGCACCAGCAGCGACGCGCTGCCGCCCACCAGGCCGCCGTCCTTGGCGAAAATCGCAATCGCCAGCAGACCCCACAGGCCGGTCACGCCGTGCACGCTGATCGCGCCCACCGGGTCGTCGATCTTCAGCACGCGCTCCATGAACATCACCGAGCCGTACATGACGGGCGCGGCAATCGCGCCGATGACCACGGCGGCCCACGGGTCCACGAAGTTCACCGGCGCCGTGATGCCCACCAGGCCGGCCAGCGCGCCGTTGCAGGCCATCAGGATGTCGGCCTTGCCCTTTACGATAAGCGTAATGTACATGGCGACCACCGCGCCGGTCGCGCCGGAAAGCAGCGTGTTCACCGCGTTCAGCCCGATGTCGTCGCCCCAGCCGATGTTGAAGCCGAACCAGCCGAAGAACAGGATGAACGTGCCCACCACCACGAAGGGCGTGCTGTGCGCCGGCAGCTCCTGCGCCACGCCATTGACGAACTTGCCCATGCGGGGTCCGACCACCACCGCGCCGGTGAGAGCGACGAATCCGCCCACCGCGTGCACCACGCCGGAACCGGCGTAGTCCAGCGCACCCATGTTGGCCAGCCAGCCGCCGCCCCAAACCCAGTGCCCGTAGATGGGGTAGATCAGCGCGGAGACGATGAAGCTGTACGCCAGGTAGGTTTGCAGCTTGGTGCGCTCGGCCATGGCGCCGGCCACGATGGTCGCCGCGGTGGCGGCGAATACCATCTGGAAAATCCAACCCACGTAGTCGCCGCCGGTCAGAAACCACCCGGTCAGGCCGATGAACCCGCCCGCCGTGTCGCCCAGCATGAAGGCGAAGCCGAAGGCCCAGAAGCCCAGCGACGCGATGGCAAAGTCCATGAAGGATTTCGTAAGGTAGTTGGTGGTGTTCTTGGAACGGATCAGACCGGCGCCCAAAAACGCGAAACCGGCCTGCATGAAGAACACCAGCGCGGCGGCGACCACCGTCACGATGTTGTCGGCGTAGCCGTTGAGCCACTCGGTGGTGGGTCCGTCACCCTGCGCGAAGACGGCGTTGTACGTCGCCAGCAGGCCAATCGCCAGCAGGCCGACCGCCAGCGCCAGCAGCGTCCGCCGCAATGAGAATGGGTATTCCTTCACCGCCGCAACGCTGTGATTGAAAACCCCGTTGCCTAAAAGTGATTTCGTGGCCGAAAGCATTTGTGCCTCCTTGCGGATGTGAGGCGTCGTCACGCAACGTGTGACCTGGACGTTGTGGATCGGCGTCCCGATGAGAATGTGACAAGCCGTAGCCTAGGCACCGGGTGTTAACCGTCCGTTGCGCCGCGATTAAAAATCTATTGCGAAAGCGTTACTTTTCTGTTTCGAGGGCATCCGCACCGGGCAGGCTCGGCGCGTTCGTTGCGGGCTTGCCCGAGTGGCGCTCGCTTGAACCGCTCGACCTTGCCTGTGCTACCCTTGATGAATGACTTCCGAAGTTGACTTGCAAAATTTCCGGGACGCGCTCTGCCGCTTGGAAGAGGCCCTGCGGGACCGCGCCGCCGAGCCCGGAAATACGTACCTGCGGGACGCAGTGATCTTGAGGTTCACCCTCACCTTCGAGGCTGCCACGTCCGTGCTCGGACGCTACCTGCAATTTGTGGCCGCCGTCCGCAACCCGGATCGCATGTCTCCGCGTCGGCGCTTGCGGGAAGCGGCCGATCTGGGGTTGATTGCAGAGTGCGCCGATTGGCTGCGGCACACAGAAAACCGCAATCGGGTGGTTCATGCTTATGGCGAACCAATGGCCGACTCCATCGCCGCGCAGGCCACTGCCTTCGCCGCCGATGCGCGGGCATTGCTGGTCGCCATGGAGCGGGAGCTGGCCGATGGCGGATGAGGCGGCCCGCGCCATCGACCTGCCCGAGGCGCACCGGAATCAGGTCATCGAGATCATCCGCGCGCGGTTGCCGGATGCCCGGGTGTGGGTGTACGGTTCGCGGGCCAAGGGAGGCGCCCGCCGCTACTCCGACCTGGACCTGATGCTGGACGATCGGGGTCGGGAAATACCCTGGTCAGTGTTGGGCAACCTCGACGAGGACTTTGACGAATCGGACCTGCCCATCATCGTGGAAATGCACGACATGGCAGCGACCGACGCGAGGTTCCTGGAGCGAGTGCGGAAGGATTTCCTGCTCCTGGAATGACGGTGTTCCCGAGGGCGCGCGGCTTGCTGTGTATAATGGCCGTGAAGGCCGGGCACGAGGCAACGAACCGCCGTCCAAACGGCAAATCCCATAAGGAGAGTGTAATTATGGCTGAATACGCACACCCCGAATCGCTGGTATCCACCGAATGGGTGGCCGAGCATGGCGGCGACGCCAACGTGCGCCTGGTGGAGGTCGACGTCGACACCTCCGCCTACGAACAGGGCCACATCGCCGGCGCCGTCACCTGGAACTGGCAGAGCCAATTGCAGCAGAACGTGGCGCGGGACATCGTTTCGCGTGGTGAGATGGAAGCGCTGCTCAGCGGCAGCGGCATCGGCCCCGATACCACCATCATCCTGTACGGCGACAACAACAACTGGTTCGCCGCGTGGGCCTTCTGGCAGCTGCGCTACTACGGGCACCAGGACGTGCGGCTGATGAACGGCGGGCGCGCCCTGTGGCTGGCCGAGAACCGGCCGACGACCACCGACGTGCCATCCTACTCCGCCACCAACTACGGCATCAGCACGGAGAACACCGATCTGCGGGCCCTGAGAGACTACGTGCTGCAGGCCGTAAACAGCGGCAGCCACGCGCTGGTGGACGTGCGCTCCCCTGACGAGTTCTCCGGCGCGCTCAACGCTCCGCCCAACCTGCCTCAGGAGGGATCGCAGCGCAACGGCCACATTCCCGGCGCCGCCAACGTCCCGTGGGGCCAGGCGGTCAACGAGGACGGCACCTTCAAGTCGGCCGACGAGCTGAGCGCGCTGTACGGCGGCCGGGGCGTTGACGGCAGCCGCGAGACCATCGCCTACTGCCGCATCGGCGAGCGGTCGTCGCACACCTGGTTCGTGCTGAGCCAGTTGCTGGGCTACGACAACGTGCGCAACTACGACGGCTCGTGGACCGAGTGGGGCAGCATCGTCGGCGCGCCCATCGAGCGAGACGTGTAGCCTCTACCAGCATTCCGCGCGTGCGCAGGGGCGGATGGATCATCCGCCCCTAATTGCTGTGCCTGATCTGGATGGTCCACAGGTCGGGCGGCCATGGGTCTCGTATGCCTACGGTGCGGTACACGAACTCTGACCGGGCGTATGGCGGCACATCGCTATGCATACGAAAGAGCAAGATCCCATACGGAGCCGAACCCCCACCCTGGAATAGCAAATCGTCGAAATCTTTGTCGTAAGTTATGAGCAAACGTCGTTCAGCAGTTGCAGCGGCCAACAGGGGTGGGTCCAACGCCCCACGGTCGGTTTCCATGACCCAGCGCACATCATGACCGGCACGACGCAGCAGGTTAACCGCTCGCTCCGGCATGTTCTCATCGGCCAGTATCCTCACGATTTGGACAACTCGTCGGCATCCATCAAAGCATTCAAATCCGCCCACGTAAAGTTGGACAGTTTCGCTCCGGTGGCTTTGTACTTGACGCAAGCGTCAACATCATCCTCCCTGATCTGCGGATAATCTCGAACAACGTCGGCCGGTGTGCGATATCCTCCTTTCAGCAGATCGGTGATGAACTCTACGGACAGTCGCGTGTTCACAATCACCGGCTTGCCGCCCAACCTCCCCGGGACGCATTCGATGCGGTCGCGCCAATCGGCAACCTCCTCTGGCGTCCGCTTCGGGGTTTTCCTGACAAACTCTGCGTATTCGCGTTCCCGCTGCTCTTCCCCGTACCGCCGGCAAGCCGCGACGTCCTCCTCCGTAATGTGCAGGTACTTGCTGGTGATTGCTTCAACGGTATAGCCTCTGCGGAGCAACTGGTCCACCAGGGCTACCGCAATGCCTGTGCCCCTGATGGTCGGCGCGCCGTTCAGCGCCGCCGGATCGCTCACAATCCGGTCTTGCCAATCCGTCCCTTCGTCGCGTTGCGCAGCGCTCATGGTGGTTGCCTCCATAGGCAGCGGATGCGATTATCTGCATTGTACCCGATGCAATAGACATCCCGGCTGGGCGCGGCTAGACTGCTACCACTAACTGACACGACTGCATACACGGGAGCCAATATGGCCGAATACAACCTGGCCGTCATCGCCGGCGACGGCATCGGGCCGGAGGTGATATCCGAAGGACGCAAGGTGCTGGACGCCGTGGCCGCCCAGACCGACGGCCTGTCCTTCCGAGCCACCGAATACCCCTGGGGCAGCGACTACTACCGGGAAACCGGCCGCATGATGCCCGAGGACGGCCTGGAGCATCTTTCCAGCAGCGACGCGGTGCTGTTCGGCGCGGTGGGAGATCCCAACATTCCCGACCACGTGACGCTGCAGGGCCTCCTGCTGCCCATGCGCCGCGCCTTCGACCAGGCCATCTGCGTGCGGCCGGCGGTGCTGTTCCCCGGCGTGGAGTCGCCGATTGCCGGCAAAGCCGCCGGCGACGTTGACATGGTCATCTTCCGCGAGAACACCGAAGGCGAATACGCGCCTGTGGGCGGCCGGCTGTACGCGGGCACGGCCCACGAGACGGTCATCCAGAGCGGGGTGTTCACGCGCCGAGGGACGGAACGCATCATCCGCGCCGCCTTCGAGCACAGCGTCCGGCGCGGCGGCAAGAACAAGGTGACCTCCGTGACCAAGTCCAACGCCCAGGCGTTCAGCATGGTGTTCTGGGACGAGGTGTTCGACGAGGTGGCGGCGGAATATCCGCAGGTGCAGACCGAATCGCTGCTGGTGGACCGGGCGGCCATGGACCTGGTGCGGTGGCCGGAGGACTTCGACGTAATCGTGGCCTCCAACTTGTTCGCCGACATCTTGTCCGACATTGCCGCGGTGGTGACGGGCAGCATGGGCCTGGCTCCCAGCGCAAACATCAATCCGGAGGGGACGTTCCCTTCCATGTTCGAGCCGGTGCACGGCGCGGCGTTCGACATCACCGGCAAGAACCTGGCCAACCCGCTGGCGACGATCTTCGCGGTGGCCATGATGCTGGACCACCTGGGCGAATCGGATGCGGCGGCCCGGGTGAACGCGGCGGCCCTGCAGACGCTGAACGAGCGCAAGGTCGTCACCGGTGATCTGGGCGGCAACGCCAGCACCCAGCAGGTGGGTGACGAGGTGGTGCGAATTTTGCAGAGCGCCGGGTAGGCGGGCCGTATAGCCAACGGCGAGGTGAGCGACAATGAGCAGCAATTGGCAACGCCAGGAATTTAACCTGCCCGAAGACCACGGCTGGGAGGCGAAACCGGGGAACCGGATTTTCGTGGGGAACCAGGGAGCGGTGCGTTTTGAGGTCCCGGACACCTGGATCCTGGACATGCCCAAGGGGTCCCGGTCCTTCGTGTTTTTGGACCGGAAACCGGAGGCGGACGCCGACATCCGGCTGGACGTGCGCGTAATGCCGCTGGCCGCCGCCCGGCCCGACGTGGACTGGTCGCAGCTGCAGCCGTGGGACGAACCGCCCATCGCTGACTGGCTCAAGAAAAACCTCGCGGCCGACGAGCGCGTTCCCACCCGGGTCGGCAATCCCCTGACCCTGCGGCTGGACGGCACCACCATCGTCTGGGCGGAGATGGACTTCATCGATCCGGTGGAAAAACGGCCGGCCCACACCCGCCTGTGCTACGCCATGAAGACCCAGGCGGCGCTACTGGCGATGATCGCCATGGACTACTGGGATGATCACGCGGACCGGGCCAAGGCGGCCTGGAACGATATCCTGGGCACCCTGAAGGTGGGCGAGTTTATCGAAAGCCCGTTCCGTGGGCCGGGTCGCCGGTCGAGACGAAAATAGATTGGCCACGTCAGCGACTGCCAACGCCTTACGGCAACACCTGAACAACGGTAGGTACCATGACCGCAACACCGGCATCCGCCGCCATCAACTCTGCCCGACTGAACGACAACCTGAACGCGCTGGGCGAAATCGGCCGTGACGAATTCGGGATGCAGCGGGTGGCGTTCTCCCGTCAGGACGTTGCCGGCCGCGACCACGTCAGCGCCCTGATGCGCGGCGCGGGCATGTCGGTGCGCATCGACCCGGCCGGCAACATCATCGGCCGGACGGAAGGCGCCGACCCGTCGCTGCCCGCCATCGTGTTGGGCTCCCACACCGACACAGTGCCCAGCGGGGGCGCCTACGACGGCGCGCTGGGCGTGATCGGGGCCATCGAGGTGGTGGACGCGCTACGGGACGCCGGTCATACGCCGCGGCATCCCATCGAGGTGATGGTGTTCACCAACGAAGAGGGCACCAGCTTCCACCGCTGGCTGCTGGGCAGCCGCGCCGTGGCGGGACTGTGGGAGCCGGAGGACTTCGCCGCCATCGCCGACGATGGCGCGACCCTGACCGATACTCTGCCCAACATCGGCGGCAACATCTCTCGCGTTGAGTCGGCGCGCCGCCGGCCCGAGGAGTTCGCCTGCTACTTCGAATTGCACATCGAGCAAGGGCCAACGCTGCACCGGGGTGGTTTCCCCATTGGAGTGGTCACCGGGATCACCGGACGCTCGGTGTACCACGTGGACATCGTGGGCGAGGCCAACCACGCCGGCACCACGCCCATGGCGCTGCGGCGGGACGCCATGTCGGCGGCGGCGCAGATCGCTCTGGCCGTGCGTCGCATCGCCGGCGAGATGGAAGTGTGCCGGGTTGGGACGGTGGGCTCGATGGACGTGCATCCTAACGCTGGCAACGTGATCCCGGGCCGGGTGCAGATGGGCGTGGAGTTCCGGGACGAGCGCATGGAATCGCTGGCGGGCGCGGAGGTGGAACTGCGCCGTACCGCCGAGGAAGTGGCGCACGCCGAGCAGGTGGCAATCACCGTGACGGCCCAGCGCAACACCCCGTCGGTGCCCATATCCGGGAACATGCAGCAGCTGATCGCAGACGCGGCGGGCATGGCTGGACTTGAGCACGTGAGCCTGCCCAGCGGGGCGGGTCACGACGCCCAGGCCATCGCCGCGATAACGCCGGCGGCCATGGTCTTCGTGCCCAGCGTCGGCGGCATCAGCCATGCCCCCGCGGAGTACAGCACGCCGGAGGACTGCGCCAACGGCGTCCAGGTGCTGCTGAACGCGCTGCTGCTGGCGGATGAGCGGTAGGTAAGCAGACGCCTTCATTACATATCCAAGCGCGCGGACGAGCCATGGAGACGCCTGGCATTAAATCTCTCTTCTCGCAAGTATTTGTCCTGGCTGACGCCCCCGGCGTGATCCTGCCGGTGGCGATCTACGTCGTGGCCATGGCTGTGTATGCCATCATCATTTTCAAGTTCTACCGATTCATCGCCGGCCGAGACATATTCAGTCTGGACCTGTCCCGAAACGACACTTCCGGGGTGCCCGTGCTCCGGGACTTGTTATCCCTGATCGGTTACGTCATAAAGTTCATCCTGCTGTTTCCGGCTTTTGCGTTCCTGTGGTTCGCCGCCCTGACTGTGATGCTGGCGTTCCTGTCGGAGGACCGGGCGCTATCCACCATTCTCATCCTCGCCTTGGCCACCGTAAGTGCAATTCGCGTGTGCGCGTATTACGACGAGGACCTTTCCCGAGACCTGGCCAAAATCCTGCCCTTCGCGGTGCTGGCCATCATCCTGATCGATTCGGCGTCGTTGGACATTCGGGCATCTGTGAACATTCTGCAGGAAGTGAACGAACAGTGGCACACCGTGTTTTACTATTGGCTCTTCCTGATCGCGCTGGAGGTCGTGTTGCGTATCATCTACGGGATATTCAGGGCATTCGTTCCTGCCGATAAGCGGCAAGAGCCGGCCAGAGCCGTGACCGACGCGACGGCAGCCACACCAACTACGTCAGACGACTGACCGGATAGGATCGCGGGCCGGGCTACCAATCACCACCGGGTAATATGCAGGGCGAGGGAGAGCCATTGGCCCCTGCTATAATCGCCGCCATGGAACTTTCTGCAGATTACCATTTCGACAAGGAACCGCAGGCCGTCTGGGACGCGCTGATGAACCCCAACGTGCTGGCCGGCTGCATCCCAGGGTGCCGCAGCATCGAGCCCGACGGTCCGGACCGGTACCGGGCTAACGCGACGGTTCGCGTGGGGCCGATCAGCGGGAATCTCGCGGCGACGGTGGCGCTGTCGGAGCTCAATCCGCCGCATTCCTACAAGATGGCCATCGAGGGTTCCGGCAACCTCGGCTTCGCCAGCGGCGTGTCCACGGTGACGCTGACCCCCGCCTCCGACGGCGGAACCGACCTGCACGTGGACACCGACGGCCAGGTGGGGGGTGCGGTGGCCCGCGTCGGCCAGCGCATGATGGGTTCAGTAGCCAAGGGGATGATGGACCGGTTCTTCGGCTGCCTGGCCGAATCGGCGTAGCGTCAGAAGCAGGATTTGCCGGATGCTGAGGATTTCCTGGATTATGGCGGCTAATCTGGCAAATCCTTATCATCCTGTAAATCCTGCTTCTGACAGTTAAAGGGGAAATTATGCCTTTTGCCGACGAGATGCGCTCCAAGTACCATGACCAGTGGGAGGCGATGGTCACTCATCCCTTCGTGCTGGAAATGGGCGACGGGAGCCTGGACATCGCCAAGTTCCGGAACTACTTTCGGCAGGACTACGTTTTCTGCAAGGACCTGGTGAAGCTCACGTCCATTGCCATTGCCCGGGCGGCGCCGGACTACGACGCGGGCAAGATACTCAACGGGTTCCTCTCCAACTTCCTGTCCGCCGAGAACGACCTGTTTCTCAACGGCTTCCACGACCTGGGCGTCACGGCGGAACAGTACCTGGAGACGGAGGCCAACCCGGTGACCCAGGGCTTCGGCGACTTCATGGTGCGCACGGCCCTGGAAGGTGATTTCGACGACCTCATCGCCCTGTTCTACGTGACCGAAGGCACCTACCTGGACTGGGCGGAACGGCTGATCAACTCCGGCGCGCAGCCCAACAACGCCGTGTACCAGGGCTGGATCGACATCCACAGCCCCGACGTACTGGGCGACGTGGTGGCCTGGTTCACGGAGCGGCTCAACGACGCCGGCGAACGGGCCAACGCGACCAAGTTAGCCAACCTGGAGCGCATCTTCCGCACCACCCTGCGCTACGAGTACCAGTTCTGGGAAGCCTGCTACCACGGGCGGGACTGGGAGAACTGATAGCAAAGGTGTGTGGGGAGGTTGGCGATGGCTGAAACCGCCTCTGAACGAGATGACGAACTGCGCCAGCAGGCACGGCAGCGGGCCCGGGCCAAGATGGGGTTCTACCAGCACCTGTTGGTATACGTTGTGGTCAACGGCTTCCTGTTGGCGCTGAATTTGCTGACCGGTCCGGGCAGCCTGTGGTTCTACTGGCCGCTGCTGGGATGGGGTATTGGCCTGCTCGCTCACGCCGGCGGCGTCTTCGCGTCCGATTTCGGCGCCGGTCTGTCCCGCCGGATGGAAGACAAAGAGCTGGAGAAACTCCGCAAGCGGCAGGAGCCATCCGACCTGGCCTGACTACCGGCCCCAACTCCTTGCCATTCCCTCCGCATGGTGGCAACCTTGCGTCGAACGCAACCGGCGCGGCATTGATCGCGCCGATACGGAGGGACGCACATGACCACCAATCGACAAGCACCCAGCAAGGAAGAGGTGCTCGGCTACCTGAAGGACGACGTGAACTGGGGCCGCTGGGGCCCCGACGATCAGAAAGGCGCGGTCAACATGGTTGACGACGCCAAGCGTCTGCGCGCCGCCGGACTGATCAAGACGGGCCGCGCGGTGTCGCTGAGCCGGGAATTTCCCGTCACGCCGGCGCCCAACAACCCCACACCGGCCATCCACTACATGCGCAAGGGCCCGCGCGAGCCGGGCGGCGGCATGTCCACCGACTACTACGGCATCTCGTACCACGGGACGGCGACCACGCACCTGGACGCGCTCTGCCACGTCTGGGATCACAACGGCATGTGGAACGGGAAGGATCCCAACGAGATGATCCAGTTCGACGGAGCCAAGTACGGCTCGGTGGAACACTGGAAGGAGGGCATCATCACCCGGGGCGTGCTGCTCGACGTGCCGCGGCATCGGGGAACTGATTACGTGACCCAGGAGACGCCCATCCACGCCTGGGAACTGCGGGACATCTGCGACGCTCAAGGCGTGCAGATGGAGCCGGGCGACGCGCTGGTGGTGTACGGCGGCCGCGAGAAATGGAACGCCGACGGCAACGCCATCTGGGGTAGCGACCCGACGCAGCGTCCGGGTCTCCACGCCTCGTGCCTGAAGTTCATCCGTGAGAGCGACTGCTGCGTCCTGGTGTGGGACATGATGGATCACACGCCCAACGGGTACGACCTGCCGTGGTCGGTGCATGGCAGCATCTTCGCCTACGGCATCGGCCTGCTGGACAACGCGCTGCTGCAGCCTCTGGCCGAGGCCTGCGCCGAGGAAGGACGCTGGGAGTTCATGCTGACCATCAACCCGCTGCGCGTGGTGGGCGGCACCGGCTCCCCGGTGAATCCGGTGGCGATACTGTAACCGCGGTTCCGGCGGCGCCCGATGCCTTCCCTGATGGAACAGGTGCAGGCGCTGGTCGCCGCTGGCCGGTGGGTCCCCAGCGGGCATGGCGGTTTACGGCGCGACCGGCGCGGCTTAGACGATGCCGACCTGATTCACGACATCACCGCGGCCTCGACGGTGGAATTGTACGATGAACCCGGCCAACGGCCCGCCGTGTTATCGTTGCAGCATGACCGCAGCGGAACGCCGATTCACGTGATATGGGGCTTTCACTCCGTCACTGGAGACGCGCTGGTGATCACCGCGTACTATCCCGCCTTGGACCGCTGGGAACCTGACTTGATGACCCGGAGGCAAAGATGAACTTTACTGAGTTTGAGTATTTTTCCCGTGTGATCTACTACAAGGGATATGCCTTGAACATGGAGATGCGCATCCCTGACCCTAACGAATGTCCTTTTCCGTATATTCTGATATTCGACCTGGACCGGGTTGAAGACTTTCGGGATGCCATCGACCGCGGCTATCTGGACGTGGCCGCCTCTCACGGCGACTTGTACCGGGTGGTCCCCCTGGACATCACGCCCAAAGGAGGCAAAACGGCCCCGCGCTACGACCGATACCGCACCCGGATGCAGGAAGCGAACGGTTACGCCGTAGAGATGCAGACCGAGCTCAACGGCATTGGCTCAGTATGGGCCGCCGGAGTAAGTCTCCATGACAGCGCGCGCATGGATGAAGTACGCAAGGCGCTGGAGGCGGAGGATCTGGAAACCGCCGCGCAGTACGGCAAGGTTTATCGCCTAGAGCCGGTGGATGTTGCGCCGGTGGTGGAACCCTGGCAGCCTTCCCGGAAAGTCACCGGGCGTCGGGCAACACCGGCGGCTCCGCAATCAACAGGGTGACTTACGCCGGCCGCTTGTCCGAAACGACGCGGCCGTTCTTGAAGACCAGCCGCAACTGCCTCAGGTTGTTGATGTCGTCCAGGGGGTTTTCAGCGACTACGATGAGGTCAGCGAGTTTGCCCGCCTCTACCGTGCCCAGTTGATCGCCCACGCGGCATAGATCGGCGGCGTTGCGAGTGGCGGCCACCAGCGTCTGCCAGGTGGTCGCGCCGTCGCGGACCCACAGGCCCATCTCCAATAGAGCGGCCTCGCGCAGGGGGCGTATGTCGGAACCCAAGGCCATCTTCGCGCCGGAGTCCAGGGCACGGCGGAACCAGTAGGCGTGCTCGTCCGAGGCAGCGTCGGCGCGACACTGCAACTCCTGGGCGATGTTGCGCTGGGCCAGCCACCGCCGCTCGTAGTCGTTCTGGGCCTGCCCCTCGGTCAGGTGGGAGATTGCCAGAGTGGGCACGTACCAGGTGGGCGACTCGGAAAGAGTAGCGATGCACTCTTCGTCCATGATGTAGCCGTGTTCAACGGTATGGGCGCCCAGGCGCAGGGCCGACCTGACGGCATCGGGGTTTGCGGCGTGGGCCATCACCGGAAACTCGCGCTGGCGGCAGATGGCGAAGGCGGCGCTCAGCTCGTCCTCCAGGAAGAAGGAGTGCCAGTGGCGGTCCCAGTCCGGGCCCATGATGCCGCCGGTGAGGTTCAGCTTGATGTGATCGACGCCGTTCTTGATCTGCTCGCGTATGGCCTGGACGAAGCCGTAGGGTCCGTCGCACTCACGGGCCTGGCCGGAGGTCAGGAAGTGCCCGCCGGTGGTGGTCAGGAAGTAGCCGGAGGCGAAAACCCTGGGGCCGACCACGTCGCCGGAATCGAAGGCCCGCTTCCAGGCCACGTCCATGAAGTGGGCCGCGCCGCCGCAGCGCACGGCGGTGACGCCGCCCTCGGTGAGCGCCAAGGAAAGCGCCCGTCCGAAGTTCGCCGTCTCCTGGGCCACGGTCATGCCGGGCGGCACCGGATACTCGGGATGGATGTGCACGTCCCACAGGCCGGGCAACAGGAACGCGCCGCGCAGGTCGATTACGGTGGCGCTGGGCGCCGCGCCGCTGCCGTAGCCGACCTCCACGATGCGGTCGTCGTCAATGACCACGGTGGCGTCCGGCGTTACGCCCTCGTTCACGCAGTCGATGAGGTTAGCGTTGGTGAGGATCAGGGACATATTAGGACCTCCGGCAGGGCGGCATTATACGGCAGGTGTCCGGAAGGTTAGCGGACGCGGGGCAGATTCCACCAAGATCTGGGCCATCAGAGTGGTCAGCCGGATGGAAACGAAGCGGAAATGAAACCGAAATGAACCGGAAATGAAAATTGTTTTTTGCTACAATTTGAGTATAAAAAGCCCGAAACAAAGCTGAAACGAAACTGAAATGAGCCGGAAATGACCCCTGTAAACGCAAGCCGTTATCTGCGGCCTCAGCGGTGGATACGATACGACGCGGCGGCCGTTATGGACCCCTTGATTGCCGCTAAAACTGCGGCGGGGATTTTACGCGGCTTGCCATATCTACCGCAATGGATCGCGCAAGTCCACGAGGAGCAGCTGCGCCTTGAGGCCGTAGGTACGTCGCGAATAGAAGGCGCGGAATTTACCCAGCGGGAACAAGATGAAGCCTTGGCCCCCGAGTCTGCGGGGCGTCATGACTTGACCCACTCGCAGCGGCAACTCCGGGCGGCTGAAGCCACCTATCGCTGGCTGCGTTCGCAACCGCCCGCCCACCCGGTCGACCAAGAGTTCATCCTGGACGTCCATCGGCGTATCGTGACCGGCTGTGATGACGACAAATGTGAACCAGGCGCGCTGCGGCCTACCGGTTGGAACGTCACTTTTGGTACGCCACAATGCCGAGGTGTTGAGGGCGGTGACGACTGTCATGCCGCATTTGACGCACTCTGCGATTCCGTTGTTACCGAGTTCAGGCAGCACGACCGCCTTATTCAGGCGATGGCGCTCCATTACCACATCGGAGCAATGCACCCATTTGGCGACGGCAACGGACGTACTGCCCGTGCGCTCGAGGCCTTTATGCTTCGGCAGGCTGGGGTCAACGAACTGGTTATGGTCAGCCTGTCCAACTATTACCATGAGCACAAAGAGGAGTACTTGGCGGCATTGTCGGCGTCACGGCGAGGAGAACATGACCTCACACCGTTTCTGGTATTCGCCATGTCGGCAGTCACTCAGCAGTGCGGAGCAGTGGCCGATACCATAATCGAAAATCACAAGCGCACCCTGTTTCGACAATTTGCGGTGGCGTTGTTCGGGCGGCTGCGCACTCCTCGTCGTCGCGTGCTCGTGGAGCGGCAATTGGCCGTGCTGGACTCGCTGCTGGAAATAGGGGCATCGGACCCTGTCGAGTTAATGGATCGAACGGCATCGCACTACAACACGCTCAAATTTCCAGGACGGGCGCAGATCCGGGACATTATCGATTTATTCGACCTGGGAGCGTTGCAGGTCAACGACGACGGCATCAGGGTTAACTTGGACTGGCCCCAGCAAGTTTCCGAGTCGGAATTGATAGAGCGGCTGGAGCGAGCAACATCGGCGGCTTCGACCAATCGTCCCGGGATGGCCAACTTGCAGGACCTGCTCAACCGCCGCCTTTAGTATCGACGGGCGACGCGGGAGAGGGTTGGTCAATGGTTGCGTAGGCCATTGCCGTAGCGGAGCAAGGCTGGTTCAGAGCGACTCGGCGCTGTCGAAGCCGGATGACCAATGCTATGCTTCCAACACACGCCGGGAAGTTGATTGTGAAATCGAGACGCGACTCAGTATTGTTGACGGTCTTCGCAACCGTGGCGTTATTTCTGTTGCCGAGTGCTGCGGCGTGCACGTCGCCGGAACCACCGGTAGTGCCCACCGCGCCTCCGCAGGCCGCCGCAGCGTCGCCCACTGACGCGCCGATGCCAGTACCAACGGCGACCGTTGCACCGACGCCAACCCCCACCACGGCGCCGACCGCGACACTCGTACCACCCACCAATACGCCGGCGCCGACGTTCACGCCACGACCTCAGCCGACGGCTACGCTGGCCGCAACGCCCAGGCCGACCGACACGCCACGGCCCGCCGCAACGCCGACTCCCATACCCACGTTCGCGCCCCGGCCGACGAATACTCCCACCATACCCAGTGCGATCAAAGAGCTAGAGAACGGAGAGTGGCTCGTCGAAAACGAACGGGCGCTGGCGAGCCATATTGCTACGCTGGCGTGGGTCGCCGACGGGTTGGAAGCCGACGAAGTTGAACCCGCGCAGCGGCTCGTGGATCTGGCGCTCTGGTTCCCGGAGGTTTTTGCGATAGCGGTTAAGCAGGAATGGCTCGAAGATGATGTGACCGGCGACGAAGCGATTGCGTTGGCCTCGATCCGCTGGTTGGCGTACTACGGAGATGGATTCCCCGCCGCGATTTCTCGGATGTCCTGGTTTGGCGACGGCATCACTGTTCACGAAGCAACCGTAATCCAAAACCTCTACTGGCTGGTCTGGGATGAAGACGACATGCTGGTACAGGAAAACATCAAGTCGGCAACCGGGTTACTTGCCATGCCGTTTATGGATAGAATCGATGGCGCGGACGCCCTGGCGGTCAGGTCACTGCGGTCGCTCGAATACGACGATGAGCAAACTTACCTGAAGGTTTTGTCGCATCCGAAAATCGAAGACGGCATCACCGACAAAGAGGCGAAGATGGTTGCACTGCTCGGCGGCACGTACTCCTACCGTCAGCAGTCGGGGGATGTGTTGCTGCGGGGTACCGGCGCCCACTGGGAAGAGCGGTCGATCGACCTGCCGATGTCCGGCGATGTGTCACTGGCCGTGGTGCGCATACGCGATCAATCGACGGCCAGCATGGACTACCTAGAGCACAGCGTGCGCACCATCGCGGATTTCATGGGAGTGGGTCTGCCAACCGACTACATCGCCCTGCTCTATGACGACGCCGTGTTCCCAGGATCGGGCGGGACCAACTTCGGCACGCACATGGCGATACAACTGCTCTTCGATGTGGAAGGCGGCCATTGGTGGGAATACACGCCCTTTGTGATCGGCCACGAGGTCGCTCACTATTATTGGCACGGCAATAGCAACTGGATCGACGAGGGCGCCGCCGAAGTCCTCGGGAGCATCTCCGAATACGCTCGGAATGAAACACCCATTGACGTGACCAACAACCCCTGCGCGGCGGCGGAGACGATAGGGGAACTGGAGGCTATGGATCCCGACGCGCTGGGAACGCGGGGGTTCAACTGCAACTACTCGCTGGGCGAACGGCTATTCCTGGACCTGTACAACAGCCTGGGCGAGGAAACCTTCCGGCAGGGGTTCCGAACCCTGTACCTGAAGTCGCAGGCCGAGGACTATTCGGATGACTGCGAAGGCACCGAGTTGGGCATCTGCCATCTGGTGGCGGCGTTCAAGGCCGATGTGACTGAGGCGCAGGCTGCCATGGTGGACGAGATCGTGGCGCGGTGGTACGGCCCGCTGCCGTAGCGGAGCACGCCCGGTTCAGAGCGACTCGGCGTTGTCAGGTCCGGCCGGCGGCATGAAGTCGGATACTGCCAGGATCACGTCGGGGAAGGCCCGGGGGCTAATGCTGTCCTCAGCCTGGTACACATGCACGGCGGTATACTCTGATCCCGATGGCTCGGCGTAGGACGTCACCTCCCGCGCCCGCAGGTTGGCCACCCATACCTCCGGGATGCCGGCCGCGGCGTACCGGGCGAGCTTGGCGCCCCGGTCATAGGCCAGCGAACTGTCAGCGAACTCGATGACCAGGTACACGTCGTCCGGCGTTGCACGTCCGGTGGCTCCGGAACCGGGGGCGCTCCATCGCCTCAAAACAGCGTCGGGCTCGGGAGCAGTGTTGTCGTTCAAATAGATGGGGCCTGCCATTTGCACCGTCGCCCGTCCGATCAGCGGCGGTACGAACAGCGTCGTTGCCCAATTGGTGCCACCCACGTGGCGGTCGCCTATTGGCGGCATAACGATTATCACTCCGTCGATCAATTCAACCCGGTCGGACTTGTACAGGATGCCGGCTGCTTCCATAGCCAGGTACTCGTCCACGGTGAAACGGCGACGGCCCGCCAGCACGTCATCCCGCTCGCCCGCGTCGATAATGCCGGCCCGGGCCAGGGCGGCGCACTCCTCGGCGCTGAAAGGTCGCGCCGGCGGCATACCGGTGGTCGTCAGCGTCGTTGTAGTCATCGGGGATTCCTCCGAATCATTAGGATGCCTCGCCGGACGGCGGCATGAAGTCGGCCACCGCCAGGATCACGTCGGGGAAGGCGCGGGGGCTGATGCTTTCGCCGGCCCGGTAGGTATGGACGGCCGCGTACTCCGCGCCCGACGGCTCGGCGTAGGACGTGACTTCCCGCGCCCGCAGGTTCACAATCCACACCTCCGGGATGCCGGCGGCGGCGTAGCGGGCCAGCTTGGCGCCGCGGTCGTAAGCCAGTGTACTGTCCGCGACCTCGATGACCAGATGCACGTCCGGCGGAAAATATGGCCCGACCTCGCTCAAAGGGCGCTCGCGCAGCACCGCAATGTCGGGCTGCGGCGCGCTGCGGTCGTGCAGGCGAATGGCGCCCTGCACCCGCACGATGGCACGACCTATCAGGGGTGGAACGAATAGTCTGGTCAGCCAGTCAGTGCTGACCGCGTGAGGATCGCCAATCGGCGGCATGATGATTATCTCCCCGTCAATCAATTCGACGCGGTCGTCTTCGTGCAAAATGCCGGCCCTCTCCATGGCCATGTACTCGTCCACGTTGAAACGACGGCGGCCGGCCAGCACGTCAGCCCGCTCGTTGGCGTCGATGATGCCGGCCCGGACCAGGGCGGCGCACTCCTCAACGGTGAACGGGCGCGGCGGCGGCATCCCGACCATCGTCAGCGTCGTGGTTGTCATCAGGTTTCCTCCGCATGGTTGTGCGCCGTGGGCCGATGCTGAGCGAATCTTATCATGCCGGCGATGTGCTAATATCAGCGGGTGATTGACCCTGTCGTTACCCGCTCCGGAGGATACCTACCATGACTCAGAATACCGGCGCTTTTGAGGCCCTGCTGCAGGAAGACCGGACGTATCCGCCGCCGGCCGAGTTCGCCGCCAACGCCAACATCGCCGACCCGGGCGTGTACGAAGAAGCCGCAAGGGACCCGGAGGCCTTCTGGGCGCGGTTCGCCGGCGAGCTGGACTGGTTTGAGCCCTGGCATACGGTGCTGGACTGGTCGGACGCCCCCTTCGCCAAGTGGTTCGTAGGCGGCAAGCTGAACGCGGCCTACAACTGCATCGACCGTCACCTGGACGGCCCGCGCAAGAACAAGGCGGCCATCATCTGGGAGGGCGAGCCGGGAGACTGGCAGGTGTACACCTACCGCGACCTGTATCGCGAGGTGTGCAAGTTCGCCAACGGGCTGAAGAGCCTGGGCGTGAACAAGGGCGACCGGGTCACGCTGTACATGCCGATGGTTCCGGAACTGGCCATCGCCATGCTGGCCTGCGCCCGCATCGGCGCGCCCCACAGCATCGTGTTCGGCGGGTTCAGCGCCGAGTCGCTGCGGGACCGCATCGAGGACTCCCAGTCCAAGGTGATGATCACGGCCGACGGCGGCTGGCGTCGCGGCGGCATCATCCCGCTGAAGCTCAACGCCGACGCCTCCATCGAGGGCGACACGCCGGTGGAGAAGGTGGTTGTCGTCAAGCGCACCGGCCACGACGTGCCCTTCGTCGAGGGCCGCGACGTCTGGTGGCATGACCTGGTCGCCGACCAGCCCCTGACCTGCGAGCCCGAGCAGATGGACAGCGAGGACATGCTGTTCATGCTGTACACCAGCGGCACCACGGGCAAGCCCAAGGGCATCGTCCACACCACCGGCGGCTATATGACCGGCACCTACGCCACCAGCAAGTGGATCTTCGACCTGAAAGAGGACGACGTGTACTGGTGCACCGCCGACATCGGGTGGGTCACCGGCCACAGCTACATCATCTACGGGCCGTTGGCCAACGGCGCGACCACGGTGATGTACGAGGGTTCGCCGGACTACCCCGACCGGGACCGGTTCTGGGCCATCGTCGAGAAGTACGCCTGCACCATCTGCTACACCGCGCCCACGGCGATCCGCACCTTCATGCGCTGGGGCGAGGAGTATCCCAACCGGCACGACATGTCGTCGCTGCGCCTGTTGGGCAGCGTGGGCGAGCCCATCAACCCCGAGGCTTGGGTGTGGTATTGGCAGCACATCGGCGGCGGCCGCTGTCCGGTAGTGGACACTTGGTGGCAGACGGAGACCGGCGCGGTGATGATCTCGGCCCTGCCCGGCATCACGACGCTGAAGCCGGGTTCGGCGACGCAGCCCTTCCCCGGTATCGACGCGGCCATCCTGGACGAGCAGGGCAACGAGATCGGCCCGGGTGGCGGCGGTTACCTGGTGGTCCGCAAGCCCTGGCCCAGCATGCTGCGGGGCATTTACGGCGACCCCGAGCGGTTCGTGCAGCAGTACTGGTCCAACTACGAGGGCACATACTTCACCAGCGACGGCGCGAAGCTGGACGAGGAGTCGTACTTCTGGCTGCTGGGCCGGGTTGACGACGTGATCAACGTGTCGGCCCACCGCATCAGCACCATGGAGGTCGAATCGGCGCTGGTGGACAACCTGAAGGTGGCCGAGGCGGCGTGCATCGGCCGCAGCCACGAGGTGAAGGGCCAGGCCATCGTTGCCTTCGTGACCCTCAAGGACCAGGTGGCCGGCTCCGACGACGTGATCACCGAGCTGAAGCAGCACGTCGCCGGCAAGATCGGTCCCATGGCTCGCCCGGACGACATCTACTTCGCCGCCGAGCTTCCCAAGACCCGCAGCGGCAAGATCATGCGTCGCCTGCTGCGCGACGTGGCCGAGGGCCGGGCTCTCGGCGACACCACCACCCTGGCCGACCCGGCGGTGGTGGAGATGCTCAAGGAGCAGTACGGCGACGAGGACTAGAACTGGACAGATCTGCTGATTGCAGGCTGCAATAGATCTCGAGAGCGCAAGGCCGGATGTTATCCATGCCCTTGCGCTCCGCAATGTGAGAAAGCGTTATGCAAGCTGCTAATACAACTATCGGCTCGCTACTGAACGGCAACAAACAATTCATCATCCCGGTCTTTCAGCGCGATTACACCTGGTCTCGGAGCAACTGGCGCCAGCTGTGGGATGACATACTTCGCGCTGGCTCCGACAGCGCCGGACGAGGACATTTTGTTGGTTCAATCGTCCATGTCCCGGATATTGCTTTTGCCGCGAGCCCCAGCTATTTGGTCATTGACGGGCAGCAGCGGCTTACCACGCTGACCATCTTGTTCGCTGCCTTCCGCGACCACATCACGGATAATCCTCTGCCCAATGATGATGGTGCTCTTACCTCGGAACGGGTGGACGTGTTTTGCGTCAGAAATACGGCGGAACAGGGCAACCGCAGGTATAAGCTCGCGCTCAGGCACTCAGACAGAGATACATTGTGGGCCATAGCGGACGGCAAATCCTTGGATAACTTGATAGGCAACAAGTCAGACTTGATAGAGAACGCCTATAAATACTTCCGAGAAATGCTGAACTCGACTGACGTTGACTTAGGTTCAATCTATCAAGGAGCGGCCGGGTTAAGGATCGTGGAAATTTCGCTCGACCGGGACCTCGACGACCCCCAGTCTGTCTTTGAAAGCATGAACTCAACAGGCGTATCGCTGGCGCCAAGCGACCTGGTACGCAATCACCTGTTGATGGGGCTGCCCGAATCCGAGCAAACACGCCTCTATGAAGGGTACTGGCTTAACATCGAGACAATGTTCCGAGGCAGTGACGGCAAAACGGACACCGGCGCGCTGGACCAATTTCTCAGTGACTATATTCCCCTGAAACTGCGATCCAATCAACGGCCCCAAGTCAATCAGGTCTATAATGAATTCAAAGCATTTAAAAACCGGCAGGATCCCGACATTACAGTTGAAGCATTACTGAATGATATGAGCCGATTCGCCGGCTATTACGCTGCTTTCACTGGGCGCAAGCCAATGCCGACTGCTAGTCTTTCGGCGGCGATGCGCAACGTGCGAAGTCGCGGAATATCATCGGCACTGCTGGTGATGCGACTTTATGAGCTCTATGAGAATGGAGCATTGACCGAGACGAACTTTGTTCGGGCTCTGAAGTGCGTCGAGTGCTACCTCTTTCGCCGGGCGATCATGGGCTTCGGGACTTACGCCAGCAGCTACTGGTCAATTTTCACGCGCATTGCCCATGCACTGGCAAGCGAGGATTCTCCTTCGAGTATGGTACAGAGCGGGTTGGTATCTCGAGGACAGTATTATTGGCCGTGGCGATTTCCCAACGATGACGAATTTCGTCAAGCGCTGCAGGAAGACGAACTCTACTGGAATCGTGGGCCTTGTAAAGAATTACTGGACCGTCTAGAGAACGAAGGACAGCGAGAACCCAGCCCCACCAGCGAGTACACTATCGAGCACATCATGCCGCAAGGTCTAACGGACGAGTGGCGATGTATGCTCGGTGAAAACCCGGACACAGTACATGGGCAGTGGTTGCACCGTTTGGGAAACCTGACCCTCACGGCGTACAATTCCAAGTATTCAAACCGACCCTTTGAAGAAAAGAAAACCATCTGTGGCGGTTTCAACGAAAGTGCGGTGCGCTTGAATCAATACGTCCGCGAACGATCCAAGTGGACAGCAGTGCAAATGGAAGAGCGGGGCAGGATGCTGGCTGCGCGAGCATTGGAGATTTGGCCGTATCCGCAGATAGAGTGAACAGACTGCCGCGTTCTCAGAGACACCACCACGCTGGCCGACCCGGCGGTGGTGGAAATGCTCAAGGAGCAGTACGGCGAAGAGGACTAGTACTCGATCAAACCTGTACTGGCATAAGTAGGATGCAATGAGTCAT
>JAPPMU010000029.1 GCA_028873965.1 Chloroflexota bacterium
GCATGGGTGATTGCCGGCTCCCTGATGCTGACCAACCTGTCCACCGAGCACCTGATCGGACTGAACGGGGACGCATTCAACCACACGATCGCCGTCATGGCGTGGGAGACAACCGCCGCGTTGGCCATGGTTCTGGGAGCACTCTACTTTATCCCCAGGTACCTCCGTGCAGGCCTGACCACCATCCCCGATTTTCTTGCGACGCGTTTCGACAGTTCAACGCGGGTCATCGCAACGGTGCTGTTCCTCTTCTCGTATGCCATTGCCATTTTGCCGGTCGTACTGCTGTTCGGGGCAACCGGCCTGGAAGCCCTTTTCGATGTGTCGAACGCGTTGGGCGTTACGCAGTCCGAGGCCACCTGGTTCATGGTCATCGGGATTGGCGGGCTGGGTTCGGCCTACGCCATTCTGGGCGGCCTCAAGGCGGTCGCGGTATCCGATACGATCAATGGCGTCGGATTCCTCGTTGCCAGCCTGCTCATTCCGATTCTGGCGCTCTCGCTGGTCGGCGATGGCAATGTGCTGCAGGGCCTCAACACCGTGTACACGGAGGAGCGGCCCAAATTCGACATTACCGGAGACGAACCCGGCTCCTTCCTGCCGTTCGGCGTGCTGTTCACCGGCATGATCGTCAACCAGATATTTTTCTGGTGCACCAATCAGTCCATCATGCAGCGTGCGCTGGGTGCAAAGAACCTGAAAGAAGCGCAAAAGGGCGTCCTGATCGCCGCCGTATTCAAACTGGTCGCGCCGCTCGCGATCGTGCTTCCAGGCGTCATCGCGTATCACCTCTTCA
Organism: Chloroflexota bacterium; assembly: GCA_028873965.1. Taxonomy (GTDB): domain Bacteria; phylum Chloroflexota; class Dehalococcoidia; order Lucifugimonadales; family UBA3495; genus Bin87. The sequence goes on from JAPPMU010000029.1 coordinate 797, forward strand.
AGGACTCGCTGGGCCCGGATCAGTACCTGCAAGCGTACCCGACGCTCGTGCAAACGGTGTTGCCCGCACCGCTGACCGGCTTCTTCGCCGCCGTAATGGTCGGTGCGGTTCTGAGCACCTTCAACAGCGTCCTGAACAGTGCCGCGACCCTGTTCAATCAGGGTGTGTACCTGCCCCTGTTCAAGGCCGACGCCAGCGGACGGCAACAGGTAAGGGTGGGACGCATATGCTCGACTGTGCTCGCAGTTGCGGCGATTCTTGTTGCCCCGGCGATCGACACCAGCGGCAGTCTGTATATCTATCTGCAGCAAATCAACGCGACGTTCTTCGGTCCCATGCTCGCGGTGATCCTGGCGGGACTCCTGACGTCGAAAGCCTCCGCGACGGCCGCCAAGACCGGCCTGATCGCCGGTCCCGTGCTGTTCTACATCATCAATTTCGCCTTCAACGATGAAGTGCAGTCCATCGCGGCCAGGTTCTTCGGCAGCGACGGCGAGATCCATTTTCTCCATTTCCTCGCGCTGGTCTTCGTGATCACGGCGGCGGTGATGGCCGTCGTCAGCAGGCTGTGGCCTGACCCCGTGAAGGACTGGAAAATGCCGGCCGCACCGGTGGACCTGACGCCGTGGAGATTTGCGCGCGCAATGAGCGCGTGCATCGTGGTGGCGACGATCGCCGTGTACGTTTCGCTCGCGCAGTAACCGCTCCCCTGGCAGGTCGCGGGGATCGGGGCCGCGCTTCCGCTCGATGGGCGTGCGCGGATAGGGGCTGCGAGCTTAAGCTCCCCCCGCCATCCCTGGCGGGGGGAGCATCGACGGCTCCTCGCTTATGGCCATCCCTGGCCCGCTCGTCGCCGACGACGCTCGCAGCCCCTATCCGCGCACGCCCATCGAGCGGAAGCGCTTGAGCGGCCGGTGCGCGTCAGACCACGAAGTTGACGATCCGGCCGGGGACGTAGATCGAGCGGCGCACCGGTTTGTCCCCGATGTGCCGGGCCACGTTCTCGTCCTCCCGGGCGATGGCCAGCGCCTGCGCTTCGGTGGCCTCCACGGGCACGGCGACTCGCCCCCGCATTTTGCCGTTGACCTGTACGGACACCTCGACGGTATCGGTGCGCAGGAATTCCTCCCGGGCCTCCGGCCAGGCGGCGTAGGCCAATGAAGTGTCGTGCCCCAGACGCTGCCAGAGCTCTTCCGCCAGGTGCGGCGCCAGCGGCGCCAGGATCAATGTGAACTGACGAGCCACATCCCGCGGCAGCGTCTCCCACCGGCTCGCCGCGTTGGTGAACTCCATGAGCGCGGCGATGGCGGTATTGAACCTCAGGCCCTCGATATCTTCGGTGACCTTGGCGATGGTTCGGTGCAGTGTCCGGGACTGCTCGTCACTGGGTTCGCAATCCCGAACCGTGTCCTTCAGGCCGCTGCCGTTGCGTGAGTCGGTCAGCATCCGCCAGACGCGGTTGAGGAAGCGGTAGGTGCCTTCCACGCCCCGGGTGTTCCAGGGTTTGACCTGCTCCAGCGGGCCCATGAACATCTCGTAAAGCCTGAAGGCGTCGGCGCCGTAGCGGTCCAGGATTTCGTCGGGATTGACGACGTTGCCCCGGCTCTTGCTCATCTTGTGGGCCCGGGAGTCCACCCGGATGTCCGGGTTGTCGCGCAGCACGAAGTGCTCGCCCTGCTTGACCACGTCGGCCTCGTCGACGGTCGCGCGCTGCAAGGTGGTCCCGGAGCGCGTATCCCGGCCGCCGCGGACGAATTTCGCGGACACGGGCCGGCCGGCCTCGTCGTCGAAGCGCGTGTACTCCAGTTCCCCGAGGATCATGC
>JAPPMU010000005.1 GCA_028873965.1 Chloroflexota bacterium
CCCCAACCCTCCGGCTGAAACACCCTTGACACGAAACACAGATACTGCGAGGCGCCTTCGCGGTGGCAATCTCGACGCCGTAGCAGCAACGTCCGGCTGGAAGGTCTCTCCTGCGCCAACGAGATTGCCGCGCTCCGCTCGCAATGACACTCCATACGCTGTCCGGATTGGCACGCTGGGCTGGCGAGGTGATGAGCGGCGTTCAAGGGCACCGGCTCCGATGATGGTGGTCGGATTTTTTACTGGTTGATGGCTTTCTCGCTTTTTGCTCGTTGCGGTTGTTGGTTGGTACAGCGCTGCCAGAGGGTTTGGGGTCGGTGTCAGCCCCGCGGCCGGGGGATACGCAAAGGGTTTTTGCCCACTGAGACCGTGGACGACGCTGGGGTCGTGCAGCACGCAGCGAGTGGACTGTCGCTGTGTCACCGAGGAGACCACGCCGCTGAGAAACGGGCGGACGATGGTCGCTGGGGACGGGGTATTGCGATTTTGATGCTGACGGGGTGGCCGCTGACGACCCGTGTGACCTCTGGCGATGGCTGATGATTCACGTGATGGATACAGTATAGGAACTTATGTTCGTCATTGTCAAGAGGGCTTGGTCGCTTCCAGGGCCTGTGCAAAGTCACCCCTCGACCCTTTTCCGCTCATCCTGAGCTTGTCGAAGGATGCCCTTTGCAATCGGCGGATGGTTCGACAGGCTCACCACGAGCGGATGAGAAAGGACTTTGCACAGGCCCTGGGTCGCTTCACCAGGGCTTTTCCAAAGTCCCGGATGGCTGCCTTGAACCATGAGCCGTCATTCCCGCGGAAGCGGGAATCCAGCAGGTGGCTGGGTTCGGAATGTTCTGGATTCCGGCTTTCGCCGGAATGACGGTTCGAGTTGAGGGAATGGGGCCAGCTTTCGCCGGAATGACGGATTAACTTTGAAAAGGCCCTGGTGCCGCGCGCCCGGTTTGGCTTTGCATGGATGGACATGGATGAATGGGATTTGACCGATTGTTGGAAACGTTCCGCACCCCGGAGGGGCGGCAAGCGGAGCGAGGATCCTGACGGCAACGAGATTGCCACGCTGCGCCTAAAGTTTGTACAAAGTCCAGTCGCAATGGCATAGGACTAACGGATGGGCCCACGACCCAGGGCTATCGCATATGAGCCATTAATCGCCGTCATCCCGCGAAAGCGGGAATCCAGTGGCCTAAATCATCGGTTTCGTTGCGGAAATGAAGCCTTTTCTGGTGCCTGGACTCCGGCTTTCGCCGGAGTGACGGGGCTGGAATTTCATATGCGATGGCCCTGCCCGCGACCGGCCCGCGCTGGATTTGGCGCCTTTTCCGGTTTACCCTTGCGGCGAGATCAGGAGATTGGCGGTGTCAGATTGAGTCTGGGCCTGTGTGTACTCGGTTGCGGTTCCTTTGCGGCGGTGTTCGCCCGTTCCGTGGCGTTGCTGCGGGATGAGGTTGACCTGTACTTCGCCAGCCGGCACCTGGCGCGGGCGCAGGACTACTCGGTGCGGTTCGGCGGGTTGGACGCCTTCGGGTCCTACGAGGATGCGGCGGTCGATCCCAGGGTGGAAGCCGTCTATGTTTGCACGCCGCACCACCTGCACCGGGAGCACGCCTCGCTGGCCTTTCGCGCCGGCAAGCACGTCTTGGTCGAAAAACCCATCGCCGGCACGCTGGACGACGCAGAAGCGATGGTGCGGGAAGCAGCGTCGGCCGGCGTTACGTTCATGGTTGCCGAGAACTATCGCTTCCTGCCGCCGGTTCAGGAGGCGAAACGGCTGATCGAACAGGGTCGGGCAGGCCGGGTTCGCCTGATCCAGTTGCACGAGCAGTTCCCCTTCAAACCCGGCGGATGGCGCAGCCGGGCAGAACTGAACGGCGGCGGCGTCCTTATCGACGGCGGCATCCATAAGCTGAGCGCCGTGACCTACCTGGCCGGCCGGCCCAACGAAGTTTATGCCCGCGAGATTTTGCCCGGGCAGCCGGGGCTGGAGGCGGAGGACGGAGCGGTGGTAATGACGCGAGATGCCGATGGGGTGGTCGGTCTGATCAATCACTCGTGGAGCGTCGTGCCACCCCAGCCGCACTCGTGGGTGTCGATTTCGGGAACCGAGGCGTCACTGTATTTCGAGCCGGGCAAGCCGTGGCTGAAGGTAACCGACGCTGGATCCGAAACAACCGTACCGCTTGCAGATCATGGCAACGGGCTGGTTCCCATGGTGCGGGAGTTCGCCAGCAGCATTGCGGAGGGCAGGCCGCCGGCCATGACCGGCGCGGATGGGCTGGCCGATCTCGCGCTGGTGCTGGCCGCCTACGAGTCGATGGAAACGGGATTGCCGGTGAGGCTGGGCTAGCTAAAACACACGTCGGATTTGTCATCGCGAGGAGCGGAGCGACGCGGCGGTTCTCGTTCCCATGGCGGCGTTCGTTGCCTCAGCGAGATTGCCGCCCCCGCATCAAGTGCGGGGTCGCAATGACATAGGACTTACGCA
>JAPPMU010000024.1:0-82832 GCA_028873965.1 Chloroflexota bacterium
GGAATGACGATTGGGTGGCGCGAAGGTTGCCGCAGTGACTTTGAAAAGGCCCTGAACTGACTGACGGCAGCGTTGCAATTCTGGTGATTCAACTCTTCATCATTCTCTCCAAAGCGGGAATCCAGGAAACCACAACCGGAAAATCCCATCTATCCTGTGTATCCATGCCGGAAACAACCTAAACCGGAACGCTACCTTTAGCGTCGAGACGATGGCATGTGGATTTGAGGTAATATTCCCCGGCGCCAACCGCGTCTGGAACCTGTGCGTTCCAATGCCCGCACCATATGAACCAAGCGACAGCTGCACATGGACTGAACCGATACCGCTGGGTAATGGCCGCCTTGACGCTGGCGGCGCACCTGGTGTTGGGGTTCGGTCTTTTCGGCATCGCGCCGGTGCTGCCACTGGCTGTTGCGGAGTATGGACTCAGCAGCACGGCGGCCGGCCTGCTGGTTTCCCTGCCCATGCTGCTGGCAGCAGCCTTTGGCATTCCGGGCGGTATGCTGGTGGCCCGCATCGGGGTCAAGCGCTCGCAGTTGATCGGCTGGATTGCCATGGCAGTCCTGGCGCTGTCGTTCCTCGCTCCGAACTTTGCCATCATGCTCTCGTTGCGTCTGGCCTACGGGCTGGGACTGGCATTGATTGTCACCTCCACCGGCCCTCTGCTCATGGCGTGGTTCTCCCAGAGAGAAGTGCTGGTGATGAACTCCCTGAATACGGCTACGGTCAGCTTGGGAGTGGCCCTGGCCGTGGCCGGCGCGGCTCCGCTGGCCGAGCTCACGGACTGGAAAACCGCCATGTCCCTGTTCGGGGCGGTCGGACTGATCGGCGCCGCCCTGTGGCTGGTGGCGGGTCGGGATGCCCCGCTGCCTGACGCCCGGCCGGCACGCATCTCCCTGCGAGAGACCGGGCGCGTGCTTCGTGCCCGCACCGTAATCCTCCTGGTGCTCACCGACGCGGGCGTCCTGGTCCAATACACGGCGTTGACCGGCTGGCTGCCCACCTTTTACAACGAGCATCGGGATATGTCGCTGGCGGCGGCGGGTTTGGTCACCGGGATGCTGCCCTTCATCGGCGTTTTCGCCGTGCTGGCCGGCGGCGTTCTCCCGTTGCGTTTCGGCTCGGTCCGGTGGGTGTTCGTCGTCTCCGGCGTGGCAGCGGGCTTGGGCGGGCTGGGCGTCTATCTGGTGCCGGGTTTGACCGGCATCTACGTCGCGACGACGGTGCTGGGTTTTGGCTCCTGGTTCTACGTGCCGATGCTGCTCACCCTGCCGCTGCGGTTGGCCAGCATCACGCCCCAGGGGCTGGCGGTCATCTACGGGTTGATGATTACCACATCCGGCATCGCGATGTTCGCCGCGCCAATCCTGGTGGGCGCGGCGAGAGACGCGACCGGGTCGCTTCTGCCGGGGTTCCTGATTTGCACGGCGATGAGCGCAACGGCGCTGCTGGCTGGATTCTTTCTGCCGGCCGAGGTTTCGCGCAACGGTGGGGCAGGCTGAATCTCTAATCTACCCAACACCAATGCGGGTTTCACCCTGGTCTCGGTCCAGGCTTTCGGCATACGGACTAATCCTATGGCTCCAGCAACTCGCCATAGGTGTCGGGGCGGCGGTCACGGTAAAACTGCCAAGTGGTGCGGACTTGACGTATTTCATCCAGGTCCAAGTCGGCGATGATGACTTCATCCCGGTCACGGGACCCCTGGGCGACGATTTGACCCCTGGAGTCGCAGAAATAGCTCTTGCCGTAGAACTCCCCGATCTCCCAAGGCTGTTCCCAGCCCACTCGGTTGACGGCGCCGACGAAGTACCCGTTGGCTACGGCATGGGCGGGCTGCTCCAACTCCCAGAGGTACTCGGACAGTCCCGCCACGGTGGCGGAAGGGTTGAACACCAGCTCCGCCCCGTTGAGTCCCAGCGCCCTCGCGCCTTCGGGGAAGTGCCGGTCGTAGCAGATGTACACGCCCACTTTGCCAACGCTGGTGTCGAAGACCGGGTAACCGGTGTTGCCGGGCCTGAAGTAGAACTTCTCCCAGAAACCCGGTTCCAAGTGGGGTATGTGGGTCTTGCGGTACTTGCCCAAGTAGGTTCCGTCCCGCTCCAGCACGGCCGCCGTGTTGTAATAGACCCCGGGCATCTCCTCCTCGTAGATGGGAACGATCAGCACCATGCCGTGCCTTTTGGCGAGTTCCTGCATCAACCGGACGGTCGGCCCCTCGGGTACCTTTTCCACCATTGCATACCAGCGGGCGTTCTGCTCGGCGGGAAAGTATGGGCCATAGAACAACTCCTGGAGACACAGGACCTGCACCTGCCGGGCCGCCGCCTGCTCGATCAGCGAGACATGTTTGTCGATCATGTATTGTTTCAGACGGCCCAGGTCCTGGAGCACTGGGCCGTCGACGCTGGCCTGAATCAATCCGGCGCGAATGGTTCGTGGCATTGCAACCTCCCTGCTGATAAGCCTCCGGTGAGGGGCGAAGGCGTCGATGATCTCCCGGATGTTGGAAGCAAAAGGATAGAGCACTAAACAGGAAGCGCTCGCGTCCGCGTATTCCAGCACACGTTCCCTAGGGCGTGTCGTCAAATTGAGTTTCCAAGCGTCAAACCGCTCCATTTCCGTCATTCCCGCGAAAGCGGGAATCCAGAATCCCCGGCTGTGTCAGCACGATTTGGATACGGAAACGCCTGGATTCCTGCTTCCGCAGGAATGACGAGATAATTTAGGAATGACGAGATAATTTAGGAATGACGAGATAATTTGACGACACGCCCTAGTACATCTCCGGTTGAGCGACGCGCAGCGCGAAGTTTTCGGTTTCGGCCACTATAACGCACGCTACGGCCACGACGGTCGCCAAAGCCTGTCGCGCAGCACCAGCAACCCGCTCCGGCAACACGACCGAAACCCCGACCCCTGAAAATGCAGGGGAAATGTCGGGGCGGAGCGCATCAGCCGGCACCCTGACCCTGCGACGTTCGTCTATGTACACGACCTCATGGAAGACAGGTGTCAAACTATCGGCGGCGCCTGGTTCAACCCAGCGATTCGCTGGTTCTGTTACATTTTACGGGGTAGTCATTAGGCATCCCCCAGTGTCGCTATGTCCGCCCACGACTTGAACGGTACCTCCGCACCAGCCGCCGCCGGCTGTCCCGCGTCAACCAGACTTGCCGAATCCTGTTGCCTCACTGGGAAATGTTACCGAAAACTCAGCACTTTGGATCGCCCACCGTCAACGCCATTTCCGGCGTTCCGGTTGGGTCTGAAAGCGCGGTTTCGGAAGCTGCGTAGACCAGTTTGTTTGCCATGATGCCTCGCCACTGCTGCACCCGGCGCTGCAACGTGCGCAGGTTCGCCCGGCTGAACCGGTCCGGGTGATCTGCCTGCAGCCGGCCCAGCAGTGCCATCGCGCTGGCGTCCGGATCTGCCTGCAGCCACTCCAACACTTCACACCACACGCCCTCGAACGGGTCCTTCCTGGTCCGCCAGTGGCGCGGCGGTTTCACCCTGGGCTCCCGATCAGCCGGATCATGCTCCTCACGCCATCGGTCGGGCAGCTTGGCCAGGAACCGTTCCAGACTCTCACCCCGCGGGGTGGGCCTGAGTTCTGGGGATACGATGGCCGCCAGCGCCGACTGGGCCTCCCGAATGGTGTGCAGCAACGCCACTGGGTCCAACGTGGCTCTGCGTTCGGCGAGCCCCATCTTCGCCTCGGCGCTGACCGCTTGGTGGCGGATCACCCGGTCGCAGGGAGTAGCCGGCGGGCTGTAACGCTTGATCACGGCTGACCCGTTGCGGGTCTTCTCCATCAGCTTGAATGATGGCTGGAAGTAATTCACGTACAGCCGCATGGCGCCGTGCAGGTTAGCTATGGTCTGTCCCGCCAACCGGCCCGAGTAACGCTCATGACCCAGGAACCGCCGGATCACCGCGCCGTTCTTCTGCTCCACCCAGGCCTGATCATTCTTGCGGTACGCCCGGGAACGGGTGAACTCAATACCCCGGTCGGCGCAGTACGGGGTGAGGGTGTCGTTGATGAACACGCTGTCGTTGTCGGGGTCGATGCCGAGGACGGGAAAGGGCAACTGTCTGGCGATGGCTTCCAGGCCGGCCACCACCAGGTTTTGCTCCCGGGCCAGCAGGGGTACCGCCTCGGTCCAGCCGGTGCAGACGTCGGTCGCCACCAGGCTGTAGACGAAGGACCCCCACATGCTGTCGCCGCAGTGGGCCACCAGGTCGATCTCCAGAAAACCCGGAGGCGGTCGGTTCCAGTCGGCGAAGGTCCCACCGGAATGTTGCGACCGGGAGACAAGCGTCGGCGTTTGCGCCGACCGGCCACCGTGGCCCTAACCGGTTTGAGCAACCGATCCAGGGTGGCCCGCTGGCCGATAGCACCCGGGCTTTCACCTCTGGGTCCAGATCGAGATGGCCATGTCGCTCCATGGACTCCACCAGGTGTGGCATCGCCGCTTTCAGGCGTTTCCCGCAGATGCGGTCCGAGGCTTCCCAGATCAGGACCACCACCTCACGCACCGCCTCGTCGTAGATCCGCCGCCCACTGACCGCACCAACCTTGTCCACGCCGTCGTCGCACTGGCCAAGCAGCCTGATGCCATGCTTGCGGTGGTGGCCGGTTACCGCGATGAACTCATCCAGGATCTTGCTCTTATCTTTCCGGGACGACTCCCGATAACGGTCCCGTATCGACGCCAGCAGCTCTTGTTTCGCCATCTTGCTCATGCCTCCTGCCACACGAACGCCTCCCGATTTTTCGGTAGCATTCTACGTGCGGCAACTACTTCCTATAAGTAACCTTTTTATTGAGGCAATGCGCCGCCCACCGAGTTGATGGCGCGGGTGGTGTCGGCGCTGCGCCGTGGAATCGAATTCGATGAGACCAGACTTACGGGACAGTATGAGATTGGCGCTCTGGCCATTGATTACGACCTCCGGGAGGCGCGGCTGTCCGGTCGGCTTGTGGAGCTCACCACCATGGAATTCGACCTGCTGAGGGAGCTATCGGTGAATGCGGGTCGGGCGGTGACGTACGACCAGATAATGCGGCGGGTGTGGCGGCGCGCGAACCCTGAGCGGCGGTCCCTGGTGCGGAGCATGGTGAAGAATATCCGACGCAAGCTGGGGGATGACGTGGCGAGTCCTTCGTTCATCGTCACGGTGCCTCGGGTCGGGTACCGAATGGGCGAGGCTAGCGCCGCAAACGGCGGAGGGTAGCTACAGGCACGGAAGTGACCGATGGAGGCTTCGCACGGTGGTGTTGGCGCATTTCCGAGGCCGAAACCCTGACCCGCACTGCGTAATCTGTGTTGTCAGTTCGATGGACGCGGACCTGTTGCGCTACGTTTTGCGTTTCCATGTTTTCTACCTGAACGATCCTACTGGCGCGGATGACGGCGTTGATCCACCAGCACCATCGACACTGATCAGCAGCGTGTCTCCCAGTAGGTGCCTGTCTCCTGGACAGACTGGACGAAAACGGCGGAGAGGGCGTTGCGTTTGCCTTTCGAAGTCATAGGGTCTCGTTTCCGCTATACCAACTTTTAGCGGATGTCCGTGGATTTTGCGGGATTTTATCGGACACAAAAGAGGCCGTTTCCTACTCACATCAAGTAGGAAACGGCCATTTTGCCGGGGTTTTACGATGTAAAGATGGCGGAGAGGGCGGGATTCGAACCCGCGAGAGGCGTTAACCCCTACGCGATTTCCAGTCGCGCCCATTCGTCCACTCTGGCACCTCTCCGCGGCGGTCTGGACGTTCCCAACGTACCTGAACCATACAGGACTGCTCCGGGCGGGAGAAAATTATAGCACGGCTGATTCAGCCTACGCTGCGATGGCTTCACGGCGAGGCCGGCCGATAGATCTCCGTGTCAGGGTGGTACTGGAACCATCCAAACCAGAAGGATGTCAGGCTGGGGATGCGAGGCAAAGTCTCCGAGGAATCGGAATTATTGACCAATCCGGTTTCGGTGATTTGCCAAGAGGCGCCGCTCTCATCTACCAATACGGACGGCGGGACATCAGGTTCGTCCGCGGGCGGCAAGGCAAACTTGGCGTCGCCGCGCTCGTAAATGCGGCCGGCTCTGGACTCGGGTGATGCGACGACGACCACGTTGACGCCGCCCAACGCGTCGTTGACCAGCCGCTCCCGTTGCAGGTCAGCCACGCGATAGGCTTTGGCGTTGCCCGCGATAGACAGTCCCACTACGACTTCTTTCGGATCGAACGTAACGTTGCGATTCCACACCGGGAACATCACTTCGTCAGAAGTGAAGTAATCGTAGTAGATGGCGCGTGGATCGTTTTCGGGGACGTAAAAGTCAGGCGGATAGACGCCGGTGTTCCGATCCAGGACGGTGGTGTCCGGATGCTCGTTCAACCACTCCTCCCAGGTGGTGACCACAGAGGGGAAGAAGGGCTGCCGGATGCCGGAGTCGGCCAGCGGCCCGATGATCGGCTCGCCGATGAACTGGTTCCATAGGGAGCGGGTGGCCCGGTCGTACATCACCTTGTTGCTGCGGTAAAGCATGCCGGAAGTGCCGAAGGTGGTGGCTTCGCCGTTGACGATGCCGGAATACACGATCCCGGTGCCGCAGAGGGTTCAATATACCAGCGAGATCGGCTCGCCCCCCAGCACGTCGTTAGCCAGCTCGTGGGCGTTCATGATCCGCAGCGGATACGCTCTGTGCTCCCCGTTGATGGACACGCCAAACACCCGATCACCGGGCCAGAGCCAGGTCGCCTGCTCCGGCAGAATGTGCGGCGGTTGCTCCAGCGGCGGGATGCCGTCCAGCCGGACGCCTCCCCAGACCACCTCGGTCAGGTCAACCCGGGAGCGGGTGATGCCCGGTTCCAGGATGGCTCCGATAGAGGGGTCGATGAGCGCCAGCGAGTCCACCTTCCAGCGTGGATAATCCGATGGCGGCGCAAACTCCTCCATCCGGGGCCCGATCCACTCCCGCCACAGGCGTCGGTCGAAGTCGAAGTCCTGTCCGGTGAGGGCTGTCAGGGTGTCTATCCCCTGTCGGAGGGTATCCCGATTTCGGAAGAACTTGAGTGCCTCAAGGATTACTACAACCTGCGATTTGTCGACATATTCCTCAGTGTCCGCCAACGCCCCCAGCGTGGTCTCAGCGGGGTGATCCGGGCCGTGCCAAATGCTGTACATGGTGTGGTTGGGATCATAGGTCACGGCGGTGGGCTCCGCCACGGGAGCCGGGCTGCTCGCAGTCGGTGCGGCCGTGGCGCTCGCCGGAGCAGCCGTCGGTGCCGCGGTTGGCACGGGCGGCGGCAGCGTCAACGCGGGATCTTCGTGCACAGGCTGTGGTGGCTCGCCGGCGCAGGCCAGACCCACCAGGGTCACCGCAACCAAGACCACAATTGTGGATTTGAGCAACAGTACGTCCTCAGCAATCTATGGCAAATGTGTTGCAGCCGGTGAAAATGGGTGGGCTTTGTGCTTGTTTACGACGCCGGGGAACTGTGTTGCCCGACTTTTACTATGGTGACGTGATCCGGCAACCGAGAGCCGGCCCGTCTGAGCGCTCTACTGAGACCTTTCACATCGATGACGTACAATTCCACCCGGTTTGCCGGCACGTTGATTCCGGATTCCACCGGTATTCCGGTGGAGGCCGCAACCGCGTGGGCTTGTCTCTGCGCCTGTTCCAGGTACCGCAGCGAGACTTTGGCCCTGCGCGCCTTGATGATTCCAGCCAGGCTGCTGTCTCGCACGTATGGCGCCAGGGCGGCTTCAGGGTTTTCGGTGAACAATACGGTCACGCCAAATTCCGGTTCGTGGTGGATCCACAGGCCGCCGTAGGATTCAGGCTCGCCCAACCTTAGAGCAGCGCCAAGGGGTCCGATTTCATTCTGGATCGTCAGACGGCAGATGGCTTCCTCGACGCTGACCCCGAAATCGGCCGCGTAGTGTTGAGCATCCTGCGCTAACGCATCGTTCTCCGGCAAGGGTGGACAGGTCAGTGATGAGGTGGGGTTGGTTTGGAATGGCGGTATGGTTGACAGGACGAGGGCCGCAATAATGACTACGATCAGAACGCCGCCAAGGATGTATGACCGCGGTGCAAACGACACGTTCACACCTCAGCAGACGAACCGCTCGGATCGTGTCCATACGTTTGGGGGCAGGCTTGAGACCTGCCCCCAACCAGAAGAGCCAACGTTGCCGGGGGTCAGTCAGCAGCAGCGGCGGCTTCGGCGGCCGCGTACCACTCGGGGCCTTCCTGCCCGGGCTCGGGCAGCACGAACCCGCCTTCCATGGTCCAGGACGCGGGGTTCTCGGTGATGCGTCCCGGGATGTCTCCGGGCGAAACGCCCGCGACCCGCGCGAAGGCGCCGGTGAGGTCGGACAGGAGCTGCTGCTTGACTTCCTCGGAGCGGCCGGCGCGGTTGCCGCCGTCCAGGTAGTAGCCCTCGCCATGCTCGTGGGTCTGGCCCTCCGGCGTCTCCAGGAAGGTCACGGACACGAAGCTGCGGGGCGCGCCCGTAGAACCGCAGTGAATGTCGGTGAAGGCCAGGGCAATCTCCTGCCTCTGGTCAAAGGACAGGGCGTCTTGAGGGATGAAACAGCGATAGTGCGGCATGGTCTGCTCCTTGTGCCGGATTGTCGGGTCAGTTGTCGCGTCGGTCCCGGGCAGATACGACCAGTTCGTCGGTGGTGCAGCCGGTGACGTCCATCCACATGTCCTGTATGGACTGCATGAGCTCCACCCGAGTCTCCTGCTGCAGGCCCGGGGGAATCTCCCCGCGTACTGCGGAGGTGGTGGACAACCGGCCGCCTCGGAAGCCGAAGCCGTGGGGGATCTCGATCCAGTGGACGGACACCTCGTCGGGATCGCCGCCCACGAAACCGGTGCTGATGCGGGCCAGCTCAGAGGCCAGCCGGGGGCGGATGTCTTCCGGGACAATCCCTTCCTGAATGGTGCAGTTGAACGTGATCATCGACCCTTCCGAACGCGACAGATGATGGTTGCGGCAGGGTAACATAGCCGGGAACAACGCGGCAAACACGACTGCTGGAGGCAAGCCACCATGTGCCGAAGCATCAAGACCCTGCGCAAAGCCGACCCTCCGGCCACCGACGCCGAGGTGAGAGAGGCGGCGTTGCAGTTCGTCCGCAAGATCAGCGGATACCGGCAACCGTCGCGGGCCAACGCGCCGGCCTTCGAGCAGGCTGTGGAGGACGTGGCCCTGGCCACCAGGACGCTGCTGGACGCTCTGATTGCGCCGGCATCACGCGACCGCGCGCTCAAGTGACAGGCCGGGGGCGCTGTGCTATCGTAAGCCGGCCCGTTTCTGCGGGCCGTAGTTTCGTCAATCAATCCAACCCATTCAGGAAGGTTTCATCATGCCCACCATGACCGGCGGCCAGGCTCTCATGCGCTCGTTGTACCTGGAGGGGGTGCGCGTCATTTTCGGGTTGCCCGGCGTGCAGCTCTACCACGCGCTGGACGCGCTGAACGACGTGCCGGGCATCCGCCTGATTACCACGCGGCACGAGCAAGCCACCGCCTACATGGCCGATGGCTACGCTCGGGCCAGCGGCGGCGTGGGCACGGCGCTGATGGTGCCGGGGCCGGGACTGCTCAACGCGTCGGCGGCCATCAGCACGGCCTACTCGGCGTCGTCCCCGGTGCTGGTGGTGTCCGGCCAGATCGAGCGCGACCTGATCGGCGCGGACCGGGGCATCCTGCACGAGGTCAATGACCAGCAGGACTGCATCCGGCCCATCACCAAGTACGTGCGACGGATGATGACCGCCGAGGAAGCTCCAGAGGCGGTCCACGAGGCCTTCCGGCAGCTGACCACCGGCCGGCCCCGTCCCGTGGAGATCGAGATGCCGCCGGAGACCATGGCCGAGCAGCAGGAGGTAACGCTGATCGAGGCCGAGGGCTACGCCCGCGTCGCCGCGTCCGACGAGCAAGTGGCCGAGGCGGCCCGCATCCTGGCCGGCGCCCGGCGTCCGCTGATCTGGGCCGGCGGCGGCGTGATCTCGTCCGAGGGATCTGAGGCGCTGGTGCGACTGGCCGAGCGGTTGCAGGCTCCGGTGATCACCACCGCCGAGGGCAAGGGCGCCATCGACGACCGGCATCCGCTGGCCCTGGGCGCGCTGCGCTTGCGCAATGACCCCGTGGCCAAGGAGGAGCCGCACTTCGACGTCATCCTGGGCGTGGGCAGCCGCATGGCCTTCCCCATGTGGCTGGACGGACAGCGGGTGGTGCAGATCGACATCGACCCCGACGAGTTGGGCCGCAACTGGGAGAACACCTACGGCGTCGCCGGCGACGCCCGCACCGTGATGGAGCAGGTGGACGCCAAGCTGGCCGAGACCATCGACCTGGGCTCCCGCCCGTCCATGGCCGCCGAGACCGAAGCCCTGCGCCAGCGCCGCAAGGAGTCTGCGCTGCGGCCCGAGCCGCAGGAGTCCTACCTGGCGGCGGTGCGTGCCGCGGTGCCGGAAGATGGCATCCTGGTGTCGGGCATGACCCAGTTGGGCTACTACGCCCGCGCCTTCTGGCCCACCTACGAGCCGCGCACCTTCATCACCTCCAGCTACTCGGGCAACCTGGGCTACGCCTACCCCACGGCGCTGGGCGCAAAGGTGGCCCAGCCGGACCGTCCGGTGGTGGCCCTGTGCGGCGACGGCGGGTTCCTGTTCAACTCGCAGGAGCTGGCCACGGCGGTGCAACACGGCATCAACGCGGTGGCGGTGGTGTTCAACGACAACGCCTACGGCAACGTGCTGCGCGACCAGGTGAACCAGTTCAACGGCCGCGCCGTGGGCGCCGAGCTGCACAACCCCGACTTCGTCAAGCTGGCCGAGGCCTACGGCGTCCGCGCCGCCCGCGCCGAGGGCCCCGAAGCTCTGGAGTCCGCCCTCCGCGAAGCTCTGGCCGCCGACGCCCCCAGCCTCATCGAGGTGCCGGTGGGCATGATGCCAACGCCGTTTACGTAGGGGGTTGCGCTGACGGCGTTCGGTTGAGCCGTATGGCACGGGAAACTATAATTGTTTGACAACCTGTTCGGCTTCTGCCGATGGAGGCCCGGCTCATGAACGACACCAACAAAAATGACGGCGCCGCCGAAAACCTCTCGGCGACTGCCGCTGACGATGCGGAACTCCGCGCTCTGGATGAACGGATGGCCGAGTTGCGCGCCCGGGGAATTATCAGCGGCGGCGAGGGACCCCGCGGGTCTCTGCGCGCCATCGCGCACGTGCCCGGCGCCTTGGAACGGTTTCTCAAAAGGCGGGATTAGCCGATGACTCCGTCGTCGCTTCCGTTGGCCGCTTATGTCGATACTACTTCGGTGCTTCCAATCTCGTTCGGAGAGGAACCAGGGTTGGGGCGGCAGTACAGCTGCGTCTTAACCGGTTCCCACGTCTCTTGTCGTCAAACGTGCTTGAGGCGGAGTTGAGGGTCGCTTTCCAACGCGAGGGCCAGAACTTCGACAGTGGTTCGATAGCAAATATCAATTGGATTTTCCCAAACCGCCGGCTGGATGCTGAAATGACAACGGTGCTGGAATTTGCTCAACTTTCACATACGCGTGTATGGCATCTGGCCACTGCCCTGTTCTTCCGAGAAGTGCTGCAAAGCGACTTGGCCTTCATCACCCTGGAAGAAGAACAGGAAACGGTCGCGCGCGATCTGGGCTTCTGGATTCCGTAGGCGAAGCGCCGGCGCGTACAGCCTCATCGAGGCGCCGGTGGGCATGATGCCGACGCCGTTTGCGTAAGGGGTAGAGTAATGAAACTCACGGTGACCATCGACCGGGACGAAGATGGCGTATGGATTGTGGAATGCCCATCTATTCCAGGATGTGTAAGCCAGGGCGACACCAAGGATGAAGCGCTTGCCAACATCCGGGAAGCCATCGCTCTCTGCATTGAAGTGCGCGCCGAACAGGGTTTGCCGCTGACTGTCGAAACGCGACAGGTAGAGGTTGCACTGTAGTGCCTCGGCTGCCGGTACTCAGCGGTGAGCAGACGGTACGCAATTTTGAGCGTTTCGGTTGGGATGTAGCGCGCCAGCGGGGCAGCCACATCGTGATGACCAAGCCGGGAGAAATCGCGACGCTCTCCGTGCCCGATCATTCCACAGTGGCAAAAGGCACCCTGCGCAGCCTGATCCGAGACGCTGGATTGACCGTGGCAGAGTTTTGCGCGACGCTGTGACCGAAGTGCCGGCGGGCATTGATGCCGACGCCGTTTGCGTAGGGAGGTGGAGCGATAGGTGTCAGCGTGGTAACCTAAAACGGCGACTAGACACCCGAACATAATCCTTCCGGAGGTTATTCGAGTTGACCGTTCAAGATAGTGATTTTGACTTGCAAGGACGTTTGATTGACAAGAGCGTCGAAGCGTATACGTTGGCCCTAGAAACCATCAATCGCTTGACCATCCAGTACAGGCTGGAAGCCTTCTGTTATCTGTTTTGCAACGCGTGGGAGTTGTTGCTAAAAGCTAGGCTCCTCGCTGCAAACGACTCCGACGAATCGGCTATATATTACAGGAATCAGGGACCCAACAAGCGGTCTTTATCCTTACACGATTGCCTCAATCGTATATTTCCGGACGTATCGAATCCCATCCGGCGAAACATCGAATGCGTCGAGGAACTCCGCGACGAAGCGGTACATTTGGTGATCACGCGTATCCCACAGGATGTCATGGGATTGTTCCAAGCAGGAGTAGTCAATTACCACAAATGTCTCAACCGTTGGTTCGGTAAATCGCTTTCGGATGGTGTTCCAGTAGGAATGATGAGCATTGTATACGATCTCAGCCCCGAACAAAGCGATCTTACTGATGCTCGTCTTCGAAAAGACTTGGGAGGGGATGCCACGGAATTTTTGATGCGGTACTGTGCGGCATTGAAGACCGAACTGGACCAGCTTAACGGAGCGCCCGAGTTTTCGATCGGAGTGGAATATCACGTCGTGCTCACCAAGCGCGAGGACGACGCGGACATCAGGCTTTATTCAGGTTCGTCTAGTGGAGAACCTACTCAGATAGTCGAAATCCCCAAAGACCCTGGCATTTCTCATCCGTTCCGGCAAAAGGAAATCATCGAACAAGTAAATTCGAGGATTGGCGCCCAAACGATCAACCAATACGACGTTCAATCGGTCAACAACACGCATTCGATCAAGAAACGAGCAGACTTCTTTTATCAAGGGAAGGTTCCGGGCTCTCCGGTCCAATATAGTCCAATGTATGCGGACTGGCTGGTCACGCGGTTTCAACAGGATGACCAGTTCTTCCAGAAAGCCCGAAGGCAGTTCAAGGACGTGTCGGCCAAGCCTGTGCGATTCCGGAGCTCGTCTGGTTTGTGACAGTGGAGGTATTTTGTACAAACAGTTAACCGCGATAGTAGAGCGCGACGGCGACGGCTATGTCGCCCTATGCCCGGAGTTGGACATCGCCAGCCAAGGGGACACCGTAGCCGAGGCCCGTGACAACCTCAATGAGGCTTTGGAACTGTTTCTTGAGACGGCTTCGGAGACTGAGATTCGGCATCGGCTATGCGGCTTATGAACTTGCGGTTTTACGAGAACCCTGAGACTGGGCTTTCCCACATTCATGATCATGGCGTACAAGAATATGAGGTTGAGGATGTTCTGGCCGACTGCATTGAGGACTGGCCGAGCCGTCGCGGTGCGCGGGAGGCGATTGGGCAGACCCAGGGCGGTCGCTACATCAAAGTGGTTTACAGGCTAGATGGTGAGACCGGCGACATCACGGTGATTACAGCTTATGATCTGCGTGGCAGCGCGCTCGCTGCATTTCGGCGACGCCAACGCCGGAAGAGGGGAAGATGAGCATGGTCCAAGGACAAGGTGAACCTGTGCCGTCGGGAGAGCAGGACGAACTGCGCCTGATTGTGGAGTTCTACGATTCCCTCACCGAAGAGGAATGGATCGCCCACGACGAATACGCTTACGAAAATCCCTATACCGTAGAAGTGCTGGTGCCCAAAGCAGTGCTCCACGCCGTCCGGGAGCTGGTTGCGCGCCACGAGGCTGACAATCCCGAAGAAACCGCGGCGTCTCAGGCTTGGCTTGAGCGGAAGTCGGACGGACCCGGCAACTTTCCGCCCGGCTGGAATTCGGAACGAGTGCAGCGTCTCATCGCGGAGATGGAAGCGGAAGAGGCTAACTGGACCGAGGAAGACGAAGCCGAACTGCAAGCGCGAATGAAAGGTAAAACCTCCCTCCAGGTCCCCAGCGAGATTGTCCCCGCCATACAAGCCCTGCTGACTCAGCACGAAGCAGGAACGGTGGCCACCGACTGACCTGTGAACTTTCGGATTTCTTACCATGCCCACCCTCACCCGCATCCTCATCACCGATTTCGTCTGGCCTTCCACCGCGCCGGAGCGGGAGGCGCTGGCGGCCGGCCTAGGCGACGGCGTGGAGGTGGTGGAGGCGCCGGACGGGTCGGAGGCGACGCTGGCCGCGCTGGCGGCCGACTGCGACGGCATCATGACCTGCTTCGCGCAGGTTACCCCTGCGGTGGTGCGGGCCGCGGAACGGTGCCGCGTCATCAGCCGGTACGGCGTGGGCGTGGACAACATCGCCGTGGACGTGGCCACCGAGCTGGGCATCCCCGTCACCTACGTGCCCGACTACTGCGTCGACGAGGTCAGCGACCACGTGATGGCGCTGCTGCTGACCTGGAACCGGCAGGTCGGGTTCTACGACGGCGTCGCCAAGGCGGGACGCTGGGAGGGCACGCCGTCGCCGCACCCGCTGACCCGATTGCGCGGCCAGACCATCGGCATCGTCGGATTCGGGCGCATCGGGCGGTCGGTGGCGGACAAGGCGCGGGCCTTCGGGCTGGACGTGATGGTCTTCGACCCCTACCTGTCGGCCGACGCCGCGCTGCCTGATGGCGTCACCGCGACATCGCTGGACGACCTGCTGGTGGCCTCCGACTACGTTACCGTCCATACGCCGCTCAACGACGAGACGCGCGGGTTGATTAGCAAGGCGGCGTTCGAGCGCATGAAGACCTCGGCGTACATCATCAACTGCGCCCGCGGTCCGATCATCGATGAGCCGGCCTTGATCGACGCGCTGCGCGCAGGGCAAATCGCCGGCGCTGGACTGGACGTGATGGAGTCTTCTGCGCCGCCGGCGGACCACCCGCTGTTCGGGATGGACAACGTAATCGTCACGCCTCACGTCGCCTTCCTGTCCCAGCAGTCGGTGCTGGAACTGGAGGTGCGAACCGCCCGCGCCACGGTGGACGTGCTGCAGGGCCGGATGCCGGAGTTCCTGGTGAACCCGGCGGTGCTGCCACATTCGCGGGTGGCACTGCGATGATAATGTCAGAAGCAGGATTTTCAAGATTTAGGGATTGCCGGGATTGGAGCCGTCCGCTGGGAAAGAAGGCCCAATTCTGAAAATCCTTCGATCCAGCAAATCCTGCTTCAGACGATTTGGGAGGGAATATTTTGACAACGGCAGGCTTTACCATCAGTTACCTGGGCACCGGGGCGGGCGGCTGCATCATGCGCAACCACACCGCCATCGTGTTGGACTGCCCCACCGGCGAGCGGATCCTGCTGGACGCCGCGTCGGGCAATACCGTTCTCCGTCATGGGCACCAGCTGGGCATGTCACCCAACGAGTTTGACCACTGCCTGTTGAGCCACAGCCACGCCGACCACTGCGAGGGGTTGCCGCACATCGAAATGCAGCGCAGCCGGAGAACTGCGGAAGAACAACCCATGCAGGTTTACGGCTCCGAGCCGGCGATGGCCGACATGGGCACGCTGCTATCACTGCCGACTCGCGGGCTGGTCGTGGACTCCGAGGGAGCCCTCAGGCGTGACGGGCGGAGGTCAATCCTGTTCCGTCCCACCGAGCCGGGGGAGTGGGTGCAATTGACTCCTGGCGTGCGGGCCCGGGCCACGCAGGTCAACCATATCAGGGGAGCGCTGGCGTGGCGGGTCGAGTCGGGTGGGCATTCCGTGGTGTTTTCCGGCGACACCCGTTGGTGTCCCGACCTGGCGGATTTAGCTCAGGGAGCCACCCTGCTGATCCACGAGGCGCTCTGCACCGAGGCGAAACGGGAAATGGCCGACGGCACCGCGCACTCCACGGCGGCGGAAGCGGCGCGCATCGCCCAGATGGCCGGCGTGGGCGGATTGACCCTCACGCACATTCACAACGATTACCACGCTGACACCGCGCCGCTGGCGGCAGAAGCACGGTCCGTGTACGATGGTCCGGTTTCGGTGGCGGAGGATTGCTGGCAGCAGCGGATCTGAGTCCACCGGAGCGGGGATGGGCCCATCTTGTCCAAGGAAGACGCTTGAGTTTTATCGTCATTTATGATATATTATATTTGATGATATGATATGACTCGATGGCGTACCCAGTGGAGCGACATGCAAATCGACCCGGCGCGACCCCGATTTGATCACAACGGTAGCAGTGGGCCCGTCGGCCAGGGCGATCCGGCGTTGTATAATTGGGTACGGACAGTCAATTTCAGGAGGTCTTACATGAACCGCACTCAACGTGATCTGATACTGCTGGCTGCTGGCATCGGCATCGGGGTTGGCCTCGGTATGCTGCTGGCGCCGCGCAGCGGCCGGGAAACCCGCCAGGCATTGACGCAGGGCGCCAACCAGGCCGTCGAACGGGGCCGCGACTACTGGCAGCGCATCCGTAGCCGAATCGCCGCCGGCGACAGCGACGCGGAGCTCGACTCCGAGGATTAGCCCGAGACGTTTCGCCGGGGCGACGGTCTATCCGGCCGTCGTCCCGGCATTTTTACGCCGCTACGCGAAGGACAGCCGCTTATGTCGCCCGACGTCGTGTCGATTATCCGAGATATTGCAATCATCGTTATGGCGGTGATGGTGACCGTGGCGGCGCTGGCTCTTACCGTCGTGACGCTGAAGATCTATCCCAAAATCAAGCGGGCAGCAACCAATTTCGAGGCGTCGTCTTGTCTTATGCTCGACGCCGCCGCACGTATCTCCAGCCTGGTGACTGCCGGCAGCGAGATCGGCGCGTTCGTCTGGGACCTGGTCACGCGGATCCGCGGTGGCCGTGACGAAAAGCCGGAAGACGAGAACAAACCAGCCAAGTGAACCGCTCACGCATACCTGATTTGCGGCTGGAGAACGTCAGAAGCAGGATTTGCCGGATTTTAGGATTTGCTGGATTGGGCGCACTTTTCCAGGTGACGGTTCCAATCCTGATAATCCTCAAATCTTGAAAATCCTGCTTCTGACAACTCCGCGACGCAAACTGGGTGCGTAAGAAGACAGGGCCTTTTCAAAGTCACTGCGGCAACCTTCGCGCCACCCAATCGTCATTCCTGCGAAAGCAGGAATCCAGGGTCCGCCGTCAATAGGGAGGTTCTGGGTTCCCGCTTTCGCGGGAACGACGGGTGGACTTTGAAAAGGCCCTGGTAAGAAGAATATTCGCCTTGTACACGTTCCAATGCCTAAGTTATAATTCCGAGTTAGTTTCGTTATTGCGGTGTGTGATGGCAGATATATTCGACAAGCTGCAGCCTATCGTGGATCGCTACCGGTCCATTGAAGATGAAATGGCACGACCGGAAGTGGCTGCTGACTATGCCAGGTTGCGCGAGTTGAACCGCGAACGGTCCGGCCTTGAAGAGCTGGTGGGCATCGACAGCCAGCACCGCAAGCTGTTCGAAGAGCAGGCCGACCTGAAAGCGCTGGTCGGCGAGGGCGGTGATCCCGAGCTGGTGGAGATGGCCCAACTGGAGCTGGACGAGGTCGAACAGCGCATTTCCCAGTTGGCGCAGCGGTTGCGGATCGCCCTGCTGCCGAAGGACCCCAACGACGAGCGGGACGTCATCGTGGAGATCCATGCCGCCGCCGGGGGCGAGGAGGCATCGTTGTTCGCCGGCGACCTGTATCGCATGTACCAGCGCTTCTCCCAGGAGCAGGGCTGGACGGTGGATATACTGGACTCCAACGCGTCGGATCTGGGCGGCTTCAGCCGCATCGCTTTTTCCGTCGATGGGGACAACGCCTTCAGCCGGCTCAAATTCGAAGCCGGCGTCCACCGGGTGCAGCGTGTCCCCGAAACCGAGACCCAGGGCCGCATCCATACCTCCACGGTCACGGTGGCGGTGCTGCCGCAGGCTGACGAGGTCGAGGTGGACATCAAGGAGGACGACCTGCGCATCGACATCTTCCACGCCGGCGGCCACGGCGGGCAGAATGTCAACAAAGTCGCCACGGCGGTCCGGATCGTCCACGAACCCACCGGCGTGGTGGTGGTCTGCCAGGACGAACGGTCGCAGTACAAGAACAAGTCCAAGGCCATGACCATATTGCGCAGCCGGCTGTACGCGGCGGAACAGGAGCGGCACCAGGCTGCCATCTCCAACAGCCGCAAAGCGCAGATCGGCAGCGGCGACCGCTCCGAGAAAATCCGCACCTACAACTACCCCCAGGATCGGATCACGGACCACCGTATCGGGCTGTCGGTCCACGGCGTGCAGCGCCTGATGGACGGGGGTCTGGGCGACATCATCGACAAGCTCATTGCCGACGACCAGGAGCGCGGTCTGGCCAGCGTGTCAGCCTGATCCCAGTATTGACGACCTGCATGATCAGGGGCGGCCGCAGGGTCGCCCTTGCCGATTGAGCCATATGCCCAACCTTCGCACCGTCATCCAGGAAACCCACCGCACCCTGGAGTCCGCCGGCATTCCGGACGCCCGCCTGGAAGCCGAGGTGATGGTGATGGACGTGATGCGGATGCTACGACAGGCAATCTTCGCGGAGCAGGAGACCCAGGTCTCCTCCCAACAGGAGGAGCAGCTGGCGGCCATCGTGACGCGTCGGCTCACGCGGGAGCCGCTGGCCTACATCCTGAACTATCGCGAGTTCTACGGCGTCAACCTGCTGGTGAACCGGGACGTCCTGATCCCGCGTCCCGAGACCGAAACCATGGTGGAGCACGCGCTGTTCATGGCGCTCATGGGCATGGAAAGCCGCGAACTCGTCATCGCCGACGTGGGCACCGGCACCGGCGCCATCGCCGTGAACCTGGCCATCCACCTGCCGGCGGCGCGCATCTACGCCAGCGACGCATTCGACGCTACCCTGGACGTTGCTGCGTACAACGTGCGTATGCACAACGTCGCCGACCGCGTAACCCTGCTGAAGGGCGACCTGCTCGAACCGTTACCCGAACCCGTGGACGTCATCGTAGCGAACCTCCCCTACCTGCCCACGGATCGCATTCCCACGCTGCAACCGGAAATCCAGTGGGAGCCGGTGGCCGCATTGGACGGCGGAGCCGACGGCCTGGACCACATCCGGCGCCTGCTGTCCCAGGCCGCGGCAACCCACGGCGGCGAAGGCAGCCGGCTAAAGCCCCACGGCGTGATCCTGTTGGAGATGGACCCCGAGCAGATTCCCGAGGCTCGCTCCCTGGCGTCCGCGGCCTTTCCCGAGGCGGAAATCACCGTCGAGCCGGACCTGGCCGGTCTGGACCGGGTGCTTTCGGTCAGCCTGGCCGGCGATTACTGAGGCGCGAGCGCGTGATGTCTGCATTGTCCACCGGTTTGCAAACGTCCACGATCTATCGGTGAGCGCCGATGCGTGCCCTGATCCTCTCGGACATACACTCCAACCTGCAGGCTTTTGACGCCGTCCTGGCGGATGCGGACGACGCCGGCGGATACGATATGGTTTGGTTTCTCGGTGATCTGGTGGGCTATGGCTCGGATCCGAGCGTGTGCATCGATCGGCTGCGGAGGCTGCCCCACGTCGCGATCGCCGGGAATCACGACCACGCTGTGACCGGCAAGCTGAACCCGGACCTGTTCAACGGCGCGGCGCGGGCCGCCGCGTTATGGACGGCCCAGCAGCTATCCGACGACGAAATAGCCTACCTGGCCGCGCTGCCCGAGGTCCGGCAGACGGAGAAGTTCACCCACGTGCACGGCAGTTTGCGAGATCCCGTTATGGAATATCTCATCAGCGAGCCGGCAGCCCTGGCGACCTTCGCCCTGATGGAGACGCCCTTCTGCCTGGTGGGACACTCCCACTATCCGTTGGTCTGGACTGAGGAGGACGGTCGGGCCGGCGTCGAACTGCTTGACCCGGCCACGCCGCTTTTGTTGGAATCCGGTCGCAGAATGATCGTGAATCCCGGCAGCGTGGGCCAGCCGAGGGACGGCGACTGGCGCGCTTCCTACCTGCTCTATGAAAGCGAGGCGGGTGGCAAGGCCGGCATGCTGCACCATCGTCGGGTAGAGTACGACCTGGCCGGAGCCCAGAACGGGATACTATCGGCAGGTCTCCCGGAGTCCCTGGCAATCCGCCTGGGCAACGGGCACTAGCAAACTTGACGGTATTCGGCCCTGACGATTAAACTTTTTGCGACATCCGCTCGCCCGAAGAGCAAGTCGAGGTAACATCATCGCTATTCAACAGGTCAATGGCAACGCCGCATTCAGTGAAGACGTAGCATTATTCATAGATTGGGAGAACTTCAAAATCAGCCTGGCGGTGCGGGGCCGGACCCCCAACGTGTCCGCGCTGAAGGAAGAGGTCTCCAACCACGGCCGCGTTGTCGTCGGCAAAGCCTATGCCGACTGGGTATCCCGCGCCCCCGAGTTGAAAGGGGCCAGCCAGTTTATACATGACCCGCCGTCGCTGTACGCGGCCGGCATCGAGCCGGTGTACGTGCCCACCCGGTTGCCCCTGCGCGGATCCTACCAGTCGAATCGTACCGTCAGCGTCAAGAACAGCGTTGACGTGAAGATGACCGCCGACTGCATCGACACCGCACACAACTTCCCCAACATCAACACTTTCGTCCTCGTATCCGGGGACTCCGATTTCATCCACGTCATCAACTCCCTGCGGGCGGTCGGAAAGCGCGTCCTGGTGGTTGGCGTCTCCTGGGCCACCTCCCGGCGAATGGCCGACCACGTGGACGGCCTGATCTTCTACGACGCGGACGTGGATCCCATTGAACCCGAAGAACCCGCGCCTTCATTCCACCGCGGTCCTGCCCAGCGCGGCCGTCCGCAACAGCCTGCTGCCCTGGCCAATCCCGGCCGGCACCAACTGCCCGAGGTCATTCGCGCCATCGAGGACGTGATCCGAACCGAGCGCGCCGCCGGCCACACGCTTCTCCTCACGTCGCTCAAACAGCGGCTGGTGCGCCGCATCGCCGGTTTCGACGAGCGCAAGCTGGGCTTCTCGGGCTTCAAGAAGCTGATGTTGCGCGTGGCCGAAGAGGGCAACATCAAGATACGCAGCGTTGACCTGGTGGATTGGATCCTGATGGCTGACGAGCCCGACCCCGAACCGGTGGCCAGGGACGATGACGACGCCGAGCTGGAGACCGCAGACTCCTACGATGATGTGGACGACGCGGCCGAGGATGCCGATGACCGGGTCGCCGGAGTGGGCGACCGCTCGGACGAACTCGAGGACAGTGATGACGATGACGAGGTGGAGGATGACCGGTCGGGCGACCGGATGACCGCGGCGGCGCGGACCAATGAGCCGGACCGGGTCGCGCCAGCCCCCGCTGACCCTGACCAGGCAAAGATCGAGCGGTCTCTGGCCGAAGCCATCGCCGCCATGGAATTGCCCGAATCCGGCGACCCGGAGGGCGACGCAGCGCGTATCGCCGACCTGGTGGCCATGAGTCACTTCCTCGAAAATCGGGACGGCGCCGACGCGGTGATGTTCCAGGCGCTATGCAACGAGATCAGCGAAAACCTCACCGCCGGCATCGAAGCCGAGGATGCCACCATCCGTGAGCACTGGGGAGACTCGACCGACCTGGTGGCGCGCAACCTGATCACGCGCTACGTTCGGACCCTGATGGCCGTCGGCCTGTTCCAGTACCGCAACATCAATTTCAGGGATCCGGAGACCAACCGGGCGCGGAGACGACGGGTCTTCGGCCTGAACCGCGAGCATCCTGTCGTGGGATTCGCGCTGGCCGCCCGGCTGGGCCTGCCCTACGAGCCCCCCGAAGACGACCACGCTCCTCCCACCAACGACGCCATCGCCGCGCCGCCGGTGGATCATCACGGCTCAGCCGAGGCAGATAGCGCCGAAACGGCCGAGGACGCGGAAGTAGTCGCCTTCAGCTGAAGGCTCTCACAAGCCGGCGCACGAGCGGGTCCCCCAGGCAGGGCGCGGCCCGCTTATGCTGTGGGGGCAACGTCCGGTGCGTTCCGCGCCCAACGGGCCAACGCCTTGCCGGATGCCGTAATTTCCGCAACCGAGGTGTAGTAGTAGTCCTGCCATCCGCGTTCGGGCAAGCCGGCGAACAGCATCAGGTTCAGAGGGTACTCCTCGCTGTCGGTGACCCGGCGGAAGTCGTCGCGGAACAGGAAAGTCGGCTTGCCCAGGGCGATGGCGATGCCAAGTTCGACCATCACCCCCTCATCGGGCGGCGTTCCGTTCACGACGGCGAAGATCGCGTCGGCGTCGCGCACGTCTTGGCAATCGGCCAGGGCGATCCGGTGAGCCCAGCCCGGTTGTGACAGGTCCACCTGGTTGTTGCGCTGGAACGGCTCCCACACCTCCAGGCCGAGGCTCTCCAGCGCGCCGATAAGTTCCGGGAGCAATCGCGTCTTCTGCTGCTCCGAGAACCCGTAAGGGTTGGCGAGGTAAACCGTTTTACGACCGGACGCGCTCATGCTCTTTGGTCACGCTCGGGAAGATTCGCGCCAGAGCCGACAACCGGTGACACCCAGGGCGGTGGGAGCCATCGTGTCCACAATGATCCAAATGATGTCGTTGGTGACATCGCCTTCGCTGCCGTTGAGAAAGCGGAACCAGTTGTACAGGAAGACGAGCGACACGCCCAACGTGAGATAGAACGTGGCGTTGGCTTCCAGGTAGGCGCGGGTCACCGCCTGGTTACCATCGGGCACGCTGACGTGTACCTTGTGGTGAATGTTGAAGGCCAGGGCGGTGGCCAGGCCGATGAGCATCAGCACGTCAAGCACGTGCCACACGACCAGCGCGCTGACCACGTTACCCAGAAACGTGCTGACGATGAAAAACACCGCCACCGCCACCGCGGTGCCCAGCATATAGACGCAAACCAGTTTCTTCAGCGGGCTCATAACGCCTTCCGGGTTCTTCTTCAGCGCCGTTATTCCAGCGCACTCTGCAAGCCAAGGTACCAAGCTTCCGCAATTACCGTCACCCGCAAGTCAAACAGATTTCCGATATTCAGGCTGCTTCCGCCGGTTATGCCCAGCGCCATCGCCGGCACGCGGGATTCCGCGGCGAGACTGCGCACCGCGTCCAGCGTCTCGGGTTCCACCGTTACCAGTATCCGGGAGGGCGCTTCGCCGAACAGCGCGGCGTCCCATCGCCCGGGAATACCGGCCATGAACTCATCCGACGCCGTGAAACCCACCGGCCCGCCGCCGCCAATGCGACCATCTCCCAGGATGCAACACTCGGCCAGGGCCACGGCCAGCCCGCCATCTGAGCAGTCGTGGGCCGACAATGCCAACCCCTCCGCGATGAGGCTGCGGCAGAAGGCTTGCGTCCGCCGCTCCAGCGCCAGGTCTATCCGGGGCCGGCCCCTCACCATGCCGTGTACCGTGTTCAGGTACTCGCTGCCGGCCAGGTCCGACGCGCGGGCGGTGAGCCGGTTCGCGCCCAACAGAACGACCGCCAGGCCGGCTTCGGAGAAGCCTGCATCACAGCGTCGTTGAACATCCTCCAGCAGCCCCAATCCGCCAACGATGGGGGTGGGGTAGATGGCCGTTCCCTGGCTTTCGTTATACAGGCTGGCGTTCCCGCTGACTATCGGAACGCCCAATGCCCGGCACGCCCGCGCCATGCCGCGAATGCACTGCTCCAACTGGTAGTAGATCTCCGGACGCTCCGGGTTGCCGAAGTTGAGGCAGTCGGTGAGCGCGAGAGGTTCCGCGCCGACGCACGACAGGTTGCGCGTAACTTCCGCGACGACCATCTGAGCGCCGCGGTAAGGGTCCAGAAAGCATTGCCGCCCGTTGCCGTCGATGGCTACGGCGATGGCGGTCTGCGTACCCTTGACCCTCAACACCGCAGCATCCCCTGAGCCCGGGCCGATGACGGTGTTGGTCTGAACCTGGTGGTCGTACTGACGGTACACGTTCTGCCGGCTGGCTACGTTGGGAGCAGCCAGCAACCGCAACAATGTTTCCCCGGCGTCGGCCGGCATGGGCACGTCCCGCAGCCGGAGCCGCTGCCGGTCCGTCGCCTCCGCCGAGGGTCGGCCATCAAGCCGATAGCGCGGGGCGTCGGTCAGATGGGAAACGGGCGCCGAGGCGATGGGCTCCGCCCCGTCGGTGACCAGCGCGTAGGGTTGGTCAGTCACGGCGCCGACCGGGTGACACGGGATGTCCCACTTGTCGAACACTTCGCGGATGGCCGGCACGTGTTCCGGCGCGGCGGCCAACAACATGCGCTCCTGTGACTCCGACAGCATCACCTCATAGCCGGTCATGCCGGACTCCCGCCGGTGCACCTGGCTGATGTCCAGCGCGATACCCCGACCGCCGCGCGCCGCCGATTCCACCGCGGCGCTGGTGAGACCGGCCGCCCCCAGATCCTGCAACGCCCGCACCTTGCCCGTGGCCAGGGCTTCCAGGCAGGCTTCAATCAGCGATTTCTCCAGGAAGGGATTGCCCACCTGTACCGTCGGCCGCAATTCCTGTTCTTCCTCGAAAGTGCGGGAAGCCAGTCCGGACGCGCCGTGGATCCCGTCGCGGCCGGTGCCGGCGCCGGCCAGCAGCAGAACGTCCCCCGTTCGGTCGGCTGCCGCGCTGGCCAGGTCCTCGATGCGCGCGATGCCAACGCACATCGCGTTGACCAGCGGGTTCTGCGAATAACAGTCGTCGAAGTAGATTTCGCCGGCCACGTCGGGGACGCCGATACAGTTGCCGTACCACCCGATGCCGTCAACCACGCCTTTCAACAGCCGACGATTCGCGGCCGAGTCGGGCGTACCGAACCGGAGGGAGTTGAGCAGGGCGATGGGCCGCGCTCCCATGGCCAGGATATCGCGCACGATGCCGCCGACGCCGGTGGCCGCGCCCTGCAACGGCTCCACGGCAGACGGATGGTTGTGGGACTCCACCTTGAAAACCACCGCCAGCCCGTTGCCGATGTCAATGGCGCCGGCGTTCTCGGCGCCGGCCTGGGATAGGGTCCGATCTGAGCGAGACGGCAGCATTCCCAGCAAAGGCCGGGAGTGTTTGTAGCCGCAGTGTTCGCTCCAGAGCGCGCCGAACATGCCCAGCTCAACCGGGTTGGGTTCCCGGTCCAGCCGGTCAACGATCATATCGTACTCCGCCTGGGACAGCGCGATTTCGTCTAGGATTTCTTTGCTGACGGGCATTGCGGACTACCTTCCAAAAACATCGTCATGAGTGCCGGTACGCTCAAGGTAGATGGTATCGGCGTCTTCCGTCCACAACAAAATCCAGTCGCCGGGCGATATGGCACTCCCAATATCCGGCGAAATCGCCCATGAGCCGGTGCCGCCGGGCACGTTCGGGAAGCGGCAAATCGTTGATCAGCAAATTGACGATGTCCCAAACCAAGTTGACATTCAAGCCTCGGCGTCTGCACCTCCTGATGTCACGACGGAATGAGGCGCTGGTATCTTGCCTCTTAGGCATCCTCCTCGTCGTCCTCATCAATCACTTTGTCGAAGTACGCTATCATCTCATCCAGGCTGTCAAAACGCATACGCCCGGCGCGATCTGTCTCCTCAAAGGCCGCTATAGTTTCGGCATTGGGCGTCTTGCCCCAGCACATGCAGAAACTGACCCGCGGCACTTCCAGCCAGGCATCGCCTTTCTCCTGGTATCGGCCCAGTACATCCCGGTAAAACTCCTCAATGGCCTCGCCGGGGGTCAATCCCAGCTGGGCCAAAACCTTTTCCGCATCCCGCTTCAATTCCGGGGAAATTTGAACGTTCACGATCCCTGTTTCAGTCATAGCGCACCTCGACAGCGACATACTGCGCACCCGATTATACGTCAAGCTAACCAATGATCCCCCCAACCACCACCATACCCACGCCGCACACGGCCATCAGCGTGCCGACGACCAATCCCGTCGTGATCGTTTCCGCCTGCCTCAGGAACAGGCGAACCAATACCATGGTCACCAGCGGGTTGCAGGATACTATGGGAGCGAGAACCAGGATGTTAGAGCCCTCCCGCGTAACGGCGAAGTAGAGCGACATTACTGCGCACGCCGCGGCTAATCCAGCCAGAAAGACCCATAGCGGCGCCCATCCCGTGGAACTTGCCTTCTGCGCCGCTTCACGGCCGAACACCGGCGACAGCAGCATCGTGGCGAAGAACATGCTGCCGGCCGCCATGATCAGCGGGGAACCGAACAACTCGCTCAGGACCCGCCCGCTGAGCGTCGATGCACCGTAGCATGCAGCGGCCAGCAGGGCCAACAGGTAACCCAGCACCGATTTCCAGTCGCGTCCCCAGCTTTGGCGCAGGAAGTTGCCGCTGGTCAGTCCCAATCCGATGACCACCACCACTGTGCCAATGCCCAGCAGCACGGTCAAATGCTCGTTGAAACCGGGGACGCCCATGCGGGTGAGGGTGATGGAGAACAGGGCGGAAAACAGCGCGGCGCTGCCCACGATGGGCGTGACCCGGGCCGCTCCGATCAGGCTGATTGCGATGTACTGCTGTGACCGCCCGCCCATGTAGCTGAGGATGCCGTTGCCCAGCAGCCACACCATGGCGACGGCCGGCAGGGCGATCACAGCGTCGAACTCGAAGACCAGGGCCAGGGTGCCGGCCAGCAGGGTTGACGCTACCAGTGAGATCAGCGACGACGGCATGGGGCGTATCGCCTGCATCCCGAGGCGCGCCAGCACCGCCGAACTGCCAAACCCCAGCACCGCGATGCACGCCAGACCGATGGAGAGCAGCATTGCTAGTGGGCCGACACCGCGTCGATCATCGAGCCGAAAATCAGGTTGCCATCGTCAGAGCCCAGCAACACCTCGCAACTCCTTTCGGGGTGAGGCATCATGCCCAGCACGTTACGGCCCTCGTTGATTATCCCCGCAATGTTGTCCACGGATCCGTTGGGGTTGGCGCCGGGCGTAACCGATCCATCGGGCTCGCAGTAGCGGAACAGGATCCTGCCCTGCTCTTCCATCTGCGCGATGGTGGACGCATCCGCGTAGTAGTTGCCCTCTCCGTGGGACACGGGTACCGCCAGCGGCTGTCCGACGGCGCACCGGCCCGTGAATGGCGTGTCCACCCTTTCCGTGCGCAGGTGCGTCCACTGGCAACGGTATTCCAGGTGTCCGTTGCGGCGCAGTGCACCCGGCAGCAGGCCGGCTTCGCACAGGATTTGGAAGCCGTTGCAGATGCCGATGACCAATCCGCCTCCGGCGGCGAAGTCGCGCACCGCGCCCATCACCGGAGAGAAGCGGGCAATGGCTCCGGCGCGCAAGTAGTCGCCATAGGAGAACCCGCCGGGCACGATGATGGCGTCGTACCCGGCGACGCTGTCTTCCTTGTGCCAGATGTAGTCGGCTTCCTGCCCCAGCACCCCATTGACGGCGTGGTGGCAGTCGGTGTCGCTCCAGGTTCCCGGGAAGACCAGGATGCCGAAACGCATACGTCGGGTCAGCCTGCCGATTCCAGGAGTCGGGATACGATGGCGTTGACCTGGCTGCCATCCGCTTTGCCGCGCACCTGCGGCATGATGCGGCCCATGACCTTGCCGCGGTCGCCCGGGCCGGCGGCTCCGGCATCGGCGATGGCTTGTCGGGCAATGGCCTCGATTTCGCCCTCGCCCAGTTGCTCCGGCATGTATTCCAGGAGGATGGCCAGAGACGCCTCCTCCTTGGCAACGAGGTCGGCGCGGCCGCCCTGGCCGAACATCTCGATGCTCTCCCGGCGGTCCTTGACCTGCTTGGCTACAACGTCGGTGACGCCGCTCTCGTCCAGCTCTTTGAGATTGTTCTTCTCGGTCAACTGGATTTGGCTCTTGAGGAATCGCAGAGTCTCCAGGCGCTCGCGGTTTCGGGCGCGCATGGTGTTGCGGATGTCCTCTTCCAGTTGTTCTTTGATGGTAGCCATAGCGTTGCCGCCTTTTGCATCTCGCGCGTCCGGTGGGCTTCCAGAGCCACGATCCGGGCGACGAGCAAGTCGTTAAATGCTACAACGCCACCGGGCTGAGACGCAACCGTGCTATACTGAAATTGCCCGGCCGAAGTGGCGGAATGGTAGACGCGCCGGTCTCAAAAACCGGTGGGAGAATATCCCGTGTCGGTTCGAGTCCGACCTTCGGCACCAGTTTCTCAATAGCGGGGCGGCTCGCGCTTGTTTCCAGCATCAACAAGCGGCGAGCCGCCCCCTTTTTCGGCTCAGACGTGGGACAATTGCGGGGCAAACTCACAGGACCACCTCTGATCTGGCCTCGCGCGTACCCAGTTTCGCCCGTGTTGTCATTGCGGGCGAAGCGCGGCAATCTCGTCGAGGCAACGGCCGTCGCTATGGCAACGAGATCGCCACGTCGCTGCGCTCCTCGCGATGATAAACTGGGTGCGCGCGAGCCCTTCGTCACGCCGCAAACGTCATCTCTTCGGTGGATCGTGGCTTAGCGGAAGTTGGGCATCACCTTTTCCGCGAAAAGTTGCAGCGAGCTGGACACCTGGTCGTAGGACAGGCCCCCGGCGTCGAGGTAGCTGATGAAGTGGGTGACGTGGTTCTGTTCCAGTTCCTTGATGGCTGCCGTGACCTTCTCGGGGCTACCGATGGCTGCCATGCCTTCCTTGCCGCGCTCGGCCACCAGATCCGGCTCGATAAAGGGGTCCTGGACGTAGTGCTCATAGCCACGCACCCCTGAGTCTCGCACAACGTCGGAGAGCGGGCGGCGCAGGAAGTCCCCCATGTCGCCAGCCCATTGCAGGCGTGGCACCAGCAGTTCGGTGGCTTCCTCGTCGGTGGGAGCCACATAGACATTGCGGACGGCGGCGACCTCGATGTCATCGGGCGCCGCCCCCTCTTCCAGCATCCGCCGGCGGTAGAGGTTAATCAGGTTCTGGTCAGCGTCCGGCGAAGCGGGGAAGAAACTGCTGCCCACGGTGAACAACCCCCAACGGTTGCGGACGGCAATCTCTACCGATTCCGGGCTGTGCGTGACCGCCATGAATATGGGCGGATGCGGCTGTTGCACCGGCTTGGGAATAACCCGCACTTCCGGGAAGCTGAAATAGTCGCCGTCGTAGGAGAAGGTGTCCTCCGTCCACGACCTGACGGCGATGTCCATGCCCTCGATGAAACGGTCGCGGGCTTCGGCGATGTCCAGGCCATAGATGTCGAACTCCCGCTTCTGGTAGCCGCGGCCGGCCCCGACGATCAGGCGTCCCCGGCTGATAATGTCCAGTGTGGCCAGGTCCTGCGCCAGCCGCAGGGGAGCGTGCCACGGCACTATGGTGCAGGCCACGCCCACCTTGACCCGCCTGGTCCTGGCGGAGATGGCGGCCAGCAGGCTGTGAGGCGAGCTGATGATGCTGTGTTCGCTGAAAGCGTGCTCGGCAATCCACACCGAGTCGAAGCCCAGTTCCTCCGCCAGTTCCGCGCCGCGCAGAATGTCCTCGTAGACCTCGACGTCGGTGCGGCTGACCGGGTTGGGATTGATTTTGCTCTCGTCGGCGTATTGCTCGTGCAGCAGGGGGCGCTGGCCCACGAAGAAGGCTCCGAATTGCATCCGGTCAGTCCTCCCGCTCGATCTCGGCGTACACCGCCCGCATGGAGGCGCCGGAGTCGTCCTCCACCTCGGTGAACCACTTGATCAGAGAGCGCGTCAGCTGGTCGACCGACTCATCAACTGCGGCGGCCTCATAGCGCTGGCGCACATTGGGCAGGGTTACACGAGATTGGGCTTCGCGCATCCAGACGATCTTTTCCTTGTCGGTCATGTCCGAACCGGCCACGCGCAGCCGCTCGGTAAACAAGGCGTCGTCCTTGTCCTCGGGGGCGCCGCCCAACTCGCGAATGCGCCGGTCGAAGATGTCCCCGTGGCTGGTCTCGCGCTCGGCTACCAGGGAAAGGCAGGCCTTCAGCCCCGGATGCTCGGTCTTGTCGGCCCACGCCTTGAGGTACACACCGGCCCGGTGCTCCTGCAGGCGAATGTCGTTGAGCAGGTCTATGTATTCTGGCTGATCCGGCATTGCGATACCTCACTATATTGAGCGTTGGGAAGGCGAAAACGGGCGCGGCTGCCGTCACTTCTCAATAAAGCACTCGCCGATGATTGTCAGGCAGCGCGGTTACGGGCGAGTCTAGTGTGCCGCCCCTGGGGTGTCAAACTTGGCTGTGACCGGCGCGTGCTAAAATGCCGCCACGAAATCAGGCCGGTTTCAGGAGCGGTTTTGCCTCAATTGACTGAAGCGCAGCGCGGCATGGTCGCGACAATCAGAGAGTTTGTCCGCCGGGAAGTCCAACCGGTCGCGCAGAAAATGGAGCACGCCGACGAGTACCCCTTCGAGCTGGTGGAGCGGATGAAGGAGCTGGGTCTCTTCGGCGCGGTGATCCCCGAAGAGTACGGGGGGCTTGAGCTGGACGTGACGTCCTACGCCCTGGTCATCGAGGAAATCTGCCGGGGGTGGATGAGCCTGAGCGGGATACTGAATTCCCACCTCATCATGGCCTACATGGTCACGACCCACGGTACACCGGAGCAGAAGGAGCGGTTCCTGCCCCTGATGGCGACCGGCGAGAAGCGAGGCGGCATCTGCATCACCGAGCCCAACGCGGGCAGCGACGTCCAGGCCATCGAGACTCGCGCCGTCCGCGAAGGCGACGAATACGTGGTAAACGGGACCAAGAGCCTCATAACCAACGGGCGCCACGGGAACACCTTCGCCCTGGTCACCAAGACCGACCCGGACGCCGACCCGCCCCGGCGCGGCATCAGCATCTTCATCGCCGAGAAGGGGCCGGGTTTCAACGTGGTGCGGGACATACCGAAGCTGGGCTACAAGGGCGTGGATACCTGCGAGCTGTCCTTCGAGGACTACCGCGTATCCGGTGGGAATCTGGTCAGCGGCGAGGAGGGCAGGGGGTTCTACCAGATAATGAGCGGGCTGGAGCTGGGCCGCATCAACGTTGCCGCCCGCTGCCTCGGCGTGGCGCGGGCCGCGCTGGAAGAAGCCACGCGATACGCCAGGCAGCGCGAAACCTTCGGCAAGCCCATCGGAGAGCACCAGAGCGTGCAGATAATGCTGGCCAACATGGCGACCCAGATCCAGGCGGCCCACCTGTTGGTGCTCCACGCCGCCGAGAAGAAGGACCGGGGCGAGCGCGCCGACATGGAAGCCGGCATGGCCAAGCTGTTCGCCAGCGAGATGTGCATGCAGGTCGCCATCGACGCCATGCGCATCCACGGCGGCTACGGCTACACCCAGGACCTGGCGGTGGAGCGCCACTTCCGCGACGCCCCGCTGATGATGATCGGCGAGGGAACCAACGAGATCCAGCGCCTGGTCATCGCCCGCCATCTGCTCAACAACTACCCCACCGGCGACTTCCTGTACGAGTCGGGGTTGTAATGATGGTAATCGCCAAGCCACCAGCACGGGAGGCGCCATCATGCCGGATATCCACGTCAAAGGCAGCATTGCCGGCACGTCGGAAACGCGGGATTTTGACTTCCGAGTTGCCAAACGGTCGGCGCAACTTGGGTTGCCACAATCGGCCATCGACGCCCTGGGGCTGGCCGAGGTTCCCGGTTTGTTGTATGGCCCGATGGCTGACGATGCCGCAAAGCGTGGGCCAATCTACCTTTCCTGCGTGGATTTTGAGGGGCGCACCATTCACCAGTACGTAGCTCCAACAAGCAGACCTACCGTTGGCGCCGATGTCCTGCGCGCGCTGGGGTATGAGGTCGACTTGGAGCGAGGCTGCATCGCCAAGCCGTCTAAACCGCTAAAAATCCAGCGGGGCCTGATGCCGACCATGCTGGATGTATCGGATTTGCGGTCTGACGATTGATGCTACGGGCTGGGGGCCGAGTCTGTCGCCAGCGCGGTCCGACGGCGAGAATAGGCTGCCGCTTTTGCTGAAACTTACCCACAAAGGAGGACCTGACATGACGTTGCCTGTAGAACCATTCGACGACAGCAAGTTGCGCGAATCGATTTTGAGTACAGAGAAAGCCGAAAAATCGGACGAACCAACCAAAAAACGTGGCCTGCTAAACCTGAGACAGTACGATTACACGATCGCGTATGATGACTACGCAATCGGATACAAGGAAGCGGCAGACCAACTCGTAGCTGGAATGGGAACAGGGCAGTCCACCGATGCGTATCTGGCCTACCCTGTAATGTTCTTGTACCGGCACTACCTGGAACTCCGACTGAAAGAAATCGTCATCGGATTGAAGGAATTAGGGGCTTTGTCTGTCGACTTCGGCCGCTTCAATTTGCGGCCCCAACTTCCTGACCCTGAAGAGAGAGGACATCGCCTGGCGTACTTTTGGAACGACATGCTGTCCTATTGGTTTGGGGCAATAGAAGAAGACCTCGTTGCCGGCATTGTGCTTGAAGAACTGGAACCCACGTATGATATCGTCGGAGAACGCATCAGCGAACTTGACGAAATAGACAGATCATCAGAGGTTTTCAGATACCCGGTCGACAACAAGGGGAAACCGCATCGGATCATTACACTCAGTTTACGCGAATTGAGCCATGTGAAGGACGTTATGAATGCGATTGCCTATCATTTGGATACAATCAGCGGGTCAGTGTACGAATCCAAAGAAGAATTGAAAGAGTTGTATGAAGACGCGGTACATTCATACTGGTATGATCGGCACATTGATTACCTAGTTGGTGAATGGAAAGACGCTCGCTAACCTACGTTTCAGATTTTGGAACGAGCAACATTTTGACCATGTTTGAGAAAGCAACGCTACAATTGAATGCGGCGGTGCTGCTGCCATCACTAGCAGCAGTGCTAGTCCTTGCTGGCTGCAGCTCAGAACCGCAACCGGCACCTACAGCCACGCCGGACATCGCAGTAATGGTAAGCACGGCAGTAGAAGAGGCCATGTGCGCCCGTGCCGCCACGCCGGCCGATGTTCGTTCCGGCTACTGTGGTCGTTTATGCCGTGGCGATGACTATTGGAAAACAGCAGACATAGCTGACGTAAAGGCTGCAATTCATTGTGGCGTGGATGTCAACGCTACCGATGAGCAGGGCTGGGCTCCCCTTCATTACGCAACGATGTATCGGCACACGGACATCGTTCAGTTGCTGCTGGAAAATGGCGCAAATGTGGATGCGCTTTCCCCAGCAGGCAATTGGTCTGCCTTGTTCTTAGCAATACAGGATTCTTATCCAGATGGCGCCGTTGTGCTTCTGAATAATGGAGCCGATGTCGCTGCAAAAGACTCTATTGGGTTTATGCCATTGCATTACGCTGTCTCATATTTGGAACCATACATGATTGAATTGATGTTGGACAATGGTGCTGATGTTAATGCACAGAACAAATCCGGCGTGGCGCCACTACATATTGCGGCGTGGGAAGATAAACCCTCGGTAGTGCGGTTGCTATTGAGCAGAGGAGCGAATATTGGTCTGCGGACCACTGCAGGGAGAACAGCCTGCCACAATGCAGTTGAAGGAAACCAGTCAATTGAAGTTCTAAATTTGCTGTGTTCAAGATAATATTGCAACAGCCTAAAGTCACCTCAACCAATTCCCGTCTATCCTGTACATCCATGCAAGCGCGATAACATGCCCCTCACCGCCCTCCCCAACCTCCGCGTGCTGGAGGTCGCCTCTCTGATGCCCGGTCCGTGCTGCGGCAAGCTCCGCGCGCCCTACGCAACCGCCATCAAAGCCAACCTGCCCGTCCTGCCCGGGTGATAGGATAGGTACGCAGAGGCAAGCATGGAAGCATTTCAATGCCCGTTCTTGGGCGGCCTTGTGGAACTCAACGATGAACGAGAGCGGCACATCGCAGAAAAGCATTCCCAACTGCTCCCGAATCGGCCTGATCATATAGCCACGACTCTGGCTGACCCGGATTTAATCCTGCGCAAAGACCCTGAGGATGAAACCATCCTGTTCTACCGCTGGTTTTACGACTTGGACAAATACGTACTCGTAGCGGTGGTCAATCACCCCGGACGTGACTGGATAATCACCGCTTTCGTCACCCGGAGGTTGCAGAGAGGAGAAATAATATGGCAGCGACGCTGAGGTTCGAGCACGACGTGGTCGGCAACATCATGTACATTGAGAAATGCCCGCCTTATCCGGGGCAGGACGAGGACGACATTGAGGACGGTGTAATCGCCCGGCGTCATCCTGATACCGACGAAGTAGAAAGCATGATGATACTGTTCTACTCGTCTCGGATCGTGAGCCGTGAACCGCTCCGGTTGGACATCCCAGTGACGAAAGGCGCGATCAACGACCAGACGGCGGCAGCAGAGTTCGACTGCTTGGTCCATCCTGATTCGGAGTGGCTGACCTTCCCGGCGGACGCCGAAATCGTCGAGCTGTACATTCCCGGCTGGACTGAGACGACGGAACCGTCGCTAACTTGATCCCGTCTATCCTGTACATCCATGCAAGGTCCATCCCAATCTCCCACCGCCCTCCCCAACCTCCGCGTACTCGAGGTTGCCTCCCTTATCCCCGGCCCGTACTGCGGTAAGCTGCTGGCGTCGCTGGGAGCCGAGGTCATCAAGGCGGAGCCGCCCGGCGTGGGCGGTCCGTCCCGTCGTCGCAGCCCTCCTGTCCGTGGAATAGGCCACCAGGCAGCGAAGATGGGCAAGCGAATATGACTCCTCCGATGCAGGGTGTCCGCATCCTCGAAATGTCGCAGGCTATTGCCGGGCCGATGGCGGCGCGGACGCTGGGCGACCTGGGCGCCGAGATAATCAAGATCGAGCAGCCCGGCGTGGGGGATATGTCGCGGCGCATCGGCCCCCACTTCCTGGGCGGCGAGAGCGCCTATTACCTGAACTTCAACCGCAACAAGAAGAGCGTAACCATAGACCTGCGCACGCCGGAGGGCCGGGAAGTCTGCCGCCGGCTCGTGGCCGTGTCCGACGTGGTGTTGGAGGCATTCCGGCCCTCGGTGCTGGAGCGCCTGGGACTGGGCTACGAATCGTTGCAGGCAATCAACCCGTCCATCATCGCCTGCTCGTTGTCGGCCTTCGGGCAGGAGGGGCCGTACCGTGAGCGGCCCGGCTTCGACGGCATCGTGCAGGCCATGGGCGGCGGGATGAGCGTCACCGGCAACCCCGGCCAGCCGCCGGTGTTCATGGGCTTTCCGGTGGGCGACATGGTCGGCGGCTACGTGGCGGCCATCGGCATCGCCTCCGCGTTGTACGGGCGGCGGGTCACCGGCGAGGGGCGCCGCCTGGACATCTCCCTGCTGGACGTTCAGATTGCCCTGCAAGCCCACCTGGGGCAGTTCTACCTGGTGTCTGGCGAGGTGCCGCAGCCCATCGGCTCCAGCCATCCGTCCAACCTGCCGGTGGGAGCCTACCAATGCTCCGACGGCAGATACTTGCAGGTCCACTGCGCCAGCCAGGAATTCGCCATGAAGACCCTGCGCATGATGGCCGGCGAAATCGAAGCGCTGCGGGGCATGGATGAAGACCTGCGTTTCACCACCGCTCCCTCCCGCATCGAGAACCGCGATGCGCTCGAAGCAGCCCTAACCGCAGGCTTTATGACCAAGCCGCGCTCCGAGTGGGAGCAACTGCTGCTGAAGTACGACGTGCCCGGCGGACCGGTCAACAACATTGGCGAGGCCCTGGCCGACCCGCAGGTGCAGCTGCGCGACATGGTGGTGGAAATCGACCATCCGGTCGCCGGCGCCTACCGCACCGCCGGCAACCCCATCAAGACCGGCAGCCCCGATAACTTCGCGCCGCCGCCAACCCTGGGCCAGGATACCGAAGCCGTCCTGACCGGGCTGCTGGGATATAGCGGCGCGGAAGTGGCGGCGCTGCGCGAAGCGGGAGCGGTTTAAGTAATAGACACAACCCCTCGAAGAGGATCAAAATAATTGCCGGTCCCAATGGGGTCGGCAAAACCAGCATCGCTATGGAACTTCCGCTCGACGAGGCGGAATGCCCCGCCTTCCGCTATGCCAAGTGGCGTTAGGCAGGAATGCTGCCTGTAGTTACCGGCGCATGGTGGGGTAATGGGTAATGGACTCCTGGTGAACGCCTGATGACGACAGCGGACGGTTCAGGGGTACGCTTCAGGAAAGGATGGTCGTAGGCGATCCGGTACTGGATCGAATCGGCAACGGAGGGAACCTTCACGCCTGTGAACCAAACAACTTGAACGTTGGCGAACATATTTGCGAAGAGGGGTGATTGCGATCTCCGAGCGTCGCCTGCTAAGTTGTCATGGTCGTAAACTGGTATTGCTTCGAATGAAATGGGATTGCCCTCTCCGCCATGGATTGAATCAAGCACGTCCATGGCTTCACTGGAAAGGATTTGTTCGCCACACTGAACGCATTCAGATACGGGAAAATTTTCCACGAAAAGAGAGCGCTCTCGGGAGGACGAAAAGTACCTCGTCTTGACCTGCTGGTAAGTGTCGACTCCTTGGCAGTAATGGCAGTTCATCAGTCGCTGTCCTTTCTCGTAATATAGTCGTCGTCCCACTTTTCGGGGTTGGTATCTTTTGGGAAGTAAGCTGTAACGACGACGTTGCTGAAGTCATCACGGCACACTAGGTGTCCGATACACCCATCAGCTCTTTGGGCCCAAATTAGGCATGTCGGCCCTTCATGGTGGTCGGGGTTTCCCTCAATGATCATTGGGGAGTCGTCGCACAACATGAACCTAATGTCAGGTTTGGATGGTGTTGGCCGGTTGCGGACCCGTCGTTCGTAGTGAGTCGTGTAGGAAAGGTTTCCCTTCATCGCTGCGCAGGCTAATGCACTCAGTAGCACAGGTTCCTCCAACGCCTACCACTCATCCTGAGTTGGACGAACTTGCTCTATGAACCCACTGGGCAGAGGGATGGTTCCGTCCTGATCCTCCAACTCTTTCAGGGCACGTTTGAGCATGATAGCAAATATCTTTGCTTGTGTCGGACTGAGCCGGACTATCCCTTTGAGCTCAGGGTGAACGTCTTCATCTTCACTGCCTTGTTCATCGGCTTGCATCGCATGCGGAAATGATAAGGCCCGTAGGCCGAGGATGATGCCAAACTCGGTGGACACTATTTGAACCAGGTCGGCATGAATGTCGGGGATGGCAGGCTCGTTGGGCATTTCTTCTACTTCACCTTGTCAGACGACCGTTTTGCGCCGTGTGATGCTGGCAGTATAGCACCACCGGATATTGCGTGGTTACGCGGGAAACTTGGAGTTCTGACTGCGGTGCGACACGGCTCTGACTTTGGTCAACACAGCCGGCGCCAGCGTAGACGCTGTGGCGACAATATCCGCAAGCCGTGGTTCGAAGCTCAACCTGTTGGCGTGAGCCACTGCAAACTCCCTTTGAACGCCTCACAAACACCGCTCCGCCTCGGAGCGGATGTAGTCCCGGAACTCCTGGGGCAGCCCGGCGGCATCGGCAGCCTGGGCGTTTTCCCGGATGCGCTCTGGACGGGAGGTGGTGGGTATGGCCGAACTCACGCGGCGGTCAGAAATGACCCAGGCCAGCAGCGCCTGGGCCCAGGTGTTGATGCCGTAGTCCCGCAGCGGCGTGAGGTCCGGCTGCTGCTGCAGGTCCAGGACGTAGCGGCCCTTCTGCAATGGCTCCATCACCAGGACGCCGGTGCCCAGTTCCTCGGCCAGGGGCAGCAGTTCGTCTTCAACGCTCCGGTTGAGCACGTTGTAGGGGATCTGGACGGTGTCCACTCGACCCTGCCGCATCAGGTCCATGATGGTGGGGTAGGCATCGGGCACCATCGCAGACACGCCGACCATGCCGATCTTGCCTTCTGCCTTGAGTCGCTCCAGGGTGGGCAGGTGAGT
Organism: Chloroflexota bacterium; assembly: GCA_028873965.1. Classification (GTDB taxonomy): domain Bacteria; phylum Chloroflexota; class Dehalococcoidia; order Lucifugimonadales; family UBA3495; genus Bin87. Next base: position 38,067 of record JAPPMU010000024.1, read on the forward strand.
CTGCCAGTCGATCATGTTATGGACCTGGAAGAGGTCGATGTAGTCGGTCTGGAGCAGTTCGAAGGAACGGGCAATTTGGGCTTCGCCGGCCTCCTTGCCCTCGGTGCGCACCTTGGTGGCGAGGTAGAACCGGTCCCGACGGTCCTCTGTGATCTCGCCCAGGACCTGCTCCGCGTGGCCGTACCAGGCGGCGGTGTCGATCAGGTTTACGTCGCTGTCCAGGCAGTTGTCCACGATCTGTCTTCGGACGGCGATCTCATCGTCGTCGGTGACGTCGAAAGTTCGCAACGTTCCCAGGCCAATGACTGAAACGTCCAGGTTGCCAAGTTTGCGGTATTCCATCTTTGTTGACCTCGCCCGAGTGCCGAATGCCAGCATGTGCATGGGGGATGCGCGTGATTTGTCCCCAGCGGTTGTACCACTTACCACGCTAGTCCGACCAGTCCCGTTCAAGCTCCCGGAGCCGGACAGACCCACATATCTGATGGCGTCCCTGATACCCTGACCAGGCAGCCCAGTAAAAGCAGCGAACGGCAGTAGACCTCACACGCACCCATTTTTGCTATCGCGTGGAACGCTGTCCCGTGGCGTTCACGTTTCCTGAAACACGGCCCCCACCAGCAAAGAGATTGCGGTGCTTCGTTCACAATGACAAATGACATAGGAGTTACGCACTTGAAATTACAAACCCGTCATTCCTGCGCAAGCAGGAATCCATAGGCTTCACAGTGAACGAATCTGGAACACTGTTAACGATTTCGGCCACTGGATTCCCGCTTTCGCGGGAATGACGGGTGTAAAGTCTCCCAACTGCGTAAGTCCTATGACAGTTTGACGGAAAGCGAGTAAGCGTGAGACATGACCGGCTCTGGACGGCCACGCGCCAGCGGAGTATCTTGCGGCTTGGCACCCCGTGCTGAGGTTTCAGCAACATGACCCAGACAACCACGAGCACGACGAGGTTGAATGATGCCTGAACTCCATGAGCTTTCGGTGGCGGAAGCCGCCGCGCAGATTCGCGAAGGAACCCTGTCGCCGGTGGCGCTGGCCGAGTCGCTGCTGGCGCGCATAGACGCGCTGGACGGCGACTTGCAGGCGTGGGTTACCATCGACCGCGACGCGGTGCTGTCGACGGCCAGGCAGCGGGAGGAAGAGGTGCAACGGGGCGACCCGCTGGGCTTGATCCACGGCGTCCCGGTGGGCCTGAAGGACATTTTCTACACCGAGGGCATGCTCACCGCCTGCGGCTCGAAGGTGTACGCCGATTTCGTGCCGGAATTCGACGCAACCTCGGTGGCAAATATCAAGGCGGCCGGTGGCATCATCCTCGGCAAGGCGGTCACCACCGAGTTCGCCTCCTCCGACCCTTCGCCGACGCGCAACCCGTGGAACCTGGAGCACACCCCCGGCGGCTCCAGCAGCGGGTCGTCCGCGGCGGTGGCGGCGCGCATGGTTCCGGCGGCGCTGGGCTCGCAGACTGGCGGGTCCACCTGCCGGCCGGCGGCCTACAACGGGATCGTCGGCGTGAAGCCCACCTACGGGCGCATCTCACGTTATGGGGTGGCCCCGTTGAGCTGGTCGCTGGACCACGTGGGCATCCTGACCCGCACGGTGGCCGACGCCGCGCTGATGCTGACCGTCCTCAGCGGCGCGGACGACAATGATCCGGGCAGCCTGCGCGAACCTGTGCCCGACTTCACGGCGCAGATGGTTGAGCATGACCGGCCCCCGCGCATCGGGCTGGTGCGGCAGTACTACCAGGACTATGCCACGCCGGAGATGTGGGCGCACACCGAGGCAATCGCCAATCAACTGGCGGAGGCTGGTGCGGAGGTCGAGGAAATACCGTTGCCCGACAGCTTCGCCGTGGTCCACAGGTTCCAGCGCATCGTGTCCAACGTCGAGTGCGCGGCAATCCACCAGGCCAATCATCGCGTTCGTGCCGCCGACTACGGCCCGCGCATCCGCGCCGGCATGGAGATGGGCATGATCATGCCAACGTCGGCGTACCTGAAGGCCCAGCGATTGCGGCGGCAGTTCCGCGCCGACTTCAGCGAGATGGCTGCCAGGGTGGACGTCGTGATGACGCCGGCAATGCCGGCGCCGGCTCCCCGCGACCTGAATACCACCGGCGATGCCGCGTTCCAGGTGCCGTGGTCGGCCTCCGGGTTACCCACGGTGGTGGTGTCGACGGGCCTGAGCGAACTGGGCATGCCGATGGCGGTGCAGTTCGGAGGCCCGTGGGCACAGGAGGGCAGGGTCCTGGGCGCGGCGCAGTGGTGCGAGCGGATTGCTGGGTTGAACCAGGCGCCGCCGATAGGTTGACATCGTCAATCAATGAGCAGGGCGCATGTAAACTGATCTCTCCCTGGGATTCGACCTGGGTGGCGCAGCATGAGGCATGAACTGCGTACCAAACCGTAGAGGCCATTTCGGGTGCAGCACATGGCGCCAAGTTCGTGATCATTACTTGGATCGAATCAAAACCGGACTGGCAAAGGACGTGTGGGACGCTATAGCGCAGGTCAATGCCCATATCAAGGCGCAGCGTTCTGAAGGCGGCTTCGTTTCCCCGGGACGAGCCCGTCGACGCTCCGTGCACCGTCCACACCGGCCTCCACTCGCTCGCGCACTGAGCAACTATTGGGCCGCATCGACGCGTGCCGCCAGGTGAGCATCACAGATTGATGACACCAAGGCGTCGCGTCCCTCACCGCGCTCCACGTCGCCGCAATGGGTTACGTGAAATCTCCTGACCAAAGCAATAACGGTCTCGTCCTGGAGCAGGCGGCGCGCTCGCTCACGACTTCGGTGAGCAACAGTAACCTACCGAGAAAACATGCTACCCACTCCGGCCTCAGTACGGACAGTGGAAACTGCGAGACGTAAGCCGCGCCGACTCCGACGTCCCGTTTATCTCCCGGCAGGCCAGTAGCAAAACTGCGCCGGTTTTGTTCATGGCGGGCGTGGTTCACGCAGATGAACAGTGCGAACGGCTAACTGGTGGCAGCGCTCAGGGTAGGACGCCGATGCGGGACTTCCTGGTGTCGCACCCCACGCAGGTGGACCGGGTGGCGGGCCGGCCGTTCTTCATGGAGACGGCCTCAATGTCTTTTGAACCGGTCTTGGCCTGCACTTGACGCAGTAGATCTCTACGGCTCCGGACGGGGTGGACATGGGCGAAAGCTCCTGGCGGCGGGATGGCAACAGCCATTGTAACCCCCGGCGACAACCCTGCCGGTGATCATGTGACGGTCGAATGGATTTTGGTGACATCCCGCACCTTACGCCGCGGGAACGAGGCCGGTAGAATGGTCTCACCGCTGCGGGCGTGATGGCAGACCAACCGCCAGGTGAACAACGGTCGGCATCCTGAGCTCTCGATCCCGCGGGTGATTGAGGTGATGGTGCCTGGAGAAATTCTCGAAGAGAAGGTGCTCAAACTGCGCTTGGTGGATACCAGGGGAATCGACACGACGGTAGAGCGAGCCGACTTGGACAGCCATCTGAGAGACCCGGCAACTGTGGTAGCACTTTGCACGAGTTTCAATGACGCGCCCGCCATCTCGGTTCAGGCGCCCTTGGAACAAGCCCAACGGAGCGGCACCGGAAACCTGGACGCTAAAGCCATAGTCCTGGCTTTGGTGTATCCCGACCAGGCGTCTGGGGTCAAGTACGATGACGGAGCCGAGGTGGAGACGGTTGAGGAAGGCTATGCGCTGAAAGCACACCAAGTTTGGATGCAGTTGGCGGTGAGAGAAGGGACCGAATCGCTGGACAACAACATATCGACACGTGGGGATTTCTGGGTTTCCGCTTGCGCGGGAACGACGTGCTATCCACAAGGAAACCCACCAACGCTGAACAGTTACCGGTGACGTCAGCGGCGGCGCTCGTCCTCGTTATCGTCTGCGTTCAACCGCTCTTCCAGGCGCTTGAGCGTCTCCTGGGTTGCCCGCAACTCGCGCATTATGTCCTGCCGCGAGACCGGTTCGAGCCCTTCTTGCAGCTGACTTCGCTTGGTGTCGTCCAGGCTGTTGATGATGATGGCGATGAACAGGTTGATCACCACGAAGGTGCCCACCACGACGAAGCTGACGAAATATACCCAAGCAAAAGAGTGCTTCTGCATCGCCGTATCCATCACGTTGGTCCAGCCGTCCAGCGTGATGATGTTGAACAGCGTGAGGAGCGAAATCGCAAGACTGCCCCAATGCTCGGGATCGTGGGCATGGAAGAGATGGAAACCCATGATGGCGTAGATGTACACCACGATGCTCATCAGCATGATCACGTGGCCCACGCTTGGGATCGAGCGCACCAGCGCCGCCACGATGAGCCGGAGGTCGCGGATCGCCGAGATCAGGCGCACCACGCGCAGCAGACGCGCCAGCCGCGCAATCATCGCAAACTGACCTGTTGCCGGGATCAAGGCAAAGACGATCACCATGAAGTCGAAGATGTTCCAGCCGTCGCGGAAATAATCCTGCATACGGGGCCACAGCGCCACCATCTTGAGAATGGCTTCAACGATGAATATTCCCAGGGCGATCTGGTTTCCCAGTTCCAGCCAGTGTCCGTAGTCACTGGCGATGACCGCGGAAGTTTCCAGGCCCAGCAGGACGCCGTTGGCGATGATGACGGCGATGATGAAATATTCGAACCAGTTCGAGTTGACCAGGCCCGCCGAGATTTTGACCAGTTGATTCATGGGATCGCGCCGCTGCGTTGAAAATCGCACATATTTTACGGCAGTTCACCCGCCATGCCGCGTCTGCCAGGGCATGTCGTCAAATCGAGTTGCCAAGCGTCAAACCGCTCCATTTCAGTCATTCCCGCGAAAGCGGGAATCCTGGAGGTCGCTGTGCCCGGAATGTTCTGGATTCCGGCTTTCGCCGGAATGACGGTTCGAGGGCCCGGAATGACGGTTCGAGGGCCCGGAATGACGGTTCGGGGTGAAGGGCCGTCATCCGGGACTTTGAAAAGGCTCTGCCTGTCCGTGGCGAGGGATGAAGATCCGCGAAACGCTCACGCATCGTCGCAATCGGCAGGCATTCGGGCGAGAAATCAACAGCTACGAGCCCGGCCCGAGAAGCCCCAATCGGTCAGCCGGAAGGCAATACGGGCTCGCCGTCCTCGATCCTCAGCACGAACCGGTAGTCGTAGCCCAGGTCCAGAATGCGCTGGCCGCCTTTTCCCCGGTCAAACACGGCGATAACCTGCCGGACCACCGAGCCCGCCGCTTCCACGGCCTGGATGCACCGGATGATCGAATCGCCCGTGTAGCAGGTGTCGTCCACGATGGCCACCCGGGATCCGAGGTTGCCTTCGATGCGGTTGAGCATACCGTAGTCTTTTGCTTCGGCCCGCACGTAGAAACCGGCGCGCGGAACGCCGGATTGATGCACCACCGCCGTCACCACGGGAATCGCTGCCGTGGCCGGCCCGCCGACGCTGCGGACATCATCTACAAGCATGTCGCCAATTATCCGGCCAGCCAGGATACTGCCCTTCGCGCTGAGCATAAATGCGCGCCCGTTGACGGTAACTGTTCAGATTTGATGTGACCAGCCCACCCCAAAACCGTCATACCGGCGAAAGCAGAAGGATCTAAAGAGCGCACTTTCGAATCTGCCTTCATGATGACCATCCGTCAAACGCGCCAAAGATCCAAATCGCGAGTGCGCGTCGACGGTGCGAATGCACGGAAAACGGCAAATGGGCAAAGCCGCGGCGCAACCGCGATTCAGAATATCACGCACAAGGGAGTAACAGGCAGCACCTCTGAATCCGATTTTGACTCAACTGAGACCAGCAACACCGTCGAAAAAGCTAAGCCAAAACGACGATCCGGAAAAGCGTCCAATCCGGCCGCCGGGAACGATGCCCCGACCAAGCCGAATCACGGGCGCACCTCCACATCCAAGACCCCAAGTCTTTCACGCGAGCAACGCAAGGCAGCCGGCCTTTGCGTAAGCTGCCCAAATCGCGCAGTCCAAGGCCAGACCCGCTGTCCGCCCTGTGCCAAAAAACATCTCCAATGGTACCGGAGTAAGCAAGCGGAAAAGAACGCGGGTTCCGCTATGCCTCCCGCGCAGGCTGGACGACCCAGAAAGACTGAAGAAGCGCGTGCCGAGCAGGAACGCGAGCCCCGCATCCAAGACGGAGCCGAGCGCGATGCTATCGAGGCCCGCATCCAAGAGTTGGAAAACGAGATCCAGCGGCTCCGCGAAGGCTGACGGCCACATCACGCCCCACCTCGCTTCGGCCCCTGACCGCGGTCACGACATCGCTTCGCCAAGCTGCGCCGGCACCTGGCGGCAGCCGGCGCACGCCACTGTGAAAATTGATCCCGCCCAAGAAACTGCGACGGGGTCAGCGCAGCGAGCTACGTGGCCGGTTCGTCCAGACCGACTATACGCTCTTCGGACGCTGACGTAGTGGTAGTGGACGCCGCCGCCGGCAGTTGCACGGGAGCCGGAGCTGGCCGGCTACGACGCGCCAGTGCCGCTATTGCCAGCGCCAGCGCGACCAGAGCCAACAGCGCAGCGATGCCGGCCGCTCCCAGCGTGTACAGGTCGTAATCATTCTCCGGCTCCACGGAGCGGCCCCGCGGCCCTTCCTCGCCTTCCGGCCCTCGTTCTCCCTGCGGTCCTTCTGGTCCCGGTGGTCCCGGTTCCCCGGGAGACCCAGCCGGCCCCGATGCGCCTTGTGGCCCTGCCGGACCCGGCGGCCCAGCGGGTCCGCGCTCACCCGGTGGCCCCGCAACCGCAGCCGGCTCCGGGGCTTGCGTAGGAGTAGGTCGCGCCGTGGCGGTTGGCACCGGACGCGGCGTTGGAGTCGCGGTGGCGGCGGGCTGTCCTGCGGAAGGAGCCCGCAGTTCCAAGTCGGCTTGCAGGAACCCGCTGGTCCAGCTCATCTCCACATCAGCCCTCTGGCCGTTGACCAGAAAGTGGATCGGGCCGCGGCCCCGGGGTTGGCTCACCTGCAAAGGCCCGAACCGTCCGTTGGCCCGCACCGTAATCCGGCTGAGCTCCGTGTCGCCTTGCATCGCCTGGATCACAGCGCCGGCCGTCGCCGGCACACCTTCCAGCCAGGCCGTCCCCGCCAGCACCATCGGCGGCAAGTTGGGCGCCTGCGCTGACGCCGGCGAACTGGGAAGCACCGTCAGCAAAGTCATCGTGATCACGGCCGGGATTACGATCAGCCACCGAGTTTGAATCATTGGTTCGCTTCCTCCCAACGTCGGGTTGACGAGTTGAGCCGAAACCTCAATATCTCGCACTATCTGATGATGAAAGCATTACTGACGACAAGAGAGGCAGAACGCCGTCAGACGGTGGAGCGCTCCCCAATCCGGCGGAACGCGAGCGGCGTTTACTGGTTGAAATCCCAGACCGCGGCGCCCACGACGTAGTTTCCATCCGGCACAGTGTCATGAATGTTCATGGCGTGGGAGCTGCGCATAAAGTTCGCTATGCCGTCGTAATCATCGGCTGCGTTCTGTGATGAACGTTCATTGCGGAACAGGAATTCGATGTTGACGCTTCCAGTAGCCTGGGAATTGTCTATAGATGCGATTTTCCAGCCGTATCCCAAGCAGTTTTCGAAACCGCAACTCCGATCCGCCCACACGACAATCCCGTCGGATAACCGGCTCATTATTTTGCGCATATCGTTGTTGTCGCTGGCGCTGGCCAGAGAGCCGGCCCCGCGGTACAGGCCCTGGAGTATTCCCTCCAAGCCGCCTCCGCTGTAAGCGATGTATTGATCAAACAGGATCACCTGCCCGCGCTGCCATCGCCACATCTCATAGCCCCGGTAATTGATCGCCTCGCCGTCTTGACCTTGCAGCTTGCTCCTGACGGAGGCCAGGTCAAAATCGCCGTGCAGCACGGTCAACTGTGCATCGTTCACAAAGGCAATTTCTGAAACATTATCCGGATTGATGTCGTAGTGGTTCTTGATGAAGTCAATAGCGTCGAAAATCTGGCGTTCCTGCCGGCTGGGCAAGAAACTGCCGGATTCGGTTTGACCCCACCGGACCAGCAAGATCCGGTGGCTATTTTGCGGCACCAAGTCAAACGTCGATTCCGGCTCACGGAGCGGGACCGGAGTGGCGGTTGGAGTAGGCGCTGGGGTGTTCGTTGGTCGCGCTGTTGCGGCCTGCGCCTGCGGGATAGTAGCAGCCGGCTGCGCCGGTACCAGACGCGGCGTTGCCGCCACCGCCCGGGGAGATTCAGTAGCGGTCGGCGCCCGCGCGGTTCCGCTGCCGCGGCGACCTCCGCTCTCGTTGTTCTGATTTGAGGAGCGGGAACTGGCGTCGTCCGAGTCAACGAATTCCGCGGTGCCGTCGCCGACCACAAACTCACCGTCGGCTTTCACGTCGCCGATGTCCAAGTCAAGCGCGTATCCGGCAAATAATTCTTTAACAAACTCGTCGATTCCCACGTCGCCTTCCGCTGCCGTCGCCGCGCGTTCCGAACTGAACTTCACGGCGTAGGAAGCCGGTATCAATTCGCTATCGTCGCTTTCCCTAATGGCAAACGCCAGCCCTTCACAACGTTCAATGACGCATTTTTCGGACAGGGCTGCAAATCGCAGCCACCCGTCGCCAACCTGATCCAAGATGCTTTTTAGCTCGCTATCCTCGGCGTCGGCGAGCTTCTCAGGTGCGCGGCTCTTCAGCGTGAGCATATCTTCCAAGTCATCCTGCCGTTCAACGGCCATAACGACATACCCGTCCTTCTCGAACAACGCCACGGCCGGCGGCTGTTGACCGGGGCATTCCCAGAGTTCAAAACCACGGTAGTCGTCGTCTTCGCAGTCCAGCCCGTCTTCCAGTTCTTCGCGAATGACATCGAACCGGAAATCACCCTGCGCAATTTCCAGCGTAACGTCCAAGTTCTCGTCGCCTATTACCGTTGCGCCAAGCGCAACGTCGTCATCGTCAATTTCGAGGGCTTTGTAAGTTTCCGAAGAAATCCCGAGGTCGTCGGAATCTTCATCTTCCTCCTCCAGCCATTCGATGTAGTCTTCGGGAATGTCGCCGCTCAAAGCCGCCTGATTGTCCCATATCACAACTGCCACGGCATTGCCCGGAATATAGGCCAGCACGTCGCTGCCCCCGGAAGCGCCGCCTCCACCGCCACCGCCAAACACGCCGGTCACCAGCAACACGACGACCACGATGACCACCACCAGCGCGGCGGCGCCACCTCCGGCGATCCCGAGCATCTTGCCCGACATGGTGAAGCCGCCGCCGGCAGGGCTGCCTTGGGGCTGGGGCTGTTCGTTCCTTTCTTGGTCTCCATTGGCTGCCATCGCAGGTTCCTCCTGGGTTGGACAAGTTTGCTGTCTGAATTTGGTGATGACCGGCGCGCCAACGGCGGCCACAAAACCGTCAGCGCGCCGGCCGTATTGGGACATGTCATCAAGGTGAAGTCGCTCGCGTAGTTATCAAGGGGTTCCCGACTGACTGGCTGCCATCGCTTCCTGAATCTTCTCAACGAGCTCCCAGTCGTAGGCAACGTTTCGTAGCCTTACCCCCCGGCCATCGGTTCCGCGAATGGTCACCGTCTTGGTCAGCGAACCGGAGCGGGTTACGCCTGCTATCTCCTGATGCTCAAACTCGACCATGCGTCTGCCGCTTCCCCACCCGGACACGATTACTCGCCTGGTGGTGATGATGCACTCGGCGTCTCTGAATTTCGCATACTGGATCATGCCGACCACCAGAATGATGAGACCTGGCAACAGGAAGAAGAAAAACCCGATGATCGCCCCGCACCCGATGGACATCCAATAGCTTTGGGTGTTCGGCGCGGCGACGTAGATTACCTGCTCGTCGGGAGCAAGAGCGGTGAACATGCGGGAGCGCATGGGCGACTACCTCTTCTAGAGTTGGGACGCAACGGGGCGTAGTCAGGGCGCTGGGCCGTACTCGTTGTCGTCGTCGCTGCCCAACAACGTGAAGATGAACAGGATGACGGCTCCGAACAATGGGACCAAGCTCCACAACAGCGACCATCCGCTGCGGCCAGTGTCATGGAGCCTGCGGACCCACACCGCCCACGTTGGCAAAAACGTCGCCAGCGCATACAGGAATACCAGGACCATCGGCCACCAACTGCCGCTCGACAATCCCACCAGCAACAGGCCCCAAGTGATGACCGAGTTGAGCAGCACATAAGTCCAGTACTCCAGCCGAGTTGCTCTCCCGCTGAAGTCGGCATATTTCAGGAAAGGCCCTATAAACGGCATGGTACGTACCTCCCAATCCAATGGCTCGCGGGCTCTCGACGCGACGCACTCAGGGGTGGTCCGCCGGCGCATCAACGCGTTGTGAAAGCGACATTCGCCGGCGCGCCAACCCGCGGAACATTTCCCAAATGTCGGGCGCGCGCTCAGGGATCACGGCCTTTTCGTCGCATAGTGAAGCAACGACTACCGGCATATCAGCGACGGGCCGCCACACCGCTATCCGGCATGGGTTTGGATGGGGCGCGAACGTAGTTGCCGGCGCGCGGGGCAACGACTGCGATGAACAACGCAGGAAGTCCATCCGCAACGGCGTGGCCGGTTGGCGTTCCAACGGGGGTGAAGCTACCCGCGCGTTGTGAACGACCTGCCGCAACGAGGATAGGCGGAACGCCCGGCGCGGCGGTTGCTTGACCAAACGGCCAAGTGGTAGCATGGACATAGTTCACCCCCCACGGGTGCGCTATGGGTCGCCGAGCCACTGCCAAGAGTCCGGCGACCTTTCGCTTGTTGGGGAGGGGAACCCGCCGCTACCGCCGGCGGTGGAACCTCTCCCACGATTCAGGATAAGGCTACGTTGCAACAGTCGCCGGCGTCCCGATTTAGCGTGAGCCTCGCAGGAGAGGCACAAGGCCAAACCTGAACAAGGACTCACACGAATAGACGGGCTTCCGCCCGCGACTGTTGCGCGGCTAATTTCCCACACCAAGGCAGAATCGTCAAGCGACGAAACAGCGAAACTTGGAACTGGAACCGGGTCACCAGAAAACGGTGTCCCCGTTTTCTGACCACCCGGCAATCGCTTCCGCTGTCCATGCGAGCAGCCCAAGTTTCAGCGATGGAACCACTTAGAGGACCGAAGGTGCCTCACTGGCGCGCAACAGCTTGCTCGCCGGGCCAGCCCTCTCACGGCGGTCAATAAAATTTCGGGGATGGCCGACAATCCCCTCAATGCCGTCAACCGCGGCGTCTACATCTCCGACAACCTGCCGTTCCTGCAACGCCTGAACGACGAGTGCGTTGACCTCGTCTGCATCGACCCGCCCTTCGCAAAGAACGAAACCTTCGGGCGCAAGAACGACAAGTCGCCGGACCCCTTGAAGCCGCCGCTCTCCGACGTGGAGCGCGCCACCGAGCTGGCGCTGCTGCGACGCTGGGACATCAATAGCCCAGCAGACGCCACGGCCAAAGGCATCGACTGGCCGGAGACGGCCTACAAGGACTTCTGGTCGTGGGAACGCGACGTTCATGAGGAATGGCTGCGGGACATCGAGGACGACTACCCAGCCATCGCCAAGCTGATTGACGTGACGCGGGAGATCCACAATGACGGAACGGCGGCCTACCTGTGCTACATGGCCGTGCGGCTGTTCGAGATCCGGCGGGTGCTGAAGGACACCGGCAGCCTGTACCTGCACTGCGACCACACGGCGGGCGCCTACCTGCGCCAACTGCTGGACGCCGTGCTTGGCAACGGCGCAGACGGAGCCCCTGGATTCCGCAACGAAATCAACTGGCGCAGTACATCCGCCCACAGCGACTCCAACCGTTACGGCGCCAACACCGAGACCATCCTGTTCTACACGAAGGCCAACCAATGGTACTGGCAAACTCAATTCCAAGGTTACGACGCCAAACACCTTGCTCGCTTCCATTACAAAGACCCCGACGGACGAGCCTGGCAGGACGACAACCTGACCGCCAAGGGGCTCGCCGGTGGCGGCTACGAGTACGAGTACAAGGGCGTCTCCTCACTATGGCGAGTACCGCTCTCGACTATGCAAGAACTTGACCGCCAAGGACGCTTGCACTTCACCAGCAAAGGCGGCATCCGCCGTAAGCGCTACCTCGACGAATCCCTCGGCAGGCCCGTCCAACAACTCTGGGACGACATCAGCCCCTTGAATTCACAGGCCAATGAGCGTACTGGCTACCCGACGCAGAAGCCCGTCGCCCTTGCCGAACGCATCATCAAGGCGTCCTGCCCCGAGGACGGCGTGGTACTCGACTGCTTCGCCGGCTGCGCTTACGTCGCCATCGCCGCCGAGCGGCTCGGCCGCAACTGGGTCGCCTGCGACATCAACGCCCGCGCTTGGACCGTCTTCAAGCGCCAGTTCTCGAAACCCAAATTGGCGATGCTCACCTGCGCCGAGCCAATGCACAACCTGCAACCCGCCCTGATAGCCAACTCGGTCACCGTGCACGGCCCCGAAGAGCTGCCGATCCAGACCGTAGCCAGATCAGAACAACCAGCACCAGCGTTGAAGATACGCGACAAGCCTCGCGGGTTCAAAGTGCCAGCCAGCATCATCCCTGAGCAGGAGATGCTCGGTATGTTGCTGGAACTCTCCAGCTACACCGCCTGGTGCTGCGGTTTTGCCAATCGGAAGTCCGATGGCACCATCGTCAAGACGCGACGCAACTTCCATCTGGACCATCTGGCACCAGTGTCCAAAGACGGCACCAGCCACGACATACAGAACCGCGCGCCGATGTGCCCCGACCACAACATCCGCAAGAGCAACCGCCAAATCGCGCTATCCCAGTATCGGCAAGAAATTGCCGACGCCGGCGAACTGATGGTGGACTCCGTGGAAGAACTGATCAACCTGAATGAAGCCCTCGCCAGCGCCATGGTGATGTTCGGGGAAGCCTACGCACAGAGGTGCCCCCAGCGCCGGCTACCGATCTAGCCGTGCCGAAGCCATTGAAGCCGTCGGGAATAAGACTAGCGGTGGGCTGATCAATTTGGGATACCCCTGCCCCCGCTATCACGGGCCACTGTCCTGCACTGAAAAAACAGCAGGCCGTTACGAAACAGCCAACGCTGCGGGCGTTTCCAGACGCCGACCTCCCGGAATCCAAGAGGCGATTTCCTTGCGCGACTTCGGAAACTCTGCTCCTGAAAATAGCTGTGACAACGACTTCGAATCAGCGAGATCGCCTCAATCAGTTTCGGTCGTATCGACCCCCTCATCCTTGAGACGCTGTTCCAACCCGATCATTCCGTTATCGTCTTGGACACCGTCGTCGTAAAGTTCCAGCCATTCTTGTTGGATAGCCCCCATTGCCCCGCTGAGTGCTTCTTCACAAGTTTCATACCTGCGAATGAGCAGGTTTGAGACGTAAGGCATATTCTTGTCGTACGCCACCGCTTCCCAGGGAAGGCCAGTGCGGCGATGTCGGATAACTATCCCAAATTGGGCAGTCTCCAACGTCAGTGATCGTTCTGTTCGCTTTTTGAGCGAAAAATCCTTTAGTTGTGGCACTGGCATCGCGTCTCCTCCATGAGGCATTTTGGAGGTCTCAAGGCCTCTGACGCATATCATACCACCCGTGTCGCAAAAATCTGTTACCTGACGAGGCAAGTGCAGAAATCTCAAGGGCCACTGAATTGCGAAATTCGTTGAATTAGCGGTCAATCTCGTCCCCAGCCACTCTAGAATTCGGAGTGGGGAAATCGCCTTTTGCGTCACTAGCGGTTATAATTCAGCTACTCATCACACGTCTCACAGCCATCAAGGAGAAGCCTATGACCACCACACAGGAAACTCAACCATACGACCTCGCCCAGCTCGTTGCTTATCACGAGATGCGTCAAAGCCTAGAAGACGACTACTTCGGTCGCTGGGTCGTTATCCACAACTGCGAACTTGCCGGCGACTACGAAACCTACGACGAAGCGCGTGCCAGAACTCGAAAGGAAGGTTTCAACCTCCTGGACTGCCTGATTCAGAGAGTTGGCGTCGAGCCGCCTATCATCGTGTCCTACAGCTCCTGACATGCCGCACGCCATTGCGGAGTACCACGCTCCGTCAATCGACTTCCTGATCGAGAACGGGCCTCATATCCAAGTACTCGTTGCGGAGCGCCCCACCGTAGCGTTGCTGGATTCCGGGTCCCGCTTGTCCTACGTCGACATCGAACTCGCGGAAGACCTCGGAGCTCCTGAAACCGGTGCACATACGGTTCGCAGCGCAACCGGGCAAGAGAACCTCCCGTCCTTTGGCCTCAGTCTGCGAATTCCCGTGCTGGACTTATCCCTCGGCCCGCCACTCCCCGGAGTGCCGCTCAGAAAACAAGGGCACTTTTGGCAAGTGATAGTCGGCCGCGACGTCCTCAGCGCATACCTTATGACCATTGACTGGCGAACCGGCCTGATCCGCCTCAGCTGACGGCACACCCTGCCGCCTGCCTGCTCTTTCCGCTAATCGCCCCCGCCGTCGCACGCCGGCCCCCTCCGGAAATCATCTACGTGATGATTGTTCCCATGCCAACCCGTGCCCATCCAGTGACACCGTCCCGCAGCGCGGAAGTGCCCGACGCCGACAAAATGTAGACATAGCCGACCATCGGCACCGCCGTCCGCCACCGGCGAGGGGCAGAAGGTTTCACTATCGGTGATCAATGACACTTGGCACATGACCAATTTATTCACGGGCTATAGCATGGAGAAGCGATTCCGGCGATGCGTGCCAGTTCGCTTAACACAGCGTCTAATACCATACCTTCCTCGGCACCGACACCGTTTTCCTGGGCGAAACACGCTCGACCGCGAGGTTACGTAGATTGTACGCTCAACCAACCCACCTCTCGGTAAGCAATACAAAAAATGTCAATACAATACCGGACCCCATCAGGACCGAGATCAACACGTCAGTCCTTCGCCTTCCGCTATCGAAAAAACGCACTGCGTGACCGTCATGTTCATCCCGAAAGGCCAGCTTTGGCTCGCCGCGTTCTCTCTGAAGATCCCAGACATTCACCGTCAGGAAAATAACCACCGTGGATAGCAAAATTGCAAACATATCGACCAAAACCCTTTGCCATCCACCCACGTCAAGCCGCGAAAACAGCCCGAACACCACAGTAATTCCAGCGAACGCCACCAACGCGAATAACTCCCCCAGTCCGATCCCTTGCCCCTTAGACCTGACTAGCATATCCAACTCTGATCTGGCGCTCACCAGCATCTGCACGTCCGCATCGCGAAGCGGACATACCCCAGCCAAGCAATCCATAGCTAGCTCGTAAGCCACCTGGAGTTCGTCGTCATCCCGCGAGCAGTCTATTCGCATCACATGAGTCAAGATTTCCCCGCTCAATACATTCCGCTCCACTAACTGTTGAATACTCCGGTACACCACGAACGTCTGGTTTACCTCGGAGTTGATGCGCGTGACGAGCCGCGCCACCCTGAATGCCAGAAGCAACGTGAATACCGTCGCCGACAACGTGATCGTCTCAATATACCCCGCAGATGTCCACACCCATTGATCGACGCCCACCCTCGGGAAAATCTCTTCCCTGACGTAAACAAACGCACCGCACAGCCAAAGCGCGACTAGTAGGCCTGAAAACCCGAACCTTCTCTCTGCTTCAAAGTTGACAAGAAGGTTTACCGTGATCACCGCGGCCGTCCCTACAACCAAGTATTGCCACGATGCCACGCCCACAAAGGCAAAACACCATAGCCACAATAGCGAAAATAGAGGAGTCGCATATCCGAGAGCATTTATCCCGAGATTTCGCGTCTCCAAGTTCGCCTTTCTCCAAAACACACTCGGTACAGAATTCAAGAACAGGCCGCCCAGCACCGCGACCCCAACCGTTCCGAGTAATACGCTAGTGTTCGCATCCTCGTTGAAGCTGAACCCAATCATCAGGTTCAACGGAACGCAGATTGCATTGGCAATGAGATTTACTGCCACTACGCAGAACACGTCAGCTCGACCATCATCCGGGGCGAGGCCCCGGTCCACCATATCGCGCCCGACATCCACACTCCACCTGAATGCGTACGCCGCGCAAGCTGCGGCTACCGTAGCGGCAACGGCTAAACCCAAACCCCGCCCAATGGACCATGCGCTGTTCTCGTCTAATCCCCAGAACATCCCCGTCTGGGCAAATACCACGAATCCTATGCCTGCCAATCCGACGGACATCAATAACAACGTCGTAATAGTGACCGGACGATACCTACGTTCTCGCCGAAACAGGTAAGCAGTCAACCAAATCACCCCTATGTGGTACAACTCGTAGACCACCGCCACGATGGAAATATCGACGTACCTCGCAGACAACGAAAACAACGCCAGCTCGAAATTGTTGAACACTATTGGTATGAACATCCAGCACGCGATTCGTCTGCGCACCAGCCTGCGGACCGCTCGGTCACGAATTAGGTGCCGATACCATAGCCACAAAAACAGCCCGTAGCCAAAAGCCAACCCCAGCCTCCACCCTGCGTTGAATAGGAACGGGGCGGTAATACCTCCCGCCACAGCAATCATCAACGGGATCGTCGAATAGATCCCAACCGCTGCCGCCATGTATCCTAACGCCGCACGGTCCCCCGTAGCGCCCAAGCGAACAAAAGTAGCGAATCCAGCTACAACAGCGGAAACGCGGCGTTCCATCAATTCAAGCATGGCAGCAGGGATTCTACCATCACTTACCTCACCTACCGCTGACCTCCGTTTGCGAATCCCTGCCCTGGATTTATCTGTCGGGCCGCCGCTTCCCTGAGTGTCACTCAGAAAACAAGGGCACTTTCGGCAAGTGATAGTCAGCTGCGACGTCCTCGGCGCATACCGGACCACTGATCAGCGAACCAGCCTGATTCGCCTCAGTTGACGGCACACCCTGCCGCCTGCCGGCCAGAGCCTGAAGTCACCTACGTGGCGGTTATCCCCACGCCAACCGTGCCTATCTGGTGCCACCGACGCGCAGCGCGGAAGTGCCCGACGCAGGCACAACGTAGACATCGCCGACCAACGGCGCATCCGGCCGCCCCATTGGCCAGGGGCGGCCAGTTTTGTTGCCGGCGCCAGACGACCCGAATTTCCGCGCCAGAGCCGCGCGCGCAACCTCTGGATAACTTTTGGGTACAATCCCGAGCACGACGATTCAGGACACCCGAAAGAACTACGATGGACGCCGCTATCCCAAGTTCCCCTGTTCCCGACCATCCCCAGGAGACACCTGTGAACCAAACCATCATCATGCCCATTGGGATCATCGAGACGCCGACGCCGGCCGGCGCGATTTTTCGATTGACCACGCAAGGGCAGAATGCGGAACTCCGTGCCGACGCCCACGTCACCGTCTGGCGGTACCACCCCAAGCAACTCGCCATGGCCAAGTTCACCGGACGCATTATCCAAGTGGACGACGACACCGCCACCTTCGCCATCCTGCGCGCGGAAGTTGACGAGCGGTGGCCCGCCGAAATCAACCCGCTGGGCGCCGGAGCGCCGGTTTACCTGGCAATCAGAAGCTCCTTCGAGCCCGACACCAGCCGCACGGCGGTCACCGTCTCGCTGGCTGACGCCGAGGAAGGGAAAGAATGAACCACACGCCAATGAGCAACGCTGCTACCGTTACAATGTTAAGGAATCCCTCGAACTGTGCTACCCTTGCGCCGGCAACTGAGAAAAGCGTCGGGGTACAAGACGAATGCAGCAACAACCGCACAACGCGACCAGCAGCGACCTTCACGATAGCGCAGGAGGTCCAGTACCCATGACCACGGCGGAACAAACCCCCGTCACCCACCTGCTGGACGGAATGTTGTGCTGCCAGAATTGCGGCGCTGCCATGGAGTCCACCGACTCGTCCCCGGGGCAAACGCCCATGTACGCGTGCCTCCGTAGCCAAGGAGGCTGCGGCGCCACGGCAATCCCCGCCGAACCGCTCGTCCAGTTGGTGGTCACTACGGTGATCCGAGCTGCGTTGGAAGGCGGCAACGCCCAGCAAGTGGCCGAGATAGTCCAAGAAGATACGCGGGAACGCATCATAGCGTACGACGAAGGCGGGTACACGCCGGAGACGAGGCTGTCACCAGACCTTTCCATTGCCGTCCCGGAAATGAGGGGAACGCGTCAGCCGGATGCGGCGGAGGACATCGAGCCGCTGCGCAGGCTCAACCGGTACTGGAATCTCACCGGGGATCGAGGGCAGATCGCAGAGTACGCGCTGGACCCGGACACCTACCTACGTCCCAGCAACGTTCGAACCACCAGGGACATCATCGAAACCGCAGTGGACGAGGTTAGTGTCGGTCCAAGATCAGCCATCATCAGGTACAGGTTCGCCATGCCCCCGGGCAGCGGGGACCAAGGGAAGTTCCAAGAAGTGGTGGACTTGGCGAGCCGCCGATGAAGAACCGTCGCAGTCAGTGAGGTCTGCCCCGACTACGTTTGAGGCAGAAGGGTGAACACCGGCTCCGCGACCTCGCCGCTGGAAACCCACACCACACGGCAGAGCGCCGATTCATCTTCCAGCACCTTGGAACCGGACACCGCCAGGAACAGGTAGTCCCGCACACCAGCCGGTGTTTCAGCTGGTCGGAGGTGCCCACCAGCCAGCTGATCAATCATTTGGTTTTCCAACCGAGATCCTTTCTCAATGGTGTCGTCGGGCAACACGTGGAGGGGCATGGTCCCCTGGGTTGTCCGGTACAGCTCCAGCGACTCGGCGGTCCAGTCCTCAACTATCGCCCCGAAAACCGCCTGGCTGATTTGGCGAAAAAGATCAGTGCCGTCACCAGCCGGAATGTCGCGCAATCTACCGGGATGACCGGCTTCGCGTATGCTCATTTCTCAATAAAATCCAAACGAGAATTCAGGCAGATACATGGCCCGCAGACGGGAAATCTGCTAACATGGATTATAGCATTTTCGGGGCGAAAACTGAACTGGGAAGCGACAGCAAAAAAGGCCAAGAGGCAACCCCTATGAGCGAACTTACGGCGACGACCGCCGCTATTCCTGACGAAACCCGAGGCGGACCAACCTCAGGCAGCGACTCGCTGCCTTTGGGCGAGATACTCAGGCGAATGCGGGGCGAAAGAAGCCTGCGGGACGTGGAGCGGGATACCGGCGTGGCCAACTCTCATCTGTGCAACGTCGAAAGGGGCAGCCAACAGCCCGGTCTGAAGTTCCTGGGCCGCATGGCGGACTACTACCAGACCAGCGTGGCTGAGATCATCCGCCAGGCGGAACTCCTCAGGGACGCCCAGGACAACCCCCATCGGCTGATGGCGGCCGACGTGGAGCGCTCGTACCGGTTCGTGGCCGAGGACCCCAGGCTTCAACCCTGGGAAGAGCCGGAGGAAGCACTATCCATTGATGCCAAGAGGCAGGTCGTGAGGACGTACGAACTCCTGACGGGAAGGACGCTGCTGGGGTCTGCGGCAAGCGTCCCATGAGGTGATCAATCGCCGCGCCGGCACTCGGCGAAACCTGCGGAACGAAGGAGGACAGCCATGCCCATGAAAAAGAGGAAACCGGAAGGCGAACCCATCAGGTACGCCTTGTACGTCAGGTTTTCAAGCTGGCAGCAAGACGGTGAAAACTCCAAAGAGGGACAGCTCAACGCCCTGCGCGCGTACGTTGAGTCCAAAGGCGGCGTGATCGTAAAGATCTACATCGACGAGGGCGTGAGCGGCAAGCGCGACGACCGCAAAGAGCTCAACGAGTTGATGCGGGACGCCGGAAACCGCATACGCCCCTTTGACGAAGTCCTGGTCTGGAAATTCGACAGGTTCGGGCGCCGGGCCAGCACCATGGACCGCCGCATCACCGAGCTGGAAGAGCGCGGCATCGGCATCACCGCCATCCAACAACCCATACAGGGGAAACCCTCCGTAGTAAGGTTGTTCAGGACCATGCTGGGCGGCTTCGCCGAGTACGTCAGCGACAACATGGGCGAGGACATTTCCCGCGGCAGAAAAACTTCCGCCGCACACGGCGTCTGGACCAGTTCGTCCGTGCCGTTCGGATACAAAAAGGACTACCGGATGGACCGGAACAAAATGCGTCCGTTTCTGGTGCCGGACCCCGACACGGCGCCAATAGTCCAGCGGGTGTTCAGCCTGTACCTTGACGGCTCCAGCACGTCAAAGATCGCCAGCGTCTTCCGGGAAGAGGACGTGCCTGGCCCCACCGAAAAGCCGTGGACCCCGAAACGGGTCTCGCAAATGCTGAAAAACATCGAATACGCCGGCTTCATCCAATTCGGTCAACGCTCCAAGTACGAGGATGAAGTGGCGCTCACAACCGCGCCCGCGATGGAAATTGTGAGCTTGGAAGACTACAACCTGGCGCAGGACATAATGGTGTCCCGCAATCCGACGAACAGGCACCCCCGGGAAATCGCCAGCGTCCATCTGCTGAGCGGACTGACCCACTGCGGTAGGGGCAGCCACAAGATGAGCCCCACGGGCGGGGAGCGCAGCTACTACAACTGCAACGGAAGGCGCAACGGGATATGCCCGGACTGCGACACGCCCAACGTCAGGGCGGAACGGCTGGATGCCTTGGTCCTCCAGCACGTACTGGACAGGATCATCATCAAGGAGAACACGGAACGGATTCTCGCCATCGTAGCCAGCAGCCAGACGGAAGCCACGATGGAAGTGGAAGAGGAACTGAAGAACGTCAATTTGGAAATTGAGGGCCAGAAGCAAGCGAGAAAGAACCTGCTCAAGCTGGTGGAGGAAGAATACGCGGTGTCGGCGGACATCTCCGAAAGGCTGAGTGAAATCAGGGAGAGCCTGACGCGGCTCGAATCAAGGGCGCTTGAGGCAAGGGCCAAGGTGTCTAACGAAAAAGCCCTCATCTCAAATCCGGACAAGGTTCTTGCCTACGCGAAGAAACTCGAGACCTATCTCCGCGGCACCAACCTGGACCTCACCAAGGCAATCCTGAATGATCTGATAGTGCAGGTCAAAGTCTATCCCGGAGAGCAGAAGGACACCGCAAACGTGGTCATCACATACCGGTTGCCTACGCCGCCCACGGGCTGGACCGAGAAGACCGACATGGAAGTGATCGCCCTGCGGAAAAATGTGCGCTCTTTAGAGACACCCGCCAAAGCCGGTATCCAGTAAATCCTTGCTGTGCTCACGTTTGCCAGTGGCAGGGATTTCTGGGTTCCTGCTTTCGCAGGAACGACGTGTAATCCACCAGAAAACCCATCAACACTGAACAGTTACCGTTGACGTACCAGTCGATGGTCTGGCCATCCTCCAGGGCAAAGCGCCCTCGGTGAATATGCGGCCGCACCAGTTCGGCGATGGCTTGCAGGTTGCTCATGGTTGAGCCTACTGGTTGGGGTTGCCTCACCCTCTGTCTTGTTCCTCTTCCGGAACGGGCATACCGGGCCGCCAGCCCCGTGGCGCGGGGTGTCCCCGCCGATTGTGTCGGCCTAGCGCCCAGAGAAAGGCGGAGACGTCAATGCCGGCGCGTTCTACCTCTTTGCCCAGAGTAGGCCCGCGCATCGGCCGGTTGCCCCAATCCGTGAGCGTGATGCTGATTTGCCCGTTAGACAATATGACGTGGCTGCCCTTGCCCCGGCGACGACGGCTGATTATCTCGAATCCAAATCTCCGAAAGGCCGATACGGCCTCGCCAAATGGCACATTGCTAATTGATACCGGCATTCAGATTGACCAACACGCTGGCCGTTTGCACCGTGTAGCCCTGGGTCGTCCAGTCCTTTTTCATTTGCTCGGCGTCTTCGGTTTCCTCCATAGCCGGACGCCCGACTTCCTCCAGAAATAGTTCGATGGCGCCCTGGACCATGTACAGGGCTTCATCCCGGTCTTCGCCTTCGGAGGCGCAGCCGGGGAGGGCGGGCACAAAAACCGAGTAACCGGCGTCATCGCCTCCGGATACCAGCACCACTTCAAACTCCTCGGTTTGAGGCATGGCGCCGCCTGGTTCAAGTCCCGATTGATCTGTCCTCGTAACCATACTCACAGGTCTCTACGACTCGCACCGTTGGGGGCGAAGGATCCTTCGCCCCGGTACGGGCGCGCATCCCGGCTACCGCCCCATGGCGTAGCCGTCTCGCCGCAGGTCGGCGCCTCCAAACAGGCTTCCGCGCTCGCGATCGATCTCGATGGCGCACAGGGAGCCCATGCGCGGTGTCCACTCGTTCCACACGTCAACGTCGTGACCGCGCTTGCGGAGGTCGTCCACCACGGACGGCTCGATGCGAGACTCGACACCGACCAGGCCGGGACGGTATGCGTGCGGCCAGAAGGAGTTGGGGAAACTCCAGGTGGAAGCGCGGGGAGCCTCGATGGCCTGCTGCACGTCCATGCCAAATTCGGCGACGTTAAGGAAGAGCTGCACCATGGACTGGGGCTGCACGTCGCCGCCCGGCGTTCCGAAGGGCATCCAGGGCTTGCCATCCTTGAACGCCATCGCCGGATTCGGCGTGAGCCGCGGCCGCTTTCCTGGCGCAAGGCTGGCGGGGTGGTCCTCGTCCAGCCAGTTCTGCGCTCCCCGAGCCGACACCATGAAACCCAGGCCGGACGCAATGGGCGCGCCGCCGAACCCGTCGCTGGGAGTGGCCGAGAAGGCGTTGCCCCAGCGGTCCACCGCGCAGATATAAGACGTATCCGCGGACAGCGGGCCGGCCACTGGCTCCGGCTTGCGGGCGGCGTGGCCGGTTCCAGCCTGGAACGCCCAGGGATCTCCGGCATCGGGCATTTCCGGATGCGCGCGGCGGGGATCGATCTCTCGGCGCCGGATGTCCGCGTACTCCCGGGAGAGCAGGCCGTCCATGGGCACGTCCACGAAATCCGGATCGCCGTAGTAGGCGTGGCGATCGGCAAAGGCCAGCTTCAGCGCCTCCAGCACGGTGTGGATGTACTCCGCGGAATTGTGGCCCATTCCCTGAAGGTCACAGCCTTCCAGAATGCGCAGGGCGTGGAGGTTCATCGGCCCCTGGCACCAGGGGCCGCAGGCGTACACGTCGATTCCCTTGTAATCGATCACCGGCGGAGTGTCCACGCCCACGGAGAAGGCAGCCAGGTCGTTCATGGATAGCCAGCCGCCCTGGCTCCGTATGAACGCTACCATCTCCTCGGCGATGTCACCCTTGTAAAACAGGTCTCGCGCGGCCTGTATGGCAGCCTCACGACCCTGACCCGCAACGGCACGCTCCGCGTCGATCATGCGCCGGAAGGTCCGTGCCAGATCGGACTGCACCAGCAGATCGCCGACGCCCAGGGCCTTGCCGTTGGGGTAGAAGATATCCATGGTGCTGGCCCACTGGCTGGTGTCCCCTTCGTCGAGGATGATGTTATCGCCGCTGCTGACCAGAGCGCGGTGCAGCGTGGCGGGGATGGGGAAGCCGTGGGCCGCCAGTTCCAGCGCCGGAGTGACGACCTGCTCGAAGGTCATGGTGCCGTAACGGCTGAGGGAGGTGAGCCAGGCGTCCGGCGCCGCCGGCGTCACGGTGCGCATCACCCCGTGGGGCATGTCGCCGCCGTGTTCGCGCCGGAAATAGTCGATGGACGCCTCAGCTGGCCAGCGACCCAAGCCACTGATCTCCCGGGTGTCCCCAGACTCGGCGTGGTGGATGATGATCGGAGCCACGCCGCCGAAGCTGGTGTACTGGGGAAGCGTCACGTTGATGACGATGCCGGCGGCCACCCCCGCGTCAATGGCGTTGCCGCCCTGTTCAAGTATCCGGTAGCCGGCCGCCGTAGCCAGGTAGTGACCGGTGCTGACCATGTGCGTAACGCCGCCCACCAGCGGGCGGTAGCTTCTCAATCCCAATGCCATAGTGACCTCCGCAGCAGGGCTGCGCTTGTTATGGGTTTGCTGTTGGTTGAACGGGAGTATAGGGCATTGGGGAGAGGGCCGCCAGATTGGTGACCCTTTCCTCTTGCGCCCATCGCGACCGTCAATTTATCATCGCCGCGAGATCACAACTCCGCAAATCCGTCCTACCATGACCGAACCGAAAACGATAAACGCTGCACAAACCGGCGTCTTTGAGGGGGATTGCCTGGAGTTAATCCCAAATCTCCCCGATGCCAGTATCGACGTTGTTGTCACCAGTCCGCCCTACTGGGGCCAACGCTCCCCCGGTGGGGGTGTGGGCAACGGCGCTGAGGAAGACCCCAGGGAGTACCTTGCCTTTTTGGAGGCGGTATTCACTGCTTTGCTGCCCAAGCTGAAGCGGCACGGGATTGCGTGGCTCAACTTGGGCGATGCCTACAACACGCCGGTAAATTGGGGAGCGAAGGATTACAAATACAGTTCGTTAGGGGCTGATAAAAATGGTTTCTCGCCCGAAAACGCGGCCTATACCAAGCCGCGTTTCAAGCGTAAGGCGTTTGTTGACAAAACGACCGGATGGCTACAGTACGGCAACTTGCTGATGCTGCCGCAGCGTCTGCTGATAGCGCTCACTGAATCGGGGTATCTGTACCGCGGCGAAGTTATCTGGACCAAGAAGAACCCGATGCCGGAAGGACGTTGCCGCCGGCCGCACCGCAAGCATGAACCCATATACCTGTTGGCCAAAGATGAGCAGCATTCGTTCCGCGCCGCGCCGCCGGTGCCCAGCGTGTGGGAGTTTGCCAATGAACACATCCCCGGCTTGCAGCACCGATCACGGTTTCCCATAGAACTGCCCAAACGCTGCATTGAAGCTTACGGGCGGAGCGGACGCGAGGTAGTGGTGCTGGACCCATTCTCCGGTTCCGGGTCAGCCGGCATAGCAGCGCTGCGATTAGGCTGTACTTACATCGGGTTCGAGATTGACCCGGAGCAGGTTGCGGAATCAAGGAAGAGGTTGGCGCAGATCAACGAACAGCAAAATTTCAACTTTGACGAGGCGAACGGCGTCATAAAGTCGAAATCAGAAATCTCGAAAAATGGTCGTCTGGATTCGTAAAATCACATACGAATATCCGGGCTTCTGCATCGCTATCTTCGGGTGTGGGCGTCGTATTGCGGTTGTAGGAAAAGCACGCTGAGAAGTGGCCATGCTCCTCGAAGTCGCGCCGTTTGTCGCTCGGTTGGCCGTCATCAGTGTCTCCAAACTCGCCGCGATTGACTGGCCGCGCTGCGGGGAAACTCTTGACATCCATTGTCCAAAACACGGAAAGGTAACCGGCGGAGATCAATGCTTGGCTCATTGGCACGTCATCGGTGCGCCTTTCCGCAAGGCTGGATTTCACGTGAACCACGCCTAGCAGCTGATCTACGCTATCAACATCATATAACACTAATATGTCGGCTTTATCAGGAATAATGCGTCGATCATCAACAATACCCAGCAGCGCGGCTTTTTCGGCTTTATTACCTATACGAATGTCCACGCCGTGACGCGCCAGGAACCGCCGGTAGTGCCTTACCATAACGCGCTCTAAAGCCCACCCGCTGGTCCGTTTCCAACTCTGTTCCAAATTCAGCCGGGCGTTGGCTATCGGGTGATTCGAACGGTCGCAATAGGCACGATTTACCAAAAACGTCCACAAATCGGATGGATTCGCATTCGGCCACACTTGTACCGCAGCTAAAAACATATCCGCGACAGCGTCAGCTCGCCTGTTGCCAGACGCTAATCCTTCTTTGAGTATGCTCACTACCCGGTCAAATTCCTGCTGCGTTGCTCCTTGGATCTGATATTCCGCGTCGTACCGGTCATACCTGAACCGGATCAGCACCCCATTGCCGGTTGCGACCGCGGTAAGACCGTCCGTGCGGTTTGAAGTTTCGGCATCGCCGATACCGTCGAAAAGGCGCCCTGGCGCAATCCCAAACGCCGATGCCAGTTGCAAGATGGCGGTTAAGGCTGGGTTGCGCTCCCCGCGTTCAATGCCGCCGATGTATGACCGATCCAGCCCCGCGACCTCGGCTAGGCTCTCCTGCGTCATGCCCAGAGATTCGCGCAGCCGACGAACGTTGCTGCCGAATTTCAGTTTGCCAGCATCGCCCATGGTGGGGTATTCTGTGGACGGTTGCCGGCAGCGTCTAGCGACTAATCGTACCATTTGGAGGCATCACCCATGTACGACCTGCTCATCAAAGGCGGCACGGTAATCGACCCCACGCAGAACCGGAACGGCGCATTTGATGTCGCCATAACCGACGGCAAGATCGCCGCGGTGGCTGCCGACATCTCCTCCGACGAAGCCTCGCGCGTCGTGGAGGTGCGGGGCAAATACGTAACCCCCGGCCTGATCGACCTGCACACCCATGTCTATGAGGGCGTCAACGGCAACGGCGTCAACGCCGACGTGGGCGGCGTCCGCGCCGGCGTCACCACGATGGTCGATGCCGGCAGCAGCGGCTGCGACACCTACGGCGGGTTCCCGGCGCACATCATTCCCAACAACGCCACCGAGGTGATCCCCTTCCTGCACATCTGCCGCACCGGTCTGGCCACCACGCCGGACATCTTCTCGCCCAGCAGCATCGACCTGGAGCGGACGATCCAGGTGGTTGAGGAGAGCAACGGCACGATCCGCGGCATCAAGGCCCGCATGGTCTCGCCGGCCCTGGAGATCATGGGCATGGAAATGCCCCGCATGGCCAAGCGCGCGGCCCGCGAGGCCGGCGTGCGCCTCATGGTTCACATCGGCGATACCGAAAAGCGCTACCCGGCCGAGGTGATCCGCGACCTGCTTCCCCTCATGGAGCCGGGCGACATCGTCACCCACTTCTTCACCGCCAACCCGGGCGGAGTGCTGGACAGCGACGGCAACCTGGTGCCCGAGGCCAGGGAGGCCCACGAGCGCGGCGTGTGGTTGGACACCGCCCACGGGCGCGCCAATTTCAGCTTCGACATTGGTGAGCGGGTGCTGGATCAAGGAGTGGAGCCCCACTGCATCAGCACCGACCTGACCGTGCCCGGTCGCATTCGCACGGTCCACAGCATGACCGAAATGATGACCCGTTTTCTGGCCATGGGGTTCACCCTGGACCGGGTGGTGGAGATGTGCACCATCAACCCCGCGCGGGCCATCGGCGAGGAGGAGCGCCTGGGCAGCCTGGAAGTCGGCAAGCAGGCCGATGTTTCGGTGCTGGACATCCAGGACGGCGACTGGATCGTTTACGACGTGCTGGGCAACGGACGGCAATCGGAACGCGCCGTGACCCCGGTGCTGTCGGTCAAGCGGGGCGAGGTTTTCGAAGCCGGCTGGGGCCCTCGACCCTGGGGTTGGGAGCCGGACAACGCCTAGGAACCATATCCACGGAACACGAGCGAGATAAGCAGGACTTACTGAATGAGCATTCAAGGGATCATGGGACGCAGGGGCCAGGGTGCGCTGCGAGAGGATTACAAGATGGTTGAAGTGATATTGAGTTCCCCCAGGGGGTTCTGCGCCGGCGTGGTGCGGGCCATCGACGTCGTGGAGGAATGCCTGGAGCGGTTCGGCCCTCCCGTTTACGTCAAACATCAGATCGTGCACAACCCTTACGTGGTGGCTGAGTTGGAGCAGAAGGGCGCCATCACGGTGGAGGAGGTTGACGAGGTTCCCGACGGCTCCCTGGTGGTGTTCTCGGCCCACGGCTCGCCGCCGGAGGATTTCGAGAAAGCAGCCGAACGCAACCTCCGGGTGATCGACGCGGTGTGCCCGCTGGTCACCCGCGTGCACAACGAGGCCAAGAAGTACCACCGGGAGGGAAAGCGGGTCCTCCTGGTGGGGCACCAGGGCCACCAAGAAGTCCGCGGAACCATGGGCCAGGCTCCGATGACGCTGATCAACGACTCCGCGCCCCTGGCCGAGCAGGAAGTCAGCGCCGACATCGACTGGCCGGCCGACAGCGAGGTGGCCGTCATAACTCAGACGACGCTTTCCGTGGGCGACACGGCCAACGCCATCGGCGCCATCCAGGAGCGATTTCCCGGCGCGGTGGTGCGGAACGATATCTGCTACGCTACCACCAACCGCCAGGACGCGGTCACGCAGATGGCCGGACTGGTCGACGTGGTGCTGGTGATCGGCGCGCAGAACTCGTCGAACTGCAACCGGCTGCGAGAGGTCGCCGAGGCCAACGGAACTCCGGCCTACCTGATCAACGGCCCGGACGAAATCGACCCGGATTGGCTGGTGGGATGCCAGCGGGCGGGAATAACGTCGGGAGCCTCCACCCCCGAAGTCCTGGTGGAAGCGGTGATTGAAGCGCTGGACCCGGCCAAGGTCACGTTGCTGGAAGGCGCGGAGGAAGACATCACCTTCACGCTGCCCCGGGAGTTGCGGTGATCAGACGCGAGCGGACGCTGATACTGCATCCGCCAGCAGACGAAAATGTGGATACTCCGATCAACGTCCCAGACAAGCTACAACCCGCAATGCCCTTCGCATTCGTTGATGAATCCGTTCACTTCATGCTCATGGTTGTCAAGCACAAGTGCATCCTCCAGCGGGATGCGGCGATGATGCAAGTAAGCCCGCTTGCGAAACATTCGGCCGGCATTGTGCGTGCTGGACCGGAGCATGGCGTCAATTTCCACAGCCTCCTGGTATAGCTCCGGTTCGCTCTGCTTGATGTCAAGCCAACTGGACGAGCTGCGGAACGGGCAACCGATGCAAGCGCTGCGGGAAAGGCTGCGATTGGGATAATGTTCTGCGAACCAATACAAGCATTGTTCCCGCGTCATCGGCAAGTCGTCAATTAGTGGATAACGATGCTTAATCCACCAGTTGCGACTTGGCCTGACCCGCAGTGCCTCATCGGTAGTTATACCCAACCACATCTCAACGTTAGTTTCCGATGAAAGACTTTGCCGAGGTCTGACCCCCAACAACCGCTGAACCTCTTTTCTGATGGGGTCTAGTTTGTAGTTTTTGGTGCATTGCCGCCAGTTGATTCCGGCGGGTTGACCATCCCGGTCGGCTAGATACGCCGGCAAAGTCAGCCAAGCTTGCCCTTGGGCGTTGACGCCGTTGACGACGTCATCCCGTAGGCTACGCCCGTTGTCAGTTGTGATAATCGGGAACGACACCTTGGATTGTAGCCATTCGATGTTGTCATAGACAGATCGGGGTTCCCACTGGGTATCGGCGAATATGGCACAATCGGGTTTGACGCCAAAAGTTTCATCGTTGGCAAGCAGGCACATCACAGTGCTTTGCACACCGCCACCCAAACTCAGGACGCGGAGTGCCGGCGGCGTGGAGTTTGGCCGGTAGCCTACGGTTCTTTTTTTGGCTTGGCCTCCTCCACAACAGCGCGGAGCTCGTCGTAATCCAGAAAATCGAAAGACAGAGTGGCGGCGCGCAGGTTCAATGCTGTCATCAACTCATTGGCATCTTTCGTTGTCCGCAGGTGCTCGTTGCCGTCGAGAAAAACGTCCCAGACCGCCGCCAATAGTCGGGGATTAGACGACAAAAATGTCCGGTCAATGGTTTGGTGGTACAGGTTCACGTTTCGAGCCATTTCTGCAAGCAAGTCGTCTTGGCTATGCTTTGAATGTTCGGCAGCCCGGGTCGCCATTTCACCAAGCCACCACAGCCGTGCCGCGGCGTTCCACTTGCGCCCGTCAGAGCCAGAGTATTGCAGATAACGCCGGTGCACGAAATTATACGTGGCTTGGTTGAGATTGCTGGATTGCCACCGGACAGGAACGTACTTAGGCAATTCAAAGCAGTTGATGGTTGCCCAGAGCAAACTATCCGCTGCTTGCACGACAGAGGTACCTATCGCACTGCGCATTATGGGCGCGTACATGGCATCAGTATTTGGTCCGCCTTTCTGCAAGCGATTCAAATCCGCTAAAGGCACAGACATATTCAGCCGCGCGCCGTATAACTCGGCGTCCGGGCCATGCTCCTCACGGCCAGCCTGCTCCATGCGCTGGCGTAGTTCGTCTGGATCGCCCTGGATAAACAACCGTGGCTCGGACTCGGCAAGCGTCAACAGGGCGTTATAACCGGCATCGTTCAATAACTGTATTTCTGGCATGGTCAGTTAGCCTCTATTCATCAGTATCGTCAGCGTCAGCATAGTCAGCCAACAAGATGGCAAACGGCGCACTCAATAGACGTTGGGTCGCCAGAAACAAGGAATGCGAACCATCGTATCCTGGGCCCCCAATGTCTAGATTGTGAGCAAGCAATTGGGTCTTTACGCAACTGAACCAGGCGCAATTTTCGTAGTCTCCGTCATCCCACAGATCTTTCACGACGGTTAACACAGAAAGGACTGCGCTGGTGAAAACCGATGGCATTGGCAATCTGCTGGCTTTGCGCACTTCGTTGAATGTATCCAGCGTAGCGCGGTTGGCGAATATCTCCACATAGTCGTTTCCGATGTCCACGCTGACGTCGAACTCACCGTCGTTCAACCGCCCGCTTTCGTCTTCTTTCAAGCGGAAAATGCTCCTCACTGGTCTCACATCGGAATTAATGATGAAAGACCAATGCAGGTCGGTGGCCAACGGCGCCAGTTCGTTAATTATCACCGGTTGCTTGCCGTATTCTGCATGGGCAGTTTCGGTGGAAAGAACAAAACTGCGGGTTGCGAGTATGACCGGATGCACCTGCACCTCGTTTTTGAGCCGGCCCACCGGAATACGCCCACGCGCCACGAACGGCTCGCCGGGCATAGCTTCCAGCCGGTCACGGTACAGGGTGGAGCCACAGTACACCATTGCCGCGCATTTGGCGTCGCCGGACTCCACAGCACCGACGAGCGCCGGCTCGTTCAAATTGAACCGCACCGATATAGACAGAATCCCGCTGTCCTGGTCGTATTGCGGTGGGTCACAGGATGTCTCCAGCGTGGAATCCAAGCCGTAGTCGTCAGCATCAGGGCGCAGCACCGGGTACAGGTACTGGCGATTAGAACGGTAACGCATTATCCGCTCCCGCCCGGCGTTTGCGGGCTGGTCTGGCCTCTGCCCACCAACCGGAACGTCTTGCCTTGCACCGGCTCATTAGTTTTTATCTCCAGCTGGTAACGATCTTGTCCGTTGCCCGGCAGCTTGCGGATTGCCCCTTCTGCTACGTCAACCACAGTGTCGCCAGATTTTGCCTCCTGGATCCTCAGTGAATGTTCGGCGCCGTCCTCCCCTACCGCTACGAGTCGCACTTCGAACAATTCTTGTCCAGGATTGTCAAAAGCGGCGATGACCCAATGAGTTTCGTTTCTGACCAGTTGTACCCTGATGCTGTTCACCCGAGCCACCGGCGGACGGCGATTAGCGCCAGTCTGTCCGCGTCCACCGCCACGACCCCCCGACCCTCCGCTGCCGCCGCCGTTCCGTGTTCGCCGCCGTTCGCCCCCACGGCCCCCGTGCTCTCCGGCGAGCAAACCCGCGCCGCCTCCGGTATTAGGTGATTGCCAAGGGACAGTCACAGAAACGGTTGCAGGTTTTTCAGTGTCGCCAGGTTCGCCGCCGTCATCGTATGTCGACAGCCCATAGGGTACTAGTTCGGGGATGTATTCGCCGGATTCCGGAGACTGAGGCCCGGCTGCCAACCCAATGCGCTCTCGCACCCACTGGCCGATTTCCGTCAGCGCATTGTTGGCATCCCTGCGGCGGTCGGAGTCTTCTATGTAGCCCACTGATAGTCTGTCGTGCTTGGGAGATTCCGAATCTCTGATATAAGACGATTCGCCGGGTTCAGATATGCACTCGATGACTGCTGTGAATCCACGCCAGTGCGGATCTATCCGGCCCAAGCCCAACGCCATGTCCCGCCGGTCGGAGGTAATCATCATTCCCGAATCGCGGACCAGAGCAATCTCGCGGACTTTCGGATTTGAGTCCTCGTGAACTTGGATACGCAACGAAACATTGCCTACGCCGGCGAAGTATTCCGTTGCAGCTGGTTTCATTTTTGACACCCTGATAAAGTTCGCGGTGCGGGACAACTGTCCGTGGTATTGCCTACCGATATTATCGGCGTTCACCTCATCATCGCCAACTTTGACGGTAAGATGCCCTTTTACAATGGCGTGAAAGTAATTATCGATGGCAATTGCAATGCAATCTCGTTGCCAGCCGGGTTGGCCTCTATCCGGACCAATCTTGTAGCCGGGAATGTATATGGCCGTGCCGGGTTGCCTCAGCCCAAATATGCGCGGCACGTCGTTGTCCGTCAGCGGGGCGTAAGACCCTGCGCTCAGGTAGCCGGTGCGGCGCTTTGGTGCGCCACTGCCGTCGGTATGTGATACCAAAATGGTCTTGCCGATGAACCGCAGGTTCATGCGGTCATTGTCCCGCCAGGCGGTGGAATAGAGGACAGTACGCAGGTCGGTCACCGCAAAAGCGGAGTGCTTGCCCAAGCCAAAGGAACCAGCGGCGTCCTTTTGCTCTTTCACCGGCGAGCCGGAGCCCTTGGTAAGAGCTGCCCATTTGCTGGGAGCGCCGCCGGGCCGAGGCACGTCTTGCGCACCGGTGGTATTGCTGTCTCTGATGCAAAGGGTGCGCAGTTGGCGGTTATCG
Organism: Chloroflexota bacterium; assembly: GCA_028873965.1. Lineage (GTDB taxonomy): Bacteria > Chloroflexota > Dehalococcoidia > Lucifugimonadales > UBA3495 > Bin87. Next base: position 70,539 of record JAPPMU010000024.1, read on the forward strand.
TTCAGCAGCCATTTGCCGTTAGTGAACTGCTCTTTTCCCTTGTCATCGTTATGAGGTGAGTTTATCGCCCAGTCGAGGATATCGCGCAGTTGGTTGCCTTCAAAGTCGCTGATAGCGAGGTCCTGCAAGCTAAACTCCACTCTGACTGGCTCACCGCCAGCCTTGGCGTCAAGCGAGTTCTGGATGGATTCCCGAATCAAGTTGGTATCCCGCTGGTCCGTGAAATGCGAGATGCCGGGATCGTTAGGTCCCTCAATTTCACCGGCGTCATTGGGCGGGAACTGCCATGTCATTTTTGGCATTTTGTATCTCCCCTACAAGCTGCGTAGGGTATCTTATTGACCGTTCGCTATGTCGTCAATCCGGCTCACCGGCGCGACAGGGCCGGCGGCCAGTGTGATTGACGCCGCTGTATGTCGCTGCGCACCCAGCAGGTGCTGAGCTCAACCTGGCCGGCGGTCTCACGCGCCTGCTGATAGGCCTCCATGAAGTTGGAGGTCAGGATGCCGGCGGGCAGCGCGAACAGCCCGATGCCCAGGAGGGCGATGAATCCCGCCAGCGCCCGGCCGGCCAGGGTTCCCGGCACCACCTCCAGAGACGGCAGCGTGGTCAGGATCACCACTGAGGCCCACAACGCATCACCGATGGACCCGAACTGCTCGTGGTTGCCGCCGGGAAGCTTCGTTTCCGCGGCGTGCAGCATGTAGCCGGCGGCCAGCCAGAACACCCCCAGGGCAACCAGCATGCTGACCAACTGCGACGCGGAGCGCAGCATCACGCGGCCCATGAGCCGCATGGCCGGGAAACGGCGGCCGGTCATGATCAGGCGGGAGACCAGGCGGAAGATGGGCAGCACTTCCACCTCGCCGAACACGATCATCACCACCAGCGTGGGCCAGATGGCAATAAAGTCGATGATCGCCGCCGCGTTGGTGGTGGCGTAGCGCAGGCGGCTGCGCCAGCCTCCCCGCCGGTAGTTCCGGTGCCAAACGATGCACCACAAGCGAACCACGTACTCGGCGGCGAACACGCTGACGAAGAAGAACTCGAGCTCCGTCTTGCCGATGGCCAGGTTAACCGCGCTGAACAGCACCAACCCGAAGATGGTGAAGTCCACCACCCGCGCCGCGCCCCCGCTGTCCGCCTCCAGCACGTGAAACACGGCGTGCTGGAGACGCACGTAGGGATGGGCGTCAGGCAGCCGGCACTGCAGCAGGGAGAACCTGCCGGAAAATATCCCCATGGATTACGGTGCGACGGTATGGTCAGAAGCAGGATTTGCCGGATTTTGGCGATTGGCAGGATCGGAGCCGTCCAACAGTAGAGAACCCCTAATCCTGTCAATCCATCGTATCCGGTGAATCCTGCTTCTGACAGATGGCGCTACATCGCCGTCCGCCCGCCGTCGATCACCAGCTCGCTGCCGGTCATGAAGGACGCCTCGTCGGACGCCAGGAACAGCACGCCGTAGGCAATGTCCTCCGCCTGGCCCAAACGGCCCAGCGGGGTCCGGTTCAGCCGGTCCTCCCGGCCGCCGGCGGCCAGCAGGTCGGCGGTCATGTCGGTCTCGATGGTGCCGGGATGCACGCTGTTGCAGCGGATGCCGTCGCCGGCGTGCTGGATAGCCGTGGACTTGGTGAACAGCCGCACCGCGCCCTTGGAGGCGGTATAGGCGGAGGAGATGTGGTTGCCCACCAGGCCGGCCACGCTGGAGATGTTCACGATGGACCCGCCGCCGTTGCTGCGCATTTCGGGGATGGCGGCCTTGGTGCCCAGGAACACGCCCTTGGCGTTCACGCTCATGGTGACATCCCAGTTCTCCATGGTCGTGTTCTCGACCCGCTCCGGCATGTACACGCCGGCGTTGTTCACCAGGATGTCCAGCTTGCCGAACCGCTCCACCGTGGCCGCGATGGCGTCCTTCCAGGACTGCTCGTCGGTCACGTCCAGGTGGACGTACAGGCACTCGCCGCCCAGCTCGTTGATCTCGGCCTCAACCTGTCGCCCCAACTCGTCGCGCAGGTCGCCGATTACCACCTTGCAGCCCTCGCGGGAGAACATTCTCGCCTCGGTGGCGCCCATTCCCCGGGCGCCGCCGCTGATGAAAGCCACCTTGTTTTCCAGTCGCATTTCAGTACCTCGTTGTTATGTTTGTTGTCGCAGATGCGCCAGTTGCTCACGGAGCCGGGCGACTTCGGCTTCGGCCGCTTGCCTGCCTGCTTCGCTGGCCTGTAATGCCGCTTCGCTGTCTTGGAGGGCGAATTCGCTTTCCTGGTGGGTCCGGAGCCATTCGCCCGTCGCCGGGTCGTATAGCCGGAGAGTCAAGTCAGGCGCTACGGCTAGATCCAATCCCAGCATTACGCTGTGGGCGCGCAGATTGCCATCGTCGCCGGTGGTCAGGGGCTGCTCCCGGTATTCCGCACCGTCCAGCCTCTCCAGCACCAGAGCCGGCGTGAAGTAGTTTCCGGTCGGATCGAAGCGCACGTATTCCGTAACGCCCATGTCGGCGTAGATGCGACGCTTTTCGGTAGCGTCCCGCCGCCAGGTTCGGGAAGAGGCGATCTCCATGATGAAGTCCGGCGCCCGGCCCTCGCGCCAGACCAGCCAGGAGTCCCGCGGGTGACGGCTGGTGACGCCAAAGACGACGAAGACATCGGGCGCGACCCTGACGTCGTTCCGGTTCATCCGGTAGTAGATCAACATGTCGCCGCCGACGTAAACGTCCTCGTGCTCGTGGTATCGAACGCGCAGCGTGGAAACGGTTTCAGTCAGGGGCGTGTATTGCGCTTCGGATTCGGCCATGGGTTCACCGTCGGAGGATGGGTATTCGATGGTGGGGTCATCGATCTCATCCTCGTCAGGAACCTGGGGCCTTGCGGTTTTGCTGACCATGGATTTCGCTCCGAACGTCTGCGGTGGCGCTGGGAAGCGGCCTGTCGAAAACGGCCGCTTCCCACCGAACATTATAGGCGAGGCCGGCGACGGATGCCCAAGGCGGCGACGCCGGCCAGCAGGGCCAGCGCGGCAACATCCATGGGCTTGTCGTCCGCGTCTGCGGCGGCCGCGCAGGCGCCCCCGCCGCCCGTGTCAGCCGCGGGAGTGAGCTCAGGCGGCTGTCCCGGACCCAGCGCCACGAAATCAGCAAAGGCCATCCACGCCGGGGCGGTACGGGTGCACATGCCGGTTTTGCCTTCCCGGGCATAGACGATGTATCTCCGCTCCTTTTTGAACTGGTAACCGCAGGAAATACCGCTGGCCTCCGTTTCGATGGTGATGGTTTCCCGGCGTGGTCCTTTCCACACTCGGCTGACCCGGAACTCCACCGCCACCGGGTCGGCGGACGACAGCCGGTACGGGGGATGGCCCAGGGCTCTGATGGCTACGACTTCGCCGGCGAACACGGCGTCAGCCTCAGCCAGCGCCTCGGTTGGAGAACCGGAAGGCGCGCAAAGACAGGCGTGGGCTGGCCTGGGCAACACGAACAGTGCCATCAAGCCCAGGGCGAAAACTACGGCCACGGTGGCGGCCACGAGATTGCCACGCTGCGCTCGCACTGGACTTTGTACATTTGCCTGGTGCAGGCGAGCGTACTGCTGAGTTGAGCGTAAATTGGGGCTGGAATTTTCCAGATGTTGGGGTCAAAACCCAACAGTGGAATAATTGGCTCAATAATCCCAGCACGAAGTGTTCCGGTTCAGCCACGAATCCAAAGTTTGTACAAAGTCCAGTCGCAATGACAAGACGGTAAGAAACCTCTCGCGGGAACACCCCCGTGGCCGCATCACACCGATACTATTGCGCGAACAGCCCGCCGTCGATCACCAGCTCGCTGCCGGTCATAAACGATGACTCGTCCGACGCCAGGAACAGCACGCCCCAGGCCACGTCTTCGGCCTGACCTACCCGGCCGATGGGCGTCCGGTCCAGCGACGCCTGCCGAGCCGCGTCGTCACGCAGCAGCGTGGGTGTGGTCATCGGCGTCTCGATGATGCCCGGGTGCACCGAGTTGCAGCGAATGCCCTCGGCCGCGTACTGGATGGCCGTGGACTTGGTGAAAAGCCGCACCGCGCCCTTGGTGGCCCCGTAGGCCGGCGCCCGCCAGCTGCCGATCAGGCCGGCCACGCTGGAGATGTTGATGATGGAACCGCCGCCGGCCTTGCGCATCTCAGGGATCGCCGCCTTGGTGCCCAGGAACACTCCCTTGGCGTTGATGTCGAAGATGTTGTCCCACAGCTCTTCGCTGGTGTCCTCGATGCCAACCTGGCGGTAGATGCCGGCGTTGTTCACCAGGATGTCCAGCTTGCCGAACCGCGCCACGGCGGTGTTGACGGCAGCGTTCCATTCGTCTTCGCTGGTAACGTCCAGCTTCACGAAGACGCACTCGCCGCCGGTCTCGTTGATCTCGGCTTCCAGTTGCCGGCCCTCATCCTCCAGCACGTCCGCGATGACCACCTTGCACCCCTCGCCGGCGAAGAGCCTGGCCTCGGCGGCTCCTTGGCCCCGGGACCCGCCGCTGATCAGAGCAACCTTGTTTTCCAAACGCATTGCAAACACCTCGACCCGTATTAGCTGCCTTTACTTCGCAACGATTCTAACGTCAGCGGAAAGGCCGTCAAGCGCAGATGACAGGGCGCTGCTTCCGGCGTGAGTTGGGTGAACAAGAACGGGACCGCTTTTCGGGGGCGGCGTTCGGGTTGGGCTATACTAACGTGGCGACATTATCAAGAAAACATCGTTGCACGCGCACCGCTCGCCCTGGTCTGCCCATACTCTCCGGCTGCGGCAGGCTGCAACCCCACCGAAAAAGGACACGCCAACATCGCAACGCCCACCGCAGCGACAGGCCGCAGAGAGGTAAACAAAGCATGGTTCATGGCCGTGCTGGCGCTTACCGTCTATGCCACCATCAGCGCCATCCTCATCGTTCCGCCGCTCCTGGTGGAGATTGCCACTGACCTGGACATTTCGGTGGCCGTCGCCGGCCAGTTGGCCACCGCGACCTTCGCGGGGTGGGCGGTCATGGGAATCTCCGGCGGTCCGCTGTCGGACTCCTTCGGCCGGCGTCCGGTGGCCCTGGCGTGCCTGGCGGTCCTCTCGATATCAGTCCTGGCATCCGCATTCGCGCCCAACCTGGAAATCCTGCTGGCCTTGAGGGTTCTAACCGGCTTGGGAGGCGGGGCGCTCCCACCCAACATCGTGGGTTCGGTATCGGACGTGATCTCACCGGCCCGCCGGGCGCGAGCCGTGGGGGCGCTGCTGGCGATTCAAGGGCTGGCGTCGGCCATCACCGTGCCCTTTGTCGCGGTGCTGGCGGATCTGGGCGGGTGGCAGCTGGCGTTTATCGTCTACGGTCTGACGCTGGCGGTGGGGCTGCTGGCCAACTGGCTCTGGCTTCCCGAGGCCCGGAGCGCGCGAGTTCGCAACTGGGAATTTTTCTCCAGGTACCGGTCGCTGGTGTCACTGCGGTTTTTCCGCGTCGCGGTAGCGGTTAATATTGCCCAGCGCGTCGCTTTCTGGGGCATGATCAGCTATTTCGCTGCCTACCTGATTCACACTTACGGATTGAGCATCGGCTTTGTAGCGCTGCCGTTGGCGATCTCCGCTGTGGGGCAGATGGTCGGAAGCTACTCCGCTTCGTTCGTTGCCAACCGGAGGAGCCGGGCAGTTTCCATCGCTGCGTGCACGGTATTGGGGGGAATGTGCGGCTTCCTGTTGTTCGCCTTCGACCTCGGACTCTGGGCATCGGTGGCCGCCGCCGCGGTTGGAACAGGGCTGTTGAGCATAACGTTCCCGGTCCTGGTGGCCGCCAGCACCGAGTATTCGGGAGAGTCCAAGGCCACGGGCGTGGGCCTCATGGGGTTCAGCAACCAGGCCGGAGGGTTCCTGGGCGCCGGCATTGCCGGCGCGCTGCTGGCAAGCACCGGGTACGCGGGAGTGGGATACCTGTGTTTCGCGGTGTGCATCGTCAGCGCCCTGTTGACAACCCTCTTCGGACGCCAGTTCGGCGAGACCGCGGGCCAGAGCAAGGCGTAATCGGACACCCATGGTCTGGCTGCGCCCGCACGGTGCCTATCCACACCACGACGCGCGACGCCCAATTGATCGGCCCCGCCATCCGTGGGACGCACTCCGGTAAAATATGGACATGTTCATTTTGCCGCGCGCGGTCGGTCTGCCGTTCCGATCGCTTTCATTTTTGCGTTTCCATCCCATCCGGGTGACGGCACTGCTCGCGGTGTCGATCTCATTGGTCGCCTGCTCCGCCGGACAGCCCGCCGCCGACTTCACCCTCACCACCTTCAAAGGCGAAGAGTTTCGCCTGTCCGAGCAGCGCGGCAACGCCGTGGTCATCAACTTCTGGTACCCGTCATGTCCGCCCTGCCGTGACGAGATGCCCGCCTTCCAGGAGGTCTGGGAGGAGTACCAGGGGCGCAACGTGCGGTTCATCGGACTGTTTGTGCCCCAGGGGTTCGACACGGAGGTTGAAGCGCGGCAGTTTGTCGATGAGTTCGGCCTGACCTTCGACTTCGCCACCGACGTGCGCGCCCGGGTGGCCCAGGAGTACGCGGTGCAGTTTTTTCCGACTACCTATTTCATCGACCAGGCCGGACGGGTGCACCTCATGGAAATCAGCCGGATGGACGTGGACCGCTTGACGGACATCCTGGAAGAGTTGGTGGGTTGATGGACGTCCTGGGCATCATCCTCCTGGTGATCCGGTGGGCGCATGCGCTGGCCGCGGTGGTTTGGATCGGCGGCAGCCTGTTCATGCTGCTGGCCGGCCGGCCGGCGCTGCGCACCGCCGACCCGGGCGGACTGGTGGGCCGCGCACTGGCGGCCGAGTTCCGGCCCATCGTAGTCACTGCCATCGCCGTACTCATCGTGTCCGGCGTGATCCTGACGGTGGACCGGCTGACCTCGGACGCCGCCGGCATAGCCTACACCATCGTGCTGGTCGCTAAAATCCTGCTGGCGGTGTACGCTTTCCTTGTCGCCTGGTTGCTGCCTCGACGTCGGGATCGACCCTCCGGCGGCATCGCTGGCGCAATGACCGGGCCAGTAGCGTTGACCATCGCCGGCGTCCTGGTGATCGGCCTGGCCGACGTGCTCACCTGGTTATTCGAGAAAGGATTGGCGGGCTGAATCTAGCCGAGGTGAACGAATTGAGAACCGACCTGCTGGACATACTGGCCTGCCCGGTCTGCCGGGGCGCGTTGACACTCGACGGGGAGACCATCGCGCCGGATGACGCACCCGACGCGGGCGAGGTTCTCACCGGAACGCTGACGTGTCCGGCGTGCCCCGAGGCTTATCCTATAAACGAGGGCATCCCTAACCTGCTGCCGCCCGACCTGCGGGACGCGGAGGCCGCGGCGGGACGGTAGGTGAAGGACAGACACTATGGAATACAAGGGCCGAAAGTACCGAAAACTTTACGCTCACCTGCGCAGCCTGTCTTCTCAGGAATGGAAGGCGTCATTCGATGATATTGAAGCCATCATCGGTGACCGCCTGCCCGCGTCCGCGCGACGTCACCGGGCTTCATGGGCCAACGACATCACGCAAGCCCGCGCCCGCGCCTGGCTCGCCGCTGGGTGGGAGACGGCTGACGTGGATATGGACGCCGAGACGCTGCTTTTCCGGCGAAAGCGACCACTGCTCGCCAGTCGCCGCAATCTCGATGAAATTTGGCCCGCCCGCTCCTTTGGCCCTTGGCCCGAAGGACTGAGCCTGCGGCGTGAAGACTTATACCGGGAATGGGAGCGGGTCTCTGATGTTTATTGACACCAATGTACTCGTGTACGCACGGAACCGCGACGCCCCTAACCACCATCTCGCGAGAGATGCGCTGCAACAGGTGGCGCAAGGCCCTGAACCCCTGCGCATCAGCCGTCAGGTAATCCGAGAGTATCTGGCGGTAGTCACACGTCCGCAGGCCTGGTCGGTTCCACTTACCAGTACCGAGGCGGTCCAAGACGTGAACTCTCTGAACGGCTCCTTCAATATACTTGCGGATGGCCCGGAGGTAATGGAGGCGTTGCTCGCATTGATCCGCAGAGTTCCGGTATCAGGAAGGCAAATCCACGACGCCAACATTGTCGCAACCATGTTGGCCCACGGGGAACGCCGGCTGCTGACGTTCAACACCAGAGATTTCCGCAGATACGGAGACCGAATCGAGCTGGTTGCCCTCTGACGAGGTTCAGAGGTTCGGATAGACCTGTATATTCAAAGGGGTGGGTTTTGAAAGCCCACCCCTACTTGGCGCAGCCTCATCTGTGGCGGATCACCCGCCGGTCAGGATCGCCACCACCTCGGTCGCCAGACCTTCGGCCCGCTCCCGCAGAGCCGGTCGGTCCAGGTTTTCGATGGGGTGCTGGGTGAAGATCGTCGGGTAGTCTTCCGCTCCCCACATCTTGGCCATGGCGTTGGCCGTGGGAATGAACCGGTCGGTGCAAATCGTCGCGGAGGGGAGGCCAGCCTTCTCAACGTGGATTCCGTCGTGCACACTGCACGCGCTGCAGCTCCCTCAATCGCCGATGGCAACCACCACCGAGTCCACGTTGGCAACCAACTCCTCCATTTCCTTCGGGTCAGCCGGCCGCGACGCGCTGGGCTTGCGGAGCCAGCGGACTTCCCGGATTTCGTAGCGGTTGCGCAAAACCTCCGCCAGCTCCTCGAGCAGCACGTCCGCGTTGCGCTTGCTGTCGTCGATCAGACCGACCCGGGTGCCCGCCAGCGTGTGCAGGCGCGGCGCGCCGTCGAAGGGCGCAATAATGGGTTCGGTGACCGGGTTGACCAGTTGGTAGGTTTGAGTAGCCATATTAGCCCTCCTGGGATGATTCCTGAAGCCGCTAAGGTGTTTGAACTTTCTTGGTTACTGCGGTCGAGCCCACTTTCGGGCCCCAGCTCGGTATCACCGACGAGGAGTTGGACTCCTCTCCGCCGGCGAATACTAACAGAATATCGTCCGGTTCGGGAATAAGGGACACCATTGCGGCCTCGTCGCCCGGTTCCACATCGCCGCGCAGCACCAGGCCGCGTTTCAGGTCGGCTACCGAGCGTTGGATGTTCGCGTGCAGGTACTCTCGCACTTGTTGCTTCGTCCAGTCTCGCCACAGGTTGCTGTTGCCGGCGATGGTCACTGCCACCTGGCCCTGCCGGATGCCCACCGACACGTCGCCCACTGATCCCGAGGTGGACATCGACGTTCCCAAAGAGGATGCCACGTCCGCGATGGCGTACAGGATGGGCTCGGGCCGTCCGATGGACCGCACTTGTCGGGGCGCCTCGCTGGCGAACACCGTGACCGTGCTGTCGCTGGCGTCAAAGCCGCGATCCACGTGCAGGGGCGTCCAGTGTGTCTCGCCCTCCGCCTCCGCTATGCAGTAGGTGTACTTGCCCGGATGTCCGATGACGCTGCGGTCGAACAGGCCCGGAATGGCGGCGCAGGCGTTCATCAGGATGAGCCGAATGGACCGGCCGATGGTGCCGTTGGCGCGGTTGCCGGGGCCGAACAGGTTATTGCGGCTGTTCAACCCGATCTGCTCGCGGACCGGGCCATTCACGATGCACAGGATCGCCGCGCCGCCCATGCTGGACGACGGCCCGACCAGGTTGAACACCGGATCCAGCATCGCCTCGGTGGCGGCCAGCACCACGGGAAAATATTCGGGTACGCAGCCGGCCATCACGGCGTTGGCCGCGGCTTTCTCCACGGTGATCACCCGCCGCCGTTCCGGCAACTCTCCGATAACGTCTTCGGGGTCTCGCCCGGAGTAGCCGATGAATTCGGCAACGCGGGCGGTTGTGGGTGGAACCACGGGCAACCCGTCGCTCCAGCCCAATTCGTAGCCTTTCTCGATGGCGGAAAGGGCGTCGTCCCAGGTGGTGGTGGTTATGTCGGTGAACGTGGTCAAATCAATTGCCTCTGACAGATCCGGGTCGGTTGCAACGTTGGGGGCGAATGATTATTCGCCCCCAACACGGTCGCACTTTGGGCGCACGTTTACGCCTTGGCGTACTTGGAGAAGCTGCGCAGTTCGCGCGGCGGGTCCATGTGGCTGCCGCGGATGGTGTAGGACACTTCGGACACGTACACGGCGCCGGTGCTGTCAACGGCGATCCCGTGGGGCGCGATGAACTGGCCGGCGCCCTCGCCCTCTTCCGGAGCGCCGAAGACGCAGACGCGGTTGCCCTCGCGGTCGTAGATGGTGACCCGGTGGCCCAGGCCCGGCGCGTCGTCCACGCCGCCCATGCCGTTGAGCTCGCCGACGTAGATGTGGCCGCCCCAGTACACCATGGCGTCCGGTCGGTGGATGTTGCTCCACATTTCCGTGAAGTTGCCGTCGGTGTCGAACAGCTGGATGCGATGGCACTCCCGGTCCACCACGTACACCCGCTCGTCCTCGTCGAAGGCGATGTTGTGCGGGCGAATGAACTGGCCGGCGTCGATGCCCGGCTCGCCCCAGGAGAACTTGTACTGGCCCTCGGCGGTGTACACGTGGATGCGGGAGTTGCCGTACCCGTCGGAGACGTAGATGTCGCCGTTGCTGGGCCGGATGGCCGCGGAAGTCGGGCGGTTGAAGGGCTGACCGCTCCAGCGCGGGGCCGGGTGGTTCTTCTCGCCGATCTCCATCAGCTTCTCGCCGGTGACGCTGAACTTCTGGATGGTGTGGATGCCGTCGTCGGCGGCCAGCAGCGTGTCGTCGGCGGCGCTGTAATAGAGGCCGTGAGTGCGGTTCTCGCTGAAGTGGCCCTGGCCGAAGGACCGCTCGAAGTTGCCGTCCTTGTCGAACACCATGATGGGGTGTTCGCCGCGGGTCAGGATGAAGACGCGGTCGTCGCCGTCCACGGCCACGCCGGGGCATTCCAGGAGGCGCATACCGTCGGGCAGCTTCAGCCAGTCCTCGACGAAGGTGTACTGAAAATCTCCCTGGCCATAAGTTTCAGGCATAATCTTCTCCCTTGCAGATGTGCGTTGAATTAATCACGACCGTCATTCCCGCTTCCTACCGTCATTCCCGCGAAAGCGGGAATCCAGGCCGCGCTTGCGGCACATAATACCGGATTCCGGCTTTCGCCGGAATGACGAGGATTATTTCACTGGGCAATACACCCGCCGTCGATGACCAGCTCGGCGCCCGTTACGAAAGACGCTTCGTCCGACGCCAGGTAGAGCACGCCGTAGGCCACTTCGATGGGATGCGCCCGTCGGCCCAGGGGCACCAACGCCAAACGCTGCGCCGCCACCTCCGGGTCGGCGTAGGTCGACTCGCTCATCGGGGTCATGATCGGCCCCGGGTGCACGGAGTTGGCGCGGATACCCTCGCGGGCGTGCTGCACCGCCGTGGCCTTGGTGAACAGGCGCACCGCCCCCTTTGATGCGTTATACGGATGGGAGCGGGACCAAGCGCCGGTCATCCCCGCGATTGAAGAGATGTTGATGATCGACCCACCGCCAGCCCGCCGCATCGCCGGAATCGCCGCCCTGGTGCCCAGGAACACGCCCTTGGAGTTGATGTCCATCACACGGTCCCACTGCTCGACACTGGTGTCTTCCAGCGAGATGTTCCGGGCGCCGCCCTCGACCGAGATGCTGATGCCGGCGTTGTTCACCAGCGCGTCCAGCTTGCCGTAGCGTTCCTCGGCCAGGGCGACGATGGCCCGCCAATCGTCCTCGCTGGTCACGTCCAGGTGGGCATAGGCTACGTCCAGACCCTCGGCCCGGCAATCGGCCTCGACCTGCTGGCCGAGTTCGTCCAGGATGTCGCCGAAGACGACCTTCGCGCCTTCCCTGGCGAACAATCGGACTTCCTCCGCGCCCATGCCACGGGCACCTCCGCTGATGATGGCAACTTTGTCGTCCATTCGACCCATGATGCTCTCCCTTCCAGATAATCCGACCTACCGATGCAGGTTGGGAATTTGCGCTTGACAGCATTTACAGTACCGCCGGATAATCCCGATGACAAGAGAGATTGACATGGAAAGCACTTTGGCCGGAAACGCGCTGGAACTGGCCACCATCGGCGGTCTGACAGCGATCATAGTGACCTTCATCACGCTTGGAGGGACGTTCGTCTTCCGGTTGCTTAACCGGGTAGATAAACTCACCGACGATCTGGGAGAAAACAACGCCAGGATCAGCGAAACCCGCACTGATCTGAGCGAGAAAATCGGACAGAGACACCGGGAGGTGAACGCGAAGATTGGTCAAACGCATCGGGAACTGGACGAGAAAATCGATCATTCGCATCGGGAACTGAGCGCGAAAATCGATCATTCGCATCG
>JAPPMU010000024.1:82932-210601 GCA_028873965.1 Chloroflexota bacterium
AGAAAATCGATCATTCGCATCGGGAACTGAGCGCGAAAATCGATCATTCGCATCGCGAACTGGACGAGAAAATCGATCATTCGCATCGGGAACTGAGCGCGAAAATCGATCATTCGCATCGCGAACTGGACGAGAAAATCGATCATTCGCATCGGGAACTGAGCGCGAAAATCGATCATTCGCATCGCGAACTGGACGAGAAAATCGACCAGTCGAACCGGGAGCTGAGCGAGAAAATCGACCGGTTGCGCGAGGATATGATGCAACAGATGGCGCAGATGAAAAACGAAATCATCAACGCCTTGGTGAATCATTCTCACCCCGAGCCCGGCGGTCCGCCAGTATTCACCGCGCCACCTTCGATCACTCCGCCGGACCCCACAGCACGAGAGACGGAAGCCACTCCCGCGGACGACTAAATCTACGTTGCGCTGTTGTCGTCCATGAACATCCCGACCACGTTCCCCTCGGTGTCGCGGAAGTTGGCGAACCAGCCCACTCCGGGAATTACGGTGCGCGGGGTCACTATTTCACAGCCCGCCGCCGTCACCTTGGCAACGTAGGCATCCAGGTCGTCCACGTTGATGACCACCAGGGTTCCCCCGAAGTTGACCGCAGCCCCGCGAGCGATGAGCGCGCCGCCGATGCCGTAGGGCTCATCGTCGCCGCCGGTATCCTGCAGGTAGTATTCCTCCGGCCCGTCCCACTTGCTGGACTTCCAGCCGAACACATCGGCATAGAATTTGTTGGCGCGGTCGGCGTCGTCAAAGGGCAGTTCGAAGTGCACGATCTTGGGCATGGTTCCTCCGTGAAATTGTCGTATGGTTCAGGCGCCGCCGGTGGTTACAGTGGGTTGCCACTCCTCCGCCAGCAGTGCATACAATAGTGTATCCCACCATCGCCCCTTGAAAAATTCGTTACGCCGCAACCGTCCTTCCTGCCTGAACCCCAGCCGCTCCAGCACCCGTGCCGACGCGATGTTGTCGGCGATGCACCAGGATGAGATGCGCCGCAGTCCCAGCTCCCGGAACCCGAAATCAACCATGGCCTGGGCCGCCTCCGTGGCATAGCCATGTCCCCAATGTTGTGGAGACAGTTCGTAACCGATGTCTGCCTCCCAATCGTTATCGAGCTTGCGACGGATGCCGCAGTTGCCGATCAAGCGGCCGTCGTCGCGCAGGACAATCGCCAGCTGGAACCGCCGCCTCGGTTGCTCCGCCTGCCACTGGCGGAACATCTCGACGAATGCCCGTGCGTCGGCTTCTCTGCGGTCTTCCCACGGGTAGTATCGAAGATAAAGCGGGTCGCGCTGGTAATCCAGCACGGCCCGCCAGTCATCCGCTCCGAACTCCCGCAGGACCAGACGCTCAGTGGTGATTTGCATAGGCGTTGCGGCTAGGAGATTGCGGAAGAACCCTCTCCCTTGAGGTAGTCGGCGGTGCGCAGCGCCAGCGCCTGTATCGTCGTGGTCGGGTTGATGCAGGCCCCGGTGGTGAAGATGCTGCCGTCGATGATGAACAGGTTGGGCACGTCGTGGGCGCGACCCCAGCGATCCACCACCGAGCGGTCGGGGTCGGATCCCATGCGCGCGGTGCCGAGCAAATGCCAGCCGGCGTTGCGGCGCAGGCGGGACGAGACGACCTTCTTCGCGCCGGCCGCTTCCAGAACCTCGGTGGCGCGGGCGATCCCGTGGTCCAGCATGGCCCAGGTGTTGTCGCTCACGGTGTAATCGATCTTGGGCGCGGGTATGCCGTGGCGGTCGGTGAGCGTCGGGTCCAGCGTGACCGTGTTGTGCTCTTCGGGCAGGTCCTCGGTCATGATGACAATGCCCATCTGGTGGCGGAACCGTTCGGCAAAGTCCCGGTGGTGTCCCTCGCCCCATTGCACCTGCTGGCCGACCAGACCGCCCAGCGCGAGCTGTAGCGGAGCGCCGCCGACATTGGATATCTGCATGTCGTAACCGCGCACGAACCCCCGACGCGCGTCGGTCTCGTAGAACTCCTGGCTCAGCATGGAAGAGCCCCGCGGCCCGTCGTCGGGGCCCAAGTCCTCGTCGAACAGGCCCAGCACGTAGCCGCAGGGATGGTGCATCAGGTTGCGCCCCACCTGCCCGCTGCTGTTGGCCAGGCCATCCGGGAACAGCGCGCTCTTCGAGTTCAGAAGCAGCCGGGACGTGCCGATGCCGTTGCAAGCCAGCACCACGACTTTCGCGAACTGCGCCTGCAGGTCGCCGTTGCGGTCGTAGTATGCGGCCCCGGCGGCCCGTCCGCCGGCGTCCACCAGGATCTCCCGCACGCGGGCATGGGTGATCAGGCGCGCTCCCTGCTTGAGGGCGCTGGGCCAGAAGATGATGTCGCTGCTGGATGGCGAGCGCAGGTACTCGCCCACGTCCGCCTGCCTGCCGTCGTAGGCGGTGGACGCCACGGCGTTATCCGACGACCACCAGTGCCAACCCAGCTGGTTGAAGGCGCGGGCCAGTTTCTCGCCGCCCGGGCCGATGGGCAGCGGCGGCGTGGGGCGGGCCGGCTTGGGCGGGTAGGCCGGGTCTCCCTGCAACCCGCTGACGCCGTGGGCGCGGTCGTTCTGGTCGTAGTAGGGTTCCAGCTCAAAGTAGTCCATGGGCCAGTCGTCGGCCACGCCGTCCAGCGACTTGAGCCGGAAGTCCGACGGATGGAACCGGGGGAAGTGGGAACCCCAGTGAATGGTGCTGCCGCCTACCGCGTTGTACATGTACGGCGCGATGGGGGTGTCGTCCTCGTTGACCGGATAGTCCTCCGCCAACCCTCGGAAGTTGGGGTTGGGATGGAAGTCGGTCTGCCAGTGCAGTTGCGCCTGCGGCTCGTTCACCGGAAAGGCGTTCAGCGGCACCCAGCCGCCCTGCTCCAGGCACACCACCTTGACGCCGGCCTGGGTCAGGCTCCATGTAAAAGCCCCACCGGAAGCGCCGGCCCCGATGACCAGGACGTCGGCAATGTCATGCTTGCTGCCCATGTGTTTGCTCCTGATTATTGTCGGCTACCGCTCTAGCTCTGCCTCTAGCTGACGGATGCGCTCTTGCGCCTCAGCCAGTGCCGTCTCCAACTCCTGAGGGGCCATGAGAAATCCATCGGTTTTCGGGTCGTAAAAGCGTAGTTTTCCGCTGTCCCAACACAGGTACAGATCCAGCACCGGGCTGTAACCAGACACCATGCCGAACATTTTCCCGGAGCGGTGATCGGCCAAGTCAATGGGTTCGTATTGCCCGTTCACCAACCTGTCGCCGGCCAGCGGGGCGTCGTGATACCTGCCGCCGGAGTAGTCAAACCTCCAATATTCGCCCACCCCGAACGCGGCGTAATCGTCGCGCTTGGTGGTGTAGTCGGCCCTTCCGGTGCTGGGGGAGGCCACTTCCAGCACCAAGTCCGGAGGCTTGCCCACAACGGCGATCTCATATCCGTTGTTCTCGGATATGTCATCTGGATCGACACCATATGCGATCAGCAAGTCTGGGTATCTCCATCGGGACTGCGGTTGATTTCGGTCGATGCAGAGATACCCTTCACCACTGACCAGGACATCGGGCTGACGGACAAAGTGACGGTAGATGGTATTGCCGATGGCGGCCCGATGGTAGTGGTTGTACTGTCGCATATCGTGCTTTCTGGGCGGGTCGGGCAGCGGCGGTTTGCGCCATGCTGCGCCGGCGTCACCCGGCTTGACGACTGCTGAGTTTCTGGGCGTCATCATTAGCCTCTCAATTGGAACGCGATTACCGTTTCGCCCGGCCTATTTGCGCTCGAACACCGCCGCCACGCCCTGTCCGCCGCCCACGCACATGGTCTCCAGGCCCCACTGGGCGTCCTGGCGCTGCATCTCGTGGAGCATGGTGGTGAGGATGCGGGCGCCCGTGGCCGCGATGGGGTGGCCCAGCGAGATGCCGGAGCCGTTCACGTTCAGGTTGTCCTCGTGGGGCAACTGCCACTCGCGCAGCACCGCCAGCACCTGGGCTGCGAAGGCTTCGTTCAGCTCGATGATGTCCATGTCGCCCAGCGTCATGCCGATCTTGTCCATCACCTTGTTCACCGCCGGAACCGGGCCGATGCCCATGGTGGCGGGATGGCAGCCGGTGACGGCCCAACCGCGCAGGAAGGCCATGGGTTCCAGGCCCAGCTCCTCCAGCTTGTCCTCGGCCACCACCAGGCAGACCGACGCCGCGTCGTTCTGGCTGCTGGCGTTGCCGGCGGTGACCACGCCGTCGCGCATCACCGGACGCAACCGGCCCAGGACCTCCATGGTGGTGTCGGCGCGGGGACCCTCGTCGGCGTCGAAGATCTTGGGGTCACCGCGCCGCTGGGGAATGCTCACCGGCACGATCTCGTCGGCGAACTTGCCCGAATCCCGGGCGGCTACGGCGCGCTGGTGGCTGCGCAGGGCGTACTCGTCCTGCTCCTCACGGGGGATTTCGTACTCGCGGGCCAGGTTCTCCGCGGTCTCGACCATGCCGCCGGGGATGGGTCCGAACCGCTCGTCCGGCGCGATGGTGACGCGAGCGCGGGCCAGCCGATCGTGGAAGGTCACTGAGCCAAATCGCGCGCCCCAGCGGGACTCGTTGCTGTAGAACTCCGCGCTGCTCATGCTCTCGGCGCCGCCAGCGATGACCACGTCGGCGTTCTCCGTCTGGATCAGCATGGAGGCGTTGAGGATGGCCTGCAAGCCCGAGGAGCAGCGACGGTCCAACTGGTAGCCGGGCACTTCGATGGGCAGCCCGGCCTTCAGTCCGGCCAGGCGCCCGATGGCCGGATTCTCGCCCGAGGGATACCCGTGTCCGAGGATCACGTCATCGACCTGGGCCGGGTCCACGCCGCTGCGTTCCAGCGCGGCCTGGATTACCGTGGATGCCAGTTCGGCGGCGGGCACGTCCCGCAGCGCTCCGCCGAAATTGCCGACGGCGGTGCGGACCGGGGAAACGATGGCTACTCCTCTCATGACGGCCTCCTTGGGATGCGAAAAATGCCGACATCAATGAGGCCGGCGGGTTTGCTGAATGGTGCGGGCATGATACCCGCTGCGCGTCGGGGTGTAAAACCACGCCACGATTGGAGTGCAGGTCATTGCGAGCGTAGGGTGGCGATCTCGTTGACGGAGGAGTGCTTCTTCACGCGTCGAGATCACCACGTCGCTGCGCTCCTCGCGATGACAAAGCAGGTCAGAACCCGCAGGCGTCCCGCGCCCGGGCGAACACCGCGTCCAGCATGGGTTCGGTCAGCCGGCCGGTCTGGGTGTTCTGCTGGCTGGGATGGTAGCAGGCGATCAGCAACGGCCCGCCATCCGGCAGCAGGGTCGCCACGTCGTGCCCGAAGGGAGGCTTGCGGTCCGGCGGAGTGCGTCCCGCGGCGGCGTATGCGCGCAGGAAAGCGTCAAAGGCGATGCGACCCAGGGCTACCACGGCGCGCAGGTCAGTGAGCAGCTCGATCTCGCGAACGATGTAGGGCTGGCAGGCGGCCAATTCTTCCCGCGTCGGCTTGTTGGCCGGCGGAGCGCAGCGTGCGGCCGCCGTAATCAGCGCGCCGTGAAGCTCCAAGCCGTCTCCCGGCCGGCTCGACTCGGGTTGGTTGGCGAAACCGGCCCGGTGCAGCGCGCCGAACAGCCAGTCTCCGCTGCGGTCGCCGGTGAACATGCGGCCCGTGCGGTTGCCCCCATGGGCCGCGGGAGCCAGGCCCACGATCAGCAGGCGAGCGTGGGGGTCGCCGAAGGCCGCGAGAGGACGCCCCCAATAATCCTCCTCGCGGTACATCCGCCGCTTGACCCGCGCGGTCTCCTCCCGCCATTCCACCAGGCGCGGGCAGGCGCGGCAGGCGACGACCTGCTGCTGCACCTGGTCAATACTGGCGGCGTTGGCGATAGCCGACATTCGTTTTACCGGGATAAACCGGATGAACGGGATGGACAGGATAAGCGAACGAGCATCCTGTTTATCTTGTGTATCCCGTTCATCCCGGTAAATTAATGATGGTGGTGGTCAGCCGGCGCTCCCCAACCGCCGCCGCCGGGCGTCCGGATGCTGAGCACGTCGCCGGCTTCAACGTCCAGCGTTTCCTTGCCGGCCAGGCGAACCTCTTCGTAGCCACCTTTCAGCAGGACATTTTCGCCGTGCTCGCCGTGGTGTCCGCCGTGGTAGCCGGGCGGGGCGTAACGACGCCGTTCGGACAGCACGGTAACCCGCGCGGGACTGAGGAACTCCACGTCGCGGATCAGGCCGTCGCCGCCCTTGTGCAACCCATCGCCCCCGGATCCGCGACGCAGGGCGTAGCGGCGCAGACGCAGCGGGAAGGCGAACTCCAGCGCTTCCACCGGGGTGTTCATGGTATTGGTCATGTGGGTGTGGATGCCGGACACGCCGTCCTTGTCAGGGCGCGCGCCCATGCCGCCGCCGATGGTCTCGTAATAGACATAGGGCTTGTCGCGGGAAATGTCGTGCCCGCCGATGATCATGTTGTTCATCGTGCCCTGGGACGAAGCCGGAATCCGGTCGGGCATGGCCTGGCTCATGGCGGCCAGCAGCACGTCGGTGATGCGCTGCGAGGTTTCCACGTTGCCGCCGGCGACTCCGCGCTGGGGCAGCGGATCCACCAGGCTCCCCCGGGGCGTGATGACCTCCACCGGCCGCAGGCACCCCTGGTTCGCCGGCGCCTCGTCGCCCACGACGCAACGCACCACGTACAGGCTGGCCGAAACCGTGACGGCGCGAGGGGCGTTGATGCAGCCGGGCCGCTGATCGGCAGTGCCGGTGAAGTCAATCTTCATCCGATCGCCGGCTACGGTGACGGCAACGGAGATGCGCACCGGCTCCTCGGTCAGTCCATCATCGTCCATGTAATCGGTGACGCTGTAGGTACCATCCGGGATTTCCGTGATGCGGCGGCGGGTGAGGCGCTCCGAGTAGTCCAGCAACGCGTCCATGTGATCGAGGGTCTCATCAATCCCGTACCGCTCGGCGATCTCGGTGAGACGCTTCTCGCCGACGCGGATGGAAGCGATCTGCGCCGACAGGTCGCCCTGCCGGTCATCGGGAGTGCGGGAGTTGCGGCAGATCAGCGCGATGACCTCGTGGTTGATGCGCCCGCCCCGCGACAGCTTCAGCGGCGGGATAATCATCCCTTCCTGGTAAAGCTCGGTGGACAGGGGCATGGAGCCGGGCGCCATGCCGCCCACGTCGGAGTGGTGGCCCCGGTTGCTGACGTAGCCGATGAGTTGCTTGCCGCCATCGCCATCGACGTACGCCGGCGCCACCAACGTGATGTCCGGCAGGTGCGACCCACCCAGGTAGGGGTCATTCAGGATGACGATGTCCCCCGGCCGGAGCCCGCGCGGAAACGTTTGCAACGCCGCTTGCACCGAGGCCGGCATGGCTCCCAGGTGCACCGGCTGGTGCGCGGCCTGGGCCACCATTTCGGCCGCAGGATTGAACAGCGCGCAGGAGAAGTCCTGTCGCTCCTTCATGTTGGTGGAGTAGCTGGTGCGTTGCAAAGCCACGCCCATCTCCTCCGAAACGGAGATGAACATGTTCTTGAAAACTTCCAGGCTGATGGCGTCAACGGGCATGGCGGTGATGTCTCCTGAAACGGTACTGGACGCTCGCGGCGGAAAGACGCCGCCGGGCCGGATATTTACAGAGTTAATTCTGCGCGTATCAACTGGTGGTTCTTGGCGTCGGCGGCCAGGGCGAACGCCTCCAGCGCCATGGCTCCGAGCAAGACTTTACGGCTGTCGGTACCGAAGATGACATACACGCTTGCAGTTTCCCCCAACAGTTCCATCTCCGTCCAACCTATGGCCAATTCCAGCTGAGAACCGTCGGCCAAGCTGAAGGTTCTAATCCTTTCCCGCTCGATACCCAACTCATCCAGGATGTCCGCCGGAATGACAGTGTACGACGCCCCAGTGTCCACCAGACCGTTCAACGTCCGCTCACGGCCGTCGGCGCGATTCCTGATGGTGAAATCGACCCTGAAAGTTCCCACTTCGCCTCCGATGGTGGTGCCAGGAAGGATTATCCAATCGTCGCTGTTTTGATGCTTTTCTATCATGTTGCCCTCCCCGTCAGAGTGCAGACAGCAAATCCACCGCGCCGGCCGGAGCCGCCAGTTGGTAGTACTCCGTTCCCATCAGCCTACGCATCACCTCCGGGGGCAACTGCTCGAAGGGGCCGTCGCTGCTGATCTGGGTGCGGTGGCAGGACAGGGAGGCGATCTTGGTGTCCACCCACGGTGAGATGTCCAGCGTGGTGGTCACCTCGTCGTCGGGCGTTCCCAGCGTGTCCACCGCGTCAACGGCAAAGGGCGGCGTGATGCCCCGATCGGTCATCTCCTGCCACAGGCGCTGGAACACGCTGCGGGGGAAGCAGACGTAGTACAGCAGCGGGGTGGCCGCATCCGGGTCTGAAGCGCGTTCGGCGGCGGCAGTGGCGTGGGCGCACATGGTCTTGTGGTCGGGATGACCGTAGCCGCCGGTCGGGTCGTGGGTTATGACGACGTGCGCGTTAACCTCGGCGATGATGCCGCGCAACTGCTCCACCACCGCTTCGGTATTGGCATTGCAATAGGCGTTGGGGTGATTGTTGTCATCCCAGCCTTCCATCCCGCTATCCCGGTAGTCCAGGAACCTCACGTCGCTGATGCCGGTGATGTCCATGGCGTCGCGCAGTTCCTGCTTGCGGACCTGCCACAGGTTTTCCGGCGTGGCCAGCGCCGGGTCGCTGATCTCACCGACGTCCCCGTTGGTGGCGCAGACCAGCGTGACCCGCGCGCCGCCGGCCGACAGCATCGCCAGCAGCCCGCCCGAGGCGAACCCCTCGTCGTCAGGATGGGCGTAGCAAGCCAGGACGGAGAGGCGTGAAATAGAGATGACAGGAGTGGTCATAGTCCCAGATACGTGGAGTGATTTTACAGTCCGGCGGCCACGATGCTACATTGCATCATACCTGTCAACCAAGGATGCGCACGATGACGACTACCGTTGATTACCATGCCGAACGGAGCTGGCATTTTCTGGAACTGGTGGATGATGAGGTGGAGCGTGGCGAGCTGGAAGAAGCCGGCAACAAGCTATGGGGCGCGGCGGCCCATGCCATTAAGGCAGTTGCCATAAGGCGCGGATGGCCTCACGGGGCGCACCGTGACCTGGAGGAAATCGTGATGCGCTTGGTTGATGACGAGGGCGCGCCACCAATTCTGTACACCTACTATGCGTTGGCAAACTGGTTTCACTCGCGGTTTTACGGTGGCCCGCCCGAAAAAAGCATTATTGACCACGGTAAAGGCCAGATAGCCGAATTCATCAGGCTGCTGGAAGGGCTTTAGGCCGGCTCCAGCAGCAGGTTGCCGTAGGGGTCAACCTCGCCCGCCCATTCCGGCGGCACTACGATGGTGGTGTCCAACTGGAGCAGCAGCGCCGGCCCGGCGATCCGGTTGCCGGTTTGCAGCCGGTCCCGGTCGTATAGAGTGGTATCAACGGCACCCTGCGCGAAGACAACTTCCACGTTGCCGACCGCCGCGTGAGACGCGTCGCTGCCGCAATCGGCGGCGGGTTCCAGCAGCGGCTTGTCCACCGCCAGCTCCAGCTTGAGCCGCAGGTTGACCACCTCGACGGGCAGCGCCCGGTCGGCGTACCCGAACCGTTGCAGATGGGCGGCGTAGAACTCCGAGGCAATGCTGCGGGTCAGGTCGCCCCGCCCGGTCAGCGACGGACAGTCCACGGTCAGCTCGAAAGACTGCCCCACGTACCGGACATCGAGGAACCGGCGCGACACCATGGAATCCGCGGGCAGCCCCTCCTTCACCAGTTCGGCTCGCGCCAGCTGTTCCATGCCATGGAATTCTTCCTCCAGGCGCGCTTTGTCCAGATCGTCCCCTCGCAGCATCACGGTGCGGGAATAGTCCTTGACCACGTCCGCGATTGCGACCCCCAGCGCCGACAGGATCCCGGGATGGCCGGGCACCAGGACGCGCGGGATGCCCAGTTCCGCCGCCAGCTCGCAGGCGTGCATCGGACCCGCACCGCCGAAGGGGACCAGCGTGAACTCCCGTGGGTCATACCCCCGCTCCAGCGAGATGGCCCGGATGGCGCGCTCCATGTTGGAGTTGACCACGCGAATGATCCCCAGCGCCGTGTCGGTAGCCGACGCCCCCACACCGCCGGCCAGGTCCGTCATCAAAGCTTGCGAGCGTTCCTGGTCCAGCGTCATGCGTCCACCCAGGAACCCATCCGGACGCAGGCGCCCCAGGGTCAGGTTGGCGTCGGTGACCGTGATTCGGTCGCCCCGGCCGTAGCACGCCGGGCCCGGGTCCGCGCCGGCGGATTGCGGACCGACGACCAGAGCGCCGCCGGCGTCCACCCGTGCGATGGAGCCGCCGCCGGCTCCTACGGTGTGGATCTCGATCATCGGCACGCTGACCGGATAGCCGCCGAGGTTCGCCGAGGTGGTCTCCTTGATGCGCCCGGGACACAGTGACACGTCGGTCGAGGTGCCGCCCATGTCCAACGTGATGATGTCAGGATACCCCGCCTGCACGCCAGTGTAGAACGCGCCCACCACGCCGCCGGCCGGCCCGCTGAGGATAGTGCGCACCGGCTGATCGGCGGCCAGGCTGGCGGTGATGCTGCCGCCCGAGGACTGCATGATGCGCAGCCCATGGCCCAGCGCCGATTCCAGCTGCGTCAGGTAACGCGCCATCACCGGGCCCACATACGAATTGACCACCACCGTGCTGGTGCGCTCGTACTCCCGGAACTCGGGCAGGATACGGGACGATATCGAGATGAACGGCCGATTCGGTAGCCGCGCCAACCGTTCGGCCAGTATCTCCTCGTGAACCGGGTTGAGGAAGGAGAAGAGGAACGAAACGGCAACTCCGTCCACCTCGGATTCGTCAAGCAGTCCCACCAGGGCGTCAATGGATTCGGGGGTTAGATCGTCCAGGATGGTTCCCGTGTAATCGATCCGCTCCGGCAACCCGAAGCGCAACTGCCATGGCGCCAGGGGCTCGGGCCGTTCCATGGACAGGTCATACAGATCGGCGCGGTTCTGCCGGCCGATCTCGAGCACGTCCTCGAAGCCCATGGTGGTAACCAGGGCTGTGCGCCCACCCTTGCCTTCCAGCAGGGCGTTGGTTGCCACGGTGCTCCCGTGGATGAAGTCGGCGCTATCGACGTCAACCCCGGTGTCGCGCACGCCCGCCGTGATGCCCACCGACGGGTCGGCCGGCGTGGACGGGAGTTTGTGGACGGAAAGAACGCCGTCCCGGAGGACGGCGATATCAGTGAAAGTACCGCCGACATCTATGCCGACTACGGTGGTTGACATCTGCTACTAACTCTCTCCTGATTGATCGTCCGGCGCTATATCACTAGACGGGAAGCCCAGGGCTTCTTCGATGCGCCTGAACCTGGCTTCCAAGGTCAATCCGTCGCGTACGCGGCGCAGTTCAGCCTCGGCACGCTCGGCTCTTTGCCGTTCATGCTCCGTCTGTTGACGCTCACGCTCGGCTTGAGCCTGCAACTGCTCGGCCCGCATCTGAAGTTGACCTATCAGCTCCTGTGCCTCGCTCGCTTTTTGTTCCGACTTCTTCGCAGCTTCAACCGCATTCTTGGCAGTCTCAGCCATTTCATCAGCACGCCGGCGCTCACGCTCGGCACGGTCGTCCCGCAACAGTCCCAGTACCAAAGCAAAACCTCCTAAACCGTTGCCGCTGAGAGCAATGGTCAATTGAACGACACCGGCTACGGTGTTGTACTGGATGGCCAACCAGGCCAGCGCCGCCATAACCACCAGCGACGTAGTGTAGGCGGCAAATGCCAGTATATACAACTGCCGCCGTGGGTTCACCCAAGCGCTCAAATCAGTCGGCCAGGGCGATGCGCAGCCGCTTGTTGATCCGTCCTTTGCTCTCGTGGCCAACGACTTGGATGCGGCCCACCTCGCCGGTGTTGCGCACGTGGGTGCCCCCGTCGGCCTGCAGATCCAGACCCTGTATGTCGATAGTGCGGACTTCGGTGATCGCCGCAGGCAGGAGGTTGATCTTGGTGCGTATCAGGTCCGGGTGCGCATCGGCTTCGTGCCGGCTGAGAAAGCCCACGCCGATGTCCCGGCCTTCCGCTACCTCGGCGTTGATGCGCGCCTCGACCTCGTCGGCGAATTCGGCCGACATGTTTTCCAGCTCGAAATCCATGCGCGCGCGGCCGGGCTGCATATCACCGCCCGTGACCAGCGCGCCGTAGTCTCGCCACACCACCCCACACAGGATGTGCAGGGCGGTATGCGTGCGCATGAGACGATAACGGCGCTCCCAGTCGATGGCGCCGTGCACCGCGGCTCCCACGGCCGGCCGGTCCGAGCCGTCGATGGCGTGCACGATGGAACCGCCCGCACGGGATGCCTTCGTAACGCGGAACTCCGCGCCCGTCGCGTCGGTCAGCGTTCCCACGTCGCAGGGTTGTCCTCCGCCTCCGATGTAGAAGGCGGTGCGGTCCAGCACCACGCCACCGTCATCCGTGATCGCCGTCACGGTGGCGT
This sequence comes from Chloroflexota bacterium, assembly GCA_028873965.1. GTDB lineage: Bacteria > Chloroflexota > Dehalococcoidia > Lucifugimonadales > UBA3495 > Bin87. The sequence goes on from JAPPMU010000024.1 coordinate 95,483, forward strand.
CGAACTCGGACACGTAAGCGTCGGTCAGGAACAGCAAATCGGTCATGGTAGCCTCATCGTGGGTCGCAATGTGATTTTTCTGCGGAGCGCGCAACATTATAGCAAGCAACCCCCATGCTATAATCTCGCCCAATCTCAGAGTACGGATTGATGCGATATGCGCCTGTCATGTCTTCAGGAGAACCTGGCCCGCGGACTGGGTGTGGTGAGCCGGGCGGTGGCCAGCAGATCGACGCTGCCAATAACTCAAAACGTTCTGCTCCGGACCGATCAGGGCATGCTGATGCTGTCCGCCACCAACCTCGAAATCGCCATCACCACGTGGATCGGCGCGATGATCGAGGAAGAGGGGGCGATTACGGTTCCTCACCGCCTACTGGCAGACTGGGTCAACACCCGTCCCAGCGACCGGATTGACCTCGATCTGGGCGGATCCGATGCCGATGGCCCTGCCAGCGGGGGCAGTGTTCTGCACCTGGCCTGTGGTCGCGCCGTGACGCATATCAACGGAGCCGACGCCGCAGACTTCCCGCCCGTTCCCCAGGTCGACACCGGCACGGCCATTGACATCGACCCCAGCGTCCTGCGCTCCGGGATCAGCCTGGTGGCGTTCTCCGCCGCCACCGACGAATCTCGGCCGGTGCTGACCGGCGTGGAACTCAAGCTCAGCGAATCCAGCGTGGTGATGGCCGCCGCCGATGGCTTCCGCCTGGCGGTCTATTCCGGCCAGATTTCCCAGGCGGTGGACGAGGAAATCAAGGTGATCGTTCCGGCGCGAACCATGCAGGAAGTGCAGCGCCTGGCTTCGGAACAGAGCAGCCCCGTTCAGATGACCCTGTCCCCCGACCGCGGGCAGGCCATGTTCAAGCTGGAACACGTCGAGATCGTTTCCCAACTGCTCCAGGGCAGCTTCCCGAATTACGAGCAGCTCATTCCCGAGCGGTACGAGACCCGAGCCGTGATGGAACTGGACGACCTGAAGCGCGCCACGCAGTCGGCGTCGGTCTTCGCCCGGGACGGCAGCAACATCGTCCGGCTGGAGATGATGCCCCAGGAAGCCAGCGACGGCGGCCAGCTCAAGGTTTCGGCGCGCTCCGAAGAGGTCGGCGACAGCCTGGACGAGCTGGACATCGATCAACTGGACGGGGCGGACGCCAAGATCGCCTTCAACGTTCGCTATCTCCAGGACATTGTGAACGTACTGGGCCGGGGCAAGGTCGCCATCGAGGTGACCAACTCCTCCAGCCCCGGCGTGTTCCGGCCCGCCGACTCCGACCGGTACGTACATGTGGTCATGCCGATGTACGTCCAATGGTAGTCGCTTCTCGCCATGTGCGGGCGATTCGGTCTCTTCGCTGATCTGGAGGACTTGGCCGATCATTTCGATTTCCGGGCCGAGCCCCTGCAGGCCTCCTATCTTCCACGCTGGAACATCCCGCCCACGTCACCCGTCCTGACGGTCCTCGGCAACGGCCATGCCCGCGCCGCCGGCATGATGCGCTGGGGGTTGATGCCCTCCCAAACCCGGAACGACAGGTCGACTCCGCGGCTCCTGTTCAACGCTCGGGCGGAAACCATCGACCGGCGCACGATCTTCCGCAACGCATTTGCGGCACGACGGTGCCTGGTGCCGGCCAACGGATTCTACGAATGGCCGGCCGGAACGGAGCGAACCAAAACTCCCCAGTGGATTTCGCAACAGGACGGGCATCCCGTCGCCTTCGCCGGCATCTGGTACGCCGCGCAATCCCACGAAGAAGCCCCGGGCTCCTGCGTGATCATCACCACTGCGGCCAATAGCCTGGTAGCGCCCATTCACAACCGGATGCCGGTCATCCTGCCGCCCGAACAGTTCGACGCATGGCTCTCCAGGCATACTGAACCCGCCGAACTCCTGGCATTGTTGGGCAGTCGGGATTGGCCGGACATGTCGGTCCGCGAGGTTTCGACGGCGGCCAATCGGGTGGCCAACGATGGGCCGCATCTCATCGATGCCGATGAGCCGACCGGGTCGACGCAACGGCTGTTCCCGTAGCGCAAGCCTTCGCAACCCGACCTTATCCGATCAGTCGTTCGCGACCTCCGCGGCCTCGGCGGTCAGCTCCTGTTCGTCTTCGTCTTCATCGTCGGGCTCGTCGGCGACGGGTTCCGGCGGATGCAGCGGCAGGTCGATGGTCATCTCGGTGAACTCGCCCGGCTCGGACTCCACCATGATCTCGCCGCCGTGGCGGCGCACGATGTCGTTGCAGATTGACAGCCCCAGACCCGTGCCCTTGTCCGTAGGCTTGGTGGTGAAGAACGGGTTGAACATCTTTTCGATGACTTCCGGCGGCATTCCGGTGCCGTTGTCCCGGATCTTGATGTGGACCCGGTCGTCGTCATGCCTGGTGGAAAGCCACAGCGTCGGCGAGTAGTCGGCCTCGCCTCCGTTTTCCGTCAGGGTCATGCGCTTTTCGTTGGTCGCGTAGCAACCGTTGTTGACGATGTTCAGGAAAACGCGGCCCAGGTCCTGCGGATTGACGTCAAGTTCGCCCATGGATTCGTCAAAGTCGTACTGCAAGTCCAGTTGGAAGTTGGGGTCCGTTGCCCGGACGCTGTGGTAAGCCAGACGGGCGTGTTCGTCCAGGAGGTTGTTGATGTTGGTCAGCTGGTGCCCCACCGATTCCCGGCTCATCATCAGCATGTCGTTGACGATGCGGTCGGCGCGGTCGCCGTGGGTGCGGATGCGCTCCAGGTTCTCCGTCAGGTCGCTGAAGATGTCTTCCAACAGGTCCCGCTGTTCTTCGTTGAGCTGACCGTCATCGCTCTCTTCCAGGGTTTCCTTCAATTCCTCCAGTAGATCTTCGGAAGCCTCGGAGAAGTTCTTGACGAAGTTCAACGGGTTGCGGATTTCGTGGGCCACTCCGGCGGTAAGCTCGCCCAGCGCGGCCAGCTTCTCCCGCATCACTATCTGGCTCTGGGCGGTGTTGAGATCCGTGAGGGCCTGCTCCAGTTCGCCGTTCTTGCCCTGCAGTTCTTCGGCCAACTGCTCCACCAGGTTCAACCGCTGGATTTCGATGGCATGCTGACGGAATACCTCCAGCGCCGCCGCCATTTCGGCCACTTCATCGCGACCCCTGATTTCCGCCCGGGCTTCCAGGTCTCCGCCGGCCATTTGCCGCATCCACTGCGACAGCATCTCGATGCGGTGCAGGAGTACCCGCCCCACGAACAGCCACGCGATCAGGATCGCGCCGACAACGCTGAAGCCGGTGATGGCCAGCAACAGCGTGCGGCCGGTGAAAATCGCCTGGTCCGAGGCCGCGGTGGCAACCTCCGCGCTGTCCCGGGCGGTCTGCACCAGGAACTCCATCTCATTGAGCAGCAGCACGGCAATGTCGTGGTTGTTGGCCAGCAACACCACCTGGAGGTCCGCAAGTTCGAGCTGACGCGCGCGAAGTTCGAAACTGTTGCCGTCGCCCTGTCCCAATTCCAGCAAGCGGGTGAACAGGGGCGTCAATTCCGAGTGAATTTCGGCGCCCGTCAATCGGCTCAGGTTACGGTTGATGTGAAAGACCGAGGACTCGAACCGTTCTCGCAGGGGCTCGATCAGCGACGGATCGGACACCGTGCCGGCGCTGGCCAGAATTTGCGTGGCAATGTTCACATTGCTGTGAAGCTCGGACAGGTAGTGGAACCTGGTGAGTTCGTCTTCGGCCCGGTATGCCACTTCCTCCGCCACCGGTTCTCCCAATCCCCGGTAGCCGGTTACCGTGTAAAACAGCTGGTCGTCTCTCGCCGGAGTGAGGATGTGGTCGAGTTGAAACCTCAGAGCAGTCAGCTCACCCTGTCGCGAGACCGCCCGGTCCCCCAGGGTAAACCTCTCCGATATCCCTTCCTTCATGTCACCAATGTTGATCAGCAGCGTGTCGGAGTAAGACCGTATGCGATCAAACCGCTCTTTCTCCGAGGCATCGGCCCTATCTTCCAGGACCGACAGTTGCTCCTGGAACGCTCGGTGGGCCTCGTTGATGCGGTCGATGACTACCGCTACCTCTTCCGGATCCGTGGCGGTGGGCAACGCCGCGGCGTCCGCTACCAGCGCGCTGCTGAATTGCGCAACGTCAAAGGCAGCGGCCAGGTCCGGGACACTGCGCTCGTTGACCCGGTTCTGAGCGTCGCCCACCTGGTCGAAGGAAAACCATCCCACCAGCGCCGCCGCGAAGGTCAGACAAACTGCACCTCCAAGCGCCAGGTACAACTGGGAAGAAATGCGATAACGGAGTTCCAGGAATTTGGTCAGTGCTGCCATCATTTGTCTCCACTCCCCAAAACATCCTTCGGCAGGACATCCAGCGCAATGTATTGGCCTTCCTTCCCGATCATTGTCAGGAAGACCTCATCAGACCACTGGTTGCCCTCTTCCCGGCTGTAACTCAGCACAAGGCCGCTGATGTCGATAGGCCGATCGATCCGGAGCACACTCAAAAAACAGTCCCGGGTCACAATGTCCCCGCACCGCTCCAGACCGGCTATGGCAAGGCGGCCGGCCAGATAGCCTTCCAGGGACACGAACCCCGGCTCCACCTCGGGATCGTATTCTGTCAACGCTTCCTGGTAGGCGGCAACCACCGGGTTCGACGTATCCGTGGGAAAGGGAACCACCTGGGTGACAATCACACCCTCGCCACCGGCGCCCAGTTCCTCGGCCAGGGCATTGCTGCCGACGAATGAAACGGTCATGAACACCGGATTCATCCCTATCTCCCGAGCCCATGCAATGACCGCGGCTACCGGCTGGTAGGCGCCGATCACGATGACTGCTTCGGGATGTCCCTTCCGCACGTCCAGCAATCCGGTTTTCACCGCAGTAGTATTGCGCTGGTACAGGCCGACGGATACCGGCTCCAGGTCACGCCGGCGCAGCGCGGCGCTGGCGCCGTTGAACCCGGCCCTGCCGAAAGAGTCGTCCTGGTACATGACCGCGATGCGCTCGATGCCCAGGTCCTCGGTCAGGCGTTCGACCATCTCCTCGGTTTCCTGGTTGTAAGAAGACCGGAGGTTGATCACGCTTCGCAGATTGGGGTCCCGCAGGAACGCGGCTCCCGTGAAAGGCGCGATGTACGGCACTCCGGCGGCTTCCGCCACTGGCACCGCGGAACGCGACGTTGGCGTCCCGACCGCGCCGATCAACGCAAAGATATCTTCTTCGATGAGTTCCATGGTGTTGGAGATCGCAAGCTCCGGCTCGTAGGTGTCGTCGCGGGTCACCAGCTCCAGGCGACGCCCGTTCACTCCGCCGGCCCGGTTGACTTCGGCGAACGCGGCCTGGATGCCGTGGTTCATGCCGGTGCCCAGTTGCCCGGCGGGGCCGGTGAACGCCGCAGACTGCCCGAATACTATGCGGTCGTCAAATACGCCCGGATCTTCGCGGTCCGGCGTGGGCGAGAAGGTTAAGTGCCGCGGCGTGGAAGTGGGCGCGGCAGCCGCCGGCGCCTCGGTAAGGGAGGCGTCCGCATCCGGGCCACACGCCGCCAGCCCCAGCAGACACACTGCCACGATGGTCCAGAGTGTCTTCGCGATACGATTGGTCCGGTACACCCGGTAGCCTCTAATGTGACCGGACGATGGCGCTACGGCGTTAGAAGCGGCAACCCGACAACTACCCACTACCCGCGGATCGATGCGCTCGCAGTCGAAACCGGAATCGCCGGAATCACTCCGACTTGCGCTTGGTCATCGCCAGCTTGTTCTTGCCGTCTTCTCTGCTGTACCACATCTCGTCCATCATCGTCCGCACCAGGTGGATGCCGAGCCCGCCGATGGGTCGGTCGCCCAGCGGGGCGGAAATGTCAGGGGTCTCCTGATCCAGCAGGGGATTGAACGGGCGGCCGTCGTCCGAGATCTCGACGGTGACTCTCTCTTCGTCAGAGGCCAGCGATATCTCGATGTCCCCCGTTGCGCCGCTGTAATTGACGATGTTGACGCCCAATTCTTCCAGGACCAGATTCAGCTTGAAAACCAGGTCGGGCGGCCAGTTGTCGCGCTCCGCGAGCTCTTCCACCGCCGTCGGGATTAATTCAAGCTGCTCATGGTTGGGAGCAATCTTTAAAAACGCGCGGGCGGTCATGGTCAGGTCTCGCTGCGGCGGAAAATGAGGCACGTGATGTCATCAAACTGCGCGGCGCTTCCTGCGAATTGGTTCACGGCGTCGAACACAGCCTGCGTTGATGCCTCGGCATCCCGGACCGGCTGCCCCGCAAACACCTGCTGCAGCCGTTCCATTCCGAACTCTTCCCCGTCCTCGTTCACGGCCTCAGTGACACCGTCGGTGTAAAAGACCACGGTATCACCGGCTGAAATGGAAATCGTTCTCTCGTCGTAATCCATGCCGGGCATCACCCCCAACGCGATACCGTTGGTGCCGGGCAGCACCGTGGAAGTCCCGTCAACGTGGGCGATCAGAGGCGCGTTGTGGCCGCCGTTGGCGTAGGTCATCTCCCCGGTCGCTGGATCGTACACCGCATAGAACAGGGTGACGAACATCATGGCGTCGTTGTCGTCGTACAACAGATCGTTTACTTCCGTAAGGGCTTCGCGCGGGGACTTGAGCCCCATGGCCGCGCTCTTGAGCAGCGTCCGGCTGGCCATCATGAACAGCGCCGCCGGCACGCCCTTGTCCGAGACGTCAGCAACGGCAAGTCCAATGCGGCCGTTGTCCAAATAAACGACATCGAAGAAGTCGCCGCCCACGACCCGGGCCGGGATCATACTCCCGTAGATCTGGAAGCCGGGCTGTTTGGGAAATTCCGTGGGCAGGATCGACTGCTGCATCTTGTTGGCGACGTCGAGCTCGTTTTCCAGCGCCACCAGCCGTTCCCGCGATGCCGTCGCCTCTCTCCACGCCTCAAGATTGTTCAGCGCCCGCTCAATGGTAATCCGCAGGTCTTCAAAATCAACCGGCTTGGTGACGAAATCAAACGCTCCAAGGTTCATTGCGGAGCGAATATTCTTCATATCTCCATAAGCGGAGATGATTACGGCGTGTATGTCGGGTGCAACATCAGGAATGTGCGACAACAACGCCAGTCCGTCCATCTGAGGCATGTTGATGTCGGACAGCACCATGTCAATTTCGTCGTCTTGATTGAGAGTTTCGAGCGCTTCCACGCCATTTTGCGCGAACACGAACTGATAGCGCCCCGAGCGAATGGCCCGCCGCATCCGCTGCAATACCAGCGGTTCCAGGTCAGGCTCGTCGTCGACCACCAGTATCCGGTATGGCCCTGACGTATCTGCCATGATTCCGTCCCTGACGGGCGGCCTGCGCCCGATCACCGTGAGTTTGGCCTCGCGAAGCCGGTTGCCCGTAGAGGGCTACCCTTTCAGCGCGGCGATGGCCTCTTCCTGCGACGGATGGATGGCAATGACCTGGTCGAAACCGCTGATTTCGAAAACTTCCCGCACGGTCCCCGACAGCGCGCACAGCGCGAAGCCGGAATTCTGCCGCTGCAGGGTCTTGGCGGTCTGCAGAACCACACGGAGGCCCGCACTACTGATGTACGTGAGCTTTTCCATGTCGAGGATGACCACCTGGTCGGTGGGTTCGATGGCTGCATCCAGATCTTCGAGGAAACGCTGCGCGTTGGTGCTGTCGACGCGTTCGGCAGCCTCAATGATCAAAGTGCCCTGATTCCTCTGGAAATCAATCGCCATGATGCTGTCTCCTGGATTGCGATGGCAGTTGGGCAGTTATTTGGAGGCGCTGGCTAACGCCTCTAGTGCGCACGCCGGTGGCCATTGCCCATTTTCCAAAGAATTCTACCATCGAATCGGATTTTGTGTACCCTGCTGCCAACCCGTTTATCGCAACTTATGTCTGGTTTAGAACCATGGGTTCGTGACGTCGTTCCCCGAATAGCGCGATTTGCCGGCGAGGCTCCGCAAAGCCCCTCATTCGTTGACGGGCATCCACACTCCGCCTGCTGAGTCTCCGCGTTGACGCAACCGGCGTCGGCAAATAGACTGCGTGCAATCCGTACGTCTTGCAAGCTCCGAATCCCAGGCTCCAGATCCAAGGAGAATCACGATGAAGTTGCAGATCATGTCCCCGGCCGCATCGCGCGTAGACTTCAAGGTGCCGCCGGCAGCCCGCCTGGATACCCTGGAAGGCAAAACCATCGGTCTCTACAACAACATGACCGGCGGAGCCGGCGTGGCCGTCGACCGTGTCGCCGAGCATATCGGCCGCCGCTTCTCCAACGTGCGTTTCGAGAGCTACGGCGGCAACCTGCGCGAAGGTCGTCCGGCGTTGAGCCGCGGCGTGCACATCGACGACGAGGAGGCCGCCCGCATCGCCGTCGAGGTGGACGCCATGGTGGGCGCCGCGGCGCATTGAGGGGGCTGCACGTCGTGGCTTGCCCACGACATGGTAGCCATGGAAAAGGCCGGCGTGCCCGCGGTGGGCATCGCCGCGCGCAGTTTCGCCCGGGCCTGGCAGTCCTGCGTTGATGGCTGGGGCCAGCCCGCCACCGCCTTCGTCACCATCCCTCACGCCTGCACCGGGCAGCAGCCCGATTACATTCACAGGATGGTGGACGAGCAGATCGACAACATCATCCTCGGTTTGACCCGGATGTCCGCCACCGCCGACCTGTCCGCCGGCGCCAACGGCCACAGCGAAACCGACGTGTTCACTGTTGAGCTGGACGACACGCCTCTGGGCCTCGACGCGGTGAACCGTTTCATGGAAGAGCGCGACTGGAGCGACGGGATGCCCATCGTGCCGCCCACTCCCGCCGCCGTGGAGGCCATGCTCAAGGGCACCCGCCGCGACCCGCAGGACGTGGTCATGGTCATGGAGCCGGGCTTCGGTCTGGCCACCGTGGAGAAGGTCGCCATCAACGCGGTGATGGCCGGCTGCCAGCCGGCGCAGTTCCCTATCCTGCTGGCCGCCCTGGAGTGCATCGCCCAGCCGGAGATGAACCACCGGGACATGCAGGTGTCCGGCCATACCGAGGCCCCGCTGATTCTGGTCAACGGTCCTATCGCTGCCAAAGCGGGCATCAACTACGGCACGTCGGCCATGGGTCCGGGCGTGGTCAACAAGGCCAACACCGCCATCGGACGGGCGCTGCGCCTCTGCCTGATCAACATCGGCTACTGCAAGGCCGGCGCCGGCGACCCCAACTTCATCGGGCTGCCCACCAAGTTCGGCATGTGCATCGCCGAGAACGAGGAAGTCAGTCCCTGGCAGCCTTACCACGTGGACAAGGGGTACCGTCCCGACGAGAGCGCGGTCACCGTGATCACCGTCACCGGACCCACCGACATCCTCGACGCCGGCTCGCGGAACCACGAGGATACGCTGAACAACATCGCCTCCATGATGTTCTACCGCCACGCCGGCGGCGGCAGCTGGATCCGGGGCCGGCAGTCCGCCCAGGTGGGCCATACCAACCAGCGGGTGGAGTACCAGAGCCCGTATCATCCCATCATGCTCAGCCCGTCGCGCGCGGTGATCCTGGCCGAGGCCGGGTTCAGCAAGCGCGCTACCCAGGAGTGGCTGCACGAGCATTGCCGCGCCTCGCTGCGCGACGCCATCGGGCCGGCCGGCATGCCCACCGACGCCAACGGCAAGTGGCTGCGCTATCCGGAGCTGCAGCGCCTGGCCGACGACCCCGACGCCACCATTCCCGCGCTGGAGGACCCGGAACAGTACCTGCTGTTCGTCACCGGCGGCTCCACCCACTACGCCAACTTCTTCTACGGTACCTACGGCATCGCCACCATGCCGGTGGAGGACGTGTAGGACGATTGGCCACCGTCACCGGAGACGCCGCCATGATGATAACCCAGGACGTGTCTGACGCCATCGTCGAGATGGTGTACGAAGACTTGTCCGGCAGGTTCCAGGGGGAATTGGAGTTTGGCCCGATCAACATCGTGCAGGAGATCGACGAGTATGGAGACCCCTATCTCCACATTCTCATCGTGTTCGACGGCGACCAGAGCAAGCTGGACTCGAAATGGACCGTCGGCCTGATGACGCGCCTGCTCCCCCAACTGCTTGACCTGGGGATAAAGCACTTTCCCCACCGCTCGTTCTTCAGCAAAGAGGACTCGGAAATCGTAAAGGAGAGAATAAAAAGGTGGCATTGGAACCCGACGCCCTGATCGGCGTCGCCAGGACCCTGGCCGCCGGCGGCAATGCCGGGAGCCCCAGCGTAACCACGGATACCGAATTGCGCCGAGCGGTCAGTTGCGCCTACTACGCCATCTTTCACACCTTGTGCCGCGCCTACGCTGACGTGATGGCCGGCCCGCACCTCGGTAGTCAACTGGGACGGGATGCCTGGAACATGGCGTACCGCAGCATCGATCACGGGCTGGCCAGAAGCAAATGCAGCGATGGCGGCAACATGAGACGGTTCGGCCCCAACATCCAGGATTTCGCCGGCAGATTTGTGGAGTTACAGCAACGGCGTCACGAGGCTGACTACGATCCCGGCACGACCTTTACCCAATCACAAGTGAACCGGATCATAGATGATGCGGAAGGCGCGCTAATGGGTTTCGACAACGCCCCGCCGGACGAAATCAGGTTGTTCATCACCTACCTCACCTCTCGGCCCCGACGGCCATAAAGAAAGCAGGACAGCAACATGCCCCGTACACCCGCCGACCAGTACGTCACCAAGGTCCGCAAGCCGGAGGACATCGACCAATTCTGGAACGACGTGCTGGCGGAAACCGCTGAAATTCCGTTGGAGCCGGAGGTGGTTTACGACCCTCTTCGGTCCACCGCGCGCATTGACGTGTACGAGGTCTTTTTCACCAGCCTCGACCAGGTTCGGATCGCGGGCTGGTACGCCGTCCCACGGCAGCGGGAAGGACGCTTGCCGGGCCTGATCCAGGTCCCCGGGTACAACATGGAGCCGCCGGTGCCCAAGAACTGGGCCGCCCGGGGGTATGCCGCCTTCAGCGTCGCTCCCCGCGGCAAGCTGCGCAGCAACCGGCAGTTCAATCCCGGCTATCCCGGCCTGCTGACCTACGGCATGGTGGACCGCAACACCTACTCCTACCGGGGCTTCTACATGGACGCCTGCCGCGCCGTGGATTTCCTGCTGGGACGGGATGAGGTCAACGGTGATCGCATCGGCGTCACCGGACACAGCCAGGGCGGCGGCCTCACCGTGTCCACGGCGGCGCTGCGCCCCGAGATCAAGGCAGCAGCGGCGGGCGCGCCTTACCTGTGCGGGTACATGGACTCCATCGAGTTGACTGACGCCTACCCGTACCAGGAAATCGCCGACTACCTGCGGATGTACCCGGATAGCCGGGAACAGGTGGAGAACACGCTGGCCTACTTCGACGGCATCAACCTCGCCCATCGCATCACTTGTCCTACCATTGTCAGCGTGGGCCTGCAGGACAGCACCTGCCCGCCGGAAACCGGCTTCGCCATGTTCGACGCCATCGCCAGCGAAGACAAAAAGATGTACGCCTACGACGGCCACGGCCACGACGCCAACAACCACGAGCATGGCGCGGTCATAGACGCCTTCATGGCCCGGCACCTGCAATCGTAAGAACGCAGATATTTTAACTTGAACCGGACCATGCCAAAGTACGATGCCAAGGCGCTTGCCGTAGCTCGCGCGGTGCAGCAGCGTGAGCAACCGGAGCTGACCATCCTTTTCGGCTCCCGCTCTCGCGGCGACCATGATGAAGACTGGTCCGACATCGATATCATGATGGTCACGGCCGGCGAAGCCGACGCCGCCGCAAGAGAACAAGCGAAGGAAGCCGCCTCCACTGCGGCATCAGCCAACTATGGACATTATGTGCCCGTGCAACTGGTGTGGTGCACTCTTGAAACCTTCCGCCACAATCGCCGCTACACCAACAGCCTGGAAACCAACGCCGTGCGAGACGGAATAGTTATGCCCAAAGACCCCGAACAGCACGGCTCATCGCACTGCGAGGACGCGGAAACCGAGTACGAATACGACTGGTCAACGTATGAGAACCGCCTGGAAGATGCTTCCGACCACCTGGAAGCGTTCGGAAGACTGGTAGAGCAGGGGCTAAGCGATCAGATAATCGGTCTCCACGCGCAGGGGGCGCTGGAACACGCGATGAAAGCGCTGTTGGAAGCCCACCGCGCCCAATACCGATTCAGCCACGACATCGGCGAACTGCTGGGCAACGCACGCCGAGTTGATCCGACAATGGCGGAGTTCCGCTTATCCATCGACCCGGACATCTACAGCCACTACGCCGGACGACATGCTTACATCCGGCCCGCCGCGCCCAAAATGCTGACCAACCAGCCGGACTACCTTGCCCGCACCATAGCCGAGGTCGAATTTATCATCGCCCGCGCCAGGGTAGTCCGCTCTCAGGCGTAGCCCTACTGCAACATCACCGACCGCCATGGACTGAACCGCATGACCACGCTTACCGGCGCAAAACCCCATGATTTCGACGACTACTGGCACGACGTGCTGGCGGAACTGTCCCGGTTCCCGCCGGCGCCGGAAGTGCAGGAACTCCCGCTCCGCTCCACCGACTTCGCCACCGCCTACGGGGTGCGCCTGACCTCCATCGGGCCCTACCGCATTTACGGCTACCTGAGTATTCCCAACCATGACGGGCCTTTTCCGGCGCGCTATCACCTGCCGCGCTACGGCAGCGTGCAGGACCTAGTGCCCCAGGGACAGGCCAACGGCCAACGCCGGGAGCACGTGACCTTCGCCATCTGCGTGCGCGGGCAGCGGCTGGCGGATCAGCCCTACGCCGCGGCCTTTCCCGGCCAACTCACCGACGGCATCGACGACCCCGCAACCTATGTGTACCGGGGCATCGTGGCCGACTGCGTTCGCGGACTGCAATACCTGGCCGGCCGGCCCGAGGTGGACGCCACGCGCATCGCCGCCATCGGCAATGACCTGGCCCTGACCACCGCGGCCCTGTCTCCGCAGGTCACCCACCTGGTGACCACGCCGACCCTGCTCCACGCAACCGCCGAGTTGGCCCCGCGCACCAGCGCCTATCCCCTGGAGGAGATCAACGACTACCTGCGACTGCATCCGACCCGCCGAGAGGCCGTGCATCGCACGCTGTCCTACTTCGACCTGCGCTGGTTCGGCTCCAGGGTCAGCGCGACGACGCTGCTGATGGCCGGCGCCGACGGCTCCGCGCTGGACGCCGCCGCCCTGGAACCCCTGGTGCGCGACATCCGGGGCGAGACCACCGTCCACAAGGCGGAACATTCCGGCTACCGGGACGGCCGCTACAGCGAGGAATGGTTGTCGCAAAAATTCGGCATGGCGGAACCCAGCCTCCCACCCCACTGGCAGGACTGATCAAATGCCCTACGCGAACCTGCCCGGCGTCGATCTCTGGTACGAGGATTCCGGCGGCGACGGCATCCCGGTGATCTTCTGCCACGCCGCTTCCGGCACCTGCGATTGCTGGATCTACCAACTGCCCGCGTTCACGCTGGCCGGCTACCGCTGCATCACCTACGACCGGCGCACCTGGGGAAAGTCCCGCAACACCGACGAAACCCTGCAACCGGGCTATCAAGACGAGGACCTGCACGGCCTGGTCAAGTTCCTGGGCCTGGATCGATTCCACCTGGTTGGCACCGCCGCCGGCGGGATAACCGCCATCGGCTACGCGCTGGCCCATCCCGAGCGGGTGCGGAGCCTGGTGTTCGCCAACACCATCGCCGGCATCCAGGACCCGGAGTACCTGGAGGTTCAGGACCGCATCCGGCCGCCCGAAATCCGCAACTTGCCTGTGGAACTGTACGAGCTGGGACCTTCGTATCGAGGCACGGACCCGGACGGCACGGCTCGGTGGCTGAAGATCGAGCACGCCAGCCGCCCGTATGGTCGCCTTCCGGCCCAGCCGCTGCGGGAACCCACCACCTACGCCCGGCTGGCCGCCATGCGCGTGCCGGCGATGGCGCTGTCCGGCGAGTCCGACCTGGTGTCCCCGCCGGCGCTGATGCGGCTGCAGGCGGAGCGCATCCCCGGCAGCCGCTTCGTGTCGTTGCCCGAGGCAGGACACGCCGGCTTCTGGGAACGTCCGCAGGTGTGGAACGGCCTGGTGCTGGAGTTCATCGGACAGCATTAGGCGATGGCAGTTCCAGCGGCTCGTTGAAATGGGAGAAACGCGTCTCCATTGAGTATTGGTACGCGAACGCTTCTCCCACCGCAGGGAACGAACCTTCCATCGTGTAAGCGTGCAGCAACCCGTCTTCAGCGCCCACCCACGCGGCAACCGTCACGGTTCCAGCCAGCATCTGGGCGCGCAAATCTCCCCCACCGCCTGCGACCTCGTCGCCCCAGGCTTCGCGCACCTGCCGAGCCGTATCCACGTTGCCGGTAACCTTGTTGACGCGCACGCCCCGTAAAACTTCCTGCCCTTCGTGCGACACGTCGGTCAAGCCGTCCAGAATCTGAAAGTGATCCCTGGGGCTGGGGAAGTTTGGGGCAGCGGGCCAGCTGCCGGGGGGCGACCATTCTTCCCACGCTCCGGCGTCACTCTCCCGGTGATATTGCGCGCCGTCCAGCAGCAGCGTCTCACCGTATCTCCCGTTTTCCGTCCAGGTGACGTGCATCCCCTCATCTACCACGACCGTTGCCTCGGTGTGGAACTCCTGGTGTTCCGGTCCGCCCTCGGTGTGAACCGTGAATCGGGCGTCAGTCGTGAATTTGTACGTTGTCACGGCCGAGGTGTTGACCCGGCCCAGATGAAACATCTCCTCTGCCGAGAAGGGGTCGGACGCCGGCGCAAACACCATCCACCCCACCACCGCAAGCGCCCCTACCCCGATCACGGCGACGGCGGATAGCAATGCCTTCCAGCGTGTCAACATGGTTAGTTCCCGCTCAAGTCTATCGCACATCGTCAGTACCAGATTTACGGAATCTTATAATTTGGCAGGATTGGAAGAGCTCCCTCACGGAACGGTTCCAATCCCGGTAATCCCTGAATCTTGAAAATCCTGATTCTGACGTTTCTCCGCCGCAAACTGGGTACGCATGAGGCGACGGCAGTTTAATTTGTCCGTTGCGCGGTTTCTGGTGTAGATTGTTTGTCGGCGGTACGCAGCGACGCTGCTGAAATTGCCGCCCACGCATCAGAAAATCGCAGTCCTGGAGGGACACCAATGGCGGACGCACCCCTGTTTCCCGTTACCGTGGTCGGAAGCTGGCCCCGGTCCACCGAGCTGATCCGCGCCCTGCGTCGCAAGGAAGCGGGTGAGATCACCTATGACGAGTTCAGTGCGTTGGCCGACGACGAGGTCCTGGCCTGCATCCGCGCCCAGGAAGAGGCCGGCGTGGACATCATCAGCGACGGCGAGCAGCGGCGGGACAACTTCTATTCCTTCGCGGTTGACAAGCTCACCGGCATGCAGTTGATGAAAGTGTCGGAACTGCTGGACTACTCCAGTGACCGCGCCCGCATGGAGGAGGTGCTGCGCGCTCTCGACGTGCCGTCCTTCGCCATCAAGAGCCCCATCGTAATCGACAAGATCGGCAAGCGCCATGGCCTGGCCCTGGACGAGTTGGCCTACATGCGCGAGCACACCGACCGGCAGATCATGGTACCCATCCCCGGCCCCTATATGCTCACTCGCTCCGGCTGGTTCGAGGGCTTGTCAGACAAGGCGTACCCCACTCCCGACGACCTGGCTCGGGACGTGGTAGAAATCCTGCGTGAGGAGATCATCGCCCTGCGCGACCATGGTTGCGACTTCGTGCAGCTCGACGAACCCACCCTCTCCCAGGTGGTGTTCGGTGAAGAGACCACCGAGACCTTCATGTGCGCCGCGTTGCCCAACCGCCGCGACCCCACCGACGAGTTGGAGATGGCGGTACGGCTGATGAACGAAACCCTGGAGGGCATCGACGGCATCAAGACCGGCGTGCACGTCTGTCGAGGCAACTGGAGCCGCAAGGAAGAGGTGCTGCTCCAGGGGAACTACGGCCCCATGCTGCCCTACCTGACCCAGATGAACATCGACCGGCTGGTGCTGGAATGCGCCACACCCCGCGCCGGCGAGATGGCAGTGTTCCAGGAATACGCCAACGAGAAGGAGATCGGCTTCGGCGTGGTCAACCCCCGCACCGACGACATCGAGCCACCCGAGCAGATCATCAACCGGGTCAAGGAACTCCTGCAGTACTTCGACCCCGACAAGATCTACCTGAATCCCGACTGCGGCTTTGGCACCTTCGCCGAGCGCAACGTCAACACCCACGAAATGGCCGCCAGGAAGATGCAGGCGATCACCAACGCCGCGGAGATACTGCGCGCGGAGTATGCGTAGGGATGATGCCGCTGCCTTGCCGGAAACCCTGACCGCCGGGGGAATTACCAGGCTAGTCACCGACCACTTGCAGCGGCAAGCGGTGTCGATACACTACGAGATTACCCTGGAGCGACTAACCAGCGTGCTGAACGATTGGGTTGTCCGAGGTGTCAGACAGGACCGCGACGGGAGGCGAAGCATCGCCTCTCTCGGCTGGATTGAATATGAAGGAGGCCGGCGTCTGATGCGCGTAGCCGTCTCAATCGACGACCGCAGGATAATATCAGCGTTCTTGGACACGACCGCAACCGAGAAGCTGATCAGCGGAGACATGGAATACTTCCAAAGAAATTACGAAAGGCTGGAGGTGCGAGATGAACCTGATCGCGCACTATGACCCGGAAATCGATGCCATAAGCTTGCACTACAGTCAACCAACGTGCGGAGGCTACGAGGTGGCCGAGAACTGGTCGATCATATTGCACGTGCCTGAAAAGGAGAGCCGCTGTGCGGCCGGACTGGAAGTCATCGGCGTCAGCGCTTGGCTACCGCTGGGAAAGCGGGGCTACTGCAAGGAAACGGACACGCTCACTTTCGGCGGCAACGTGGAGACGGCAACGGTCATCGCCGAAAACGGCGATCTAATTGCATACTGGTCGCCTGACCAATACGATCCCGATTATTTGCTGCCCATCGCGGTTGACCTCCGCAATGCGTCAAAACATCTTGCCCCGGTCCTGGAAGCGCAGTCTCAACTGTCAAACGTTGCCAGCGGTTAACCCATTAAGGGAACCCTGGCGCCACGCCATCAACCCCAATCAGCAACAAGGAGCTCAACATGGCGCAGCAACAAGAAAACCTGAATGGTCTGCCCCGGGAGAAACTGGCCGAGGTGCTGGACTCTTTCAGAGATCCGGAAGTTTTCAACGCGGTAACCGGCCCGTGGAAGTCCCGCGTCGTCTGGCAGGACGGGATGCGCGCCCGGGCTTACATGCGCAACCACCAGGTGGACATGGACGAGCCCGGTGACCTCACCGCCACCGACGTGGCCGCCAGCGCCCACGAGCAACTGCTCTCCGCCATCGGAAGCTGCATGACCGTCGGCTTCGTGGTCAACGCCACCAAGCAGGGCGTTCGCGTTCACGACCTGGAAGTCGCGGTTGAGGGCTACTTCGACAACATCCGCAAGTGGGCCGGCGTCGAGGACGAGGGCAATCCGGGCTACGGGCGGATCTCCGCCAAGTGCTTCGTCCGCGCCGATGCCGACGAGGACACGCTGCGCGAAATCTGGCGCTTGGCCGTCGAAGGTTCTCCGGTCACCCAGTCGGTGGCCAACCGGACGTCGGTGGAAACCGACTTCGAAGCGGTGGGTTGATGGCGACGTTCGTATCTCCCGATTGGGTCGCCGAGCGCATCGGCCAGCCGGGGTATCTGCTAATCGACCCCCGGTCGGCCATGCGCTACCTGATGGGTCACCTGCGCGGCGCCGTCAGCGTCCCCTACAAGAAACTGCAAGCGCCCGACGGACGCCTGGGCCCGCCGGAGCAACTGGCCGCCGCCTTTGGCGACGTCGGCCTCGGCGACGACGTCACGCCCATACTCTACGACCACCAGGACGGGCGCAATGCGGCCATGGCCGCCTGGGTGCTGGAATACCTGGGCCGCGCCGACGTCCACATCATGGACCTGCGCTACGAGGCGTGGAAAGATGCGGGACGTGAGGTGCTGTACCGGCCGGTTGTCACCAGAGGGGCCAACTTCACGGTCCGGTTGAATCCGGCCATCCGAGCAACTCTGGATGACGTGGCGAACGCCGGCGCCGCCACGTTGGTGGACGCCCGCACCACAGAGGAGTTCCGGGGCGAGTTCGAGATGGATCACCGCCCCGGCCATATCCCGGGCGCCGTCAGTCTCCCCCACGCCGACCTGGCGGGCGCCGGTGGCAACTTGTATGCCGGCCAGGACACGCTGCGGGAACGGCTGGCCGGAGCCGGTATCTCCCAAGGCGAACCCGTCATCGCCTACTGTCGCAGCGGTGTCCGCGCGGCGGTTACGTGGCTGGCGCTTGAGCAGATGGGATACGACGCCAGGCTGTACGACGGCTCCTACGCCGAATGGATGGATAGCGACCAGCCGGTAGAAACCTGACAGCACGGCCACGCCGAACAGTTGCCACTAATCAGCCTGCCGGACTATCGTATCTGCGATGATCGGCGCAGACAAGAACGTCTGTATCATCGGCTCACCCTTTCACCAACCGGGAGCAGTAACGATGACCACCACCGTTGCGCCGCAGCCGCAGGAAATTCAGCGCAAACAGCCGCCTCGATGGACGAGGGCGGTAGCGATACCATTGGCCGAGTTCGGCAAGTCGCTGGACGACCCGGACCTTGGCCAATGGTTTGAGGGGTTCGCCGCCAGGAATTCCGATATGGCCGAGTACGAAATTTCCAACACAGGGCACCTGCTGATACGGGAACCCACCGGCAGCCCCGGGTCAGTGTACGAAGTCGGGCTAGCCGGAGACTTGTTGGTTTGGGCGGACCGGAATGGCGGAATCATTTTCGGCTCCACCAGCTGCTTCGTCCTGCCCGACGGTTCACACTTCTGCCCCGATGCCTCCTGGCTGCGTGAGGAACGGCGTCATGAGATTATGCTCCCCGAGAACCTCCCCTTCCCTCACATCGTCCCGGACTTTGTCGCCGAGATCAAATCCCCATCCAACACCCGCGCCGAGCTCACCTCGAAAATCAACCTGTTCCTGGAGTATGGCACAAAGCTGGCGTGGTACATCGACGGCGAAACCCGTACCGTCATCAAGTTCCGCCCCGGTCAGGAACCCGAGACGCTGAACGACCCGGAATATATTGACGGCGACGATGACGTTCTACCCGGTTTCCGCTTCGCGGTGCGGGAACGGATATTTGACCTCTTTGCCGACGCCGATTAATCCGCCCCAAGGAGACCAACATGCCGCCGAACCTGGTGCCCTACCTGCTTTACGAACCCGAGGACTCCGGGATCCTCTGGATCAAGTTCAACCGGCCGGAGCGAATGAACGCGCTAATCGGCTCATCCGAGGAGAACGGCACCGTCGCCAAGGTGGGCGAGTACATGCGGGCCGGCGACGACGATCCCAACGTGCGGGTGATGGTGCTCACCGGCGTCGGTCGCGGTTTCTGCTCCGGCGCGGATATGCGACGCGACAACTCGCCGGATATCACGGGCGAGAACTTCGTCGGCAACCGGGGAACCATCGAAGGGCCGGACGCCGCGCGGGAGCATTTCTACCACGGCTTCACCAAGCTGCACCGGGACATCTCACAGGTGCGCAAGCCCACCATCGCCATGATCAATGGGCCGGCCGTTGGATCCGGCATGGACATGGCGCTGCACTGCGACATCCGGCTGGGCTGCGAGAACACCCGCTTCATCGGCTACCAGCAGCTGGGGCAGATTATCGAAAACGGCGGCAGCTACTACCTGCCCAAGATGGTCGGCTTGGGCCGCGCGCTGGAGTTCGCCTACACCGGGCACCTGGACGCCCAGCGCGCCTACGAGTGGGGCATGCTCAACTACCTGGTTCCCTCCGAAGACCTGGAGCAGACCACCCGCGACCTGTGCGACCGCATCATCCGCACGCCGCCCATGGTGCAGTGGATCAGCAAGCGCATCATGCGCGCCGCCCTGGACAGCACGCTGGAGACGACAATGACCCTGACCTCCAACGCCGGCGGCATCCTCAGTGGCTCCGAGGACGCCCACGAGGCCAGGCGAGCGTTCCTGGAGAAGCGAGCGCCGGAGTTCAAGGGGCGTTAGACGCGGGGGCTGTCAGCAGCAGGATTTACCGGATTACTGGATTTTCAGGATGCGGTTTGCAATCCTGTTCATCATCAAAATCCCGAAAATCCTGCTTCTGACAAAGAGAACAGAAACATCCTGGGAAAATCCGTCTGGCAATCACCCTTATGAGTCGGTGGCATCGCCGTCGTTGTCGATGCGTGGCGGCGGGTTGTCCAAAGCAGGCGCCTGGGTACCCCCCTTGGTCGCTTCTTCCCACCAGGCTTGGATCTGCGCCTGCGCTTCGGTGCGGCCTTCGGTGCGGCCCTCATTACGGGCCCTCCGTGCGATGCGCTCCCGTACTTTCCGGTCTGCGACGGCGTATTTGAACATGGCGAATAACTCCAATATGGCTTCCCACCCATCCCGGGACAACCAGTACGTCAGCGTTACCCCGCTCAAGGTCAGGCAAACAATGGGGTCCGGGTCCAGCGGCGATACATCTTCGGCGGCGTCGGCAGCCTTTTGCAGCCAACCGGGCGGCGTTATGGTCAGCCGGGCTATAGACACGGCGGCGGCGCTGAGGGCCGTCACCGGCACAATCCACTTCGAGCCTCGCCCGATCCTGTAGATTACGCTGTCGTTGTGGTCGTCGTCGCGCTCCTGGGTTGAGCGTTGCGGCTCGTCGTTCATGGCATCGGGATACATCCTGATTGCCGGCACAGGTAAATTATAGCGCGCCCGATTGCGTCAGCGAATCAGTCCGCAAAGGTCAGCGGTTGGCCGAATTTTTCACCGTGGGCGATTTCGGACATGGGCCTGCGCGGCGTGCCGGTGCCCGGCTCGCGCATGATGCGGTAGCCGAACGGCAACACGGTGATCAGCTCCAACTCCTCGGGAATGCCCAGCAGGGACTTGACCTGATCCTGGGCCTCGCCGCGGACGCCCACGAAGCAAGTCCCCAGACCCTCCGACCAGGCCACCAGTTCCATCTGCTGCAAGGCGCGGCCAGCGTCCAGTTGGGCCCGCCGCGCGCCGTCCATGACGATGGCGATGGCCACTTGGGACTTGCCGATGAAAGACCCCTGGGTGCAGATTTCGCCGAGCTGCTTGATGGTGTCGCGGTCGCGAACGACGATGAAGTGCCAGGGCTGGGTGTTGCTGGAACTGGGCGCCCAGCGAGCGGCCTGCAGGATCTTGTGCAGCACCGCGTCGGACACCGGGGCGTCGGTGAAGTCGCGAATGGTGCGGCGGGTCCTGATTGCATTGAATACGTCCATTTGGGTACCTCGAATGGATGTGGCTGAGCGTGGATTGAAGCGCTTTGGCTCGCGGTTGGTTGCCTAGGGAGTGTCGTCAAATTATCCCGTCATTCCGGCGAAAGAACGTCACCCCGTACTTGATACGGGGCCGGAATCCAGGCGTTTCCATACCCAAATCGTTCTGCAACAGCAAGTGATTCTGGATTCCCGCTTTCGCGGGAATGACGGAAGCGGAACGCTTTGACGCTTGGCAACTCAATTTGACGACACGCCCTAGCGTACCGGCGGCCACATTATCCAGCCGCGGCGGCCGGTGTTACGCAGGCGCAGCAGGTGTCCGCCCAGCGTGGTGACGTACAGGCTGCTTTGGTCCGCGTCGCCGAAGCAGCAGTTGGTGGGCATGTCGACCCCCACGGGCATGGGGTACGTCTCCAGCACGCGACCCTCTGGCGTCCACACGTAGAGCATGGGGCCGGGACCGCTGGCCCAGTTGCCCGCTGTGCCGACGATGTTGCCATCGGAGTCGAGACACATGCCGTCGATGCCGCGCTGGGGGCCGCGATGGTCGGTGCCGAATTGGTGCAGCACGATGTACTGACCCAGGGACCCATCCCCGTTGATGGGATACGATCGCAATTCGCGGACGGCGCCCGGCTCGTTGTCGGTCTGGATGATGTAGAGGGTTTGGTCGTCGGGCGAGACCAGCAGGCCGTTGGTGCCGGTGGTGTCGAAGGTCACCTGCTGGCAGGTGTAGGAACCATCGGGCTGCGGGTCGGCGCGCAGGATGTCTCGGCCGTCCATCTCCGGCTGCTCGCTGGGGTCGATGTTGCCGGCGTTCCACGGGTTGCTGAACCAGATACGCCCCTGCCGGTCGATGGCCAAGTCGTTGGGTGTGTTCAACCGCTGGTCACCGAGATGGTCGACGATGGTGGTCGTGGTGCCGTTTTCGTTGAACCGGACGATGGCGCGTCCGCCGGAACAGCACCCGTACAGCCGGCCCTCGGCGTCGAAGGCCAGCCCGTTGGTGTGGTTGGTGTTCTCCCGATGCACCGTGCACTCACCGGTGTCGGGATGGTAGGCCATGATTCGGCTCTCGGGGATGTGGGTGAACAGCAGGCGTCGGCCGTCCCAGGCCGGTCCTTCGGTCAGGCGGCTGAAGGGTCCGGCGACGTGCTCCCATTGCAGTGCCATGTTGTCCTCCTAGATCAGGTTTGGGGATGTCGTTTCATTGAGCCGGACGCGCAGGTTTCTCTGAACCGGCAATAGTCGCTGCCGCCCCGCATGGCGCCATTGTATTCCACGGCACCGCCAAAGTCATCGCAGCGCGGTTGGTTGCAGGGCCCGTGCAAAGTCACCCCTCAACCCTTTTCCGCTCATCCTGAGCTTGTCGAAGGATGCCCTTTGCAATCGGCGGATGGTTCGACAGGCTCACCATGAGCGGATGAGAAAGGACTTTGCACAGGCCCTGGGTTGGTTGGACCCGACATCTCTCAACAGCCGCTTGTTTGGCGCAACGCTTATCGTTATAGTGTGGACACTTATCAACAATTTGAATCCATCCTAACCAGGGGTGATTGAGATGACACAGAGCAGCCGATTGCGAAGCGGAAACGTCACGGCGCCGGAGACCGACACTACCGTCTACGAGGCCATTCACAACCGCCGCATGAACAACGAGTTCACCGAGTTCGCGCCCAGCCGCGAGGCGTTGCAGCGGATGCTGGACGCGGCGGTGTGGGCCCCCAACCACCGGCTCACCAACCCCTGGCGGTTTTTCGTGCTGGAAAAGGGCGGCGAGAAACGCGCGGAAGTGGCGCAGCTCGCATACGACAACCTGTTCGCGCGCAGCGGCAACCACGAGAACGCCGACGGCAGCCGCCAGCGGGTGCTCGACGCGCCGGCCCTGATCTACGTGTACAGCGTTCCCGCCGACAGCGAGGAGATGACCCAGGAGAACTACGCGGCGGCGTGCTGCGCGGTGCAGAACCTGCTGCTGGCCGCCGTGGCCGAGGGTCTGGCCGGCGATTGGAGCACGGGCAACACCACCCGGCATCCGGCCCTGGCGGAAACCCTGGGCGGCGAACCCGACTGGACCATGGTCGGCGCGCTGTTCATCGGACAGCCGTCGCGCCCGTCGGCGTCCGTGCGCGCGCCGGCGGATGAAGTGACCGCCTGGCTGTAACCGAAACCCCATATCCCTTCGCCCCTCCTCGCTCCTTTTGCACGTACCCAGTTTCGCCCGACTTGTCATTGCGAGCGCAGCGCGGCAATCTCGTGGGGTAACGGTGCCTCTTTCAGCAACGAGATCGCCGCGTCGCTGCGCTCCTGGCGATGACAAACTGGGTACGCGTGAGCCTCGCTCATGGGGCGACTGATCCCGACTTGCGCTATACTGGCCGCCGATTCGCAACGCAAGGAGTTTCCCATGCCCTGGGCCGAGACCATAGTTGACACCCTGAAGAAGTGGGACACGTCGCTCATCGCCTACGTGCCCGACATCTCCATCGACCGGGTGACCAGCATCATCAACGAGGACCCGTTCTTCCACCTGGTGTCCTGTACGCGCGAGGAGGAAGCGGTGGGCGTGGCGGTGGGCAGCTACGCCGTGGGCCGGAACGCCGCGGTGTTCATGCAGTCCAGCGGGTTCGGCAACAGCATCAACGGCATCGCCAGCCTGTGCCTGCCGGCGCGGACGCCCATCCCCATCTTCATGAACCTGCGGGGCCAGGTCGGCGAGTTCAACATCGCCCAGGTCGCCATGGGCCGCAACACCACGCCCATCCTGGACCTGTTCGGCATCGCCCATTACACCATTGAAAGCGAGGACCGGATGGACACGCTGCTGGACGGCGTGATGAAGCTGTGCCACGCCCACCGCAACCCGGTCGCCATCTGCATGACCCCCATGCTCCACGGAGGCAAAATTGCTTAGGTTCGACGCCACCCAACTGGTCCTGCGCCACGCCGGGGATTCGCCCATCGTGGGCAACCTGGGCCCCACCAGCGATGAGCTTTACCACGCCGGCCACCGCGACCGGAACTTCTACACCTACGGCAGCATGGGGCTGTGCTCCTCCATCGCCCTGGGCATGGCCCTGTCCACCGACGACAAGGTTATCTCGCTGGACGGTGACGGCTCGCTGCTGATGAACCTGGGCGCCATCGCCACCATCGGGCGGGAGAACCCGTCGAACCTGGTGGTGGTGGTTTGGGACAACGAGATGTGGGGCCAAACGGGCGGCCAGGACAGCCACACCGCCACCAATACCAACCTGGAAGAGGTCGCCAACTCCTGCGGCATCACGAAGACCGCCACCGTGAACGACCTCGAAACACTGGAAGCGGCCTTCGGCCAAGCCATGCGCGAACCCGGTCCCTGGTTCATCGTCGCCAAAATCGAAGAGGCCGACCAATACATGCCCGTCGCCCCGGTGGAGCCGGAGTTCACGCTGTACCGCTTCCGGAATACCTACGTGGGCTGAACAGTGGCGTCAGCGGGAACGGTGGCGGAATACAGCGATTACATCATCTACGCGGACGAGAGCGGAGATCCCAATCCAGCGTCCGTGGACGCAAACTATCCGGTTTTTGTGCTGAACTTCTGCGTGTTCCGCAAAGACGAGTACGCGAGGTCTGTGCTACCCACAGTAACGGCGTTCAAGTTCGAGCATTTCGGGCATGATGACGTGGTGCTGCACGAACAGGACATCCATCGCGGCAAAGCACCGTTCGACTTCGGTCAAGACTCGCAGCGGAAGAAATCCTTCAGGGATGAACTGAACGATAGGGTCGCAGGATTTGATTTTGGCGTTATCGCCACAATAATCGAAAAGTCCCGGTTGTCGCAGCAAGTCGTTTCAGAACCCTACGAATTGGCGTTGCGCATTTGCATGGAACAGGTTTATGCCTTCTTGGAAAGCCATGGACAAGAGAATTCTATTACGCATATCGTCCTGGAAGGCAGAGGCCGTAAGGAAGATGCTGACTTGTTGAGGGCTTTTCAGCGCATTGCAGATGGATACAACGATCTTGGAAAAGTTATGCCAGGTTTCGAACTGGTTTTCGCGAACAAGAGCAGCAATTCCATCGGATTGCAGATAGCGGACTATACCGCCTATTCGATAGGCAGGAATTACGTCAGTCCAGCTCGGCCCAACTTGGTATGGGAGACGCTGGTAAAGCCCAAGATGTTCAACGCAGCAACGGTCTTTCCGGCCAGTATGTAGAAAATCCCCGGAGTAGTCCGGGGATTTTCTCTGGCAAGACTGCCCGTCGGCCCAAGCTGGAGGCCCGTACTACTCCGAACCTGCAACCGACCTGGAAACATTGAAGGCCCTAACGAAGAAACACAACATGCTGCCTGTTCCTCGCCGGCCGGAAACAGCCTTACCTTGATGGTTATTCTAATAGCATTTGGCTTTCACTGTCAAAAAGCGCGCCGGTTTGCCACCCCCGCCCCGGTTGGTCTATGATTGAGCCGGCGGCCCAGGCCGCTCACTTGCGCTTACGACGCATAGGAGATGACCAGCCCGATGACGCAGGCCGCGAGCCCTTTACCCAGCCAGACCAACGCTGACGGCGCAGTCGCCATCGCCCAGCGGCAAGCCGACGCGGAGGCCCTGCCCGATGGCCTGACCGCCGAAGACCTCGTGGAAGTGTGCCGGCAAATGATCCTGGTGCGCACCATGGACGAGCGCATCTGGATGATGAACCGGCAGGGCAAGGTGCCCATCGCGGCGTCATGCCAGGGACACGAGGCGGCGGAGTTGGGCTCGCTGTTGGCCGCGCAGAAGGACGGCGACTGTTTCCTTTTCCCCTACTACCGGGACCTGGCCGTGAAGATGGCTGCCGGCCTGACGCCGCGGCAGGTGATGCTGTCCTTCATGGGCAAGGAGGGAGAACCATACTCCGGCGCGCGCCAGTTTCCGCTGCAGGGAGCGGACCTGCCCCGAAACATCATCCAGATTTCCAACGTCGTCGCCGCCGGACTCACCCAGGGTGTGGGATATGCCCTGGCCTGCAAGATGATGGGCGAGAACACGGTGACCATCTGCTATTTCGGAGACGGGGCGACCAGCCAGGGCGAGACCCACGAGGCTATGAACTTCGCCGCTATTCACCGTTTGCCGGTCATCTTCATCTGCGAGAACAACAAGTACGCCATCTCGACGCCGCAGGACTCGCAGATGGTGATCAGCGACGTCGCCGCCCGGGCCGAGGGTTATGGCTTTCCCGGCTTTGTGATCGATGGCCTGGACCTCGTCGCCTGCTACGAGGCGACGCGGCAGGGCATCGCCCACGCCCGCAGCGCGGGGCCGGTGTTGATCGAGATGAAGGTCGAGCGGTTCATGCCGCACACGACAGACGACGATGACCGGCGCTACCGGGACCGCGACGCCCTGGACGCCGCGCGCCAGTACGATCCGGTGGCCGTGTTCCCGGCTCAGATGGTGTCGCGAGGCATCCTCACCCAGGAGCAACTGGACGGGTTCCGCGCCGACGCCACCCAACAAGTCAACGACGCCACCGACTTTGCCGACGCGGCCCAGCCTCCCGATGCCGCGACGATCGGCGACCACCTGTATGTCTGATCGACACAGCCGGCCGTACCGAGCATGACAGAAGACAGTCCGGAGCCACGGAACCGGTTGTGGAGTTACGTTGGAAAATGCACACGCTTGATATTTGCGGCCGCTCTTTACGCTCTAATCATGTGGTACGGGTTGGAGGCTGCAAAGAGCCTCGGCACGCCGCCGACGCTGACGAAGATCGCCGTCGTGCTGATTTCCCTCGGAGTTGCCGGAAGCACCTACAATATCCTCGTTCAAGTATTCAACGAAATCAGAGGGGGAGCGATGGTATTGGCAGATTTTTTAAACAGAACGCTCTTGGAGCCACAAAAGCGACGAGATCGGGAGCGGCTGAAAAAAGCGCGCGCGGAAGCCCATGAAGCAGGTCACGCCGAAGGGCGTGTTGAAGGCCACGCCGAAGGACGAGCCGAAGCGATGGACATAGTGCGTGCGCTGATGCGCGAAAAGGGTTTGAACCCGGATGACATCATCCCGCCCGAGAACGGAGACCGAACAGCGGCTCACTGAACCCATCCGGAGTATTATGAAAAGGCTAACTGGCAGGCGCATAATATGGCAGAGATGACGGTAATTGAAGCGGTGCGTTCCGCGCTCCACGAAGAGATGGAGCGGGATGAGCGCGTTTTCGTGATGGGCGAGGACGTGGGCCAACGCGGCGGCGTTTTCCTGGCCACCCAGGGGTTCATCGAAGACTTCGGCCCGAAACGAGTCATCGATTCCCCGCTGGCCGAGGCATCGATCATGGGCATCGCACTGGGCGCCGCGTTCCGCGGGATGCGGCCCATACCCGAAGTGCAGTTCTCCGACTTCGTGTGGCCCAGCGTCAACCAACTCATCGGCGAAGCGGCCCGCGTCCACTACGGCACCAACGGCGCGCTGAAGGTACCGATGACCGTCCGCATCCCCTACGGCGGCGGGATCCGCGGCGGGCTGTACCACTCGCAAAACGTCGAGGCGCTGTTCTTCCACACCCCCGGCCTGCTGGTGGTCACGCCGTCGACCCCCTACGAGGCCAAGGGGCTGCTCAAGTCCGCCATTCGGGACGACAACCCGGTCATCTTCCTGGAACACAAGAAGACCTACCGCCTCGTCCGGGGCGAGGTTCCCGACGGGGAGTACACCCTGCCCATCGGGCCGGCCGACATCAAGCGAGCCGGCTCCGACGTCACGGTGGTCAGCTACGGCCTGGCGATGCACTACTGCCTGGCCGCGGCGGAGGCGGTGGCCGCCGAAGGCATCAGCGCGGAGGTTGTTGACCTTCGGACGCTCAAACCGCTGGACACTGAAACCATCCTGGAATCGGTCAAGAAGACCGGCAAGTTGCTGGTGGTCCACGAGGACAACATCAGCGGAGGCATCGGCGCCGAGATCGCGGCACTGGCTGCCGACGAAGCCTTCGAGTACCTGGACGCGCCCATCGCGCGCCTCTGCGGGCCCGACGTGCCTACCATGCCCTTCGCCCAGACCCTCGAAGACGCCTATATGCCCAGCCCGGATGCAATCGCCGCCGAACTGCGTCGCCTGGCGGCCTACTGATATTCTCGCTGCGCTGTCATTGCGAGCGTAGCGTAGCAATCTCGTTCTCATGAGGACTATCCTGTGGCCCAATTGATCGAACTTCCCCACGTCGGCGAGAGCGTCGTCGAAGGCACCATCGGCAAGTGGCTCAAGCAGCCGGGCGACCGTGTGGAACGGTACGACCCGCTGGTCGAGGTGGTGACCGACAAGGTGACCATGGAAGTACCGTCCCCGGTGGCGGGCGAGTTGCTGCGCATCATCGCCCAGGAGGGCGAGACCGTCCCCATGGGCGCGCCGATAGCGGAAGTGGACGACGGCAGCGGGACGGCAACCGGCGCACCGCCAGCAGCAGCGATGGTGTCAGCCTCTGCGCCTGCTCCTCCCACAACTCCGCCACCGCACGCTGCACCGGCATCACCGACGCCAACTTCCTACCTCATCACCGACGCCAGGCCCGTGGGCCCCACCGGCGGATCGGCGGTGGAAGCCCAGAGCCAGGAAGGAGGAGAGACGGCAGCCGAACCCGCGTCGGCAACGGTGGAGCCACCGGTCGTTATCCGGGCGGTGGATCAAGACCGGGAACCTGCCGGCGAACGCGCGCCCAATCGCCTCTCCCCGGCGGTGCGCCGGCTGGCCGCCGAGCACAACCTGGACGTTGACCGCATCGCCGGCACCGGCATGGGCGGGCGCGTCACCAGAAACGACGTGCTGCGCTTCCTTGAGGAGCAAGCGGCAACCGTCGCCACGGCGGCTCCCGCAGCTCCGGCGAGCATCCCCTCTCCTGCACCCGCGGCTCAACCGACAACTCCGTCTGCCGACGAGGAACGCGTCGCCCTGACCCCCGTCCGCCGCATGATCGCCGACGCTATGGTGCGCTCGGTTACCCAGATCCCCCACGCCTGGAGCATGGTGGAGGTGGACATCACCAATCTGGTCGGCCTGCGCAACCGGGAGCGCGACCAGTTCCGCGCGCGCGAGGGCGTCAACCTGACCTACCTGCCCTTCGCGCTGAAGGCGGTCGCTACTGCGCTGAAGGACAACCCCACTATGAACGCCTCCTGGGGCGACGACTGCATCATCCTCAAGCGTCGCATTAACCTCGGCATCGCCGTTGCGGCTCCCACCGGCCTGGTGGTGCCGGTGATCCACGACGCGGACCGGCTGAGCATCTCGGGGCTCGCCCACGCCGTCGCCGATCTGTCGGAACGGGCGCGCGGCGGAACCCTGCGCCTGGAGGACGTGCAGGGTGGCACGTTCACGGTCAACAACACCGGCGCCCTGGGCAGCGTCCTCGGTGGGCCGATAATCAACCACCCCCAGGCCGGCATCCTGACCACCGAGGCCGTTCAGCAGCGCCCCGTCGTCATCAACGACGCCATCGCCATTCGCTGGATAATGAACCTGTGTTTGTCCTTCGATCACCGGATCAACGACGGCGCCGAATCGGGCGCGTTCATGCAATCGGTGAAGGCTCGCCTCGAGGCGATGGATGGCGACACGCCCATCTACTGACCGCGTACAAATCGCGGCTGGACCGGGAACCTGCCGCATCATATGGGCCGGCGTGGTGGGCTACCGGGAGGCGTGGGACTGGCAGGTCCGTATTGCCGACGGCGTCCGCGACGGGTCACAACCCGAAACGCTGCTCCTGCTGGAGCATCCCCACACCTACACCCGGGGCCGCCTGGCCCCCGACGGCGACCTGCTGCTGGATGAACCAACCCTGGCCGCTCGCGGCATCACCGTCGTCGAAACCGACCGGGGCGGCCTGATCACCTACCACGGCCCGGGTCAGCTGGTGGCCTACCCCATCATCCGGCTGCGATCCGGACTCTTGACCAAGCAACGCGGCGGCCCCCACTGGTACGTGCACACCCTGGAACAGGTCATCATCAACGTGCTGGCCGAGTTCGGGCTGCCCACTGCCACCGTCGACGGACGCACTGGCGTCTGGACGGCCGACGGCCAGCGCAAGATCGCGGCCATCGGCGTGAAGATTGCCGGCGGCGTCGCCTACCACGGCTTCGCCATCAACGTCGACCCTGACCTGGCCATGTTCGACGGTATCGTCCCCTGCGGCATCACCGACCGCGAGGTGACCAGCATGGCTGCCGAGCTGGGCAGGGCGGTCGATTTGGACGCGGTGGCGGGCATAGCGGCGCGGCAGTTCTGCGCAGAGTTGGGATTAGCAGCGAATTTCGCGGTTTGATCGCTTACCTGCCAGGTCATTCCCCGGGGCTCTAACCCTGACGCGGCCCGAAGGCGAAAATACCGTCCACCGGGCAGGCGAACCCGGGCAGCACGGGATCACCAACGACCGTATCACCCATGCCGTAGCGCATCACTGAACCGTCATCGTGGTGGGCGTACACTTCCCGCGTTTCAGGGTACGCTACCAAGACCAGCCTCACTCCGGCCTCCAGCCACATCTGCGTCTTGGCGTCGATTTCCGCTTGCCTGTCGTTGGGTGATACTACCTCCAGAACCAAATCTGGGATCACGTCGGCATAGCCACGCGACGGCGGCGGTTCCGCCATACGCTCGTAGGAGATGAAACCATAGTCGGGCGCACAGACAGTATCTGGGTTGTGCTCGATATGTATGCCAGTATCAGCGGCTACGTCATGCCCCAGGTCGCGCTCTTCAGCGAAGTTGCCAATTCGTCGTCCGAAACGCTCCGCTACTCTTCCATGCTCGTGGCTTGTAAGCGGCACCGCAACCAACTCTCCCCGGATCAGCTCGTAGCGCTTGCCGTCGTCGGGCATGGCCAAGAGATCGTCGGCGGTGAGCAGTTTTTTGGCGGTGGTCATTGCGCGAGCTCCATTCGGTCACTGGACGCCTATGATGAAGTCGGCGTCACGGACCGTGAATTCCAGCTTGCTGTACGTCGGGTCGTAGTCCATCTGCCAGCGCCGAATGACGTTCCGTCCCAGCAGCGACGGGATCCGGTCACTGACATCGCCAGGCTTGGCATATTCACGCTTATCCGATAGCCGTAGTGTTGGCGCGTTACGGAGTCGGTGAACGTCAGAACGGCAGGCTCCGGGAAATAAGTCGCGCTACCCCCAATCCCGCTGGACGTAACGCTGCCTTGCAGCAGGTCGAAGGGGAAACCTATCTCCAACCCGTCAGACGGATGCAGGTAGGTTGCGTCCGCCCCGGTGTCAACCAGAAAAGTAATCCGATCTGCTATGCCCATCCCAGGCAGAGCCAGGCGACAACGGACATAGGGACGCGCCAGGTCGTCCAATTCGCCAACGATCATACGACCATCGGCCCCCATTCCACGTCCAGAAACCGGACAACTGCCGCACCTCGTGGGACTCCCTTTTCATTCAGACCCCGGAGAATTTCGTCCATGTCGTCGCCAATGACCAGCACGCCGCCCGGGGCCATGGCCGCGAATTTATCGGGATAAAGTTCTCGCAATGCCCCAGACTCACGCGCCATGCGGGATGACAGCTCTCTGTGCTCAGCCTCCTGTTTCAAGAAGGCTTCGTAGCCGCCGGCCTGCTCTATCATCGCCTCGACGTAAGCGCGGGCTTCCTCGTTGGTGGTAATGTTGGCTTTGAACATGGTGCCGCTCCGTCATAGACTTGGGCCGGCGCCAGATCAGCAGGCTTCCGCACCCGGTACAGCGGCATTCTAGCATGGGCGATATTCCGGCCAGCGTGAGGGACGGCCGACATGCTCCCTACGCTCTGCATTCTCACTTCACAGCAGTGGACAAGCCGCCGCCGTTGCGCCGGGCCATGGTCAGACGCGCGCCGCCCAGTCCCAGAATCGCGCCAATAGACACTTTTACCATCCAGTCACCGATAATGATGAGGTTGTCGTGAGCTGCGTTGAACTGATCAGGCGGGAAAGACGCCACATAAAGCAGTATTCCGATCCCCATCAGCAATATCGTGAACAGTGCGGCCAACATCCACAATGAGTGGAGCGTACCCTTCATGGCTCTACCTCTGGTTGCTGACCGGCATGGGGCGGCTGAGACTGCCTCGGCTCGCCCCTTTGGGCCCGGAACAAGTGATAAAAAATCGCCCCCATCGACACCAGGAAACCAACCAGCCCGATCACGATCAGTGTCATCCCCAGGATTTGCAGAAACATGATCGACCCCCCGCTCGCCGGCCGTGACCTCGTACAATTGGGATTGTAGCACGGACAGGATTCCGGTCAGTGCGACGGGTGCTGATATACTCACTGCCCCAGCAAGGCGGCAGCGGCAATCGTGATAAGGAGCGGGCGAACATGGTTGCACTGGCGGAGAACCATAACCAACGTCCCGCTTGGTTTGTGGGCGCCGCTTACGGCGGCAACGTGTCCACAGGTGATCAAACCGATCGATTTGTGCGGCTTGGTATTTGGGAAAATGGCTATGCGGATGATACGTTCTCGGAGCTCATTGACTCCATGCAGCCGGGCGACCGCATCGCGATTAAGTCTTTCTTCAACTCACCGAACCGACCTGACTTGCCTTTCGATGATCGCGGTCACAATGTGACCGGAATGGAGATCAAAGCGGTGGGAGTGGTCGTTAGCCATTTGCCACGCGAGCGAGGTCGCCGACGCCTGAAGATCAACTGGACTCGACTCGCCCCTCCAAGAACGTTTTACTTTTCGGCATACCAGCAAACGGTTCATGCCATATACCCGGGCGAATGGAAAAGGGATGCCTTGATTGCATTCGCATTTGGGAACGAACCGCAGGATATCTACCGATTTCGCAATGACCCTCAATACAGGGAACGATTCGGGGACCTCAATTCTACCCACCTGCCAGGCCCACCAAACCAGCCGATGCCGCCGGAACCCTCCGCTACCTACACCATCGACAGTATCCTAGCTGACGGTTGCTTCCTCGATGAGGACATATTGGAGGCCATGCTCCACCGCCTCCAAAACAAGCAGAACCTCATCCTGCAAGGCCCGCCCGGCACCGGCAAGACCTGGCTGGCCAAAAAGCTGGCCTACGCGCTCATCGGACGCAAAGACGATAGCAAGGTCCGGCCCGTGCAGTTTCACCCCAACCTGTCCTATGAAGATTTCGTGCGCGGCTGGCGCCCGCAGGGCGACGGACGGCTTGAGTTGGTTGACGGGCCATTCCTCCAAGTCGTTGAGGATGCAGGGAACGATACAAACCATGATTACGTAATGGTCATTGAGGAAATCAACCGGGGCAATCCGGCTTCGATTTTCGGCGAGATGCTCACCCTGCTGGAGGCGGACAAGCGCAATCCCAATGAGGCCCTCGCGTTAGCCTACCCTTGTAAACCTGAAGAGCGAGTGTACATCCCGCCCAACGTGTACGTTATCGGCACCATGAACCTGGCCGATCGTTCGCTGACAATGGTCGATCTGGCGCTCCGTCGCCGCTTTGCGTTCTTCGATCTGGAGCCGATGCTCAACGATACCTGGCGCGAATGGGTGAACGAGCAATGCGGTATCGACGACGGCTTACTCGCCGAAGTAGCGCAACGCATCAACGCGCTGAACGAGGAAATCGCTGCCGACCGCAACCTGGGCCGTCAGTTCCGCATCGGGCACAGTTTCGTGACACCTGCGCCCGGCAGCGACATAGGCGAACCCGAGGCTTGGTTCATTCAAGTGGTCGCTACCGAAATCGTACCGCTGCTGCATGAATATTGGTTCGACAACCCCGACAGAGTGTCCCAAGCCCGATCAAAGTTGCTCGGCACCGCATGACCACAGCGACAGAATCCATCGCTGCCGGTTTCATCGGTCGCATACCGGTACGCAACATCTGGCTGCTCCTCCTCTACGCCTCGCAGCTGTACCGCGAACTGCCGGAAACACAGCGCGTCGAGCTGGAGGAAGCGCCGGACGACATACCGGAATTGGTGGCTGAGCTGCTCGCCAACGCGGTGGATCGCCGCATTCGGCGCAACCTCACCGTGGGCTACCGCCGTCGATCCGACGTACTCAACCGAGTGCGTGGGCGGATCGACCTGCTGCGAACCGAACGGGGGCAATTGCTGCAACGCGGTCAGGTAGCGTGCCGCTTTGATGAACTCACCATAGACACGCCCCGCAACCATTGCGTCAAAGAGGCGCTACTGCTCTTGGCCAAGATCGTCAAGCGGGAGCCGCTGGAGCGACGGTGCCGCGAGCTGGCCGCCAGGCTTGGGTCGGCAGGGGTCCGCAACGAGCCGGATGCCCATCGGGTGAGCGGCCATATCCTGCGCAGCGGCGCCGGCTGGACGGATGCGGAGGAGCGGCAAATGCTGGCAGCGGCGCGGCTGGCATTTGATCTGGCCATCCCCACCGAGCAGTCGGGCAACGCGCTGCTGGCCATGGCTGACCGCGACGCCAACCCGGGCTGGAAGCTATACGAACATGCGGTGGCTGGGTTCTACGAAGCGGTTTTGCGAGATCGTGGTTGGGATGTATATCACGGGCGCCACATGAGTTGGCACCTGGAACAGAGCGAACCAAGTGTGCGCGATCTGATGCCTCAGATGATCACGGACATCACGTTGGAGAGACGTCCAGCCGGGAATGCGGCAAACGGCCGCCGCATCGTCATTGACACCAAGTTCATGTCACCAGTGACCTCTGGGCAGCAAGGTAAGCAGACATTCAGGTCTGGCAACATCTATCAGATGTACGCCTACCTGCGGTCGCAGGAAGACGCCGGCGACCTGCTGTGGCGCACCGCGACCGGCGTACTCCTATACCCTTCCCTCGGCGTGGATTACGACGAGGCCGCGACGATCCAGGGCCACCGGGTCAGGTTCGCGACCGTTGACTTAGCCGTCGATGCACCGACCATCCGCCGGCAACTGCTGCGGATAGCCGACGAGGAACCGTAAAGGATCTCGCTAGCTGATCCGCGGTCGGTTGTCGCCCCCGTCGCCGTCAGCGGGAGCGTCGTCGCGGAGACTGCGACGGCGGGAGCGCGGGCTGCGCTCGGGCGGCGGCTCGGGTTCGGCTGGTGCGGATGGTTCAGCCTCGGCCTCGGCGCTCCCGGCTGCTGCCGGTTCGGGACTGACGTCATTGGCGGGCTGAGACCCGTCGGTAGACGTGGATTCCACCACGTCCGGCGCGGCTTCGCTCGGTTCAGTTTCTTCCGGCGGCGGGGCGTACTGCGGGTAGGCGCGGCGGAAGTCAGCCAAGGCCCCATCCAGGTAGCGGTGCATCTCTTCGGGCTCGCGGACCTGGAGGGGAATGCGACGTCGGTTCATGGTGTACACGCGCAGCGGGTCCCCCATAAAGCCGCGGTCGCTCACCACCTCGCGGATGTCGCTGAAGTGGATAGTACGTCGTCTCGGCGTGCCAAACATGATGATCAGCGCGTCGGAATAAACCCGGTACTGGCGCGGCGACGTGAGCCAGGAATAGGCTCCCACGCCCAGGCCGACCACTATCAGCAACCAGGCCCCGCTTCCGCCGCTGCGACTGGGCGCGGGTGTTTCAGCCTCGCCTCCGGCATCCTGGGTCTGAGCGGCTGGTTCGGCAGGAACGTCATCCCCCCGGCGAGCGTCGGTAAACAGCTGGTAGAGACCAAAGAGGATGACGGCGGCGGCGAGAATCAGGGTCAGGTTGAATCTCACCCGACTGGGCGCCCAGTAAATCAGTGTGGTTTCGGGCTGCTGCATACTGTATTCGCACCTGCCTGCCGTGTTCGTTTATCGTGGCGCACGGGGCATCCGGCCGGCCGCGCGACGGCGGATATCTTACCACATGGCAGTGCGGCATTTGGCGGCGCAATACGCGCTCAGGGACGGCCGGGAGCCCGATGGTAAAATGACCGTAACGATGCTGCTTTACAGGAGGAGTACCAGCAATGCTGAATTTAAGTGCTGACGAACAGGCTTGGGTGGATGAGTTTCGCCGGCAGATGGGGGAGCAGTTTCCCGGTCTGCTGGAGGACATCATCATATTTGGTCCGTATTCTCGCGGCATTTCCGACCCGGAAGTGGATATGTTCACGCTGGTGCTCATTAAGGAAGGCGACAGGAAAAAGAAGCAAGCGGTTGCCGATCTGGGCTACTACGTCGATTTGGACACTACGTTGGTGTCTCCAACGCTGATGGTCCGCACGATGGCGGAGTGGGAGGAATCCAAGCGCAAGCAGGGCGGGATTTACCAATGGGCGCACGACGGGGTCAGCGCGCTATGAGTGAATCTCTCGCCATTGCGGAATGGCAGCGTGCAGAAGACTGTCGCCAAGTAGCTCGCTTATGTCTCCAGCACGGATTCTACGCCGACGCGATTGCCCGGTCTTACTACGCAGCGCTACACGCCGCCAAAGCGGCGCTGGCCTTGCATGATGTTGCACCCCGCC
This sequence comes from Chloroflexota bacterium, assembly GCA_028873965.1. Classification (GTDB taxonomy): domain Bacteria; phylum Chloroflexota; class Dehalococcoidia; order Lucifugimonadales; family UBA3495; genus Bin87. Next base: position 132,257 of record JAPPMU010000024.1, read on the forward strand.
GCCACCGCGCCTTGAGCAACTTGTTCGGTCAACATATCGTAATGACGGGTCTGATAGAGAGGCATTGGGGTTCTGTCATCGGCGAGCTAGCCGATCTGCGCCTGGACGCCGATTACAGCGTTACGGTAATTTTCAACGAAGCCGACGCCGCTGACGCTTGCCAACAGGCCGACGCTTTCGCCGAGCGCATTCATATCCTGCTCACCGGCATCGTCGCCCCCGAACGATTGCAGCCGCCGACTAACTGATGCGGCGGTCGCCCGCTTGCTTGACCCGGCCGGGCGATGCTGCCAGAATTGACGGCGAATGTTACGACAACCGCACGCATCGAAACACAGGAGGCGACGGCCATGCTGATTTGCAGGTTTCGCACGGGAGATCGGGTAGCCCACGGCATCGTTGACGGCGACACCGTCGTGGAAGTCCAGGGAGGCCTGTTCGACGGTCTCAAGGAGTCGGGCAGCAAGTACGCGCTTAGCTCGGTCAAGCTGCTCCCACCGGTGATCCCGCCCACCTTCTACGCCGCCGGCATCAACTTCCCCGAGCACGTGACCTGGGCGGCCCACATGCGCGGCGAGGAACCCAACTTGCCCAAGAAGGCCGACGTAGGTTACCGCGCGGTCAATGCTCTCACCGGCCAGGGCGATCCCATCATGGTGCCCGCGGACGCCACCGAGGAGTTGCAGTACGAGGGTGAGGTGGTGGTGGTGATCGGCAAGGAGTGCCGCAACGTCAGCCAGGACGAGGCCCTGGACTACGTACTGGGCTACACCATTGGCAACGACGTCAGCGAGCGCTACTGGCAGCGCAACGACCGCACCATGTGGCGCGCCAAAAACACCGACACCTTCAAGCCCATGGGGCCTTGGATCGCCACCGGCCTCGACCCCGACGAGCTCCACGTCACCATCCAGGTCAACGAGCGCGTGGTCGGCGAGTACGACCTCAATACCGCGATCTTCGGGGTGCGCGAGTACATCAGCGACATGAGCAAATACCTCACCCTGGTTCCCGGCGACGTGCTCTGGATGGGTACCGACGGCGCCACCGAGAACATGAAGGACGGCGATATCTGCGACATCACCGTCAACGGCATCGGCACGCTGAGCAACCCGGTGGTCTGGGGCAAGGCCTGATTGTTGGTTTCAACGTCCAGTACGGGGGCGGCAGAGTGTCCGCCCTCCATTTTCCGCGTAGTCGCCGGTAGATCATGACCACCTCCGGCGACTCTTTGGTATGCTCCCGGTGTGGCGCACGCCACGCTGCCGAGCATCGTTTCTGCGGCTCCTGCGGAGCCGAACTCCATCCCGCCAGCGAAGCGCCGGCATCGGCCGTCGAGATCGACCGGCTGGCCGGCGCCAGGTATTCGCCCGATAGCGGCACGGCGCCCGACCGCGCCCCGATGGCGGCGGACCCCGCCTACTCCGCGCCGCGGGACGACGCCTTTCCCTACTACATTCCGCCCGGGCGCATCGTCGCGCTGACGGTGCTCAGCTCGGGCCTCTACATCTTCTATTGGATGTATGCCACGTGGCGGCAGTACCGGGAACACACCGGCGAAATCGCCTTCCCGGTGATGCACGCGCTTTCTCTCCTGGTGCCGATTTACCAGTTCTTCCGGCTCCACGCCCACATGCGGGTGTACCAGGAGCTCATGGAGCAGCGGGGCGTCCCCACGACGCTCAGCCCGGCTCGCATTGTGCTGATTTACTTCGGGGTCGTCCTGCTGGGATTGGTGTCCTTCATCCTGCCGGCCGAGGAGCCCCTCACAATGTCCCAGCAGGCGGCATACGTCGCCATCAACGTCGGCCAGGTCACGCTGCTGTCCTGGATACTCTGGCACGCGCAAACCAACATCAACCGGTTCTGGCAGCATCGGCTGGGCATCCGGCTGGGATGGATGCCCCTGGGCATGGCCGAAATTGTGGTGGTTGCCGTGGGCCTGGTGCTAGGATGGGGGATGCTCGCGATAATCCTGATCGACCCGTCATTGTTAAACGTAGGCGTTGAGGTGCCGGCCGGAGCGGGCGACGGGTAGCAGGGCAGCCTACGCTACGGTTCATTGGCTGAGCCGTTGCCGTGGTTCCGAGCCGCCAGCTCTGCGATTCTCTCAGTCAGATCGGCAATGGTTGTCAGCAAAACCTGCTGGTTGGCGTCGGAGACGCGGCGTTGTTCGGCCACCTGCTCGTCGGCGCGCCGGCGCTGTTCGGCCACCTGCTCGTCGGCGCGCCGGCGCTGTTCGGCCGCCTGCTCGTCGGCGCGTCGGCGTTCTTCGGCCAGCTGTTCCTGCCATTGCTGGCGTTCCGCGCGCCATTCTTCCAGCAACTCGTCTTTGCTTTGGCGTTCTTCGGCCAGCCGGTTCTCGGCGGCAATGCGCGCCTCCCGTTCTTTGACAAACATATAGATGTTCAAGCCTCCGACCAGTGTGGCAACAATAGCACCCAAGGTGATGCAGCGGCCCAGAATTTCGGCGTCAATGTATCTGGCTATGGCGCTGGGGTTGCACTGGTAGTCAAGGGCGTTAGCCGGGGTACAGGATATTTTGGTGTAGTACCAGACTACCCAGACTGCCGCCGCCGTGGCAAGCCCCATAAGGGCTGGCAACCACCAGAGTTCCAAGGTGCCCAAAATGGTGGTTCGCAAGTGTTGGTAAAGGCGCCGTAACATTGCGGCAGGTCTCCGGGGGGTCGAATGTGCAGTGCTACCTCCCCCCCAACGCGACCTGCACCATCCGTTTCTCCAGTGCCAGCGCCATCTCGGTAGCCAGGGCCGTCCGGTCGTGCTCGCCGATGGAACCCACGAAGGCCACGCCCAGCAGGCGGCCCACCCGGAAGTCGATCACCGTGGAAGACAGCAGGCCCGCCGGACCGCCCTGCAGCACGTACAGCCCCACCGACTCGTCGTGGAACCCGCCGGTTTCAACCTTCTGCACCGACACGATCTGCTGACCCGAGCCAACGCTCTCGCCCACGTTCTCCTCAAAGTCCTTGACGAAGATCTCGGACATCCAACCCGACACCTGGTCCGGGTTCTCGAACAGGTGGACCACCGTGGCTCCCACGAAATCCACGCCGTTGGCCGGGGTCACGTCAGAGGTGGGAACGAACTCACGCATGAACCCACCGATGCGCCCGGCGCTGCGAAAACGGTCGGCCGTGCTGCCCTTGAAGCCGTTCTCGGCCATCTCCTGATTGTCCAGCGGGCCGCTCCGGGCCAGTTGGTATCCCAGCAGAGATTCGGGCAAATCCGCGGCTTCGAGGGTCATGTATTCCAGGTCGGCCTCGCCGACGCGGAAGGTGGCGTTCCACAGCGGGTTGGTTGACACGGTTGGGTCCCTCCGGTGGTCTGTCTGGTGCCGTGCATCACGTAGGGGCGAATGATTATTCGCCCCTACCGAACGGGCCTTGCTGTCGGGCGACGCCTAGGCTGCAATCATCGGGTAAACGTGGCGGCCGCGGGACATCTCCACCGGCACGTCGGTCCGGGTCCACTCGTTGCCGCCGTCGTTGCTGCAATAGACGTGGCCGTCGCGGTCGCAGCAGTAAACGTTGCGCGGCGCGTTCCGGTCGATGGCAATCTGGAACATGCGGGCCGGGGCCACTTCGCCGATGTCCACCCGCTCCCAGGTCTCGCCGGCGTCGGTGGACCGGACCAGCACGCCGGCGTCAACGGTGCCGGCCGGCGCGCTGCCGCCGCCGGCTCCGGCGGCCAGGTACATGCGGTTGGGGTCGCTGGGATCGACCACCAGGTCGCGGCAGTAGCTGCCGCCCTCGAACATCTCCTCGATGGGCACGAACTCCCAGGACTCGCCGCGCTCCCGGCTGCGGAACATGGCCAGCTGGGTGATGATGTACACCAGGCCGGGCTTGGAGGGATTCACCTGCACCCCGTGGAGGTCCACCGGCCCCAGGCGGGTGTAATGGCCGTCCGTGATGCAGGACCAGTTGTCTCCGCCGTCCCGGGAAGCGATGAGGCCGCCCACTTCGATGGCGCCGTACACGTCGTCGGGATATGCGGGATCGATGCTGATACCGATCACCCGCTTGCAGATTTCATGGGGGTTCATGGTGATGTGCGGGTGCACCATGCCCTCGGTGTTCATCTGCTGCCAGGTGTTGCCGCCGTCGTTGGAGCGGCAAACTCGCCCCGCGTCGTAGCCGGCGAACATGATCGACGAGTCGTTGGGGTGAACTGCCATCGACCACACGTCGCCGCTGAGGGTGTCGGTGCGCCGCCAGTTCTCGCCCCGGTCGTCGCTGCGATACACGCCGTCCTGGGTTCCGGCGAAAATCGTCGCCGGCTCGTCGGGGTGGGCCAGCAGGGCGCGCACCTGGGGGTTTTCAGGCAGGCCGTTCTCGATGCAGGCCCATTCGGACTGGCCTTCGGTCAGGCGGTACATGCCGCCCTCGCCCAGCGGGGTGCCCTCGGCGCCGATGATCAGCGCGCTCTCGCCGGCGAGGCCGACGTATACGTTGGTGTTGTGCGCGGTCACGGTTGTCATTGCGTAATCTCCTAGGGTGTGTGCCGGATGCGGTTTTGCAGATTGTTGGGGGAACGGTGCGCCTTGTCAAGGGCAAATGAGGGCTCACGGCCACATGATCCAGCCGGTGCGGTCGGTGCGGGCGCGGAAGAGGTGGCCTCCCCCGGTGGTGACGTAGAGGGTGCGCATGTCAGCGTCGCCGAAGCAGCAGTTGGTGGGCCGGTCCACGCGCATCGGGTGGGTTTCCAGCACCCGGCCCTCGGGCGAAAACACGTAGATGATCGGCCCCGGGCCGGCCGCTTCCCAGCCGGCGCAGACGATGATGTTGCCGTCCACGTCCAGCGTCATGCCGTCCACGCCCCGCTGCACGCCCTGGCTGCCCTGCCCGCGCAGGTCGCCGTCGGACGCGCCGCCGTCGATGCCGAAGGTGTGCAGCGTCCGGTATTCGCCCAGCGAGCCGTCATCGCTGATGGGATAGGCGCGCAGCTCACGGCGCCGGTCGGCTCCGTAGTCGCTCTGGGCGATGTACAGCGTGCGCTGGTCGCGGCTGATCAGGATGCCGTTGGGCCGGCTGATGTCGGTGGTCGCGCGTACCAGGTCCCACTGGTCGTTGCCCTTGGGATCCAGCCGGAGCACCGACATGTGGTCCAGCTCCTGCGGGCCGCTGTCGCCGATGCCGGAATACGGGTCGGTGAACCAGATGCGGCCCGACTTGTCGACCACCAGGTCGTTGGGATTATTGTGCCGCTTGCCATCCAGCAGGTGGGGCATCGAGACCGCGGTGTTGCTGGCGGCGTCGAAGCGAGCGATCCGACGCCGGCCCTGCTGGCAGCCGTAGAGGTTGCCGTTGGCGTCGAAGCACAGGCCGTTGGTGTTGAAGGACTCGTTGAAATGCTCGGAAACTTCGTCGGTAGTGGGGTCATAGCGCAGGATCTTCGACTCCGGAATGAGGGTGAACAGCAACGCCTCGCCATCCCAAACCGGCCCTTCGGTGGTGCCGCCGTAGGGTCCGGCGACCAGTTCAAAACTCCAGGACATGGGGAACCTCCTGTGGTTTGTCGCCGCAGTTTAGCATGGCCGGCGGCTGGCTGAAGCGGAATTGACGATGACGACCGGACATCGTAGCATCGAAGCGCGATTACAGGAGGCAGTCATTGGGAACCTTCAACGTACATGTCAGTATCGGACATCCGGCTGGCGGAGACTTGTTTCCGGTATCGGCAATGGTCGACACCGGGGCAACCCATTCGATGATGCCCGAATCGTTGTTGGCGCGACTGAGAATTGCGCCAGTACGAACCAGCCAATACAGCATTGCCGACGGCAGCACCGTGGAGTACGGGGTTGCTGATGCAAGGTTTGGGGTGGGCGATGAAATCAGGTATTGCCCGGTGATTTTCGGCCCGGAGAATGAATTCCTTTTGGGAGCTACAACCCTGGAAATCTTCGAGCTCGTTGTCGACCCAATGGGAGAACGCCTGGTTCCCGCGGACAAACTGACAAGGCTGGAGCCATTCCGGCGCCGGGGTTTCCGCATGGCTGACGGAACGCGAGCCGAGTACGGTGTGGGCGAGGCGCGGTTCAGAATCGACGGATATGAACAAACCTGCCCGGTGATATTCGGTCCCGAGGATCGTTATCTACTGGGAGCGACCACGTTGGAGAACTTCGATCTGGTGGTCGATCCAACGAGGCCCAATCCGCGCCTTATTCCTGCGGCAGACCTGGATCTATGACCCCGTGCTCACTCAAGGATGTGGCAAAGCAAATTTAGGGGCGAATGAACATCCGCCCCTATACTTTTCTATGCTTTCCTGAATCGGACTACCGTCCCCGCAGCCTCGGGTCCAGCGCGTCGCGCAGGGCGTCGCCCAGGAAGTTGATGGCGAAGACCACCACTGAAATCGCGATGCCGGGGAACACGGCCAGCCACCAGGCAATCCGGATCTCTTCCGTGCCGCGGGTGAGCATCCCTCCCCACGTGGGGATATCCGGCGGGACGCCCACGCCCAGGAAGGACAGCGACGCCTCAATGATGATGGCGAAGCCCAGGGTGATGGTGCCCAGCACGATGTAGCTGGCGATCACGTTGGGCAGGATGTGCTTCAGCATGATGCGGATCGAGCCGGCGCCAATTGCCGTAGCGGCCAGCGTGTAGTCCAGCTCCTTGATGCTCAGCACCTGCGAGCGGATCACCCGAATGGTTCCCGGCAAGAGGATCACCAGCAGGGCCATGATCACGTTGTTGGCGGACCCGCCCAGGACGGCCACCAGGCCCAGCGCCAGGATGATCGGCGGGAAGGCCATCATGGCGTCAACGATGCGCTGGATGGCCAGGTCAACCACGCCCCCGACGTAGGCGCTGAGGATGCCGATGAGGGCACCCAGCGTTACGCCGATGCCCACGCTGAGCAGGCCCACGTATATGGAGATCTGCGACCCGGCGATGATCCGGCTGAGCTCGTCGCGTCCCAGGTGGTCGCTGCCCAGCCACGCTCCGGGTTGCGGCGCCAGGTATTTCTCTTCGTGGGCTCGGACATCCAGAGGGTCGTGGGGGAGGACGCCCGGGAACACGTAGGAAACCCCCGCCGCCAGGATGGTGACAAGGATGATAACCGCGCTCACCGCTCCGAGGGGCTTGGAGCGGGAAAAAGCGATTATCTTCTGCACCTGGGTCTGGCGGGGGCGCATTCCCTGGAGCTGAAATTCGGCCTCGCCATCGGCCGTCATTCTCACGGTGTTGGCTGTAGTCATTCTGTCAACGCTCCTCAAATGGACAAAGTGGCGTCGCTGCTAGGCGTACCGGATCCGGGGGTCCAGCAAGCCGTAAAGGAGGTCAACCAGGAGGTTGATGATTACGATGGACACCGCGATTACGATGATGATGGCCTGGATGGTGGGAAAGTCCCGCTGGAAAACCGTCTCGATGAGCAGGGTGCCGATGCCGGGCACCTTGAAGATGCTCTCGATGATGACGGTGCCGCCGAAGAGGCGTCCGAACTGCCAGCCGGAGATGGTGAGGATGGGCAGCACGGCGTTCTTCAACCCGTGACGCACCAGCACGATGCGCTCGCCGAGGCCCTTGGCCCGGGCCGTGCGCATGTAGTCCTCCCGGATGATCTCCATCATGGAGGAACGGGTAACTCGGGCGATGAAGGCCATATCGTAGAAGCCCAACGCCAGGGCGGGCAGGAACATCTGCTGCAGGTTCTTCCATGGGTTATCCCAAAGATCCTCGTATCCCAGCGGAGGCAGCCATCCGAAGCCGCGGGACAACACCAACACCACCAGCAACCCGGCGAAGAAGGTGGGTATCGATATGCCCACCAGCGCGATTACTCTCGAGAAGTAGTCGATCACGCTGTCCGGCTTGATGGCGGAGATCACCCCCAGGGGAACGGCGAATATTACCGCGATCAGGATGGCCAGCACGGCCAGTTCCAATGTCCGGAAGATGCGGTCTCCCACCAACTTGGTGACCGGCTGTCCCGACCGCCAGATGGAAGTTCCCAGGTCGCCCTGGACCAGCCCGCCGATCCAGTCAACGTACTGGACCACGATGGGCCGGTCCGTGCCCAATTGGCGGCGCAGGTCTTCCAGCTCTTCCTGGGTGAAAGAGGCGTCGCCTTCGCTCAGGATCACCAGGGCCGGGTCGCCGGGCAACAGCCGCATCACCGTGAACACAATGATGGTTACCAGCAGCACCGTGGGGACAATGAGCGCGATGCGCTTCAACGCGTACTGTCGCATGGAATATGCCTTTTACACAGTAGGGGCGAATGATCATTCGCCCCTACAAATGGGTTCGCCGAGTGTCAATATGCCGGAAATATAGTCCCGGAATGACGGTTTAGCGGTCCAGCCACAGGTCCTCGTGCTTGAACTGGTATTGCACTGTTGACGGAGCGGTGAACCCCTTCACGTCCTGGTGCACCAGCCAGAAGAGCTGACCCAGCTGCAGGGTGACCCAGTGGTTGTCTGCGAAGCTGTGGAGCCAGAGCTCGGCTTCCTTGTTGATTTCCCGGCGGGCTTCGGCGTCGAGTTCCACCTTCTGGTTCTCGAACCAGTCCACCACCTGGTCATTGGACCAGTCGGTATAGTTGCGGGTGCCGCCCTTGAGGTAAACGCCACCGTACACGGCGTCGGCGTCGAACACCACCATGCCCTCGCCCTGGCAGCTGATTTCCCAGTCGCCTTCCGAGTCGGCGGCGCGGGAGGTGCCGTACTTGGCATAGCCGGCCGCGCTGGGCAGAGTCTCAATGTCGCCGGTGATGCCCAGGGCATCCTGCAACTGCTGCTTCACAACCTGGCACTGGTCGGGGTAGTTGCCGACCTGGCGCACGGTGTACTTGACTTCAAAGCCGTCGGCTACGCCGGCTTCTGCCATCAGGCGCTTGGCTTCGGCCAGGTCTTCCTGTCCGCCGGCGCTGTCCTTGGGCCGGATGCCGGGCCAGTCCATGCACACCTCGTTGGCGTGGGCCAGTCCCATCAGCGGGCAGTAGCTGCCGCCCGAGTTGTCGAAGACACGCTCGTCAATCTCCTGGCGGTCAACGGCCAGGTTGATGGCCTGGCGCACCAGGTGGCTCTGGAACTGGGGCTTCTTCACGTTGAGCATCAGGCCCCAGTTGGTGCCGGCGGCGATGGGATGGGCCACGTACTCGCCGTTGGTGCTCCGCTCGAGGTCGAAGTATTGGGTCGGCGACAGGTTGGTGAAACCGCCATTGGCCATGTCCAGCCGGCCGGCCTCAAAGTTGGCGATCAACGTGTCCTTGGCCTGGCCGGTGAAGATGGTGTGCTCGATGCGGTCAACGTAGGGGCGCCCGTCCTTGAAGTAGTCGGGGTTCTTGTTGACGTAGTAGAAGTCGCCAACCTGGTACTCTTCCAGAACGAACGGACCCGAGGTAGTACCCATCTCGATGATGTTCTCGCCGAGGTTCAGGGAGCAGGGATTGGCCGCGTCGCGCACCGCGCAATTGGGGTCGGCGTCAAGCAGGTGGCCCGGCAAAACCTTGGCGTAGTCAATGGCCAGGAACTTGATGAAGGCTCCCGAGGCGAACTGGAGGTTGAACTCAATGGTCTTGTCGTCGATGGCCCGCAGCACCGCATCCTGGTTGGTGGGCGTGCAGTTGCCGCCGGCCTTGTCAACCACTTCCATCTTCACGGTGTAGTTCCGCCACAGGCCGGAACGTCCGGTGCTGTTGCACGGGTTCGCGTAGCGGGAGTGAGTGCTGATGACGTCCGCCGAGGTGATCTCGGTGCCGTCGGTCCACTGCATGTCTTCCCGCAGGTGGAAGGTGTAGGTCAGGCCGTCAGGACTCACGTCCCACGCCTCGGCCAGGTCGCCGGTGATGGCGTTGGTATCCACCGTGTCGTACTGCACGATCTGGTTGTACAGCTGCGAGTAGGAAATCACGCTGGAAAGGGACGAAGAACCCAGCGGGTCCCAGTCCTTGGTGTCGGCGTAGGCGGACATCCGCAGCGTCCCGCCATAGGTGGCGCCGGCGCTGGGGGTGGGCGTGGCGACCACGCGAGGCGTGGCGGTGGGGGCCGGCGTGTTCGTCGGGCGCGCGGTGGCCGCGGCGGCCTCCGGGATCGGAGTGTTGGTGGGCTGCGCGACCGCCGGGGCGGCCGGAGCCGTGGTGGCGGCAGCCGCCGGCTGCTGGGCGGCCGGGGCCGCGGCGGGTGCGGCGGGAGCTTCGGCTCCGCCGCAGGCAATGCCGACCATCAGAGCGGCGGCGCCCGCGATCAGCGGCAACGTCCGCAGGAATGGTCGGCCGAGGGTAGATGGCTTCATGTTTGCTTCGAACCTCCGTCTCGCTATGATGATTGTGTGCCGTCGCGGACGGGCGGGAAGGGGCTATTGTCCGCAAGCAGAAAATATTGTCTCCGGCCGCGGCCATTGTGAAATTAGACACAAAGCGTGAGGCACGGGCGGGAATATTAGCCTACCCAATTCGCGGTGTCAATAGCCTATGTATGGGAACAGCCAATCGGATTACGAAATACGCACAAAATAAAGCCCCTTCCAACTGGAAGGGGCCACACGCTACGATGTATTTCGACCCTACCGGCCGCGCATCCGGGGAGCACTTGCCGGCAGCCGCTGTTCGGCGCGGTCGCTACGGGAAGCAGTGGGGGATTGACGCTCACGCGTACCCAGTTTGTCATCGCGAGGAGCGCAGCGACGTGGCGATCTCGTCACCTGAAGAATGGCCCTCCAGCAACGAGATTGCCACGCTTCGCTCGCAATGACAGTTCGGACGAAACTGGGTACGCGTGGGGGGATTGACGGCATTGATGAGCAGACGTAGCATCGGATTGCGAGCAGTGATAGTGTGCGGAGACAAAAACCATGGGGACTTTTCGGGTACAAATTGGAGTCGGCAACCCTTACGGCGGCGATTTTACTCCGGTGTCAGCGTTGGTGGACACTGGGGCAACCCACTCGATGATGCCGGAGTCCTTGCTGATTGCTCTGCGCCTGGCGCCGGACGAGCGCATCCGGTTCAGGATTGCCGACGGCAACCGAGTTGAATACGATGTCGGTGAAGCGCGCTTCCAGATTGGCGGCAAAAGCAGGGCTTGCACGGTTATATTCGGCCCGGAAGACAAATACCTGCTTGGAGCCACCACGCTTGAGGTCTTCAACCTGATGGTGGATCCTTCCGCACCCAACCCGCGCCTGGTGCCGTTGGAGGAGTTGGACCTCTAACTCCCAGCGGGCCGCAGCTCTGAAAACGCAAATGAGCGGGGCAGGTTAGAAACCTGCCCCGCTGCTCGTTACTGGTTTGCGCCGGCTCCAGTACGCCTACCGCCCCCGCAATCGCGGATCCAGCGTGTCCCGCAACGCGTCTCCCAGGAAGTTGATGGAGAACACGATGACGGAAATCGCCAGCCCGGGGAACACCGCCAGCCAAGGCGCGTTCCGGATGTATTGCGACGCGCCCTCGGTGAGCATTCCGCCCCAGGTGGGAACGTCCGGCGGCACTCCAACGCCCAGGAAGCTGAGCGACGCCTCGATGACAATCGCCAGCCCCAATGTGATGGTGCTCAGCACAATGTAGCTGGCGGTCACGTTGGGCAGGATGTGTCGCAGCATGATCCGCCACGGCCGCGCGCCGATGGCCTGGGCCGCCAGCGTGTAGTCCAACTCCTTGATGCTCAGCACCTGGGAGCGTATCACCCGGATCGCTCCGGGAACCAGGATCACCACCAGCGCGGCCACGATGTTGTTCACCGAGGCTCCCAGCGCGGCCATCAAACCCAGCGCCATGATGATTGCGGGAAACGCCATCAGGGCGTCCACGATCCGCTGTATCACCAGGTCCAGCACTCCGCCCACGTACGCGCTCAGGATCCCGATAATGGTGCCCAGGGTGATCCCGATGAGCACGCTCATGATGCCAACGTACATCGAGATGCGCGCGCCGGCGATCACCCGGCTGAAAACGTCACGGCCCAGGTCGTCTGAACCCAGCCAGGCGATGGAAGAAGGCGCGACGAAGGGCGCGTGGACCAGGTCCAGCGGGTCGTGGGGCACGATCACCGGCGCGAAAACCGCGGCCAAAACGGTCAGAATGATGATTGCGGCGCTGAGACCGCCCAACGGTTTGGTGCGACAGAACCTGAGGACATTGCCGTGCCACGTGGGTCGGGGCCGCATGTCCAATACTGCGGCGTCGTCCACTGCGGCGGCGTTTCGTGCGCTCAGCGCGTCATTGGGGGTTCGGGTTGTCATCGCCGGTTCTCCAATGCCAATGACTTGTAACGGCTAAATCCAACGGTGGGTCCGTCGCTATGCGTACCGGATGCGCGGGTCCAGCCATCCGTAGAGCAGGTCAACCAGCAGGTTGATCACGACGATCGACACCGCCACGATCACAATGATCGCCTGAATGGTCGGGAAGTCCCGCTGGAAAACCGCGTCGATGAGCAACTGACCGACGCCCGGGATCAGGAAGATGCGCTCGATGATCACCGTGCCGCCGAACAGCCGGCCGAACTGCCAGCCCGAGATGGTCAGGATGGGCAGGACGGCATTCTTCAACCCGTGGCGGGACAGCACGATCCTCTCGCGCAGTCCCTTGGAACGGGCGGTCCTCATGTAGTCCTCGCGCAGGATCTCCATCATCGAAGACCGGGTTACCCGCGCGATGAATGCCATGTCGTAGAACCCCAGGGCCAGCGCCGGCAGCATCATCTGCTTGATGTTGGCCCACGGATCATCCCAGATGTTTTCGTAACCCAGCGGAGGCAGCCAGCCAAACGCCCGTATCAGTATCAGGGTCAGCAGGATGCCGCTGAAGAAGGTCGGAATCGATATGCCGACCAGGGTGAAGATACGCGACACGTAGTCAATGGGACTGTCCGGCTTGATGGCCGAGACAACCCCCAGGGGCACAGCGCAGACGACCGCCAGGGCAATCCCCAGGATCGCCAGCTCGATGGTGACCGGGATGCGCTCGCCCAGCCGGTCCATCACCGGCCCGTTCCACCAGAAGGACGTGCCGAAGTCTCCCCGCAGCAGGCCGCTCATCCAATCGAAGTACTGAACCACGATGGGCCGATCGGTGCCCAGTTCGACGCGGAGTTCCTGTAGTTCCTGCTCGGTGTAGGCCGCGTCGTCCGCGCTCAGGATGGCCAGCGCCGGGTCGCCGGGAATGAGCCGCATCACCACGAATACGATGACCGTCACCAGCAGCACGGTGGGTATGAATAACCCGATGCGTTTGGCAGCGTACTGTCTCATTTGAACCCCCTAACGTCCCGGACGCGGCATGATTGAGTGCAGCATGATCGAGCGCGGTCCGTTTGGCTAACGGTCAAGCCAGTAGTCTTCGTACTTGAAGAAATACTGGACGGTGGTGGGCGGGTGGAACCCCTTGATGTCGCGGTGGACGATCCAGAAGAACCGGTTCCAGCCCAGGTTGACCCAGTGGTTGTCGGAATAGTCGTTCAACCACAGCTCCGCCGTCTTGTTGATCTCCCGACGGGCGTCCGGGTCCTGCTCGGTCTTCTGAGACTCGAACCATTCCTCCACCATCGGGTTGCTCCAGTCGGTGTAGTTGCGGGTGCCGCCCTTGTTATAAACGCCGCCGTACAGCGCGTCCGGGTCCAGCACCACCATACCCTCACCCTGGCAGGATACGATCCAGTCGCCGGCGGAGTCCGGTGAGCGGGAAGTGCCGTATTTGGCGTATCCGGCGGCGCTGGGCAGGGTCTCGATGTCGCCGGTGATGCCCAGGGCGTCTTCCAGCTGCTGTTTGATCACCGCGCACTGCTTGGGATAGCCGGCCACCTGCCGGGCGGTGTACAGGACCTCAAAACCGTCGGGGTATCCGGCTTCCTCCATCAGCCGCTTGGCTTCCGCCAGGTCTTCCTGGCCGCCGGGGCTGTCCTTGGGCCGGATGCCGGGCCAGGTGTAGCACTCGTCGAAGGAGTGTCCCATGCCTCCCAGCGGGCAAGCGATGCCAGCCGTGTTGTCCCAGATCTTCAGGTTGAGGTCGTCCCGGTCGATGGCCAGGTGAATGGCCTTCCGCACCCGTGGATCAGTGAAAGGCTCCCGCTTCACGTTCATCATGAAGCCCCAGTTGCCTGAAGGCGGGAACTCGTGCATCACGTATTCCCCTTCCATCCGCTGTTCCAGTTCCAGGTACTCCAGGGGCGTCAGGTTGGAGAAGCCGCCGTTCATCATGTCGATGTTGCGTCCCTCGATCTGAGCGGTCAGGGTCGCGGTGTCAACAATGATGAAGTGTTCGATGCGGTCGAAGTATGGCTTGCCGGTCTTGAAGTAGTTTTCGTTCCGGTTCACGAAGTAGGAGTTGCCCGACGAGTACTCCTCAAGAATGAACGGGCCGGAACCGGAGTTGTGCTTGATGATGTTCTCGGAGAGGTTCAGGTCAATCCCCTGCTCCAGCAGGTGCTTCGGCAGAACCTTCACGTAGTCGATTGCCATGAACTTGATGAAAGCGCCCGACGGGAACCGCAGGTCAAACTCGATGGTCCGGTCGTCAACGGCCCTGATCACGTCGTTGGCGTTGGTGGGCGTGCAGTCGCCCCCGTCTCGATCCGCTACCTGCAGCCCAACGGCATACTGCCGCCACAGCCCCGAGCGTCCGGCCGCATTGCACGGGTTGGCGTAGCGCAGGAAGCTGTACACCACGTCGGCCGACGTCAGCGGCTCTCCGTCGTTCCACTGGATGTTGTCGTGCAGGTTGAAGGTGTAGGTGAGCCCGTCCGCGCTGACCTGCCAGTCGGTCGCCAGGTCGCCTTCCACCTGGTCCGTCTCCACGCTGTTGTAATGCACCAGCTGGTTGTACAACTGCGAGTAGGAGATCACGCTGGACAACGAGGCCGAACCCAGCGGGTCCCAGTCCTTGGTATCCGCGTAGGCCGACATACGGACCACGCCGCCCTGCTGGGGTGGGCCGGAAGGCGTCGGTGTGGGGGCAATTCGCGCCTCGTACTCGGCCACCGGGGTGTTGGTCGGTCGAATGGTGGCTTCGGGAGGGGGCGTGAAGGTCGGAGTCGGATCAGCGCCCTGAGCGGCCGGCGCCGCCGGCGCGGCGGGAGCGGTAGTCGCCGCCGCTGCCGGCGCCTGAGCCTGAGCGGCCGGGGCTTCGGTTGCGGCCGGGGCCGCCGGCGCGGCGGGAGCAACGGTTTCCTCCGCGCCGCCGCAGGCCACGCCGATCACCAGCGACAGGCTCGCCGCGATGCTAATCAGTAGCGTTGGTTTCGCTCTCAGCCTCATACTTCTTCCCGCCTGCAATGATGGCTAGTGGATCGGTTGGACCGGTGAATCTACCTGTCCAGCCACAGGTCCTCGTGCTTGAAACCGTATTGCACCGTTTGCGGGGCCACGAAGCCCTTCACGTCCCGGTGAACCACCCAGAAGTTCTGCCCCAGGGTCAGGCTCACCCAGTGGTTGTTGGAAAATTCATGCAACCAGCGTTCGGCTTCCTTGTTGATCTCACGCCGCCGCTCCGGGTCGAGCTCGACCTTCTGGGCCTCGAACCAGTCGTTGATTTCGGGGGCTTCCCAGTCGGTGTAGTTGCGGGTTCCGCCCTTGAGGAAGATCCCGCCGTAGATGGCGTCCGGGTCCAGCACGGTCATGCCGTCGGCCTGGCAGCTCACTTCCCAGTCGCCCTTGGCGTCGGCCGGACGGGAGGTGCCGTACTTGGCGTAACCGGCCGCGCTGGGCAACACCTCGATCGGACCGCGGATGTTCAGATATTCCTCCAGGTCCTGCTTGATGACCGAGCACTCGTCCGTGTAGGTTCCCACCTGGCGCACGGTGTACTGCACCTCGAACCCGTCCGGATAACCGGCTTCGGCCAGCAGTTCGCGGGCCCGCTGGATATCCTGCTGACCCTCGGGAGTGTCCTTGGGACGCATCCCCGGCCAGGTGGCGCATTCTTCCAGGCTGTTGGCCATGCCCACCAGCGGGCAGTGACCGCGGCCGGCGCCGTGCAGGCCCCGCTCGTTGTGCTTCTGCCGGTCCACCGCCAGGTTGATGGCCTGGCGCACCCGGTGGTCGTTGAAGGGCTCGCGCTTTACGTTCAGCATGAAGCCACGGGTCGCGCCGCCGAACACGTCGTGGGCGACGTACTCGCTCTCGGTGCGTTGCTCCAGCGCGTAGTACTCGGGCGCCGTCAGGTTCATCGTGGCCGCGTTGGCCATGTCGATCTGCCGCGCTTCCACCTGCGCCTGCGCGGTGGCCGGCGTGGTGATGATGTAGTGCTCGATGCGATCCAGGTACGGACGCCCTTCCTTGAAGTAGCTGGGGTTCCGGTCCACAAAGTAGGAGTTGCCGGACTGGTACGACTCCAGGATGAACGGGCCGGAACCGGAGTTGTGCTTGATGATGTTCTCGGCCAGGTTCAAGTCGATGCCTTCCTCAAGCAGGTGCTTGGGCAGAATCTTGACGTAGTCGATGGCCAGGAACTTGATGAACGCGCCCGACGCGAATGCCAGGTGGAACTCGATGGTCCGGTCGTCGATCACGCGGACGGCATCTTCGGGATTGGTGAGGGTGCAGTCTCCGGCGTCGCGGTCGGCGACTTCAAGCGGATTGGCATAACGCCGCCACAGGCCCGAGCGGCCGGTGCTGTTGCAGGGGTTGCCGTAGCGCAGGAACGTGTAGTTCACATCTTCGATGGTGAACGGCGTGCCGTCGTTCCAGTTTACGTCGTCCCGGATCCGGAAGGTGTAGATCGTGCCGTCATCGTTGAGGCTCCAGCTTTCCACCAGGTCCGGTACGACCTCGCTGGTGACCGTGGTGTCAAACTGCACCAACTGGTTGTAGAGCTGGGAGTAGGAGATCACGCTGGACGTCGATGCCGAGCCCAGCGGGTCCCAGTCCTTGGTGTCCGCGTAGGCTGCCATCCGGACCAGGCCGCCGGTCTGGGGAGGGCCGCTGGGCACCGGGGTGGCCGCGGTGCGCGCGATGGCCGTGGGAGCCGGCGTGTTGGTGGGTCGCTGGGTGGCCGCCGGCGGCGGCGTGGCGGTCGGCGGCACGTTGGCCGCCGGGGCGGCGGTCGCCGGGGCTGCCGGTGCGGCTACTGTCGAGCCGGGACCGGGAGCGCTGGCTCCGGTTGCGGGGCTGGCTACGGTGGGCGCCGCGGCCGCCGCAGGAGCGGACCCGGATCCGGTGTCCGCAGGGGCGGCCGGCGCCGGCGCTTCCGCGCCACCGCAGGCCGTTGATATTACGAAAACCGTAGCAATTACGGTAGCAATTAGGAATGGTCGGACTTTATGTAACATTGATGCGAAATCCTCCTGACGGAATCTAAACCGTCCTCATATGAAACGGCTCGGCCATGCTGCGGAGCACACGTTGGTGCTTTTGGCACAGCGCGGCCTATCCTAGTCGTGTGCCGATGGCATGTCAAGAAAACGCGACAATATCGGCCACAGATGATTTGATAATCTACGATATACGTCAATATCACGACAGGCAATAATCTTATATCGGTTTCGCAAATCATTGGGGCCAATCATAATGACTGTCCCCAATGATGCTACGTTTTCCGTCAGCACGGCCTCAGCCTGGCTGGCGTTTTGATTCCTAACGATCCAGCCACAGATCCTCGTGTTTGAAACCGTACTGCACGGTGATCGGCGCGTTGAACCCCTTGATGTCCTTGTGGACCAGCCAGAAGAGCTGACCGAGAAGCAGGTTCACCCAGTGGTTGTCCTCAAAGCTGGCCAGCCACAGCTCGGCTTCCTTGTTGATCTCCCGGCGCCGTTCGGGGTCGAGTTCCACCTTCTGGGCCTCAAACCATTCGGTGACTTTCGGATGCGACCAATCGGTGTAGTTGCGCGTGGCGCCCGGAAGATAAACCCCCCCGTATATGGCGTCGGGGTCGAACACCACCATGCCCTCGCCCTGGCAGCTCAATTCCCAGTCGCCCTTGGCATCCTTCGGGCGCGAAGTGCCGTATTTGGCGTATCCGGCGGCGCTGGGTAGCGTTTCAATGTCGCCGGTAATGCCCAGGAACTCCTCAAGGTCCTGCTTGATCACCGAGCATTGCGCCGGGTACGAACCCACCTGACGCACCGTGTACTGGACCTCAAAACCGTCGGGGTAGCCAGCCTCGGCCAACAGGCGCTGGGCTTCGGCAATATCCTCCTGACCGCCGGGCGTGTCCTTGGGGCGCAGGCCCGGCCAAGTGGTGCACTCGTCGTTGGTGTGGGCCAGATCCATCAACGGGCAATGGGTGACCCCGGCCCCGCCGAATGCGCGTTCGTCAACCTTCTGCCGGTCGACGGCCAGGTATATGGCCTGGCGCACCAGGTGGTTGTCGAACGGCTCACGCTTAACGTTGAGCATCAGCCCAAAGTTGCCGCCGGCCTTGATGTCGTGAGCCACGTAGTCGCCGTTGGTAACCCGTTCCAGCTCGTAATACTCGGGCGCTTCTAGGTTGGTGGAGCCGGCGTTGGCCATGTCGATCTGCCGCGCCTCAACCTGGGCCATCAGCGTGGCCGGTTGCGTGATTATGTAGTGCTCGATGCGGTCGAAGTACGGCCGGCCCTCCTTGAAGTAGTTTGGGTTCTTGTTGACGAAATAGGAGTTGCCGGAACGGTACTCCTCCAGAATGAAGGGGCCGGAGCCGGAGTTGCTGGCCACCACGTGCTCGCCCTGGTTCAGATCCACCGATGGGTCCTCCAGCAAATGGCGGGGCAGGATCTTCACGTAGTCCACCGCCAGAAACTTGATGAACGCGCCGGAAGCGAAAGCGAGGTTGTACTGGATGGTCCGATCGTCCACCGCCTTGACCACGTCGTCGGCGTTGGTAGGAGTGCAGTCAGCCTTGTCCGCCAGGTCAACGACTTCCATCCTGACCGCGTAGTTGCGCCACAATCCCGAGCGTCCGGTGGCGTTGCATGGATTGCCGTACCGGTGCATCGTGAAGATGATGTCGTCCACGGTGAGCGGCTTCCCGTCGTGCCAGTTGACGCCTTCGTGGATGCGGAAGGTGTACTGCTGTCCGTCGGGGCTCAGCTCCCAGCTTTCGGCCAAATCGCCAACCACTTCCTGCGTGTTGGTGGTGTCAAACTGCACGATCTGGTTGTAGAGCTGGGAGTAGGAGATCACGCTGGACAGGGAAGCCGAGCCCAACGGGTCCCAGTCCTTGGTGTCGGCGTATGCAGACATCCGGACAGTCCCCCCGTATTTGGGACCGGCCACGCTGGGCGTGGGCGTGGCAACGACCCGGGCCACCGCTGTGGGCACCGGAGTGTTGGTTGGCCTGAGCGTCGCCTCCGGCGGAGGAGTGGCGGTTGGCGTGGGGTCTGCCGCCGGGGCCGGGGCCGCCGGCGCCGTGGTTGCGGCGGGGGCCGCCGCCGGAGCTTGGGCCGCCGGCGCCTCGGTGGGCGCTGGCGTTTCAGCGCCGCCGCAGGCGATGCCTGCAACCAGCAGAACGGATACGACGAAACTGGCAATCAGGGTCGGTTTCAGGTATCTCGACATAGTAGCTGCTCCTTCACGCGCGATGGGCGCCCGGCCCGGTGGAAGTCTGCGAAAGCTCAATTCAATACCGACGTGTCCGGAAACGTGTATAGCCCGCGCAAATGTAATACTAATTATTCACATAGTCAACTATATTGGGCGGTATTTCGCTAAATTATCATTGTAAATAGATGTTTATCGTTAACATCGCCTGATCGAATGAACAATCCGGGGCGCCAACCCCCGGCGCTTTGGGCGCCACGCCACACGATGGGTAGCGGTTGCCCACCCCTCGTGCGTACCTATTCTGTCATCGCGAGGAGCGCAGCCGCTCATGGTGAGCTTGTCGAACCACGTAGCGATCTCGTCGCTGAAAGAGACCCCGTTGCCATCACGAGATTGCCACCCCCGCATCAAGTGCGGGGTCGCAATGACGGTTCGTGTGAAACTGGGTGCTCGTGAGGTCGCCCACCCTTGTTGACTACACGTCACCGCGCCGATAGGCTTTTTGCGCTATCACATCCCGACCAAATGCAGGAGCGCCTACCAATGACCGACACCGCCGCCGTACAGACCCCAACCGACGACACCCCGGTTGACGCCAACGGGTACATCCTCGTGCGGCGGGAGCCGCCGGTGGCCACCGTGACCATCAATCGGCCGGGCCAGCGCAACGCCATCTCCCTGGACATGTGGGTAGAACTGACCACGCTGCTGCGCGATCTGGACGCCGACCGGGACGTCCGCTGCGTCGTGATTGCTGGCGCCTCGAGCCCTGATGGAGGAACGGAAGCCTTCTCCGCCGGCGCCGACATCAGCGACTTCGAGCAGCACCGCAGCGACTCGACCAAGGGCCGCGTGTACAACGCCGCCGTGGACGGGCTGCTGGAAACGGTGGCGCAGATCGGCACGCCGGTCATATCAATGATCCGTGGGTTCGCCGCCGGCGGCGGCTGCGAGCTCGCCGTAGCCACCGACCTGCGCATCGCCGCCGAGGGCAGCCGCCTGGGCATTCCGGTGGCGCGCCTGGGCATCACCATCGGCCACCGCGAGATGTACGGGCTGGTGAACCTGGTGGGCAAGGGCAACGCCCTGTACATCCTGCTGTCGGGTCGGTTGCTGGAAGCCGACGAGGCCCTCCGCATCGGCCTGGTCAACCAGGTGGTGCCCGCGGAACGGCTGGAAGAAGTCACCTACAAGCTGGCCGCCGACATCGCGGCCCTGGCTCCCCTGTCCCACGCGGTCAACAAGAAAACCATGAACCAGGTGCTGGCCAAGCCATCCCTGGACCTGACCCCCGAAGAGGCGGAGCTTCCCCTGGGTCAGTTCGACACCCGCGATTACCACGAGGGGTTTCGCGCCTTCCTGGAAAAACGCCGCCCTCAATTCATCGGCGAGTAGCGATTAACCCTATGCCGGACTCCCCGCAGCGGAAACCACGCCAGCAGTCCCGTCAGCGCGCCGACGTGCTGCTGGTGGAGCGGGGCCTGGTGGAGAGCCGGGAGCAGGCGCAGGCCCTGATCATGGCCGGCGCGGTGCTCTCGCCAGCGGGTCCCGTCCAGAAGGCCGGCGCCTTCCTGCATCCGGACACCCCCCTGGAACTCAAGGAGCGCCTGCCCTACGTCAGCCGCGGCGGCGTCAAGCTCGCCCACGCCCTGGACGCCTGGGCGGAACCCTACGGCATCTCTCTGGACGGTGTCACGGCCCTGGACGTGGGGGCCTCCACCGGCGGGTTCACCGACTGTCTGCTCCAGCGCGGCGCGGCCCGCGTTTACGCCGTGGACGTCGGACACGGACAGCTGCACTACCGGCTGCGCCAGGACCCGCGCGTAACGTGCATGGAAAAGGTAAATGTTCGGTACCCGTTCGAGCTTCCGGAACCGGTTGACCTGCTGGTGGCGGACGTTTCCTTCATATCGCTCACCATGGCCTTGCCCGAGCCGCTGACGCACCTGAAAGCCGGCGGGTACGCCATTGTCCTGGTCAAGCCCCAGTTCGAGGCCCGGCGCGGTGAAGTCGGCAAAGGCGGTATCATCCGAAGCGACGCCCTACGCGCCGATATTCTGGACAGGTTCACGGGGTGGGTGACATCTCGCGACGATGTCACCCTGCTTGACACTATCCCGTCACCGATCACGGGAGACGCCGGCAACCGCGAGTTCCTTGCCCTGCTGCGCAAACGCTGATCGAGGACGCAAAACGACCGGTACGCAGAAAGATCCGAACCTGATTCTGCAACGGAAACGCGGCTTCATGTTGCCAAACCGTTCAATGTATTTGACGCCTGCCTACTGGAGACCGAGATGATACTTTTGACCAAGTTGGCCCTGCAAAGCCGGACGGTCACCGTCATGATCCTGATCCTGGTGTTAGCGGGCGGCATCTACGCCTATCGGCAGCTGCAGCAGGAGCTTTACCCCGAGATCACCCTGAGACTGATCAACGTCTCCACGTCCTACCAGCAGGGCACGCCGTACCAGGTCTCACAGGACGTCACCAAGCCCATCGAGGACGTGATCATCGGCATGGAGGGGCTGAAGGAACTGACGTCGACGTCACGATCCAGCAACTCGCGGGTACAGGCCAGTTTCGAAAACACCGTTGATATTGAAGAAGCGGAGGCGGAAATCGTCAGTCGCGTCTCCGGCCTCCGCCTCCCGGACGCCGCCGGCGACCCCCGCGTGTTCGAGCTGACGCCCAACCTGCGCCCCGTGATGGAGCTGAGCGTATCGGGCCAGCGCGACATTCCGGATCTGCTTCGGATAGTCGAACGGCAGATTGTGCCGCCGTTCAAGGCGGTGCCGGGCGTGCTTGACGTGGAGGTCGAAGGCGGCGTCAACGAGCAGGTTTTCGTGACGGTGGACCCGGCCCTGCTGGATACCTATGGACTGACCATCCAGAACGTCATCGGCGCCCTCCAGAGCAACTCGGTGGACGTCAACGCCGGCAGCGTCGACGCGGGCGACGGCACGGTTACCGTCCGCGCGTTCCACGGCTACACCGATCTGGATGCTATACGGAACCTGCCCGTCGGGTATTCCCGTTCCGCCGGAACTCCCGGCTCACCGCGCCCCGGCGGAGGCGTCGCCACCCCGATCAGCATGTCGGAAATCGCCGACGTGCGCGTCGCCACCCCCGAAGCCCGAACCATTTCCCGCACTAACGGCCAGCCCAGCGTCAGCCTCAACGTTCACAAGACCGGGGAAGGCAACACCATCGACATCACCCACACCATTGATGAGTTGATGGCGGAGCTGCATGGCCAATTGCCGCCGGACCTCGAAATCTCCGTGATCGACAGCCAGGCTCCCCGGCTGGAAGAACAGCTGGGCAAGGTGCTTGGGCAGGGCATCCAGGGCTTTTTCTTCGCCGTGGTCGCGGTGTTCCTCTTCCTGCTGCAATTGCGGCCGCGGCCCCTGGCCGGCATCGCCAACTCCATACGCCCCACCGTCATCATCGCCCTCTCCATTCCCCTCAGCGTGATGGTGACCATGTTGGTCATGGCCCTGTTCGATTGGACCATGAACTTCATGAGCCTGGCCGGTCTGGCCATCGCCGTGGGGCGCATCGTGGACGACAGCATCGTCGTGCTGGAGAACATCTACCGCCACATGCAGGATGGCAGCCCCCGCTCCGTGGCGGTGATCGCCGCCACCCAGGAGGTCAGCCCGCCCGTCGTCGCCTCCACCCTGACCACCGTGGCGGTTTTTATTCCCCTGGCGTTTCTGCCGGGTGTGGTGGGGCAGTTCTTCTCTCCCTTTGCCCAGACGGTGTGCGTTTCCCTCTTGGCGTCCACGCTGGTCGCCCTGACCGCGGTGCCGGTGTTGGCCTCCTGGTTCCTGCGCGCGGGCGACATGGTTGACGATCCCGAGAACCCCAGAGGCGACACCTACCTGCAAAAGATCTACACCCCGATCCTTCGGCTGGCCCTGCGTTACCGGCTGATCACCGCCATCGTCAGCATCCTGGTCGTGCTGGCCAGCCTAACCCTCATCCGAACACTGCCCATCGAGCTGTTTTCCCAGGGACGCACCGAGGGCATCCGCATCGACCTTACCCTCAGCGGCAACCCCTCCACCGTCCAGCTTGTGCGGGAGGTCGGCGCAGTTGAACGCATACTGGACGAATTCGCGTCCCAGGGAGCCGTGGAGAGATACCAGGTGACCCTGGGCGCAGGCAGCCGAAACTTCGGCTCCAGCGCAGACGCTGCCTTCAACCGGGCCGGCTTCAACATCCTGCTGGGCGACGCTGCGCCCGATGACCTGGACGAGCAGATCCGGAATGCCCTGCCCGAAAAGCGGGGCGTTACCACCCGCGTCTTTGCCGACACCGGCGGCCCGGGCGGGGGCGGACGGCTGCAACTCACCCTCACCGGGACCAACTACGAGGATGTCCGCATCGCCGCCGACCGGTTGCAGACCGCCGTGGAACGCGACCCGGGCGTGCGCAACGTGCAAACCAATATTGAGGACGGCCGGGAGGAACTTACCATCGCCATCGATCCCAACGAAGCGGGACGCTATGGCCTGTCGTCAATGAACGTCGCCAGCCAGATCCGCACCTGGATGCGCGGCAGCGAAGTCGGCGAGATAAACCTCAGCGGGGAGACCCTCGACGTAGTTGTCCGCGGGGCTCCCGAAGCCGTGGACGATCCCATGGACCTTCCGACGCTGCCCATTACGGGCAACGCCGGGGCCATCCCCCTGGGCAGCATCGCCGACGCCCGTCATACCGTGGGCCCCAGCGTCGTCACTCATTACGACGGCCACCGTTCCGCCACCATCTCCGGCCGGCTGGTGGGACGTGACGCCGGGGCCATCGGTGATCGCATCGACGCCGTCGTAGCCTCCACGCCGTTGCCCCCGGGAGTATCCATCCGTTCCGGAGGCACCCGCAGCGACATCAGAGACGAGTTCAACAACGTTTACGTGGCGATGGTCATTGGCGTGTCCCTGGTGTACCTGGTGATGGTCGCCACCCTGGGCTCGCTGAAAATCCCCTTCATCGTGGTGCTGAGCATGCCGCTGGCCGTCGTGGGCGCACTGGTAGCGCTGGTGCTCACCGACCGGTCGTTGAGCCTGCCGGCGCTGATGGGGTTCCTGCTCCTGGTGGGCATCGTGGTGACCAACGCCATCGTGCTGCTGACATTCGTGCACCAGCAGCGCCGGGCCGGCCTGGCCCCCCTGGACGCAGTGATGGCGGCCGGCCGCACCCGCGTGCGCCCCATCCTGATGACCGCGTTCACCACCATCCTGGCCCTGATCCCCCTGTCCCTCAGCGAATCGGCCGGGCTGGTGGGCGCGGAACTTGCCACCGTCGTCATCGGCGGTCTGATCAGTTCCACCTTTCTCACCCTGGTGGCGGTCCCGGTGGTCTACATGCTGTTCGAGGAGTCGGTCCCCAACCTTTATCGCCGTGTGCTGCGGATGTTGGGGATTCGCACAGCAACTCCCGCGGTCGATAACCCGGAGGAACCATCGCCAGCAACCGGCGAGACTCCCGCAATCAGTCCGGGCAACGACTAACCGGCTGCCCAACTGTAGTCGCCTCTGCGCGCGTTGCGGCGCCGGAATGTTGCCTATCGTCAAACAATCTTGACGGCTCCGCTCGTCCGGGAAAATTCGGGTATGATAATCGCGCCCACGCGCTGATTATCAATCCTGCAAGGAGGCGACTATGGCCACCGCCAGAGAGGACACCGTTGCTCAATGCGTCGACCAAGCCGTCGCCTTTCTAGCGCAATCGGACCGTGAATTCGACGAGGGAGACCGTCGGCAAGGCTCGGAAAAGCTCTACGGCGCGGCCACGCAAGTGGTCATAGCTGCCGCCAAGCAGCGTGGCTGGCAATATCGCAGCCGCCGCGCCACCAAGAACGCGGTCATCCAGCTGGAGTCGGAATACCAGGATCCATTGCTAATCGCCGGATTTCTCGCCGCGGAAAAGTTCCATAAGAACTTCTTTCACGATGAGATGGAAGACTACGAAATCGTAGCCGACCGGCCCATCGTCCACCGCTTTGTGAATCGCCTGGTGACACTGGTCAACGACTACGCACCGGACGCCTGATTCAGCGCGACGCGCTCAGCGCAAATTGAAAGTTGTCAAAAGGAGAAGAACATGTACGTACTGCGAAGAATTTTCAAGACCAAGCCCGGCGAGGCCCGCCGCGTGGCCAGCCTGCTGCAGAAGCAGGGCCAGATTTTCCACGACGCCGGCCAGCGCAGCGAAATCCGGGTCTATTTCAACGGCGCCACCACTCCGGCGGAACAGGACGTTGTCATCCTCGAATGGACTGACGAGGCCCTGATGTCCCCCATGCGGGGAGAGAATCAACTGCCCCCGGCGGCCCTGGAAGTGGGCGCACAGATCAGGCCGCTGGTGGAGAGCAACCGCATCGAGTTCTGGGAGCTGATGTCGCCCGACAAGATGATGGACGTCTAATCACTTGCACCTTGAGGAGGCAGCATCGTGGAAGTAGCACAGGTTGCGGAGATTCTCCTGGAGCGCGGGCAGACGGTGTCCGTGGCTGAGGCCTGCACCAACGGCCTGCTCGGCTACACGCTGGGCACCATACCCGGCGCGTCCCGCTTTTTCCCGGGTGGCGTCGTCGCCTACACCGGTGGACTCAAGGAAAAGATCCTCGGCGTGCCTGACGATCTCTATGAGACCGCGGGAAGCGTGAGCCGCGAAATGGCCATCGCCATGGCCCGCGGCGCGCTGGAGCTCACCGGCACCGACTTTGCCCTGTCTACCACCGGCGTCACCGGTCCGGCCGCGGGCCGCAGTGGCTTGCCCATCGGCACCTTCTGGATCGGCCTGGCCGTCAAGGACGGCGAAGACGCCGCTATCGAGATCCGCGTAGGCGGCGACCGCGACGCCACCAAGCACGGAGCGGTACAAGCCGCTATTGACCTGCTGGGACGGGAGCTGACCGGCTAACTATTGTAGAGCGCATCGCCGAGAGCTTCCGATGAGTTCGCGCGGGCCCTCGGCGATGCCATCGTCAATCCAAGAGAGTGCGGAGCAGGAAGAAAATGTTTTCAAACGTTCGCAGGGATATAATAGTGCTCCTGATCGGCGCCGCCATCGCAACGCTATTTGGAATACTGGTCGCATATCCGGAGATGCTTGCGAGCACTCGGGAAAACGCCGCCCGCATTGGAGCGAACGAACAACGGATCCAACTGCTATGGAACGCCCACTCAATTGAACACTCCACGCTGACTCCTGATGGAGAACCATCACCATGAGCCGTGCAATTTTGACAATAGCAGCAGCCATGTTTGGGATTCCGCTGGTCATTATGGTAGCCATAGCTGCAACTGGATCAGAGATTCCCTCCTTCATGTTGTTCCTAGGCGGTTGGAGTATGGCCTTGGGCGTGTTGGCTGGAGGCATCGGTGCGGTAATTGCTGCCTATGGGGGCTAAATCATCGGCCGGGATACTCCATCAAGATGCGCGACCTACAGAACGCGCCCGTCGGTAACTGGGGCAACAAGCCGTCCGGTTCCAGTCTGTCTGCGAAGATAGAGCGCCAGCACGACAAGATACTTCTAATCAACAGCCCAATAGCGATTTGGAACCAGAAATCTCGCCTCAATCCGGAGCACCAATGAAATTCGGAGTATCCCTTTCCGCCATCGCCCAGCAGCCGGCCGGCGCCGACATGCAGCAGGCCTTCGCCGACATTTGCTCCTACGTGGGCGCGGCGCGTGACCTCGGGTTCGACATGGTCTACCAGGGCCAGCACTACCTGACCGACCCCTACCAGCAGCTGCAAACGAT
This sequence comes from Chloroflexota bacterium, assembly GCA_028873965.1. GTDB lineage: Bacteria > Chloroflexota > Dehalococcoidia > Lucifugimonadales > UBA3495 > Bin87. The sequence goes on from JAPPMU010000024.1 coordinate 159,473, forward strand.
GCCGCTGCTGGCCCGCATCTCGGCCGAGGCCCGGGGCATGGGCCTGGTGGCAACCATGCTGGTACCGCTGCACCATCCGGTTGACCTGGCGGAGCGGGTGGCCACCATGGACGTGATCACCGGCGGTAACTTCACCCTGAGTGCCGCCCTCGGCTATCGTGACGAGGAATACGACAACTTCGGCGTGCCCCGCCGCACCCGGGTGAGCCGCTACCTGGAATGCCTGGAGGCCATGCGTCTGCTGTGGTCGGGCGAGAAGGTCAACTACGAAGGCCGGTACTTCCGTCTGCAGGACGCCCAGTTGATGCTCCGACCCGTGCAGCAGCCCCATCCGCCGGTGTGGGTGGCCGCCAACAGCGACGCCGCCATCACCCGGGCCGCACGGATGGGCTACACCTGGTACGTGAACCCCCACGCCAAGTTCGACACCATCAGCCAGCAGGTCGAGATGTACCACGAGGCCGCCGGCGTCGCCGATTCGGGCGCGCCCGACCGCCTGCCCCTGGGCCGGGAGGTCTTCGTCGGCCGAACCCACGAGGAAGCCTTCGCCAGCGCCGCGCCCTACCTGGGCGGCAAATACGAGGCCTACGCCCAGTGGGGCCAGGACAAGGCCCTGCCCGGCGAGGAGAATTTCCGCGAGCCCTTCGAGGACCTCGCCCGCGACCGCTTCGTCATCGGCAGTCCCGACGAGGTGGTGGAGGAACTATCCCGTTACCGCTCGCTGGGCATGTCCCACGGCTGCTTCCGCATGATGTGGCCGGGTATGCCCCTGGAAGACGGCATCGCCAATCTGGAACTTTTCGCCGACCGGGTGGCGCCGCACCTGCGGGAGGATTAGCTCATCGGCGAAATGTGAACCATATCGACCTGAACAGCGCGGTAAGCATCAGATACATTCCGGTGGCGTAGAAAGGCACGAAGGTGAACAACAATATGAGCAGCGCCCAATACGCATTTTGATCGGCAAAAACCAACCATGTGCCGACTATGCCGAATACTGTCGCGACCGAGGTAGCAAAAATGACCAGCCAATTCGGTTCCTTGAACAACGCGGATGCCACTGCTGCCAGAACTATGATAGCTGCTACGAATTGCAAAGCGGAACCGCGGCCCGATTGAATTCGTTGGGGCAAGTCAGGATCGAGAACCGGCGACAGCAAAATCAGCACGCCCAGAAAGGTAAATGCGCCGCACCATGACCACCCCAAAGCTACTACGGCCTCCCGCAATACATTTCTAACCATCCGACGAGCCCCATGGCTTCCAACCTTGACGCCAGAAGGCCCAAACTGCGCTGCCTAGTAGAAAAATCCACAACCCGGCCCCAGCTACCAATACGAAGCGTCTATGCTCAGCGTCCAGACCTGCCCACGCTTCTTGCAACGGGGTGATACCGGTCAGCAGCAGGGCTGCAACCAACGATATGGTGCAAACCAGGACGATTCCAGCGCCCAGCAACAGGACCCTGGCGGGAAAACTCAGGCTTTCCAATGGGGCAGGTCGCAGGGCCATTGCGTCAACTCCTTTCCGATTTCCGACTCCACAGTCAGTTTATCACTGAGCCGCAGACAAGGTCTGCTCCGTCTCTGCGCCGGCCTTGATCCGCTCCCAGTCGTAGAGCATGGGCGCCATCCGAACCTTGCTCCACATCTCCGACTGGTCGGAGTAGTGCCGGCTGGCCGGATGTCCAGAAGCTCCCAGCGGCACCGCCCACAGCGACCGATTCCAGTCTGCCGGATCGTAGGCATACCGGAACACCGAAAGCCCGCCCACCGTGGCCAGGTCGCCCGGTGCATAGGATCCGGCCCAGGGCGTGTCGCCGTCACCGCCGGTGGGTATCTCCGGCGGATCCAGCAGGTCACCCAACTCCGGCATCGCCATGGACAGCGGATGCTGCGGCCGCGCCCGGTGCACCCGGTCCCACCGCCAGCCGGACATGTCTGAGCCCAGCTTGGCGGACAGCGTGCGCACCGCCTCGCCCAGCGCCGATGTCAGCGCACTGGTCCAGTCCTCGCCGGCGGGTAGCAGGTCGGCGTCGCCGGCGGCGATGGCGTCGGCCATCAGGTTCTTGAAGCGGTTGAGGAAGACGCCGCGTCCCCGGTCGGCCGGCTGCCACCCCATGGCGGCCAGGTCTTCGCCGATGTTGTGCTTCAGCAGGCGCCACAGCAACGCATCACGCATGGCGCTGTAGATGGTCGGCTCAACCGCGCCAGGGTCGATACTGCCCGACCAATCCTGTAGCATGGCCAGCGCCCCTGCCGCCGCAGGGTCTTCCGGCATCGGCGCCGTTGCCAGCGCATCCACGTAGGTTTTCGCCGGGATCGATTCGCGCTCGGCGTGGATGCGGCCCATGTCGTTGGCAGCCGCTCCGGATATGCTCTCCACGCCGTGGGTCACCCGCGTCGCCCGATACCCGGGCGCAAAGTCCATGGATATGTAGTACGGATAATCCGCGCCCACCGGCCGGTTGTTCGCCGTCACGATGTAGCCCTGTGACGGATTGATGTAGCGGGGCATGTCTTCAAAAGGAATGCTGCCCTGCCACTCGTGCTCCCCGTCCCAGCCCGGTACCGGCAGGGGAGCCGGAACATCGCCAGGTCGGCGGGGTATCTCTCCTCGGCACTGGTAGCCGATGTTGCCGTGGACGTCGGCCATCACGAAGTTGTTCACCGGGTCGACCCAACCCTCCATGGCATCGGCCAGTTCGTTCACGCCGGTGGCCTCCAGCATAGTGGGCAGGATGTCCGTCCACGGATCGCCGCCGTCGCCGGCGGTGTAGCGCAGGGCCAGGCCGTAGCCGGACATCGGGTCGCCGCCCACCACCGGCCCGTGATGGGTCGCCCAGGTACGCAGGTGCACGTCTTCCCCGTCCCGAACCCTGATTACCTCGTCGCGCACGTCGGCGTTGTACCAGTCCTCCTGGTGCTGGTACAGCGAGGGGTCGGCGTCGTTGAACAGCTCGATGTACAGGTCCTGGTAGTCGGCGGCGGTGTGGGTTACGCTCCAGGCCACCCACTGGTTGTGACCGAAATGCGGAAATCCCGGCACGCCGGCGAAGGAGTTGCCCACCACGTCGAAGGTGTCGCAGGCCAGATGGTTCTGGTAGTAAACGCTGGGTGTATCCAGGCCCCGGTGGCTGTCCCCGGCCAACAGTCCTCTGCCGGTGGCGGTGCGCTCCGGCCCGATGGCCCAGGAGTTGGAGCCGCTGTCCATCTCACCGATGAGGTTCAGGTTGGCGGCATGCTCCAGCAGTTGCTCCAGGCCCAGGTCCACCGAACCGTCGTAATCGGCGCCGGTTGGAATGATCACCGGCTGACCCGGCGGGTAGGACGGAAACAGCGCGGCCGCCCGTTCGGGACCCAGCGCCTTCACCAGCCTGGCCCGCCACGCCTTGGTCTCGAAGACCCCCATGAAGATGTGGCGCACCTTGAAGACCGCCAGGCTGTGCCACGGCTCCCACGGCTCCGGCTCGATGCCGGCGATGGCATACTCCGCCGGCAGGGGCGCGTCGCTGTTGATGAAGGCGTTGACGCCGGCCGCGTAGGCTTCCAGCATGGCCTTTGCGCGAGGGCCGGCCGCCTCGCAATCGGCGCGGGCTGCATCCTCCAGCCGGTGCCGGCGCATCTGCATGTCCTGCCCTACGGCGGATTCGCCGGCAGCCTCAGCCCAGCGGCCCACGGCCCGCAGACGATCAAACTCCATGGCCCACAGCCGGTCCTGAGCGGTGACGAAGCCCTGGGCGAACCAGGCGTCGTGCTCGTTGGCCGCGCGCACGTGAGGGATGCCCCATTGATCGCGCCAGACCCGGACGTCGGCTTTCAGCCCCGGCAGGTCGAGCACGCCGTCCAGGGAAGGAATGGCGTTCTTCAGATCATCGGCGGTAACGGAAGCGGGGTTGGCGGCAGTGATCGTCATGGCGGTCAACTCCAGTATCAGATGCCGCCATCTTACCGCACGATGGCGCGACAAGCGTACCGGGCTTGCGGCTGGGAACCCGTCAGAATCAGCTTTCCGAGATTTGGGAATTATCAGGATTGGAACCGTTCCGTGATGGAATAATCCAAATCCTGCCCAATCATAAAATCCCGTAAATCCTGCTTCTGATGATTTACGAAACCGGCTGCCCACGAGGCCACAACCCCTCTTGACAATGCCGAACATAAGTTCCTATACTATATCCGTCACGTGAATAATCAGCCATCGCCAGAGGTCCAAAGGGTCGTTCGCGGCCACCCCGTCAGCATCAAAATCGCAAAACCCTGTCCCGAGCGACCATCGTCCGCCCGTTTCTCAGCGGCGTGGTCATCCCGGTGACACAGCGACAGTCCACTCGCTGCGTTCTGCACGACCCCAGCGTCGTCAACGGTTCCAGTGGGCAAAAATACCTTGCGTAACCCCGGCCGTGGGGCTGACACCGACCCTGAAATCCTCTGGCAGCGCTGTACCAACCAACAACCGTAACGAACAGAAAGCGAGAAAGCCATCAAACTGTAAAGAACCCAACCACCATCACGCCTACCCACCTTCTGTCACACTGCCCTTGCCCTCCCAAACTGGGTACGCATGAGGCTGCGGTCCAACTTGCACCCTGGCGCCCCGGGAACGGACGCCTAGCGTTGTCCCGACTCCTGCTCTGCTGGCGTCGGCTGCAACATTGCTCGCACCTCGAGCGCTGAGGGAGTTGCGGGCGCCGGTTCGGCCTCGATTCGGGCTGGCTCTGTCGCTGCGATGCGTTCGCGGGCCAGCCGGCAGTATTCATCGGACAGGTCGATGCCGACGTACTGGCGCCCTTCCGTCAGGGCGGCAATCGCCGTGGTGCCGCTGCCGATGAATGGGTCCAGCACCACCTCGGCGGTGGTCGCCGCGATGGCCCGGCGCGCCAATTCCACCGGGAAAGACGCGGGATGCGGGTTCCCCCGGTCCTGCCGGATTCGCCACACGTCCCCGATGCCGCCGGCCTTGGGCGCCAGCCGGAACTCCGGGTTGGCCACCAGGTAGATCACCTCGTAGGTGGGCAGGAAGTATCCCGGATTGTGGTTGAACCCGCCGGATCGTTGCCAGATTATGATCTGTCGGACGGGAAAACCATCCATGATGTCGGCTCGATCCTGCAGCAGTCCCCGCTGCACCCGCCACTTGTGGTTGTAGAAAATCGCCCCGTCGGGAGTGAGCACCCGCAGCATCTCCCGCAGGCACTCTCGCTGCCATTCCACGTAGTCCGCGTGAGGCATGCTGTCGCCGTGCTCGGCGTACCCTCGCTGCAGCATCAGGGTGGCGCGCGACCATTTGCCGCCGTTGCCGTTTTTCATCCCGTTGCCGCTGCTGTTGAGCAGGTTATACGGCGGCGAGGTGACGACGAGGTTCACCGACGCCGACGGCATCCGGCCCATGGCCGAAAGGCAATCGTCGCAGTGGATCTGGTTGAGCCAGGGTTCTATATTGGTGGGATTCATAGTAAGCGTATGAACACGCTTATTGAACCCCAACTACGCAATTTGGCGCATAGATAGTGCCCGGCGGGTTTCGGCGTTTCTGCCCGCCGCAGTTGGCGCCGGAGACTGCTTCCGTAGTGTACGGCACGTCCTGCCCACAGGGAGGACTAACTGGCCAAACCAGCCCGCGACTTGTCGTGAACGGCTAACATGAGCCGAGCATGCTAGACTGCGGGTAGGAGAGATTGTCATGAAAAGAACGCTAAGCGCCAAATTCGAGAACGGAACCTTCAGGCCGCTGGACACCGAAACACTGCCCATACCGGAAGGCGCCGTCGTATCCATCACCGTTGTCGACGAACCCCCATGGGACGATCCCAGGTGGATGAAAAAACTCCTTGACCAAGAGGAAGCGGAACACTACCTCAACACCGCCGACAGCGGGACCACCCCATGATCGTCCCGGACCTCAACCTGCTGATCTACGCATACGACTACCGCGCACCCCAACACCCACAGGCCCGCCAATGGTGGGCCGAACTAATGAACGGAGACGAACCGGTGGGAATCCCTTGGGTCGTCCTGACCGGGTTCATCAGACTCTCGATTAGACCGGGCACATTAGCCATGCCTCTAACCGGCGCGGAGGCAGTTGATGAGATCCAGCAGTGGCTCGCAAGGCCCCACGTATCGGCTATCAGCCCGACAAGCAGACACCCGGAGTTGCTGGCAGGTCTCCTGCAGGCCGCAGCCTACGGACCCAACACGGTAACCGACGCCCACATCGGCGCGCTGGCCATAGAACACGACGCTGTCGTCCATAGCAACGACCGCATCTTCACCCGGTTCCCCGGTATCCAGCTGCACAACCCCGTCACGTAGCGTTGCTCGTTGAGCGTACTCGTCACGAGACTCAGCCGGTCCGCCGCGCCACCAGCAGCCCGTCTTCCCGCGTCACCCGCATGGCGAAGGGATAGCGGTCCACCTCCAGGGCGAGGCCCACGTCCCGGGGATGGAACTGGGGCTGGGCGTCGTCGAAGAACTTCTGGGTTGCGCCGCCGGCCATGATCAGCTTGCGCAGCGCCTCCGGGTCGGGATTGCGTCCCTCCAGCCGGTTGCGTAGGTACATGGCGCAGTGTTCGTCCTCGTCGGCCCGGTTCACCCCCTGGTCTCCCATGGCCAGAATGGTTACTAACTCGGGCTGCGGCTCCTCTGCCAGCACCGCCCGCACGGTTGCGCCGGCCACCACGAAGGAGGTTACGTAAATCGGATCGCAGCCGGCCGCTCCCGCCGCCGCCGTTCCCACCGTACCGGCGCGGGTGGATTGAACCACGCTCTTGCCGGCAAAATCCACCGAAGACGCTTCGTAGGGCGAGTTGCCGTAGTCGAACCCCTCGGGTCGGCGGCCCTCCACCTCACCCATCAGGATGTCGGCAATGGCGGGATTGTTTCTCCGGATCTCCAGCGCCTCCTCCACCTCGGCCACCAGGGTAATCCGTTCCGCACCCCGGTCGAACGCGATGGCCGCCGTGGTAAACGCGCGGAACACGTCGATGACCAACGCCGCGCCGGTGGCCTCGTTAGCATCCCGTGACAAACTGCCAATGCGAATTTCCATATCTATATCTCTATTTGCATGGATCTACAGGATGAACAGGATCGGGATTAAATGATTTCATCATCCCGTTTATCCTGTTCATCCATGTAAGTTAAACGGTTTTGACCAGCTTCTGCAACGAACGAATCTCGCGCGGCGGGTCCAGGTGCTGCCCGGTGTGGGTCCATGAGACCTCGCCCACGTAGATGTTCCCAGCGGAGTCCAGGCAGACCCCGTGGGGCGCGATGAACTGGCCGGGCGCTTCTCCCTCGGGTCCGTCGCCCACCCGGGCCTGGCGTCGCCCCTCGGTGTCATAGACGCTGACCCGGGGACCAAGGCCGCTGGCCTGGGAGTTGGGGCCGATGGCCGAACCCAGCTCGCCGATGTACACCAGGCCAGCCTCCTGGTCGATGTACAGGCCGCAGGGCCGGGACATGTCGTTCCACTGTCCCATGAACCTGCCGTCGGGATTGAACACCTGCACCCGGTGGTTCTCCCGGTCGGCCAGGTACACCAGGCCGTCGCGGTCGGTGCCGATGTTGTGGGCGATGTTGAACTCGCCGGGGCCGTTGCCGGATTGGCCCCACGAGAAGATCAGCCGCCCGTCCGGGCTGTACTTGTGGATGCGGGCGTTGCCGTAACCGTCCGACACGTAGAAATCACCGTTGCGCGGATCGATGGCGACGTGCGTGCAGCGGTTGAACGGGTCGCCCGACATGAACGGCGCGGGATGGCCGCTGGTGCCTAGGGTCAACAGTATCTCGCCGTTGAGCGTGCACTTGCGCACGGTGTGATCGCCGTCGTCGGTGAGGAACATGGTCCCATCGGGAGCCATGGTGACTCCGTGGGCCCTCGGGAATACACCCTCGCCCCAGGACTCGATGAAGTTGCCGTCCTTGTCGAACACGATCACCGGGTGCTCGCCTCGATTGAAAGCGTACACGTTGTCATCCGCGTCGCAGCCCACAGCGGCCACCTCTCTGAAGGCGTAGCCGGCGGGCAGCTGACCCCAACCTTCCTGCACCTCGTAGGTGAACTGGCCCTCTCCGATAGTTACCATCGGTGTCCCTCCTGTGATGGCGGCGACGCTCGCCGGCATCGCGCGCGACGGTGATTGTAACCCATTCGGTTCGCAGGCAGCCCGGCCGCACGGGGCCGGTGCTACAATCGTCGCACCATCCAGCCACCGTGCAGGTGATTGGCCGGCGATCAACAACCGTTAGGGCGGTGCCACAATGACCACGACGCAATCTCGCAACAGCGAATCGAGCGCCAACTTTGCCCTCGGCGACTTGCTGAAGGGGATGCTTCGGAGCTTTGTGGTACGCGCCGAACAGACCCGGATCGTAAGCGGGCATCCAAGCCTGCGTCCCGACATCCTGATTACCGCAGCCGGCCGTTCCCCGGTGGTCGTGGAAGCAGAGCACGAACCCGCCCACGGAGCCGAGGCGGACGCTCGGACCCGCCTCGGCTTGGAAATCACGGACGAGCCTCGCCCGATTGAGGCCGCTATCGCCCTGCGCTACCCGGATGCGGTCGGGAACGCCTATGACCTTGAAGCGTTCCTGACCGGAGCCCGGCTGTCCTACTGCGTCGTTTATGAAAACGGCGGCCGCTTTCCCCAATCTGGATGGCTGGAGGGCGGCGTAGCCGATTTAGCCGACCTGATTCGCCTGGTGTCCGTGCCGCAAAAAGCTGTGGCGGAAGCCGCCGACGACTTGCAACAAGGCATTGAATCAGCGACCAACGTGCTGAACCGGACGTCGGAAACCAGGCCGGACATCAACCCGGCCATCGCCCGCCGCCTGAACCTGACCGACGTGCCGCAGATGCGCCGCATGGCCTGCGCCATCGTAGCCAACGCCATGCTCTTTCACGAGCGGCTGGCTGGACGGCACGGCGTCAAACCGCTGCAACAAATCTGCAATCGTGACAACCCCAACCCGCAGGCGGAAATCTTGGCCGCCTGGCATGTGATATTGGACGTCAATTATCTCGACATCTTTGAGATTGCCCACGACATCGTGGCCGAACTGCCCACCCGTGCGGCGGCGCAGATTCTCAACATCATCAGCTTTCACGTGCTCAATATCGCAGCCCGGGGCGTCAACAACGACCATGACCTTACGGGCCAAGTGTTCCAGCGGCTGATTACCGACCGCAAGTATCTGGCGACTTTCTACACTTTACCCGCGTCCGCTAACCTGCTGGCCCGGCTGGCAGTGTCCAGGATGGCCGGAGTGGACTGGAGCGACGCCGGTTCCATCGCCCAACTGCGCGTCGCCGACTTCGCCTGCGGCACCGGGGCACTGCTGTCGGCGGTGTACGAGCAAATCGCCGCCCGACACGAGCGCGCCGGCGGCAACGCCGCCGAACTGCACCCGAAGATGCTGGAAGAAGTCATTCAGGGCTGCGACGTAATGCCTTCCGCGGTGCATATCACCGGCGCCACGCTGGCCGGGCTGCAACCCAACGTAGGCTTCCGCCACTCCAACCTGCGTACTATGCCCTACGGTCGGCAAGCGGATGGGGAAGTACGCATCGGCTCCCTGGAACTGCTGCATTCCGACGGCGAGTTTACGGAACTGATGCCCGACGCTGAATTTGACCTGGTGATTATGAACCCGCCCTTTACCCGCGCCACTAATCACGAGGGAGCGCACTCCGTCGTTACCAACCCGGCGTTTGCCGCCTTTGACGCCAGCCGGGATGACCAGACGGCCATGGGCCGGCGAATTAACGCGCTGGGCAGAGCAACCTGCTATCACGGCAACGCGGGCATCGCCTCGGCCTTTGCGGCATTGGGTGACAGAAAGCTGAAGCCGGGCGGCATACTGGCGCTAGTGCTGCCCTTGTCTGCGGCGTCAGGGCTGTCGTGGCAGGGTTTCCGGCGGATGTTGGCAGACGATTATACGGATGCAACCGTATTAAGCATCGCCGCCAACGGCCGGGAGATGTCCTTTTCGTCAGACACCGGCATGGCCGAGTGCCTGGTAGTAGCCCGCAAAAGAGACAGTGCGAATAACCAACCAGCTTCGCGAGCGCAGTTCACGTCGCTGCATTACCGACCGCACGGAGTTGCCCAATCCGCCGCCATCGCGCAGAGCATCATCAGCTCCGGCGGCGTTCGGCGCATTGAGGACGGGCCGTATGGCGGTACGCAACTGACGGTGGGAGATGACGTATCCGGCACTGTGCTGGAGGCTCCGCTGAGCGGCGACGGCGTGAATTGGGGCAGCGTGCGTATGCTGGACTATGCGCTGGCGCAAACTGCCCATGCCTTGACCCAATCGAAATTGTGGCTGCCGGCGCAACCCGACGCGCTGGACTTGCCCGTTGCGGAATTGGGAAGCATCGGCAAACTCGGCCTGGTTGACCGCGATATAACCGGCCCGCCCCCACGCGGCCCCTTCGATATTATTGATCCTAGCCCGACGGCAACTTACCCTGCTCTATGGAAGCACGAAGCCAGCAAGGAGACTCGAATAGTCTGCGAACCGGATGCACAGTTACAGGTACGACAAGACATGGAAAGCAAGGCGGCAGAAGTTTGGGCAACTGCCAGCCGCGCTCACGTTAGTCGTGATTTCCGTTTCAATTCTCAGCCATTAGCCGCTGTATTTACCGAACAGGAAACGGTCGGCGGCAGGGGTTGGCCTAACGTAATTTTCGACGACGAGCGCTACGAATACGCCTTTGCGATATGGAGCAACAGCACTTTGGGGTTGTTGTCATACTGGTGGCACTCCGGCCGCCAGCAGCCCGGGCGCGGCATAATCACCATCCGCGCCGCTGAGTCCCTCCCCGCCCTGGACCTCCGAAGCTTGACCGACGGCCAGTTGGAGATCGCCCAAGCCATCTTTGATGAATTCCGCGATAAGGAATTGCAGCCGGCTTACCTGGCCGACGCAGATGAGAACCGTGCCTTGCTGGATCGGCGGGTGGTGTGCGACCTGCTGGGGTTTGATGACGGCATTTACCGTGCGGTGCGCTTCCTGGCAGCCAAGTGGTGCGCTGAGCCGTCGGTACACGGTGGAAAAGGACGGTCTCGCGCAACGGCGGTTGTCATTACGAACAGCGGAGTCCCAGCCAACGTTGTTCCCCCGGAGCCAATGCCCTCTAGCCCGCGTTTGTCCTTGACTGCTGATGAGTTGGGCTGGCTGGAGGAGTACCGCCGGCAACTCAAAGAGCATTGCAGGGAACGGATCCATGACATCATCGTGTATGGCTCTCATGCGCGCGGCATTTCAGGTTTGGACGTAGACTTTAATATTCTGGTCATCGTGGACGGGGAAGACAGTGAAACGCTGGAAGCGGTCGACAATTTGGCGTATGAGATTGATCTGGACGGCTTTTTTATTGCGCCTTCAATCAGGTCTTGCACCAGCGAGGAATGGGCTGAAGGCAAGATCTCTACAAGTTCACTTTATCGGAGAGTAGTCCGTGAAGGCATCAGCGTCTTATGAACAAAGACCAAGCGATAGCGGAATGGCGGCGAGCTCGCGAAAGTTTAGGGGCCGCTGCCACATACGAAAGCACAATCTACTATGCAGACTCGATTTCACGCGCATATTACGCCGCCTTTCATGCTGCCAAATCACCGCTTTTGCTTGATGATATTGAACCGCGCACTCACGAAGGCGTGATCAGAAGATTTGGTGAGCGCATCGTCAGAATCCACCATGTTGAACCAGTATGGGGCAGAGAGCTTAACCAACTCCAAAAATTGCGCAATGATGCCGATTACGAAGTCGAGATGGTGTTCGGCGAAGCGGACGCCCGCGCCGCCTACCAGCGCGCCGCCGCGTTCCTCCACCGCATCCGCGCGTTGCTGACGATTCACATCCCGCTTGATGAACTGGAACCGTAGCCGGCTGATGCTAAAATTGGGCGCATCCCGACGGGATAACGTAAACTGTATAACCGATGAAAAGGAGACCCCAAATGGCCGACCCGCGACGCGATTTCGTCAAGTACACCTTCTATAAAGTGCAGCCCGAATGGCGTCGCCTGCCTGCTGCCGAGCGCGAGGCCGGCAAGGATGAGTTCGCCGCCGTGGCCGCCGAACACTCCGACCGGGTCGCCCTGAACACCTACACCCTGGTGGGCGCCCGCGGCGACACCGACTTCATGCTGTGGGGAGTGTGTCCCGAGCTGGAGCCCATCAACGAGATGGCGGCACGGCTCAACGGAACCCGCCTGGGCGGCTACTTGGAAACGCCCCACTCGTATCTCGGCATGACCCGCCGCTCGCCCTATATCGACGACCACCAGCACGAGGGCCAGGAAGGAACCGGCGACTCTGCATCCATGCGCATCGTGGGACGGCAATACCTCTTCATGTACCCCTTCTGGAAAACCCACGACTGGTACCAACTGCCCAAGGACACGCGCCAGGAGATGATGAACGAGCACTTCGTCATCGGCCACAAGTATCCCCAGGTCAAAATCTCCACCGCCTACTCCTTCGGCCTGGACGACCCCGAGTTCATCCTCGGTTTCGAGACCGACGAGCCCGGCACCTTCCTGGACCTGGTGATGGATCTCCGCGAGTCCAAGGCCCGCCCCTACACCCTCAAGGACACGCCCATCTTCTCCTGCATCAACCGCCCCCTGCGCGATTGCCTGGACGACGCGGCCTAGGGAGATGTCAATATGACCACGCAAACCGTTCCCACACCACAACCTGACATCACGGTCAATTCGCCAGACGGCGATATGCCGGCCCCCTTCTCGCTGGACATCAGTTCAATACTGGCCCTGCTGCCCGACGACGACGCGCTGGACGACTGGTTCCTGCGCTTCACCGCCGACAACGAAGATTTGGGCTACCGGTTCGAGATTGACCAGCAGGGGAGATTGTGGGCAATGGCGTCAGAAGGCATGGACGGAACGGAACGTCAATTTAACCTGCAGTTTGACCTCCAAATTTGGCTCAATGCTGGTCCTGGCGGAAAAGTAGTCATCGGAAACTCGCGGGTTCGCATGGCTTGGCCAGGACGCCACGCCCCGGATGCCGGCTGGATGGCCCCGGAACAGTTAGCATCCTTGCCGCCGGCGGGGCAGCGGCCTCACAGCTTTCCTTTTGCCCCGCGCTTTGTGGCGGAAATTCGATCCCTTTCCAATTCCCTGGAAGACCAGCAGGCCAAAATGGAGGAATGGATCGCCCGAGGCATTGCCCTGGGCTGGCTAATTGACCCCTTCCTGCGCCAGGTGCACATCTATCGCCCCGGCGCCGTGCCGGAAGTGCTGGACGACCCGGAGACGGTCAGCGGGGAGCCGGAGTTGCCCGGCTTCGTGTTCGACGTGCGCAGCCGCATTTTCGACTTAGAATGACCCGTCGGTTACAGGAGGATATAAGGCGTGGTTGCCCAATCCAAAATTCACTCCGCAGCATCGGAAGAGCGTGATGCAACCAACTGGGCGGACGTCCCTCTGCCCCTGGTCATCAACATTAGCCCGATCCTTAAATCGGTTGCCGGCAAGCTTACCGACGACGAGATTGACCAGTGGCTCGTCGGTCTTGCCAAGGCCAACGAGGGGCGCGGATTTTACGCGGAATTGACCGGGGAAGGGGAGTTAGTTATCAACGCCATGGTTAATCGTGATGGCGGTCATGCTGAAGGCCAACTGTTCGGCACCTTGTTTGTATGGGTAGAAACACACGACGGCGAAACTCACCCCTCGCGTACCATTGTGCGCTTACCTGACGGTTCGCGCACAGAACCGGATGCCGTTTGGCTGTCTCCAGAGCAGGTGGCCGAGCTTCCTCCTTTGTCTGACGGCGGCGCTATCACCGTATGCCCTGCCTTTGTCGCTGAAATTATGTCGAGCACCGATCGCCTCCCGCCTTTACAGCGGAAGATGGAACTCTACATGGCCAACGGGTCCAGGATGGGCTGGCTGATTGACCCCTACCGGCGTCGAGTCTATGTCTATTTCCCCGGCGTAGCCCCGCTGGAATTAACAGATCCCGAGGTGATTACTGGCGACCCGGTCCTGCCGGGCTTCGTGTTCGAGGTTCGGCGGCGGATCTTCGACATTCACCAGACTGCGCAGCAATAAGTCCTGCCGTAAATTACCAAAGAGCGCTCCGGCAATCGTCGGAGCGCTCATGTTTTTTGCCGTGTCGCTGTGTTCTACCGCAGCGCCAGCATCCGCTCCAGCGCCACCACCGACTCCTTCTGTTCCTGGTCCGGCACCAGGATGCGGTTGACCACCTCGCCGGCCACCAGGCTCTCCAGCGTCCACAACAGGTAGGCCGGGTGGATGCGGTACATGGTGGAGCAGGGGCAACTCACCGGATCCAGGCAGAACACCGTCTTGTCGGGGTTGTGCATGGCCAGGCGGTTCACCAGGCTGATCTCGGTGCCCACCGCCCATGCGGAGCCGGCCGGCGCCTCGTTGATGGTCTTGCGGATGAACTCGGTCGAGCCGTTCAGGTCGGCGGCTTCAACCGTCTCCATGGGGCACTCGGGGTGCACCAGCACCGTCACGTCGGGATAGCGCTGGCGGGCCGACTCGATCTGCTTGGTGGTGAAGCGAGTGTGGACCGAGCAGTGACCCTGCCACAGCACCATCTTGGACTTGCGCAGTTGCTCCGGCGTGTTGCCGCCCATGGCCTTAAAGGGGTTCCACACCACCATCTCGTCCAAGGGAATGCCTAGCTTGAGCGCGGTGTTCCGGCCCAGGTGCTGGTCAGGCAGGAACAGGACCCGGTCGGCCTCGCCGAAGGCCCATTCCAGCACGGCCGTGGCGTTGGAGGAGGTGCACACCGCGCCGCCGTTGCGCCCGCACAGGGCTTTGATCGCGGCTACCGAGTTCATATAGGTGACAGGCAGGATGCCGCCGTGGTCACCCAGCACGTCCTGCAAATCCTCCCAGCCGTCCTCCACGTCCTGGATGGGCGCCATGTCGGCCATGGAACAGCCGGCCGTGATGTTGGGCAGGATCACCTGCTGGTGGTCGCCGGCCAGGATGCACGCGGTCTCGGCCATGAAGTGGACGCCGCAGAACACGATGAAGTCGGCCTCGGGGCGGGATGCGGCCTCCTGGCTGAGCAGGAAGGAGTCGCCCTGGAAATCGGCGTACTTGATGACTTCCTCGCGCTGGTAGTGGTGTCCCAGGATGGTCACGCGGTCGCCCAGGGCGCGGCGGGCAACGCCGATGCGCTCGTCCAGCTCGGCGGGCGAGCAGGCCAGGTACTCACCGGGAATCTTCTGCCAGCGGACGTTGATCGCCAACTCCTCCGCCAGCGACTTGGCGGGAAGCTCGTCTTCCGGTTTGCAGAAGGCGGCGTGTTCTATTTCGGTGAGGGGAATTGTCGGTTGCCTGGTTTGCGTAACCATATAAGCCGCCTCCTTTAAGCAAAAAAGCGGTACTACGCCAGCACGCCGGCCAAAGACCATGGCCCGGCGCGTGTGACCCGAACGTCCACCAACTGGCCGGTCAGGTCCGGTTCGGCGACGCAATCGGAGGTTTCGGGAAGGTCGAAGTAAACGAGCTTGTTGCCGCGCGTTCGTCCCGTCCAGCTGCCTCGCTTGCGATTCTCTGCAAGCACTTGCACCGTATCGTGGAGATACGCGGAGTTGATGTCGGTGAGAATGCTCTCCTGGAGTATTTCCAGACCCTTCAGGCGCCGCTGCTTTTCCTCTTGCGGCACGTCGTCTTCCATGGTGCGTGCGGCGATGGTGCCGGGACGAGTGGAATACGCCGCTCCGTGGACCTTGTCGAAACGCAGGTCATCCACCAGCCGCAGCGTGTTCTCGTATTGCTCTTCGGTTTCGCCCGGGAAGCCAACGATGATGTCGGTGCTGACCGTGACGTCCGGTATGGTGTCGCGGATCTCGCTGATGATGTCCCGGTACTCCGCGGTGGTGTAGGGGCGGCGCATGCGTTTCAGCACTTCGTCGTCGCCCGCCTGCACCGGCAGGTTGATGTGCTCGCACACCTTGGGCAGGTCCGCCACGGACCGGATGATACGGCTGCTCATGTAGGACGGGTGGGAGGTGAGGAACCGAATCCGGTCCAGCCCTTCCACGTCGTTCAGCCTGGTGAACAGGTCGGCCAGGTCGTCGCCCTCGTCGCGGTCGTGGCCGTAGGCGTCCACCGTCTGTCCGAGCACGGTGACCTCGCGGACCCCGCGGGTGGCCAGCAGTTCGACTTCGCGGGCCACGTCATCCACCGACCGGCTGACCTGCCGGCCGCGCCGGTAGGGAATGATGCAGAAGGTGCACATCAGGTCGCAGCCGTGGATGATGGGCACGTAGGTTGCCACGTCGGGCCGCTGGGGAGCCAACGTTCCAACGCATCCTTCCCAATCCAGGCCGAGGCGTTCGCCCACCACCTCCAGCAGCGGCTCGAACTCCTGGGGACGCAGGAAAAGGTCAACGTGGGGGAAGCGCTTTTGCAGTTCCTCGGTGCGAGGGCCGACCATGCAGCCGGTGAGCGCCAGCACCGCGTCGGGTCGCTTCTTGCGCAGGGGTTGGGTCAGGTTCAGCGTGCCGGTCACCTTGTCCTCGGCGGACTGGCGAACCACGCACGAGTTCAGCACCACCACGTCGGCGTCGCCCGGTCGCGCGACCGGCTTGAGGCCCAGTTGCTCCAACGCCGACCCCAGGCGTTCGGAGTCGGCGGTATTCATCTGGCAACCGATGGTCCAGATGTGATAGGTCTGCATTCGAGTTTAATCCCGTGTCGGCGGAGACATCCAGGTTGGAAATGGCGGAGGGAGTGGGATTCGAACCCACGATCCCGGTTTCCCAGGATAAGCGCTTAGCAGGCGCCCGCACTAGACCACTATGCGATCCCTCCCTACTCCGCTGGGTAACGCTCATTATAGTCCATTGTGAAGCGCGTTACAAACTTCGGTGATGGATCGGCCGCCCCGGCAATCGGATTTCGCAAGCTCCCGACCCAACCAAAAACGACGAATGGTCGTACACTGGAATACCGTGCAGCCCGATCCGGGGCTCGGAAACCGAAACGTCAAACAGAGGAGAGCGGTGATGAGGCAGCGGCGCATGGTGTTCTGGCTTGTGGCAACGTTGGCTATCGCAGCGGTGCTCGCCGCGATAGCCTGCGGCCAGGACGATTCTGGTACTGGGCAAAACGTCGAGCCTCGCTCCGACGCGACGGCGCCCGCGGCCTCTCCGGCTGCTCCCCCATCCCCAGCGCAAACGGCGCCGGCAACAACCGTTCCAACGGCCGCCGCTTCGCGACCCAACCCGACGTTGGAACCGACAATGCCAGCGGCCGCCCCGACGCAACCCGCGGCCGCTCCCGCCGTCGTTCCCACGGAACCAACCCTCACCCAACCAGCGCCGACTCCCCAGCCACCGGTGATCTCCGATCTGATGGCCTACGCCGACGCGCACGCCCACGGTCCGGGCGCGATCTACGTGGGCGATGCCACCCAGTTGCTCGGCCCGCCACCGCACCAGGGCCTGATGTTCGGCGTGCCGGAGGCCATCTACCGGCAGGCCTCGGCGGCCGCAATCCTGGGCTTCGAGCCGGCCGGAATCCCCGATCACCTGTTTATCTACAACAGCGACTACTACCGCGATCTCATTGACAAGGCCAACCTCACCGAACCCACCCAGCTCACCTCGTCCGGCGAGAGCATCGAGATCCAGCACGTTTGCATCGACCGCAACCTGCCCACCTGTGTGCTGATCCAAACCTACTGGGCGCCCAACCTGTGGGAACGCACCAACGGCCAGGTGGACCTGTCGGTGACGTCCTTCGTGGAGTTGGGACTCGCCGGGCCCGATACGCTGAGCCAGGTCGCCGACGGGTCGCTGGACATGGTCAACATCTTCACTGGCTACGTCGCCGGAGCGCACCCGTCCCTGGAGGTGCAATCCCTTTGGGGAACGGCCACCGATTGGGAAACTTCCTATTCGGCGCTGGCGGACATGGCGCCCGACATCGACCGGATGCTCCTGGACATCACCGGCGGCAGCCCGGTGCTCAATCGCAACTGGTTCGCCGGTTCCGACCAGTGGTTCTTCAGCAACCAGCCCATGCGCTCCATTGGCGATTTCGAGAGCCAGCAGATCCGCACCCACTCGGCATCCATGTCCGACTTCATCCGGGGCATGGGCGGCGAGCCCGTCGAACTCAGCGTCGGCGAGCTGTACACCGCCCTGCAAATAGGCACCGTGGACGCCGCGGTGACCACCCTGCTGCTGGGCGTCACCGGCAGCCTGTTCGAGGTAGCCGACCATATCGCCGGCCCGGTGATCGGCTTCGGCTACACCAACAACGTGATCAACCTGGCTGTTTGGGATGACATCCCCGAGGACTTGCAGCAGATCATCATTGAGGAAGGCGCTAAAGCCGAGCTGGAAGCCCTGCGCCTGGCCCCCTTCCAGAACTTCATCGCCCTGGAAGCGGCGCAGGACCGGGGCCTGGAAGCCACCCCATTCTCCGACCAGGTGCAGGAGCACATCCAGACGGTGGTGCTTCCGGAGCACGTCATCCCCGGCTGGCTGCGGCGGCTGGGTTATCCGGGCAGCGGCGCGGACGCCGTGGCCATCTACAACGCAAAATCCGCCCCGTACACGGGACTGATGATCACCCCCGACGGCTCCGTGGAGCAGGTGCCGATCACCAAGGGGCCGCGGGCTCAGTGACACCGCCGGCCCTTGTCCGTACCCAGTTTGTCATCGCGTGGAGCACAGCGACGAGATCGCCCTGCTCCGCTCGCGAATCGTCAGCATCAAGATGTACGGGATTCTATGATTGTCAGGATTGGGACATATCCATCTCAAAACGCTTCCCATTCCAATCCTGGTGATCCCTAAATCTTGGAAATCCTGCTTCTGATGATTCTCCCGCCGCAAACTTACAGAGTGTCGTCAAATTATCCCGTCATTCCGGCGAAAGAACGTCACCCCGTACTTGATACGGGGCCGGAATCCAGGCGTTTCCATACCCAAATCATTCTGCAACAGCGAGTGATTCTGGATTCCCGCTTTCGCGGGAATGACGGAAGTGGAACGTTTTGACGCTTGGCAACTCAATTTGACGACACGCCTTAGTACGCATCGGGCTGAGGCGAGTTTGCATAATCTGTCCTTATGTGTATAATGCACATATGGTCAGTCCTGATCACCTCGGCAGTCGCCGGCTGCCCCGGAACTTTCTCACCCCGTGGGTTCTGCTGGTGCTCAAGCAATGGAGCCTGCACGGCTACCTGATCATGCAGCAGCTCAACAGCATGGGCTTCGCGGACGTGGACCACACAGCGCTCTACCGTGAACTGCGCCGCCTGGAAAAGGAAGGACACGTCACATCCGAATGGCAGACCGACGGCAGCGGCCCGGCCAAGCGCGTGTACAGCATCACCGAGGCCGGCGAGCAGATGCTGCTGGGATGGTCCGAGGTGGTGTCCGGCTACCAGCGCATGATCGCCGGCTTCTTCGACCTGTACGCCCAGGCGTTCGGGGCAGCTCCGCCCTCAACCGGATCCGACGCGGCGACCGAGCCGGAACGCAACGACAACGTAACCTGATCGAAACCAATCCGTAATCAATCGGCCCTACCGTAAGGGTCAGAGTTTTCAGGAGGATCACAACGTGGCAGTCACCGTAACCGAATGCGCGCAAGAGATGGTCAAAGCCTACAACCGGATGGTTTCCGAAGGCTTTGCCGCCGCACGAGTGGGTTGGGAACAATCCGCCGCGACCACCAAATTGATGACCGAAGCCTTCCAGGCCGAACAGGCCGCTTCCGGCAAGATCTGGGAAGAGTCCATCGGCCGCGCGCGTGAACGCAGCGAGAAGATGGCAGAGCTTACCAAGACCTTCGCTGCCGCTCCCAACGTCGTGGGCAGCCCCGAGGCCAGGGAACTCATCGACGCCATCGTTGCCGGCGATCAGGAGTATCTCCGGGCCTGCGCCGAGTACGCCCAGGGCGTGGAAAAGCGCCGCGCCGAGTTGACCGCCACCATGCTCAAGGCCAACACCGACCTCGCGTCCGCCGGCCAGGATATGGTCGACAGCGCCATGGACTACGGCCGGGCCTGCATGGACTGGTCATTCGCCGTCGGCAGGGGCGCGTCTCCCACCGCTCCCTTCTAATCGCAGTCCTTCAGCGGCAACCGACAGGAGACACACACGTGGTCAACTCGACGGAATACGCCTCCCAATTCCAGCAGGAAGCGCAGCTCCAATGGCAGCGTTTCCAGGCCATGTTCGACGCTTTCGTCGTCAACCCGGCCGACCCGCCCGCCGAGGTTACTCCCTACGAGGTCATCTGGAAGCGCGGCAACACCCGGCTGCTCCGCTACGGCTCCCGAGACCGAGAGACCCTGGGCTTGCCCTACCTGATCGTGCCCTGGCTGGGCATCAGCCGGACCTACGTCCTGGACCTGCTCCCCGGCAACAGCATGATCGAGTATCTGGTCAACCACGGACACGACGTGTTCCTGCTGGACTGGGGCGTGGTCGGCGAAGAGGATCGGGATCTCGGTTTTGAAGAGGGCGTTTACAAGATCATTCCCCGCGCCATAGAACGGGCGCTGGAAGCCTCCGGCGCCAGCGAGATCACGCTGAACGGTATCTGCCTGGGCGGAACCCTCAGCGCCGCGTATCTGGCCCTGCACCCGGACGCTCCGGTGCGCAACTTCGTCGCCGTGGTGGCGCCCATCGATTTCGAGCAGGGCGGCATGTTCCGCACCTGGCTGGACGAGCGCTATTTCCCCGCCGACCTCATCGTCGAGCACTACGGCAGCCTGCCGTCGGTCCTGATGAACACCGGCTTCAAGATGCTGCGGCCCACGCTGGAGGCCCAGGCCATGGCCGGCCTGTGGTCCAACGCCACCCGTCCCGGCTACATCGAAAGCTACAAGGCCATGAGCCGTTGGGCCAACGATTTCGTCGCCATGCCCGGCCGGTTCTTCCGCCAATTGTCCAAGAACCTGTACGGCAAGAACGAAATGATCCGGGGCGAGTTCCTCATCAACGGCCGTGCCGTCAACCTGTCGCGCATCAGCCAGCCCCTGCTGGTGGCAGCGGCCAGCCAGGACTACATCGTCCCGGCGCCGGCGGCGCGCAGCCTGATGGACGTGGTTGCCAGCGAGGACAAGGAGTTCGTGGAGTTGCCCGGCGGGCACATCTCCGTTTTCTCCGGCCGGCAGGCCCACCAGACCCTCTGGCCCAAGATCGACGAGTGGGTTTCGGCCCGGTCCAACTGAACGCAGCAAACCTCGACGTAACCACCACTCCGGGAGCGCCCACCAATGACCACCGCCGACAATGGTACCAACCAAAACAGCGCCACCGCCTTCTTCGAGGCGTGGCAGGACATGATCCGCAAATCCACCGAGGCCTGGTCGCAGGCCGCCGCCGGCTTCGGCGGGTTCACTCCCCCCAACCCGGGCGCGTCTCCGTTCGGAGCGCCCCCATTTGCCGGGTTCCCCTTTGGAGCCTTCCCCTTCGGCTTCCCGCCGGGCGCCGGCGCGCCGGGCTCGGCTCCTTTCACGCCGCCGTTCAACCCGGCGGACTTCATGCAGATGTGGCAGCGGATGTTCGAAACCTGGCAGTCACAATGGATGAACAGCCAGTCCGGCGAAACCCAGCCACCCTCCATCGAAGAAGCGCAACGCCAGTGGGCCCGCTACCTCGAGACCATGGCCTCCACCTTCTCGGAAGTGATGAGCACCGAGGAGTTCTCCCAGGCGCTGGGCAAGTACATGGAGCAGGGACTGGCTCTCCAGGAGCGGACTGCCAAGCAGGTCAATCCGCAGATCAACGCCCTGCTTCGGGCGTACAACCTGCCCTCCCGCAGCCAGATGGACCGCATGTTTGCTCGGATCATTGGCATGGAGGAAAAGCTGGATGATCTCGAGGACGAGATCCGCAAGCTCCGCAGCGAGCTGAGCGCATCCCGGCGTCCCCAGTCGTCCCGCACCCGCTCCACCCGGTCATCTGACACAGCGGCCAGCGCCACCGGCGACGAAGGAGAACAGGCCTGACCCTGACCCCAACGACAAACCCGACCGAAGCAACAGGAGGCACACATGAAACTGGAAGGACGTACCGCCCTCGTCACCGGAGCCTCCCGCGGCATCGGCCGCGCCATCGCTCTGGCCCTGGCGGAAGAAGGCGCCGACGTGGCTATCAACTACGTCTCCAACGAGGCCGCCGCGGCCGCCGTGGTTGAGGAGATCCAGGCGCTGGGACGCAAGGGGATGCTGGCCCGCGCCGACGTCGGAGACTTCCCCGACACCTACGCCATGGCCCACTCGGTGCTCCGGGAGTTCGGCCACATCGACATCCTGGTCAACAACGCCGGCGTGACCTCCGACAAGACCTTCGTCAACATGGACCATTCCACCTGGCGCAAGGTGCTGGCCATCAACTTGGACGGCGTGTTCAACTGCACCAAGGTCTGCATCGACCAGATGGTGGAGCAGAACTACGGCCGCGTGGTGAACATCACCTCGGTCATCGGCCAGATCGGAAACTTCGGCCAGGCCAACTACGCCGCGTCCAAGGCCGGCGTCGCCGCCATGACCAAGACCTTGGCCAAGGAACTGGCCAGCAAGGGCATCACCGTCAACGCCGTGGCCCCCGGCTTCATTGAGACGGAAATGGTGTCGTCCATACCCGAAAACATCCAGGACCGCCTGCTCAGCCAGATTCCCCTGCGCCGTTTCGGCAAGGCGGAAGAGGTCGCCCAGATGGTAGTGTTCCTCTGCTCCCCGGAGGGCGACTACGTCACCGGCGCGGAGTTGGAGGTGAACGGCGGGCTGTTCATGTAGTCGCAGTCCGTGGCATGGTGTCGCCAAATGCGAGACGGATCTGCCACCGGTCACGCATCTCATATCTGGGTATTTGCCCTCATATCGCAGCGCTGATAACCTGACCCATCTTAGGAGTTCTCCCGTGACCACGCGGCAGTATCAAAAAGCCAGCGAGCATTTCATGGCTCAGGCCAGGCTGGAACTGGCCGCCGGCGACCTGTCGCAGGCATCCGAAAAGGGCTGGGGCGCCGCCACCCAGATGCTCAAGGCCATCGCCGAGCAGCGTGGGTGGGAGCACAACCGCCACCGCCACTACCACCAAGCGGCCAGCAGGCTGCGCGCCGAGACCGGTGACGGCGACATCCGGCGCTTCTTCAACTCGGCAAGCGAACTCCACGAGAATTTCTACGAAAACGACATGGACGCCGCTCTGGTGGCCGAAAGCCTCGACGACGTGGAGGCCCTCTTGGGCAAGCTCCGCCCCATGCTCATGTCATGAGGTAACGATTTGAGGATTAAGACAATTATCGTCCTTGGCAGTCTGTTGCTCTTTATCTTCGGAGTGAGCTCCTGCGGGGTGGGTGTTTATCGCATGCTCCAGTCGTGGCTCACCGAGGGATGGGTGTTGGTCGGCTGGGGCTTCCTCGCCGTGTTCCTGGGTGGCATCCCACTCATCGTGTGGTTTCTCGATTTCATAAACGGTCCCTCCGACGGGCCACTTAGGG
Source organism: Chloroflexota bacterium (assembly GCA_028873965.1). Lineage (GTDB taxonomy): Bacteria > Chloroflexota > Dehalococcoidia > Lucifugimonadales > UBA3495 > Bin87. Next base: position 182,978 of record JAPPMU010000024.1, read on the forward strand.
GTTATGCGGATAGATATGGACGGCGCGGTCGGCGCGGAAGGTGAGCCCCGGGACCCAAACGTAGCGCTTCACTGGTCGGAGACAATGCCACCATCGCGCCTGCAAGCATGGGGCATGATTCGGACTTGTAGAGCATCATCATCTTGGTGACTGGCTAACGCATCAAGTTTTGACGCTTGCTGAGCGAACGTTCGGTTGACACAATCCGGCGACTGGCAGTAACATCGTGTACCGCCACGCTGGAGAAACCCCGGCGGCCAAGGAACTTTTATGCCTACTGTCAATCAACTGGTTCGGAAGGGGCGCAAGCCGGTCCGCAAGAAGACCAAGGCGCCGGCCCTTCACTGGGTGCAGAACTCCCTGCGGAACCGCACTCGCTGGGGCCCCGGGTGCCCACAGCGGCGCGGCGTGTGCATCCAGGTCCGCACCATGACCCCCAAGAAGCCCAACTCCGCGCTCCGCAAGATCTGCCGCGTTCGGCTGACCAACGGTGTGGAAGTAACCGCCTACATCGGCGGGGAAGGCCACAACCTGCAAGAGCACTCGGTGGTTCTGATCCGCGGCGGCCGCGTCAAGGACCTGCCCGGCGTGCGCTACCACGTGGTGCGCAGCAACCTGGACACCGAGGGCGTCGACGGACGCCGTCAGGGTCGCAGCAAGTACGGAACCCGTAAAGGCTGAACGAGACCCCAACTGAGAAATAAGGCCACCGTCACCCCCACCGCCGGGGGTGGCTCATTTTGGAACGCAAGGTAGATTAGCCATGTCACGCAGACGTCGCGCCGAACCCAGGATTGTCAAACCCGACCCGCGGTACAACAACGCGGAGTTGTCCAAGTTCATCAACCGGGTCATGCTCAAGGGCAAAAAGTCCACCGCCCAGCGCGTGGTTTACGACGCCCTGGAGCTGGTGCGGAACGACATGAACCAGGACCCCATCGGCGTGTTCACCACGGCCCTGCGCAACGCCACCCCGCTGGTTGAGGTGCGGCCCCGCCGCGTCGGTGGCGCCACCTACCAGGTTCCGGTCGAGCTCCGCACCAGCCGCAGCGAGGCGTTGGCGATGCGCTGGATCATTCGCGGCGCCCGCGCCCGAAACGGTATGCGCATGGCCCGAGGGCTCGCCAACGAGTTCATGGACGCCGCCCGGGGCGAAGGGTCCGCCGTGCGACGCAAGGACGAGCTCCACCGCATGGCGGAGGCCAACCGCGCCTTCGTACACTACCGCCGCTAAATCCGTCACCCGTGGTAGGGGCGAATGATCATTCGCCCCTACCTTTCTGTCTGCTATTCCCCCAACTCTCCCCAGGTACAGGTATGACTGCCGTAACAACCAACGCCGATCTGATACGCAACATCGGCTTTATCGCTCACATCGACGCCGGCAAGACCACGGTCACCGAGCGGGTGCTCTACCTCACCGGCCGTATCCGCAAGGTCGGCGGCGTGGATGAGGGCACAACGGCCATGGACTGGATGCCTCAGGAGAAGGAACGGGGCATCACCATCACCGCGGCAGCCACCACCGCCTACTGGCGCGACCACCAGGTCAACATCATCGATACCCCCGGCCACGTGGACTTCACCGCCGAGGTGGAACGGAGCCTCCGCGTCCTCGACGGCGGCATCGTGGTCCTGGACGCCGTTGCCGGCGTGCAGCCCCAGTCGGAAACCGTCTGGCGCCAGGCCGACACCTACGACGTTCCCCGCATCTGCTTCGTGAACAAGATGGACCGGGTGGGCGCATCCTACGAGCGCACCATCGAGTCCATTCGACGCCGGCTGAAGGGCAACCCCGTTGCGGTGCAGGTGCCGATCGGGGCTGAGGACGAATTTCGCGGCGTGGTCGATCTGATTGAAGGCCAGGCCATTATGTATTCCGACGGCCGCGACGACGTGGCCGATCCTCCCGAACTGATGCCGGTGCCATCCGAATACGAACGGGCCTACAACGACTACCGCCAGGAGATGATCGAGAAGATCGTTGAGACTGACGAGGCCCTGCTCATCAAGTACCTCGAGGGCGAGGACATCTGCGCCGACGACCTCCGTTCCGCCCTGCGCGCCGCCACCATTAACCGGCAGTTGGTTCCGGTGCTGTGCGGCAGCGCCATGCGGGGCAAGGGCATCGACCCGCTGCTCGACGCCATCATCTGCTACCTGCCGTCGCCCCTGGACGTGCCTCCCGTGGAAGGAACCGTTCCCGGCACCGAGACCGTCGAGATCCGGGAGCCTCTGGACAGCGAGCCCCTGTCGGCCCTGGCCTTCAAGGTCGTGGTCGATCCCTACGTCGGCCGGCTGGTGTTCCTGCGGATCTATTCCGGTACGGTAGAGTCCGGCGCCGCCGTGCGCAACGTGACCCGGGGCAACCGGGAGCGCATGGGCCGCCTGCTGCGGATGCACGCCAACCACCGCGAGGAACTGCCGGAGATCACCGCCGGCAACATCTGCGCGGCGGTGGGACTGAAGGACACCTTCACCGGCGACACCATCTGCACCGACCACAAGCCGGTGATCCTCGAACCGCCTCACTTCCCCGAACCCGTGGTGTCGGTGGCCATCGAACCCGCCACCCGCGCCGATCAGGACAAGCTCGGCGAGGCCATGCGCAAGCTCTCGGAAGAAGACCCCACGTTCGTGGTGCGTTTCAACGACGAGACCGGTCAGACCGTGATATCCGGCATGGGTGAGCTGCACCTGGAGGTCCTGGTGGATCGCATGCGGCGCGAGTTCGACGTGGAGGCCCGCGTCGGCCAGCCTCGGGTCGCCTACCGCGAGGCCATCACCAAGCCGGTTCGGGTCGAGGGACGATTCGTCCGCCAGACCGGCGGCCACGGCCAGTACGGCCACGTGTGGCTGGAACTGGAACCCCAGGAGCGCGGCGCCGGCGCCGAGTTCGTCGATGGCATCACCGGCGGCGTTATCCCGCGGAACTTCATCCCGGCCGTCCAGGCCGGCGTCAAGCAGGCTCTGGACAACGGCCCGTTGGCTGGCTATCCTCTGGTGGACTTGAAGGTCACGCTGGTGGACGGCAGCTACCATACGGTGGACTCGTCCGAAATGGCCTTCCGCTCCGCGGCCATGATCGCCATGCGGGACGGAACGCGCCGGGCGGCTCCGGTGTTGCAGGAACCCTTCTTCGAGATGGAGATCGTGACGCCGGGCGAGTTTCTCAGCGAGGTGCTGAGCGACTTGGGAGGACGCCGCGCCCAGATCCGCAGCATCGAAGGGCAGGACGACCTGCAGACCGTGAGCGCGATGATTCCCCTCGGGGAAACGTTCGCGTACACCACGGCGCTGCGGTCTCTCACTCGCGGGCGCGCTTCGTACACCATGGAGTTCCGGCACTACGAGCCGGTGCCCGAGAGCGTGGCCCGGACCCTGGTCTACAACCGGTAGCCCAACGCCAGGCCAACAAAACACACCACAGGAGCGTTAGCGGATTAGATTATGGTCGCAAGGCAACAAATGCGGATCATCCTCAAGGCGTTTGACCACAAGATGCTGGACCAGTCCAGCACTCAGATCGTGGAAACCGCTGAACTGACGGGCGCCCGGGTCGCGGGCCCGGTGCCCCTGCCCACCCAGATCCGAAGGTTCTGCGTCATCAGGGGACCCCACGTCGACAAGGATTCCCGCGAACACTTCGAGATCCGCACCCACAAGCGGCTCCTGGACATCATGGAACCCACCAGCAAGACCATCGACGCCCTGACCCGGCTCAACATGCCGGCGGGAGTGGACATCTCCATCAAGCTCTAAACCGGCCGAACCCGCACCCGGCACGACCCGGAATGACGGGTGAGGCGGGTAAAACGGAGTTCGTACGGGATAAGCAGGCTTGAAAGAATAGTAATCCCGTCGTAAAATTGCAGTTCCGGTTGGCGGCTGGCATAAAAGCCACCGCCGCCATTTCATCTAACGAATTCCATCCACCGGCCATCACTCGCAGGCCCACATCCACAGGCAAAGAAAATGCTCAAGGCGTTCCTCGGCAAGAAGATCGGCATGACCCAGGTGTTCAACGACGCCGGGCACGTCGTGCCCGTAACCGTTATCGAGGCCGGCCCCTGCGCCGTCACCCAGATCCGCACCGCAGAGAAAGACGGCTACGAATCGGTCCAGCTGGGGTTCGGACGGGTGCGCAAACCCAGCAAGCCCGAGGCGGGCCATCTGCGCGGCAGCCAGATCGGCCGCCGCCTGGAGGAAGTCCGCGCCGACGACACCGGCGAGTACGAAGTCGGCCAGCTGGTCTCGGTGGACATCTTTGAACCCGGCGAAATCGTGGACGTTATCGGCAAGTCCAAGGGTAAAGGGTTCGCCGGCACCATGAAACGCCACGGCTTCGGCGGCGGTCCCCGCACCCACGGTCAGTCGGACCGCGCGCGCGCGCCGGGTTCCATCGGAGGCGGCACCACACCGGGCAAGGTGTTCAAGGGACTGAAAATGTCCGGTCACATGGGCAATCGCCGGGTGACCGCCAAGGGGCTGGAAGTTGTCCGCGTGGACGCCGAGCGGAACCTGCTGATGGTCAAGGGCGGCATCCCCGGCGCTCCCAACAGCCCCGTAACGATCCGGAAAACAGGCAAGAGCCGGGCGTAAGCGAGCCGAGCAGCCCGGAACCTCCGCTGCAAGCGGCCCATAACGCCAAGGAACCGATCCGAAATGGAACTCCCCGTACTGAATACCGGCGGCAACGCCATCGACACCATCGAGGTGGACGAGGCCGTATTTGACGTGCCCATGAACCAGACCCTGGTCCACCAGGCGCTGGTCATCTACCAGCTGAACCAGCGACAGGGCACACATTCCACCCGCACCCGCGCCGAAGTGTCCGGCGGGGGTCGCAAGCCCTGGATACAGAAGCACACGGGCCGCGCCCGCCAGGGCAGCATCCGCTCCCCGCAATGGCGACACGGCGGTATTGCCTTCGGACCCAAGCCCCGTGATTATCGAAAAGCCTTGCCTCGCGCGATGCGTCGCAAGGCTTTGCAGTGTGTCCTTTCCGAAAAAATCCGCGGCGGCCGCCTCATCTGCGTGGACTCCCTAGACAGCCTCGACGGCAAGACCAAGTCCATGAAGCAGGTGCTGGAGAACCTAAACATCTCCGGTTCGGTCCTCGTGGTCACTGAAGAAGCCCAGCAGAACGTGGCGCGGGCCGGCGGCAACCTGAAACAGGTGTGGACGCTCCCCTCGGACCTGGTGAACGCCAACGACGTCCTGAAGCGCCAAACCCTCCTGGTTACCGTGGGAGCCATTCGCCGCATCGCCGATCTGTGCCAGGCTCCCCGGCACCGCGCCCGCCGGGCGGAAAGTGGGGTGACGGAATAATGCACATCAGCGAAGTCCTCCTGCGCCCCACCATCACCGAAAAGAGCACCTTGCTCCAGGAAGAGGGGCAATACACCTTCGAAATCGCTCCCCGGGCCAACAAGACGCTGGTCAAGCAGGCGGTGGAAGAAAACTTCAACGTCACCGTGGTCAGCGTCAACATCACGCGCAATCACGGCAAGCGCAAGCGGTACGGCCCCCGTTTCAAGAAGCAGCCCGACGTGAAAAAGGCCGTGGTCACGCTGCAAGTCGGCGACCGCATCGACCTGATCGAGGGCCTGTAGCCAACCCGCCGCCCGTCGGTATCGAGAGCTGAAACCATGCCCCTGAAAAACCTGCGCCCCATAACGCCCGGCACGCGCAACGCGGTGCGTCCCTCATTCGAGGAAATCACCACCAAGAAGCCGGAGAAGTCCCTGCTGGAACCGCTGCAGAAGCGCGGCGGCCGGAACAACAAGGGTCGCATCACCGCGTACCACCGCGGCGGCGGCTCCCGCCGCATGTACCGTCGCATCGACTTCAAGCGCCGCAAGGACGGCGTGCCGGCAAAGGTCAAGACCATCGAGTACGACCCAAACCGGACCACCCGCATCGCCCTGCTGCACTATGCCGACGGCGAGAAGTCGTACATCCTCGCGCCGGTAAACCTGTCCGTTGGGGACACCGTGCAGTCCGGCCCCAACGCTGAGATCAGCCCCGGCAACACCCTGCCGCTGCGCAACATCCCCACCGGTACCGTGGTGCACAACCTGGAGTTGACCCCCGGCCGCGGCGGCCAGTTGGTTCGCGGCGCCGGCACCGGTGCGCAGGTACTGTCCCGTGAGGGCGATTACGTGCTGATCCGCCTCCCCTCGGGCGAAATGCGCCGTATCCTGCTCAACTGCCGCGCCAGCGTCGGGCAGCTCTCCAACCCCGACCACAAGAACGAAAGCCTGGGCAAGGCCGGAGCCAAGCGGCACCTGGGCCGACGGCCCCACGTGCGCGGCGTCGCCAAGAACCCGGTGGATCACCCCCACGGCGGCGGTGAAGGCCGCTCCCCCATCGGGATGCCCGGCCCCAAGTCGCCCTGGGGAAAGCCCACCCTGGGACACAAGACCCGCAACAAGAAGAAGACCTCCAGCCGCTTCATCGTCCGCGGACGCCGCTGGCGGAGGTAGTAACCCAACCCTCGTGCCGCCCTGCGGCCCGACAGGCAGCGTTTGTCACCATGTCAAGGTCAATCAAAAAAGGACCGTACGTCCACCCCAAACTGCTCAAGAAGGTCAACCGGGTTCGCGAATCCGGCGAGGCCACCGTCATCCGCACCTGGTCGCGGGATTCGATGATCATGCCCGAAATGGTCGGGCTGAACTTCGGCGTCCACGACGGTCGGCGTCACGTGCCGGTGTTCATCACCGAGAACATGGTGGGGCACCGCCTGGGCGAATTCGCGCCGACGCGCACCTATCGCGGCCACGTCGCCCGGTCGGAACGCTCCAGCAGGGTGAGGTGACGTTATGCCAGCGGTGCGAGCAATGGCCAAGCAGGTGGGCGCCTCCCCCAAGCGTCTCAAGCCCATCATGGACGCGGTCCGCGGCATGACCGTCAACGACGCCCTGGACCACCTGAGCCTGATGCAGTCCCCCTGGGCGCGGTCGGTGGCCAAGGTCGTCCAGTCGGCGGCGTCCAACGCCGAGAACAACGAGTTCATGAATCGCAACGAGCTGCGCATCACGCGCATTTCGGCAGACCAGGCGCGGCCGCTCAAGCGTTTTCGGCCCCGCGCCAGAGGCCGGATTGGACGGGTTACCCGCCGCTCCAGCCACATCATCATCGAAGTGGACGAGATAGAGGAGCGCTAACTATGGGACACAAAACCCATCCCTTCGGCTTCCGCCTGGGCATCATCAAGGACTGGCGCACCCACTGGTACGCCAACAACGGCGCCCAGTACCGGGCCGGCGTGCAGCAGGACCTCTCCTTGCGCCGCACCATCCATGACGAGTACCGCGCCTTCTCCGACGCCGGCATCGCCAAGATCGAGATCGACCGCACTGCCCAGGAAACCATCGTCAACATCCACTCGGCCCGGCCCGGCATCCTGATCGGCCGCGACGGCGACCGGGTCAAGGGTCTCCGCGCCCGCCTGGAGGATATGACCTCCGGCATGCTCCGTCTGAACATCATCGAGATCGAGCAGCCGGAAATGGACCCGTTCCTGGTTGGCCGCAACATCGCCGACCAGCTGAGCCGTCGCGTGGCCTACCGCCGCGCCATGCGCCAGGCCGCCCTGCGCACCATGCAGGCCGGCGCCGAGGGCATCAAGATCATCACCAAGGGCCGGATCTCCGGCGCGGAAATCGCCCGCACCGAGAAGCTCATGATGGGCCAGGTGCCGCTGCACACGCTGCGCGCCGACATCGATTACGCGCTGGCCGAGGCTCACACCGCCATGGGCCGCATCGGCATCAAGGTCTGGATCTACAAGGGCCAGATCATGCCGCCGGCCGCCGAGGAAGACGGTGAGCTGGACAGCATCGAGTTCCGCGTCACCAGCCAGGACACCGAAGCCGAACTGCAGGCCGCCGAGTTCGAGAACTAGCTATTTGTCAGAATCAGGATTTACAAGATTTCAGGATTTTCGGGATTGAGTTCCCTAATCTTGCTAATCCTATGATCCTGTAAATCCTGATTCTGACGAAACTGATTACGGAGATTACCACCATGCTTCAGCCTAAACGGACGAAATACCGCAAGATGGGTCGCGGCAAGCGGCGGGGCATGGCCACCACCGGGAGCACCGTGGAATTCGGCGAAATCGGTCTCAAAGCCTTGAGGCCCGAGTGGATCACCGCCCGGCAGATCGAGTCGGCCCGTATCGCCATCACCCGTCACCTGCAGCGCGGCGGCCGCACGTATATCCGCATTTTCCCGGACAAGCCGGTTTCCAAGAAGCCCGCCGAGGTGCGCATGGGTGGCGGCAAGGCGGCCAACGACCACTGGGTCGCCGTGGTCAAGCCGGGCCGCATCATGTTTGAGGTCGGCGGCGTACCCCTGGATCAGGCCGCGGAAGCCCTGGAGCGGGCCGCGCACAAGCTGCCCATTCCAACCAAGGTCGTTTACCGGGACCGCGTGAACTCGCTGCTGACCAGTTCAGCCAGGTGATTGCAGCTATGAAGATGTACGAAATACGGGCGCTGACCGACCAGCAGATCGAGGAAGAGTTGCAGAAGTCCTACCGGGAACTGATGAACCTCCGCTTCCGTGACGCCGTCAACCAGCTCACCGACACCAATCAGCCCCGCAAAACCCGCAAGGACATCGCGCGGATGCTCACCTGCCTGCGCGAGCGTCAACTCCAGTAGCGATCCCGCCGATCGTCGCGACCGCGACCGTCACAACGCGCTGACAGAACTTTCAGGACTATCCTAAATGGCCAAGACAATGCGAAAGGTCCGGGTGGGCTCCGTGGTGAGCACCCGGATGGACAAAACCGCCGTCGTGGAACTGGTGTGGAAGCAACGCCATCGCGTCTACCGCAAGCAGATGCGTCGGGTCACCCGCTTCTACGTCCACGACCCGGAAGGACAATGCCGGATCGGCGACACGGTCCGCATCCAGGAAACCCGTCCGATCTCCCGCACCAAGCACTGGCGGCTCCTGGACATCCTCTCCCGGCGTCAGGTCGCCGAGGTTCGCGCCATTGAGCTGGAAGGCGACGCGGTGATCGAGCCGGACACGGACGCGGAAACCGATGACGCGATGCCGGTTGACGACATCAACGTAGAAAATACCGATGACGACGAGGATGCGTAAATGATCCAGAGTTACACCAGGCTGCACGTGGCCGACAACAGCGGCGCGCGACGCATCCGGCTCATCAACATTCCCGGCTCCAGCCGGCGCAAGTACGCCTCGGTGGGCGACATCATCGTCTGCACCGTGCGCGAGGCTATTCCCAACTCGCCGGTGCGGAAAGGCTCGGTGGTCAAGGCCGTGGTCGTGAGACAGGCCGCGCCGCTGCTCCGTCCCGACGGCACCTACATCAAGTTCGACGACAACGCCGCCGTGCTGATCAACGACAACCAGTTGCCCCGCGGCACCCGCATCTTCGGCCCCGTCGCCCGTGAGCTGCGCGACAAGGGGTTCATGCGGATCGTGTCCCTGGCGCCGGAGGTGGTGTGATGGCCCAAGCCAAAATGCGCCCCATCCCTCCCTTCATTCCGGCGAAAGGCGGAAACCAGCCGGAGGTGGTGTAATGGCCAAGACCAAAATCCGGCGCGGCGACGACGTGCTGGTCATCGCCGGCAAGGACAAGGGCAAAACCGGCCGCGTCCTCAACATGGTGCCCGAAAAGAACCGGGTCATCGTCGAAGGGGTCAACATCGTAACCAAGCACTACAAGCCGCGCCCGGGCATTCGCCAGGGCGGCCGCGTGCAGCAGGAAGCCTCCATCCACATCTCCAACATCAAGCTCATCCAGAGCAATTACACCGAACCGAGCACTCAGTTCCGCAATCGGGACGAGTAACCCTCTCGGGAGTGATCCCAATGGCTACTGACCAGCAGGAAAGAACCGAACAGGGCGGAGGCCGCCGCCAGCGGCGCCGGCAGGAAGAGGCCGAATCCAACGGCGCCGAGCCGACGGAACTGCCGCCTCCCGCCTTTAAGATCCGCTTCCGGGATGAAATCGTCCCGGCCATGGTGTCTGAGTTTGGGTACACCAGCCCCATGCAGGTGCCCCGGGTCACCAAGATCAACCTGAACATCGGCCTGGGCGAGGCGCTGACCAACGGTCGAGCCATGGAAAGCGCCGTCCGGGACCTGACCACCATCTCGGGTCAGAAGCCGGTCATCACCCGCGCCCGCCGGTCCATCGCCGGTTTCAAGGTCCGCCAGGGCAACCCCATCGGCACCACCGTCACCCTGCGTGGTGACCGCATGTACTACTTCCTGGAGCGCCTGATCATCACGGCCCTGCCGCGTATTCGGGACTTCCGCGGCATCTCGCGCAACGGTTTCGACGGCCGGGGCAACTTCTCCCTGGGACTTCGCGAACAGATCGTGTTCCCGGAAATCGACTACAACAGCATTGACCGCCTGCGTGGGCTCCAGGTCACCATCACCACCAGTGCGAATAACGACGCCGAGGCGGCGCGGCTGCTCGAACACTTCGAAATGCCCTTCGTCCGGCAGTAGGCTCGCCCGTCCCACCGGTACCGTGGCCTGAGCCAAACACAGGGAGACAGGAACCTTGGCCAAGAAATCTTCCATCGTCAAGAACGAACGCCGCAAGCGCACCGTGGCCCAGTACGCCGACCAGCGGGCCGCGCTCTTGGCCGAGGCGCGGGATATGTCCCGCTCCGCCCGTGAGCGCTTCGAAGCCCGTCAGAAACTGGCCCTGCTGCCCCACGACGCTAATCCCAACCGCATCCGCAACCGGGACGGCGCTACCGGCAGGCCCCGCGGCTACATCCGCCACTTCGGCCTGTCGCGCATCTCCTTCCGGGAAATGGCGTTGGACGGCCTGCTCCCCGGCGTGCGCAAGGCCAGCCTGTAAGGCTCTAATTACATCGATGCACAGGATAGACAGGATTTTCAAGGAGCCGTTCCGCGATGCCCATTAACGACCCGGTTGCCGACATGCTGACGCGCATTCGCAACGCCATCCAGGCCCGGCACCAGACGGTGCTGGTCCCCCAATCCAAGATGAAGGTCGCCATCGCCGACATCCTGAAGGCGCAGGGCTACATCCGCGACTGGGACCTGGCGCGCAACCAGAAATTCCCCACCATGCGGATCCACCTCACCTACAAGGACGACGACACCAACGCCATTCGCGGGCTGCGCCGAATCAGCAAGCCGGGACTGCGCGTGCACGTCGGCCGGGGCGAGATACCCCGGGTCTATGGCGGGTTGGGCATCGCCATAGTTTCTACCTCCCAGGGAATGATGACCGGATACGAGGCCTGGCGCAAAGGTATCGGAGGAGAGTTGGTCTGTTATGTCTGGTAACGAGATACCCGTCAGCGTCGGCGTCGCCGAGCGTGTGCCGCCCACCGAAAAACCACTGTCCCGCATCGGACGCCAGCCCATACCTCTGCCATCAGGGGTACAGGCTGAGGTCCTCTACGGCGGCATCAAGGTCACCGGCCCCCGCGGCGAGGTGATCCAGCGCTACCACCCGGAAGTCAACGTGAAGGTCGAGGGCGACCAGATCATTGTTGAAAGGATGACCGAGCGCAAGTTCCATCACTCGCTGCACGGCCTGACCCGATCCCTGATCGCCAACGCCGTTGTCGGCGTGACAGAAGGCTACAGCCGGACCCTGGAACTCATGGGTGTCGGATACCGCGTGCAGCAGAACGGCGCCGGCATCACGCTCAGCGTTGGTTACAGCCATACCGTCGACGTGTTCCCCGAAGACGGCCTGACCATGGAGGTCGAAGGCAACAACCGGGTTCATATCAGCGGCGTCGACAAGCAGAAGGTCGGCCAGTTGGCCGCCAAGGTCCGCAGGGTCCGGCCGCCCAACCGCTACAAGGAAAAGGGCATCCGGTACCAGGGCGAAGTCCTTCGCCTGAAGCCCGGCAAGGCCGCAGCGCGCCGCGCCGTCTAGTCAGTATCCGTACATCCATCATTCGTCAGAATCAGGATTTTCAAGATTATATGATTGTCGGGATTACAACTCCGGCCAATGCCTGCCTTATCCTGAAAATCCAATAATCCCGTAAATCCTGATTCTGACAATCTTGATTTCGAGAGCAAAAGAGCAATGCCACGCGACAAAGACTCACGAAAACTCCGCATCGTCCGGCACCGTCGGGTCCGGAACAAGGTACACGGAACCCCCGAGCGGCCGCGCCTCTGCGTCTTCCGCAGCCTGAAAGGCATCTACGCGCAGGTGATTGACGACGTGGAAGGCCATACCCTGGCCTACGCCTCCAGCCACGAGATCAGCGGCGAAGAGGCCGCGCCCAAGACGGCCGCGTCGGCCGCCGTGGGCAAGCTGGTCGCCGAGCGCGCCCGGTCCGCCGGGGTGACCTCCGTGGTGTTCGACCGGGGCGGCTACCGGTTTCACGGCCGGGTCAAAGCCCTGGCCGATGCAGCCCGCGAAGGAGGGCTTGTATTCTGATGGTTTCTCCCGCATCCCGTAGAGGCCCAAGAAGCAACACCGGCGGCAGGGGCGGCGAAGGCGGCCCCGAGCGTCGCGGAGGCCGCGGCGGCCGTGGCCGCGACCGCGATCAGCGTCAGCGCGACGACGACAGCGGCGGCATGAACGAGCGGGTGGTCCACACCCGCCGCATCGCCAAGGTGGTCAAGGGTGGCCGCCGGCTCCGGTTCAACGCCCTGGTGGTGGTTGGCGACGGCCAGGGGCGCGTGGGCGCCGGCATGGGCAAGGCGCTGGCCATCCCCGACGCCGTCCGCAAGGGAACCGCCGTGGCCCGGCGCAGCACCATCAGCATCCCCATCAAGGGCAGCACCATCCCCCACGAAATTTCCGTCCGCAAGGGGGCGTCCATCGTCATCATCAAGCCGGCCCCGCTGGGAACCGGCATCATCGCCGCCGGTGCGATGCGCGCCATGCTCGAATTGGGCGGCGTGCAGGACGTGGTGGGCAAGTCGCTGGGATCGCGTAACCCCATCAACATCGTCCAAGCGACCCTGGAAGCCCTCAGCCTCCTGCGCGATCCTGAAACCGAACGCGCCAACCGGCTGGGGCTGACCCCGCCGGGGACCAACGGCGCCACCGCAACCGCTGCGCCGGACGCAGCGACTTCGGCCAGCGCCGAAACTCCGGCGCCCGCTGCCGAAGCCCCCACCGCAGAGGCGCCCGCTGCCGAGGCAGTTGCGGAACCCGCAGCCGAAGCGCCCACCGAAACCCCGGCGGCGGTTGCGGACGCTCCATCACCGGAGGCCGTCGCTGCCGACGAGCCGCCGCCCGCTGCGGAACCCGCAGCCGAGGCCCCGTCCGCAGAAGCCACCGACCCAGAGTCATAAACACCCAAGCATTCACCACCTGCCGTTCGCGGCAGGCGGCAGGTAACACTCATATGGCACAGATCAAAATCACCTGGAAGAAAAGCTGTATCGGGCGTCCGTCCTACCAGCGGCGGATCGTGCAATCGCTCGGGCTCAAGCGGCTCAACCACTCGGTCGTCCATGAGGACAGTCCCACCATTCGGGGCATGGTCAACAAGGTCCAGCACCTGATAACCGTCGAGCCGGTCGAATAACGGTCCACCCTGACAAATTACGGCCGGACAGATTAGGGAGCGATTGCCACCATGATGGAACACGAGATTACGCCGCCCCGGGGTGCGCGGCGGGCCCGCAAGCGGGTCGGTCGAGGCGACTCCGCCGGCGGCGGCAGCTACGCGGGCCGCGGCATGAAGGGTCAGAAATCCCGCTCCGGTCCCGGCCTCCGGCCCGGCTTTGAGGGCGGTCAAATGCCCTTGATCAAGGGTCTGCCCATGAAACGCGGATTCAACAACCGCTACAAGACCTACTACGCCCTGGTGGACCTGGAAACACTCCAGGAGCGGTTTGAAGCCAACACCCAGGTAACTCCCGAGTTGCTGCACCAGCTGGGCATAATCCGTCGCACCAGGTTGCCGGTGAAGGTGGTGGGCGACGGCGAACTGCAACAGCCGCTGACCGTGGCCGCGCACAAGTTCACCGCCTCGGCCCGCGCCAAGATCGAAGCGGCCGGCGGCACCGTTACCGAGCTCTAGCCTCGGCAAGCGGTTGGGACTGACGGGGCAAGGCGTGCCATGATTCAGACTGAGGCCCAGGCAGGAGGTCGTTGGCCACGCCTGATACAGGCGGCCATCGACGCATTCAGCCTGCCCGACCTCCGGGCCAAGATCCTTTTCACCCTGGCGATGCTGGGCCTGTACCGGCTGGTCGCTCATATCCCCATTCCCGGCCTCGACACGGCCGCCCTGGAGCAGTTGTTCACCAACAACCAGCTCCTGGGGTTCCTGGACCTCTTCTCCGGCGGCGCGTTGAGTCGCATGAGCATCGTGGCGCTGGGCGTGTTCCCGTACATCACCGCGTCCATCATCATGCAGCTGCTGACGCCGGTGATCCCCCAGTTGCAGAACCTGTCGCGTGAGGGCGAAGCCGGGCGCATCAAGATGAACCGCATCACCCACTGGGGAACGGTGCCCATCGCCATCGCGCAGGCATTCGCCCAGATGGTGCTGCTGCAACAGGCCGGCGTGCTCACCAACGTCGGGTTCGGCCCCGACTCTTTCCTGCCCACTTTGGCCGCGGTGCTGTCCCTGACCGCCGGCACCATGTTCCTGGTCTGGCTGGGTGAGCTGATCACCGAGCGCGGCATCGGCAACGGCATCTCGCTGATCATCTTCGCCGGCATCGTGGTGGGCTTCCCCGGTCTGCTGGCCACTGGCTTCCTGGACCGCGACAACATCATCGGCGTCTTCTTCTTCGCCCTCATCGGCCTGCTGATCATCGCCCTGATCGTCGTGTTCAACGAGGCCCACCGCCGCATACCGGTGCAATACGGACGCAGCATCTTCAGAGGCGGCCAGATGTACCGCCAGTCGGGCTCCACGTACATCCCGCTGCGCATCAACTCGGCCGGCATGATCCCGCTGATCTTCGCCTTCTCCATCGTCATCCTGCCCGGAACCGTCGCCCAGTACCTCAGTTCCGCCGGCGGTTTCGTCGGCAACCTCGCCGCCGACCTCCAGGTGGCCCTGAGCCCCACCGGCCCCATCTACTGGGTGCTGGCGTTCTTCCTGGTGGTGGCCTTCACCTTCTTCTACACGCTGGTCGTGTTCCAGCAACAGAACATCGCGGAAAACCTGCAACGCAACGGCGGCTTCGTTCTGGGCATCCGGCCGGGCCGGCCCACCCAGGAGTACCTGAACCGGGTGATCCTCCGCCTCACCATGGGCGGCGCGCTGTTCCTGGGCTTCATCGCCATCGTGCCCTACATCGCGTCCCTGGTCACCAACGTGGAGGCCATCGCCCTCAGCAGCACCAGCCTCCTGATCATGGTCGGCGTAGGTCTGGACACCCTGCGGCAGCTGGAGGCCCAGCTCATGATGCGCAACTACGAAGGGTTCCTGCGATGACCGCCGCCAACGGCATCAGGCTGGTCCTGTTCGGCCCTCCGGGCGCGGGCAAGGGCACCCAGGCCCAGTTGCTCAAGGAGAGCCTGGGCATCGAACACGTCAGCTCCGGCGATCTCTTCCGGCACCACCTGTCCAATGGCACGGAACTGGGCGAGTTGGCCCGGGGATACATGAGCCGTGGCGAACTGGTTCCCGACGAGGTCACCATCGGCATGGTCATTGACCGGATCGGCGGGATTGCCGATTCCGCCGGATTCATGCTGGACGGCTTTCCCCGCAACACGGCCCAGGCCCAGGCCCTCGAAACCGCCCTTCTGGAGCGGGGCCAGCGCCTCGACCGCGTGGTCCACATCCAGGTGGAAAACGGTGAGCTGATCCGCCGACTCAGCAACCGCTACATATGCCGGGTCTGCCAACGACCCTACGCGCGCGACGCCGACACCGGTGCGCCGCCCAAGAAGTGCGCCGACTGTCCCGACGGCGGCGACATCTATCAGAGAGAAGACGACACCGAGGGAGCGGTGGTCAACCGCTTGTCTGTCTACCATCAGGAGACCGCCCCGGTCCTGGAGTTCTACCGCCAGCGCGGTCTGCTCGCCGATGTTTCCGGCGAGCAGACAATCGATGCAGTGCATCACTCCGTGTTGCGGATTCTGAACGTTAGCGAATTGGGTGCGGTTTCAAAATCGTAGTGGTTGAGGTATAATCACAATGGTGAACAGTAAGCCCAAACGTAAAACCGCCTCCAATTCGCCTTCGTCGTACACTGGTGGGATAACCATAAAGTCCCGCCGGGAACTGGAGGCTATGGAGCGTGCCGGCGCAATCGTAGGCGCCACGCTGACGCTCCTCAAGAAATCGGTTGAACCCGGCATGACTACCGCCGATCTCAACCGGATCGCGGACAAGAACATCCGCAGCATGGGCGCAGTGCCCACGTTCCTCGGCTACCACGGGTTCCCCGGCGCCATCTGCGCCTCGGTCAACGAGGAGATCGTCCACGGCATCCCCGGCAAGCGGGTGCTCAAAGAGGGCGACATCATCAAGATGGACTGCGGGGCGACCATCGATGGTTTCATCGGCGACGCCGCCATTTCGGTGGCCGTCGGCGAGATCACCGACGAAGCGCAACAGCTCATGGACGATACTAACGCCAGCCTGTACGCCGGGATCGCCGCGGCCCAGCCGGGCAATCGCATCGGCGACATCGGTGCCGCGGTATCCGGTTACGCCATACCCCGCGGCTACGGAGTGGTTCGCCAGTTTGTCGGCCACGGCGTGGGTCGCTACCTCCATGAGGATCCGCAGGTGCCCAACTACGGCGAGGCCGGAAAGGGCGTTTTGCTGCGGCCGGGGATGTGCATCTGCATCGAGCCTATGCTGAACATCGGGACGGAAGACACCACCATACTGGACGACGACTGGACTGTAGTCACCGCCGACGGCGCGCTGTCCGCTCACTTCGAGCACACCCTGGCGATCACCGCCGACGGTCCCAAGATCCTGACCATGCACGACTGAGAACACACAAGCGCCGCCGGATGGCCGACTACAGGCTGGCCGGGGTGAAGAAGGAAGGCTTATGGCGAAGAAAGAAGCGATTGAAGTTGAGGCGCAGGTAACCGAAGCCCTGCCCAACGGCATGTTCCGCGTGGAACTGCCCAACGAACACCAGGTCCTCGCCCACATCTCGGGCAAGATCCGCATGCACTTCATCCGGGTGCTGCCGGGCGACCGGGTGCTGGTGGAGTTGTCTCCCTATGACCTGAGTCGAGGCCGCATCACCTATCGCTTCAAGTAGCCGGAGCCGCGGAGAATACCCATGAAAGTGTCCGCATCGGTGAAGCCACGCTGCGACCGTTGCCGGGTGATCCGGCGCAAGGGCGTGGTGCGCATCATCTGCGTAAACAGCAAGCACGCGCAACGGCAGGGATAGCCCGACCCGGCGCAAGCCGGTTCGCCCATTCCACCACCGCAACCCAAGTTCAGGAGCGTAACCATGGTCCGAATCGCCGGAGTCGACGTACCCGACCGCAAGCGCGCCCACATCGCGCTGCGCAGCATCTACGGCATTGGCCCCGCCAAGGCCATCGAAATCGTGAGCAAGGCCAACCTGGACACCGACATGCCCCCGCGCATGAACGAACTCTCCGAGGTCGAGGTTGACCGCATCCGCGTCATCGTCGACCAGGACTACATCACCGAGGGTGACCTGCGCCGGGAACACAACGAGAACATTCGCCGGCTCATCGACATCGGCAGCTACCGGGGCCTGCGCCATCGCCGGAACCTCCCGGTGCACGGCCAGCGCACCCGCACCAACGCCCGCTCCCGCAAGGGCGCCCGGCGCACCGTGGCCGGCCGCGGTCGTCGCACCGGCGGCAAGAAGTAACCCTGGCCGCCGGCGTCTCAACCCGCCGCGTCACCCCCGCAATCTCCACGAGGTAAGAACCCATGCCCCGACCACGCGCACGTCGTCGCGAGCGGCGCTCCATCCCCCAGGGGCGCGCTTACATCTACTCCACGTTCAACAACACGCTGGTCAGCCTGACCGATCCCGACGGGAATGTCGTCGCCTCCACCAGCGCCGGCACCGCCGGCTTCCGCGGCTCACGCAAGGGCACGGCCTTCGCCGCCCAGCGCGCCGCCGAGCAGGCCGCCCGTCGCGGCGTGGACATGGGCATGCGCAACATCGACGTTTACATCAAGGGACCCGGATCCGGCCGCGAACCGGCGATCCGCGCCTTGCAGGCCGCCGGCCTGAACGTCTCCAGCATTCGCGACGTGACCCCCATCCCCCACAACGGCGTTCGCCCCCCCAAGCGTCGCCGCGTGTAGCCGGGCCGGAAGCTTGCAAACCCGCTCGTCCTGAGCTTGTCGAAGGACGGACTACCACACCCCCTACGGAAAGACCAACATGGGCAGATATACCGGACCATCGTGCCGCCTGTGCCGTCGCGCCGGCGAAAAGCTATTCCTGAAAGGCGACCGCTGCTTTTCCCCGCGCTGCGCCATCGAGCGCCGACACATCCCGCCCGGAGGCGGTGGCAACCGTCGCCGGCGCGTCTCCGATTACGGCGTTCACCTGCGCGAGAAGCAGAAGGCCCGGCAGATGTACGGCATCATGGAAAGCCAGTTCCGGAAGTACATGACCGACGCGTTCAACACGCCCGGCATCTCCGGCAACAACCTGCTCCGCACCCTGGAGCGGCGGCTGGACAACGTGATCTATCTGCTGGGGTTCGCCGATTCTCGCAAGCAGGCCCGCCAGATGGTCCAGCACGGCCACTTCGCCGTCAACGGCCGCAAGACCGACATCCCATCTTTCCTGGTGAAGCCGGGACAGACCATCGCCTGGACGGAAACCTCGCGCAAGCGCGAGTTCTTCGCCGACCGCACCGACGGCCTGCCCAAGCGGACCCTTCCCAGCTGGTTGACCCTCGACCTGACCCAGATGGAAGGTCAGGTGATCTCAATGCCGCCCGACAACGAACTGCCCGAAACCATCAACTCCCGCCTGATCGTCGAGTACTACTCAAGGTAACTTGCGGCATGTTAGATCCTCAAATCCTCCCGCCATTGCGGGATCCCGAACCCGAAATACCTTCCCCGTCCATCCGGGTGATCGACAGCAACGATACCTACGCGTGCGTCGCCCTGGAACCCCTGGAACGGGGATATGCCACCACCGTGGGCAACCCCCTGCGGCGCCTGCTGCTCAGCTCCATCCAGGGAACCGCCGTGACCTGGGTGAAGATTGAAGGCGTGCCTCACGAATACTCCGTCATACCCGGCGTCAAGGAAGAGGTCATGGACCTCCTCCTCAGCGTCAAGCGCATCCGCATCCACGCCCTGTCCAAGCGCACCGGCAAGATGCGCCTGGACGTGACCGGCGAGGGCCGCGTCTGCGCCGGCGACATCGCCACCGCCAGCGACTACCAGATCGTCAACCCCGAACTTCACCTGGCCACCCTGGACAACCCGGACGTGTCCCTGTCCATCGAGTTCAACGTGGAGCCGGGCAAGGGCTACCAGCAGGTGGCCCAGGGCGACAGCATGGCCGGCCTACCGGTGGGTGTCCTCCCAGTGGACGCCATCTACAACCCCGTCCGCAAGGTGGACTACTCCGTCGAGCGGATGATGGTCGGTCAGCAAACCGACTGGGAACGGCTGATCCTGCAGGTATGGACCGACGGCGCGGTGAGCCCCCTGGCCGCCATCCAGGAAGCCTCCGAGAACCTCGTCCAGCACTTCTTCATGTTCAACCAGCTGAGCCGTCCCGCCGACGTGCCGCTGGACGCGGGCAACCTCAACGTTGGCTCGGAAGTCTACCTGATGCCCATCGAGCGGCTGGACCTGTCCTCGCGCACTCTCAACTGCCTGAAGCGCGCCAAGCTGGACCGCGTCGGGCAGGTGCTCGACCTCAGCTCGGACGAACTGCTGAACATCCGCAACTTCGGACAGAAGTCCCTGGAAGAGTTGCAGGGCAAGCTGGCCGAATTGGGCGTCAGCTCGGCCCGGGTCAGTCAGGCCGCCAGCGAAGCCGGCCCCGACCTGGACGACGAAGATATGGACGACGTCGACACCCCACTGGTGTTCGACCCTGATGACGACGACCTGGATTACGACGACGGTGATTAGTCATGCCTTCCCATCGCGTGGCCGGCCGCAAACTCAGCCGGTACAAGGACCAGCGCAAGGCGCTCCTGCGGGGTCTCACCGCAGACCTGATACGGCACGAACGTATCACCACCACCCTGGCCAAGGCCAAGGAAACCCGGGTGATGACCGAAAAACTCATCACCCACGGCAAGAAGGGTACCCTCCACAACCGGCGGACCGCCCTGAGCCGACTGCCCCAAAAGGACGTGGTGGCCAAGATTTTTGACGAACTCGGCCCCCGTTACGCTGAGCGGCCCGGCGGCTATACCCGCATCATCAAGCTGGGACCCCGCCAGGGTGACGGTGCCTCGATGGCCGTTATCGAGCTCGTGTAACGCCAGCGCGAAAACACCGATCGAGGAGCTGCCATCGTCCAATAACCCCATGACATCCCAACGCACCGTCGAGGCAGCGCAACGCCGCATCGCCCTGGTGGTGGCATACGAAGGCACCCAATACGCCGGCTTTCAGCTTCAGGCGGACGTCCCGACCATTCAGGGCGAGTTGGAAATGGCCTTCAGTCGTCTCACCGGCGAGAACGCCAGGGTACGAGGAGCCAGCCGCACCGATTCCGGAGCGCACGCCATCTTCCAGGTGGTGGACCTCCCCACCGGTTCCACCCACGAAACCCGCGTGATCATGGCGGCCATGAACCACTACCTGCCGGATGACATCCGCGTGATCACGGCCAGCGAGGTGCCCGAGGAATTCCACGCCAGGCGCAGCGCCACCAGGCGAGACTACCGGTACAGCATCGTCAATCGACCAGTACCGTCTCCTCTCCTCCGGCGCACTCACCACGAGGAATCAGCTCCATTGAACATCGACGCTATGCGAAGGGCCGCCCAAAGCCTGCTGGGTATCCGGGATTTCCGGCAAATTGCCACGGCGCATCCCGCCGATCAGAGCGCAGTACGGCAGGTGTTCCGGTGGGACGTGAAACGCCAGAGCGACGACCGGAATGTCATCGTCATTGATTGCGCGGCTAACGGGTTCTTGAGGCATCAAATCAGGCGCGCCAACGCGGTACTGGTGGAGATAGGAAAAGGAAGACTGCCAATCCACGCGGTGCCCGACGCTCTCGCCGGACGAACCCAACAACTGCACAACATCCCGACCCTCCCGGCGAAGGGACTTTGTCTGCAGCATGTACACTACCCCGAATTCAATCATCTGCTGAAGGTAGCCAGTTACCATGAAACGATCTAGCACTTACTTCGCCAAGGCCGGCGACGTGCCGGATACCTGGCGCGTCATCGACGCCACCGGCATCAGCCTGGGCCGACTGGCCCGTCAGGTGGCAGTGGCCCTCCAGGGCAAGGACCAGCCTACTTACACCCCCCACGTCATCACTGGGTGCCACGTTGTGGTCATCAATGCCGACAAGGTACGCATCACCGGACGCAAGCTGACGCAGAAGATGTACTACCGGCACAGCGGCTACGTGGGCAACCTCAAGTCGTTCCTGATGCGCGACATGATGGAGGAACGCCCGGAGCGGGTGGTTCGCCTCGCCGTCAAGGGAATGCTACCCTCCAACAAGCAGGGCCGGCAGATGCTCCGCCGCCTGCGCGTCTACGCCGGCGACCAGCATCCGCACGAAGCCCAGGTCGGCAGCGCCCAGTAGCATCGCCAACGCTTTCAGACTATCGCCCACACAAGGCAGGTGACCAACCAACATGGTGACGCAAGTAGAACCGCAACCGCAGTACTTCTACGGGACCGGACGGCGCAAGAGCGCCATCGCCAAGGTGCGCATCTACCCCGACGACGGCACCGCCATCATCGTCAATGACAAGCCCATGGAGGAGTACTTCAACTGGCTGCCGTGGCAGTCCACCGTGCGGGAACCCTTTGCGACGTCCGGGACCGTCGGCCGCTTTCGCGTCATGGCCAAGGTCACCGGCGGCGGCGTCAACGCCCAGGCCGAGGCCATCCGCCACGGCATCGCCCGCGCCCTGGTGGTCTTCGACCCCAACCTGAAGCCCAGCCTGCGCCGCGCCGGCTTCATCACCCGCGACGCCCGCGTCAAGGAAAGCAAGAAGTACGGCCTGAAGCGCGCCCGCCGCGCCCCGCAATACACCAAGCGGTAAGTCAGCTCCAGGGCGGCATTAGAGAGAGTATCCATGGGCTTCCCTGAAACAATGGCACTTATCGCCGGCACCGGCTTGGCCATCACGGTGATAGTGGTGCTGGCCAGAGCCAGCTGCCAGTTGGGAAAGCTGAGCAGCCAGGCCAATAGTCACGAGATCGCCATCCGTGATCTGAACGGCAGGGTTGACCACTTGGATGCCAAATTCGACGCCAAGTTCGACGTGCTGGAGGCCAAGTTCGACGCGAGGTTTGATGCTTTGACCGCAGCCATCAATGAACTGCGCGACGATATGCAGCAGACCAACCGGATTCTGGTGGGGCTGGCTAATCACACCCACGACGCCGACGGCAGGGCCATGTTCACCATACCGTCCTGACCGACGCGCACTCCCAACGCTAAGAACCCCTCGGCGGACGGCCGAGGGGTTCGTCGTTTTAGAACAGGTCGCGCCCGATGGTCAGCCAGTAGAACATGATGTACACGCCGGCCACCACCATCAGCCAGGCCCCCACGATGCCCACGTAGGGCAGGATCGCCCGCATCCACCGCACCATCACCGAGCGCGCCAGGGCCATCCCCAACGTTAGCGCCATGATAACGCTGCCCATTCCCGCTGCGTACAGCACGAACTGCCCCAGCGTGTCCAGCCATCCCGAGGACAGGCCGGCGCCCACGCCCAGCACCGCCAGGAACAAGGGCAGCGTGCAGCTCAGCGACGCCAACCCATAGCTGACCCCGAACAGCAGGTAGCCGGGCAGGTTCGTCTGTCCCGGGTCGCCTATGCGCGCCGCCGCCCGCTGGGCCAGGCTGGTGTAAATCTTTCCGCCGCCCGCCATGAACGCTCCGGCGCCGATCAGCAGCACGCCGATGACCAGCCCCACGTAGGGCAGCGCGGCCACCACGATTGCCTGCGAACCGAACCCCAGGATCAGTCCCACCAGCCCAAACAGGAGCACAAACCCGGCCGAGACCGTGAGACCCACCATGATCGCTCGCAACACCAGCACTATGGGGCGGCGACTCTCCCGCTCTCCGCTGCCGCCGCTCACGTACAGGCCCAGGTAGGCGGGCAGCATGGCGAAGCCGCACGGGTTCACCGCGGAAGCGGCGCCCACCGCGAAGGCAAACCCGAGCTTGATGCCCACGTTGCTGAGGCCGGTTCCCGACGAACCGGACAGCAGCTCGACGAATCGGTTCACGCCGTCGATGCCCTCCGTGCTTCGTAACAGCAGGGCGGCGACCACGGCTATGGCGTAGGCGACGGCAGCGATCAGCGCCGCCAGCGCGATGCTACGGCTGACGGGAAGACGGTCGAGGAGGGAGGAGGTAGCGGTTGGCGAATCGGTTGGGGTAGTCATGATTATCACCAGTGCGAGACATTGCAGGTGTTTTAAGTGTCTTATGAGGTACCAAGGATGCGGTTGAGCGCAAGCACGAGATGAGGAAACCTGACGGTCACCAATCTCATGACCAGTTCCAAATTGACACGATGGTGGCGGTGCACTAACCGATTGCGCATTCCAGGGAGTCTGTGCCACGGTATTTCCGGATACATTTCATGCTCACCGCGGTTTCTGACGCGGGTGGCTGTCTCTCCGGCTATGACCAGCAAGTAGCATAGTGCCGCCTGTTTTTCCCGATTCTGCTGAAATTCGCGCAGGTCATACCCTCCGATTGCGGTGATGGCATCCTGAGCGGCGGCCTGCATATAGGCCAAGTCTTCATATAGGCTCGGCATAGTAAAACTCGGCGGTTTCTCTGGCCAAAGCCATTTCCCATTGATTCATGCCGTCATCGGTATAGAGGCTGGTTCCCGGACCGGTAGTTTTCCTGAGTTCCTCCTCCATGTCCAAGAAGTTGAAGAAATCAGGGACCTTTCCCGGTCGGAATGTCACGATTGCCGTGGGAAGATTTCCCGTCTCCAACTGTTCGGGCAGCGGCTCGTCAAAGGCTTCATCCACCAGCCAAAACCTGATGATGTGGTTTTCGCGGCAAAAGTTGGTGATTTTCTGCCGCTGGGTCTCGGTAATCATGGCTGGGCCTTCCGTTAATCAGAAAGTGGAGCGTCGGAATTAGGGCGCCTCAGGATTATTGCGCACCACAACGGTGTTGGCTACCCGGTCGGACAGCGAGCGGTGTTCGTCGTCGTCCATCAGCAGCAGGATCATATCGGCGAAGAACCCGATCACGAAGCTATGCGCTACCGCTTTGACCACTTCACGGATGAACGTGTTTCCCCATCCGGACCGGTCGCCGTCTCGTTTCACCGCCCGAATGCCCAACAGCTGTTTACCCGGCGTTTGTCCCCGTCCCAGCACGATCAGCCACCAGATGATGTAACCGATAATCAGGGTCAGGAAAAAGAGAATAACGTCAAGTATATTGGCGAACATTCGCCGGACCGGCGTGGCGTATTCCATCGCGCAACCTCTCTAATCAATACGTCGATTGATAAACATCGGTTCACTGGATTGGATGCGCCCTTTTGCTCAGAACGATAAGGCGCAAAAAGTTCAGCGTGTCCGCCCTCTCAAGCGCAGCAACAACTGCTCTGCGTCGGCACAGATCTGCCGAACCACTTCAGCCGCCGGGCGAACGCCACTCACCGCGCCCGCGCCCTGCCCCATGTACACGGACGAGACCTCCGGGTCGTGGCGCGCCCGGGCGGCGGCCACATCGGATGCCAGCTCCTCCCGATGCTCCATCACGGCTTCATCGCGGCCGTCCCATTCCCGCACCAGTCGGTTCCGGTAAACCCGCCCCGCTATCCCGGTAGGCCAGGGGGAGTCGCCCAGCAGGTCGTAGAGCCGGGTGAACACCGTGTCCTGGCCGTCCGACAGAACGACCCGCTCCTTGAACGCCTCGGGCACCTCCACCGCTTCCGGTGTCGCCAGCAGGGCCGTGCCCAGGGATGCTCCCTCCGCGCCGGCGGCCAGGACCGCCGCCAGGGCCCGGCCCGTGGTGATGCCTCCCGCAGCCAGCACGGGAAGTCGGGGAAACTCTTCTACGACGGCGACCAGCAGGGGCAGCAGGTTCATCCCGCCGGTGTGACCACCGGCCTCGTTGCCCTGAACCAGCAGCACGTCGGCCCCAGCGTCAGCCGCCAGCCGGGCCAATTCCGGCGACTGCACCTGGCAGATGGTGACCGCACCGGCGTCCCGGGCGCGGCTGAGCCAGGGCTCCGGGTCGCTGAAGGAGAAGATGACCACCGGAACGCGCTCCTCCAGCGCGATCTCAAAGTTCCGCGGGTCCAGTTCGATCAGTTGGGTGATGAAACCCACCCCGAACGGCTTGTCATTCGTCGCCCTGATGTACGCGATCTGCTCCCGCAGCCAGTCTGAGCCCAAACCATTGCTGGCGCCAAAGGTACCCAGGCCCCCGGCTTCAGAAACCGCTGCGGCCAGCGTACCGCCGCTGTGGTTGCTCATCGGCGCATTCATCACTGGAAGCGACAGCCCCAGCAGGTCGGTGAAGCGGGTGCGCAGCATGGCCGGTCCGTTCAGACGCCCAGGTGGGCCTGCATCGCGTCCAGCAGGCGGATGACGTTGGCCGTCGTGTCAGCCTCGCAGTAGATACGCAGCAGCGGCTCGGTTCCCGAGAACCGTGCGGCCACCCAGCCGGCGTCCAGCATCCAGCGCCGTCCGTCGATTTCGTCCATGCTGCGCACCGCCATACCCGCTAGATCTTCGAGCGGTTCGCCGGCGAGACGTTCCATGATCGCCGCCCGCTGCGCCGGGTCGAAGCCTACGTCCCGCCGCTGGTAGTGGTGCTCGCCCACCAGGTCGAACAGGTGGCGCACCATGCCCGAGGAGGTCAACCCGGCGATGGCCATGTACTCCAGCAGCAGCAACCCGCTCAGGATTCCGTCTCGCTCCGGGATGTGGCCGCGGAAGGCATATCCCCCGCTCTCCTCGCCGCCCAGCAACGCGTCGTCCGCCTGGAAGCGCGGGCCGATGTTCTTGAATCCCACCGGCATCTCCGCAATGTCCACGCTGTATCGCTGCGCCAGCTTGTTCAGCATCACCGACGCGGTGACGCCCTTCACCAACGCCCCGCGATCACCCCGCTCCAGCAGGTACAGCGCCAGCAGCGAGAACACCTCCAGCGTGCTCACGAACCGTCCGTTCTCGTCCACCAGGCCGATGCGGTCCGCGTCGCCGTCCAGCGCCAGACCGGCCGACGCGCCATCTTGCGGCACCCGTCGACAAAGCTCAACCAGGTTGTGCGCGATGGGCTCCGGCTGCGCCATGCCGGGAAAAGACGGGTTGACCTCTGACCGCAATTCGGTGACGGCGGTGATCCCGCCTTTCAGCATCCCCGGGATGAAACCCGCGCCGGCGCCGTGCATCGCGTCCACCAGCACGTTCAATCCGGCGGCGCGGATTGCGTCCAGGTTGACCAATCCGGCGATGGACTCGCGGTACGCCGGGGCCGGATCTATGTCCTCCACCAGTCCGGCGTCGCGGGCGGCGTCAAGCGCCAGCGTGCGGGGTGGCCTCGCCGAATCGATGCACAGTTCCAGAACATCGGTCATGGCCTGGCTGGCGCTGCCGCCCTGGGCCGACTTGAACTTGAACCCGCTCCACGCCGCCGGATTGTGGCTGGATGTGATCACGACCCCTCCGGCCGCGCCGCTGTGAACCACCTGGTGGCTCACCACCGGCGTCGGCGCCGGCTCCTTGCACAGCCACACCGCGATGCCATTGCCAGCAATGACCGAGGCCACCGTCTCCGCAAACTCTCGCGAAGCGAAGCGAGTGTCATACCCCACCACCAGACCGTCACCGGCCGTCCCTTCGACCCGCAGGTAGTCGGCCAACCCCTGCGAGCATCGCGCCACGTTGGCGAAGGTGAAGTCGTCGGCGATGATCCCACGCCAGCCGTCGGTGCCGAACTTGATTGGGGAAGTCATAGGTCAATTCTAGCATGGTGGCTGTTCTGACGATGTTACAATATCGCTGTGCTCACTGTTGCAAGCCTCCGAACCAGAAACAATTCGGGCCAACATACCGGTAAAATAAGAGATCGTTGTGGCGACGCCTTCCCTATCCGAAATTGACCTGCCGGACGACGAATTGCTCCGGCGTATTTTAACTGCGGTTGCGGCACATCCGGAAGTTCGCGAACCGTTGCTGCGCGTGCTGCTCACCGAGGAGTTCCTGAACCTTCCCACGGAAGTCAAGGAACTGCGGGAGGAAATGCGCGAAGGGTTTCGCGCCGTCAACCAGCGTATCGACGAAACCAACGAGTCCATGCGTGAACAGTTCACCACCGTCAACCGGCGCATCGACGAAACCAACGAGTCCATGCGTGAACAGTTCACCACCGTCAACCGGCGCATTGACGAAACCAACGAGTCCATGCGTGAACAGTTCACCACCGTCAACCGGCGCATTGACGAAACCAACGAGTCCATGCGTGAACAGTTCACCACCGTCAACCGGCGCATCG
>JAPPMU010000024.1:210701-316188 GCA_028873965.1 Chloroflexota bacterium
CGAGTCCATGCGTGAACAGTTCACCACCGTCAACCGGCGCATCGACGAAACCAACCGCTCCCTCAGTGAGCGTATCGACGAAAACACACGCTCCATTAGAACTCTTACTGGCCAGGTAGGCGAACTACGCGGCGAAGCATACGAAAGGCGTTGCGCCGAGCAGATTGCCGCTGCGCTGATTGACCACTTTGACTTTGCAGTATTGGCCGACCGGACTTCGATCAATCGCCAACTGGTACAGGCGCGTCGCAGCGGGCTCCTCACCAGGGAGGAATATGAGGGCGGGCTCAACGTTGACATCATCGCCCAGGACCAAACGGAGGGTGAAACGCCCAGCCGCCTCGCCGCCATTGAAGTATCGGTCACTTTCAATGAAGACGATCTGAAGAACGCCGCCGAGCGCGCTTCTATTCTTGCCCGAATAACGGGAATTCCCACTGGGGCTTTTCTGATAACCCGCAACACCTGGCCGGAAACGGTCGCCACCATGGCCGCTCAGTCAGGCGTGACCATCGTCCGTCGCTACTGATTGCCGTTGTCCTGGTGGCATTCCGGCCTCAGCGCCAACGCCGGCGCGCGATCACGGTGCCGGCGACGCGGTCCGGAATGGACCTCCGCTCGCTGCGGTCCTTCAGGATGAAAATTGCGTCGATGAAGAAGCCGATCAGCGTCAGGTGCAGCAGGAACTTGACCCCGGCGCGGATCGATTTCATCCACCAACTGGCGTTCCCGCCGCGCCGCCGCTTCACGTCCGTGCCTGTTAGTCGACGCCCGGGCGGGCCAAACTTGATCATCACCCCGAACCACAGAACATAGGTGATCAGCAGACCCAGCGGTACCTGTATCGCCAGAAAGTCGTAGACGTCGAAGTCGATCGCCTCGGGACCAGGCGCTCCCAGCTTCTGAATGATGCCCACGACCGCGGCGGCAACGGCGAGGAAAAGCAGACGATCAATGAGCCAGGAGGCGAATCGCCGTATAGGAACGATACTATCCATGCGCTATCCTCAAACGCCGCTCTGGGCGTCGGAGTGAATTTTACCGGGATGAACCGGATAAACGGGATAAACAGGATTACGGTATTGCGTGAATATGCCCTCCCCGTCTGCTGATGGGGAGGGCATATCTGAATACCAGCACTGAGGTTGTGGTCAGTCGCCGGCAGTGGCAACGGTGGCCGCAGCCTGTTTCAGGGCCTCGGCCTTGTCGGTGCGTTCCCAGGGCAGGTCCAGGTCGGTGCGGCCGAAGTGACCGTAGGCCGCGGTCCTGCGGTAGATGGGCTGCCGCAGCCCCAAGTCCTCGATGATGGCGCCGGGGCGCAGGTCGAAGTGCTCGCGCACCAACTCCTCGATCTTCTCGTTGGGGATGTGGTTGGTGTCGAAGGTCTCGATGGCGACCGAGGTGGGTTCAGCGACGCCGATGGCGTAGGAAACCAGCACCTCCAGGCGGTCGGCGAACCCGGCGGCCACCAGGTTCTTGGCCACGTAGCGGGCCGCGTAGGCGCCGGAGCGGTCAACCTTGGTCGGGTCCTTGCCGGAGAACGCGCCGCCGCCGTGTCGGGCGATGCCGCCGTAGGTGTCCACCAGGATCTTGCGGCCGGTGAGGCCGGTGTCACCCTGGGGGCCGCCCACCACGAACCAACCGCTGGGGTTGACGAAGATCTTGGTGTCGGCGTCCAGTAGGTTGGCCGGCACGATGGGCTCGATGACGTGCTTGCGAACGTCATCATAGATCTTCTTGCTGAAAGCCTCACGGTCGTCGGTGTCCTCGTGCTGCGAGCTGATGACCACCGCGTCCACTCGATGCGGCTGGCCGTAGCGGTACTCCACGGTGACCTGGCTCTTGCCATCGGGTCCCAGGTAGGGCAGCGTGCCGTTCTTGCGAACCTCGGCCAGCCGCTCCACCAGGCGGTGCGACAGGTCAACGGTCAGGGGCATCAGGCCGTCGGTCTCGTTGCAGGCGAATCCCACCATCATGCCCTGGTCGCCAGCGCCGGTGGCGCGGCGCGCGTCAGCCTCGGAGCCGTTGTTGCGGGCCTCCAGCGCGGTGCTCACGCCGGCGTTGATGTCCGGCGACTGCTGGCTGGCGTTGCGGATGATTCCGCAGGAATGACCGTCAATCCCGTACTTCAGGTCGGTGTAGCCGATCTCCAGCAGGGTCTTGCGGGTGATGGCGTCGAAGTCCAGGTCCGCCTGCGTGGTGATCTCGCCGGTGACCATGACCAGGTTCTTGCCGGCCACGGTCTCGCAGGCCACGCGGCTCATGGGGTCGACGCTCAGCGCGGCGTCCAGCACGGCGTCGGAGATCTGGTCGCATACCTTGTCGGGGTGCCCTTCCGTAACCGACTCGGACGTGAGCAGGTACTTGGGCGAGGTCATAAACTGGATTGGCATTGTTCGTTTCCTCCGGATGTGTTGTCTTGTGCGCCGTCATACCGGCATACTCATCGTCATACCGGCTTTCGCCGGTATCCAGAGTCCGTTGTTTCAAGGATGCTCTGGATTCCCGCTTTCGCGGGAATGACGGGCTTGGTGGGGAGGGAAGAGACTACGTCCCCTCTTCCCAGCTTTCGTTGTACGCGGTCTGTTCCGCGGTCAGGGTGTCGATGCTGATGCCCATGGACTCCAGCTTGAGACGGCCCACCTCGGCGTCGATCTCTCGCGGCACCACGTGCACGCCGTTGCCCAGGCTGGCGTAGTTCTTCACCAGGTACTCGGCGCTCAGGGCCTGGTTGGCGAAGCTCATGTCCATGACGGCGGACGGATGCCCCTCGGCGGCGGCCAGGTTGATCAACCGGCCCTCGCCCAGCAGGTAGATGCGGCGGCCGTCGGCGGTCTGGAACTCTTCGACGAAGGGCCGGACTTCCCGGTGGCTGACCGAGATGGCTTCCAGCGCCGGAATGTCGATCTCCACGTTGAAGTGGCCGCTGTTGGCAACGATGGCGCCGTCTCCCATGACCTCGAAGTGCTCCTTGCCGATGACGTGCCAGCCGCCGGACACGGTGATGAACACCTCGCCCTGCTTGGCGGCCTCGACGCCGGTCATCACCTGGAACCCGTCCATGACCGCCTCCAGGGCGCGCACGGGATTAACCTCGGTCACGATGACCTGCGCGCCCATGCCGCGGGCCCGGGAAGCCACGCCGCGACCGCACCAGCCGTAGCCGCCGACCACCACACGCCGGCCGGCCCAAAGGATGTTGGTGGCGCGGGTGATGCCGTCCAGTGTGCTCTGTCCGGTGCCGTAGCGGTTGTCGAAGAAGTGCTTCGTCTCGGCCTCGTTCACCGCGATGATGGGATACTTCAGCTGGCCGTCGGCTGCCATGGCGGTGAGCCGCACCACGCCGGTGGTGGTCTCCTCGGTGCCGGCGATCACGTTGGACAGCAGGTCATTGCGCTCCCGGTGCAAGACGCCCACCAGGTCAGCCCCGTCGTCCATGGTGACGTTGGGAGCGTGGTCCAGTACCGCGTTGATGTGCTGGTAGTAGGTCTCGTTGTCCTCGCCCTTGATGGCGAAGGTCGGAATGCCGAACTCCTGCACCAGCGCGGCGGCGGTCTCGTCCTGGGTACTCAGCGGGTTGCTGGCGCAGATCACCAGGTCGGCTCCGCCTTCCTTGAGCGCGATGGCCAGGTTGGCCGTCTCGGTGGTGACGTGGAGACACGCGGCCATCCGCACGCCGTCCAGGGGCCTCTCCTGGCGGAATCGCTCCGTGATCATGTTGACGACGGGCATCTCCCGCCCGGCCCAGCGGATCCGGTCCACGCCGGCCGCGGCCAGGGAAAGGTCTTTCACGTCGCCTTTGGTATTTTGAACAGTCAAATCGTTGTACCTCTCGTTTAGTGGTTGTGGTTGGGTCTGTCGACCATCCGAAGCTATATCGTCGTTCCTGCGAAAGCAGGAACCCATAAACGCTGTTTCCAACGGCAAGGTTGGTTGAGCTTGCACCTACTGGATTCCCGCTTGCGCGGGAATGACGGCAGCAGTGACGAATTTCCCGGGAATGACGGTAGCGCCGGCTAACTTCTAGTGCGCCAGGCGGGACATCGCCAGGACTTCCAGCATTCGCTCGATGAAAGTGCCCCGGTTGCCCGTGCCGTTGAAAACGGCGGCCTTGAAGTCCTGCGGACGCCTGGTCAGTTACGGGTCGTCTCCGTAGGACGTGGGATTGCCGGCGGCGATCCATGACGGCGTGCCGTCGTCCACGTTGTACAGGTTCTCCGAGTCGTAGCCCATGGCGGCGGCCAGCTCGCAGGCCAGGCCGCTGCGGACGCCGGCCGCGCAGATGAACAGCAGCTTCTTGTCCTCGGGCACTTCGTCCATCCGCCCGGGCAAGTCGTCCACGTTGATGTGGATCGCGCCGCTGGCGTGGCCGGTGACCCATTCGTCGTCGCGGCGCACGTCGACTACGACGGTGCCTTCGGGGTCGGCCTGCAGGATCTGCAAAGCCTCGGGCGAATCAACCCGGTAGTACGGTTCGCCTGGATTCTGTCGTGGCATATCAGTTACCTCCTGAAGTCTTTCTCACGGATACACAGGATGAATGGGATGAAACGATCGGTGATATTCATCCAAAAATCCTGTTTATCCCGTTTATCCTTTTCATCCATGTAAGTTGATCGCGCATCAGTTGGGCAGCGGGTCAAGATGCGTGCCGGCGATGGGGTGCAGCCGGCGGTAGGCCGCTTCGGAAATCCGCTTGCGGTCGGTGATGATCGCGTTGGTCAGCGCCGTCTGGCAGTCGCAGGGACCCAGCGCGGCCAGCTCCGGCATGATGTGACGCAGGATGATGCGGCTGTTGGCGACGTTGGCCACCAGGTTCTCCACCACCATCTCCACGGTTACGTCGTCGTGGTCGGGATGCCAGCAGTCGTAGTCGGTAACCCAGGCCATCACGGCGTAGCACATCTCGGCCTCGCGGGCCAGCTTGGCCTCGGGCAGCGTGGTCATGCCGATGATGTCGCCACCCCAGGCGCGATACATGTTGGACTCGGCGCGGGTCGAGAAGGCCGGGCCTTCCATCACCACCAGGGTCCCGCCCTGGTGCGTGGGAATGCCCTGTCCCGCCGCGCCGTCCGCAATCACCGTGCTGATGCCGGGGCAGAAGGGATCGGCAAAGGAAATGTGCGCCACCACGCCGTCCTCGAAGAACGTGCTGTCCCGGCGGCGCGTGCGGTCGATGAGCTGGTCGGGCACCACCACGTGCTGCGGCTCGAGCTCGGCCTGCAGGCTGCCCACCGCGCTGACCGACACGACCTGCTTCACCCCCAGAGTCTTCAGCGCGTAGATGTTGGCCCGGAAGGGCAGCTCGGTGGGGTTCACCCGGTGCCCCCGTCCGTGGCGGGGCAGGAAGGCGACGGGCACCTCCAGCAGTTCGCCCACCGTGATCAGGTCGCTGGGCTTCCCGTAGGGCGTGTCGATGTCCAGCACGGCGGTTTCGGCGAAGCCCTGGATCTCGTAGAGGCCGCTGCCGCCGATGATGGCTATTTCCGCTTGTGGTTGGTTAGGCATTTAAATGATTTTCCTGATGGCGGTGATGGTCAATTTGCAGTTGGAAGGTCAGCCAAGTATCTAGTTGATTACCATGGCCGTGATCACGGCGGTTCCCAAGCCCAGGACCGCGTACAACAGGCGGTCAACCTTTCCGCGCAACTCCCGCTGGCCGTCCGCCAGTCCTTTAACTTGCGTTTCCAGCGACTTGACGCTCGCCTCCAAAGCGCCCAGCGCGCGCCATAGTTCAGAGTCTTGTTGTGGTGTCATATCGCTCCCGTCTCGAAGGGTTGTACTGGAAATTGTAACCCCTCGTTATAACGTTTGCTCTGTTGCGCCCGGCGCGCGCGGTCAATTGGTGAGGTAGTATCGGACGTAGTAACCGGCGATGGTGAACCAAAGGATCACTCCCAACGCCGCCAGAACCATCGCTCCCCGGCCCAGCCGGGCCCGGTTGGCCAAATCGCCATCAATCGCCGCCCAGTACCGGTTGCAGTTCGCCTGGATCCGACAGACCACCGCAGTTGCCACCAGTATTCCGATCAGGCTGACCACGTCCAGGATCAGGTCGATCATCACGCTGATGTCGCTCTCTCCCAGGTAGAAGTTCAGCCACACCGTGGGCATCGGGCTCCACAGGGCGGTGCAAATGATCAGAACCACTAGGATGGGCGCCATTTTGAGGTCGTGGGGTACTCCCTGATCCTCCATGAGATCGCGGTACGCCTTGCAGTGGGCGTAGAACCGGAACCAGCCGTAGATCGGAACCAGCATGGCCAGCGCGTGCCACACCGGGTAAACGTTGGCTCCGGTGTGCTGCCGGTACTGCTCCCAGGTCCGGTACACCCAGTAGAACAGGTACAGGCCGAAGCTGACCACTGACAGCGCGAAAATACGCGGGGCGGAAATCTGGTTTCCGTAAGGTATGGCGGAACGAACCGCCATGCCGCCCGCCGTATCGTCGGATTGCCGCGCCACCATCAGGCATCCCTTTCAGCGCAACTGCGGTACCTGCTCCGGCAGGTAGTGGGTCGAGCGGAAGACGCTGTTGACCACGAAGCCCTGCTCGTTGGGAGCGAAGTGCGGGTTGACGTACTCCCATACCACCTGTCCGTCAGGGGTAACCTGGAAAATGCGCCCCGGCTGGCCCTCGGTGATCAGAGTGTTGCCGTTGGGCAGCCGACGCGCCCCGGAGATGTACGCGCTGAAAAAGTTGAAGGACGGGTTGTCCTCGTAATGCCAGACGATCTCGTTGGTCGCGGGATCCACCTCAATGACTCGTGAGCGGGGCATTGGGTTGAACCGATTGTGCGACCCGTTGTCGTAGATTAGAACGTTGCCGTTGTCCAACAGCGATGGGTCGTGCTGCTGGGAGAGAACCTCGTCGCCGATCTGCCACACGATGTCGCCACTGGCCTTGTCGATAATCCCCACGGTGGAGATGTTGCGGAAGCTGAACATCACCCGGTCGTCGCCCAGCGGCACCACGGTGTTGCCGTGGCTCCATTCGTCCCGCAGATCGTTGAAGGTGACGACGTGGCGCTCCGGGTCCAGGCGATCAGCGGCGCGCCATTCCCAGACGCGGTTGCCGTCGGCGTCCACCTCCACCAGCACGTCGCACCACATCCCGGTATAGTCTTCCCGCGACTCGGTGCCGGTCTGGCCGCCCTTGATGGTGGCCGCCTGCGCCTCGTCCATCCGCTCTACCGTCATGTAGAGGCAGCCGCCCGCTGCGGTGCGCCTGGCGTCGTGGTGATGGTACGGGTCCCGGTGCTCCCACAGGATATTGCCGTCCCAGTCGGCTTCCAGCATGACGCCGCCCTTGAACCGCTTCATCGCCTCGAAGGTTTCCCAGCCGCCGTCGTCCCGAACCTTGCCCCCGTAGAACAGGTTGCCGTTGGGCAGCAGGTAGCCGTACAGGCCCGGCGGATAGGGCATCTGCCACTGGTGGGCCACCTCTCCGTTGATGTCCAGCAGATAGACCTCGCCGTTACCGGACATCGGCGCGTAAAGCGTGTAGCCGGGGCAGGCGCGCTCCGGATCACAGGCGGTGAGGCCGGTGCGGGCCATGCGGCGGCGGGTCTGTTGGTCAATGCTCATGGTTGTCTCGGGGTAACTCCAAATCTCGTCTTTCCCGCTTGCTTATCTCGTCATTCCGGCCTATCCCGTCATTCCGGCCTATCTCGTCATTCCGGCGAAAGCCGGAATCCACTGGTTCGTAGAGCGTCAGGCCGCGTCCACCGCCTGGCGCAAGGACTCCGTGTAGGGCGGACGGCACACCATGGTCTCGGTGACGATGCCGGCGATGTAGCGGTGCGGCGTCACGTCGAAGGCGGGATTGTAGGCCGGCGTGCCTTCGGGCGCGGTGGGAGCGCCGGCATAGCCGGTCACCTCGTGCTGCGGGCGCTCCTCAATTGCGATGCCGTCGCCGTGGGCAATAGCCAGGTCCACCGTGCTGGTGGGCGCGGCGATGTAGAACGGGATGCCATTTTCGTGGGCCAGCACCGCCAGCATGTACGTGCCCACCTTGTTGGCGGTGTCGCCGTTGGCGGCGATCCGGTCCGCGCCGGTGATGACGCAGGACACCTCGCCCTTCTGCATCAGCACCCCCGCCGCCGAGTCGGCGATGAGAGTGGCCGGGATGCCCAGCTGCTGGAACTCCCAGGACGTGAGCCGCGCGCCCTGCAGCCAGGGCCTGGTCTCGGTGTTGTACACGTTGAACCGTCCGCCGGCCTCCCAGCCGGCCCGGATCACGCCCAGCGCAGTGCCAAACGCCGACGTTGCCAGCGCGCCGGTGTTGCAGTGGGTCAGCACCCCCTGCCCGTCGGCCGGCATGAGAGCCCGCCCGTGTTCGCCGATGCGCCGGTTGATAGCCTCGTCCTCTTCCTGGATCCGGCGCGCCTCTGCCTCCAGCCGGGGGAGGATGCTCCCCGGATCGGGCTCGCCCTCGGCGACGCGCATCATCCGGCGCACTGCCCAGCCCAGGTTCACGGCGGTGGGCCTGGCGGCGGCGATGTGGGCCCCGGCCTGTCGCAGCGCGCCGATGAAGTGATCCCGCTCCCGGGATTGCAGTTCGGCGGCAGCCAGCACCATGGCGTAGCCGGCGGTCACGCCGATGGCGGGGGCTCCGCGCACGCGCATCTCGGTGATGGCGGCGGCGGCGGCGCGGTAATCGGTGATGCGGACGGTGATGTGCTCGTGGGGCAGGAGCGTTTGATCCAGTAGCTCCAGCCGGCTGCCCGTCCAGTTGATGGGGCGAATTTCGTTCATAAATGGGTCAAAGATGCGGAGTGCGTCGATAGCGCTCTGTGCTACGCTGCGGTCACACTGGCCGACTCTGCGGTCCAAACAGGCAAAAAATAAAGGCCCACCCGCACTTGGGAGAGCCACCTTCACAGTCCGCCCCTCATCTTTCGCCCCGTCTCGGTATCCACGTGCACATCGCGCCGAACACCGGGGACGCCGGATTTAGCACCTCATCCCACGGGGTGAGCGGGACAGGTTGCCAGGCTTCACAGGGCCGTTCCCTCCGCCTGTCTGAATAAGGGTTCCAGCAGCGTATGCAGTTTTTAACTACCTTTGATACTACCTGCCGGGACGGTAAATGTCAAGGTGACGGCGAATTTCGTCGGCCTCCGGCCCTGTCGAGGGGCATCTAACCGAGAGCGTACCCAGTCTGATTTGAACCGTCATTGCGAGCGGAGCTCGGCAATCTCGTTGCTTGAGGAGGCATTCTTCAGGTAACGAAATCGCCACGTCGCCGCGCTCCTCGCGATGACAAACCGGGTGCGCGTGAAGCCCTTCCTGGTGGCGCACGACGCACGAATCCGGTATTCTGTGCGCCATCACCAACGGAACCAAATGCCGGGAGGGTTTGTGACCATGACAACCACCGCTGCCCCAACCACCGACGACCTCTGCACCATCGAACAGCAGGAGAGCCGGTTCAACGATCAGTTCGGCGAAATGAGCCCCCGGGCCAAGATCAAGGTCAAGGGCGAGATGTCCGAGTTCGTGCAGAAGTTCATCGCCGCCTCGCCTTTCGCCGTCATGGCCTCGTCCGACCCCGACGGCAACTGCGACGCCTCTCCCAAGGGCGGCAAGCCCGGCTTCGTCAAGGTCATCGACAGCACCCGCCTCTTGTTCCCCGACGTCGCCGGCAACCGCCTGTTCCAGTCCTACCAGAACATGGACGCCAACCCCCACGTCGGCCTGCTGTTCATGATCCCCGGCGTCAACGACACCGTGCGCGTCAACGGCACCGTGACCATCGTCAGCAAGGAGGAGCTGGAACGCCAGAAAGTCGAGTTGGAGCTCTACTGGACCGACGACAACTCCAAGCACCTCCAGGGCATCATCGTCAACGTCGAGGAGTCCTACGGCCACTGCCCCCGCGCCTACAACTTCGCCAAGCTGTGGGACACCGACCAGATCGCCGACAACCAGGAGAACCGGCCTATCCCCCTGCGCCCGTAGGCGGTACGCACACTGCCAGCATGAGCAGGGGCGGGTTTGAAACCCGCCCCTGACGTTTGCACTGATCGCATTGTCGGGTCAGGATTTGTCGGATTTGGCTCACGCGTACCTAGTTTGTCATCGCGAGGAGCGCAGCGACGTGGCGATCTCGTTCCCGAAACGTCGTCCGTTTACCCGACGAGATTGCCACGCTGCGCTCGCAATGACATTCCTTGCAAACTGGGTACGCATCAGCGGATTTGGGGATTGACAGGATTGAGATGAACTTACCGCTGAAACGCTTCAATCCCACTAATCCTGAAATCTTGAAAATCCTGCTTCTGACAATTCAGCTCAAACCCGTGGCCAGTCGGAACACAAACAGCGCCGGCTGGATCAGTATCCGCCCCAGGAAGTTGATGCCAAAGGCATAGCTCAGAAAGAGGTTCGCTCCGATCAGCGCTATCAGGGGGATCCAGCCATACCGCTCGAATTGCAGGTACGACTGGTAGAGCGACCCGGGAAGCAGCCCGCCCACCACCTTGCTGCCGTCCAGCGGCGGCAACGGGATCATGTTGAATATCCCCAGGATCAGGTTGAAAAATATTGCAAGAAACGCGGCAAAGCCCAGGATCTCAACCACGCCGGATATGAACCGCGTGTCCGTGACCACCGGCAGGAGGTCGAACCGAAACACCAGTCCCAGCGCGAACGCCAGCACGAAGTTCGAGAGCGGGCCGGCCAGGGCCACCATAGACATGCCGAACCGCCCGTGCCGCAGGTTGTACGGGTCCACCTGCACCGGCTTGGCCCACCCGAACCCCACCACCAGCAGCAGGATGAATCCGAGCAGGTCAATATGCTTGATGGGGTTGAAGGTCAGCCGCCCCATGCGGCGGGCGGTGTCATCACCTTCGATATGGGACGTCAGGGCGTGGCTGAACTCGTGGACGGTGAAACCGATGATCAGGCCGATCAGCCCGATGCCGATCACCAGGACAAATGCGGCGGGGTTTTCCCGCAGCAGGTCAAGGCTCTGGAGGATCACGTAGCAGCGCTTTCCAGGCCGGTGCGGCCGCCCCGGCGCGACGGCGGCTGCGCCCTGGGCATGGCCATCAAGTCGGTCTTGATGGCGGCCAGGCCCTCCGCCCCGTGGTCGTTGGCCTCGGCCACGATGGCCACGGCGCCGGCCTGGCGCAGCGCCAGCAGTTCATTGGCGCTGGGACGCGGGCCAACCCGCACTATCAGATACTTGTCGGTGCGCCGGGCCGCGTCGGCAGCCTGACCCAAGTCCGCCAGCATCCACGGGCCGGTCATCGCCGACTTGTCCAACACCAGGAAGTCCAGCGGCGTACCGGCGAGGATGCGCCACGTGTGGCCGTCAACGTCGTCGGGGATGCGCGCTCCGTGCGTCATGCCGGGGCTGGCGATGTCGATGCCATCCACCAGCGCGGTGGCGAAGGGGGATACCGTGAAATCCGCGCCGGCATCTCGCCAGCGGGCGATGCCTTCAGGTTCCAACGGCGCTCCCCCGGCTCCCCAGATGCGATCACCTGTCTCCGGCAGCGCGTCCGGCGTGACGCCGGGCGCAAATATGACCACCGCATCGGCAACCTCCGCCGATGCGGCCAGCGCCGCCTCAACATCCCCCGAACAGCGGGCGATGAGCGCCATGCCCGGCAGTCGCCCGGACTGCGTCGAGCCGAACCCCAGCGACGGACCGCTGCCCGCCTCAATACGCTCCAAAAGGCTGCGCAGTTGCGTCATACTGAGGCCTCCCTGACGTGAAATAGGGGCGAATGATCATTCGCCCCTACGAAGCAATTGTTGCGGTTCTAGAGCGGTTGCCAGACCCGCTTGCCGTCCACGCGGGCGATCTTGCCGATCTGCTTGCCGGGCGGGAAGTGGCCGGCGCAGATGGTCCAGTCCCCTTCCTCGGCGGCGTCCAGCAATTGGGCGCGCGACGCGGCGGACTGCTCCTTGTCGGTGTCAACACCGGCGCACCAGCTGGGCTCGCTGACCTGGGCGATGGTGTGCAGCACGTCGCCCATGACCACGCCGCGCTGGCCGTTGGAGTTGATCAGCACCACCTGGTGACCCGGCGTGTGGCCGGGAGCCGGCGCGATGGAAATCTCGTCGCTGATGGTGTGTTCCGGCTCCTCCAGGATCTGCTGGAGCCTCAGCCGGCGCAACGGCATCACCTGGCGGTCGATGTACGGATACATCTGCCGTCCCTGCTCCGACGTGAAGTAGTCGTAGTCCGGCCGCGACATGACGTAGCGGGCGCGGCGGAAGTTAGGCGCGGGCATACCGCCGGAGTAGCGCAGGTTCCAGCCCACGTGGTCGCCGTGCAGGTGGGTGTGGATGATGTAGTTCACCGAGTCGCTGGGACCTACGTTGGTGTTGTTCACGCCCACGTTGGATTCCAGGTGCGGCCGCAGCTCTTCGTAAAGGTTCCCGGTGACATTGCCCCGGTCCGGATGCGGGCCGGGGCCCATGCCCGTGTCCACCAGGATGACGTGCTCGGAGGTGTTGAGAAGGAAGACGCCGTAGTACAGCTGGAGCTGGCCGTTCTCCAGCGTGTCCTGGTAGTCCGCCCAGGCGGAGTCGGGGACGTCGGGGAACATCGCCGAGGGCTCGCGCGGCGGCGGCACCATGTCGATGACGGCGGTGACTTTAACGTTACCGATGGTTGCTTGGTCTGCCATTGGGAAATTCCTCCTGAGTACGCGGCAAATGGCCCTTCCAGCCTATTCGTCGACTTCGAATGTGACCAGTGAGAAGAGGTCATAGTCGGCCAGCGCATCCCGGCCTCCCAGACCAATCAGTTCTATTACAACGCCGATGCCGGCGGTGCGACCGCCGGCCTTTTCAATCAGCTTCGCCGCCGCCTGCAGGCTGCCGCCCGTGGCAACCAGGTCATCGATGATCAGCACGCGGGCTCCCGGCGGCACGTCCTCGGCGTGCACTTCCAGCGCAGCCTGCCCGTATTCCAGGCTGTACTCGTAGGACAGGGTCGCGCCGGGGAGCTTGCCCGCCTTGCGCAGCAATACCAGCGGCAGCCCCATCCGAGTAGCCATCGGAGCGGCGAAGATGAACCCGCGGGAGTCGACGGCGGCCAGGCAGTCAATATCCGCCTCGCTCGCAATCTTCACCATCCGGTCAATGGCCTCGTTAAAAGCATCCGGGGACAGCAGCAGCGAGGTGATGTCCTTGAACTGCACCCCATGAATGGGGAAGTCGGGCACGTTCCGGATATGTTCGGCGAGATCGATAGGCATGGCTATGACACTACTGAACGCCGCTGCGTTTACACGGTCCGCAGCGAGGCGCAAATTAGTCTATTAGCAGCGGGTGGCACAGTCAACCGCCGCATTAGGCAGGCTAATCTTCAGGTTGGAGGCGGCCCAATTCCGCCTCCAGTTCCTGTATGCGTGCCAGGGCAGCGTCCCGCTGGGCTATGGCGACGTCCCGCTGGGTTATGGCGGCGTCCCGCTCTAAATCAGCCAAGTCTAAAGCTGCCAGGGCTTCAATCAGGTCTGGCAGATATTCTCCCGTCGCCGGGTTCCAAAACCGCAGCTGTCCAGAGTTCCAGTGCAACTCAAGCTCCAGCTCTGCGCTGTAGCCGCGAATTATGCCGTCGGCTCCCTCTTCAACCGGGATGGGCTCGTACCTGCCCCCTACCAATCGGTCGCCGGCTAGGGGCGCGTCGTGGAAACGACCGCCGGTATAGTCAAACCGCCAGTATTCCTTAACGCTGAAGCTGGCATAGATTTCACGCTTGACGGTGTAATCCCGTTCCCCGGTGCTTTCCGATGCC
The DNA here is from genome assembly GCA_028873965.1 of Chloroflexota bacterium. Classification (GTDB taxonomy): domain Bacteria; phylum Chloroflexota; class Dehalococcoidia; order Lucifugimonadales; family UBA3495; genus Bin87. The sequence continues at coordinate 224,464 of JAPPMU010000024.1, forward strand.
ACCTCCAGCACAAACTCGGGCGGCTTGCCAATTTCGCTGATAACGTAACCGTTGGCCACGTCCTCAATAACCTCGGGAGGAATGGACAGGCCGAAGGAAACAATGCAGTCCGGCCGGGGCGACCTGCGCGCCTCCCGGGCCTCATAACAGAGGTATCCTTCTCCCGACACCAGAACGTCAGGGCGATTTCGGTGGTGGCTGCGCAAGATCTGGTCGGCTTTGGCGATGTGCCGCCTTTGCTTCATGGCGTCAGGACGTTTGGGCGGGGTTGGCAGTTCCGTCAGATGAGAATAGGAGCCGGCCAGTCCGGTTTTCGGTGGTTTGGTAGTCATGGCAAGCCTCGATGCGGAGCAGGCAGTTCGCTCGTTACCGGCTGGCAGGATTATAGCATCGGCGGGTTTCTACCCAGAAACCACGTTTGTCAGGTGTTGGATGCTGAGCACCCGCCGACCCGAGCCCAACCTTATGGCCACCAGGTCAATCCTCCATTGCGCGTCTGCGGACGATTGGCCCGTCTCTTGGAGGTAGTCCTGCGCCGCCAGCGCGAGATGCTGCTTTTTGGTTTCCGTCAACGACTCCTCCGGCCCGCCGTAGGCGCCGCTCCGGCGCGTGCGCACTTCCACGAAGACCCACTCCAACCCGTCTCGGGCGATCAGATCAACTTCGCCCCATCTGCAACGATAGTTGGTCGCGACCACCCGGTAGCCTTTCGCCTCCAGATGATGCCGCGCCAACTCCTCGCCAATCTCACCGATGCGGCGTGATGAGAGCGCAGAAGTGTCCAGAGGATCATCGGGTTGCGGCATCGTCGATCAATGTCGCTTGCCGCAACGGGCTGAAGGAGCGGCGGTGTATGGGCGACGGCCCCAGCTCGGCCAGGCAGCGCAGGTGCGCGCGCGTGGCATAGCCCTTGTGCCGGGCGAACCCGTAGCCCGGGTAGCAGCCCTCTGCCCGAACCATGTGCTCATCACGGGCCACTTTCGCCAGGATGCTGGCCGCGGCTATGGACAACGACCGAGCGTCACCCTTGACCACGGCCTGATGCGGCAGCGGACACTCTTTAATCGGGACCCAGTCCAGGAGCAGGGCATCCGGCGCCGGCCGTAAACGGCCCACTGCCGTCAGCATCGCGCTGAGCACGGCCCGGCCGATCCCAATGCGATCGATGGTTTCAGAAGAGATCATCTCCACCGCACAAGCCCGGGCGTTCTCCGTGATCAATGTTGCGGCTTCCACCCGCCGGCGTTCTGTCAGCCGCTTGCTGTCGTCGATTGCGGCCAGCCACAGTTCATCGCCGGTCAGGTCCGGAGGCAGGATCACGGCGGCGGCGGCCACCGGCCCGGCCAGCGGCCCGCGCCCGGCTTCGTCCACGCCGGCAATCAGGCGATAGCCCTGGACGCGGAAGTCCGCTTCCAGGGACAGGTCAGGCATTGACCAGACCGGCGCCTGCCAACTCGGCATGACCCACCGGTTCGTTTCCGGCGATGGGGCCGCCGCCCAGGACGGTATCTCCCTGGTAGAACACCGCCGCCTGCCCCGGAGTGATCGCCCGCTGGGGTTCCCGGAACCGGACCAGCGCGCCGTCGCCGACAGCGGTAACGGTGGCCGGCGCCTCCGCGAACTTGTAGCGTATCTTGACGGTCACCTCCACCGGCCCGATCGGAGGCACGCCGGACACCCAAGACACCGGATCGGCGTACAGCGTGTCCTGATACAGGTCCGTTTCGGATCCGACCACCACCTGGCGCGTGTCCGGCTCCAGCCGGATCACGAAACGCGGCGGCCCGCCGGAAAGCCCGAGACCGCGTCGCTGGCCCACGGTGAAGTACTGGATGCCTTCGTGAGTGCCCAGCACGTTGCCGTCGGCGTCCACGACGTCGCCCGGCCGCTCGTCGGTGCGCTCGCGCAGAAACTCGCGATAGTCGCCGGTGGGAATGAAGCAGATGTCCTGGCTGTCCGGCTTATCCGCATTGGGGAAGCCGGCCTCCTCGGCCAGCCGCCGGATCTCCGACTTGGGGTAATGACCCACGGGCATCAAGGTGGCCGCCAACTGTTCCTGGCGCATCCCGAACAGGACGTAGGACTGGTCCTTGTCGGCATCTACTCCACGGCGCAGCATCCACCGATCCAGCCCGTCCGGTTCAATCCGGGCGTAGTGACCCGTGGCGACGTAGGCTGCCTGGAGCATCCGGGCGCGCTGGGCCAGGAAACTGAACTTGATCTTGTCGTTGCAAGCGATGCAAGGGTGCGGCGTCCGTCCGTTCTCGTACTCGCTGCGGAAATAGTCGATGACGAAGGCGCGGAACTCTCGCTGCACGTTCAGCACGTAGTGGGGCACGCCCAGGATGCGGCAGACCGCTCGCGCGTCCTCCACGTCGTCCAGGGTGCAGCACCCCCGGTAGTACTCCGGCAGGTCGGCCTGATCGATGTCGTACAGCTTCATCGTCACGCCGATGACATCGTAGCCCTTCCGGTGCAGCAACAGCGCCGCCACGGAAGAGTCCACGCCGCCGCTCATGGCGACGACGACGCGATTGGGAATCTCAGGGGCGGACAGAATACTCATAGTTCAACGTGGGTTGTCAGAAGCAGGTTTCGCCGGATTTTATGAGTAGCAGGATTGGGACCGTTGTACCGCCGAGAGCCTTCAATCCTGACAATTCTATAATCCCGTACATCCTGGTTCTGATGATATCCGGCAGCAGCTACGCGCCAACCGCGGTTGCTTGCGGCAACGGTACTCGTAGTATAGCATCGCCCCCGTTCACTACTTGCACACCCCATCTCGAAAACCAGCACGGAGGCAAATCCCATGCCCGTCACCTTTGGATGCTCCCTCCCCAGCCGGGGAGCCATGGCCTCTCCCGAAAACCTGCGCAGCCTGGCCCAGCGCGCCGAAGACCTGTCCTTCGACCACGTCTGGGTCAGCGACCACATCATCATCCCCAACGAGGTCTCGTCCTTCTACCCCTACGCCGCCGACGGGGTGGCTCCCTTCCAGCGCGACAACACCTACTTCGAACCTCTGGCCGCGCTGAACTTCCTCGCCGGATGCACCACCCGGGTCAAGTTGGGCACCCACGTCCTCATCCTGCCCTACCGCAACCCCGTGCTCACCGCCAAGATCCTGGCGACGCTGGACGTGCTCAGCGGCGGCCGCCTCATCCTCGGCGCCGGCGTCGGCTGGATGGAGGAGGAGTTCCAGGCCATGGGCCTCGACACCTACGCCCAGCGCGGCCAGGTCACCGACGAGTACATCCAGATCTTCAAGGAGCTGTGGACCTCCGACAACCCCGAGTTCCACGGCGAGCACTACGACATCAGCGGCGCCGGCTTCCTGCCCAAGCCCGTGCAGCAGCCGCACCCGCCCATCTGGATCGGCGGCCACACCAACCCGGCCATCCGCCGCGCCGCCACCCTGGGCGACGGCTGGATGCCCATCGGCCTGCGCCCGCCGGCCATCCTCGAACCTGAAGAGCTGTCCGAAAAGATCGCCCGCCTGCGCCGCGTCAGCGCCCGCGCCGGCCGCGACGAAAACGCCGTCGACCTGGTTTTCAGCACCGACTGCGTGTTCCACGACGCGCCGCAAAGCGACCGCCGCATGGTGTCCGGAATCCCCGAACAGATTGCCGCCGACCTCCGCCAGTACCAGGACCTGGGCGTGCAGCACTTCATCTTCAGCTTCCCCGCCGAAAGCGCCGCCCAGCAGCAGGAGGCCATGGAACGCTTCTCCCGCGAGGTGATGCCGCTGATACCCAATGACTGAGCCTCGGGCGGGTAATAAGCGACCGCCGATTGCGTTGGCGGTCGCCCGTAACTTTTCAGCGCGCTTCCATCGCAGGTCCAGGTTCATGGCCTGTGACTGCAACCCGAGGGTATGCCGATATGGTTTTGCGGCCGACTCTCTGAGACCTCGCTGAGAGCCCGGGATCGGCCTCTATCGTAGTTGGTAACCGCTCAGACAGTCCTCGATGACTCTGCTGATTTGATGAACTGGGTTTCAGCGAAACGTGAAACCCAGTTCATGATCTTGGTTTGCGTCTCGGGCAGGTCCCAATTGTCGTAGTCCGAATCGCTCAATATGTAATCGGTTGAATGGAACCTGATCCAACCGTCTTGGAAGTCACCGCCTACACCGTTGAAAACCCTATTTTTCTTGCTAACCGCTTGGAACACCTCACGTCTGATGGACGGGTCTTTCCCAGGATACATGCCGAAATTCACAAAGGTGTTGTCTGGTGTGATGTAAAACCCGAAGGTCAACAACGGGAATATCGAATCCGTCGAAGTTTGTTGAGCTTCCAGTTTGGCCCATGCTTTGGGCACAAACCCCAAGTAGTTAAAAGTCTCACCCGATATTTTTAGGTCGTCGTGATTCTCAATGGCATCCCGCAGTCTCCGTTTCAGTTCTGCGCCGTAGTTGGGCTTGCTTGCCAAAATGAGGTCGAAAAGCGCTCGGTTCTCCAGATAGATTTTTCGGGCTGTCTGCTCAACGCTTGTATCGGGCATGACGTTTCTCCTCAACGTGGTCGCATACTGCATCAGGAACGCACGCACATCCTCGCGGACAGCGCTCGTGTTGCTAAGCGCTAACCGCTGGACCAAATCGAAAACGGTCGCGTAATCGGCTGCCTGCCAGTGCTGTCGCTCCTCCTCCTGTTCGGGTAGCACTCCGTTCGGAGACAGGAACACGTGGTGCCGGTGGCATCTCCCGTACCGGTTCTCCAGCGCCTTCCGATACCTGGTCAACTGACACGTGTGCTCACCTGTAAATATCTTGTTCTCTATCGCGTACAGTACCCCCTGGGTTTCGTCGACGGCCAGGATGTCCAGCCGACCTTCGATGCCCCAAACTTCGTGAGCCCACTCTCTAACCACAGTTGCTTCATCCCAATCCGCCAACACCAGCTCCGCTGGGGCTCCGGTGCGGAGCAAAAAGTCCTTCAGGAAGCGGTCTCCGGCCCCATGGTCACCCTGCGGATTCAGCAGCCATGCCAGCAGATTTGACTGAAACTCCTCATCCCGCCAAAGGCGTGTTCCCTCGTTGCCCCAGAACATGCGGCTGATGAAATCAAAGGCGTCAAACTCTACTCGCTGCTCCTCAACGATCTGCTCCAGATGCGCGAGATCGCGGTAAACGGAACCGTTATCGCCTTCGGCCATAGTTCGCTCGATGAGGGGAGTCGCGCCTTGATGACCGAGAGACTCCATTAGCTCACTGAGGACTGATTGCCACTTCAAAGTGATGGCGGCCAGTTCCCGGTTCTTGTTATTGTCGGTTTCCATAGCGACCATCCTGCTCAACTGAAACGGCGGACAGGTCTCTGACGCAGGAGATCCCAAGCCATCTTTCAATGCCAACACGCATAGAGTATCAGCCGGCGCGGGCCGGGCTGGACGGATAGTCTGCCTGCATTCCAGAATCTCCCGGTTGGATCACGAAGTCCCGGCGGTCCCGGTAGAGACCGGCCCGGTTCAGCACCTTTTCGGTGTTCCAATCTATCTGCGCGGGCGGCGTCATCAGCCAGTATTTGTAGTGACCAAAATTGGCACTACACGGTTGTAGTAAAGCCCTGGACGCATGGTGATCCCCGAGTCTCACGGGACTCTTGATGTCGTTAGGCATCGTGTACGAAGCGCCGCAGAGTTCTGCGGCGCTTCCAACTTTAGCGCGAATAGACGACGGCGGTGTGTCCACCACGCCAGGGGGATGTTGACGTGCTCTGGTAGCGGCGTTGAGCGCGATTTTCAGCGCAGGTCGCCGGCGGAGACAGATGGCAATCAATTACTTGCCGGTAACAAGGAAGCCTCAGTTTCATGTTGCCACGAAAGTCTCCGGCGTTGCATCGACGGGAATCCCTGGTGGGTGTTTGGTCAGGTATGCGTGATGGAGATGGGCGGGGCGATTTCGCTACTTGAAGGGTCAAGGCAGCTAGGTCACGTTTGGATCGGCAAGGGTAGAAGCCTGTCCATCAGGGCTTCCACGTCGTCTAGTCTTTCGGTCACCTCGTCGGCCGCCATGTCTTTTGGATAGAAGTTTTCGTACGGGGCGCTGACGGAGTCGAAGAGCCGGCGGATCTCGCCGTCGCCGGTTTCGGCGCGGATGTGGCTGGCGGCCTGATGGTAGCGTCGGTGACGGTGGTGCTCCCGACCGTGTTGTTCTGCGACGGCCTCGAGCATCTGGGTGGCTGCTGCCCAGCCCTTCTCGGACGCCTGTGCCAAGTCGCCGTCCGCGAGTTCATGTCTGGCTTGGGCCAGGAAGCGCTCGCTGGCCTGCGATACTGCTGGGAGGTCATTCGCGGCCTCTCCTGCTGTTTTTGCATGTTAGCGGTTCAGGAGTGGACCGGCAATGGAGCGGACGTGGCTTTTGTGAGGTTCCTTGCTTGAAGGTGAGTAACGAAATCTCCTCCGAGAGAAGGGCGGGTCAGGGTTTGTGGGGTCTCAGAGCGCGGCGCAGCGTGGTCCAGATGGCGCTCAGGACGTGGAGAGTGACGTACGTGTAAATACCGGCTGTGATTGCCGAGCTGATGGTGAATGCGATGGCCAGGAACCACGAAACGGGGTGGGCCGGGCAGCAGGATAGCCAGAGCGCGACGGTGATGTATGTGGCCCACAAGGCGGCCGGTGTGCAACCGACGCAGAGGAGCCAGTCGTCGAATGTCATGATGTGCTCGCATTTAGCAGACGTGGTCATCGCCGCGGGGGAGGTTGGCGTCGATGCCCAGGGCGGCTGCGCGGTCGCGGTCGCGCTTCATGGCGGTCACGACGGCGGGCCATATGGTGTATATGTCGCGGTCCGAGAGGTCCTGTGGGTGAATCTCTCCGTTCAGGGCTTTCTCCAGCTCGGGTGTGAGCGGGATTGCCAGGGCAGTTGCCTCGCGGCGAATGGCGTCTCTGGTTGATGCCTGTTGCTTTTGGGTGCGCTCGACCTCCTGCTCGGCGACCCAAACCTGGTAGATACCGCTTTCGTCGATGTATTGGTCGATGACCCGGTTGACGGTGCGGGCGAAGACGTAGCGGATCCTGGGGACGGCCAACAGGATGACCGGGATGACCAGCCAGTGGTTGGGCTGTCCAGACGAGGGCAGGACGGCGAGAACGACCAAGAGGGCCAGCAGTTCGGGGAGCAGGCAGATGGTGGCGGCGGCGAGGGCCCGGAGAGTCGCCCGGTTGGTGACGCGGTCGCACCGGTCACAGAAGTAGATCTTCCCCGGCGCGGGTGGCCGGATGTAGCACATAGAGCAGAGTTCCCTGCGGGTTGGCGGCCAGGGCATCGGGGGCGACCTTCGTCAGTGGTTGGGCGGTGATGGGTTTACCAAGGCTTGCCGCGGCGGGGGCAGGGTTCACGGACCAGGGTGGACCACTGGTAGGCTGACCAACCAACCATGACGCGGCCGCGCTGGGTGCAGCGTCCGAAGGCGCAGGGTTTCTGGCCGTCGCCCTGTAGGTGGGTGAGAGGCTCGGACCGCAGCTCGGTGATGTACTCGTCGGTGTAGCCGGCGTGCTGTATGGCGCGGGTCGCGGCGAGCAGGAGACGTAGTGCTTTGCTCGGAGACGGCATGGGGGATCACCAACTGCATGCCTGGTAGTCTATGAGGGCGTCAGGGAGATAGGCAAGGGTCAGGTGTCATGAAAACGGGAAGCGCGCCCGCGAGTCCGGAGGACTTCTTTGACCCGCAAGCGGTCGCCAATGTTCAACTGCAATGGGAAAGATCACTGGAGCCGCTGGCGCCGTGACTTTCCGCATTCGAAACCGTGTAGACGAGTTGCGACCTCAGATAGCTGCCCTGCTCTAAACGAGTGATATAGTCGTAACTCCATACTGGATGGAAAGTTGAAACAGGTCGTGGAGGCGTACTTCACCGACCCGCGGCTGATGCATGGCTCGGGCAGTGCCATCGATGAGCGTTTACTGTACGTGCTGCTGGCCAACCTGCTGAATGCGGTGGGCGGCGCGCTGAGGCCCAAGGTGTTCTGCGTGCAGGACTTGGCCAACCAGGGCGCCGGTCACCCCGACTTCGGCCTGTACACCATCCGGCAGGCGCAGAAGGGCAAGGTAAAGATGGTACAGAAGCCTGAGCTCGGGGCTATCGAGGTGAGGCTTGTGGATGGCCGCGTTTGGCGGTAAGGGCGCAGAAACTCATTGCCTGAGGTTTCGTAAAGTGCACAGACCATACACGACCCGGTTCTGGGGCAAATCGGATCGCAGCGCACCGGAGCGCATCCATCTATTGGAGCACCACCTGGCGGACGTGGGGGCGTGCTTCGAGGCGCTGGTGCAGCAGCCATTGATCCGACGCCGGCTGGCCCACACCGCAGGTTGGAACGACATTGACGACATCACGGCGGCGCGGCTTTGCGTGTTCGCCGCGCTGCATGATGTCGGCAAGGTGAACATTGGGTTCCAGGCCCAGATTTGGCGACCGGATGAATGGTCAGCAGGTCAGCGGCCTCCGGGCCGGGCCGGTCACACTCTGGATTTGACGCCGGTGTTGAACGGGGACGACCGCGCAACCTCGTCGTGGTTCTACGACGCCCTGGGCTGGTGGTGGGACGCCACCGAAATGTGGGACGACTGCGGGGGCGAAACGGTGTGCGGCCTGCTGGTGGCCACGCTGTCGCATCATGGCACGCCGCTGCAGTTGGACAGCGGGCGCGCCGAGCATCCGCAGCTGTGGCGGCGCTACGGCGAGCTGGACCCACAGGAGCAGGTGTACCGCATCGGTCGGCTGGTCCGGGAGTGGTTCCCGGAGGCGTTCAACGAAGGTGGTCGTCCGCTGCCGTCTGCGCCGCAGTTCCAGCATCATTTCCTGGGGCTGTGCAACCTGGCGGACTGGATCGGATCCAACGAGCTGTGGTTCGACTACGTTGGCGAACCCCGAGACGGTTACATCGACGCCTCCCGAAGCATCGCGGGGCAGGCCGTCAAAAGGGTTGGGCTGGATATATCGGAACAGCGGACGACCGTGGCGCGCTCCCGGGTTCCCGATCTGACGGGCCTGTTCCCGCACATCGCACAGCCCAACGCCATCCAGCGGGCGGCCCACGATGCACCCATCGGCGAGCGGTTGGTCATCATCGAATCGGAGACCGGCTCGGGCAAGACGGAGGCCGCGCTGTGGCGTTTCGCAAAGCTGTACGAGGCCGGCCTGGTGGATGGCCTGTACTTCGCGCTACCCACCCGGGCAGCGGCCAAGCAGATCTTCGACCGGGTGAATGCTTTCGTCGGAAACATGTTCCCGCCCGAAGCTCGGCCGGAGCCCGTGCTGGCGGTGCCCGGCTACATCCGATCCGGAGATGCCCAGGGGCAGCGGCTCCAGGACTATGAGGTGTGGTGGGATGATCATGCCGTCGACGGACGACGCTGGGTGGCCGAGAGCCCCAAGCGGTTCCTCGCCGCGCAGATTGCCGTGGGCACGGTGGACCAGGCGATGCTGGGGTCGCTGACGGTGAAGAACGCTCACATGCGGGCGTCGAGCCTGGCGCGCAACCTGCTGGTGGTGGACGAGGTTCACGCCTCAGATGCCTACATGAGCGAGGTTCTGGCCGCCGTGCTGGACGCTCACCTGGGCGCCGGCGGTTACGCGCTGCTCATGTCGGCGACGCTGGGGGCGATCGCCAGGCATCGCTGGCTGGGGCGGCCCGCCGACGCCGTTCCGACGTTGGCCGACGCCATCGATGCCCCCTATCCTGCGGTAAGTACGGCGTCGGCCATGATCGACGCCGGTGAGAATGACCGGCGCAAGGATGTGAGCATCGGCGCGGAGCCGGAGATGCGAGACTTCAACGCGGTGGCGGCTCGGGCGCTGGAAGCGGCGCAGTCCGGCGCCAAGGTGCTGGTGGTGCGCAACACGGTGGACTACGCCATCCGCACGCTGGAGGCTTTGCTGGAGACGGCTGGGCCGGAGGACGCTGACCTGCTGTTCTCCGTGGATTGCATCCCCACGCTGCACCACGGGCGTTTCGCTGCCGTTGACCGTGAGCTGCTGGACGCGGAGATCGAAAGAAGATTGGGGCGGGGACGGCCCGACGGCGGGCTGGTGGTGGTGGGCACTCAGACGCTGGAGCAGTCCCTGGACATCGACGCCGACCTGCTCATCACCGACCTTTGCCCCGCCGACGTGCTGCTCCAGCGCATCGGGCGACTGCATCGCCATCGACAAAACGACGCCACGCGGCCCGGCGGCTTTGACCAAGCCCGGTGCGTCGTGTTGACGCCGGGAGACGATCTGTCGTCATTGCTGTCTGCCGGCCAGAACGCCAACGGTCTGGGTCCCCACGGCGGGGTGTACCGCAACCTGCACGTCCTGGAGGCGACCCGCCGTCTGATTGTCGAACATCCCCGGTGGCGCATACCGGACATGAACCGCGAACTGGTGGAGCGCGCCACGCATACGCAAGCCCTGGACGCCATCACTGCGGAACTGGGCGACGCCTGGAAGGACCATGCCATCAGCACCGAGGGCGGCCACATCGCCGACGTGCAGACGGCGCGAGGGCACACCATCCGGCGGGACCGGTCTTTCTTCACGGACAACCGCGAGGTCTGCTTTCCCAGCGACGAGGAGCGCATCCGCACCCGCCTGGGCGACGACCGGGTGGATGTAACCTTCGACCCGCCGCCGGCCAGCCCTTTCGACCGGTCGCTCAGTATTGACCGCCTGGCGATGCCGGCGTGGTGGCTGCCGGGGGTTGAGCCCTCGGAGCCGGTGCAACCGACGCCATCCGACACCGACGAGTTCGAGTTCCGCGTGGGAGACCGCCGCTTCCGCTACGACCGGCTGGGCTTGCGGCGCTTGCAATAAATGGCCCGATCGGATGGATCGCAAAGCATCGAGAGCGGAATGGGCGTCCGCTCCCGTTGCTATCCCCGCGCGTGCGGGGGAACTGATGAATTGGCAGACCCCATCCGAACCTACCATGGTCTACCCCAGCGGTTGCTGGGAAACGTGCGATTGACTAGGAAGCCGTCACCATAATACCATAACTGGTACGTCCGAATGGGGGTGTTGGGGGAAAGGTTGAAATTTGCCGTGGTCCGTGTTACGGTCCTTAAAGCTTCACCGCCGGGAAGGCACCCCGGCAGTGATCGAAACTCTCCGCAATCCAGTGGGGCACACTAAATTAAGGAAGATTTCAGTGAGAATCATATCAGCCCTTAACACGACTGCCAACCTCTGCGATTACTGTGACAGGCTCGCAACCGCCGATTGTGAGCTTTGCGGTTATCGGATTTGCGATTGGTGCAAACACCCGGGGACGTCCCGATCTGGAGACTGCTGGATCTGCTATCCGTGGTGTCTGTGAAGACAAGCGAACTTTTGATGCGAAATCTTGTGCGAAATTTCTTGACAAACCATCACATCGCCTCGTAGTCTCATACGAGCGATTGTTCCGCTCGCATGATCGTCTATCAGGCGCGACCGACGAGGCTGACGATATGCTCAACATTCTAACCGAACCACTGATTGGCATGACCACGGCAGAAGGCACCCGACCCGTATCCCTGCCGGAGGTGTACGCAGTGCTGATGGCCGACGAGGTGGAGGCGTTTCCGGCGCTGCGTCCACACCAGCGCCACGCTTGGCACGCTTCTCTGGTGCAGTTGGCAGCTATGGCAATGCACCGGGCTGGGGTCGCTGAGCCGCCGGCGGATGAGGTGGAATGGGCGGGGCTGATACGGGGGTTGACGGCGGATTGGACGGATGATGAGCCGTGGCAGTTGGTGGTTGATGACATTACCAAGCCAGCGTTTATGCAGCCGCCGGCTCGCTCCGCCGACAAACTGGCGGAGTACAAAAGCCGGGTGGAAACTGCTGATGAGCTGGACATGCTCGTTACATCCAAGAACCACGATTTGAAAGCGACTGTCGGGGCCCAGTCTGGCGTAGATGACTGGATATACGCGCTGATTTCATTACAGACGATGGAGGGTTTCGGCGGGGCCGGCAACTACGGCATCTCCCGTATGAATGGTGGTTTGGGCAGCCGTCCAGCGTTTTCCATGGCCCCAACCGGCAGGGTCGGAGCTCACGTCAAGCGGGACATTCGAGCGTTGCTAGACAACTATCCGACAACCGGCGGCGGTCATCGCCTGTTGTGGCTGCTGTCGTGGGACGGAACCGCAAGTGAAAGACTGCTACCGAACCAACTGGCACCGCACTACATAGAAGTTTGCCGGCGCGTCCGGCTGCGCTCCGATGCTGACGGCCGGTTGTACGCTGTCCGAACCAGCACCAAAGCGGCTCGTATTGAGGGTAAAGATCTCAAAGGCCGGACCGGTGATCCCTGGACGCCGCATAACCCGAACCGGGATGGGTTACCGCTGACTATATCGCGTGGCGGCTTCAACTACAAACGGGTAACGGAATACCTTTTTGACTGGCAAAATCCCGACCTGCTGAAAGCTACGCCTGACGAACAACGCTCGAATGACCCTGATGAAACGATGCAGTTGGTAGCTCGCGCCATGGTGCGGGGTCAAGGCAAGACTGAAGGCTACTACGAGCGCGTCATCCCCATTCGGAGCAAGAAAGCGTTGCGCGGAATGACGCGGCGCCCAGGCAGTGACAGCACGGAAGACTTGGGTAACTTGGCCCAAGAACGCATTAAAGAAGTTGGCATCGTGCAAGGTATCTTGCGCCATGCCATCGCAACGTTCCTGGCGCGCGGTGAATCCAGAGAGACCAGCCCGGAGCAGCGGGCTTTGGCCAATCCATGGGCAAATCGTTTGGACGAAATCGTTGACGCCGATTTCTTTGATGCCTTGCAAGTTGAGTTTGAACACAACGACCGCGCCGAGCGCGAGCGTGTCCGAAATGAGTGGCTGATGAACGGCAGGGATGGCGTCGTTGACCACGCTCGCAACATCCTGGATGAGGCGGTGGATTCTCTGCCTTGCCCAGCCGTTCACCGTTATCGAGCCCGCGAAAACGCGGAAGGGCTGTTTGAAGGACGAATACGCAGAAGCGGAGGGTTGCCGTTTCTGTTTGACAGAACGAATTTTGAGGTGACGAAATGACTACCCCAACGCAGACTGACCCAGAATTGGCTAGGCGTAGCTATGACTATCTTCACCCACAGTACCGCGCCGCTCGCACAGAAGCTCTTGCCCGTTCGAAGGGACAGTGCCAGTTCTGTGGTGAACGACCCGCCGCTGAAGCCCACCACTGGGCGACGGACTATCCTTCTGAAGAGGAGATGACAGCTGATGATCTGACCGGCCTGTGCCTCTTCTGCCATACGATGGCAACAACCATTCGGAGATTTCGTGGCGACCCTTGGGAACTATTGGAAAGGTTCAGAGAACAACAGAGGAAGTCGCCGAATGATTCCCAGCCTTACCAGTTTCAAGGCGGAGTCGCCGTGCCTATTGCGAGGGATATCGCAATTCTTTCCACCCATAAGAGGGGAGATTTTGCCGGACTGCGCCGTATGGACCCGAACGAACCTGACACGGCAGCCTTCTGGCGGTTGATGGCCAGCGAAGGGTTGCTGGGCAACCCCGACGCAGAACGCAAGTGGGCGCTCATTATGTGCGGCATTGCCCTGATGACACGCACTGCCGCCGATGACAACCCTTTCAACCGTTCCGCTCACAACGGGAGTATGCCGGTGGGCCGGGCGCTCTACGAAAGCGGATACAGCGAAACACGCTTCAACCGCCTGCTCACCGCGCGGGACGATATGCTTCGCGTCCTGCTGACCCGGATGTTCCGGATGCTGGCCGCCGAGCAGGCGACCTTCGACTGGCGGGAGATGGCTGCGTTCATCCTGAACGATGGCTTCAACGACGAACGCGCCGAAGAGGGCCGTCGCCGCCTGGCCCGAGCCTACTACCGGGCCGAGCGGCGCGGTTCCCAACAATCAGAAACCCAGCAATGACCAACGGGAGAATGACGATGACCACCCCCAGATTTCTGCAAATTCACACCCTGCACTCGTACCCGGCCGCCCTGCTGAACCGGGACGACTCGGGCCTGGCCAAGCGGATGCCTTTCGGCGGGGCTACCCGCACCCGCATCTCATCCCAGTGCCTCAAGCGGCATTGGCGGGTGGCCCAGGACGAGTTCGCGCTGCGCGGCATCGCCGGAACTACCGCGGCCCTGCGCTCACGGAACGTCGTCGAGCGCAAGGTAATACAGCCGTTGCGCAAAGCCAATGAAATCGACAAGGAGATCCTTGACGCGGTGGAAAACGCATTCAACATCGGCGTGTACGGCAGCAGCGGCACCACCGAATCGGGACGACAACCGCTGCTCCTGGGCCTGCCCGAAGTGGAGTATCTGCAACAGAAAGCCTCCGCCATTTGTACGGAACACCCCGACGACGCCAAAGCCGCCGGCGATGCCGCCACGTTGCTGTTCAGCGCGCGGCGCGGCGAGGGCAATAACTTCGCCGCCTTCCGCGACGCCGCGCGGTTGCCCGGCGGTCTGGAAGGCGCGCTGTTCGGGCGGATGGTTACGTCGGACCCGGGGGCCAACATCGAGGCGGCCATCCACGTGGCCCACGCCTTCACCGTTCACGCCGAGGAGAGCGAGAGCGACTATTTCTCCGTGGTCGATGATCTCCAGCGGGAGGACGAGGACGCCGGCGCCGCCCACATCGGCGACATGGAGCTGACGGCGGCGTTGGCCTACGGCTATGTCGTCGTGGACGTGCCGGGGCTGGTGTCCAACCTGGAGGGCTGCGACGCCGGCGAGTGGGACAGTGCCGACCGAGAGCTGGCCGGCAAGGTGGTGGAGCACCTGATCCATCTGATTGCCACCGTGTCGCCAGGGGCCAAACTTGGGTCCACTGCTCCCTATAGTTATGCCGACTTGATGGTCATTGAGGCCGGCAGCCGCCAGCCGCGCAGCCTGGCCAACGCCTATCGCCGACCGGTTCCGGCGCGCGTCGATGCCGCCACCGACGCGCTGGCCGCCTGCCTGGGCAAGCTGGATGACGCCTATGGCGGAAAGGAAATCCGCCGCGTGATGTCGGTGGAGGACTGCGACATCCCCCGGGCGGAGCGCCTCTGCCTGGACGATCTGGCGACGTGGGCCGCAGAAGCCGTGAGGAACGGTGAAGCGAAATGACCATGCGGCACCTGATCATCAACCTGGAAGCGCCGCTGATGGCATTCGGCGGCGAGACGATTGATAATCTCGGCGTGATCAGGCCGTTCCCGGCCGCGTCGATGATTACGGGCCTGTTCGCGAACGCCCTGGGCTGGCGGCGCATCGAACGGCAGCGACACCAGGAATTGCAGGACCGGATGGTCTTCGCCGCCCGCATCGACCGGGAGCCGGCCGGCGGCGTCCGCATGACAGACTTTCAGACGGCCCAACTGGCCGCCAACGACCGGGGCTGGACCACCCGGGGCGCTCCGGAAGGCCGCGCCGGAGGGGCCAACACCTACCTGGCTCCGCACCTGCGCTACCGCGACTACTACGCTGACATGCGCGTCACGGTGGCGCTCCGGCTGGAGCCGGCGGCCGACGCCCCGACCCTGGATGATCTGGCCAACGCTCTACAGCAACCCGCCCGGCCCCTGTTCATCGGACGGAAACCATGCCTGCCATCGGAGCCCTTGTACGGGGACTTCGCCCAGGGGGACACGGCGCTGGCCGCGCTGCTCAGCGTGGCCCCGGCCGATAATGGACGCGGCGCTCTCTGCCGTCTCCAGTGGCCCCGGGGCGAGGGCGTGGCCGACGTCGACGCCAGCCGGACGCGCCTGATCACCGACCAGCGCAACTGGAGTTCGTCGGCTCTGCACGGCGGCGGCCGCTGGGTCTGCGAGGGGAGCGTTGACCGCAGCCGTTGGACGGAGGTGGCAGCATCATGACGGAACCGTTGCAGATGATCCGTGCTGAAATCAACGTGCGGGACTTCCAGCGCTGGATGGGTATGCGCCGGCTGCAGGACCCGGACCATGCCATGCACTGCTTCTTGGTTGAGTCGTTCGGCAGCGAACTTGCGCCCAAGCCCTTCCGCGCCATCTTCCCGCGGGGTGGGTCCCACGGGTGCTTGTATGGCTACGGGACGGCGGATGCAGAAACGTTGCGCGAAGCCGCCGGCCTGTACGCCGACCCGTTGCAGTCGCGCATCATCCCGCCTCACGGCATCGACAGCAAACCCATGCCGGCCGAGTGGACCGCCGGCAAACGGCTGGGCTTCGAGGTTCGCGTGAGGCCCGTTGTCCGGCGCACGGACAAGGCGGAATGCCGGCCGGGCCGCGAGTGGGACGCCTTCCAGCTGGAGGCCATCCAGCATCCCAAGGGCGAGATGCCCCGCAGCCGCGAGGAAGTTTATACCGACTGGCTGCGCCGGCAATTTCAGATTAGAGGAGGCGCAGCGCTGGAGTCGGCGACACTGGTGTCCTTCCAGCGCACCCGCGCGGTCCGCCGTCTGCGCGGCGGATACAGCGAGGGACCCGACGCTCTGATGCGCGGCGTGCTGGAAATCACCGACGGTACTGCCTTCGGCAAACTGCTTGCCGGCGGCGTGGGACGCCACCGGGCCTACGGGTACGGAATGCTCCTGCTGCGCCCCGCCGGCCGCCAGCCCGCATCCTGACCCCGTGGATCACCGCACCTTAACAACTGAATACCTATCCCCGTCATGGGGGAACGGAGGCGACGCGAATGTTGAGAGGAAGACTGGGGCTGGAGACGGCCCGCATCCCCCACGCCGACCGTCACGGTCTGCTCTGGCTGTCTCGAGGCGCGTTGACGGTGCGGGACGGCACGTTGCGCTTTGAGCGCCATGCGAGCCCCGACGCCGACAGTTCAATGGATGCCGGCGAGTACGGCATACCCTTCCAGAGCCTGTCCATGATCCTGCTGGGTCCGGGCTCCACGGTGAGCCACGACGCCCTGCGGCTGATGGCGCGCCACGGCACCGGGCTGGTGGCCGTGGGCGAGGACGGCGTGCGGTGCTACACCGCGCCGCCCCTGATGCCCGACACGTCGGACATTGCCCGGCGCCAGATGCGTGCGTGGGTGGACGCCCAGGGCAGCCGCATCACCATCGCGCGCAAGATGTACGCATTGCGCCTGGGCGAGGTGCTGCCCCACACCGACATCACGGTGCTGCGGGGCATCGAGGGCGCGCGGATGAAGCGCACCTATCAGAACCTGTCGCGCCAGTATGGGATAACCTGGCGGCGACGTCGCTACGACCGGACCAATCCCACGGCGGCGGACATACCCAACCAGGCCATTAACCACGCGTCGGTGGCGGTCACGGCGGCGGCGGTGATCGCGGTTACGTCCCTGGGGGCCATCCCACAGTTGGGGTTCATCCACGAGCACAGCGGCGAGGCTTTCGCCCTGGATATCGCCGACCTGTTCCGCGATACGGTGCTTCTGCCAGCGGCGTTCCAGGCGGCGGCCGAGGTGGAGAAAAACCCCCGGCTGGATGTGGAACGGCACACCCGGCGCACCACGGGCGATATGCTGCGGAAAGAGCGCGTCATCCCGAAGATGATCGACCGCATCAGGACCCTGTTCCAGGACGTGACTCCGCTGGACGCCGGGCCGGCCGTGGACGCCACGCTGATGGACGGCTGGCCGGATGAGGATGCCCCGGATCAGGATTCATTGGAGGAGGAGGTCCAATGACGGTAGTGGTAACCGTGAACGTGGAGGGCCGGTACCGGGGGTTCCTGGCCTCGGTGATGCTGGAAATCGCGCCGGGAGTGTACACGTCGCCGGAGATGACCAGCGGCATCAGGGATCGGATCTGGGACGTGCTGGTCCGATGGCACGGAGAACTGGGCAACGGATCGATCGTGATGACTTGGCGGGACCCCGCGGCGCCGGGCCAGCAGCAGATCCGGAGCCTGGGCGATCCGCCCAAGGAGATCGTGGATGCCGACGGCGTGTATTTGGTAAGATACGGTGAGGCCCGCACTCTTGGCGAATGAAATTCGATAGATATTATCAGCCGCCAAGAGGTTCCCCCGCACGCGCGGGGATAGACCCACTTTGCGTTGGAGCAAAACACGTTGCTCGACGGTTCCCCCGCACGCGCGGGGATAGACCGCAGTTGCGGTAGATGTTGCGCTTGACCAGGTTGGTTCCCCCGCACGCGCGGGGATAGACCCGCCGCCGCCGGAGTACCAGCCGCAGTCAGGGCGGTTCCCCCGCACGCGCGGGGATAGACCCATCAGCCGGTCAAGAGAGACGCCACTGTTGCCGGTTCCCCCGCACGCGCGGGGATAGACCGGCTACCCGGGCGCAACGGGATTGGCTGATGCGGGTTCCCCCGCACGCGCGGGGATAGACCTTCCAGCGGCGCATCATCCGGTTCCAAACCCACGGTTCCCCCGCACGCGCGGGGATAGACCGTCGCGACTTTGGAGCGGGCATTCCTTCACGACGGTTCCCCCGCACGCGCGGGGATAGACCCTCGGTTCCCGCAGCCCGGTGACGACTGGTTCAGGTTCCCCCGCACGCGCGGGGATAGACCTTGTGCCATTTTTCGTAATGAGGGTGAGCGATTGGTTCCCCCGCACGCGCGGGGATAGACCCGATGACGACGATGACTATTCGGGCATCTACTCGGTTCCCCCGCACGCGCGGGGATAGACCCCATCCACAGCGTTTGCCGCAGTTCGCCGGATGGGTTCCCCCGCACGCGCGGGGATAGACCCTGCCCGATTTCGTTGCGGGTCCGCTCCGGGGTGGTTCCCCCGCACGCGCGGGGATAGACCGGTGTTGGCGGGCGCCTGTCCAAACGGGCGTGAGGTTCCCCCGCACGCGCGGGGATAGACCCCTGCGCAGCACGGTGGAAACGCAGCGGCTGCGGGTTCCCCCGCACGCGCGGGGATAGACCCGATGCCAAGTCGCCGCCGGGATTGCGCGGATAGGTTCCCCCGCACGCGCGGGGATAGACCTCTTGGCGGGCATGGTGAGATTGTAGCGGCACAGGTTCCCCCGCACGCGCGGGGATAGACCCGGTGAATACATACCAGAGATGCTATGAGCGCAGGTTCCCCCGCACGCGCGGGGATAGACCACGTGTCGGGGGGCAGTTCTATGTGCGGGGGTGGGTTCCCCCGCACGCGCGGGGATAGACCCTTCGTGCCATTTAGCGAGTAGACCCTGACCTCGGTTCCCCCGCACGCGCGGGGATAGACCTGGTCATACGGACGATGCGGGAATCGCCGAGGCGGTTCCCCCGCACGCGCGGGGATAGACCGATGTTGAGCAGCTTCCACCCGGCGCCGCCGGCGGTTCCCCCGCACGCGCGGGGATAGACCGATGACCGGGCCGCGCATCCCCGGCGGGAGTTTGGTTCCCCCGCACGCGCGGGGATAGACCCTGCGCATTGTCCGCATTGTGGCCGGCACGCTGGGTTCCCCCGCACGCGCGGGGATAGACCGTCCCTAGCAGTTTGAGGCTCCAAAAAGAACTCGGTTCCCCCGCACGCGCGGGGATAGACCGGCGTGGTTTCCCGGATTGTCGCGCCCCCGGGGGGTTCCCCCGCACGCGCGGGGATAGACCCTCTCCGACACGCCCACCGCCCACGAGGAAGTCGGTTCCCCCGCACGCGCGGGGATAGACCCCGCATCAGATCCCAGGGTCTGACACGCAAGGGGGTTCCCCCGCACGCGCGGGGATAGACCGTGGCGCACCAGCCCTTGCCCCATGAGCGTTTGGGTTCCCCCGCACGCGCGGGGATAGACCCTGCGCGTACTGTGCTCACAATTGAGCCTGATTGGTTCCCCCGCACGCGCGGGGATAGACCGTACAGGGTATCAGATAGCACAATACGCGACGCGGTTCCCCCGCACGCGCGGGGATAGACCCGATGATGACAGTGGATACAACGGTACGGCAAAGGTTCCCCCGCACGCGCGGGGATAGACCTCACTTTCGGGCGGTATGAAAAGGGTTACGTGGGGTTCCCCCGCACGCGCGGGGATAGACCTTTGCCTTGCCAGCCTTTCCGCTATCAGGTCGGGGTTCCCCCGCACGCGCGGGGATAGACCTTCCATATCCGCTCCCGATGTTGATGTTGGTGTGGTTCCCCCGCACGCGCGGGGATAGACCGCCCTTGTACGTTCCTGTCTCTACCCTCATCATGGTTCCCCCGCACGCGCGGGGATAGACCCCATCTATAGCCCCCTGTACGCGCCTTCACCGAGGTTCCCCCGCACGCGCGGGGATAGACCCCGCATCGTAACCGATTTCGGCGGCATGACCCCGGTTCCCCCGCACGCGCGGGGATAGACCCCAACGTGGTCATCCTCGCCCTGGCCGGCGGAGGGTTCCCCCGCACGCGCGGGGATAGACCCGCTTCACCTACATGGGAGACGACGACAATGAAGGTTCCCCCGCACGCGCGGGGATAGACCGTCCACCGGGGCCGCGTACAGCATGGTAAGACAGGTTCCCCCGCACGCGCGGGGATAGACCTCACTATGATTGGGCCGATGGGCACTGGGATAGGGTTCCCCCGCACGCGCGGGGATAGACCTACGCAGGATATACTCGTTGCGTTGAGGGACTGGGTTCCCCCGCACGCGCGGGGATAGACCGTCATTCCCACGGCCACGTCGCCCTCCGCCTTCGGTTCCCCCGCACGCGCGGGGATAGACCCTCCTCGCTGGGCCGGCGGTCCGAGAGGGCGAAGGTTCCCCCGCACGCGCGGGGATAGACCGCGGCAAGGGGGAAAGTGGCGCATCATTGCTTCGGTTCCCCCGCACGCGCGGGGATAGACCTCAACCCGCGTCGTCCGGCCCACCGTGCTCCGCGGTTCCCCCGCACGCGCGGGGATAGACCGGCCCTATCGGATGGGTCAAGTTGGGCGTCGCCGGTTCCCCCGCACGCGCGGGGATAGACCCCACTCGCCCCGCGTGACGCAGTGGACGTGGGAGGTTCCCCCGCACGCGCGGGGATAGACCCATAAAGAATATTATTTCACCCAACCGTGCCCGGGTTCCCCCGCACGCGCGGGGATAGACCCCTGGCCGCCGTAACCTACGAGAGCCTGGGCGAGGTTCCCCCGCACGCGCGGGGATAGACCGTACCAGCGGGGGCGGGCCTCGGTGTTGGGCGGGGTTCCCCCGCACGCGCGGGGATAGACCCACCCCCGCACATAGAACTGCCCCCCGACACGTGGTTCCCCCGCACGCGCGGGGATAGACCCTGTTGGTGGGCGCCGGGGACGCGAGATCGCCAGGTTCCCCCGCACGCGCGGGGATAGACCGGATATGAGCAGGTTCATTATCGACATGGTTTCGGTTCCCCCGCACGCGCGGGGATAGACCGAGGCGGCCACGTCGTCCAGGTTGGTCCAACGGGGTTCCCCCGCACGCGCGGGGATAGACCCTGTCCAATTTTCGGATGCAGCAGGGTTCAGGGGGTTCCCCCGCACGCGCGGGGATAGACCCATCAGTCATCTGGACACGTCGTTTCGGTCTGGGGTTCCCCCGCACGCGCGGGGATAGACCGTCCTGAACCCAGGCGCGCCGCAGGGTCCGCAGGGTTCCCCCGCACGCGCGGGGATAGACCCTCTTCTATAAGAGGTTCGAGCGCCTCTTCATAGGTTCCCCCGCACGCGCGGGGATAGACCTCATATTCTGATTGATAGGGGCGGCCTCTTTACGGTTCCCCCGCACGCGCGGGGATAGACCCTATTACAAGCAGTCCCTTGCCAGCATTGGCGAGGTTCCCCCGCACGCGCGGGGATAGACCCGTCCAAAAAAATAACACCTAGGTGTTACAGACGGTTCCCCCGCACGCGCGGGGATAGACCTTTGTCGGCAAAGACTTTATAGAGGAAAGACTGGGTTCCCCCGCACGCGCGGGGATAGACCGATCAGGCCATTGCCCAATACTGGTCGGGGAACGGTTCCCCCGCACGCGCGGGGATAGACCGGCGGTTCGGGCAGCAGCCCCCCGTCCGATGTTGGTTCCCCCGCACGCGCGGGGATAGACCCCACCAACCAGCGGGCCGTCCGCGCGTCGCTGCGGTTCCCCCGCACGCGCGGGGATAGACCCGACCCAGACGTTGCGGGGACGTCCATAGGCCCGGTTCCCCCGCACGCGCGGGGATAGACCGGAAGCCAGGTTGTACGGATGGGCCATCGTGGAGGTTCCCCCGCACGCGCGGGGATAGACCCCGAGGCCGAGGCCTATCTCAGGAGGTGACCAAGGTTCCCCCGCACGCGCGGGGATAGACCCTTCAGCAAAGCCGGCTTTGGCTTCATCACCCGGGTTCCCCCGCACGCGCGGGGATAGACCGGACCGGAGCGGTGAGCCGGAGATGCGCTACGCGGTTCCCCCGCACGCGCGGGGATAGACCCCCCGCGACCAGCTGGACTACGAGAACAAGGAGGGTTCCCCCGCACGCGCGGGGATAGACCCCGCTCCATCGCCTCGGCCGCGGCGCCCGTGCCGGTTCCCCCGCACGCGCGGGGATAGACCCGGTGAATACATACCAGAGATGCTATGAGCGCAGGTTCCCCCGCACGCGCGGGGATAGACCCGCCGTTGCCCATAATGTTCCAGGCTTGCCGTGGGTTCCCCCGCACGCGCGGGGATAGACCTTGTGTGGCTGTTCAACCCGGACGGCGCGGCTTGGTTCCCCCGCACGCGCGGGGATAGACCGTTGCACGATGATACCGCAAAGTGGGTGGACGTGGTTCCCCCGCACGCGCGGGGATAGACCCGCGGTTGACGAATTCCTGCGCCAACCCCCGTTGGTTCCCCCGCACGCGCGGGGATAGACCGCCGGCCCTCCAACCTGGGCTCGACCATACCCGGGTTCCCCCGCACGCGCGGGGATAGACCCCAATATGACCGGATGGGACGCGACAACAGCATGGTTCCCCCGCACGCGCGGGGATAGACCCGCCAACGCCAACGGCGCGGTGGGTATAGCGCTGGTTCCCCCGCACGCGCGGGGATAGACCGTACATGGCGTGGGTGGAGTCGACGATCGACGAGGTTCCCCCGCACGCGCGGGGATAGACCGGTGCCAAACACCAGCAAGTGCGCGGCGAAGGCGGTTCCCCCGCACGCGCGGGGATAGACCCCACGTTCACGATGGTGCGGTTATCCTGCAAGAGGTTCCCCCGCACGCGCGGGGATAGACCCTGCCCGATCTCATTGCGGGTCCGCTCCGGGGTGGTTCCCCCGCACGCGCGGGGATAGACCCGGTGTGAGGCCCTGCGAGTGTCCGTAATGGATGGTTCCCCCGCACGCGCGGGGATAGACCCATCTCATAGGCGTTGTGCGGACCCTCCGGCGAGGTTCCCCCGCACGCGCGGGGATAGACCCCAATAACCGCGCAGTACCCAGCTCTCCGCGTAGGTTCCCCCGCACGCGCGGGGATAGACCCTCGGCCGCGGTGATTCCATCTTCCCGCCAGGCGGTTCCCCCGCACGCGCGGGGATAGACCTTGGACGCCGTCCTCGACGTACGCCTGCTCGGCGGTTCCCCCGCACGCGCGGGGATAGACCCCTGATCTTGAACTCCGGCGCCGGAGGCGAGCGGGTTCCCCCGCACGCGCGGGGATAGACCGCATATGAGCGTTGCCTACCCACATTGCCAGCCGGTTCCCCCGCACGCGCGGGGATAGACCCGAAACGGCCAATGTATCTGAGCGTACCCGACTGGTTCCCCCGCACGCGCGGGGATAGACCCGCCATGATTTACGGAATGCCCTATCAGCCGCCGGTTCCCCCGCACGCGCGGGGATAGACCGATGGTACAAATATTCAACTATGAGGTGAATATGGTTCCCCCGCACGCGCGGGGATAGACCCTGAGACGGGCAAGGTCAGCGCGGCGCAAGCCGGGTTCCCCCGCACGCGCGGGGATAGACCCGTCTAGCGGAGATAGGTTGACACCGGGTATCTGGTTCCCCCGCACGCGCGGGGATAGACCCTGAAGGGAGTACGCAATCCGACGGATGCTACTGGTTCCCCCGCACGCGCGGGGATAGACCCCTGTATCATTATCATATCCTCCGTAAAGCCCAGGTTCCCCCGCACGCGCGGGGATAGACCTTTCTTGAGCCCGGCGACTCCCTGAAGGGGCGGGGTTCCCCCGCACGCGCGGGGATAGACCGGCACAATCCGCGACGCCGTTTTCGGTGAAGGCGGTTCCCCCGCACGCGCGGGGATAGACCCATCCACTGGGGGGCAAAAACTGGGTGAAAGTAGGTTCCCCCGCACGCGCGGGGATAGACCCTTAGCCACTCATGTGGCATTCACTTACAGGGCGGTTCCCCCGCACGCGCGGGGATAGACCCCTTCGGCTCATTTTCACCTTGCCGTCGCTGCCGGTTCCCCCGCACGCGCGGGGATAGACCTTCGTGGACAATGGCCCGCTGCCCTAGAGGGGTGGTTCCCCCGCACGCGCGGGGATAGACGTTTTGCACAGTCAGCGCAAGATCGGCGGTTGGTGGTTCCCCCGCACGCGCGGGGATAGACCGCATCGGAGTTACCATATCTCCGAACTCTATTCGGTTCCCCCGCACGCGCGGGGATAGACCCCTTGCCCCATGACTACGCTTTTTGTTCAAGAATGGGATAGGCTAGACCATGTGGCCGCGGCTGAATACGGCCAGGTTAGCGACGCTGCGCTCCGCACTCTGATTTGGAGCAATCCCGCGCTGCCATTCGGGATCAATTTCCCGCCGTCAACGATCCTGAACGTTCCCGCCGATCCGATCTCGGTTCGGTATTCAGCGGACGTTGACCCGACGTCGAAGGCTGCGCTTGACGGGTGAACGAAATGGATTGCAAATGCAAATGCGGTTGCCGATTGCCTCTATACCCGTGGGATTATGCGTCGGGTATCTGCGAAAACTGCGCCGAACGGTGTCAGAATTCGTTGGGCAATGGGCGATAGGTTCTTTCCAGGCCGCCGCCGGCCCCTTGCGGCTCAACGGCGCACGAGTCGGCAAGTGCGGTGATGCCAAGTATTATCAAATGCGATACGGTGAATGATCCGATATGCCGCGTATCACGCAAAAGGAAATCGCGGGCGTGGTTGGGGTTTCGCAGGCGACCGTTTCCGGTTGGCAGTTGGGGCGCAACCCGTCATGGATCGACGTTGCTGCAAAGGTAGTCAGCACGGATCGCCTGTACGGTGAACCCGCCATGCGTGACCTGATCCTGCGGGTCGTCGCGGAGCGGGATCCGAACGCAACCCCGCTTGGCAGTCGCGGCCGTTGGGAGTGGTTCCCCCGCACGCGCGGGGATAGAGCGTTACATTACATGAATACGTTAATGTCAGCTTCGGTTCCCCCGCACGCGCGGGGATAGAGCCCGTATGGTCGGCGACAGTGATGCCGCCGGGGTGGTTCCCCCGCACGCGCGGGGATAGACCCCAAGCCGTTATGGAGTACCCCCCATATACCATGGTTCCCCCGCACGCGCGGGGATAGACCTCAGTTTGTGGGCAAAGACTTTATAGAGGAAAGGGTTCCCCCGCACGCGCGGGGATAGACCGTCATGCCCTCGGTTTGCCCCTACAATGACAACGGTTCCCCCGCACGCGCGGGGATAGACCTTTCAGTACAGGGATTACTAAATCGTCAATTTGGGTTCCCCCGCACGCGCGGGGATAGACCGATTTCGCTCGCCGCAGTGATGCGCAGGCGTCCGGTTCCCCCGCACGCGCGGGGATAGACCCGGCGAGGGCCGTGTTGTACACCCAGATCGCCGGGTTCCCCCGCACGCGCGGGGATAGACCCGGCGAGGGCCGTGTTGTACACCCAGATCGCCGGGTTCCCCCGCACGCGCGGGGATAGACCCTGGGACGACATGGTGTACGTGACCCAGTACTAGGTTCCCCCGCACGCGCGGGGATAGACCCGTGAGGTCGATGGTGTCGGCCTCAAACATCTGGGTTCCCCCGCACGCGCGGGGATAGACCCCCGGCGGGGAGCTAGGCCCGATGTGGATTGCGGGTTCCCCCGCACGCGCGGGGATAGACCCCGGACACCGATGGAGCGGATGTTCGGCAGATCGGTTCCCCCGCACGCGCGGGGATAGACCCGTCCAGGTCCACGACGACGTTGCGGCGACCGAGGTTCCCCCGCACGCGCGGGGATAGACCCTATCGCATTGATCCCGCGCCGTATCCGGTACTGGTTCCCCCGCACGCGCGGGGATAGACCGGTTCAGATGACCCGGGATCTGAAAGCCGGCCGGGTTCCCCCGCACGCGCGGGGATAGACCCAACCGGGGCGCCATCCCCCTGGAGGGATTTGCGGTTCCCCCGCACGCGCGGGGATAGACCGCTCTGCCTGACCGCGAACGCGCCCCGCGTGGCGGTTCCCCCGCACGCGCGGGGATAGACCCGAGGTTGACAACCGGCCCTACGTCCGGCGCCGGGTTCCCCCGCACGCGCGGGGATAGACCCATCACGGCGCTCGCGGGGATCACCACCACTCTGGTTCCCCCGCACGCGCGGGGATAGACCCCCACGATCTCGCGGTCGGTCAGCGGCGGCACCGGTTCCCCCGCACGCGCGGGGATAGACCCGGTGGTGGCGTGGGGGTGGGCGTCATGGTCGGGGTTCCCCCGCACGCGCGGGGATAGACCCCCGATCCCACAGGTCAGGCGAGCCCTCATCGCGGTTCCCCCGCACGCGCGGGGATAGACCCCTGACGATCCACGAAGGGGATGCCCGCAACCTGGTTCCCCCGCACGCGCGGGGATAGACCCAGGACAGGCAATAGCCCTTCCAGTTGCCGCCGGGTTCCCCCGCACGCGCGGGGATAGACCCGACTGCGCCGAGTGCGGCGCGCTGGCCGGTTCGGTTCCCCCGCACGCGCGGGGATAGACCCCCCTGGCAGCCGCGGCGCAACGCCAGGGACGGGGTTCCCCCGCACGCGCGGGGATAGACCGCACACCGGCTACCAGTCCATGTTCATTGGCGAGGTTCCCCCGCACACGCGGGGATAGACCTGAACATCAGCGCAAACACCGACGCCGCGGCCAGGTTCCCCCGCACACGCGGGGATAGACCCTCCTTTATTCAGCGGATCACGAGCACCGGCGAGGTTCCCCCGCACACGCGGGGATAGACCGGGACGGTCCAAAGCTTTCAAAATCGCAAAGGCGGTTCCCCCGCACACGCGGGGATAGACCGCGAAGCCCGGCGATATTCCAAATGCCGGTCGGGGTTCCCCCGCACGTAGTCCTTGACGATGGTGTGCTTGCCCTCGAACCCGTACTCGTCCCGGAGCCGCTCGAATATCCGCTTGACGGTATGGCGCTGCTTCCTGGGAACGTGGCGATCCGCCTCCAGGATGGCGTCAATTACGCCGGTGAACGGCTCGATCTTCGGCTTACGCGGCGGCCTCTGGCGCGTGTAGCCCTGGGGCGCGGCATTGGCCAGCATCTTGCGCACCGTGTCCCGGTGCACGCCGAACACCCGCGAGGTCTCCCGCACACTCATCCCCTCCACCAGGCAGGCTCGGCGAACCTGATAATACATCTCCACGGAAAACATCCATCGCACCTTCCACAGGCTGAAAATCAGCCCTATGAAAGGCGACGGGTGGTACGGTTTTCCTCCGCCCAAACCTGTCGATCGGGCCGCCCGCGCGGTACATTTTCTCTCCGCCCTTTACACCGATGCCCAGAGTGCGCGGAAAAACACCAACGCGCCCAAGCGAGCCTGACACATACGATGTAAGAAAGGACAAGCCTGACAGTCCAGCAAATGCACAGGCGAAACCCGCCAAGGCAACCTGACCTCGGCGGGTTTTTCGTGCCGACGGCTTGAACCATCGCGAAAAGCGGCGACGTCAGAAGCGACTCGCCACTCACGTCCACGGAGCGGGACAGTGTCGTCGCAGCATCCACAGCCTCGTGTGCATACCAACCACCGATAATCACCTCGCCCGGTAGAGAACATAACCTGGAACACGAACGGGCCTGTCAGCTATCCCCGCTCTCCGGGATCTTGGCTTATGTATCACGGTTATGATACATTAGGCAACGATACAG
Source organism: Chloroflexota bacterium (assembly GCA_028873965.1). Taxonomy (GTDB): domain Bacteria; phylum Chloroflexota; class Dehalococcoidia; order Lucifugimonadales; family UBA3495; genus Bin87. The sequence goes on from JAPPMU010000024.1 coordinate 252,428, forward strand.
GTCCTATATAGGTTCCGGACCTGAGCGTGCTGAGGTCCGATATGCCTACGGTTGTCACCGAGGGCCAGTACAGGTTCGTCATACGAACACACGAAAAGGAGTTCGAGCCGCCCCACGTCCACGTCCTCATCGGAGGAGGCGACGACGAGTGCCGGATCCGATTGAACGACGGCACCTACATGGATGACCCGCCCCCCGGCCAATTCAGGGACATCCTCGATGTTTATGAGCAGCACGCCGAAGAGATCCGGGCCACATGGGACCGGATCCACCAGAGGTAAACCATGGCAGCAACGATGGTCAAGAACGCCGATCGCATGATGTCGTTCGCCCAACCCGCCGAGACGGGCATCGAGCTCTCCTTCGTGGACGGTCTCGCCGGCATCATCCCCTTTGCCGATCTTCCCGAAATCGCCGCGGGCGGCGGCATCAGGGATATAGAACTGCCCAACCCCTACGAGATGGTGCTGACCATGAACACCGGCGAGACGTCCGAGGTTCCATGGGACTACGCCCGCGACTACTGCGACCCCGCCTACCGCCCCCGCATTGAGGCCATCGCCAGGATGTCCTGCGAAAACTTGGGCCGCAGGGTTCGTCAATGCCGGAAGGACGCAGGCATGAGCCAGAGCACTCTTGCTCACCGGGCCGAGATCGGCCGCGCCACCCTGATTCGCATCGAGAAGGGCGAGCACAGCCCCCGCCACAAAACCCTCTCTGCGATAGCGAAAGCGCTGGGAGTGGAGTTTCGGGAGCTAGTTACCACTTAGCGCTGGCCACCGCCAACTCCGGCGATGCAACATATCCACAGGCGTGCCACCATGGAGTGCGCTTGCGGCATCCACTATCCAGAGGACCCCACACAAGGAAAGTTTACTCCACGATAACGGTCCCAAGAATGCAATGAGCGGGTACACCGCGGTCTGTGTCTCCACGTGTCCCAACTGCGCCACACCGGGCATCAAGATCCTTGATTTCCCGGAAAACATTTCAAACCCGCTCAACCCCCGTGCGTGCCGGGGGAACCGCCAGCCCCGCGCCGATGTCGTCGAATTGGTGTCCGCGGTCTATCCCGACAACCCTAATACATTTGTCAGCGCTGGCAATGCCCAAGACGCCCGCAAGGTTTTCCCGACCATATACCGTTCTACCAGAACAGCAATCCCTCTCAACGGTGTTCCCACACCTATCCAAGATACGTACCGTAAAGCCCTGACAGCTCTCGATTCTCCTGCTCTCGGCGACTGGGTTACAGCAGCCGCGACCTTGCAAATCTTGCTGACTCTCTTTTGACCGACCAAGGAAACGAGTTTCCAAACCGCCCTTGTATCTTGGCTGAGCGGTCGATAGTTTCTGTCTGATCAGCCGCGTGGGATGCGGCAGACCGGTCCGCCCTGGGTCACAGAAGGCCGTTGTCAAGCTTGGGCGCCGCATCCTTTACAGAACAGAGCCCGAACAGTTGCCTGGGTCAACTGAGCCCGCATCTGGCAAGGACGGGCCAACGGTTCGCAAGGAGGCTCTCATGGAGCAAGCGGGCATCTACGTAGGGATCGATGTGTCCAAGGCCCGAGTGGATATGGCCATCCGTCCTGCGGGAGATCCTCTGGAGGTCTCCAACGATGAGGCCGGCATTGCGGCGCTGGTGGTGCAGATGCGGGAACTCAATCCCGCAGCCGTAGTCCTTGAGGCCTCAGGCGGATTGGAATTGCCCTTGGTGGCAGCCTTGGCCGCGGCCTCGTTGCCCGTGGTGGTGGTCAACCCTCGCCAGGTGCGGGATTTTGCCAAGGCCACTGGGCAGCTGGCCAAGACCGATGCCCTGGATGCGGCGGTCCTGGCTCATTTTGCCGAGGCGGTTCGTCCCCCACTGCGTCCACTCCGGGACGCCGAGACCCAGGTGCTCAACTCACTGGTGGCCCGCAGACAGCAAGTAATGACCAGGCTGGTGGCGGAGAGGAACCGCCTTTCCAGCGCCGCTATAGCCGTACGACCTCGCATCGAGGCCCATATCGAGTGGCTCAAGCAGGAGCTGGACGACTTGGACAAAAAGCCTGCGCCAGACCATCCGCCAGAGTCCGGTATGGCGGGAGAAGGACGACCTGGTGCGCAGCGTGCCCGGCATCGGAGATCAGATCTCCCTTGCTCTGCTGGCCTACCTGCCCGAACTGGGCACTCTCAACCGCCGACAGATCGCGGCCCTGGTGGGCGTGGCTCCCTCCAACCGGGACAGTGGCACCCTGCGGGGTAAACGCACCGTCTGGGGTGGACGGTCCAGGGTCCGCTCAGCCCTCTACATGGGGGCGATGGTAGCCAGCCGCTACAACCCGGTCATCAGGGACTTCTACCAGCGGCTCTTGTCTTCCGGCAAACCGAAAAAGCTGGCGTTGACCGCCTGCATGCGCAAGCTGCTGACTATACTGAACTCCATGCTCAAGCACGGAACGTCCTGGGAACACCCGGACGCCAAGTCCATCATCCATTCCTATTGACTTTCAAGACAGTTACATGACACTAGGAGCAGCGTGCCTTTTTGCGGATGTATGGTGGTGCAGAAAGTACGTCTCTATAGTGCGCTTCCTGGGGGTAGCCAGACGATGTGGTAGGGACTGGAATAGCCTTCGCTTGGAGAGCGGTTCCACGGCGATTTGCGCCAGGTGGCACTCCGAAATGTTCATGTTGTTATGGTCGACGACGACCGTGATATCGAGGGTTTCGTCGCCAAGGTCGAAGCCGGGGCGGCGAAGGTGCTGCCGCGCTCTCGATCTTGGGCCGCCACTTTGGCAGATGAACCATCGGTGTCGGGGATGGAGTGTAGGAGTGCGACAATGTTCTCGGTGGTGAAAGCGCCTGCCCCTTTGGGAGTGCTGGCCATTGCGTCCTCCGATGCTGACGGCCGCTGGGATGATGGGATGTCGATGGGGCCTGTGAGTACGCTTGAGCCAGCTTCTGGAAAGGCTCGGAGAGCGGCGGCGTCAGTCTGAAGGTTCAGGCGGTGGGAGACTGTGGTGTCGCCAGACGTCGTGGTACGGAGGACGGTTGTCCCGCTCGTATTGGTCCGTCCATTCCTGGTGCGAAACGGTGGTGATGGATGGTCGGACGGATGGTGCGTCCTGGTTGGCTAGCTCGGCAGCGTCGGAGACCGCGTCGAGCAAGTCGGGGTCAATTTGGTCGGCAATAACGACAGTAACCTCGATGGGGATCCGGGTCGAGACGGCGGCGGCGGCCCGAGAGCCACAAATGGTGACGCGGAGGATCCCGGAGTGGTGGAGTGGCGTCAAGCGAGCGGAGAAGCGGTTGAGCCAGTGGAGTTCCGACTCGAAGATAGTGGTGATGGGCGGAGCGCTTTCCGGTTCTGCGTCGGGGATCACGTTGATGGGTTGCCGCGGACGGGTCCTGCTGGCGGGAAACGGCAGAGCGGCGATGCGTCGGTCGGTGAGGCGTATGAAACGACGGTGAAGGTCGTCGGGGCTGCGCCCCGTGGTGATATTGCCGTCAGGGATGTTCCTCCCGAAGGCGTCTCTGATCTGCTGGCCCGTCATGGGCCCGTGCTCGGACAGATGATCATGGATCGTCTTAGCGATGCCGCGGGCGCCGTGTGGGACAGGGATTGTCTGAGGGGTTTCAGTCCATTCAGCGAGGCGACAGGCGTAGGGACCGTTGCGGGCGAGAGAGTCGTTGCCGTCAATGGCGTCTTGGATCTGGCGCTGGGTGATGCGTCGAGCGTAACGGGCGCCGCCTAGCGCCTGGTTGACGTGTCGGGTGAGCTTTGGGATGTCCAGCGGCAGTTTTTCCCGGTGGAGGACGCGGATGATGGTGTTGCTCACGATGTGTTCCAACGAAACGAATCGGTGCCAGGGTTGATCCGGGCTGTATCGTCCTTGGGAATCTGGGAGGAGACCGGCGTGATTATTGATGCATTGGTTCGGGTCGAGGTAGGCCGAGCTGTGGAAGGTGTCTGCCCACGCAGGTGTGCTTTGCAGAATCTGCTCTGCTGTCTGTGGCCCGTCGGCTCTGGTCATGTGGTCAGCCACATCGGCGATAAAAGCGCGAAAGTCCAGATCTGTCTGGTCATCGGGTGGTGGATAGGCGTAACCGGCGGCGCGGATGATGGGTAAGTGTTGGGATTCGGCAAGCTGGAGACGGATCAGGGCTCGGAGAGTGTCTTCGGTGTATGCACGGCGACGTCCGGAGCGATTGTCGATTGCGGCGGCGGCGATGACAAGGTTGGTGCGCCCGGAGATGGTGGCCAGCGGCGTACCCAGGATCCGGTCAGCCTGCAAGAGCATGGCTCTGATAAGAGCGAAGCGATCACTGATTTCGCGGGCGGTGGCACCTGTCTGAGCGGCGATGTCAGAATCGCTCCGGGCGGGATTGCCGGACGTACCCAGCTTGCCGTTGAGCACCGCCGGGTGGTCGGTGGCGTCCAGGGTATGCCTGATGACGTTGTTGGCTGCTTCCAGGATGTCCTGAGTCACGATGGGCTGAGGGTTGTGCGCGCTTTCTGGCATCGGTACTCCTTCGGTGGGAGCTTATGGTGGTGACAACAAGAAAGGCCGCCTGATGTAGGCGGCCTTAGTGAGCTGGAAACGGATGGAGTGGGGGTGGAGAAGTCGGGTTAGGCCCGTGCCGGGGTTAAGGCGCTGTGTGGCGCACAGAACCAGGTATAGTGGAGGTATTCGAGGCTGAAACCCGCGAAAATGGTGAAAAGCGGGCTATAGGGCGTTGCGGGGGTTGCGTGTGGTGTGGTACAAGAAATCGGGTGGCCTGTGCCTGCGAAGACGCGGGGACATCGGGGCGACCTCCGGCCGAAGGAGATGTCGATGTCAAACCAAAAATAATCGAAGCAGGAGATGACAGTATGTCTACTCTCGTCGAATCGCTGGAGACGATCGTAGCGCATTTGAGGGTCAAACACGCTGCGACCGGTAGGGAGTTGGAGATGGGTGAGCGGATGCTGGCGGAGGCAAAAGCTGCTGCTGCCGGCGGTGGGATGAAACTGGGTCGAGAACGCAGCGACTCTGAACTGGCGCTGGGCACAGTAACGGTCAGTGACGGCGGAGGCTTTCTGGTCCCACCGACGGACTCAAAGGGGCGGGCGGTCTACGATGTGCGTGCCGTGATGGGACGAGACGGGTACGGTGGCAAAGGCCAGGGATTGGTGGAGGTGTATGGACCGGAGGTGCAAGTGCATGGCATGGGCCAAGTCGTGTTTGCCTCGGGGGAAACGCAGGCGCGCAGCCAAAGGGATGTGGTGTCGTCGTGTAGGGGTATCCCTCGCTTCAACAAACTGTGGTCGAAAGGCGAACGGGGTAAGATACTATATCTGGGTGATATCACCGTCAACGAGGAACTCGTCAATGTGTTGGCCGGTGAGGGGAAGGGGCGTGTGGAGCCGTGGGTGCAAATCGGTGGTGATGTGGAGGGCGCATGTGCGGAAGTGACGGTAGGGGGTGGTGGTCTCGACCCTGGATAATATAGAATATTTGTGCTGGTTTCGCCGGCAGAAAAAAGGCCGCCGCGGATGGACCCCGCGACGGCTGGACGTAGACCCCTCATGTGCATGATGGAGAGCTACTGTGTTTAACATACCACATCTTTGTTGGGAAATCTGGGATTTTGGTACGCCGGTTGGCTCGGGGTTCATGCGTGGGCCGACCGCTCGTTCGGACCCCTGTGCAGTTGCCGCGGTGCGCCGGCCATGTAGGCCGGTGGCACTGCGGTTTTTTGTGGTTTCGCCAACCCCATGGGCACAGGTAGCCCGACACGAACGGAGGAATTGTGCTTATCGGGAAGGAAGACTTCGACAGAGTTCAGGACCGGTTGCGCGGTCAGCAGGCTCCTGAGTCCGCAAGTGCCCGCCGGCGCCCGATGGTGGGTGGCATCAAATGCGCATCCTGCGGCTCTTACCTCGTAGCAAGGAGCGTGCGCGGTGGTCGTCGCTACTACCGTTGCTGCAATGCCGTGTTGGGTATTTTCGTTGAGGCGTCCTGCAGCGAGAAGTCCGTTCGGGCTGACGCCCTCGCGGAGTTCTTCGAACGGCCGTTTCGGTCCTCGCGCTTGGTGATGAAGCAAACGGTTGGTCACCAGAGGACTCGTTATGATTCACATTGTGAAAGCGGCTCTGTTTTTGTGGCACCGCAGTGCCAAGAAACGCCCCGATGCTGAACTTTCGATCGAGGAGTAAGAGCAAGTCTGCCCTGATTTCGCACGGCGAGCTGGTTATCCGCTTGTGTCCATTTACATCGAGCCCCAAGTAGTGAAAGCGCACGCGGGCCGGAATGCGAAGGAAGCCACCCATGGAAAAGGAGAGCATAGGATGACAAACAGGCCACCGGGATTTCTTGATCCCGAATTAGATGAAACGGCGCCACGGGAGGTTGAGCCCCGGCCCGCGGCGCTAAGACCAGACGAGCAGCAACTCGGCGAGGTCTTGTGTACCGATATCACAACTGGAGGTGGATTGACAACTGAAACAGCGCAATTCTTGGGTGCCTGGCCCCGAGAGCGGTCGGCGGACTTCGACCACTCGCTCATCGAGGGCTGGGTGGCCGGAGTGCCAGTCGTGGATGGGGTGGGGGACAGTGGCTGGACCGACTGCGAAGGTGGCCGGGTGCGGCTGGTGGTTCGCGTGAAGGACTGCCCCGAGCAGAGAGAGTGGGTACGTTCCATGGCCCACGGTGGGGCTTACGCCCGCGAGGTGTTGAGGTAGAGCGGGCTTACCCGCCCGGATGGGCCGGCGGCGGCGCACTCGGTATCGCCGCCGCCGGTACCAATGGAACAGAGCGGACATGGAGGTGGAGATTGCACCTGAGGAAAGTAGCTGGGAGGCCAGCGTCGTGATTCGGGTCTTTGAACTCGTTGCATCGGGTCTGAGCTTAGGCGCGGCTGCCGAACGGATAAACGAGGAGTACTCCCAAGTCGGGGAATGCACGAACCTGTCCCAGGTTCGATTAGAAGGCAAAGGAGGGCTGAAATGTCGACAACCAAAAATAAGGCGAAGGTGTGCCCAAGGGTGAGCTCCGCGCTCCAGGAGGACGGGACCTCCTTGGAGTCGCAGGCGCTAGCGTGCATCAAATTGGCGGAATCCTTGGGGTACCAGGTCGGACCCGACGATGTTTTGCCGGAGGCGAAGACCGCAGTGAACTTGCACCGCCCGCAACTTGATGCGCTGCGCCGCATGGCGGCGGCCGGGGAGTTTGGCGCGTTGTTCGTGTACAGCTCCGACCGGTTGTCCCGTGACCCAGTGGAAATGTTGGTTCTCGTGCGCGAGTTCACCGCGTGCGGTGTGGACGTGCATTTCGTGCAGGATCCGTCGGATGATTCGCCGTACGGCGAACTGGTGAAGTTCGTGCTCGGGTTTTCCGCCAGCCAAGAGCACGCCGAGATCCGGGAGCGCACGATGCGCGGCAGGAGAGCAGTTGCCCTTGCCGGCCGGGTGCCGGTGGGGAGCTCCGATGGCACCTACGGTTACGACTACCTGAAGGCAACGAAACAGCGGGTTGTGAACGAAGCGGAAGCTGCGGTAGTGAAACGGATCTTCCGGCTCTACGTTGACGGCTGGAGTATGTACCGGATTTCCAAGCAGCTCAACGAGGAAGGCATCCCGACAAAAACGGGCGTACGTTGGCAAGGGGCTTCGATCCGCGACGTTTTGTCGAACACTTCCTACATAGGCATTGACTACTACGGCAAGACCATGCAGGCGGTGGGCTCGGATGGCAAAAAAAGGAGCGTTCCGGCTCCTCGGGAGAATTGGATTGAGATCACCGGCTATACCGAGCCTCTGGTCACCAAGGAGTTGTGGAGGAAGGCACAAGAACGCTTGGCGGCTGCTCAGGAGCGGTACGGCGACAGAAACAAGCGTCGACAACTGCTGACAGGAATCGCGGTGTGTGGTCGTTGTGGCGGTTGGGTTAGTTCAAATGGAGGCGAAGGGAGGCATCGGTATTATCGGTGTAACAGTCGGCACTCGAAGTATGTTCGGGGGGACGAGGAGAAAGACTGCAGGGCGCCGGGAATCCGCATCGACTGGTTGGATGATCAGGTATGCTCATGCGTAAAGGCGATGGTGAGGAATCCAAGTGGAGTCATCGCGGACTTGGAGTTGAACTTCCGGACCGGCGGCGGGGAAATCGGGAAGGAGATCGAGCGCCTGCGTGGCGAAGTTAGCAAAACGGAGCGGGAAGAAGTCCGTCTGGTGGGTCTTTACCGTCGCGGCACCATCCGTGTGGAATTGCTTGATGCCGAGATGGAGATGTTGACCGCCAAGTTAGCGGACCTGCGGCAGCGGTTGTTGGCGTTGGAAGAACAACGCACCAACGAAGAAAACGTGGTTGCTGCGGCTGAGCGCATCCGCGATTATTGTGAGAACGTATCCGCAGGTTTGGAGGAACTGGGCGTTGATGGGAAGCGGGCGTTGATGTTTCGCCTGGGGATCAAGGTCTCGGCAGTGCAGAGGGACGTGATGGTCACGGCAGAGCTTGACTCGGGATTTGTGGTAAATGAGGCTACTACTTGTGGTTGCCGATGAACAGGTAGACGTTGTCCATGGTGAAGAACCGGCAGGGAACCCCCTCGCCGTTGAGAAGCCTTTCACATATAGCTTGAAACAGTTCGCGCTGGTTGTCCTTCTGTAGCAGGACGTACTCGTGGGGCCAGGTGTCTCGAAATTGCACAGCTTCCCGCCAAGGCGCGCGTTCTATGAGTTCAGCCAGTGTCATTGGTCGACCTTCTCCGCGGTGATGCTGTTGGCCGCGATATCTTCACGGCTGTGATTATCCCACGTTCGTCAGTTAATTCGACACATGATAGCGGATGCGGAACTGGCGCGTCGCTTGGAGTGTCGTTCTCCACGCATCATGCCATTTCCGAACCGGCTCCCCATCCAATGCTTACCCAATCCGCTATCGTATAATGCAGCCCAACCGAAAAACCGGAGCCCAATCAGCCATGGCCACCATCAGACCCTTCCGCGGTTGCCGCTACGATCCCGCTGCCGTGGGCAACCTGTCCTCCGTCATCTGTCCGCCCTACGACATGATCGGCCCGCAGCTGAAGACCGAGCTTCAGCAGCGCAGCCCTTACAACGCGGTCCATCTCGAGGGCGGCGAACAGCCCGACCCGGTGGACCCCCAGGCCGGCTACCAACAGGCCGCGGGACTGTTCCAGCGCTGGCTCGCCGACGGCGTGCTGCGCCGCGACGATGCCACCTCGTTTTATCTGATGCGGCACGCCTACGACTTCGGCGGACGCCGCTATCAGCACCTGGGGCTGTTCGCCGACGTGCTGGTCGAGGACTACGACGCCGGATCGGTGCTGCCCCACGAGTTCACCCGCGAGCCGTCAGTGCTGGACCGGGTCGCCCTGCTGGACGCCTGCCAGGCGCAGTTCAGCCCGATCATGTCGCTGTATCGCGACGCGGAAGGCGCTCTCAAGCGTGTGTTCGACGAAATTATCGCCGAACCGCCGGAGGCGTCCGCTGCCACCCCCGCCGGGGGCACCGCCGAGTTCTGGCATATCGGCGACGCGGCTACCCAGTCGAACATCGTCGATCTCTTTGCCGGACGCCCCGTCTTCCTCGCCGATGGTCACCACCGCTACGAGGCGGCGCTCCGCTATCGACGCGGGCGACCCGACGGCCAGCAATCCGACGACGCAGCCGCCAGCAACTACGTGATGATGACCCTGGTCGAGTTCGACGACCCCGGTCTCCTGCTGCTGCCCTACCACCGCGTCGCCGGCGGCATGTCGTCCGAGCAGTTGGACGCCGTGCGTTCCAGGATGGGCGAGTATTTCGACGCGCGGCCCCTGAACCCCGACATCACGCCGGAGGCAGCGGTCGCCGACGTGGCCCGCATCGGCGAGAACGCCCACTGCTTCGCCGTGTTCTGGGCCGACGCTCCGCCGACCATCCACACCCTGCGATCCGATATCGACTGGGCGTCCTGGGGCCAGCTGGCGGTCTCCGAGGCGTGGGTTTTGCAGGAGCGGGTGCTGTCGCCCGTCTTGGGGGACGCCCTGGCGCAGCACATCGACTACAGCCCCGACCACGAGGCCATCGTGCAGCAGGTCAACATCGGCGAACAACAGGCGGCCATCCTGCTCAAGCCCTTCCCGCTGGAACCCTTCCGACAGATCGTCAGCGCCGGCAACCGCCTCCCACCCAAGTCCACCTTCTTCTACCCCAAGCTCCCCACCGGCCTGGTGATCAACCAGCTCTCCGGCAGCATCTAGCCCGCGAGGTGACGCCATGACGACCACCGCCCTGCCCGCGCAAACCGCCGCGCCGACCCGTCGCCGCTTCACCGTCGAAGAATACTGCGCCATGGTCGACGCCGGCATACTGGCAGAGGACGAGCGCATTGAGCTACTGAATGGAGAGATATTGGTAATGCCTCCCATCGGACCACCCCACGAATCCGGCACCGACCAGTTGAATGACCAGTTGCTTTACCCGCTGCACGGTCGGGCTTTGGTCAGGGTTCAGGGCTCCATTATGCTTGATGACAGCAGCCTGCCCCAGCCGGATCTCACGGTCTTGCGTCGTCGAGACAATTATCAGCGCGAACGGGCGACAGCGGCAGACGTACTGCTGGTAATCGAGGTCGCAGACAGTTCTCTACGGCGCGACCGTGAGTTGAAACTGCCTCACTATGCCGCCGCCGGCATCCCCGAAGTGTGGATCGCCAACGTGCCCGCCCGCCAGGTGGAAGCCTTTTCCGACCCCGTGGACGGCGTTTACCAGAGCCGCCGCATCGTCCCCGCCGACGGGCAGATCAGCCCCATCGCCTTCCCTGACGTGGTGCTGACCGTGGGCGACTTCCTGCTTGAATGAGGTGACGCCATGACGACCACCGCCTTGCCCGCGCAGACCGCCGCGCCAACCCGGCGTCGCTTCACCGTGGATGAGTTCTACGCCATGGCCGAGGCTGGCATCCTGGCAGAGGACGAGCGCGTCGAACTACTGAATGGAGAAATATTTGCAATGGCGCCCATGGGAGCGGCTCACGCGGACATCAACGACCTCTTCGATGATTTTTTCAAGTCTTCATTGCGGGGTCGCGCTCGCGTGCCGGTACAGGGGCCGCTGAGGGTCGATGACACCACCTTACTGTTTCCGGACATCGCGGTGCTCCGTCTGCGGTCGGACTACCGTCGTCATCTGCCCGAACCGGGGGACGTGCTCCTGCTCATCGAGGTGTCCGACAGTTCGCTGCGGCGCGACCGTGAGGCCAAATTGCCCCTTTACGCCGCGGCCGACCTCCCCGAGGTCTGGATCGCCAACGTGCCCGCCTGCCAGATGGAAGCCTTCTCCGACCCCGTGGACGGCGTTTACCAGAGCCGTCGCATCGTCCCTGCCGACGGCCAAATCAGCCCCATCGCCTTCCCCGAGGTCGTGTTGACCGTGGGCGACTTCCTGTTCGAATAAGGTGACGCCATGACCACAACTGCCCTGCCCGCACAAACCTTCACGCCGACACGGCGCCGCTTCACCGTCGAGGAATACTGTGCCATGGCCGAGGCCGGCATCCTGGCAGAGGACGAGCGCGTCGAACTGCTGGACGGAGAGATATTCGTAATGCCCCCCATCGGACCACCCCACGAAGACGGAACCACGCGGTTGAGCAGAGATTTGATCCTCCGACTCGGCGACCGCGCCTGGGTGCGCGTTCAGAATTCGGTGCGCCTGAACGATTATGGACTGCCCGAGCCGGACATTGCAGTCGTCCGGTTCCGGGACGACTACCATCGGAACCGGCCCACTCCGGCCGACGTACTGCTGGTGATCGAGGTCGCGGACAGTTCTCTACGGCGCGACCGAGAGCTGAAGCTCCCTCACTACGCCGCCGCCGGCATCCCCGAATTCTGGATCCCCAACGTGCCCGCCCGCCATGTCGAAGCCTTCTCCGACCCGGTGGATGGCGTCTATCAGAGCCGCCGCACCATCCCCGCCGACGGTCAAATCAGCCCCATCGCCTTCCCCGACGTGGTGCTGACGGTGGGGGAGTTCCTGCTCGGTGACCCCGGCAGCGAGGGCGACGAAACGGGCACGCTCGGAACGGATTCGTAAATCCTTGCTATAATATTCGCCGCGTGCGCACGAAACGCGCCGTTATCCGCCGTCACCTGACGAGCCAATTCGACGACGAACGTCGCCTCGCCTTTCAATCACCACCCTAGCGTGACTCCCAGGAGCTTTCCCGATGACCTTGACCAAGATTGCGCCCCAGAACCTGCGAACCCCGGGTCCCACCCCCATCCCCGACGACATCGTCGACGAGATGTCCCTGCCCATGATCAACCACCGGGGTCCCGAGTTCAAGGAGCTGATCGAGGCCACCACCGCCGGTCTGAAGCAGGTCTTCATGACCAGCAACGACCTCTACATCCTCACCTCCAGCGGCACCGGAGCCCTGGAGGCCGCGGTGGTCAACACCCTGTCCCCCGGCGACAAGGTCATCGCCGCCACCGCCGGGTCCTTCGGCGACCGTTTCGTCCAGATCGCCGAGGGCTATGGCGCCGACGTGGTCCGAATGGACTTCGAATGGGGCGACGCCATCGACCCCGAGGCCATCCGCGCCGAGCTCCGGAAGGACCCCGAAATCAAGGCTGTGCTCGTCACCCACAACGAGACCTCCACCGGCGTGACCCACGACCTGGAATCCATCGCCCGCGTGGTCAAGGGCGAGTTCGACAAGCTGCTCCTGGTTGACGCCGTGAGCAGCCTCGGCTGCATCCCACTGCCGGTGGACGGCTGGAACTGCGACCTGGTGGCCACCGGCTCCCAGAAGGGCTTCATGATCCCGCCCGGCCTGGCCTTCATCAGCATCAGCGCCCGCGGCTGGGAAGCCTATCAGGACGCTAAAATGCCCCGCTTCTATTTCGACCTGATGGCCGCCGAGCGCTCCCTGTCCCGTGGCCAGACCCCGTGGACGCCCAACGTCGCGCTGCTCTATGGCTTGCGGCTGGGGCTCGACCACATCATCGGCGAGGGCTTGGAGAACGTTTACGAGCGTCACGCCGAAGTTGCCGCGCATACCCGCGCCGGCGTCAAGGCCCTGGGCTTGGAGCTCCTCGCCAACGACGAATCCCGCGCCTCCAACACCGTCACCGGCATCAAGATGCCCGAGGACATCGACGGCGGCCGGTTCATGTCCATGATGCGCGAGGACGAGGGCGTCGTCCTGGCCGGAGGGCAGGGCAAGCTCACCGGTCACTGCTTCCGCATCGGCCACCTGGGATGGGTGACCAAGGATGACATCACCGAGGTGCTGGAAGCCCTGGAGCGCGTGCTTCCCAAGGTCGGCTTCAAGAGCTAGATCGAGCGTGAAATTCAACGGTGGCGAATGAACATTCGCCCCCACGATTATCCGGTGTTATGTCTTCCGTTTCCCAACTCCAACAGGCCATGGCGGCCCTGCGCCTTTCCCTGGCGGAAATCCGCCACAAGGAAGAGCAGCTGGACGCCAGCATCTCCCAGTTCCGTACCCAGCTGCGCCGGCTGCCCCGGCAAACCATCTACGGTCGCGCCCCGTTGGACATGGCTCTTTCAGCAATGGGAGAGGTCGAAGAGCGGCTGCGGGACGCCGAGGAAAACCATCGGCGCCTGCTCACCATCAAGAAGGCCGCGCTGGACGAACTGGCCGCTCTGGAATCCGTCCAGCAGGTCGACAAGGCGCGCAAGGAGCTGTCCCAGCTGAAACAGCAGGCTGCCCGCACGGATCCGTCTCCGGATACGGCAGCGGAGATCCGTCGCTTGGAACAGTTCATCGCCGATCACAGCAAGCGCGCCGAGCAGGCGATCACCGCCAGCTTCGAGGAGCGGCGCGGCCAGCGCTAGCATCGGTCGCACGGCCGAAGCACCGACCCGAATAACCACGTTGGCGGCAACGCCAGAAAGGATCGCAGGAGCATCTCAGCATGAAAGCATCCTATCTCGGCGCCATGGGATACGCTCACCGGCGGGACTTCCCGCCGACCTGGCCCACCCCTCCGTCATACAGCGACCCGGCAACCTCGGTGCAGAGCTACCAGGATGGCATTGAGGAGTGCGAGTTCGCCGAGGAAATGGGCTTCGAGTGGGTCAGCTTCTCCGAGCACCACTACTCGGGCCGCATCGCCACCGGCACACCCGCGGTTATGGCCGCCGCGGTTGCGGAGCGGTGCAAGTCGGTGAAAATCGCCATGCTCGGCCCGCTGCTGCCCCTCAACAACCCCATCCGCGCCGCGGAAGAGCTCACCCTGCTGGACAACATCACCAACGGCCGCCTGGTCATGGGTTTTCTTCGCGGCACTCCCAACGAAGACCAGGTGTACGGCGTGCACCCTTCGGAAGGCCGGGGACGCCTGCTGGAAGGCATGGACTTGATTCTGAAGGCCATGACCGAACCCGAACCCTTCTCCTGGGAGGGCCGCTACTACCAATATCGCACCGTGGCCGTGTGGCCGCGCCCGGTGCAGCAACCCTTCCCGTCCGCGCTGGTGGCCACTCGCAGCGATGATGCGGTGCGGTACGCCGCGGAGCACGGGTTGGGACTCGGCGTATCCTTCGTGCCCTGGGAACAGGTCGCGGGCATCACCGAGAAATATCGGCACTGGTGCGACGACGCCGGCTGGCAGCCGGAACCGGACCAACTGGTGTTTCGCGGCAGCATCTACCTGGCCGAAACCGACCGCCAGGCCCAGGACTGGTTCAACGCGCAGACCGACCAGGGCCGCGCGCCCGGCATGGCTCTGCGCTCCTCGGTGTCCCAGGTGATCCAGGCTTCCCGCTCCGGCCAGGACGTTGACTACCGCAACGTGTTTGCCGGCAGCGCCAGCGGCGACATCGTGGGCGGCGCTCCCGGGCTGACCTTTGTCGGCGGGCCCGACACCGTTTTCGAGCAGATCAAGGCTTACCACGACCGGTGCGGTACCGGTGTCATCGACCTCTTCTTCCAGCAACCCAGCCTGACCCACCGCGACGTCATGGCCGAAATCGACCTGTTCGGGCGCGAGGTCCTGCCTCGCCTCAAGGAGTTGTAACGGTGGCCTCTGATCAGGTGCGTGAGACCGTAGTCATCGTCGACGAACCCGGACGTTCTGCCGCCCTTCGGGACGGCTTGGCGCAACGGTGGGTGGTGCTGGAACCGCACTTGGACGACTTGGGATCCGGGGCGGAAGACCAGGTGGCCGCCGCGGTTGCCCCGTTGACCTCCGAATACTACGGACTTATCGGCGTTTCGTCCGCCGCCTCGGTAGCCATCCGCCACGCTCTGAATTCGCCCGAAAGCATAGCGGCACTGGTCTTGGTGTCGCCCCTGGCGGTACGGTCCTCCGAAGCGCCGGTCGGCGCCGCCCACGATCTGGAGTCACAACTCGCTCAAATCCAGTGTCCGACGCTCGCCGTCTTCGGACAGGCGGATGACACGATCGACCCGGTGGCCCCCAGCATTTACCGGAGCCGCATCCCCAACTGCAACGTGGCTTTCGTTTACGACGCCGGCCACGACATCGCCGCCGCCCGTCCGCAGGCCCTGCTGAACCTCGTCGCGGATTATCTAGAAAGGCGCGAGACGTTCATCGTGCAGAACCGCGCCGGCGCGATCAACCCCTGATCTTGACTCACACGTACCCATTTTGTCATCGCGAGGAGCGCAGCGACCAGGGCCTTTTCAAAGTTAATCCGTCATTCCGGCGAAAGCCGGAATCCAGAACATTCCGAACGCAACGTCCTCCTGGATTTCCGCTTCCGCGGGAATGACGGTTCGGGTGAAAGGCCGCCATTCGATACCTTGAAAAGTCCCGGTTGATCGCTATTCTCCCCGTGCGCTCGTCTGCTGTCCTTCCTGCAACTCGTCGATCTGTTCCCGCGTGCGTCCGTAGATCTGCGGCACGTCCCAACCCTGCATCCCGGCGTAGGTGTCGATCTGCGAGCGGTGGTGCACCTCGTGTTCCACCAGCATCATCAGGATGCGCCAGCCGGAGAGCATCCCGTCGGTGTCGATCATCTTGATCCGTCGCGTCAGCCAGTCCGCGGGCGTACCCTCGATGCGGCTGCGAAACTCGGCCGCCGAGGTCTCCAGCGCCGGAACCCAATCATCGATTGACGCCGTGCTCGGCACTTCCCAGTCGTATAGCCACCCCTCGTTGCGGTAGGCCCGCGCGAAGTACATCCGCGACTCGCAGATGTGATGCACGATCTGTCGGATGCTCCACGCGTTCTCACCCTCGCCCGCCGACGGTGCCCACGACTCGGCCGGAGCCGGCAGGGCCTGGATGTCCCGCACGGTGCGGCGATGTATGCCGTCGAAATAACGGAGGAATGCCTGTGGGTCGTTCAGCATGGCGCGGCGTCTCCTTCAATTTCATTTTCTTCGCCGTTCCTCCGGCGGAGCAGTTCCCGCAGCCTTTCGACTTCCGCAATGGCAGTGTCGCGCTCTTCTCGGGCCGCGTCCCGCTGATCCCGGACCGCAACTGCATACGCTTGTACTGCCCGCCAGTTCCGGTCGTATGCTTGGGTGGCCGGGTCATACACCCGAGGCCAGCCGTCATCCCAGCACAGGCTGATACCCAGCAGCGGGCTGTACACCTTCAAGATGCCGTCCGGTTCGCGGGTTTGCGGGAACTCTCGATAGCTTCCGTCGGCCAATTCGCCGCCCCATATCGGCTGCCCGTAATACCGCCCGCCGGTGGGGTCAAAGTGCCAAAATTCACGAACACCGATGGCGGCGTAGATGGCGGGTTTACGGTTGACGTCTGCGCTGGCGGTACTCTCGGAGGCGATTTCCATAGCCCAGTCGGGCGGCTTTCCCACTTCCCACGGCAGGTAGATTTTGCGGGGTCGAATCGCTGCGGCGTCCACACCGAAAGCCAGGTACACGTCCGGCGCGATGCGCACGTTCAGGTTGCTCGGGTCGTAGCAGATGAAGGTTTCATTATCCAGAAATACGTCGGGACGCTGGTTGAAATCAGTGAAACGGGCGCGGAAGAGGCCAAGGATTTCCGCCAGTTCGAGGTTCTGTTCCATGGCGTCGAGAGTCACATTCTTCTCATTCGGATCGAATTCCAGGCTGGCGTAGTCGATCTCCCCACCACGGCGGTAGGGCAGCATCGGGATGTCAGCGGGTGTTTTGGGGGTTGCCATCATCAACCTCCGGTCAGTTCTTGTCGGTGCGATAGTGTAGAATCGCCCATCCCAAACCGCAAGCGAGGGCATTGTCATGAAGTACGACGTGATCGTCGTCGGCTCCGGTTCTGCGGGGTCCGTGGTTGCCAGCCGCCTGTCCGAAGACCCCAGCCGTTCCGTCCTGCTGCTGGAGGCCGGCCAGGACTATCCCAACGCGGACCATCTGCCCGACGTGGTCCGCGATGGCTACTCCAACGAGGGTGAACAGCCCGGCTCGCCAGTTTCCTGGAATCTGCACGGGACCATCAACGAGCAGCAGGGCGAGATCAACATCGCCCAGGGTAAGGTCATCGGCGGTTCCGGCTCCATCAACGGCCAGGTGTACCTGCGCGGCCTGCCCGAGGACTTCGAGCGGTGGGAATCCTTCGGCAATGAGGAGTGGTCATACCTGAAGGTCCTGCCCTTCTTCCGCAAAGCCGAGACCGACCTGGACATCCAGGACGACTTCCACGGCAGCGACGGCCCGATTCCCATCATCCGCCGGGAGAACCAGCCGTGGCCCGACGTGCAAAAAGCGTTCCACGCCGCCGCCATGGAACGCGGCTACTCATACAACGCCGACCTCAACGGACCCGACTCTGCGGGCATTGGCGCCATTCCCATGAACAACCAGGCCGGCGTCCGCATGAGCACCGCCATCACCCACCTCAACCCGGTGCGCCACCGTCTGAACCTCACCGTCAAGGGCAACGTTTTCGTCCGCCGCGTGCTGTTCGACGGCAACGAGGTCTCCGGCGTCGAGGTGGAGAGCAGCGGCGAGATATTCACCGTCGAGTGTGACCAGGTAGTGCTCAGCGCCGGCGCGCTGAAATCGCCCCACATCATGATGCTGTCCGGCATTGGCCCGCGAGATCAACTCCGGCAGTTCGGCATCCCGGTCATCCACGAATTGCCCGGCGTCGGCCAGAACCTCTTCAACCACCCCATGGGCAACGTTTCCTTCCGGGTCAAGGATCACGTCCAACTGCACGCCAACGCCGGCGCCCTGCGCTTCGGACTCCGCGTGACCTCAGAGGAACCGTCGTATCCCAACGACGTAATGCTGCATACCCTGGGCGTGTTCAACGTCATGACCGGCGAGCATCTGCCCGACCGCATTGCCCGCATCGCCTGCGCCCTGGAACTGCCCGACGGCTCCGGCTGGGTGCGACTGGCCTCCTCCGACCCCACGGAGCAGCCAGAGATCAACTATCGCTACCTGCACAACGATAACGACATGCGCCGCATGCGCGACGCCGTGCGCCTGGCCGCAGACATGCTGGAGTCGGAGGCCTACCGCGACGTGATCGACCACCGCACCGCCCCCGCGGATGACGTGCTATCCGACAACGACGCTCTGGACGCCTGGATCCGCCAGACCGTCGGCACCTCCCGCCACGTCTCCGGCACCTGTCGCATCGGCCCCGACGGCGACCCCATGGCCGTAACGGATCAGCAGTGCCGCGTCCGCGGTGTGCAGGGCCTCTGGGTCGCCGACTCGTCAATCATGCCCCAGGTAACCCGCGCCAACACCAACGCCACCGCTATCATGATCGGCGAGCGCGTCGCCGACTGGATAGCGGGGTCATAGCATCCGTGCTAACATACCAATCACAACCACGGTGACAGGTATTTATGGATCCGCAAACTTACGCGCTGATTGGCGTATCCGTTACGCTTGGGCTGTTTCTGCTGGGCGGTGCCTTCGGGCTCGGCAGGCTGTTCCAGCGTGTAGAGTCACTGGACCGGCGCGTGGATACGCTGTCGGACGAAGTCAGGCAACTGACTACCGAAGTTCGGAAACTGACCGGCGAAGTTCGACGAACCAACGAGACCGTCGTGGCTTTGGCGAACCACCGGCATGACGTCGATGGCAACACTGTGTTCACCTTGCCAGGCGGCGGCGACTAGACCGTCAACGTTCCGACCGCTGGCGGAAACGTTCCAACGGCCATTGGCTTTTTTGTGCCAATGGCCGTTACTGCTACACTCCCAGCCTAAACCGGTGGCCACAGGCTGTGCTCCGTCGCCCGCTCGTAGGCGTCGCCCACCTGCACCAGCAGCGGCTCTGCCAGGTGCCGGCCCACAAACTGGATGCTCAGCGGCAACCCCTCGCTGTTCAGCCCCGCCGGTAGCGAGATTGTCGGCGCACCGTTGAAATCGTAGGGTATGGTAAACCGACCCCACGTCCACTCGTCATCGCCCATCGGCCCATACAGTTCCTCCGGCGTTACCCGACCGGGCGGCGTGGTCATGGATGGGCACACCAGCACGTCGATGCCCGTGAAGATGCCGGCCAGGACGCCATTGCATTCCATCCGCACCAGGTTGGCGGCGGCGTAGTCAACCGCCGTGTACTTACATCCCAGTTCCAGCCACCCGCGGAACCAGGGGCCGTAGTCGTCAGCGCGGGAGGGGTAGGTGTCTATATGGGCATTAGCCGCTTCGGCCGCGCACAGCACGCCCCAGGCCAGGGAATAGGGCAGGATGTCGGGCATCCGCACGGGCACAAGGACGGCGCCCATGCTTTCCAGCAGGCGCGCGCCGGCCATGACGGCCGCGGCGACTTCCGCATCAACGTCGTCGCCGCTGATGTATTCCTCATCTACGCCGATACGGACGCCGGCGACACCCTGACCCAAGCCGGCCAGCATATCGGGAACCGGAGCGCGCAGCGAAGTGGGGTCATTGGAGTCGTGGCCAGCCAAGGCTTGCAGCATGATCCCGGCGTCCGCCGCGCTGCGGGTCATGGGGCCCACGTGGTCCAGCGACTCCGCCAGCGCCAGCACTCCGTATCGGCTCACCCGACCCCACGTCGGCTTGATGCCCACCGTGCCGCACGCCGCCGCCGGAAAACGGATCGACCCGCCGGTGTCGCTGCCCAGCGAGCCGTAGCACAGGCCCGCCGCCGTGGCCACGCCCGAGCCGCTGGAAGACGCCCCGGCCCATCGGTCGGCGCCCCACGGGTTGATCGGAATGTCGAAGGCCGGGTTGTACCCCGCCATCGCCCCTTCGGTGAGGTTCAGCTTGCCCAGGATGACCGCGCCGGCGTCGTTAAGCTTGCTCACCACGGTGCTGTCAAAATCGGGTACCAGGTCCCACAGGACTTGGGCGCCGCCCATGGTGGCGACGCCGGCGGTGAAGCACAGGTCCTTAACCGCGACGGGTACACCGTGCAACGGTCCCCGGTAGCGTCCGGCAACAATCTCCTGCTCTGCCGTGCGCGCCGCCGCCATCGCCAGCTCGGCCATGACGGTGGCGTAGCTCTTCAGTTCACCGTCCAGCGCGGCGATCCGATTCAGTTGGGCCTCCGTCAGTTCAACGGGCGAAATCTCCCGCGACCGGATCCTTTCCGCCACTTCCGTGATGGTCTGATAGTGCAGCAGCGCTTCCGCCATGGCAGAGCTCCTTCAGGCTAGGCCGCGGGCTGCACCAGCTCGATCAGCACGTCGTCCGGACCCTCGATGTACGACAGCTTCGATCCGGTGGGCGTCTCGGTGATGGGCAGCACCGTGCGTATGCCGGCGGCGGTGAGCCGTTCCATCTCCGCCTCGATGTCCTCCACGTCGAACCCGAAGTGCTCCAGCCCCAATCGGTTCAGTTCCGCGACGGCGCGCTCATCGGACGATCCCGGCGGTTTCGACGACACGTTGAGCCGGCAGGCCCCGCCCATCTCCATGCCGATGGTGATGGTGCGCGGCATCACCTCACGCTCGGAAACGATGCGCGCGTTGAAGTGCTTCTCGTACCACGCCGCCGTGGCGTGGGGGTCCGCAGCGCGGATGTGCACGTGGTTGATGCGGTATTCCATGGTTGCTCTCCTGAGTTGTGTAAGGAGCCAATTAATACGCGAAGATGTCGCTCACCGGGCAGGCGAACCCCGGCAGCACCGGCTCACAAGTCAACGTATCGTTGACGCCAAAGCGTTGAATTGAACCATCGTCGCTATAAACGACTATCTCTTGCGTGGCTATGTAAGCCGTCAGCGCCAACCGCACTCCTGCCTCCAACCACATCAAGGCCCTGGCTTCCGCCTCAGCCTCGCCGTACCCAGGCGAAATTACCTCCACCACCAAATCGGGAACCAGGCCGGCGACATAACCGCGCTCCGGCAGTGGTTCGGCGATGCGCTGGCGGGCGATGATGGCATAGTCGGCGGTGCGCACGGTGTCCGGGTTTTGCTCGACGTAGATTCCGGTTCCCGACGTGCTCACGAAGGGGAGGGAATTTTGCCTGATGAACGTGCCGATAAGCCAGCCGATGTTGTCAACGACAATTCCGTGGGCAAATCCCGATGGCGGCATTTCAATCAACTCCCCCCGAACCAGCTCGTAGCGCTTGCCGTCGTCGGGTATTGCCAGCAAGTCGTCGGCAGTGAGCAATTTGGGAGCAGTAGTCATCGCAGCCTCCAATCCCATCGTTCTCGCTTGCGCCGGGGCGCATAGTATAGCGCACCAGTCCCCCAGCTTCGCGTTCCTCATGCGTACCCAGTTTGTCATCGCGAGGAGCGCAGCGACGTGGCGATCTCGTTGCTGAAAGAGACTCCGTTGCCATCACGAGATTGCCATATTTCGCTCGCAATGACGGTTCGTGTGAAACTGGGTACTCTTGAGATTCGAGTTCCAGTTGCTCCCGTACAGCCCCGTTGCTACACTGGCCCAACCTCAACCGCAAGCCAACCGCGAGTACAGGAGAGAACCATGATCTACGAAGTCCGCACCTATGACCTCAAGCCCGGCGGCGTCCCTCAGGCGGAGGAAGCCTTCGCCGAGGCGCTGCCCCACCGCGAGAAGTACTCACCCATCGCCGCCTTTTGGCACACCGAGATCGGCCCGCTGAACCAGATAATCCACGTCTGGGGCTACGAAAGTGTCGAAGAGCGCAACCGCATCCGTGCCGAGGCCGGCAAGGACCCCAACTGGCCGCCGAAGATCACCCCTGGCAACATCCTCAACATGAACGCCGAGATCTGGAACCCCGCTCCCTTCATGCGGCCCATGGGCGGCGACCAGGCCCTGGGCAACATCTACGAGATGCGGGTTTACACCTACGAGAACGGCTCCATGCCCGAACTGCTGCGCCGCTGGGAAGAGTCCCTGCCCTACCGTGAGGAGTTCTCCCCGCTGGCCGCCGGCATGTTCACCGAGTTCGGCGACCTGAACAAGTGGATGCACGTCTGGCCCTACCAGGACCTGAACCACCGCGCCGAGGTCCGCGCCGCCGCCAGCCAGATCCCCCAGTGGCCCTCCGGCGCCCCCGGCCGCGTCAGCCAGGAAAACAAGATCATGATCCCGGCCAGCTTCTCGCCGATGCACTGACGACCAACACCTTATATCCGTCATTCCCGCGAAAGCGGGAATCCAGCAAAAAGCGCAACCAGTGAACGACCGGCGCGCGCAAGACTTGACGCAGTTTTACGAGTTGCTGACCCAACTGGAACGCAAGCTCGACGGCGCGCGCCGGCTATCGAAGTGCAAGGGCAAAATGGGCTGGCCGCAACGGGGCGTCTATTTCTTCCGGGAGGCGGGAGAGTGCCGCACTGAAACCGGAGACGGACCGCGCATCGTGCGGGTGGGAACCCACGCGCTGAAAGCCGGCGGCAAAACTACGCTTTGGAATCGGCTTTCGCAGCATAGGGGCAATGCCAATGGCGACGGAGGCAATCATCGTGGTTCGATTTTCCGATTGATTACCGGCACTGCCCTGGTGGAGCGGGACGGCCTGGCCCGCTCATCTTGGGGAATAGGCAACAATGCGCCCAGGGAGGTCAAACTGGGAGAGCGCCCTTTAGAGCAGAAAGTCAGCGCCGTCATCGGCGCTATGCCCTTCCTGTGGCTGGCCGTGGACGACGAGCCGGGACCAAATAGTTTGCGGGGCCATATCGAGCGCAACGCCATCGCGCTGCTCAGCAACTACGGGCGTCAGCCGATTGATCCACCATCTACAGAGTGGTTAGGCCGTTACTCTGACCGTGAGAGAGTTCGGCAGTCTGGGCTTTGGAACTCAAACCACGTTGATGACGACTATGACCCCGCATTTCTGTGTGCATTGCAGCAGCAAATCGACAAAATGGGACAAGCACAGTATGGACAATAGCATTGTCGTCATCCAGTGCGCCGGCCGCAAACAGCCGACCGCCGGCCATCTTCAAAACCACGATGGGCGCAAGGTGATGTTCGTTGCCAAGCCCGACGAGGCTCCAAAGGGTGCGCCGTATGCCTACGCTCATCCTGATGGCGTCGACGCCTTCGGCGAGTCATGGCGTGAAAAACTGTTGCAGTACAACCGTGAACCGACAGACAACCCGCTGGGACTGTTGCCGGCCTGGCAGCTCTACCAGAATCCAGCCTATGAGCTGCTTTACCGGAAATGCGGGCCGGACAACCTTTACATCCTTTCAGCGGGCTGGGGATTAATCCCAGCGGACTTCTTGACTCCGACCTATGACATCACGTTCAGTAGCAGTGCGGAAAAATACCAACGCCGGTACAAACAGGACCACTATGGCGATTTTCGGATGTTGCCAGATGACACTGCGGAGCCGGTGGTGTTCTTCGGCGGCAAAGACTACGTGGGCCTGTTCTGCGCACTGACCAGCCGGGTGCAAGCCCCGCGCTGTGTACTTTACAATGCAAACAACGCCCCCAAAGCCCCGGGCTGCCAAACTAAGAAGTTCAATACCAACATTAGAACCAATTGGCACTACAAGGCCGCCCAAGCGTACGTAGAGGGGCGCATCGATCTGCAATAACCCCATGCTAGCCACCGACCGCGCATCCGCCATCTTCGCCGACGCCCGCGCCGTCCACGCCGACGCGCTGCGGCTGCTGGAGGCCGGCGACATCCGCGACGCCGCCGAAAAGGCATGGTGCGCCACCAAGCGGGCGACTGATGCGCTGATCATTGCTCGGACGGGCGAGGCGCCTCAATTTTCATCAGACACTTCGCGGGGACTGCTCATGCTGGCTGAAGCCGACGCCGCGGTCAATCCCTTGATCGGACGCTACTATTCAAGACAAGGCCACTTGCATGGTGAATGCTTCTACCATGGCATCTGCGAGCCTGCTGCTGAAGTGGAGCGGCGCATCCGCCAAACCGCCGACTACATCAACGACGCCGTCAGGCTAGCCGGATATCCCGACGCATCCTGAACGAAAGAGTGAAGTCCAAATGGTAGCCACCGACCGCATATCCGCCACTTTTGCCGACGCCCGCGCCGTCCACGCCGACGCGCTGCGCTTGCTGGAGGCTGGCGACATCCGCGACGCCGCGGAAAAGGCCTGGTGCGCCACCAAGCGGGCCACCGATGCGCTCATCCTGGCGAGAACGAGCACGGAACCGGAATTTTCGCCAGACACCACGCGCGGTCTGGTCCGACTGGCCGCGGCCGACAGCGCTGTCAACTCGTTGGTGGGCCGTTATTACTCAAGGCAGGGACATCTACATGGAACCTGTTTTTATTTGGGCGACTGTGAGCCTGTGGCTGAGGTTCACCGCCGCATCCGCCAGACCGCCGACTACATCAACGACGCCGAGCGATTGGCCGGCTATTCCAACAGCGCCTGATCAAAAAGGAACTACAACCATGAAACTCTTGACCTACGACAACGGCAACGGCCCCCGCTGCGGCGTCCTCCAGGATGACACGGTGGTGGACGTGGCCGCTCTGATCGGCTCCGACCGCCCGCTGGTCGACGTTCGCGCCCTGCTGGACACCGGCGATGGCGCCGTGGATCGCGTGGGCGACGCCCTGGCCGGCAACGTGGCCGCGCCCACCGTGGCCCTGGCCGACGTGCGCCTGCGGGCCCCGGTCCTCCAGCCGCCCACCGTGCGGGACTACATCGTCTATGAGGAGCACGCCACGTCCCAGGGCACCCGCCAGATCGATCCGGTCTGGTACCGGATGCCGGTGTTCTATTTCTCCAACCCCCTGGTCATCTACGGCCCCGATGAGGACGTTCCCTATCCCGCCGCCTCCGAACAGCTGGACTACGAGCTGGAAATCGGCTGCATCGTCGGACGGGCCGGAACCAACGTGGCCGCGTCGGAGGCGTTGCAGTACGTCGCCGGCTTCTGCATCTTCAACGACTGGAGCGCGCGCGACCTGCAATTTGACGAAATGACCTTCGGCCTCGGCCCCGCGAAAGGCAAGGACTCGGCGTCGTCCATCGGCCCGTGGATCGTCACCACCGACGAGATGATGCCCCACATCAAGGACGGCCGGCTCGACCTCAAGGCTCACGTCCGCGTCAACGGCGACCACTGGCTCCGCGACGGCGAGACCATCAATGCCTGGTACAGCTGGGGCGAGATCATCCAGCGTGCCGCCAAGGACAGCCGCATCGCTCCCGGCGACGTCATCGGCAGCGGCACCGTCGGCGGCGGTTCCGTCCGCGAGTCCATCCGCAAGGGCTACGAGACCTCGCGCTGGCTCGAACCGGGCGACACCGTGGAGCTGGAGGTTGAGAACATCGGCGTCCTGCGCAACACCCTGGCCCCCAAGGTCGGCGTCGACCCCAACTACCCCTACCTGCCCAACAGCCCGACAGCTACCCCAGAGCGCGGTACCGCCCGCGACTACCGCTACGAGCGCACGCGGTAGGTCAGATATCGGGATGCCATGGCTACCTTTGGAGATAACGTCAATCCAGTTGCCATAAAACCTCCGCTACTGCTGGACCACATGGACGGCAAGCTGGGTGTTCTTACGGGCTGG
The DNA here is from genome assembly GCA_028873965.1 of Chloroflexota bacterium. Taxonomy (GTDB): domain Bacteria; phylum Chloroflexota; class Dehalococcoidia; order Lucifugimonadales; family UBA3495; genus Bin87. The sequence continues at coordinate 278,287 of JAPPMU010000024.1, forward strand.
CGGCTGGAACATCGCATACACCGCGATATTCCCGGTATTGCCAGCCGTTGGCTGCGCTTGAACCGTCTTCGCGTGCTTCAAAGTTTACAGGTCGCTCGGTCCCCGGAATTTCAGGACCTGATTGACGATGCTGAGGAATTCGGCGTCATCACCTTTGATGAGGCCGACCATTTGGAGCAAACCGACATCATGTTCTCGGCCCGCCGGCGCTATGACCAGCGGGCCGTTCACGTGGCGGTCTCGTTATTCCGAGACATCGCCAACGATGATGTCGTTTTGACCCGGGAACGGGCGGATACCCTGTCCAAGATCATGGATACACCCGCCGTTCCCGTAGTGGTCGGGAGCAACATACCCCCTGACCAACAGCAGCTTGCCGACAGCCTCGGCGTGGCGACCATCATCACTCCCAGGCTGGCAATCTAATCCGGCGGCGCTCCCCACCGGTCGTAGCTGCACACCTCGTTCAGCGGCAGTCGCGTCACCGGCCCGAAGTTGCCCCGGGGATACCCGAAGGGCATGCAGTACACCACTTGCGCGGTGTCCGGGATGCCGAAAAGCTCGTGGACCCGCTCCTCCACCACCGGATGCAGCGTGGCGATGGTGCCGCCGATTCCGAAAGCCCGCGCCGCCAGGAGCATATTCTGCGCCGCCGGTATCACCGACCCTGCCGCCTGTGCGCCCTTGGCCGTGGCGCACACCAGCACCATCACCGGCGCGTCGCCGATCTCGTTGGCCAGCCGCATCGCCGAGCGCATGGGATGCCGTCCCGGCGGGATGTCCTGGGGACCCATGATTCCCGCGTCGGCCCGCTTGGCCCACCAGGCTTCGTGGTAAAGTTCACCCAGCTTGCGGCGTGTCTCCTCGTCTTGCACCACGATGAAATGCCACTGCTGGGTATTGCCGCCGTTGGGCGCGCGGATGGCGGCCTGCATGATGTCCTGCATCACGTCGGCCGGAATGGGATCAGTCTTGAACCGGCGAATGGCCCGTTGGGTGAACATCGCTTCCCCCAGGGGAATGACGTTCAGTCGGTCGGCGGTGGTCACGTTGCTACCTCCAAAGTTTGAGCAGTTGCCGGATGGTACCACAACGGCTTTGGGCTGCTTGTTATAATCCGTTATCCCCACTTACCCCGTCATTCCGCCGCAAGCCGGGACGACGATCGGTTCCAGGAGCCCTCCATGAGCCCGCAGAACATCTCGGACGCAGAACAGGCATACCGCAACCTGGGCGTTACTCCCATCATCAACGCCAGCGGGTCCGTCACCCGCCTGGGCGGCTCCCGGACCCGTCCCGAGGTCCTGGAGCAGATGGCCGGCACCGCCCGCGTCATGGTCAACATCGACGAGCTGAACCGCAAGGCCGGCGAAGAGATCGCCCGCCTGGTCGGGTCCGAAGCGGCCATGGTCAGCAGCGGAGCCGCCGGCGGCCTGCTGCTGCAGGCGGCGGCGTGCATCGCCGGCAGCGACCCGGTCAAGATGCAGCGCCTGCCCGAAACCGAGGGCATGAAAAACGAGATCATCATGCAGACGACGCACCGGTTCCCCTACGACCACGCCTACCGCGCCGCCGGTGCCAAGATCGTAGAGATCGGCAACTACCTGTTCAACCACCCCTGGGAACTGGAAGGTGCCATCAACGAGCGCACTGCCGCCGTCGCCTACCTGTGCGCCCCCTTCACCAGCAAGCGGGTGATGCCCCTGGCCCAGGTATGCGAAATCGCCCACGCCCACGACGTGCCCGTGATCGTGGACGCCGCCTCCATGCTGCCGCCCCGGGCCAACCTCCAGCGCTACCTGCGCGACGGCGCGGACATGGTGATCTTCAGCGGTGGTAAAGGCGTCCGCGGCCCCCAGGGAACCGGCATACTCTGCGGCCGCGCCGACCTCATCGACGCTGCCCTGGCCAACGCCAGCCCTGCCCAGTTCATCGGTCGCTCCGCCAAGGTCGCCAAGGAGGAGATCGTCGGCCTGGTCACCGCCCTCTCAATGTTCGTGGAGGAAGATGAGCAAGCCGAGATGGCCTGGTACCGCAGCATGGCCCAGCGCGTCGTGGACAGCCTCATCGAAGTGCCCGGTCTCAACATCACGCTGGAGCACGACGGCATCGACTACCTGCTCCCCAACGCCGTGCTCCGTCTGGGCGGCGACTGGTCCGGCCCCTCAGCGCAGCAGGTCGCCGCTGCCCTGCAGCAGGGCGATCCGCCCATCTACCTCCAGCAGCTCCGCGCGCCGGACGAGTTGATGGTGGACCCGCTGAACGTGACCGAGGACGAGATCGACGTCATCATCCGCCGCCTGCGGGAAGCTCTGACCGGGACCACCTGATCCTGCTTTCTATCCTTGAGTTCGGCCGTTTTCGCGCAGCTGGCGCACCAGTTCGCGGTACTCTTCCAACTCCCGCTCCGCCGCCAACCGCGCCTGCCGCTCTGCCTCTAACGCACGGCGTTCCGACTCCATCGCCAGACGCACCCCGCGGCGGTCCAGCAGGATCTCCCCGGTGTCCGGATCTTGCAGCTCGATCTCGCCATCATTCCAGCGCAGGTTGAGCCGCAATAGCGGGCTGTAGGCCCATATCACGCCGTCAGCGGTGGTATGCACGGGGAACGCTCGATACTCACCCTGTTCCAGGTACTCGCCCACCAACGCCACGCCGTACATGTCGCCGCCGCTGGCGTCAAACCGCCAGTACTCGGTGACGCCCATTCGCGCGTACAGGTCGCGCTTACCGCCGGTGTCGTTCGATGCCGTCGTTTCCGACGCCACCTCCAGCACGAAATCGGGCGGCTTGCCCACCTCCCAGATGAGGTAGCCGTTCCGCCGCCGGATGGCCCGCGCGTCCACGTCAAAGGCAACGTAAATGTCCGGCTGAAGCCGGCGGTTTCGATCCGTCGGGTCGTAATAGACGATGGTGTTGGTATCGGCGAAGGTGTCCAAGCGGTCGGTGAGCAGATCAGCCAGGATCTGCATCACGTACAGGATGTGCGGGTTTTGCTGCATGGCGTCCGGCATCGGTTCCGGATCCGGCAGCGGCGGCGCGTCCGGCCCGAAAAACGGGTCGAGGTTGGGGATTGTTACGCCGTCGGACGGCGCGTAGGGCGTCTTTATGGTCATGGCTATTCACCAATAGCACAAACAATGGGGAATGACCAGCGTACCATCCGCGTGGCCAATCCCCACCCAAAACCTGTCAGCAATTTCGAAACGTGGGGTTGGATGCTATGCCACCGCCGCCTCCTGGAAGTGCGGCATCACCTCCGTGGCGAACAGCTCGATGGAGCGCATCACCTTGGAATGCGGCAGGCCGGCGAACCCGAAGTTGCCGAAGACGTGGTTGATCCCCGCCGCCTGCACTTCCTTCAACCGTTCCGCGACTACCTCCGGCGTTCCCCGCAGCGGCGGCAGACCGGCATGGCCCACGTCGTCGCGGCGGTCCCGGTCTGCCTGGCGGTTGGCCCAGTGCTCGTAGCCCTTGGCGATGTTCCCGTTCCTGTCCATGGGCATTCCGATGGGCGCGCCGTTGCTGCCGATGGAACGCAGCACCCGGGACGAGAAGTCCTCCAATCCGATGGGATCCCGCTCCGCCTCTTCCATGGTCGGCGCCACGTAGATCGACTTGGACATCGGCGGATCCAGGTGCGCGTGGGGGTGCCCGTACTCGTCCATCTTCTCCCGCCACGACTGGATCACCTGCGGAGCCTGGCCCAGTATGTCCGTCGGCCCTCCGGTGATGACCTGGATGTTTCGGCTGGCGGCGAAGTCGATGCTGGCCGGGCTGGTGCTCACCGCCTGGAACAGCGGCGGATACGGCTTCTGCACCGGCTTGGGCAGCACCCAAACGTCATCGACGTTGGTGTACTTGCCGTGGAACGTCAGCGTCTCCTCCGTCCACGCTTTGATCATAACGTCAACGGCTTCCTGGAACCGCTCACGGCTAGTATCGATGTCGACGCCTACGCCGTCGAACTCCTGCTGCTGGTATCCGGCGCCGATGCCGAAGTTGATGCGGCCGCCGCTGATCACGTCCAGCATGGCCACTTCCTCAGCCACCAGCACCGGGTTGTGCAGGGGCAGCACGATCACCGCCGTGCCGATGCGGATCTGCTTGGTGCTCCCGGCAACCGCGCCCAGGAACGACCAGATGCCCGACAGCAGGCCGTGGCGCGAGAAGCGATGCTCGCCCAGCCAGGCCTCGTCCAGTCCCGCCTCGTCGGCGAACCGGATCTGCTCCAAGGCATCGTTCAACGCCTGCGGCGGCGTGAAGTCCTGGTGATAGGGAACGATGGTGAAAATTCCGAACTGCATGGCGGGCCTCCTTGGTTCGCGTGATACGGTTACTTGACGAAGTTTTCGCCGTCAGCCGTTGCGGTTGTCGCTTCCGCGCCTGACGTGTCCAGCAGGATAGGCTCGTGGGTGTCCGGGTCTTGCCGCCAGAGCCGACGCACCTTGATTTCGTGGGCGCGCTCCATGGCCACTTTGGCGACGTCGTAGTTGGCCTGGAGCGCCGACCATTTCTGCGGGTGGCCGCCGAAAGCCTGGTCAATGCGGATAATCAACTCCGGCGTCAGCGAAGTCCGACAGTTCACCAGGTCATCCAGTTCTTCATAGCTGACGCCCAGGTGCTCAGCGGCCTCGGCGACGGTGAGGCCCAGGGGCTCCAAACATTCGTGGAGCAACACCTGGCCGGGATGGAGCGGGCTGGACGTTGGCAAGCCGATTTCACCCAAGGGGTTCCCCAGGCGCTTGACCTTGATGCCGTGGGCGCTGTGGAAAACCTGGGCAAGATCATAAGACGCCTGTAACCGTCGCCGGATCGAGACGCTGGCGCCAAATGCCTTGTATAGCCGGATGGACATTTCCGGTGAAACGGGCACCTTGCCGTTTACTACGTCGTTCAACTCCCCGCAGCTGACACCGATATGCAGAGCGGCTTCCGCAATGCTCACTCCCAAAGGCTCTATGTCATCGTGCCAAATCCCCTTGCCCGGGTGAACGGCGTTTCTCATCGACATTTCACAGCCCCCCTAATGGTAATCGATCAAATCCACGTCACACACGTCGCCCTCTTGAAACCGAAATACTATGCGCCAGTTGGCGGAAACGGTAACCGCCCAATACCCAGCGCGATCGCCGGCCAGTCGGTGCAACCCAAATCCCTGACGGTTCATATCATCCGGCATCATCGCTTCGTCCAGGCTGTCCAGAATACGCTGTATTTTGGCAGTATATTCCTGTGGAACGCGCCGCCTCTCCCCGCGCTCCCAGAAACGCCGCAGACCGTTGTGCCGGAAGTTGCGTATCATTGTACGTTGTCAACGCACAACGGCCTGACGCGGTACAGTAAATCGTCACCCTCCCGTCCGCCGCGCGATCATTGCGTCGGCCAGCGGGCTGGCCCCCGACTTCACCGTTATGTTCACCAGAGACGGCCGGTTGGAGTTAATGGCTCGCTCCACCGCCGGCGCAACCTCGTCCGGCTGCTCCACCAACTCCGCGTAGCCGCCGATGCCCTCCACCACCTGGTCATAGCGCACGCCCGGACGCAGCGCAGTGCCCACGTCCCGCCCGAAGTAGGCCAGCTGGAAGGTGCGGTCGATGCCCCAGTTGCCGTCGTTCCCCATGATGCCGGTGATGTTCAGGTTGTGCCGGATGCAGGTGTCGTACTCCATCGAGTAGAACCCGAAGGAACCGTCGCCCATGAACGCCAGCACCTTGCTGTCGGGGTAGGCCAGCTTGGCCGCCATGGCGTAGGGAATCGCTCCGCCCAGGTGGCTCAGCGGCCCCAGGCGCATGAAGTGCCCCGGCGACCTCGCCGGCAGGTAACACCGACCCCACTGCACGTAGTCGCCGCCGTCCAGGATGATGAAGGTGTCTTCGTCCACCAGGTGCTCGATTCGCGTGTACACGTCCAGCGGGTGCATCGGCGCCTCATTGGCGACGTTGCTGCGCAGGCTGTCCAGCCAGGCTTCCTGCTCCCGTTTCAACTCGCTGATCCACGGCCCCAAGTTCCCGTTGTGCCTGGCCGCCGCCGCAATCTGGTCCACGATGGCGCCCAGATCTCCCAGCAGACCCACGGCCACGCCCCGGTTGCGTCCGATCTCGGCCTCAGACGGGTCGGCCTGGATCAGCTTGGCGTCGGCGTTGAAGACGCCGCCGTAGCGGTAGCGATGATCCAGCCGCTTGCCCAAGAGCAGGACCACGTCGGCCTCCCGGAACTTGCGGGCGGTCCGGTTCAGCGCCCCGTCAGCGTAGCCGAAGCACAACGTATGCAGGTCGTCGATGAGACCCCGCGCCTGCTCCACGGTGAAAATGGGCGCGCCCGTTGCCTCGGCCAGCGCCTCCAGCTGCGCCGGCTCGACGGAGTAGCGGGCCGGATTGCCCACGATGATCACTGGACGCTGGGCGTTCGCCAGCAGGTTGGCGGCCTGCTCGATCAGCTTGGGATCGCCCTGGGAACGGCCCATGTTCCGGTATTCCTGGGGCAGGAACGGAGGCAGATCCTCTTCGCTGATGGGCGCCTCCTGCAAGTCGATGGGCAGGGTCAGGTGCACCGGCCCGGGCCGCCCGCTCATGGCGGTGCGGAAGGCCGTGGCCACGAACTCCGGGATGCGGTTCTTCTCGTGGATCAACCACGAACCCTTCGACACCGGCGCGGCCATCGCCACCTGGTCGATCTCCTGGAAAGTGGCCTGTCCCTTTTCCGGCAGCTCGGCGCAGCCGGCCACGAAGATCACCGGGCTCTCAGAGGTGTAGATGGCGGGCAGACCGGAGATAGCGTTAGCGAAGCCGGGCCCGCCGGTAAACAAGGCCACCGCCGGCTGGCCGGTGATGCGGGCATATCCGTCGGCCATGTGCATCGCCGCGCCCTCGTGTCGGGTGTCGATGAACTCGATGCCCTCATCCGCCGCGGCGTCCACCAGGGGCAGTATCGTGTCCCCGACAATCGTAAAAACCTTCTGCACCCCTTCCTGCTTCAGGCAGCGAATGAACAGATGCCCACCATTCAACTCCGGCATAAAACGAAACTCCTGGACGAAAGTGACTTGCCTCCTACGGAGGTTCCACCATGCTATCACAGGAGCGAGAGTTGCCCATGCTCGGATACGGACCAGCAGCGTATGGCATCCGGCCATGCGCCGGCGGTCAGGGCCGGACTGCTTCGATGATTACGCTGCCGCCGTCCCAGGCGTCCACCGAAACCCGGCTGCCTTCCAGCAACTCCATCCCCAGCAGGGGCTGGTCCATGGACTGAAAAACCTCAATTCTGTGCAACTGACCGTGCCACAACACCGAAGTTTCGTAGTATTCAAACTCTTCCTGGTTGCCACTGACGATGATACTGTAACGAGACCCTGCTCTAACCAGCCCGAGCCGCCGGATTTCGGCTTCCGGAAGAGTAAGCCAGGCAGTGAACCCCGTGTCCACGATAACCTTGTACTGTTGACTGTTGCAGCTCGCCGTAAGCGTCCATTACGGACACGGTAATCCAAGCCTCCAGCCCACCGTCGGAGTTCCGTGCCACCTCGCCCCTAATCATAGGACTTGGTAGAGTAGGGTCAGGTCACGACGCTGGGATGTACCCGGTAAGTTACCGGCACATCCACCCATTCGTCCCAAGTGTATGCATCCGGACGCCGCTCACGCAACTTCCGAACGGCCTGTAGGTGCCCCTTTAGGGGCCCGTCGGCAATCTCGTAGTCGCCGCTTTTGACGTCGATGACCACTATCTTGCCCTTGTGTTCCGGCCCCAGGGTAGGGTGTATCTTCTCGCGATAGATGGCGCGCCCAATGGCCGGCGCGTCCGCTTCGTTGAACTCCATGATTATCGCTCCGCGCCGCCATTCCGCCTGGCCAGGCCCGCGCCGCCGGCGAACCCGACTATCGCCCCTACTGCCGTTTTGACCGTCCAGTCCGCTACCTGAACCAGGGTGCTTTGAGCCGGTGTAAGTTGCGCGTCCGAAACCGTCGCTACCCATATCAAGACACTGCCGCTCAGCATGACCAGAGCGAACAGCATACCCAGGACCGCAAACGAAACCGCGGTGCTATTCACCGCTGGCCGTGCCCGCTTGATCCTCGACAGCGGTAGAGCCAGCCGCTCGGCGCGATGGTTCCACGACCCAGCCCTTCCACAGCGTCCAAAACAGCACCGCGACGCTGCCTATCAGCAGAATGAGCCCGACTACTGCCAGAATAGCCGCGATAATCAACGGAAACGTTACCATCGTCATTACCCCTTACCGCCGTCTTCCTCGCCGCCCACTGCCGCGATTCTAGCACACTCCAGCTGCAAGACCATCACGCGCCCGTCTTTATCCATTCATCCCGGTTTATGATCCGCGCCTTCCAGACGACGTTCCGCTTCTATCAACCCCCTCGTTATTGCCCCAACAAATCATGCGCCCATCGGCCCAGACCCTGCACATAATGCAACTGCACCGCATAGATTGCGTTATCATTAGCTTCACGGTATGATACTACGTGCCACAATTTGAAAAGGAGCCACACCATGAACTTATTAGAACAGATTAACATAGACTTGATTGATCATTCCTCCCAACTTACCAACACACTGCGTAAGGCGCAAGTGTTGGCCCGTCAGCTCAATGTGCCGGAATTGGGTGATTGGGTCAAGTTAGAGTTGGAAGGATACAAGAACGATGATGTTCCCGAATACAGACATCTCCAGCTGCCTGTTTATGGGATATTCCCCGGCCTATGGGACTCGGCACGCAGACAGTGGACATTTCCAGCAAATTGCCTCAACACATCAGGGATAACGTCCAAGACCTTCCTGTCACATATAAAATAGCGGTCCTTGAAGCATTGATAACCTCCGACGATACAGAGTCAAACAGAACACTTGCAGAAGAACTCACCAGCCTGCTGCGTCAAGCAGTGCAAATTGATGAGCGTGCTCTGCTGATTGAATCTTATCAGAAAGGGCCTCATGTCTTTTTCGCAGGCATATTAGACAGCGTGAAGAACAGGCTGTTGAATTTCATTCTGGACTTACAGCAAATGAACGCAACGCCGGATTCACTGAACAAAGACAGCGTTGCGCGTGAGGCGATACGCAATTCTTTCCACTTCCACATCAACGGCAACAATAACACCGTCGCTGTCGGCGAGAACGTGAGTCAAACGGTCTCCACCGTTCATAAGGGAGATGTCGAATCCCTCAAGGCGCATCTCCGAGCCCATAACATCGACGAAGTTGATCTGAGTGAACTCGCAAGCGCAGTGACGTCCGAGACAGCAGGGAACAACGGTCAATTTGGGGCTAGGGTGAATGCGTGGGTTGGGAAAATGGGCGGCAAGGCAATTTCTGGCGCATGGCAGTATAGCGTAGAGAATGCCCTGCCTATGTTGGTGGAAGCAATCAAGAGCTATTACGGTGCTTGATTTACCAATGCCATCCACTACGGCGGCGCAGCCTGCCCACGTCGTGCTGCCCCAGCAAACTACCCGCCCGTCTGTCCGCACCCCACAGGTGTGATCGCCACCGGGCACTGACCGATTGGAAGGTCCCTTACGGCGGTTCGCCCGGGTCGTAGTCCGACCCGTCAAGACGCCGATATGCTTCTCGGAGCTCATCAAGCGTGAACAAGGCGCGCCACGGCTCTCGCAGTACCAACGCCTCCACCGAGAGATCAAGACGCCTTTCTTCCCACAGCTTCTCGAAACCGTAAGATGGAGCGTCTTTACCCAGCAGTATCCTGGCAGCCTGTACGCCGCCGTGATCGTTAACCATCCGTCGGAAGTACGTGGGGCGGTAGCCGAAGGTACTCGCCTCGTCGTAAATCCGCAGCATCTCCTGGTGAAAATGTGGTTGGAGATTCGCAGTTGTCAAATCAATCCTCCTGCCGTTTGTCGCTACGGCGGCGCGGCCTGCCCACTAACATTATATTCCCAACAAACCACTCGCCCATCCGTCCACACTCCGCAAGTACAGCTCCGCCGGCACCAACGGGCACAAGCTACAGTAGGATGATAGCCAGTCCAATCGCTCCCAGATGCTATCCGTCATAATCCATAGCTCCCGCACATGCCAAGGCAAACCATTGCCAAGTGTACTGACACCCCTAATCCAGGGTCAACGTGCGCTATACTGCCCCTGTGGGCACCCTCTACGTCATCGGCACCCCCATCGGCAACCTGGAGGACCTCACCCTCCGCGCCAGCCGTATCCTGTCCGCCGTGCCGCTGGTGGCTGCCGAGGACACCCGCGTCACTCGCCGCTTGCTGGCCCATCTCGACGCGCGTCCTCGTCTGCTCAGCTGTCACGAACACAACTGGAAGCGGCAACTGCCGCGCCTGCTGGACGCGCTGGCCGAGGGCGACGTTGCCCTCACCACCGACGCCGGCTCCCCCGCCGTCAGCGACCCGGGCGCGGACCTGGTGGCCGCCGTCGCCGAGGCCGGACATTCCGTGGTCAGCATCCCCGGTGTGTCGGCGGTAACTGCTACGCTGTCCGTCGCCGGTTTCCCCGCCGACCGCTTCGTCTTTCTAGGTTTCCTGCCCCGCCGTCGTTCTGAGCGCACTGCCGCGCTGCTGGAAGCCGCGCAGTCGGAGCAGACCATCGTCCTGTTCGAGGCGCCTCACCGCCTGCGGACCGCGCTGGCCGACATCACCGACGCACTCGGAGACCCGCCCATCGCGGTCTGCCGGGAATTGACCAAACTCCACGAGGAGGTCTGGCGCGGGACCGCCTCGGCTGCCCTCGACCACTTCACCGAGCCCCGCGGCGAGTTCACCATCGTCATCGGCCCGGTCACCCTTGCCGAGCCGGAGCGCTCCGCCAGCGAAGATGAACTGCTGGAAATGGCGCGTCAGGCTCTCATGGAGCGCCGCGCTGCCGGAACACGCGGGCGCGACGCGGTGGCCGAGGTCGTCGCCACCACCGGCCTGCCGCGCCGCGCCGTCTATGCCCTGTGGGTTGAGACGGGCAGATCAGGCTGACTCGCCGCGCAGACGCATCAGCTCTGCCTCCAGCTCGGCAGCCCTGGTCTCCGCCGCTTGCCGCGCTGCTTCTGCTGCCTGTTGGGCCGCTTCCGCCGCTTCGCGGCCGGCGCGCTCCTCGGAGCGGGTGCGCAGCCATATTCCGGTGGCCGGGTCGTAAAAGCGGAGTTGGTTGTCCTCCCAATACAGCCACAAGCCCAGGGTCGGGCTGTAGCCGTGGGGACGCCCCTGATGATCGTGGGCGATGTCAAACCGATGGTATTGACCGTCGGCGCCCAGGTACTCGCCAACCAGCGCCTCGCCGTAGAAATCGCCGCCGGTGCCGTCAAAGCGCCAATATTCGCCAAAGCCGATCTGCGCGTACAGAACGCGCTTTTCGGTGACGTCGCGCCGGGCGGTGCTTTCAGACGCGATCTCCAGCACAAAGTCCGCCGGCTTGCCAATCTCCCACACGAGATAGGTGTTGCGGTAATCCATGGACGCAAACCCCTCTGCGGTCACGTCCAGGGTCACGTGCAGGTCCGGCGAAATGAACCGGCGCGGGTTGCCCTCTTCGTAGTAGATGAACGTGTTGCCGCTCACCTCCACGTTCGGGCGGTCGCTGAAATGTTCGCGGACGGTGCCGACGATTTCGCTGAAATAGGGTTCCTGGTAACGTCCGTCCGGCAATGGCTCATCATCCGAGTCGGGATAGTGTACGTCGTCGGGAAAGCGCCAGTTTCCGACGCTGGCGGGCAGTTTGGCAGTCATGGCAAGCCTCGCAACCGTGATGTTGGGTCGCAACTACCTGGCATCCTCGCTAGGCGCAGACCACCACCGCCTCGCCCAGGCCCTCGATCGATATTCGTCCCTCCGACGCAAACCCCAGCGCCGTCGGCGGGATCAGGCTGCCCGTGATCACCGTGTCGCCGGCCTTCAGCGGATGGTTCCGCGCCGACAGCTCGTTGGCCAGCCACACCAGCGGCTCGAAGGGATGGCCCATCACGTCCCGGCCGTAGCCCTCGCCCACCTGCTCGTGGTTGATGCTCATCACGCCCTTGCAGCCCACCAGGTCCAGGTCCCGCCAGTTGGTCACCGGATCACCCAGCACCACGCCGGAGTTCAGAATGTTCACCGCCACGCTCATCAGCGTGCGCTCCTCGGTGGTCAGGTCGGCCGGCGTCCGCATGTCCACGATCTCAAAGGCCGTGGCGATCTCGGCCACCGCGTCGTCAATCGCCTCCCTGGTGTACGGCGCGCCCGACGCCGGCAGGTCCTTGCCCAGCGTGACGCCCACCTCCAGCTCGATGCCCAGGTTCACGTACTCGGTGAAGTTCAGCACCACCGGCGAGCGCAGGATGGTCTTCTCAAACACGCCCCCCAACACCGGATGGTTCAACCCGGCCCGTTCTTGCATGACCGGCGTGGTGTACGCCAGCTTGTAACCCGACAGCGGCCCCCACAGGCTGGACAGCATGCAATGGAGCTCCAACTGTATGGCGTAGGCCTCGTCCAGCGTCTTGGGGAACAGGTCAGGAGGCAGGCGCTCAAAAGGCTGCACCGTCTTGTAGCTCTCGAAAATGAACTCGGCGGCCGCGCGGGCCGGTGTCGTAGTTACCATGGTGCGCCTCCTGGGCCAGATCTTGAATTTGATTTGCTCTGACGATACCCGACGGCATAATGCCTCAACCGGCTGGGCCTGCCGGGTGTGATCACCCGCACATGATAGCAAAAGCCGCCGGCTGCCGGTTGGTCGACCCGGCGGCTGGCGGCGGATACGCTGGATTTCAGCGGTACGAGGTCTAGCGGGCCTCGCTGGCAGCCTCGAACCCGCAGTCGCGGTGCGTGCCGTCGCAGAAGGGCTTGTTATCCGACTGTCCGCAGCGGCAGAAGGAAACCCATTGCCCCTCGGGAATGGTGTAGTTGTTGCCGCTCTGGTCGACAATCTCGATCTCGCCGATGACCCGCAGCGGGCCGTTGCCCCGAATTTCTACCTTGACGTCCGCCATTCTGTTCCTCCTCGGTTTTGTTGACTGTCCGTTTAGCGACCGACAATCGGTCCGCCGTGCGCCCAAGTTAGAGGCAAAGGCAGCCGGCGGCATGATTATTCACCAAATCGCTACCACGGTCAATTATGCGCCGCTTTTGACCCTGCCTTTTCAAAGCCTTGGATACATGGTATTTCACCCAGCAACGTCATTCCGGCGAAAGCCGGAATCCAGAGAGCACACAACAAGGCTAACTTCCTTGTGCAATACTTTTCTGGGTTCCTGCTTTCGCAGGAACGACGGTGAGACTTTCAAAAGGTCAACACGGCCTACAAGTTCACCACCAGGTTGTCCGGCGCGCGGCAGAGGATGCCCTCCTGCTCTTCGTCGTAGGGGTTCTCCTCGATATGCGGGGTGTTGGCCGGCACGAAGATGAAGTCCCCAGGCCCGGCCTCGATCCACTCCTCGAAGTTCTCGCCGAAATACACGCGGACATGTCCCTTGAGCACGTAGGCGGCGGTCTCGGCCTCCAAGTGCGTGTGCGGCGGCCCCTTCTCGCGGGGCGCGGCGGTCACCTTGCCCATCCAGATCTTCGTGGTGTCGCCCTTGCCCGGTACTACGGCCGGCAGTCGGGTCATCCCCGGCGTCTGGATGGTCTCCGAGGCGTCGCCCACGGTGTGCACCACGTAGGGCTTCTGGCCGGTCTGCTGTTCAGTTGTCGTCATTGTTGTCGCTCCTTGCTTCGTCGCGCTTCATCCACCACGGCGGCCCGGGATAGTCGTCCCGCATCCCGGTGTCGCCATCCTGGATGTAGAAATCCCGTCGGTCATGATACAGCCGCGCCCGGTTCAGCACCACCTCGCTGTCGTCATCCTCGTCGTCCAGCACGGCCCTGATCGTATCGGCGTCCGACATGAACCAATACTTGTAATCGCCAACAAAGAGATAAACCGTGGGCCGGCGGAAGAAATACCCATTGAACGCCTCGCCATCGAGGATGCGCTGGCACACCGCCCGCATCAGATCCCGCTCGCTGTCCTTCTGCAACAGCACATATTCGTGGGGCCACGTATCGCGGTAGGTAACGGCTTCACGCCAAGGGGCGGCGGCGATCAGCTCGGTCAGCTTCATTCTGTTGTCTCCCGGTAGTCTGGCCGCAATTCGCTCATTATCTTCTCCAATCGGGGTTGAATGGTCGATTTGAACTTGGGCAGCACATCTGACGCCCACTCCCGAAGCTCGACCAGTTTCTCACTGGAATCGCTGATGGAACCGGGGTTTTGGAGGTATATTGCCGACATCCGCTGACTATCCCGACGCCCCCAGCCAACTCCGGGCAATTCCTCTTTGATCTTCGTCCGCTGCTCATGCAGCGTATCGAAAATCTGCTTGTTGATGTCCGTGTCCCACGTGGCAATCCACAGGTACACGTCAAGGCTTGGACCGCTCCAGAAACCAACGTGATAGTCGATACCGGCAAAACCGGAAGGGAAGGTCTGGTAGTTACCAACCCGGACGTAGTCATTGTCAGTGAATCTTGCGCGACGCAAGTCGTCAAGCAATCCCTGAAAGAAATCACGGTATCGTTGGTTTGTTTCCGTTAGATCTCCATCCTTTAGAACCGCCCATTCCGGCCCGTACTTGTCCAGGTCTACCTGGGCAAATTCCGCATGGAATCCCGGCCCAATTCCCTCGTTGCCGACCGGGCGCAAGTTACCATCGTCGTCGGGGACAAGGCGCGCTGCAACGACATGGACTTCGCCATTGCCCGCCATCACTTGGTTCAGCCAAGCGACCTGTCTCAGGTGATACATCCAGAATTGGGGCGCTACCCAAATCAGAATGCGGGCGTCGTGATTGGCGGCGTAGCCGATAAGCCTGGCGAAATGGTCACTATCAGACGGCTCGATTTGGTTTTCGATAGCAACTTTGCCCTTGCCGGTAGCTTCCGCCAGTACGTCCAGATACCCGGCCCAACCGGACGCTTCCGTCTGAATCAGCGACAGTTCCATTCCTATCGCATCGCCCAGCAAGTGCAGGTTATCCGCCAGCCAGGGCGTGAAATCCAATGACTCATTGGGCCAGACTTGCCGCAGGCTCACGGGTTGCGGTTCGTCAGTATTCGCGTTAGTCATGGGGCATCCTCCTCGCGGGCTAGGCCAGCAACACGTCAAGCAATCGCGGGCACTGGCGAAAGTTGTTCCTGACCTGGTGGTCTGGTAAGTGGACACGGTAAAAGTAGCGATGAAGCACCTCGCCATGTCCGAAAAGCCGCTGTAGGTTGACGGCAGGAACCCGTGCGTCGATCGCCGGCAGTGCCTGTTTTATCTCACGGTGCGAATGCAGCGTATCCCGTATGTTCGTCGGCGCGACGAATTTGATGGCGTGCACTACAGCACCCCACATCATTTCGGCGGCAGTCAGAAGGTCATTTGGCTCAATCTCCCGCTCTGCTTTGCGTCGGCAGCGAGCGAAAGCGCATAATGATCGGGCGGGCTCATTCTGCCATCGCCAGCAGGTCGATTATGAACGAATGCACAACCGGCTGATAGAACACAACATCCTCCAGATCCAGCAGATCACCGTCGCTGTTCCTCTGATACTCGAGGGTAATCAGATAGGCCGCCATCAGTCCTACCCCGGGGTCAAGCTGCTGGTCCAGGCTATCGATAAAAGGCTCCACGTCGTCGTAATCCAACGAACGCAGCTTGTGCCCACGCGCCGATGCCGCCTGCTCTATCGCGGCCTCCGTGGCCTTCCAGAAGAAAGTTGACGCCTCGCCGTGCTTGCCCCGCAGCAGGCTCAAGTCGGCCCGGTCGAGCAGGGACCGGATGTTTTCCGGTAGTAGAGCGCTTTCGATTTTCATATCACTCTACTCGCTCGGCAATTGCAACGATGGCTACCGCGGAGCGCTGCGCCCGTTCCTGCTCCGCCGGCGGAATTTCGCTGCCCACGACGATAGCGCTGCATTCGTCGCCGGTGGCACGGGCCAGCGTGCGGGCGCGGCGGGCGGCGCGGTTCACGTCGGTACTGCTCACCGTAACGCTGATTTCGACGACCGCATAGGCGCGCTGCCCCGCCGCGTCTTGTCCGACAATGATGATGTCAGCGTCCATCAGATCCTCATACTCATCATCGTTGATGGAATCAGCGTCGTTCAACAGCCACACGAACTCGTTAACCGTTTCGCCCCAATCGGTATGCAGCACCTGCACTGGCGACAGACCGATGCTGCGGCTGGGTCGGCGGAGAATTATCCTGGCAACGCGGCGCTCATAGCGCGTGCAGGTAAGGTTGCCCACGCGGCTGTTGGTTTCCGTGAGGGTTCTGGACATGGCATCGAGGCGGTCGACCACTTCGTCGGTACGGGCAGCCAGTTGGTCAGTATGGGCAGCCAGTTGGTCAGTATGGGCAGCCAGTTGGTCAGTTCGGGCTACCAACACTGCCAGCGACTCTTTGATGCTCGCGATTTCGGCGTCCTGAGCATCCTGCCTTTCTCGGATGGCGTTGAGCTCCCGCTCTATGCGCTCGTGGACAGCAGTGAACTCGGCCGCTTGCTGCTCAAGGCTCTGGCGCACTGTGTCGGCAATTTCGGGCAACCATTGCTTGATGCGCTCCAAATCTTCCGCGTGGAGCGCCAGCGTCGCCTGCATCGCGGCGATTTCATCCTGGGGCGATTGCGTGGTGGACATCGGGTTTCACTCTTTCGGTGACAATAGAAAGGAACGCCGGGGCATATCATTATACGCCCCGGCGTTCTAATAACTGTGGAGTTGAACGTCTATCCGCCGTTCTGCTCCCACAGCGCTTCCAGCACCGCGCCGGGGTTCATGGGCAGGTTCTGCATCCGCACGCCCGTCGCGTCGTGGATGGCGTTGGCGATGGCCGCCATGGGCGGGACGATGGGCACCTCGCCCACGCCGCGCACGCCGTAGGGATGCCCGGGGTTGGGCACCTCCACCACCACGGTGTCGATCATCGGCAGATCCAGCGCCGTGGGCATCCGGTAGTCCAGGAAGCTGGAGTTCTGCATCTGCGCGTCGTCGTTGAAGAAGTACTCCTCGTTCAGCGCCCAGCCGATGCCCTGCACCGCGCCGCCCTGGATCTGCCCCTCCACGTAGGACGGGTGAATGGCCGTGCCCGCGTCCTGAATGGCCGTGTAGCGCAGGATGTCAACCTTGCCGGTCTCCTCGTCCACCGCCACGTCGG
Source organism: Chloroflexota bacterium (assembly GCA_028873965.1). Lineage (GTDB taxonomy): Bacteria > Chloroflexota > Dehalococcoidia > Lucifugimonadales > UBA3495 > Bin87. The sequence goes on from JAPPMU010000024.1 coordinate 295,427, forward strand.
CGATGTGCAGCGCGTAGGCCCCACCCACGCCGGTGGGCGACACGTTGGCGCGCCCCACGATGGGGCCGCCCGTTCCGTTCAGCCGCGACGCCAGTTCCCGGAAAGTGAACCGCAGTTCCGGCTCCGACTTATGCTGAATGACGCCAGCGTCGTATTCCACGTTCTCGGGGTCGATGTCCCAGATGCGCGCCGCGCGATTGATCATCTGTTGCTTCACGTCCTGCGCCGCCTCGTAGGATGCCCAGCCCGTCTTGAAGGCCACGCCGCTGCCGCCCGTCATGGACGTCCACCCGATGGAGTTGGTGTCGCCCACCGCCGGCGCCACGTCCTCGGCCGCCAGGCCCAACACCTCGGCCACGTGCATCGCCGCCACCGCGCGGGAGCCGCCGATGTCGGGCGAGCCTTCCACCAGGCTCACCGTGCCGTCCGCCAGCACGCTGACGATGGCGCTGGCCGGGCCCGTTCCGTTGAACCAGAAGCCGCCGGCCACGCCACGCCCGACCTTCTTGCCCTCGGCTTCAGGAGAGCGGTCGATGGGCGCATTCCAGTGGTCATGCTCCCGTCCGGCCTGGACGGTTTCCAGCCAGCCGATGCTGCCGAACTGCGGCCCGGTGACCCGGCGGTCCCCCTGCTTGGCGCCGTTCAGCGTCCGGAAGTCCATCTTGTCCATGCCGATCTGTTCGCAGATCTCGTCCACCACGGTCTCCACGGCGAAGGCCGCCGCCGGCGAGCCGGGGGCGCGGTACGCCGCCGTCTTGGGATGGTTCAGAACCACGTCCGCCGCCTCGATCCGCCCGTTCTCGATGTTGTAGCAGGACAGTGCGCACTGTGCGCCCGGGTTCACCGGCGAGCCGGGATACGCGCCGGCCTCGTAGTACAGGGCCACGTCGGCGGCGGTGATCTTGCCGTCGTTGGTGACGCCCATCTTCACCCGCATGTAGCCGCCGGACGTCGGACCGGTCCCCTCGAACACCTCGGTGCGGGACATCTGGATCTTCACTGGCCGGCCGGTCTTGCGGGATAGCACGGCCGCCACCGGCTCCAGGTACACCAGCGTCTTGCCGCCGAACCCGCCGCCGATCTCCAGCTGCGTCACCAGCACCTTCGACACCGGCATCCCCAGGATGGTGGAGGTCTGGTCGCGCACGTTGAAGTGCCCCTGGCTGCTGCACCAGATGTGCAGCGAGTCGTCGGCGTTCCATAGGGCCGTCGCCGCGTGGGGCTCGATGTATCCCTGGTGCACCGCCTTGGTGCGGAATTCGCGCTCGATCACCACGTCGGCGGCGGCAAAGCCGGCCTCGATGTCGCCCAGTTCGTAGAAGTACCGGTTGGGCACGTTGCCCACCTTGCCGGCGTCGCCCTCGCCCAGCAGGCCACCGGGCCGCACGTTGGGGTCGTTCAGGTTGGCCAGCCGCTCGTGGACCAGCGGCGCGTCGTCGCGCATCGCCTCCAGCACGTCGGTAACGGGCTCCAGGACCTCGTAATCGACTTCAATGAGCGCCAGGGCCAGCTCGGCTTCGTGGACGCTGTCGGCGGCAACCGCGGCGATGGCATGGCCCTTGTACAGGGCCTTCTCCGCCGCCAGGCAGTTGTTGCTCAGGAACTTGGGGTTGATCATCGCCCCCTCGCCCAGGTCCAGCACCCGTCCGCCGGCCTGCGGCAGGTCGGCCGCCGTCACCACCGCGTGGACGCCGGGCATGGCCTCCGCCTTGCTGGTGTCGATGCTCTTGATTCGCGCGTGGGCGTGGGGGCTGCGCAGCACCTTGCCGTAGAGCATTCCCGGCAGCGCGATGTCCGCGCCGTACTGCGCCCGGCCGGTAACCTTGTCGGTCCCGTCGTGCCGGATGGGTCGGCTTCCGATTACGCTGTAGCCGTTGGTAGCGGCGGATTGCTGAGTGGTGGTCATGGTTACTCCTCCCAAGGTGCGGTGGCATCACTCAATGGCTGCATAGTACCACGCGGCGTGTCTTATAAAAGAGGCTGAATGATGACGCTGATTACGGTCACGACAATGCCGGCCATGATGATGCCGCCAATCCAGCGACTTTCGCGGCGGACGCTGGCGATATTGGCGTTCATTTCCTCGCGAAGACCCTGCACCTCCCCGCGCACGCTGGAAATATTAGCGTTCGTTTCCTCGCGGAGGCCCTGCACCTCCCCGCGCACGCTGGAAATATTAGCGCTCACTTCCTCGCGCAGGCTCTGCACCTCCCCGCGCACGCTGCCGATGTTAGCGCTCACTTCCTCGCGCAGGCTCTGCACCTCCCCGCGCACGCTGCCGATGTTAGCGCTCACTTCCTCGCGCAGGCCCTGCACCTCCCCGCGCACGCCTTGTATCTCATCGTGCAATCTATCGAGCCTTCGGGAAATGTCGGCGAAGCGTTCGATGTGGTCGGCCAATCGCTCATTAACCTGCTCGTAGGCGCCTTCGAGTCGGCTGAGACGGCTTTCGGTGGTCATGGTTCATTCTCCTCGGCGACAATTATATCGGCTGAACGTATCACCGGGTAGCGAGAGCTCTTTGCGGAACGCCGGATTACGCCATCCGTGCGTTGCATTGCCTTATGGAAACCTACGCTATAATATGCCGCCAAACCGCACCGCTGGACATCTTTCCCCGCGCGGAGCGACTGTGAGGATTGACTTGCAATGAGACCCTTGGAAGGCATCAAGGTACTGGACTTGACCCGCGCGCTGGCCGGCCCATTCTGCGCCACCATGCTCGGCGACTACGGCGCCGACGTCATCAAGATCGAACGGCCCGGCGCCGGCGACGACACCCGCGGGTGGGGCCCCCCCTTCATCGGAGAGGAATCCGCCTACTTCCTCTCGGTCAATCGCAACAAGCGCAGCCTGACCTTGAATCTGCGTGACGAGAAAGCCCAGCAGATCTTTATGAAGCTGGCGACCGATGCCGACGTGATCGTCGAAAACTTCACGCCCGACGTGATGTCCAACTTCAACCTCGGTTACGAGGACGTGCAGAAGATCAACCCCGGCATCGTGTACTGCTCCATCTCCGGCTTCGGCGCCAACGGGCCCTACCGCGACCGCCCCGCCTACGACCAGATCATGCAGGGCGTCAGCGGCCTGATGAGCATCACCGGCGACCTCGGCGGCGACCCCCAGAAAGTCGGCATCGCCGTGACCGACATCGGCGCCGGAATGTGGGCCGCCTTCGCCGTCATGGCCGCCCTCTTCCATCGCAACTCCCCCGCCGGCCAGGGCGCCGGCCAGTACATCGATCTGTCCATGCTCGACGCCCAGGTCGCCTGGATGACCTACCAGGCCGGCTACTACTTCGCCACCGGCGACGCTCCCCAACGCCTGGGCGCGGCCCATCCCACCCTCGTTCCCTACCAGGGCTTCAAGGGCAGGGACGGCAAGTTCTTCAACGTCGCCGTCGGCTCCGAACGCCTCTGGGAACGGTTCTGCCAGGGCATCAACCGCACGGACCTCAAGGACCACCCTGACTATGCCACCAATGGCGACCGGGTCAACCACCGCTCCGATCTCGTTAGTCTGCTTATCGAGCACTTCCAGGGCAAGGACGCCGACGACTGGGTCGCCGACCTGCAGGCGGTGAGCGTTCCCGCCGGTCCCATCAACGATCTGAAGGACGTATTCAACGATCCCCAGGTGCGGCACCGGGAGATGCTCCTGGAAATGCCCCACCCGACCCTCGGAACCATCCAGCAGACCGGTCTGCCCATAAAGTTCTCCGAGACCCCCGGCGAATTGGAAAAGCATCCACCCTTGTTGGGCGAGCATAACCACCAGATACTCAGCCACCTGGGATACTCAGATTCCGACATAGACCAAATGGCCACCGCCGGCGTCATATAGCTCGCGGCAATCAGTGAGGGTAGGGAGGCAGTCTAGATGGACTTCGGACTCCAGGATACTGTAGCCCTGGTGGTCGATTCGCATCTCGCGATCGCCACGGCTACCGCCACCGCATTGGCCAAAGAGGGCGCAATTCTCTCGTTGACCGCGCCCGACAGCTACCGCATGCGGCACGTCGAAATGGAAATCGCCCGCAAACACGTCCCCCAGGATCGTTTTCGCGCCGTCATCGCCGACCTTGACCGGGAGCAGGACATTCACCGCCTGGTGCGCGAGACCCTGCACCGCCAGGGCAACATCGGCGTCCTGGTGACCACCGTCCGGGACCAGGGCAACCTGACGGCCAGCGAACTCGAGGACGAGCACATCGAGCCGGCGCTGGCCAGGAACTTCATGTCCGCCGTGCACCTGACCCGGGAAGTGCTGCCACACATGAAGCGCTACGGCTTGGGCCGGATCATCAATCTCGTTCCCTTTTCCGCTATGGAAGTGTCGCCGCACAATACCCTGTCCTCCCTCAGCCTGGCCCCGGTGCTGGCTTACTTCAAGGGACTGGCCTCGGAATTGGCCCCACTGAACATCACGGTCAACAACGTCATCTACGCCGGCGTGGATGCCGACGAGATCGAGGACCCGGACCATACTCATCACCACGAGGGATCGGATGCCGGCCAGGATGAACAAGCCTGCGCCCACTGCAAGATCGAGGAGATCGCCGCCGACGCGCCCATGAAGCGCATGGGCACACCCAAGGAGATCGGCGACATCGTTTGCATGATCGCCTCGTACCAGGCGTCCTATCTCACCGGCGCCAACATCATCGTCGACGGCGGCATCCACCACAACTACGCCTGACCCTGCCCTGCCTTTCACTCCCTCATTCCGGCATCCTTCTGGACGGCCCCCATCCGTCATTCCGGCCTTGAGCCGGAATCCAGGCGTCTTTTCGCGCCGGCAGTGTCGGCCTCACCCGTACCCAGTTTGACCTGAGCAGTCATTGCGAGGGAAGCGCGGCAATCCCGTTGCCTTGGGGGTCAATCTTCAAGCAACGAGATCGCCATGTGGTTCGACAATCTCACCATGAGGGGCTTCGTCGTCGCCATGACAAAACGGGTAGGCATGAGCAGTGTCGCTCCTCTGCTGTTCCTCGGATTGATGACAACCGTCCAAAGACGGGTTAGGATCAGTCAATGCCCCGTTGCTGCGCACCGATGCTCGCTTTCCAAGGAGACGCCCCATGGCCAACGCCAGGATGCTTGATGACGCCCGAGAGTACCTGCAAGCCGAAGACCTCCCCGGCTGGCTCATCTACGACTACCTCGGCTGCAACCCGGTCCTGGCCCAGGTAGCTCAGCCGTCCGGCCACGTTACCCGCCCCGTCTTCCTCTTCGTGCCCCAGGCCGGCCCTCCCCGGCTGCTCACCCACCACGTTGACGCCGGCAAGTTCGCGGACTCTGGGGCAGGAACCGACCTGGAACAGGTGGTGTACAGCAGCCGGGTCACCTTGGAAAGCGCGCTGCGGGACACCCTGTTCGGTTGCGGCCGCGTGGCCATGGAATACTCCCCGCGCAACGGCCTGCCCCGCGTCTCACGGGTCGACGCCGGAACCGTCGAACTGGTCCAGAGCATGGGCGCCGATGTGGTGTCCTCAGCCGACCTGATGCAGTACGCCACCCAGCGCTGGTCGCCGGACCAGTTGGCCGGGCACAAACGGACCGCCGAGAAACTCGGCCGCATCGTCAACGCGGCCTTTGCCCGCATCGGCCAGCGACTCGCCGACGGCCCCACCGAGTTCGAGATCGCCGAATTTATCCGCGCCCGCTTCCGCGAGGAGGGCCTGGTTACCGCCGACGGCCCCATTGTTTCCGCCAACGCCCATTGCTCCGATCCGCATTACGAGCCCGCGCCGGAGGGCAGCAGCGTCATCGCCCCCGGCGGCTGGATCCTCATCGACCTCTGGGCCCGCGAGGACACCCCCGGCAGCGTTTACGCCGACATCACCTGGACCGCCTACGTTGGCGACAGCCCCACCGAGCGACACCGGCAGATCTTCGACATCGTTCTGGGAGCTCGCGACGCTGCCCTGTCCTTCCTGCAGGAATCATTCTCCCGGGGTGACGTCATCCAGGGCTGGCAGGCCGACGACGTGGCACGCAGCTACATCTCCGACCACGGCTTCGGCGACTACTTCACCCACCGCCTGGGCCACAGCATCTACCACACCGTCCACGGCGAGGGCGTCAACCTGGACAACTTCGAGACCCACGACACCCGCCGCATCATTCCCGGCATCGGCTTCTCCATCGAGCCGGGCATCTACCTGCCCGAGTTCGGCGTCCGCTCCGAGATCGACGCCTACATGAGCGAGGACGGTCCCTACGCCTCGTCTCCCGTCCAGCGGGACATCGTGCTGATTACGGCCCCGTAATCGTCCCCACAAAGTCCAGTTCCAGCAGGATTTCGTCCTCCACGCTCACCACGATCGCCACCCGGGGCTTGTCCATCCCGAAGTCCTCGAAGGTGAACACCACGCTGGCGAACCCGCTGGCCGTCCCATCTCCCGCGAACTCGGCTGTCGCGTTCCACGTCACCTCCCGCGTCTGGTCCCGCACTGTCAGGTTGCCGGTGATGGTGAACTTCACCGGCCCGCTGGCATCCGCAATCGACGCCGGCAGACCATCCACCGAAGTAGGGACGAACACCACCTCCGGCCAGGTGTCCGTCTGTAAGGTGCGGTTGCGCACGTAGCCATCGCGCCGGTTGCTGTCCGTGCGCAGGGTCGCCGCCTGCACCGCGATGCGGCTGCCATCCGCGATCACGTTGCCGTCGGCATCAAAGGCGATGCTGCCCGCCACGTCCAAAGTTTCGCCGGTCGCAACCTTGAAGCCCGTGTTGGCCAGCACTTCCTCCACCTTGTAGCGGGCAATCGTGCCATCGTTCAGTGTGAACACCGTGGCGCCGTTTGTTCCGGCGGGCTCTGCCGTAGGGAGCGCCGGAGGCGCTAGCGTAGCCGGCATCGGCTCGGTGGTCGCGGTCGCCTCAGCCTCGACCGTCGAGGCAGGGGTGGGCGCAATCGTCGGCGCGGCCGTTGCAGCGGTGGCCGGAGCCGCGGTCTCCGTCGGCACACCCGGCGCGGAAGTCGCTGCCGCAGCCGGAACGGCGGCGGGTGGAGCCGGCGGTTCGGGGGCCGAGCCCCCACACGCAATCGTCAGCAGGGTTGCCGCGACGACCAGCACAAGGAGCGAGGCGAAAGTAGGGAAAAAGCGCATCACGAAAATCTCCTGAAGTTATGGGAGCCGGGGGTTCCCTGTGATTCTAACATTGCCCACCTCAGGGGGCGGCGTTACAATCTCGCCAACATCCGTCACCAAGGGAGTAACCCATCATGAAATTCGGCCTGGCCTACGAAATGCAGCGTCCGGAACTGGACGATCACGCCGTCATCGAGGAAACCATCGAGCAGGTCTGCCTGGCCGACGAGATGGGCTTCGATTATGTCTGGTTCGTGGAGCATCACTTCCTCACCACCTTCAGCATGTCGCCCTGCCCCGAGGTCATCTTCGGAGCGCTCAGCCGCCTCACCAAGCGCATCCGCCTGGGCTTCGGCGTGGTCATCCTGCCCTACCACCATCCGGTCCGCGTCGCCGAGCGCGTCGCCATGGTCGACCACCTCACCAACGGCCGCGTGGACATGGGTACCGGACGCAGCGCCGCCTACGAGCAGACCGGCATGGGCATCGACCCCCGCGACACCCGCGAGATGTGGGAGGAATCCCTCAAGATGATCCCCCAGATCTGGGACGCGGACTACTTCGAGTGGGAGGGCAAGTACTGGAACGTGCCACCGCGCCAGGTGCTGCCCAAGCCTTACCAGCAGCCCCATCCGCCCATCTGGGTCGCCGCCCTCCAGCCCGCCACCTACGAGCTCGCCGCCCAGCGCGGCATCGGCGTCATGGCCCTGGGCGTCAGCGCCCCGTCCGTCCTGGAGCCCCACATCGCCGCCTACCGGGAGAACATCAGGAACGCCCAGCCCGTGGGCCAGTTCGTCAACAACCAGTGGCTCAGCTCGGTGTTCGGCCTCTGCGGACCCGACAACGGCGCCACCCGCCAGCTCTGCGCCGACTCGCTGAAGACCTTCTTCGGCCCCGGCCGTCCCTACGTCCAGGACCAGAAGGACGTTTACGCCCGCCTGCTGGACCAGTGGGGCGGCATCCCCGAGCACCTGGAGCAGAACTTCTCCCGCTACGTCGACGTGCCCGCCGAGGGAGCAGAGGCCGATGGCTCCGTCGACCTCTCCGGCGGCACCGCTTTGGCCCAGAAGATCTGGGAGGAGTTCGACGCCGACACCCTGGCCGAGCGCGGCGTCATCGTCGCCGGCGACCCCGACAGCTGCATCCAGGCCGCCAAGCTCCATGAGGCCACAGGCGTCGACCAACTCCAGTTCCTAATGGCCACCGAGACCGTCGCCCACGACAAGGTCATGGAATCCATCGAGATGTTCGGCAAGCACGTGTTCCCGGCGTTCCGGTGATGCCGCCCGGAAACGCCGGAATGTGTGCTACGCTTAAATGACCGCCGGCGCCCGCCGGTTCCCGTCAGCGACAGCGCAGAATGACCACGATAGCCCCTGATCTCAACCTGCCCCCGGATCACCCGCTGCGGCAGATCCTCGATACCATCGCCGCGCACCCCGAGGTGCGCGAGCCGGTGCTCCGCATCCTGCTCACCGAGGACCTCCTGGCCCTGCCGGAGCAGGTACGGGAACTGCGCGCCGACTTAACGGAGTTCAGAGAGGAAACCCGCGAACAGTTTCGCACCGTCAACGAGCGCATCGACGAGACCAATCAGACAATGCAGGAACAGTTCCAGCAGGTCAACGAGCGCATCGACGAAAGCCGCCAGGACGTCATCAGGCGAATGAATGGTTTCGAGGGGAGGTTTCGCGGCGAGACCTACGAGAGAAAGTGCGCCGAGAAGATTGACTCCATCCTGGTTGACCACTTCCGCCATGCCGTGGAGTACGATCAGACTGCTCTTACCGAACGGCTGGTCCAGGCGCGCCATGATCGCCTGCTCACCAGCGAGGAGTACCAGGACGCGCGCAACGTTGACATCGTTGCTTACGAGAAACCCACTCTTGGCGTGGCGGAACATCTTGCCGTCGTCGAAGTGTCAATCACCTTCAACCGGGATGATCTGGAAACGGCGGCCCGCCGTGCCGCGATAATCGGCCGGGTTTTCGGACTCAGAACCGACGCTTTTGTCGCCACCAATGGTCCTTGGCCCGAGGAAGTGAACGAAGTCGCTCGACAGTTACAGGTTACCGTCGTCCGCTACTTCCTGCCGGAATTCGCCGCCGAATAGTCCAACCGCCCTGGTCTGCCGCCGTTCCTTGAGGTTGCTCCGATGCCTTCACGCTATGATCGTCTGTTGTTTAACAAACCTGATGACCTTTACTATCGAATGATTTGTGTCGATGAGCTCTATCGAGTTCTGCATGACTGGTTTGACTTCGCGATAGCAGTCAGCGACAAGGAAATCGCTGAGATGCTGCGCGACGCCTTTTGGAACGGCAGCATCAGCCGGGACGAACGTTGTGAGGCAGATCGGGCGGACATCATCGCCATCGACGACGGTATCGGAGACCGTGCCGGCCATCTCGCCGTCCTGGAACCGTTGGTCTACCCGAACCCGAACAACGTGGAAAACGCCGCGCGTCGCGCCGAAATAATCGGACGGGCCAGCGGCGTTGCCACCTGCGCTTTTGCGGTCGCCTATTATCAATGGCCGTATGAGATGAACGACCTTGCCCGCCGGCTCGGCGTTACCCTCATCCGGTACGAAGCGCCCGATTACATTGATTTGACTTCGCGATAACCGTCAGCAACCTCCGGCTACCCCGTCAGATCGCTCACCCGCGGCGCCACCTCCTCGGCGATCAAGCGCAGGCAGTCCATCTCCCACTGGTGGTCGTCCGGGTCCTGCGTGATGCACAGCAGGTGCCCGAACCCACCGACCCCGTCATACAGCGCCCGGATCCGCTGGGCGCACTCGTCCGGGTCGCCCACGATCCAGATGTTGTCCATCATGTAATCGACGGTCAGCTCGTCGTCGCCCATGTTGGGGTCGATCTTGGTGGCCTGGATTAGACCCGAACCCAAACGGTTGGGCAGCTGGTGTTGCAGGTAGTTGCGACCCAGCACCGCGTGAGCCCGTTCCCGCGCCTCCTCGCTGGTTTCCGCCACGAAAACGTCCCGCCCGATGCGCCAGTCGGAGCGATGCGCTTCCCGGCCGGCCTCGGCTGCGGCGTCCTCCACCGTCGTCCAGTGGTCCGCCAGGTACTGCGGAGCCAGGTTGCTGCTGCTCATGGGAATGTAGCCCTCGCGTCCCGCCACGCGGATGCTGCTGCTCCCGATGGACGTGGCGGCAACGCCGATGGGCGGGTGCGGCTGTTGCAGCGGCTTCATGTGCAGCCCGCGCTCCAGCACCGGGTCCAGCTCCGGCGCCTCGATGTCGAAGAACTCCCCGTGGTACGAGAACTGCCCTTCCGAGGCCCACAGGCTTAGCACCACGTCGAGCACCTCGGCCGCCCGACGGCGCACGTCGTCGCCCTGGCTCGGATCCATGCCGAACAGCTGCAGGTCGGTGGGAATCGCCCGGTGCCCGATCCCCCAGTACAGCCGCCCTCGCGTCAGGTGATCCAGCATGGCAATCCGGTGCGCCAGCTCAATGGGATTGTGGATGGGCAGCAGCGTGACCCCCGTCGCCAGCCGGATGTTCTCTGTCAAAGCCGACGCCTTGGCGATTAGCAGGTCGGGGAACGGCGCATTCTCCCAGCGCTCGGTGAGGTGCTCCCCGATCCAGGCCTCGTGGAACCCCAGCCGGTCTGCCTCCTGCAGCAGGTCAAGGTCGCGGTCGTAAGAATCGGCGTAGGAACGGTGCGGCGGATGCAGCGGCATCATGAACAGGCCGAATTGCATTTCTGAACTCCTTGGCTCGGTTGATGCCGCCAGAATAACCTACGACGCTACCTGCGGCAACGCAGGCTACGTGAGGCGTCGGACTGGGTAGTCGGGAAAGTTCCGGTTCCAAGCGTCGATGTTGAACACGCCGCAACTTCTGACTATCGGACGGGGCCACGGTCGCCGCCCTGGTCTCTGCAGAGGCAACATCCGCTGCAACTCCTCCTGCCGGTCAAGCAAATCGGATGGCCCCAGCTGGTCCAGAGCAATCAGCACCAAATAGTCGACGGGTTTGTCCGCACGCTCGTCTGCCCATTCGTACAAAAAGGAATCGCGATACTTGAACCGGAGCTCGTCGTCAAGATCGCCGCTGAGAAAACTCCGGGCGAAGCGATTAGTTTCCCGCGCCGGAGCAGCGGGATGCTGTGGATCCTTGATTTCGATGAACAGGTAGCAGTCATCGAGCTCGACCACGAAATCGACAGCCTTCATGCAATGGCTCAGTCCGTGACTCTGATCATCATCGAACTTGCGTGCGCTAACAGCGTTATGGATAGTGATTTGCAAGTTGCGTTCAATGAGGATCGTCATCGCAGTCTGCCTCCAAAACTGCGTTCTATTTCCCGGTCGTAAAGAGAAGTAAAAGTGTCCGAAATCGCGTTGGGGCGGATGTCAAGGTAGCCATGGCTGGTGTAACATGCGATCTCGCCATCCTCATCCCGGTACAGCGAGTGGAACGCCACTGCGTCCTCCTCCGTCATCTGCAGGTCAAGCTCCTTCAGGATAACGTAATCGTGCGTGGCAAAGAAAACCTGCACCCCCGCCCGTTGCAATTCCAGCAGCACGTTCATCACAATGCCGTACATCTTGGGGTTCAGATTGGTTTCGGGCTCGTCCCAGAAGAGAACGGAGCCACTCTGCAATGTACCATTCTGTATTAGCAGCCATAGCAACCCCAATTTGCGCATTCCTTCCGCCAGCAATGCAAATTCTAAGTTGCCTTGCTTATTGCTCAAGAAAAACTCGCCGTTCCGAACGGTTGCGCGACCGTCGATCGCCTTTTGCAGAGCAGTCCGTAAGCTTCTACGTGCCCGATCCGACGGCCCACGAAGGGCAGGAAGGTAGGCTCGCTCAAGAATATCAGCATATATCTCTTCAAAGTGAATTTCACGCCGTGCATAAAGCGCATTGAACCCTGGCGCATTTGCCAGCATATCCTTCACCGGGATATAGACGCTCTCCAGCGAATCATCCATCCAGCGTTCGATGCCCTCCGCGCGAACGTTACCAGGTACTTTGGCACGGTTCGAAAATGCTGTCCGCAAGCTTCTATCATCACGATACACTGTTGCAGCGCCACGGCTTGTCCCCTGGCGCCGTCGAGTCATGCGTCCCAGTACACGTCCAGAGGGCAGAAACACCCTGACCAGCTTGTCTGCGAAGTTTTCGCCTGTTTTGGCGACGTCGCAGGCCGCGTAGCAAACCTTCATCAGGTGGGTTTTCCCGGTGCCGTTCTCACCGATGAGCGCGTTGATACCGGGCGAAAACCTCACCTCCAAATCCGCGAAGGCTGTGAACCCCTCCAGTTTTACCTTGGTCAGCGTCATGATTCCCCCAGCACCGGACTTGCCGGCGTCCATGTGATGCTAGACCAGCACGCCGGCACTGTCAAACCGACCGGGAGCGCCGCCGGCTCATGCACCGAGTGCTATACTCTGACTTCGGAGGGAATCAGCATGAGTACGGATAGCAATGCCGGCGGACTCACAGCATCAGTCCTGGAAGCGAAATGGAAAAGAAACCCCGACTCAGAGAAACGGCGAGACCCGTTTAACCTCCGGATGCGGCGAGCCACTAGCTGGCTGGCACGGGCGGAGCATGAGTTCAACGTTGACGAGCCCGACTACGACGCTGCCTTTATTTTCCACTGGATTGCCTTCAACGCGGCTTACGCTGAAGACTATCCAGAGAGCTACGAGATTGGTGAAAGAGAGGCAATGCGCAACTACTTTCGGAAAATTGTCAACATGGACGGCAGCCACGTAATCTACGACTCCGTCTGGGAGAAATTCTCGGGGCCTATACGGATACTACTGAATAACCAGTACGTGTTCAGTGCGTTCTGGTATTCAACCAACCGGGACGCTGAGGACGCCGACTGGAGGCAGGAGTTTCGCGATAAGAAAGCCGCGATCAACAATGCGTTGGGCGTTCGTAGCGTTCGCAACACTGAGGTTATTCTCAGAGAACTGTTTGACCGCCTATATGTGCTTCGCAACCAGTTGCTCCACGGCGGCGCAACCTATCGAGGTTCGATGAACCGCAGCCAAGTGCGGGACGGATCTGCGATTATGACCTTTCTCGTCCCTCACTTCATCAATTTGATGCTGGACAACCCCACTAGTGATTGGGGCACTCCCCGATTTGCCGCCGGTACAAAACTGCTACCATCCATCAAATGAGGTTTCGCTGCCCATGCCCCTTTTCAAACGCCGCACCGGCATCGCCGTTGTCGAAATGCACGGCGTCATCGGCGCCGCCATCAAGGAACCCGACTACTCCCGCATCTTCGAGCGCGTCGCCAACAACCGCAAGATCGGCGCCCTGGTGCTGGACATCGACTCCCCCGGAGGCTCCGCCACCGCCAGCGACCTCATCTACGAGAGCGTCCGCCGCGTGGCCCAGCGCAAGCCGGTAGTCGCCTACATCCGCGGCCTGGGCGCGTCGGGCGGATACTACATCGCCTGCGGAGCCGGCACCATCATAGCCTCCCGCGCCGCCCTGGTGGGCTCCATCGGCGTGATCTACATGCGGCCTATCGTGGAGCAACTGCTCAGCAAGATCGGCGTCGAAATCTCCATCTTCAAGGGCGGGCACCTGAAGGACATGTCCGGCTTCTGGCGGCACCCCACCGATGAAGAGGCCGGAAAGTTCGAGGGCTTGATCGCACAGATCTATGCCCTGTTCGTGTCCGTCGTCGCCGACAGTCGGAGGATGACCCCCGAAGAAGCCATTGAACTCGCCACTGGAGAGCTGTACACCGCCCCGTCCGCCCAGGACCGCCGCCTCATCGACGGCACGGGCAACTTCGACGACGCCGTGGCCGAGGCCATGCGACAGAGCGGAGCCCGTCGCCGGATCCGCAGGTTCCGCCCCAAGCGTCCGTTCATGGAACGGCTGAGCCCCTTCCGCAGCTCAACCGCCCAGTGGCGTGCCCTGGCCGGCCTGGCCGCGATGGCCTCGGGCGGCATCTACATGCTGGAACCAGGGTTCCTGGGCCACGCCCTGGGCAACACTGGCGACGACTGACCCGCCGTCTCTACGCCTCGGCCGCCTTCGCCTCCTGCCACAGCGCTTCCTTGTCGTCCAACGACAGCACGGCGAAGTCCTGCTCACGCTCCGAGGCCAGCCGTTCCATGGCTCGGTAGCGATTACGGAACTTGCCGTTGGCCTGCCGCAGCGCATCCTCCGCGTGGATGCCGGACCAGCGCGCCAGGTTCACCAGCGCGAACAGCACGTCGCCGAACTCGTCCAGCCGTTCCTCCGGCGTCCCAGCCCCTCGAAACTCCCCGATCTCCTCGACCAGCTTGTCCAGCACGCCATCCGCATCGTCCCAGTCGAACCCGAAGCGCGCCGCCCGGTCCTGCATCAGTTGGGCAGCGGTCAGCGCCGGCAACGCCGCCGGCACGCTGTCCATCGCTGAGGGTTCCGGTTTGCCCGCTTCCCGCCTCTCCTCCGCTTTGAGTTGCTCCCAGTTGCGTTCCACCTGCCTTGCGTCCGACGCGCTACCGTCGGCGAACACGTGGGGATGCCGGCGTATCAGCTTGCGGTTGATCGCGCGCAGCACGTCGGCGATGTCGAAATGACCGGCCTGGCGGGCGATGTCGGCGTGAAACGCCACCTGCACCAGGATGTCTCCCAGCTCCTCAGCCAACTCCAACGGCTCGCCGGCGTCGATAGCCTCCAGGGTTTCGTAGCATTCTTCCAGCAGGTTGCGCTTCAGCGACTCGTGAGTTTGCTCGGCGTCCCACGGGCAGCCGCCCGGCCCGCGCAGCCGCGCCACGACATCGACCAGGGACTGGAACTCTCCCATGCGCTCTTCAGGTATCGGCGAATTGGTTGATGGCGTAACGTCGTTCTGCATAATGACGCCAGTATATCCCACCCTCCAATCCGGCGCGTTCGCCTCACGTTTGATAACCCACCCAACCTTCAGGTAATCTTGAGTCGGCCGCAGCCCGCCATCGGAGGCCCGCCATGGCAACCAAACCCATAGGCACCGGAACCCGCATGTCCGTCGCCGAGTTCCTGGATCTTCCCGACACGGAAGAGCGGAACAAAATGGAACTGGACGACGGAGAGCTTTACATCATGCCCAGACCGCGACGTGAATACCAGTCAACGCTTTTTTGGTTGATCTGGCACTTAGCCGATTACATTCGGGGTTTCGCGGAGCCGCCTGCCGAAGCCTATCCAGACCTGGTTGTCGTATTGTCCCAGAATCCGCGACGTGTCCTGGTGCCAGACCTGGCTATCATATTGGCCGATCGCTCCGATATTTTCCGGGATGGTTACGCCGAAGGCATACCAGATATCGTCGTGGAAATCCTCTCGACTGACCGCAGCCGGGACCTCATTCGCAAGCGACAACTTTACGCCGACGCCGGCGTTGCGGAGTACTGGATATTCGACCCCGTCAACGACACCGCCCTGCTGCTCGAATTGCGCGACGGCGAATACGCTACCCGCGGCCTCCTGACCACTAATGACATACTGACCACTCCCCTGCTGCCCGGCCTGGCCATCCCGCTGGCCGAATTATTCCACCATCGCCAGCGCCCCGCCGATGTCTAGCCGCCGGCCTGTCGACGTCGTCCTGGCGGCTGCGCGGACTCTTGCCATCCCTGCCGTTCTCCTCTTTCTCGTCGCCGGCTCCGTGACCTGGGCTGTCAACGATCCTGGGCTATACCGCAACGGCTTCCAGCGCTATCACACCGCCCAGCGCTCCGGCATCTCTGATCCCGACCTGGTAGCCATCGGCGCCGAGCTCCGCCGCTACTTCAACACGTCGGCCGAACCCCTGGCGGTGCGGGCGCCCATCTACGGCATTGAGCAGGAGGTGTTCAACCGGCGCGAGGTGGCCCACATGTACGACGTCAAGCGCCTGGTGCGCGGCACCTACTGGGTGGCCGTGGGCTCGGCGCTGTGGATACTCGGTACCGTCGCCATCCTGATCGCCGCGGATCGGCGGACGTGGCCCATCCGCGCGGCCCGTCTGGCCGTCTGGGGAGGTTCGATCACCCTAACGGCCGTCTTCCTCGTCGGTCTGGCGGCGGTGGCCAGCTTCGAGCAACTCTTCCTGCTCTTCCACCGTCTCAGCTTCGCCAACGACCTGTGGATGCTGGACCCGCGCACCGACTACCTGCTCATCCTCTTCCCCGCCGGTTTCTGGTTCGACGCCACGATGCGGGTCGCCCTGACCTCGGTGCTGGGCGCGGCGCTCCTGCTGTCCGCCGGCGTCGGGAGCCTCAGCTACCGCCGTTGGAGCGAAAATCGGCGGCGCGACCCGGATCCGACGCCAGCTGACACATCAGCCGGTTAGCGTTTCGCAATGGCTACGCTGGGGCGTTCGGCAGTCGCTCCAGCAAGGACTCCAACCCCAGCGACCCGCACAGCTCTTCCAGGTCCAGCCGGCGCACGCCGGTCCATCGCACCTGCTCCGGTTCCGTTTCGCCCAGCGGTACGTCCAGCCTGAGCGTGGCCAGCTTGCGATACAGCAACGCGTCGTCCCATTGCTCGGTCAGCGCCGCCATCAGGTTCCCAGCGCCGCGCACCTTCACGTCCCAGTCCGACATGTCCGCGGGAATATCCTCGATGTGGCCGTACCGGGACAGCACCGTGGCGGTGGATCGCGCTCCCCAGCGGGGTATGCCGGGGATCCCGTCCGCCGAGTCGCCCACCAGCGCCAGGTAGTCTGCTATGGACGCCGGCAGCACGCCAAACTTGTCCACCACGCCGGCCTCGTCGATGATCTCGCCCTTGCGCCGGTCCAGCATCACCACCCGCCGGCCCGACACGACCTGCGACATATCCTTATCCGGAGAGCACATGACAACCTGCTCCACCTCGGGACAGGCCGCGAAATCCACCGCCGCAGTTGCGATGGCATCGTCCGCCTCAAACTCCCGCATGGGCCAGACGGTCATGCCCAGCGCAGCGGTGATCTGCTCGGCCAGGGGAAATTGTGCCAGCAGGTCCGGCTCCACCCCATCGCCGGTCTTGTAGCCGTCGAACAGATCGTTACGGAAGGACCGGATCACGCTGTCAAAGGCCACTGCGAGGTGCGTAACGTCCGGCTGGCCCAGCAACGCGATCAGCGATTGCGCCAACCCGTGCGTCGCCTTGACATCTCGCCCATCCGGAGCGGCGCGCCCCGGCCGCGGGGAGTAGTGCGCGCGGAACAGCTCGAAAGTGCCGTCAACCAGGTGGATCTTCATCAATGGCCGACCGCATCACTCTGCCGCCGTTTCATGCAGCGCAAATATCCGTTGCCGCACCTCGAAAACAAACCCCGGCAACACCGGCTCGCCGCTTACCGTCTCCGGGTCTTCCAAAATCTCAACTTCGACGCCCGGGCGATACACGTAAACCCGCCGCCGGTATGGGTCGATCAGCCACCCCAATAGCGCTCCGTTGGCCATGTACCGCTCCATCTTGCGCTGTAGCGGTGGCAGCCGGTCGGTCTCGGACATTATCTCGCCAACGAAAGCTGGGCAGACGGTTACGGTGCGGGGCAACACGGGACCGAACTCCGCCACTTGCTCCGGCGACAGCCAGGACAAATCTGGCTCGGCGCGAGCGCCGTCGGGCAGGCGGATAATCGTGCGCGAGCTGAGCGTAAGCCCGCCGTGTTCCCTGGACCAGTTCGTCAAGTCAGTAGTGCCTTCCGCTTCGGCAATGCCGCTGTGCAAGTTCACCATAGGGTTGACAACCAACTCCCCTTCCGCGGTCAGCTCCAGGTAAAAGCCTCGCCCTTCATTTGCACGCGCAAAGCCGACGAACCACTGGTCAATCTCTTCCTCGGTCAGCTTCCCGGACACTGACTCCAGGATGGGCCGGATGTTGACCCACAGCGGATGCGACAGCGCGAACTCGTCGTTCTCCACAACTGCGACGGTATCATTGATGGTCGGAGCGGTTGCCATGGAGCTTATCCTCTAGCGGCGGCGTGCAAAGCGAAAATTCGGCTGCGTACCTCAAACACAAACCCCGGCAACACCGGCTCGCCGCTTAGCGCCTCCGGGTCTTCCAAAATCTCAACATCGACGCCCGGGCGATACACATAAACCCGCCGGCGGTACGGATCGATCAGCCAACCAAGCTGCGCCCCGTTGGCAATGTACCTCTCCATCTTGCGCTGCAGCGGCGGGAGCGTGTCCGTCCCGGACATTATTTCGGCGACAAATGCCGGACAAACCGTGATGGCCTTATCGTCAGACACGGGCGGCAGCGCGGCCACTTGTTCCGGCGACAGCCACAAGGCATCGGGGCGTATCCGCGAACCATCGGGCAGGCGCATATTGGCGTCGGCTCCATAGGCTTCGCCCCCGTATTCTTCTTCCCAGTTTCCCATCGCAGTCAACAATCGAAATTCGGCTCTGCCGCCGCCACGATTCACCATAGGGCTGATTATTAACTCCCCTTCCGCGGTCAGTTCCAGGGTAAAGCCACGCCCTTCGTTGAGATCGTGGAACTCGACAAACCACTGGTCGATCTCCTCGTCGGTAAGCTTTCCGGCCACCGATTCTAGGATGGGCCGGATGTTGACCCACACCGGATGGGGCAGGTCGCAATAAAGCTCGTCATCGTTGACGAGAAGGGCGTCAGCTTTGACGGAGGCAGCGGTTGCCATGGCGGTCATCCCCGTCTAATCCAGGTAGCGGTACCCTGGCAGGGTCAGAAACTCCACGAAATCGTCCGACAGCACAATTTCGTCCAGCAGTTCCACCGCCTTGTCCAGCGCGCCCGGATTTTCCTGCCCCCGCTGTTCCACCAGCGCGGCCGCTTCCTGGGCCCGCACCTGGCGATACAGCTCGGCGGTGATGGGGCGGCCGTCGTCCAGCGCGGAACCGTGGCGCAGCCACTGCCACAGTTGCGACCGTGAGATCTCAGCGGTGGCAGCGTCCTCCATCAGCCCGTAGATGGCCACCGCTCCGTTGCCTCGCGTCCAGGCGTCGATGTACTGCAACGCCACGCTGACGTTGTTGCGCAGCCCGGCTTCGGTTATCTGTCCTTCCGGCACCGCCAGCAGGTCGTCCGGCGCGATGCGAACTTCGGGAATCACCGACAGCTGGTTGTCCGTCGCAAAGGCCGACTGGAACACGTCCAGCACCGGCTCCACCAGCCCGGGGTGAGCGATCCAGGCCCCGTCAAAGCCCTGATCGGCCTCCCGCTGCTTGTCCGAACGCACCTGCGCGAAGGCCGCCTCGTTGGCCGCCGCATCGTCCCGGCGCGGTATAAACGCCGACATTCCGCCCAGCGCGTGCGCGCCCCGGCGGTGGCAGGTGTTGACCAGCAAATGCGCCGCCGACGTCAGGAAGTGCGTCGCCATGGTCACTTGCGCCCGGTCAGGAAACACCATGTCCGACCGCGTGTTGAACACCTTGATCACGCTGAAGATGTAATCCCAGCGGCCCAGGTTCAGTCCAGCCGGCCGCTCCCGCAGTTCGTAAAGGATCTCTTCCATCTCGAACGCTGCCAGGATGTGTTCGATCAGCACCGTGGGACTGATGGTTCCCTGGGGGATGCCCAGCCGCTCTTCGGCATACCGGAACGCGTCGTTCCACAGCCGCGCCTCCAGGTGCGACTGCAACTTGGGCAGATAGTAATAGGGGCCAGTGCCGTGGCTCTGCTGCGCCACGTGGTTGTGATATACCGTCAGGCCGAAATCGAAGAAACTGCCGGCCACGGGTTCGCCGTCCACCAGCACGTGCCGCTCCATCAGGTGCAGCCCGCGCGGCCGCACGCACAGCGTCGCCAGGTCCTCGTTGAGGCGATACTGCCGTCCGTCCGCCGCTTCGTCGCTGATGGTGCGGCGGTAGGCGTCGCGCACGTTCACCTGGCCGTCCAGCGTGGGCAGCCATGCCGGAGAGTGCGCGTCCTCGAAATCGGTCATGTAAACCTGCGCCCCGCAGTTCAGCGCGTTGATCACCATGCGCCGGTTGGACGACGGCCCGGTGATCTCCACCCGCCGGTTGGTCAGATCCACCGGCGCCGGCTGCACCCGCCAGTCGCCCTCGCGCACGCTCCGCGTCTCCGTCAGGAAGTCCGGCGTCGCCCCCGCGTCGATCTCCGCCTGCCGGCGGGCGCGAGCCTGCATCAGCCGCCGCCGCGTGGTCTCAAAGTTCCGATGCAACTCGGCAACAAATTCCAGCGCGCCATCGCTCAGCACGTCAGCGTACTGCGACGGCACGGCGCCAATGACCTGAATGTTGTTATCTGACATCCTCGTTTGCCTCAATATGAACTGTTTTACGTGTCTACTCGCCGTCTCCCGAAGGATCGACAGGATCGGGATCCGTGGCCGCTGACACCGGGTAGCGCCCATCGCCATGGTGGTGGAACGCCAGTCGGATCAGCAGTTCCCGGTGATTCCGCTGCATCTGCGCGGACAACTCCGCCGTCTTGGTATCAATCTTCGTGTCTAGCGCCTCGACCTTGGATTCCAACACCGTGACGCGCTGGTTGAGCCCTTCGATGTCGGTACTCAATTTGCTGACGGCCGCATTGAATTCAGCCCTGAACTCCGCCAGCTGACCGTTGACTTCAGCACGGTGGCCGGTAAGTTCAGCCCTGAACTCCGCCAACTGACCGTTGACTTCAGCACGGTGGCCGGTAAGTTCAGCCCTGAACTCCGCCAGCTGACCGTTGACTTCAGCACGGTGGCCGGTAAGT
>JAPPMU010000024.1:316288-319136 GCA_028873965.1 Chloroflexota bacterium
TCAGCCCTGAACTCCGCCAGTTCAGCCCTGAAATGCGCCAGTTCAGCCCTGAAATGCGCCTGCTCATCCCTGAATTCCTGGCGGTTCGCCCTCGCGTCCGCTCTCAGATACAGCACGGCGCCGATCATGGTGACGACGAAGACCACCACCATTATGATCTGTCCAATATCCACGGTTACTGCGCTCTCCCACAGGTACTGAGGCAAGTTTGCCCGGTCTTACCCGGCCTGTAGCCCCAACTCGGCCAGGCTTCGCAACCCATCCTCACCCAACGACAGTCCCGACTCGGACCCGGCGTTGAACTTCCGCTGCAGCTCCCGCAATTGGTACGCCACCGGCCGCATTCCCTCGAACCGGTGCGCCGCCGTCTCGGCCAGCGTTTCGTACGCCTGGTCCAGCGACCAGTAGAAGGACAGCAGCCACGACAATTCCCGCTCGTTGGCCGGCGCCGGCGCGTCGGTGATGTCCAGGATGGTGTTCACCACCTTGGTGTAGCGCAGGATCCCCGCCTTGTCCTGCTGGTCGCGGCCGTAGTACCGCCGGCGCATCAGCTCAACCACTCGACCGGCGTAGTCCTCTTCCCCGTAGATGTTGACCGGCAGCCATTCTTCGCGCAGGTCCACAACCTCATTCCCTTCCCCGTCCAGAATGGCCACCGCCACTTCCGAGCGCAGCATGCCGTCGTACTCAAACTTGACCGCGTTCCGCAGCAGCGCTTCCTGCAGCATCATGGTCAGCTCGCGCGGTATCTTCCGGTAACGCGAACCCGACGCTTCCTCGTTGCTGTCGGCTCCCACTCCTCCGGTGTTGAAGGCGTAGTACTCCTGCGGCATTCCGCCCCAGGCCAGCTGCTGCAGCACGTGATACAGCAGGTTGGCGTTCTCGTCTTCCAAACCGATGATGAACGGGTCGGAGAAATACTCCACGTAGGGCCGGCCGATGGCGCCGATGGCCGCTCCCATCTGCACCGCCTCGCCGTACATCAGCACCCGGATGTACTGCTCCAGGCTCAGCCGCCGCAGGGGCGGTATCACCGTGTTCTGCCGCATCACTTCCTGCCAGAACACCCGGTCCGTGTTCTCCATGGGCACGTGCACCGAGTCGCTCAACCGCCCGCCCGTGATCTTCGAAATCAACCCGGCCGCTCCCTTGCGCTGCAGCAGCCCCCGCCGCGACAGGATCATACGCATGTTGCGCACCGGGTTTTCCAGGTAATTCGGTTCCTGGCTGTCCACGTGCACGGGCACGTTTTCCAGCGTCTCATCGGGAGACGTGATGCCCGGGGCGCCCCGCAGCGTGTCGTAGGTGATCGGGTCGTCATCCCGCGTCAGGCCGAAGGGCACGGCGTAGAAGTTGTTCTCCGTGCCGTCGATGGCGTGGGAAATCATCGCCCGCCGTCCGCTCCGGTTGCTCGGGATGGGATCATCCAGCGGCTGCAGCAGCACGATGTCGTCGTTCATCGGGTAGACCCCTTCCTCGGGGTCGGTGTTCAGCTTCAGCACTCCGGCCAGCTCGCTGTTGGCCAGCTCCACCATGATGGTCAGCGTGCTCTTGCCGTGCAGCGACGGCCCCACGGTGACCAGCGCCGTATTGGCGACGTCGCCGTCCAGCTTGCGCACCCGCGCCATGCTCAGCGCCGCCTGCACCGCCAGGCCGTTCTTCTGCTTCACCTGGTGCATCGCGATGGACAGCGGCCCCATCTTGTGCTCGCCCACGTAATCGAACCCGAAGTGCAGCGACAGACCGCGCGTGGGCGCCTTGAACACCAGCTGCGTAATTCCCGCCTCCCGCAACCGTGCCTTCAGATCCTCGTCCAGATCCAGGTCGTCCATCCAGTGAGGGACCGAAACTTCCAGGATGTCGGGAGGTTCCTGCCATTGCTCCTGCGGCAGGTCGAAGGTGAGCCGCCGCCACATGTACGGGGCCTGCATGTAGCGCGTGCCGAACAGCAGTTGTCGCGCATGAAAAGACCGACCCGGCGCGTCGCAAATCTGCCGGTCGGTCTGCACGATGCCCTTCTCCATGTCAGGGTTCGGGCTGGCGAAGTGGGCTTCCATCTTCTCGCAAACTCGGTGGAATACCTCGGTGAACAGCCGCTGGTTGTCCTCCGAGAACGCCAGCGCGTCCCGGTTGCGCGTGAACCCTTCCACGAAATACTGGGTCAGGTCGGGACGGCGCACCACGCCCAGTTGGCTGAAAAACGCCAGACCGCCGTTGTCCAGCCGGAACACCGTCTCCGGCCAGACCTTGCTGGACGCCCGTCCCGCTGCGTTGGCCTCTGCTGCCTCGGTTTCCAGGGCTTGCGCCTCCGCCAGCAGTTCCGAGCGCTGCTGCTCCGGCAGGTCCTGGAAGATCGGCATCCGCGCCACAATCCACTCTTCCGAGGGGTTGTACAGGGGGCTGTCCGTTCGCTGGCCCCGCCGCGCTGTCGCGCACAACCGTGTCAACGCCGCTTCAAAATCGGGGACGATTTCGGGGCCGGACAGCGGCGACTTGGCATCGGGCCGGTCGGCGGTATTCGCGGTAGGGCTAGTCAAGGTATCTCTCCCAGAGGCACGGGTAACGGGCCGGGGCGGTGGCGCCCGCCGAGCGCCCTGCGGCGCGTAGCATCAATAGCATTCCATCCGGCGACGATCAGTTCCAGCGGGGGCAGTTGGGTCGCACAATCCACGAGCCGCCGGCAAGACTTTATGCGCAGGAATCCTGCGTGAATATGCTACCCCCTACCGTCCACAGTGTCAAAAACCCGCAGCGCATTTTGCCGCCGTTTTGAGATTTCAAGCGGGCGGCAACGCAGGGCAATCGCGTCTTATCCGAGGAGGACTTTGAGCAGGTAGTTCTCATCCCA
>JAPPMU010000008.1 GCA_028873965.1 Chloroflexota bacterium
CCTTGCCCCACAGATTGGCCTATCTGCGGGGCCCTTTCAACATACAAATGACAGGTTCAAGCGCGTGAGTCCTATGACAATTCGAGTGAAACTGGGTAAGCGTGAGGTCCTGTAGCGATGTCCCTGGGTGAGGATTTCAGACTGCCGGAGAATCCGCCCGCCTGGTGTTTGATGCGGGGCAAGAACGACGGCAAACGCTGGGCGCGAAACGACGCCGAGATGGGCGACCTGATCGCCTGGGCCGACATTTCCGACTTCGAGCACTACATGGGGTCCATGCCCTTCCCCTACGACAACGGGGCAGCGGTGCATTTGTACGAGGCGGCGAAATCGGACGCTGCGGCCCACGGAATCACGTTCAGCCACCAGCACTACGCCGGCGGTTTCCTGGAGGCGGTGTACGAGGAGTGCCGGAGCCGAATGGGACTGGGGCCGCTGCCCTGATCCCGGCCGGCGCCCGATGGATTTGTGGCGCAAGCCACTAGCCTGCCCCCGGCGGCGTGCCCGCTTGGCCGATCGCGGGATTGCTCAACGGTGCGACGGGTTTCGTAGCGTCTTCGGTTCTCCGGCGAGTTTCGCACGTTTCTCGCTTCGGCATAGTCCACTCACGCGTTCCCAGTTTGTCATCGCAAGGAGCGTAGCCGCTCATGGTGAGCTTGTCGAACCACTTAGCGGTCGCGTTGCTGAAAGAGACTCCGTTTCCCCGACGAGATTGCCACGCTTCGCTCGCAATGACGGTTCGAGCGAAACTGGGTGCGCTTGAAGATACAGGGCCTGTGCAAAGTCCCCCCTCAACCCTTTTCCGCTGACCCTGAGCTTGTCGAAGGATGCCCTTTGCAATCGGCGGATGGTTCACAGGCTCACCATGAGCGGATGAGAAAGGACTTTGCACAGGCCCTGCTTGAAGATAGCCCAATGTTGCGCCCTCTTCCACCCTGCGTCATAATCCGTCACACTTGTCGCGCAACGTATGCCGACAGGAATGGAGGGAAATCTTATGCCGCAAGCCGGTATTCCGTCGGAGCAGGAAGTCCTCGGCTGGTTCGACAGCCTGTCCAACTGGGGTCGGTGGGGCGATGACGACGAGCTGGGCACGCCCAACCTGATCACTCCCGAGAAGACCCGCCAGGCCCTGGCCACCGTCCAGGAAGGTCTTTGCGTCTCGCTGTCGCGAGACGTTACGTGGGACCCGGCGCCGGACGTGCCGGCTCCCCCGGTGCATTACATGGTCGAAAGCGGCGAAGGGTGGAGTTCCGGCGAAAAGGTTTCCAACCGCCCCTCCGCCGTGGCCATGGACTACATCGGCATGATCTTCCACGGCGTGTCGGTCACCCACGTCGACAGCCTGGCCCACTTTTTCTGGAACGGCAAGACCTACAACGGCAAGCCGGCCCACATGGTGTCCACCAGCCTCGGCGCCACCGTATGTTCCGTCGAAGCGGCGAAAAACGGCTTCATCACCCGTGGCGTGCTCGTGGACGTGCCGTTCGTCCGCGGCATCGACTGGGTGGAGCGTGGAGAGGGCGTGATGCCGGACGACATCCTGGCGGCAGAGGAGCGCTGCGGGTTCCGCATCGAACCCGGCGACGTGCTTCTGGTGCGCACCGGCCAGCTCCACCGCCGCATGGTTGAGGGCCCCGTGCCACGCGAAGCCGGCTCCACCGCGTGCCAGGCGGCTTGCCTCCCCCTCTTCAAGGAACGCGACATCGCCGTGCTCGGCTCCGATACCGGCAACGACGTCAGCCCGCCCCAGTATCCGGGCCAACTCACCAATCCGGTGCACCAGGTGTCCATCACCGCCATGGGCCTGTGGATCCTGGACAACGCCAACCTCGAAGAGGTCGCCGCAGCCTGCCGGGAACGCAACCGATGGGCCTTCATGGTCAGCATCAACCCGCTGCGACTGCAGAACACCACCGGCTCTCCCGTCAACCCCATCGCGGTGTTTTAGACACTGCCGAGCGCGGACAACGTCAGGGCCTTTCAGTTTTGTCATTGCGGGCGAAGCGCGGCAATCTGGTTACAGCCAGCGGCCCCTTCCAGCCACCGTCGGCTTCGACGGCGGGTCAGCCCGGGTCGCACGCCAAAATACTCCACAAACGCCAGCCCGTTCCATTGACACTACTGCGGCGCTAGGGTATTACTCAAGACGGGCCCACAATAGGAGCTCAGCAACCACCGGAGGTTATTATCGATGACGACTCAAATTCAGATCTACTGCGTCAAGTGCAAGTCGAAGACCGACTCGAGTGATGTGCAGGGCGTCACCATGAAGAACGGCCGCCCGGCAACTCAGGCAATTTGCACGGTCTGCGGGACCAAAAAATTCAGGATCGGCGCCACGCCGTCAGCATAGCCGGCGACAAAATGCGGGATGATCCGTCGCAAAGGGGTGTTCGGGGAGCGCCCCTCTCCTTATCATTATCACGCCGGGGGCGGGGCCGGGAGTAATGTTCTGCTGGCGGTCAGCAAACGCTAAACTCCGAGGCATAACAATGGCAGTTTGGGTCATCAGGGCTGGCGCACAAGGTCAGGGCGAGGAATTCGCCATTGAACGGGGCATCGCCAGCATCGACTTTGGGTTCCGGCGCGATTTGGCTGATTTTGCCGACCAAAGCGCGTTGCGCGACCAGTTGACGAGCACTATGGCTGCATCTCAACTCTGGCGGTTCGCTCACGAAATCAAGGACGGCGACATGATAGTGTTGCCTCGTAAGCAGCCCAAGGTCATAGCCGTTGGCAAGATAACTGGGGATTATGCGTATCGTCCTGACATGGAAGGCGCTCACGGGCCGCATACACGCCCGGTGGAGTGGGAGGCCACTGATATCCCGCGCGCCAATTTTGACCAGGACCTGCTCCACTCTCTGGGTGGGCTGGCGACAGTTTTCCAGCCTCGGGCTGAGGATGCGGAAACGCGCATCGCACAAGTCTCACAGGCTCACCTTGCCGGCGCGCCGGTAAGCGATACCATTTCAGACCCGGACGAGCCACCTGAACCTGCCGTTGAAGTGGACATGGATGAATACGTGCTGGATTTCATCGCCCAATGCATCAGGCGAAAATTTTCCGGCACACGGCTAGAGTACCTGGTCGCCAAAATACTCGAAGCCGAGGGTTACACGACTTTGCAAACCCGCCAAGGGCCTGATGGCGGCGTGGACGTGATGGCCGGCGGCGGGAGACTGGGTTTTGGAGAACCTAGATTGTGCGTACAGGTCAAGTCAGGACGCCTGCCGATTGACCTGTCCGACTATAACCGCCTGCAAGCAAGCGTGCGAAACTTCGGCGCCGACCACGGCTTGCTGGTCAGCCTCGGCGACTTCACTAGATCGGTACGCAACGAAAACGAGCGTTCGTTTTTCGAGATTCGCCTCTGGGGATCGGGAGAGTTGGCGCAGAGAGTACGGGAATCTTATGATAGCCTTCCGGTCGACGTTCAGATGGACATTCCACTGGAGCGTGGCTTGTTGCCCCGCAGAACGGAAGGCTGGCTGAATTAGCCGCTCAACCACCGCACCACCCTCCCGGTGGACCCGGTCGTCAGACCTTCCAGGTACGCCTCCCACGCCACTTGCTGGTTCCCAGTTGCCAGCGACGGATACGCCTGCATCGTCCGGGCAACGTCGGCCATCTTGAGCCCGTTGTCGCCGGCCAGTGTCCACGCTTGCAGCGTCTCCGCCGCCCGTTGGCCGACCACCGTGGCGCCGACGGTTTCCCCGTTGCTTCGCCGCACTACCTTGACGAACCCCTCGGCGGAGTTCTCGGTCACCGCCCGGTCGATATGCGCCATCGGCAGCATCGACACCCGCACCTTGTCGCCAAACTGCTGCCGGGCCTGCTCCTCCGTATAGCCGGTGTGCGCCACCTCCGGGTCGGTGAACGTCGCCCAGGGCGGATACTGCGGACGTCCCCGCGAACGACCGGGCAGCAGCATGTTCCGCACCGCCATCGCCCCCTGGAAACCGGCGTAGTGCGTGAACTGGTACCCGCCCGCGCAGTCCCCGGCCGCGTAGATGTGCTTCACGCCGGTCCGCAGGTAATCGTCCACCGTGATCCCCCGCGGACTGTATTCGACCCCCGCCGTGTCCAGTCCCAGGCCGTCCACTCGCGCGCGCCGGCCCACCGCCACTAGCAGCGCATCGCCTTTGATCGTCTTCCCGCCGGCGCTCACCATGACGCAGTGCCCGTCGCCCCTGCGTCCCACCGATTCCACCGGCGACGACAGCCGCAAGCAGACCCCGTCTCGTCGCAGGGATTGGGCTACGAGATGGCTGGCCTCCGGCTCGTCGTTGGGCAGCACCCGATCCGCCGCTTCCACCAGGGTCACCCTGGAGCCCAGCCGTTGGCACGCCTGCGCCAGCTCGCACCCGATGGGCCCGCCCCCGATGACGACCAGCCGGTCCGGAAGAGATTGCAAGTCCCAGAACGTCTCGTAGGTCAGGTACGGCGTGTCTTCCAGCCCGGGGATGGGCGGTACGAATGGCGCCGCTCCCGTGCAGATCAAAAAGTGCCGCGCCGAGATTTCCCGCTGGTCGACGGCCAAAGTGCGGGCGTCCCGGAACTCGGCGCGCCCCTTCAACACCTCGATCCCATCCGCCAACAGCGTCTCCGGCGTCTCTTGGGAGTAGACATCCTCCACCGCACCCTTCACCCAACCCATCATGGCAGCGAAATCAACCTGTTGATCACGGACGGTTATCCCGTACCGGTTAGCGTTCCGCACGGTGTGGGCAACCTTCGCGGCGTGCAGCAGCGCTTTGCTCGGGACGCACCCCGTCCAGGTGCAGTCGCCGCCGACACGGTTGGCCTCAATTAGCGCCACGCGCTTGCCAAATCGCGCCGCGAACCGTGCCGCCGTCAGGCCAGCGGAACCGGCTCCAATCACCGCGATGTCATATGGGACAGGCATGTCGACGCGAACCTCCAAGGGGCCGCTTAACTATACGTCCCCGGATGTCGGTCAGTTCAGCGCGGCCCCTTGATCTGGTCCGGCAACCACAGGGCCAGGTCCGGGAACGCGATGATCAGCCCGATGACCACGGCCATGCAGGCCATGAACGGCAACACCCCGATGTAGACGTCGTTAATGGTGCCCGTTCTAGCCACCTGACCCGTAGCATCCGCCTCCTGTCGGGCCACGTCGTGCCGCGCTCCCTGCAGCACGTACAGGCTCAGTCCCTGCGGCGGGCTGATCTGCGCGGCCTCCAGCAGGATGATCATGATGATCCCGAACCACAGCAGGTCCACCTCCGCTGCCCGCAGCACCGGCGAAATTATCGGCAGGGTGGTGAGCATCATGGAGTACGCTTCCATGAACGTACCCAGCAGCAGGTAGAACACCACCAGGAACAGCACCAACTGCACCGTGGTCAGGTTGAAGCTGGCCACCCACTCCGCCATGGTTATCGAGATACGCAGGTAGGCGAAGGCGAACTGCAGCGTGAACGCCGCCATCAGGATGAACAGGATCATCGCCGACGAGCGGGCCGCGGACCCGCACGCCTCCAGTGTCATCGTCCCCATGAACCGGCAGTAGTTGCGCAGGCTCTCGCCGTCAAACCGATACTGCTCCCGCCAGCCCGCCAGCGTCGCCCGAACCTCAGGAGACATTCGGTCCGCAATCCCGCTCCGCAGCAGCAGCCCCGCGATGTCCCCGGCGAACAGCCGCACGAAGTTGTAGATGATCGCCAGGACCATGGCGCCGGCCACGCCGAAGCCGGCCGCCTCCGACGGCGTCGCCCACCCGAAGTAGATGCTGCCCAGTACGATGAAAATCAGCGCCATCACCGGGACCATCAGCACCGTGAACAGCAGTCGCTCCGTCCAGCCCTCCCAGGTCCAAAACCGTCCCTGTTGCTGCCGGGGCGCGATGGCCGGCCAGATCACCGACGCCACACCGATCATCAGCATGAACACCAGCGCCAGCAGTATCCCCGGGATGAAACCGGCCAGGAACAGCCGCCCGATGGACTCGCCCACCGTGAGCCCGTACAGCACCAGCAGTATGCTCGGCGGAATCAGTATCCCCAGCGTGCCGCCGGCGGCCAGCGAACCGACCACCAGCCGCTCCTGGTAGCCCTGGGCGCGGAACGAGGGCAACGCGACCCGGCTCACGGTGGCAGCGGTGGCGATGCTGGATCCGGCGCACGCGGCGAACACCGCGCAGGAGGCGATGTTGGTGTGCATCAGCCCGCCCGGGATGAAGTCCACCCACCGCGACAGGGCGCGGTACATCAGGTCGGCAAAGCCGCCCCGGAGCACGATCTCGCCCATCAGGATGAACAGCGGGATCGCCACCAGGTTGACGTTGGTGTTGGTCTCCCACGCCCGGTTACCCATGATGTTCCAGACCGGGTTGTCCGAGAACAGGTTAAGCAGGATTAGCGCCAATGATCCCAGCGCCCCGGCCACGTACATGCCGGCCAGGAACATGACCCCCATCAGGACGAATGCGACGGCGATGAGCATGGGCCGGTCAAACTTCTTTCTGATCGGGGTTCTATAAGCACACAAAAACCCCGTCGTGCGACCTTTTACCGAT
The DNA here is from genome assembly GCA_028873965.1 of Chloroflexota bacterium. Lineage (GTDB taxonomy): Bacteria > Chloroflexota > Dehalococcoidia > Lucifugimonadales > UBA3495 > Bin87. The sequence goes on from JAPPMU010000008.1 coordinate 6,545, forward strand.
CTGGCACGGAGCCTCCGGCAATGGGGCCGCGGCGACAGGGTGAAAAAACCTGCGCCATATTATCCGACGGTGTGGGCACTGTCCAGCGGAGCGATCGCCTCGGTCGCGCGTACCCGGTTTGTCATTGCGAGCGCAGCGTGGCAATCTCGTTGCTGCCAGGATCGTCACTAGGCCAACGGGATTGCCACGTCGCTTTGCTCCTCGCAATGACAAGTTTGCGGAAATGGGGTACGCAGAGGATCGCCTCGTCGCCGCGGATGGATGCCCGGGCGTCGGGCTACGCAGGGCAGCAGACGGCCCGGCACCTGGACAAGCCATACCAGCATCTCAGGCAGAAGCAGACCAGCGCCGATCGGCCCTCATCCTCATGCTCGTGCTCGTCATCTTCGTGATCGTGATGCCCCGAAAAGTTCTCCATGCCTTCCTTGATGAAGAAGGGAATCAGCAGCAACGCGGCCACCGGGTCGGCCCACCACCAGGAGAACAAAACGTTGAGTCCCAGACCGACCAGTATGGCCAAGTCCTGGAGGTCGCAGAACAGGCTTTCCACCGCTTCGGCACGCAGGGCGCGGGACTGCATGCGCGAGGCGATGCGCATCTTGGCCACGTAGAGGATGCTCATCACCACGGCGCTGGCCACCGCGATCCCGATGCCAGCGAGACTCGGCTGCGGCTCGGGCAACCATCCCCCCAGGCTAACCACCGAATGCAGCCCGACGTACCCCGCCAGGACGAAGAAGGTGATCCCGACCAGCCGTTGTGCCCGCCGTTCCGCGGCTTCGTCCTGGTGCTCGTCGCCCTCTTGTCGCAGTCTCCAAACCAGGACCCCGCCGGCGAAAAGCTCGATGATACTGTCCAGGCCGAAGGCGATCAGGGCAACGCTACCTACGCGAGCGCCGGCCCAGAAGGCAACCACTGCCTCAACCAGGTTCCACGCCAGTCCTATTGATACCAGGATCAGGGCCGTTCGGCGGAGGTCATCGGTTTGAAGCATGTGGTGCGATTTACTTCCTTATCAATTCGACCGAGCGGATCGCTAACTGCGTTTATTGAAACCAGCGGTCTCGGCCCAGTGTAACAGGAAACAAGCAATTTGGCCCTACATGCCGCGCCAAGCGGAACCGAAACTTTTCCGCCACCGACCGTGTACGGCTGGTCGAACCCTGAGCCTGAACGCTGCGCCTCAGAGGCTAGATACCGTATCCTCGGAACAACTCCCGCGCCGCCAGCTTTTCGTCCAGCGAACCGAAGGCCATGGTGTAGTAGCCCCGGTATCCGGCGTCTTCCAGACGCCGGAACGTGGACGGGAAATCTATGTTGCCCTGCCCCGGCAGCAGATGCACCTCAACCTCGCCGGTGTTGTCGGCCAGCCGCACCTCGCCGATGCGTGCCACGTCCAGGGAGTCGATGAACCCGTTTATCCCTTCGGGCACCAGGTTGGCGTGGTTCACCGTGAAGGCCCAGCCGAACCGGTCCGACGGAATGGCATCGAAGAAGTACCGGCACTCCTCCACCGTGTGTCCCAGGTAGTGCACCTCGGCGTTGTCCGGTTCCCAGTTCAGGTTCTCGAAGAACAGGGACACGCCGCTGCTTTCCGCATAGTCCACCGCCCGCAGCAAACGGTCCCGGGCGGCCTCCATGCGCGCGTCGATGGCCGAGCTGAAGTGCATCCCGCCGTGCACCACCACCCCGTGCGCGGTGATACGCCGGGCCAGGTCGATGTTGGCCCGCAGGTAGGCATCCACGGCGTCGCCAACGTGGGGCGCGAACTCGGCCACGTTTACCGACGACGCGGTGTGCACCGTGACCGCGATCTCGTTCCGGTCCATCACCGTGCGCACCGCCCGCAGCCGGTCGTCGGGCCAGTTGTCCACGCGGTTGGCGCCCGTCTCGGCGGAGAAATCGACGTAGTGAAAGCCATGTTCGGCGGCGAACGCCAGAGTCTCCTCCAGCGGCGTCGCTCCGCCGTCGTAGCCAATGCGATCAATGAAGTCCATCATGCCGTCCCTCCGGTCCGATGCAACGGACCCGGTCATGCGGGACGGGCGTGATGCCAATCCCGTCTGGAGCCGTATCCTCGTGGCCTCCTATTGAGCCGGTTCGGCGGCCGGCAGGTGCTCCGGTATCCACGTGCGCAGCAGGTCGGCCAGTTCTTCGCGGCATTCGTCCAGGCGGTGCTCCGCGCCCTCGTACAGCACCAGTTCCTTTGGTTCCTTGGCCCAGTCGTGGATGGCAACGGCACACGAGAAGGGCAGACGGGTGTCCGCCTTGCCGTGCACCACCAGCAGCGGCTTGGGCGAGATCATCCCCGCCCCCTGCGCCCCGTAGGTCTGCGGCGAGAGGGACACCACGCCGGCGATGTTGTCGCTCACCGCACCGGCCGCGATCACCACCGCGCCGCCGAAGGAGTGTCCCACCACGATAGGCGGTCCGTGTCCGGTCGCCCGAAGGAAGTTGCAACCGGCCACCAGGTCCAGCGCGCACTCCTGGACGTTGTTGGGATAGCGGTAGTCCATGCGCAGCGAGGTGATCCCCTGGCCGGTCAGTTCCTCCGCCAGTTCGGCGTACAGCCCGCTGCCCGGCCCGCCGAACCCACCCCGGGCGCCGCAGACCCAGACCACGGCCCGGGTGGTCTCCTCGGCGGCGTGCAGGATAGCCGGAATGTCGCCCCGGTTGGTGCAGATCATCAGCCCCTGCCCGGCCTCGCCTTCGTGCGGTGGGCCGACCATGACCTTTTCGATCATCATGCCGATGCGGTTTTCCGTCGGTTGCTGGCTGGAGCCGGGTTGCGTGGACATGGCGCCTCTCCCGTGGGTCGATTGACCCGGCCACTATAACACCGCCGTCCATATCGGTATCGGAAGCAGAGTAATCGCGTCATAAGCTACACCACCGTCACTCCGGCGAAAGAACGTCACCCCGTACTTGATACGGGGCCGGAGTCCATACGGCGAGATACAAACGATCCACGGGCGCAACTAACGAATTGGGATGCTGGATTCCGGCTTTCGCCGGAATGACGGGTATGGGGCGATTGCGTTGATAACGGAAGTCTCATTTCCGGGCCGCAAGATCGCCCGTGCTATACTGCGCCACACCCAGAATCGGCACGCTTCGGAGGAACGATAGATGGCGACGGTAATGGAACGCAGGATTCGCGGCCGCGAACGCCAGGAGATCGCCGACGAGCTGAGCCGCCGAGTGGACGGCGAGGTGCGTTTCGATCCGCACTCCCGCCTGCTCTACAGCACCGACGCCAGCATCTACCAGATGGAGCCGGTGGGCGTGGTCATCCCCCGCTCCTCCGCCGACGTGCAGGCGGTGGTCGAGTTCGCCGCCCGCGAAGGCATCCCCGTGCTGCCCCGCTCCGGCGGCACCAGCCTGGCCGGCCAGACCGTCAACCACGCCATCGTGATGGACTTCAGCAAGTACCTGAACAACGTCCTGGAGGTGAACGCCGAAGAGCAGTGGGCCCGCGTCCAGCCCGGCATCATCCTCGACCAGCTCACTCGCCAGATGGGGCCTCACGGCCTGCAGTACGCGCCGGATCCCACCACGGCCAACCGGGCCTGCGTCGGCGGCGGCATCGGCAACAACACCTGCGGCGCCCACTCTGTCATCTACGGCAAGACGCTGGACCACATCCAGGAGCTGGACGTCATCCTCTCCGACGGGTCCACCGCTCACTTTGGCGAGCTATCGCCGGCCGAGCTGGAATCGCGGCTCAGCGCCTCCGGCATGGAGGGCGACATCTACCGCGGCGTCCTGCGCATCGCCCGGGAGCAGAAGGACGAGATCGACCGCACCTACGCCAAGATCCAGCGCCGGGTCAGCGGATATAACCTGGACGAGTTCATCCTGGACGACGCCCGCCGGGGCGGTCCGGTGAACCTGGCCCGCATGGTCGTCGGCTCCGAGGGTACCCTCTGCGTGGTCACCGAGGCCAAGGTGAAACTGGTGCCGAGGCCCACCATGACCGCGCTGTCCGTGCTGCACTTCCGCACGATCTACGACGCCAGCGAGGCCACCACCCGCGTCCTGCGCCACGAGCCGTCCTCCATCGAGCTCATCGACAAAATGGTCCTCGACCGCTCCCGTGAGGCCATGGGAACGGCGCGGCTTCCCGGGTTTGTGGAGGGCGACCCCGGGGCCATGCTGGTGGTCGAGTTTTACGGCGAGTCGGAGCACGAGCTCACCGCCAAAATGGACGGCCTCAAGGCCGACATCGGGCTCGCCTACGCTTGCGTCAACATCCTCGACCGGGCCGGACAAGCCGCGGTGTGGAACCTGCGCAAGGGCGGCCTCGGCCTGCTCATGAGCACCCGCGGCGACGCCAAGCCCATCCCATTCGTGGAGGACCCCGCCGTCGACCCGTCGGTCATGGGCGAGTTTGTCCGCCGCTTTGACGAGATCGTCACCGAGCACGGCACCACCGCCGGCTACTACGGCCACGCTTCCGTGGGCTGCCTGCACATCCGGCCCCTGGTGAGCCTGAAGAACCAGGACGGCATCGACAAGATGGTGTCCATCGGCGAGGCGGTCTCCGACCTCATCAAGGAGTTCGGCGGCTCCATGAGCGGCGAGCACGGCGACGGCATCGTGCGCGGCGTCTGGACCCGCAAGATGTTCGGCGACCAGATCTACAACGCCTTCCGCGAGCTTAAGCAGACCTGGGACCCCCAGGGCATCATGAACCCGGGCAAGATCATCGACACTCCGCCCATGACCGAGAACCTGCGCTACGGCGTCGCCTACCAGCCGCAGGCGCTGGACACCACGCTGGACTTCTCCCAGGACTTCGGCTATGCCGGCGCCGTGGAGATGTGCAACGGCATGGGCGCCTGCCGCAAGCTGGACGGCACCATGTGTCCGTCATTCATGGCCACCCGCGACGAGGAACACTCTACGCGCGGACGCGCCAACCTGCTCCGCGCCGCCCTGTCCGGCCGGATGCCCGACGGAGCCGAAAGCTCAATCACCGACCACCGGCTGCACCAGGCCCTAGACCTGTGCCTCGAATGCAAGGCGTGCAAAGCCGAATGCGAATCCGGCGTGGACATGGCCAAGCTGAAGTACGAGTTCCTGGACCACTACCACAAGGAGCATGGAGTCCCGCTGCGCTCCCGGTTCTTTGCCAACATCAACGGACTGAACAAGCTGGGCAGCCGGTACGCCCCGATCACCAACTGGCTGGCCGGATCCGCGCTGGGCAAGTCCCTGGCGTCAACTTTCCTGGGCATCAGCCCGCAGCGTCAGCAGCCCGCCTTCGCGTCGCTGTCGCTGCCCGACTGGTTCGCACGGCGCGACCGGAACGGCCACGCCGAGGCCAGATACGGCACGGTGGCCCTCTACAATGACACCTTCATGAACTACAACTACCCCGAGATCGGCATCGCCGCCGTGGAGGTGCTGGAGGCGGCAGGCTATCGGGTGGAACTGGTCAACGGCGGCTGCTGCGGTCGCCCCATGATCTCCAAGGGCCTGTTGGATCAAGCCCGAGACCAGGCCCGCGCCAACATCGACGCCCTCTACGCCTACGCCAGCCAGGGCGTACCGATCGTCGGCTGCGAGCCCAGCTGCCTGCTCACCCTGCGCGACGAGTACCCCGAGTTCGTGTCCGACGACCGCGCCCGCGCCGTCGCAGAAAACTCGTTCCTCATCGACGAGTTCCTTGCCAACGCGAAATCAGAAGGCCGGCTGGATCTGCAATTCTCCAACCTGGAGAAGCAGGTGCTGTTCCACGGCCATTGCCATCAGAAGGCGATGGTAGGCACCGCCAGTTCTATGGCCGTGCTCAACATGCCGTCGGGCTATCATGCTGAGTTGATCAACGCCGGCTGCTGCGGGATGGCCGGCTCCTTCGGCTTCGAGAAGGAGCACTACGACATCTCCATGCAGATCGGCGGCCTGTCCCTCTTCCCGGCGATTGAAGCGAAACCCGACGCCGAGGTGGCGGTCATGGGCGTGTCCTGTCGCCAGCAGGTGGAACACGGCGCCGGACGCCGCGCCCGCCACCTGGTCGAGGTGCTGCGGGACGCGGTGGTAACACCGTCCTGCTAGAGTCTGTTGATAAATGCCGTCATTCCGGCGAAAGCCGGAATCCAGTGAGCGCAAAATCCCACCAACGTTCCTATCGCAGAGGCTTTTCTGGGTTCCTGCTTTCGCAGGAACGACGGTGTGATTCTCAGTTTGTCAACAGGCTCTAGCGCTCATGCGTACCCAGTTTCGCCCGTGTTGTCATTGCGAGCGAAGCGCGGCAATCTCGTCAAGGCAACGAACACCGCCACGGGAACGAGATCGCCACGTCGCTGCGCTCCTCGCGATGACAAACTGGGTACGCGTGGGCTCTAGCGAACCAGCGCCGGCGCTTTCGGACACACCACGGCGCGCGGCAAGCTCTCCCCGATGGTCCGCTGGAATCGCGCGCACTCCCAGGTGGAGACCTGGGCAGAACGCCAATGCCAGTACATCCGGGAGGGATCGTATTTCCCAGCCGTTGGCTTGGGTGCTACTCCTATTGAGGACTCCGATGCCGGGCTCATCGGGCGGTCAATTGTAAATCGGTCAACGCCGGCAATCTGGATGTCGTTGGGGTACCATGGCGCAACCCTCAATGCGGCCTCGGATGTCGGCTCGGCAAAAACCGTCGGCCGCACGTTGTTGCCGAACCCGACGGTAATGTCGCGGTCGGTCAGCAGGTGAACGCGCGCCGGGTCCGAATGATCGTTGTCGGGATCTGTGTCGTACTCCGCTTCGACCCGGACCAGCAAGTCGTACTCCCCCACCGGGTAGCGCAGCGTTTTCCAGGTGAACTCTACGTTTCTGAACTCGCCCGGCTCCAGGCTCGCGCTTTGCTCGTACATCGTGTCGAGATTGGCTGCGTTCAAAAGATAGACTGTGCCCCGGCCGGCGTATGGCCCCTGGTTCTGTACTACGACGGTTATTTCGACCCAGTCGCCTTTCACGATGAGGTGCAGCGGATCCGGAGGCCGGAATTCCGCCACGGCAAAATCGACTGCCGGCGGCCGCAACTCGATCTCAAACTCCCTTATGGCACCGGCCACGCCGGGTATCTGCGCGCGGAACACGTGGTCGCCAGGCTCATAACGGCTGGTTCGCCACGTGAATGAAGTCGTGCCGACGGCTCCAGGTGCCACGCGGGGCCGCCTCGTTTCCGGTTGCTTGTCCGCTGACGGAAAGTGCAACGTCACCGGTATGCTGGAGGTGACCGGCCCGTTGTTGCGAACCGTGACCGTGATGGCTACCGGGTCGCCCACTACCGGGGAATCAGGACTCCACGATATGTCCACTATCGAAGCAATCAGTTGAGCCGAAACGAGCCTGATCTGGATTGTGGCAGAGGTGTCCAGTTCCGTAGTGTTGTGCTCCGCCAGCAACTCCGCTGTAAGGGTATGTATGCCAGGATCGTAGTTGGAGGTCTTCCAGGTGAACTCGATGCGCTCTATGGTTCCCGGCTCGATCCTCGGGGATTTTCGCTCCGGCTGCTTTTCACTGGACGGAAACGTCAACTGCACCGGCACATCCAGGGCCGACGGGCCGTTGTTGATCACGTCCACCCAGATTTTCACCGCCTGCCCCCTGACGACCGTCTCGCTAGGCTCGGATCCGATGCCGACGATGGCAACGTCAACGATGGGCGGCAGCAACTCAACCTCGAACTCGCGTATGGCCCCTGGCACACCGGGTATCTGCACGCGGAACACGTGATGGCCGGGCTCGTAGTGGCTGGTGCGCCACGTGAATGAAGTCGTGGCGACGGCTCCAGGTGTCACGCGGGACCGCCTCGTTTCCGGTTGCTTGCCCTCTGAAGGGAAGTGCAACGTCACCGGAATACTGGCAGGGATTCTTCCATCATTCCTCACGGCTACGGCGATGGTCACGGGTTCGCCGACACGCGGCTCCTGTGGATTTACGGCGACATCCACGATTGTCGCGTTGATTATCAGGGGCGTCAGGGTGAATCTAATTTCATCGGTGGTACGACCCAGCGTGGTGTTGTCGTGGAGCGGAATTGCAGCCTGCAAAGTATGGGTGCCGGGTTCGTAATTGCTGGTCCTCCACGTGAAACTGTACCTTGCGATTTCTCCCGCCTCAATTCGTTCTGAATCCTGCTCCGGTTTCTTATCGTCAGACGGAAACGTGAGCCGAACCGGAACCCTGATGGCGACCGGCCCGTCGTTGCGCACGTCGATCCAAACCTCCACCGGCTCGCCTACCATCGCCGTCTCGACCGGGTATGTACCCATGCCGACGATGGCAACGTTCACGATGGGCGGCCGCAACTCGATCTCAAACTCCCTTATGGCACCGGCCACGCCGGGTATCTGCGCGCGGAACACGTGGTCGCCGGGCTCGTAGCGGCTGGTGCGCCACGTGAATGAAGTCGTGCCGACGGCTCCAGGTGCCACGCGGGACCGCCTCGTTTCCGGTTGCTTGCCCTCCGAAGGGAAGTACAGAGTGACCGGGATATTGGTTGCAACCAGCCCATCGTTGCGAACCGTTACCGTGATGGCTACCGGGTCGCCCTCCGCCGGGGAGTTTGGGCTCCACGATATATCTACTATTGAAGCCATCAGTTGAGCGGAAACGAGCCTGATCTGGATTGTGGCGGACTTTTCCAGTTCCGTGGCGTTGTACTCCGCAAGCAACTCAACCGTCAGAGTGTGAATACCGGGGTCGTAGTTGGAGGTTTTCCACTCGAACCAGACCCTCGCGGTTTCGCCCGGCTCGATCCGCGGGGATTTTCGCTCCGGTTCCTTCTCGATGGACGGGAAGGTGAGCTGCACCGGCACGTTCAACGCCGATGGGCCATTATTAATCACGTCCACCCAGATTTTCACTTCTTGGCCCCGCACTGCCGACTCGCTGGGGTCGGAGCCCATGCGGACTATGGCAACGTCAACGATGGGCGGGAGCAGTTCAACCTCAAACCGTTGCGACTCTGGCGGATCGCTGGCCACTTCCACTCTGAAATCGTGTATGCCCGGCTCATAACGGCTAGTGCGCCATGTGAAATCAGCCGAGCCGACTGCTCCCGGCGCCACACGAGGGCGCCGTGTTTTGGGTTGCGTGTCACTTGATGGGAAATGCAAAGTAACTGGTATGTTGGCAGCAATCCGGCCGTCATTTCGTACGGTCACTGTAATGCTCACCGGTTCTCCGACGCGCGGGGCTTCAGGGCTGACCGCAATGTCCACGATGGTTGCGTTGATTATCAGGGGCGTCAGCGCGAACTTGATTTCTTCGGTAGTGGGTCCCACCGTGATGTTGTCGCTCAGCAGGATGGCCGCGCGCAAGGTATGGTCGCCGGGCTCGTAGTTGGAGGTTTTCCACTCGAACCAGACCCTCGCGGTTTCGCCCGGACCCACCCGCGGCGACTGGGTTTCCGGACGCTTGCCGGCGGACGGGAAGGTGAGCCGAACCGGAACGTTGAGGGCGACCGGCCCGTCGTTGCGCACGTCAATCCAAACCTCCACCGGCTCACCCACCATCGCGGTCTCGACCGGGTGCGTGCCCATGCCGACAATGGCGACGTTTTCCACGGTGGGCAACAGGTCTATCGTGAAGCGATGTTGCGGAGTGTCGATGGCCGCGAGTTCAATGCGGAACCGGTGCGGTCCCGGCCGGTAGTTGCCGGTGAACCATTCGAAAAACACCGTCCCGGTTTCACTCGGATCCAGGCGCGGTTTCTTGCTATCAGGCTGCCTGCCACCCGGAGGGAAGTGCAGCGTTATCGGGATTCTGGTCGCAACCGGCCCGTCGTTGCGCACGGTCACCGCTATCGAAACCGGCTCGCCAACCATGGGGTATTCCGGGGTCACCGTGACGTTTGCGATGCTTGCCATGACGAGCATCTCGGTCAGCTGAAACGACAGATCAGAGGAAGTTTGCCCAGTTGTGACGTTGTGACCCACCGGCACTTCCGCCATGAACGTGTGCTCGCCAACGGCGTAGTCCCGGGTTTTCCAGGTGAAGGAGGCGGTCCCGGTTGATCCGGCGGGCGTTGGGGCGTGGTCGGTTTCTGGGTTCTTGGCAGTTGACGGAAAGTGCAGCGTTACCGGGACGTTGACGGTGGCCGGCCCGTTGTTCTGCACCTCCACCTCGATAGCGACCTCTTCGCCCCGCATTGCGGTCTCTGTCGGCGACGCATTGATGCGGAGTATCTCGGCGTCAATGTGAAAGGTGACATCTGTATCGGCGTTGGCGACGGCGCCGAAGTCTTCCGAGGATGCCACCAACCTCAGCGTGTGTTTCCCCAGCATTCGCAGCGAGGCCGGTACACGCCAGGCAACCGACTCTTCAGATTGACCGTCTGGCGCCAACTCGTCGATAGTTTTCGTGCCTGTCGGTTCGGCATCGTCATCTACATACAATTCCAGACTCAGGGGCAGGGCGATCTCGCTTTTGTTCCGCACCACCAGGGACATCGTCGCATCGTCGCCCAGGATCAGCACGTCCGGCGAAACGGCCACATCTTCCATCTCGACGTTCACCAGCGGGGCCATGCGGGTAATTTCAACGGACGCGGCGTTGTTTTCCAGAGACCGGCTGACCGCCGCTGTGAGCAGGGGTTCAACGGTATGGACTCCGGGCGGGACATCCCGCAGCGGTAGTTCAACCGTATCCGTTTTGGTTTGACCGGCGGGAAGCACCATCGTATGCCGGTACAGTTCGCGCGATGCCGTTCCACCCTCCGGTACGAGGACGAACCGCACGGCGGCCGGTTCGGTAGCCGGCCCGTCATTTGCCGCTGCAACGGCCACCTCGACGGTTTCGGCGGCGAACGGCAGCGTGGTCTGCATGGGATTGACCGACACCAACCGGACGTCCACCGTCCCGAAGTCCGGCTCGGCCAACTGCTGGCGCGTACTGACTTTGTTGTCGTTCTGCTCCCCGAGAAGCAAATCAACGTCCTCGGGATGGACGATGTTCATCCGGTCAGTTGACTCGGCGGAGTTGTTGGCTTCGTCGATGTCGGCGAAGTCGCTGGGGCTGACAACGGTGACTGAAGCGCTGATCGGTTGGTCGCTCAAGGCCGGCAGCGTGGGAATGACCCACACGATTTCGCCCTCCGCCTTGCCGCCGAACGGCACAGTGCAATCGGAGAAGCAGAGCGCGGCGGCACCGTGGATTGCCTGACCTTCGGGGCCGGTCATGGTGACTGCGGCGGCAACATCCGTGTCGCAGCTGTAGTTATAGACCGTGTAAACGACGCGCAGGTCTTCGCCAACCTGATAATCGGGCGAGGACCGCGTCAGACCCGATTTATCTCTGATCCCATCGACGGTTACCCGAACGTCTTCAAGGCAGTTTTCGGGCGCATCGTCGCCCTCGAATGCGGAATGGAAGAGCTCGATCTCGATCAGATTCTCGTTGTCATCGTCGGTGGTGTCCTGCGGAAGCTCAGCGGCAACTTTCAGCGTATGCTTTTCCACCGTCTCGCCGGTAGAGTCCCATCGCAGCGTCACTTTTGCGCTGGTTCCAGGTTCAATGGACGGCGACGTTTCCCTTGCCGCAGCCATCGTCCCTTGGTCATCTGCAACCAGATAAAGGGCCACCGGCGCCGCCACGGGAGCTTCGCCGTGGTTGGTGATCGTAGCCACCACTTCCAGTGTTTGGCCGACGGCGGCCACGTTGCGATTGATGCTCGCGCCGGTGAGCGCCACATCCACCACCGGCGCGCGGAGCGTTATGGCAAGTGGCAGCTCGTCGTTGGCATCGCTGCCGTAGCCGGCTGCGCTGGCGATGATTTTCAGTTCGTGATCGCCGGGTTCGACGCCGGCGGTATCCCATTCCAGGACAGTCGTGCCCGTCTCGCCGGCCGGTATCGCCGCGATTGTTGCGATTGCTGCGCAGCCGTTCTGCTTCTCCCTGTCTTTGTTCTGGCAATCCTCAACGCTATCCAACTTGACCGCTACGTTGGTGACCTCAGCAACGCTTTCGTTGAGCACCTCCACGCTGATTGACACCGGGATTCCAGATATGTGGTCTGTCGATGCGGGAACAGCCGATGACAACGCTATGGGATTGCGAATGATCACGTTGACGGATTGACTGTCGTCTTCATCCGGGTCCTGTCCGTCGGCTCCCGCGATGACGAACAGTTCAACCAGACCCACGTCCCGCTCGGCTGTGTCCCACTGGATAGTCGCGTCAGCCGTATCGCCGGCGGCCACGGAGTCAATCGTCGCAGAAACGAGAGCTTCGTTGCCCTTCGATTCGTAAAGGCCAACCGTCACGGCGGTCAGTTCGCCTCTCCCCACGTTTTCAACTTGCGCCGTGAACTCAACGGTATCGCCGGCCACCGCCTTGACGCTCGTCGGGGAGACGTCCTTGATCGTCAGCCAGTTTCGTATTGCGACGCTGGCGGACACTGCATTGTTCGCTTCATCAGTGTCGCCGATGGTCTGGATGACTACTTCCAGCTCGTACCGGCCAGCCGCAACATCGGCGGTGTCCCAAGTCAATGAGTCCGTCACTGAACCGCCGGCGGCTATGGCAGCCACGGATTTTGCAGCTGCGGGTTCCGGATCCTCCGGGGCTGCGCCTTCCGCCGTGACGTACAGGCTGACCTTCACTTCCCCGGTGTCATGCTCTCCGACGTTACTGAGGGTGAAGCCTGCGCTGACGGGATTGCCCGCAACGACCGTATCAGGGAGGGGTTCGGTGAAGATCAGGCCCACGTTCACCGGGCTGTGTAGCGTCAGCGTTGTAGTTGCGCTGTCGTTGGTTGAATCGTTGTCGCCAGCAACTGCCGCCACCGCGCGCAGGCTGTACGTACCGGCTTCCGCATCGTCGGTATCCCACGAGATGGTAACGGTTGCCGTTCCGCCCACGGCGATGGTGCCGGCGGTCACGGATGCCAGGGGAACAGCATCTTCTGCGCCGTCCGCGTCGAACAGCGCCACTTCGGGACTTACCGCCGCAACATTGCCGTCGTTCTCAAGGGCGACGGTGAAGTCAACCATATCCCCGACCACCGCTTCATCCGCCGACGCCGTGACGGATTTGACGGCGACGTCTACCGTCGGCTGCAGCAGGGTCACGGTGACCGGCTTGCTGTCGTTGTCAGCGTTGCCGTCGCCCTCCGTTTGGGCCAGTGCTCGCAGAGTGTGCTCGCCTGCCTCGGCCCCGTTGGTGTCCCACTCCAGCGTTACGGTGCTCTCGCCGTCGACGGCGAGGGCGGAAACCGTGGCCGACGCTAGGGTTGTGGTATCTGCGCCGTGGTCCAGCGTCACGGTCGTGTCAGCATCCGCGTCGGCATCGCCTCCGTTCTGTATCGCAACGGTGAAAACGATGCTATCTCCAACCACCGTTTCGGGCACGGACGGTGTGACCGACTTGATGGAGATGTCCGGCTCTGGATCCGGCTCCTCGTTGACGATGTTGATCCACTGTTCAGAAGTGGCGGTGTTATTATCCGGGTTGGCATCAACAAAACCGTCCGGCGCGGTTACGGTCACGGTGGCGACCACTTTCTCGCCCTCGGCGTTGGGGTGCTTGCTCAGGTCCCACTGGACATTCGATTGTTGCGTTGCGCCGGCGGCTAAGGTGCATCCGTCCAGGCAGGGGGCTGTAGAGCCATCAGCATCGTGGATTTTCGCCCCGCTCACCGATCCTGTGAGATCCACGGCAACGGTTAATTCCTGGCAGCTCGAGTTGACTACATCATAAAATATGACGATATCGTCGCCATCGGCGTAGTTACGAGAATCTTTGAAAACATAGCCGTTACCGCGGTCATAAACGGACAGGTTCTGGATGCTCACGTCGTCCACGCAGTCTTGCTGCAAGACCGCGCCTTCCACAACCTCGGCGGGCAGAGGGGCTTGCCCGCCGGCGAGATGGGGCCACATGGACGCCAAAGCCACGCAGACGGCCAGCGCCGCCAGGATCAAGGCCAGCGGACGAACGCCGTTCACGATTGGACCCAGTAAACGGTGTCCGGGGGTTGGCCGGCCCTAACGTCAGCTGCCCGGTTTGGTGTACACCAGCATGACCGCGCCGGCGGCGGTTGCCCCGGCATCCACGGCTACCGTGACTTCGTAGAGGCGGCTGGCGTCCTCGGTTCGCGCCAATTCGAACCCGGACACGGTCAACCGGGCCGGCTGCTCAACCGAGACCACCGCGCTATCGTCCACCATCAAGTCGGCGGTCACGCCGGTTTGGCCCGGCGTGGAAAGGCTGGTGAGCAGAACCGTGGCCGACGCCATGATGTGTTCTATGGTCGGCGGGACCACGAACCGGACCGGCTCGGATGTTCCTCCGCCGGACTCGTGGCTGAAAAGGACGAAGGCATTGCACTCTGGATATTCCCAGTGGTAATAGCCGACCGCGCCGTGATCCGCGTTGGCGATTTCGGGCACGTTCTGCCTGGCAGCTGACAACACCTCGTTGATGGTCAGGACCAACAGGTTTTGCTCCAGGTCATTTACTTGTCGGTCTTGGTCCTGCGGATCATATCGCCAGATGCCGGCGGCCGGTTCGTCCGCCGGTAGATAAGCCACGACCCAGCCGCGGTCATCGTAGTACACCGTGACCAGTCTGGGCGGCACCGCGCTCCCGAGATTCCGGGTCACCGCCATTGGCAGCTCGACTATGCCGAAGTTGCCTCCCGAATCCACGTGGCGGCCGGCCTTCTTGCGATTGGCGTTCGATTCGTCCGGGTCTGCCAACAGGGCATCGGTGATGGCCATTACATTGAGCCGCGGCCGGAGGTCGTCTTGACCGTTACCCTGGGAGTGTTCGGCTACTTGGTAATGTGCGGAAAAGCCCGCATCCTCTTCCCGGAAAGCCGTGGTGTCGTTGCCCTGGGATGGGGTGATCAGATCATCCGGTTCCGCCAAGTCCCAAACCGTTGCTGCGCTCGTGGGCGCATAACCGGTTTCCGCCGGAGTTCCATTGCCCACCCAGACAAGCAGAGCCGCCGATGCTGCAACGATCAAACGGATCCAGAACGGCCGAGGGAATGTCGGTACTCGATGCGACAGGATGAGATGCTTCATGATGCAGATACCGTTGGCACTGATTTGAGGGGGTTGGGGAAAAGCCGCGAGGTTCGCTTACGCTGCGCCTGAGCCCGGACTCCGGGCTAACGCAGCAGCTTTCGCGGCAGTATTTTAGTAATTTTCTAAAAAATTGCAAATAATGATTTGCCGACAGTAACCTGCACCATTGGGCTTACGAAGCCGCTGCGCCGCTCGCCGCCGAGGTCAGCCGGCGCAGTGGTATGATGCGTTCACCGCCGCCGCTATCCGCCACACCGCCGCCTGACCCATCGAGGCTCGCCATGACCACCACCAGATCCGCCCAACCGCCGGGTACCCCGGTTCAGACCACTCCCTTCTTCCGCCTCCCCGACATTCCGGAGAAGCATCCCGACGACATGACCAGCTTCCAGCACCTGGCCGCCACCGGCAACGCCCATAACGTCGCCCAATACCTGGGCAAGCAGGACACCACCATCGTCAGCGGGGAGCGTTACATCGTGCCGGGGCCGGCCTACGTGGCCGGTGAAAGCCGTTACCCCGACCTGATGGTGGCCTTCGACGCTGACCTCGACGCCTATGAAGCCAGCAACGGCTACGTCATCTCCGAGCAGGGCAAGCCGCCAGACTTTATTCTGGAGGTGGCCTCCCGGCACTCCGCCAGGGAGGACCGGGAAGGGAAGAAGGATTACTACGAGCGGCTGGAGGTGGGGGAGCTCTGGCTGTTCGACAGCGAGGGGCGGTTCCACGGGTTCACGCTGCGGGGCTACCGGCTGGTGGACGGCAGGTATGAGGAGATCGAGTCGAACGAAATCGCGCCCGGGGTGTTCCAAGGCTACAGCGCAGCGCTGAACCTGATCCTGCGGGTGGAGGATGGCGTACTGGGACTGTACGATCCGGCCACCGAGGAGCACATCCCCACCTTTCAATCGGAGCGTGCCCGGGCCGACGCCGAGCGCGCCGCCCGCATCAGCGCCGAAGCCCGGGCGCAGGAGTTGGAAGCGGAACTGGACCGGCTGCGCGAGGGCCGGTAACCTCGACGCCCTGCTGGAGAGCCGAGGCGCCCAATAGCAGGTCGAACACCAACTCCGAACTATTACGCTCAAGGTAACTGTTCAGAATCCATGGGGTTGTCATTGCGAGGCGCTTGCGCCGTGGCAATCCCGACGCCGTAGCCGCAGCGTCTGGCCCAAAGGGCTCCCCTACGTCAACGAGATTGCCGCGCTACGCTCGCAATGACATTTTCCCCGCAACTCCGAACTATTACGCTCAAGTCGTTGCGTTTGACCGGGGTAGGGCAGGTGGTACGATATGAGGGCAATGCAAACGCCAACCGCTGTTTCGATCCCATCGCAGCCGCTTCCGGGCACTCTGGCAGACCTGATTCTGCCCGACTCCGCCGGCGCGCGCCGCATCGCCCGCGATATAGCCCTGGTTGTTGCCGGCAGCTTGGTGGTAGCGCTGTTCGCGCAAATCAAGATACCGCTGGGGTTCACTCCCGTGCCCATCACCGGGCAGACCTTCGCCGTTCTGCTGGTGGGCGCGATGCTGGGCGGCTGGCGCGGCGGATTGGCGCTGGCGCTCTACGCCCTGGAAGGGGCCTTCCTGCCGTTCTTCGCCGGCGGAGCGTCGGGCTGGTTCTGGCTGCTGCCCTCAGGCGGATATATCGTGGGCTTCATACCCGCGGCGGCGCTGGTCGGCTGGCTATGCCAATGGGGATGGAACCGGCGCCCCTGGATCCTGACGGCCATGCTGCTGGGCAATGCCGTACTCTACGTGCCGGGGCTGATCCAGTTAAATCTGTTCCTGCCGGCCGACGTGGCCGATGCCTGGGGCTGCGCAAACGTGTGGCAGTGCGGGCTGCTGCCGTTCATCGCCGGCGACCTGGCGAAGCTCATCGTGGCGAGCCTGGCGGTGCCGGCGGGGTGGGCCCTGCTGGACCGGTTCGCGATTAAACCCCCACGCGACGCCGAGTAACCGCAGTAACCCCCATGGACATCTACTGGCTGGGACACGCCTGCTTCCGGTTGCGTTCGACGAACGCGGGACTGTCGATCATCACCGACCCCTATGCCTCCGGCGTGGGTGGCCTGGGCGTGCAGATCGACCCGAGGCAGGTGGTGGACGCCGTGGGCGTTACGGTGAGCCACGACGACCCGATGCACAACAGCGCGGGCGAGGTTGACGGCCAGCCTCGGGTGTTCGATACGCCCGGCGAGTACGAGTTCCAGGGGATCACGATCCGGGCGGTGATGACCCCGCTGGCCGAGGGCACGCCGCGCAACAAGCGCAACGTGGCGTTCGCAATCGCGCTGGACGGCATCAACGTGTGCCACCTGGGGAACATCACCCAGCCGCTCACCGCGCAGCAGATCGACCTCATCGGGCCGGCGGACGTGGTGCTGGCGCCGGCCGGCGGGTCCGACCACAACCTGCTGTCGTACCGGGCCATCAACCAGACGGCGCAGCAGCTGGATGCGAAGTGGCTGATCCCCATGCACTACCGGGCAGAGCGAGAACCCTCGGCCGTTGAGCCGGAGAGTCCGGAAACGTTTCTGCGGGAGATGGGCGTCGCCGAGGGCAGTTTGCAGGCGCAGGGCCGGATGCAGGTCACGCGCAACAACCTGCCGCCCTCGCTGCAGGTGGGGCTGATGGCGCCGCAGTTCCGGACGCAGTAGGCATCATGCGTGCCCACTCTCATAAATCGTCAGAAGCAGGATTTACGGGATTTTATGATTTGACAGGATGGGAGATCTTCATCACAGAACAGTTCCAATCCTGATAATCCCCAAATCTTGAAAATCCTGATTCTGACGTTTCCCCGCCGCAAACTTGGTACGCGTGGGCGTGCGATTGCGCTGTGTATAATGTCGCCAATATGGAGGTGACGTTATGCCAGCTGAGTTGATGGGCCCTTACACCAAGATCTCCAGCGAATTCGGCGTGCCGGTCAGGATGCGGGACGGCGTCACCCTGTATGCCGACGTGTACCGTCCCGATGGGGACGAAGCGTTTCCGGTGCTGCTGCAACGCACGCCCTACGACAAGTTCCAGGGCGTGGGCGGCGGCCTGGACGTGCAACGGGCCGTGTCCCACGGGTACACGGTGGTTATCCAGGACACGCGCGGCCGCTATGCCTCGGAGGGCGAGTTCTATCCGTTCCTGGACGAGCCGAATGACGGGTACGACACGGTGGCCTGGTGCGCCGAGCAGCCGTGGAGCACGGGCAAGGTGGGGATGTTTGGGCGCTCCTACGTGGGGGCGACGCAATGGCTGTGCGCCATCACAAACCCGCCGGCCCTGACCTGCATCGCGCCGGGGATCACCGCGTCGGACTACTACGAGGGTTGGACCTACCAGGGCGGCGCGCTGGCGTGGGGCTTTGCCCTGTCTTGGACCATGCGGCAGCTGACCATGGCGAACCTGGGGGCGATCAGCAGCCGACACGACGTGCCCGAGGGAACGCGAGAGGGCCTGCTGGCGGCGTTCAACGAGCTGGATTGCGCCTTCCGGCACCAGCCCATCGTGGACCTGCCGCACCTCAAGGAGCCGCTGGCCGGGTACTTCTACGACTGGATCAAGCACTCCAGCAGCGACGAGTACTGGAAGCGCTGGCGGATCGAGGACCACTACCCGCACATCACCACGCCGGCGCTGCACGTCGGCGGCTGGCACGACATCTTCCTGCTGGGCACGCTGCGGAACTTCGTCGGGATGCGCCAGCAGGCGGAGGACGCGACGGCCCGGGACGGGCAGCGGTTGATCGTGGGACCGTGGCATCACGGCCCGTTCGGCGAGACCTCGGGCGACTTCTTCTTCGGGCTGGGCGCGGCCGGGCCGGCCATCGACACCGACGGTATCCAGCTGCGGTGGTTCGACCACTGGCTCAAGGGCGAGGAGAACGGGGCCAACGACGGCGCGCCGGTGCGCATCTTCGTGATGGGCGACAACCAATGGCGCAGCGAGCAGGAATGGCCGCTGGCCCGGACGGAGTACACCGATTACTACCTGCACAGCGGGGGCAAGGCCAACACGTCGTCGGGAGACGGCGGCCTGTCGGTGGACGCGCCAGGGGATGAGGCGGCGGACGTGTTCCTGTACGATCCTCGGGATCCGGTGCCGACGCGGGGCGGGCCGCTGTGCTGCGGGCCGTCGTTCGTGCCGGGCGGGTCCTACGACCAGCAGTTCGTCGAGAACCGCAGCGACGTGCTGTGCTACACCACGCCGCCGCTGACGGAGGACCTGGAAGTGACCGGGCCGTTGACGGTGACGCTGTTTGCCGCGACCACCGGGGCGGACACGGACTTCACCGCCAAGCTGGTGGACGTTGAGCCGTGCGGCGCGGCCCGGGCCCTGGTCGACGGGATCATGCGCGGGCGGTACCGGAAGGGGACCGACGCGGCGGTGCCGATCACGCCGGGAGCGGTGGAGGAATACACCATCGATCTGGTGGCGACCAGCAACGTGTTCAAGGCGGGACACCGGGTGCGCCTGGAGATCAGCAGCAGCAACTTCCCCAGGTTCGACCGGAACTTCAACACCGCCGGCGACCCCTGGGCGGCTACGGAGTGCGTCCCGGCGGTGCAGACCATCATGCACAACGAGCAGTATCCGTCGCGGCTGCGGCTGCCCGTCATTCCGGCCTCGTAGCTCCGGCTGTCAATGGCGCGGTTCGGCTGCCTGGCGCTGGCGGTGGTGATCGCCATGGCGCTGCTGATCTTCATCGTGTTCCTGTGGTCGGGGTGGCTGAACCGACCGGTCGGCCATGCCCCGATGGGCAACGCTCCGGCGGCTACGGAAGGCCGAATTTTTACCGGGATAAACAGGATAAACGGGATGGACAGGATATTCCGATTCGATCAGGATCGGAGCAGTCCTCGTCCGTACCCGGTTTGGAGTGGGAAACGTCAGAAACAGGATTTTCGAGATTTGAGGATTGTCCGGATTGGAACCATTCGGTGATGGAGATCTGCGAATCCTGCCCAATCATGAAACCCCGTAAATCCTGATTCCGACGATTTGCGGAAGTGAGTGTGCGCGTGGGTATTGTATCCGTTTGAAAAGCACGGGCGGGGAGACAACTCCCCGCCCGTGCCGGTTCAAGCGCCAGTCGCGAATTTCACGGCCGGACAACAACATTGCATCCGAACCGTTTTTGCGCCAAGATATTGCACCTTTTGACGAAGCGGTTGGTTCGCCGGAGGTTTGTTGATGAACGTGTCTCATCGGCTTGGCTTGATTTTGCTGGCAACGTTTTTTCTTGCTGGGGCAGCATGTCAGGTCGCTGCCATCCCAACCAACCAGGTTCCCGGCGTTTCGGAGAACGAGGTGCTGTTTGGGCAATCGGCCGTGTTGAGCGGTCCATCCCAGTACCTGGGAACATCGATGCGCCTCGGCATCGAGACTGCTTTCCATGAAGCAAATCAGAAAGGCGGCGTACATGGCCGCT
>JAPPMU010000069.1 GCA_028873965.1 Chloroflexota bacterium
GCGGCTGTCCCGCTTCGATTATGCAGGGCGGATGCGGAACGCCCGGGAGTCAGGGGTGACGGAGACAGCGGTACTCGCGCTGGAGGATGGTTCGGTCTTCAGGGGCCGCTCTATCGGCGTTTCCGGGCAAACGGTGGGTGAGGTGGTATTCAACACGGCCATGACCGGCTACCAGGAAATCCTCAACGACCCCTCCTATTTTCGCCAGATCGTCACCCTGACCTATCCCCACATCGGCAACACCGGCACCAATGCCACGGACTTCGAGTCGCCGTCAATCTACGCCGCCGGCCTGATCGTTCGCGATCTGTCCATGGCCGTCAGCAACTGGCGCTCGGAGAGCAGCCTGGAGGACTACCTACGCCGCGGCGAAACGGTCGCGATAGCGGACATCGACACGCGTCAGCTCACGCGAATCATTCGCGACAAGGGCGCCCAGGGCGGTTGCATACTCGCCGGCCCCGGCGCGGACGCGGAGAAGGCGGTCCACGCGGCCCGTCAGTTTCCGGGTCTGAAAGGGATGGACCTTGCGAAGGATGTCACCACGGACGCGCCGTACCAGTGGGACGAGGGCAGTCTCTGGCCGCAGCAACCCCAGGAGGGCGAACGTACCGAGCCATGGCAAGTGGCGGCCTATGACTACGGGGTCAAGCGCAACATCCTGCGCAAGCTGGCCGACGCCGGTTGCCGCGTCAGCGTGTTGCCGGCCGCAACGCCGGCGAAAGAAGTCCTGGCTCTGGGCGCAGACGGGGTCTTTCTCTCCAACGGGCCGGGGGATCCCGAGCCCTGCGACTACGCGATCGAGGCGATTCGCACGCTGGTGGACTCGGGACTGCCGACGTTTGGTATCTGCCTCGGGCATCAACTCCTGGCGCTGGCCAGCGGTGCACGGACCGTGAAGATGAAATTCGGGCACCACGGCGCCAATCACCCGGTGTTGGACATCGATAGCGGAAGAGTCATGATCACCAGCCAGAATCACGGCTTTGCTGTGGACGAGGATACGCTGCCCGACAACGTGCGGGCCACGCACCGGTCCCTCTTCGACGGGTCGTTGCAGGGCATCGAGCGGACCGACCGGCCCGCGTTCTCATTCCAGGGTCATCCCGAAGCCAGTCCGGGCCCCCACGACGTGGATCCGCTGTTCGCGCGCTTCATTCGCTCCATGCGCGAGCGCAGGGCAACCGGGTGCAGTGCAGGGCAGGCAAGGTAGATGCCACGGCGAACCGACATAGAGAGCGTATTGATCATCGGCGCCGGCCCGATCGTCATCGGCCAGGCCTGCGAATTCGACTATTCCGGAACCCAGGCCTGCAAGGCGCTGCAGGAGGAGGGCTACCGGGTAATCCTCGCCAACTCCAATCCGGCCACGATCATGACCGATCCTTCAAGCGCCGACGCGGTCTACATCGAGCCGATTCACTGGCGCACGCTGGAGCGCATCATCGAACGGGAACGGCCCGACGCCCTGCTGCCCACCATGGGCGGGCAGACGGGCCTTAACTGCGCGCTCGATCTCGTTCGCCACGGTGTGCTTGCCAAGTACGGCGTGGAACTCATCGGCGCCTCCCGCGACGCTATCGACATGGCGGAAGACCGCGAGCGCTTTCGCGACGCCATGCAGGAGATCGGGCTGGAAGTCCCCAGGGCCGATGTGGCGAAGAACCTAGAGAGGGCCTGGGAGATCCAGGCCGAAGTGGGTTTCCCGACCATCGTGCGGCCGTCGTTCACGCTCGGCGGCAGCGGTGGCGGGATCGCCTACAACCGCGAGGAATTCGAGGAAATCGTCTCTCGCGGCCTGGACCAGTCTCCGACCACCGAAGTCCTGCTGGAAGAGTCGGTGCTGGGGTGGAAAGAGTTCGAGATGGAGGTGGTCCGGGACCACAACGACAACTGCATCATCGTCTGTTCCATCGAGAACCTCGACCCCATGGGAGTCCACACCGGCGATTCCATCACCGTGGCGCCCATACAGACGCTCACCGACAAGGAATACCAGTTGATGCGCGACGCTTCCATCGCGGTACTGCGCAAGATCGGCGTGGATACGGGCGGATCGAACGTGCAGTTCGCCGTGAACCCGGAGGACGGTCGCCTGATCATCATCGAGATGAATCCCCGCGTATCCCGTTCCTCCGCGCTGGCCTCCAAGGCGACCGGGTTCCCCATCGCCAAGGTGGCGGCGAAACTGGCGGTGGGCTACACGCTGGACGAGTTGCGCAACGAGATCACCGGGGGCGCAACGCCGGCGTCCTTCGAGCCGAGCATCGACTACGTGGTCACCAAGGTGCCACGGTTCACCTTCGAGAAGTTCCCCCAGGCCAACGACCGGCTCACCACCCAGATGAAGTCGGTCGGCGAGGTCATGGCCATCGGCCGCACCTTCCAGGA
>JAPPMU010000044.1 GCA_028873965.1 Chloroflexota bacterium
ACGCGACGATGAAACGGCTCAAGGCGGGTGGCTTGCGCAGCTACGTCAGCGAACCCGACCGGGGCCGGCGCAACTGGAAACGCGATCCGGACGGAAAGGAACCGACCTACGCGAATCGCCGACGGGTCTGGGGCGCTCGGAGCAAACGGCTGTTGCGTCGGCGCGGCGAGCGCTCCCTGGGCGCCAGTTATCTCATTGACATAAAATCTCATAAATTGGCATTTTATGACAATGAACGAACCACTGACGGCCCCTTTGTCAATCCCCGTTGGCAGGCGCAGGCTCGCCACTGTGCTTCGTCAAGCAGGCGACCTCGTCCGCACTACCGATGTCGTCTCAGCGCTCGACGTGAATCGCTCCGCGGCGAGCAAGCTTCTCTGGCGCTGGGCACAACAAGGCTGGCTGCGCCGCGTCGGCCCCGGAACGTACGCCACCGCCACGCTGGACTCCGTCGACAGGGGCCGGGTCCTGGACGATCCGTGGGTCCTCGTTCCGGCTCTCTACTCTCCGTGCTACGTCGGCGGCTGGACGGCTGCCGAACACTGGGACCTCACGGAGCAGTTGTTCCGGCCCATCGTCGTCATGACTACGCGTCCCATCCGCGAGAAAGAGCAGGAACACCACGGCACCCGGTTCCTGCTGCGTCATACCCATTCCCGCAAGCTATTCGGTACCAGAAGCGTGTGGCGCAGCCGCTCGCGGGTGATGGTGTCCGATATCCACAGGACAATTGTCGACATGCTCGACGACCCGGCCGTTGGCGGCGGCGGCCAGCACGTCGCCGACTGCGTTGCCGCCTACTTTGTACACGACGACCGCGACGATACCACTTTGATCGACCATGCCGTACGCCTCGGTAACGGCGCCGTGTTCAAGCGCCTCGGTTTCATCGCAGAACAGCACGCCGAACGCGATATCGTTGATGCATGCACGGACAGACTTACAGGGGGCTACGCCATGCTCGATCCGGCGCTGCCTTGCACTTCGTCCATATCACACTGGCGGCTGCGCATTCCGCCCGGCTGGCATGGTTACCGCGCTGGGCCGTCAAGCGTGCCCGGAACCGCTAGGCGTCGCCAAGCTCCCGAAGCTCCCCGGCCACCTGGGTCAATGTCATGTCGTACATCTGCCAGCCGATGCCCGGCGTGAATCGGACCCGGGATTCGTAGGTGCCCAGAAAGAGCCACACGTTGCCGGCAAGCCTGTTTTCGTGCCAGGCCTGCAGGTAGCTTTCCATGCGGGCTTTGCCGGCCGTGACGGCGCCCTGGCCGTCAACGTCCATGGATTCGATCTCGACGATCTGGGTGCCGATCAGGTGCTGGGTCGAGGAGTACTGGTCCAGGGCTTCCATGACCACCTCCACCCAGCCGTCCGGGCCCTGCCGAACGAGTTGCTCCGAGCCGCTGCCGCCGGCGCGGATCATGGCCTCGGGGGTGAATATCCGGTGATAGATGGCGCGGCCCTCTTCGATACCCGCCTTGGTGTTGGTGCCGATGATATCGGTCGCCTTGGCGTAGAGCTGCTGCAGGTACTGGATGTCCAGGCGTGCAATGGTTTCCATACGAACTTCCTCAAATTGGCAACTGGCGTGACCTGTAACCGTTGGAGACTGCTGCAACCCAACCGGGGGCCGGCGTCCGGGGCGGGTTTCTCACTCAGCTTCTGATCGGGTCCTTGCCGTCCCAGTTCTCGGCGGCGGCGGCGATCATGGCGAATCGTTCCACAAGGGCGTCGCCCTGTGTGACCACCTCCAGCATGCAGTCCATCAACGGGCGCGTGTCGTAGTACGCGAAAACGATATCGCCGGCGCGCCCCTGGTTCGCGGCTTCGTAACCGAGGCCCTCGAAGTACGCGGTGTCGGCTTCGATGTCGTGGGTCCATACGCACATGTGGTGAAAACCCGAGGTGCCGGCCGGCACGCTGTCCCGGTACGCACAGCGCTCCACCAGCGGCTGAATGAGCTCGATCTGCACCGGCCCGGCCTGGGCGATGGCGACGTACATCGAGAGGTCGGCCGGCTCGCCGCGGTAGGTCATCTCGGAGAAGGCGTCGATGTACTCGGCGATGTAGAACGGCCCCACGCCCATCTCGTTCACCCACTTCATGCAGGCGGCCTCCACGTCGTCCACCACCCAGGCGTTCTGAAACACGGTGCGGTCGGTGGGTTTGCTCAATCTCGATTCGTTCATGGGGCCTCCTGACAGCGGTGCAAACTAACCAACGACGATGTCAAAGGCAATTCGGCCGCAAAACGGGTCATCGT
>JAPPMU010000033.1:0-84494 GCA_028873965.1 Chloroflexota bacterium
ACCGAAAGATTAGCCCCTTGATTATGGATCAGCAAGCCATTTTGTTAGGGGTTCTAAGGACCTCCTCGCTTGGAACGGGTGAGAGCCGACACATGGACACGCCGATAAGGCTTTTCGAATGCTTCAGGATATCGGATGTTGGTCATATATCTCTCCTGTCGCTGAATATGACGTATGTAGGACAACCGAAGCGCAAATTGTTCGGTTAAGTCTATTGTAAGATAAGTAGGGGAGAATAATTATTCTCCCCTGATTGTTGCCGCAAGTCAGCTTCGCCTACAGGAAGGCAAACTGCTCGTAGTCTCCGTGAGCGTGGGACGGCCGACCACACGGATGCGGATTATGCCCAGAATCGCAAGGCCACATTGAGGGCCACCAAGACGATGCCCAAGACGGCAAGCCCACCGGCAACCCAGCTGCGCAGAGAGGCGATTTCACCCTTGACTTCAGCTTTGGTGGCGGCAATTTCGCCTTTGACTTCGGCAACGTCGGCTTTGGTAGCCAGGTGCTCAGCACCCCCCTCCAGCCGGCTTACCCGTTCCTCCAGGCTCGTCATATCGTCTCCTTTGACACCCGGCGGAGTCGCCTACAGGAAGGCGAACTGCTCGTAGTCGCCGTGGACGATGGGGATGGGATCCAGCTCCAGCCAGCGGTTGAGGATGGTGGCGTAGGTGGAGCGGAAGTCGTTGGTGAAGTGCAGGTCGCCTTCGGAATGGTCCTCGGGACGCAGGGACGGGTACTCGGCGTAGAGGCCGCCGTTGACCGACCCGCCGATGACGAAGGCCACGCCGCCGGAACCGTGGTCGGTGCCGGTGCCGTTGTCCTTGATGCGCCGGCCGAACTCGGAGAAGACCAGGATCAGCGTGTCGTCCAGCATCCCGTGCTCATCCAGGTCGCTGGTGAAGTCGGAGATGGCGGTGGACACGTCGGTCCACAGCTTGTGGTGGGCGGGAAGCTCGTTGCTGTGGGTGTCGAAACTGCCGTGCATCGTGTAATAGATGCGGGTGCCCAGGTCGGCGGACATCACCTGCGCCATGTTCCGCAGCGACTGGCTGATGGGCGTGTCGGCGTATTCGACGGTGGACGAGTACACCTCGGGGGCGCTGCGGAGCCGGTCGGCGCCCTTGAGGGCGTTGGAGCCGGTCTCGGACAGCACCTGGGCCACAATGTCCTTGCTCTCGGTGGGGCCGTAGATGCGGCTGAATGCCTCCAGGGCGTACTGGCGGGACTTCTCATCCTGGATGTCGGGCATCAGGCCGTAGGTCTCCAGGTTGGCTACCGACGCCACCGGAACGCCCTTGCAGACCAGGGCCCGCGGGAGGCCGCGGCCGAAGTTCACGCCGGTCAGCACGTTCTCGCCTCGGGCGTCCAGGTCGCGGATGGCCGCGCCCAGCCAGCCCTCGGCGCCGATCTTCTCGGACTCGGCGGTGTACCAGACATCGCGGGAGCGGAAGTGAGAGCGGTTGGGATTGGGGTAGCCGATGCCGTTGATGATGCCGATCTTCCCCTGGTCCCAGAGGTGCTTCATGGGCGCCAGGCTGGGGTTGAAGCCGACCTCGCCGTCCAGGTGCAGCACGTCGCCCTCGGGGATGCCGACGTTGTTGCGGAAGTCGTAGTAGAGGGGGTTGTTGTAGGGGATGACGGTGTTCAGGGCGTCGTTGCCGCCCTGGAGCTCAATCACCACTACCGACCTTTCCTTCTTGGTGGAAGTCATCGGGTTGTCCTCCTGTTGGGGTCTGCCGGGCCTGCTGGATTACTAGGAGATTGCCACGCTACGCTCGCAATGACTAGGGTATGTTGGCCTTTTCCGTCATTCCGGCGAAAGCCGGAATCCAGTGAGTACAAATATTGTCAACATTCTGATGGCAATGATTTTCCTGGGTTCCTGCTTTCGCAGGAACGACGGGGTATTTTCCAAATGTCAGCACTACCTACGCGGCGGCGCGGGCGGGCTGATATACCTGGATGCGGTGCCGGTTGCTTTCGGTGACGTACAGGTTCCCGTCACGGTCCAGTTTGACCGACACGGGAGACCAGAAATACTTTTCGATGTGGGAGGACTCTTCGTGGGGCTCGTCCACGAAGTAATCGATTTCGGGCTCCAGGTTGGCCCGGGAGCGGGCGTCCCCCTCCTCGACGTTGACGGACAGAAAGTTGGCGGCCCAGGCCGACAGCGTGGCCTCGCCGCGGAGTTTCTGGACGAAACCGCCGTTGGAGTCCAGTACCTGCACCCGCTCGTTGCCCCAGTCGGCCACGTAGATGTAGCCGGCAGGGTCCACGGCGACGCCGGAGGGCCGGTGAAACTCGCCGTCGCCACGCCCGGAGGTTCCGAAGGACGCCAGGTGTTCGCCGTCGGATGAGAACTTCTGGATGCGGTCGTTGCCCCAGTCGGCCACGAAGACGTTGCCGTCGGCGCCAACCGTGATCCCCCAGGGCAGGTTCAGCTGCGCGGGGCCGTCCCCCTGACCTCCGAAGGCGAGCAGGAACCGACCGTCGGCGGTGAACTTCTGCACCCGGTGGTTGTAGGTATCGGCGACGTAGAGGTTGTCGTCGGCGTTGAAGGCGAGGCCCGACGGGGTGTCCAGCTGGCCTTCAGCGGAGCCGTGTTCGCCCCAGACGGACAGCAGCGCGCCCTCGCGGTCAAACACCGAGATGCGGTGTGTGGCCTCGTCGCTGACGTAAACGCGGCCCCGGCTGTCCAGTGTGCAGGCCGAGGGCCAGACGAACTGGCCGGGGGATCGGCCG
Source organism: Chloroflexota bacterium (assembly GCA_028873965.1). Lineage (GTDB taxonomy): Bacteria > Chloroflexota > Dehalococcoidia > Lucifugimonadales > UBA3495 > Bin87. The sequence goes on from JAPPMU010000033.1 coordinate 2,746, forward strand.
TAGGCGGCGAAGGTGCCGTAGTACTCGCTGTCGATGTCGCACATGGTGACGCGGACGCCGCGGGTGACGTTTTCCAGCGACCGGTTGGCGACGTACATCCGGCCATCATCGGCGATGGCGGTGTCCATGGGATAGTAGAAACCGCGGCCCTCCATGGTCGTCATGCCCAGGGTCATGCGGTATTCGAGGAGCTTGATCTCCGGTATGTCTTGGACTGAGGTCATGGTTTGTACATCCTTGGGAATTGTCTGAATCAGGATTTACCGGATTGAAGGATTTGCCGGATTAGGTGTTTTTCATCATGGGATGGCTTCAATCCTGTCAATCCGATAATCCTGACAATCCTGCTTCTGACAATCCTTACTAGGCCCGCTGGAACTCGTGGGTTGACGCCACCATCTGGAGCACTTCGGCGATGCGGTCGTGGCCGGCGTCGTCGGGCGTGCCCACCACGGAGGCGAAGTCCACCAACTCGCGGCGGGTATCCTCGGACACCTGGATCGCGCCCACCTGGTCCAGGCAGGCGTCGACGAGCATTTCCGGCGACACGGCCGACGGTGTCTCGGCGATGCGTTCGACCATGGCGCTGACGCCGGGCTTGGCGGTATTGCCCAGCTGCTGGGAGGCGAAGTTGATGCGCTCCACCAGCGAGCCGGTGTCGATCCAGTCGGTGCCCTGGTGCCAACCCTCCACGCTGGGCGGGTTATTGAGGAATTGCCCCATGAACACCGCCTGCTGGTAGCGGTCCAGTATCTCCTTGCGGGGACGGTCGAACTCTCCGGTCAGGCGCAGCACGCCGGCCACCAGCTCGACGGGGCTCTTCACCTTGCGGTACCAGGATGCCTCATCCTTGAAGAACTCGGCGTTGAACAACGCTCGAAGCATGGCGGCGATGTTGTAGCCGCTGTCGAAGTAGGCCCGGACCAGCAGGTCGATGGCCGCCGGGTCCTGGGGCTCGGTATAGGGCCACTCGGGTACGGGCGGCTCGTCGGCCACGAAGAAACTGTACATGTGCCGGGCGATGAAGCGGGCGGTGGCTTCCTGCTGGCAGATGATGTCAACGATGTCGTCGCCGTTGAACTGCCCGCGCTGGCCCAGGAACTCCTTGTCGCCAAAGTCGTGGTCCTCTTCCTGAAACTCGAAGTGCCAGGAGATGCGACCGTAGGGCCAGTCGGAGTCGCGCATGGAGCGCAGTTCCATGTACTCGCGGTTGCCCAGGGTCCAGCCGGTGAAGGCGCGGGCACACTCCTGGACGTCCTGCTCGGTGTAGTTGCCGACGCCCATGGAGAAGAGCTCCAGCAGTTCCCGGCCGTAGTTCTCGTTGATGGCGTCCTTGTGGTTGTCCTGGTTGTCCAGCCAGATGATCATGGCCGGGTCCCGGGAGAGCTCCACCAGCAGGTCGCGGAAGCTGCCCATGCCCCGGTAGCGGAACATGCGGACCTGATCGGAAAGAGCCTTGCCGTGGATGACCTTGGGGTAGCCGGTGGCGAAGATGCCGTGCCAGAACAGGGCGACCTTCTCGCGCAGCGGCGTGGACGTGCTGGCCATGCGGTACAGCCAGTTCTCGCCGGAACCCAGGGTGCCCATCATGCCGGACAGTTCGGGGTGGAATCGACGGATCAGGTCGTCCCCCATGCGCTGCTCGTTGCTGTGGTCGAGAAGCCGCTCCACGGTGGCTTCATAGCCCTGGGCGGCGTGGGCCTCCAGCTGTTCGCGGGTGGCGCCGAAGCCGGCGCGCCGCATCAGGTGGCCGATAAGTTCTACATCGCGGTTTGCCATAATTTTTGCCCCCTCTGAACCTGTCCCGTCATTCCCGCGAACGCGGGAATCCAAGACGGTTTCGCTGCGCCGCACACTGGATTCCGGCTTTCGCCGGAATGACGGATGAAGCGCCGGAATGATGGGTAAAGTGTTGCTAATTCCCTTGCAGCATGAGTTCGGAGACGCGCTCGCCGATCATCATGGTGGTGACGTTGGTGTTGGCGCGGATGCAGTCGGGCATGATGGACGCATCCACCACGCGCAGGTTCTGCACGCCCTTGACCCGGCCCTGCTGGTCCACTACCGCCATGGGATCGGAGTCGGGTCCCATCTTGCAGGTGCACGAGATGTGCTGCGCGGTGGAAACGTTGCTCCGCAGCCAGTGATCCAGGGCCTCGTCGGTCTCAAGATCGGAGTCCAGCGGCTCGGTGCGCTCCTGGATGATGTCGGCAAAGTCGCCGTGCTTGCCCAGTTCCACGGCGATGCGCACACCGTCGCGCAGACGCTTCCGGTCGAACTCCTCGGTCAGGTAGTTGTAGTCCAGGTAGGGCTGCTGGTGCGGGTCGGTGGACTGGAGCCGCAGCTCGCCGGCGCCCACGGCCAGGTAGATGGACACCGAGGCGCGGATGCCCAGTGGCTCCATGCGGTCGCCGCCCCGGATCACCTGCTCGGTGGCGAAGGACGAGAAGATCATGATCATGTCGTTGCGCAGGTCGGACCCTTCGGCCGTGTATTTCAAGCACGTCTGGATGCGGGGCGCAAACCCGTCGAGATCGAATCCGGGCTTGGTCCGCCAGGTGACGGGCACGATGGGGTGGTCGCGGAGGTTCTGGCCGACGCCGGGGCTGTCGTGCACCACGGGGATGCCCAGGCTGCGCAGGTGCTCGGCGGGGCCCACGCCGGAGAGCATGAGCAGCTGCGGAGACGCGATGGCGCCGCCGCTGAGGATGATCTGGTCGCTTTCAACGGTGAATACGTCGCCGCCGCTTTCCACCACCACGCCGGTGGCCCGGTTCCCGTCGAACAGGACGCGATGCACCGTGCAGTTGGGGCGCAGGGTCAGGTTCAAACGATGGCGCGCCGGGTCCAGATAACCCAGGGCGGTGCTCCAGCGGATGCCGTTTGGGTTGTTGAAAGGCGTGGGTCCGACGCCGGTGGAGTCGGGGCTGTTGTGGTCGTCGGTATGCGGGAAACCGTAAGCGCGGGCGGCGTTGTAGAAGGCGGTTTGAGCCGGGAGCCATTCCTCGCGCTTGAAACGGCGGGCGACGATGGGGCCGTCGTTGCCGTGGAAGTCATCGGAGAAATCGGTGTCGGTTTCCAGGCGGCGGAAGCATCCCAGCAGGTTCTGAAAGCTCCACTGGTCGTTGCCCATGGCGGCCCAGCCGTCGTAGTCCTCGGGGACGCCGCGCAGGAACATCTGGCCGTTGATGGCGCTGGAGCCGCCGGTGACCTTGCCGCGGGGCACCATGATCTCGGGGTTCTCGGCGGTGCCGTGCCCGGTGAACTGCCAGTTGTGGTCGCTGGTCATGACGTCGGTGGCGGTGGCGTAGCCGAACTTCACCTCGTCGGGCAGGTGCTCGAAGTTGGGGTAGTCGGGACCGGCCTCAAGCAAAAGCACCGAAGTGCTGGGGTCCTCGCTCAGGCGGGTGGCCATGATGGAACCGGCAGAGCCGGCGCCGATGACGATGTAGTCGTACTTCACAACGATCCTCCACGGGTCGGGGGAGTCAGGTTTCAGGAGAATGCGGGTGCAGTTTGGCAGGTTTCCGCAATGATACTGGAAAAGGCGGGGCAGTTCCAGATTGCCGGAGGCGTCCAAACCGGGAGCGATCGGCTCTGTATAATGAAGCGATCGGAGCCACGGCAACGGAGGGCAGCATGGAGAAGGTAAACCTGTACGCGGATCGTCGTCTGGTGGACGCCGTGCGGTGCCGTGCGCTGGAAGAAAAGACGGGCTTGAACGAGCTGTTTCGCCAATGGATGGTGGATTACCTGGGTGGCGAAGAGGCGGCGGAGCAGGCCATCGCGGACACGCCGGCGCTGCACAAAGCGCAGGTGGAACGGGCCATGGCCGCTGTCGAGGAGTTGCAAAAATTTATCGACACCAGTGGTCCCAAACCCACGCGAGACGAAATGAATGCCCGCTGAGGAGCAACACATTGAGCGACGTTAACGAAGCCGCAGACGTAGCCGAAAAAATGGCTCCGCTTGTTATCAGAATACTTGCCCATCTTCCGACCCCGTGGAAAGGTAAACGACCTCAGCAGCCCTCGGATCAACAGATGCCGAGTACGGACGTAGCGGCAATCAAGGAGTTGCAAGAGAGCGGCCTTCAGGTCGCCTATTACAAAGGGGCTGCGATTGAAGTTGAAGCGTTTCAGCAGGCACAGGACAAGGAGGCCAATAGATTAGCCTCGAATGCGCTAAACACAGCCTCGATGATTGATCCCGATTTGGATTGGACAAAGGAAGATGTGGATGCCCTCGACGCAGAGTTTCTGCACCGGTGGGCTTTGGAGGCCAGCAACGTCTCCGACGAAACACTACAAATGCTGTGGGCGAAGTTGTTAGAAGGTGAGCTCAATTCTCCGGGCAGTGTGTCAAACGATACAATGTCAATCGCACGAGACATGAACAAGGCGCGGGCCGAAGAATTCCGCCTGCTGTGTTCTGCGGCTTTGTACAATTGGGAAGGCATTCCGTCAATTGTGATTGGATTAGGTAATCCGGGTGGCAACTCGCTCCAACCCTATGGGTTGTCATACAACGTTTTGATGAAACTGGCTCACCACAGGCTCATCGTGAACGATATGAGCTCGTACCGAACGATAAGCGGAGGCTCTTTGGGCCCGATTTATCCAGTGAAGCATCAAGGAATGTCGTACGTGCTGCGAGCATCGCCCCAGCACGATGCGGCATCCGGCCTCCGAATAAGCGGCATTTTATTCACCCCTGCCGGTGAAGAGTTAGCCCGCGTAGTGGAGCACATCCCTATGCCAGAGTACACGCAGGCCATGATCGAGGATTTGAAGAAAGCCGGCTGGGATGTGCTACCAGTGAACGACGCCTCATAAAGTGGCGGCTACGGTGTTTGGTCGGGCTCCGGTTCCGGCGTGATCCACTCGGAGATGGCGCAGCCCGGTTCGCGCTTGCGCGGAAACTCCCGGCAGACGCGCGGGCGCCGGTCATAGATCCGGCAGGCCGAGGTGGCCGAGTCGAGCATGGGGCAATGCTCCCCCGGCTGGTCCAAGAACAGCACGTTGCCGCCGCCGTCGGGGGCGCGGCTGACCCTGGCCTCCGTGCCCAGGCCGGCCGCCGCGCGGTAGAAACCGGTGACCTCGTCGGGGTCCAGCCGCAGGATGATGGGGCCGCGGCAGCACATGGCGCGGCACTCCTTCATGCAGATGCGGCTGGCATCCTCCGTTGATAGGGTCAGGTCGGACACGGTGGCAGGAGCGCGTGGTCGGGCATGAGCCGACGATGCCATAGCTTTTTCAAAGTTTGTCCGTCATTCCGGCGCAAGCCGGAATCCAGAGTTCGCTGTGAATAACGACCTATGGGTTCCCGCTTTCGCGGGAACGACGTCCTGACTTTGAAGAAGTACGCAGCGGTTCGCGGGCTACTTGCCGTCTTCGATGCTGACGGTGATGATGGCGTTGGCGATCAGCGTGCCGTCGCTGCCATCATCGTTGAGCAGTTCGAGACCTCCCACCACGACGTTCACGTTGGCGCGACCGTGGGGCAGCGAGTCGGCGACCTCGTCGGCGTTGACCTTCTCGGGGTGAGGCGCGCCGATGGTCACATCGACGGTCATGTCGTCGGCGGTGGCGCCGACCAGGCGGGAAAAGCCGAGGCTGCTGTGGTGGATAGCGTCAAACACGGCCCGCTTGGCCGCCAGGGTGTAGTCCAGGCCGTGAACATCCACGCCCATACCCATTTCGGTAACGCAACGCACGAGAGCCATATCGTGACCTCCTGAACGGTCGATTGGTCTGTCAAGGGGAAGGCGGCAGTCCGCAGGTGTCGATGCCGCCGTTGGGCCATTTAACGGCAGCGCCAGTGGCAAGTCAAGCGGAGACCATCTTGTCGCGGCGCCCTCGGGGATTGTCAGAATCAAGATTTGCCGGATTACAAGATTTGCCGGATTTGGATGTTCTTTGCCACCGGACCGCTCTAATCCGGCAAATCCCAAAATCCGGCAAATCCTGATTCTGACGATTGCTATAATGCGCTCGCAATGATTTCCCGCACGTTTCCCATCGCCGCCGCTTGGCTTGTTGCGACGGCTGTTGCCCTAGGGTGCGCGGCCGCCGCGTCCCAGGATGCAACGCCGGCGGACACGGTGACCGTGTTCGCCGCGTCGTCGCTGGGGGAGCCGTTCCGGGCCGTGGCCGACGCCTTTGAGGCCGAAAACCCTGGCATCAAGGTGACCTTCAATTTCGCGGGCAGCCAGGCGTTGCGCACCCAGCTGGAACACGGAGCGCGGGCGGACGTTTTCGCATCGGCCGACTGGGAGCAGATGGCAGCGATCAGGAAAGCCAACCTGCTGGGGAACATTCCGGAATACTTCGCCACCAACCGACTGGCGGTGGTCGCGCCGCTAGGCTCGGATACCGTGCAGAGCCTGGACGACCTGGCGCGCCCGGGGGTGAGCATCGCCATCGCGTCGGCGGAGGTGCCGGCCGGGGCCTACGCCCGCGCGACGCTCGGCCTGATGGCAGAGTCGGAAGATTTCTCCGACGACTACACTGAGCGTGTGCTGACCAACGTCGTGACCCACGAGACCAACGTGCGCGCCGTGGCGCAGAAAGTCGCGCTGGGTGAGGTTGACGCCGGCATGGTTTACGAAACGGACGCCAAAGCCGCGCAATACCGCGACTCGTTTCGAGTGATCGAAATTCCGCTGCACTTCAACCCGGCGGCGGAGTATCCCATCGCGGCGCTGGGGGAGGCTGGCAACCCGCAACTCGGCCTGGACTTCATCGCCTTCGTGCAGGGCGACGACGGGCAGGCGATCCTCCGGGAATACGGGTTTGCGCCGCCGGCCAACGTGGCCTGCCCCTGCCACGACGGAACGCCCGCCGGCAGCCTTGCTCCGGCAACGCCGCAGTGATCGATGTTCCCGAGGTTCCTGCTGGGCAACGGTCGGACTGACGGCGGGCGACACCAAGCGTCGCTGGGAGCGCTGGCCCCGGCCGGTGTAGCGGCGACCGTCATCTACGTGCTGTTCATCGGGCTGCCCATCGTGGCGCTGCTGGCGCGGGCGGGGCAGCAGGAAGGCTTCCTGGCCGGACTGACCGGCGAACTGGTGCTCCAGGCATTGCGCTTGACGGTGATCACCAGCGTGGTGAGCATGGTAGTAGTCGTCGTCGTGGGAACGCCCTTTGCCCTGCTGCTGGCGCGCCGGCGATCCACCCTGCTGCGGGTGATCGACACCTTCGTGGAACTGCCCATCGTGCTGCCGCCGGTGGTGGCCGGCGTGGCGATGCTCATGGCTTTCGGCAGGAACGGCCTGCTGGGGCCGGCCTTGGGTGGACTGGGCGTGACCCTGCCGTTCACCACGGCGGCGGTGATCTTCGCGCAGGTGTTCGTGGCGGCGCCGTTCTACGTCCGGGCGGCCCGCATCGGGTTCGCCGGCGTCGACCCGACCTACGAGGAGGTGTCGCAGACCCTGGGCGTCTCGCCCTGGGCGACATTCTGGCGGTTGACGCTGCCGGTGGCGTGGCCGTCGCTGCTGACGGGACTGACCCTGGCCTGGGCGCGCGCGGTGTCGGAGTTCGGGGCGACGATCATGTTCGCCGGGAACCTGACCGGGCGCACGCAGACCATGCCGCTGGCGATCATGACCGCCATGGAATCCAGCCTGGGATCCGCGCTGGCGCTGGCGGTGCTGCTGCTGGCGATGTCCGCGCTGGCGCTGGCGGCGTTGAGCGTGCTGTTGCGAAGAAACGGGTCGACGGCATGACCGATCTCATGCGTACCCCCAGCCTGTCATCGCGAGGAGCGCGGCGACGTGGCGATCTCGTTGGGGTAACGGTCGTCGCTAAGGCAACCAGATTGCCACGCTGCGCTCGCAATGACGGATTGAGCCAAGTGGGTACGCGTGAGTGACGGGTGGTGGGGCGGATCAGTCCTGCAGCAGGATGTACACCGCGCCCGACGGGGACAGGTCGTGGTGCGAATGGCCCTTGCCGGTGACGTCTTCCATGAGGCGGATGTCGCCGGCCCGCAGCACCCGCTTGGAGCCGTCGCTGGCCCCGATCTCCACCTCGCCCGACAGGTGGATGATCAGCCGACGCTCCGGCAGGGGATGAAAGTCCATCTGCCGCGACCCGTCAAACTCCTGCACGCGCACCTCGGACACGTTGATCAGCGCCCCCAATTCGGGGTGCTCCTCCAGGTTCAGGTCCTCGATGTGGCTCTCGCCGTCGGCGTCCGAAAATACCCTGTAAATCGCCATTTTGCCCTCAAACCGTTTGTTGAAATTTGGCTGCCGGCGTATGCCGGCCCGGCACTGCCAACAACGTTACCACGCTGACGAGCTTCTCATGCGTACCCCCTTTCGTAAATCGTCAGAAGCAGGATTTTCAAGATTTGGGGATTGTCAGGATTGGAACCGTTCCGTGATGGAGATATCCCAATCCTGCCAATCATAAAATCCCGTAAATCCTGCTTCTGACGATTCAGATCAGGGGTATTTTGACAATCCCAACGCGGATAGTTAGCATCGCATCCACAATGCCGGAATTCTTCAACGTGTTGCCTCCGGGGGAGGCGTTGGCGTTGCTCCTGGATCTGCTTCCGGAGCGACCGGCCGCAGGGGTGTGTGTTGCGGATACCTCCCAAGCGTTGGGAAGGGTTGTTGCCGCGGAAATTCTGGCGACCGAATCCCTTCCGCCCTTTCCCCGCTCCACCATGGACGGCTACAGCGTGCGGGCGGCGGATACCTACGGAGCCAGCGACGGACTGCCGGCCTGGTTCACGCTGGTGGGCGAGGTGCCCATGGGACAGGGGCCCGACTTCGAGCTGGGTATCTGCGAGGCGGCAGTGGCCTACACCGGCGGGATGCTGGCGGGAAACGCCGATGCCGTGGTCATGGTGGAACACACGCAGGCCATCGACGCTCAAACCATCGAGGTGATGCGGCCCGTGGCTCCCGGAGAGAACGTCGCCCAGCCGGGTGAGGACGTGAGCGCCGGAGAGCCGGTCCTGCCGGCGGGGCACGTGATCCGGCCCCAGGACATCGGCGCGCTGCTCGCCCTGGGCATCCAGCGGGTCCAGGTGGCCGAGCGACCACGGGTGGGCATCCTGTCCATGGGCGACGAGGTGGTTCATCCCAGCGCGACTCCCGGTACCGGACAAGTGCGGGACGTCAACACCTACACCGTCGCGGGGCAGGTTGTGTCCGCCGGCGGAACCGCGGTGCCCCTGGGCCTGGTTGGAGACGACTACGAGGAACAACTGGTTGCGGCGCGGCAGGGGTTGGCTCAGTCCGACATGCTGGTGCTGTCGGCTGGCAGTTCGGTCAGCGCACGTGACCGCACGGTGGACATCGTAGCCGAGCTTGGGGAACCCGGTCCCCTGGTGCACGGGCTGGCGCTGCGCCCCGGCAAGCCGGCTATCGTGGGCCTGTGCGACGGCAAGCCGGTCATCGGGCTGCCCGGCAACCCGGTGTCGGCCATGGTGGTGAGCAGCCTGCTGGTGCGACCCACGGTGTACCGGCTCATGGGCTGCGCCCATCCGCCCCCTGCGAACGAACAAACGGCGGTGCTGACGCAGGACATCCCATCCGCCGCCGGTCGCGAAGACTACGTACCGGTGCGACTGTCAGAGAGCGATGATGGGACGACGATAGCCCGTCCGGTTTGGGGAAAGAGCGGCTTCATCTTCACGTTGGTCAAGGCGGACGGCCTGGTGAGAGTGCCGGCGGACGCCGGCGGGGTCTACGCCGGTGAGCGGGTACAGGTGCGGGAGCTGTGAGACCAATTGTATTGCCTTAAACGGCAAGGGCTGGCGCCCGCTACGCAGGCCCCAGCCCCGTTGTAATATCGCACCAGGAGGGTGCCAGGGCACCCTGTCCAATTGACTATATCTATACCTGACTATCGCGCTAATGTCAAAAGCCCGCGGGCCAGTGACGGCAACGCTGCGCTGCCATTTGGGCATGGACGCGGCGCACGATGGCGACGTTTGTAGGAAAGGGAAAGTTGCCTGTGGCTTATTAATGGCTTATTCCGGCTAATTATGGCTTATTCCGGCTAATTCAATACGAGCAATGCATACCGTCTCCGACATCCACCATCACCGTCGCTACTTCCTGCAGGACATTCCCCTGGAAGAGGCGACGGCCCGCTGGTTCGGCGCCCTGAACGACGCCGGCGCATTGGCTCCGATGCCCGGCGAGGATGCGCCGCTGACCGCCCTCGACATCGTGGGACGGGTCACCGCCGGGCCGGTATGGGCCGTTGCGTCGTCGCCGCACTATGACGCCGCCGCTATGGACGGCATCGCGGTACGGGCGGCCGACACAGCCCGAGCCACCGAGACGCGGCCGGTTGCTTTGGCGGTCGGCACTCAAGCCGTATGGGTTGATACCGGCGATCCCATGCCGGTGGGCATGGATGCTGTGGTGATGATCGAGCACGTGCAGCGTGATCCCGCGAACCCGGACACCGTGCGCGTGTCCGATCCGGTCGCGCCGTGGCAGCACGTGCGCCCGTTGGGCGAGGACATCGTGGCCACCGAGTTGGTGCTGCCGGAAAACCATCGCATCACCCCCGCCGACCTGGGAGCCTGCGCCGCCGCCGGCCTCACCACGGTTCCGGTGCGCTGCCGTCCCCGGGTCACCATAATCCCCACCGGGGATGAACTGGCGCCCATCGGCGCGCCCCGGAAGCCCGGCGACATACCGGAGTTCAACTCGCTGATCCTCGCCGCCCTGGTTAGGCAGTGGGGCGGCGAACCGACGGTGCGCGAGCCGGTTCCAGACGATTTTGACGCCATCCGCGAAGCGGTTGTCTCGGGTCTGGAGTCGTCAGACGTAGTGGCGATCAACGCCGGCTCCTCCGCTGGCGACGCGGACTACACTGCCTCGGTTATCGAATCGCTGGGAACGCTGCTGGTGCACGGCATCGCGGTCCGGCCCGGGCATCCGGTGGCCCTGGGCGTGGCATCGGGCAAGGCGGTCATGGGCCTGCCCGGGTACCCGGTCTCGGCGGCTCTGACCGCTGAGTTGCTGCTGCTTCCGTTGCTGGAACTCCTGCTGGGCTCGGTGATGCCTGCGCGCCCCCGCATCAGCGCCAACATCACCCGCAAGGTGGCGTCGCCCACCGGCGAGGATGAGTTCCTGCGCGTTGCGGTGGGACAGGTGGGCAGCAGGATGATCGCGACCCCGGTGCAGCGCGGCGCCGGCGTGGTGATGTCCCTGGTGCGCGCTGACGGCATCGTCCGGATCCCCAGGCACACCGAGGGAGTGGACGCCGGCGCCGAGGTGGAGGTGGAACTGCTGCGCCCGTTGGAGGAGGTGCAGAACACGATTGTCGCCATCGGCAGCCACGATCTGGCGCTGGACCTGATGCGCAGCTTTTTGCGGCGTGGTCGTCCTTCGGTAAACCTGGCGTCGGCCCACGTGGGCAGCCTTGGCGGGCTGCTGGCCCTGCGACGCGGCGAAGCCCACGTCTCCGGCTGCCACCTGCTGGATACCGAAACCGGCGAGTACAATACGTCCTACGTCCGCCGCTATCTGCCGGACACGCCCGTCGCCATCGTCCGCCTGGTAGGCCGCACCCAGGGCCTGATGACCGCTCCCGGTAACCCGCTGAACATTGCCAGCCTTGAGGACCTGCTGCGTCCGGAGGTCAGGTTCGTGAACCGCCAGCGCGGGTCAGGAACCAGGGTGCTGCTGGATTACCGGCTTCAGCAGATGGGAGCGGCGCCCGATGCAATCGTCGGCTACCGGCGCGAGGAATACAGCCACCTGGCGGTTGCGGCGGCGGTGTCGGGCGGGTCAGCCGACGCCGGGTTGGGGGTGCTGTCGGCGGCCCGGTCCCTGGAGTTGGAATTCGTTCCCCTGCTGAATGAGGAGTACGACCTGGTGATCCCCACGGAACACTACGAGGGCGGTCATCTTCAACCTATGTTGGACCTGCTCACCGACCCAGATTTCAGGCGGGCCGTCGATGACCTGGGCGGCTACGACGTTTCGCGCATGGGCGAACTGCGGACGATGTTGCCATGACCAGCCATCTTGACCAGCGCATCGCGCGCCGCCACGCCGAATTGGACGCCCAACTCGCGGCCAACGGCGGTCACCACCTGGATACCCTGCGCGCGCAGCATCGATTGGCGCACGCTTATCGAGCCGCCCGCCGGTTCGACGAGGCGCTACGTTGGTTCGACCGGGCCGCCGAGGGCAGCGCCCGTTTGCACGGGCCGGACCATCTCGAAACGCTGCGTTATCAGAGCAGCCTGGCCAATTGCCACTACGCCGCGGGGCACACCGACGTGGCTATCGAGATGTTCGGCGCCCTGTTTGAAGCGCGCCGCGCCGCGTTGGGCGAGGAGCATCCCGATACCCTGCGCAGCCGCGGTAGCCTGGCCAACGCGCTGCACGCGGTTGGTCGCTACGACGAGGCCGCGAGACTGCACCTCCGCAACGCCGGCGACCGGGCCGAGACGCTGGGCCGCCAGCATCCCTCCACCGAGGCGAGCCTCCGCAACCTGGCGCGAGCCGTCCGCGACGCCGGCGCGGATACCACCTGACCTTGACGTCCGGGAAAGCAGACAGAGGACCATCCGCGCCGGAGCCGGCGGGTTCCGAAGCCACCACCTCGCTGCGGGCATGGTCGGTCCTGCTTCTGAACCGGACCCACCAGAGCACGGTGGTGCTGTCGTCCTACGGGCTCGGGCTGTTCCTTCCCTTTGTGCAGGCGGACCTGGATCTCAGCTACCTGGAGATAGGCATTCTGCAAGCCGTGTGGTGGGGCACGCCGGCGGTGTTGCTGGTGCCTTTCAGCCTGCTGTTCGCCCGGTTCAACCCCAACCGCCGGGTGTTGGCGGCGCTGGCGCTCATGGCGCCCTGCCTGTTCAGCCAGGGTCTCGCCCTCGGATTCTGGACCCTGCTGGCATCCCGGTTCCTGACGGTGCTCGTCCATGCGTCCATGGCGCCGGCGCGGCCGCTCCTGCTCCGCTGGTGGGCCGCTCCCCGTCAATATTCCAACGTAACTTCAATCGGTCTGTCCATGCACTCCACCTTCATGGCGGCGGCCCTCACCTTCGGGCCAATCATCATCGTAGTGCTGGATAGCTGGCGGCTGGCCTACTTCGTGCAGGGCGCGCTCATGGCCGGCCACCTGCTGGTGTGGGCGGCGCTGACCTGGGGCGCCAGGGAGCCGGCCCAGGTCCCGGAGGACGTCGTCGCCCCCGCGCCATCGCAAGACGTTCCCGCAGAGAGCGCCGTGGCAGAGCCAAACGCCAGGCCGCCGCTGGTACGTTCGCTGGTCTCCTACCCTCACGCCTGGCTGCTGGGCGTGGTCATGCTGTGGCTGTCGGCGTCGTGGACGACGATCCTGACCTTCCTGCCCACGATCCTGGAGCAGCACCGGGGCATAGCCATCACTTCCGGCAGCGTACTGTTTGGTTTCCTGTACTACGTCTTAATACCGGGGGCGCTGGCGGGCAGCTGGATATTCAATCACATCACCAACCGGCGGCTGCTGGTGCTGTTGCCGGCCGCGCTGAACCTGGCGGCCACGGTGGGCGCGGTTTTGTCCGGCAACGTGGTGATTGCAGCGTTGGCCCTGACCGGGTTGGGGATTGCCTGGGTGTTCGTGCCGGCCATGGAGATACTGCCCTTTGAGTTCAGAAACATCCGGACGCGGGAGGTGTCGGTGCTGTCGGGGTTGGTTCAGACCTTCGGCGCGGTGGGCTTCGGCGCCGGCCCGGTGATCGCCGGAGCGCTGGCCCAGATGACCGGCTCCCTGGTCACGGGCGTGCTGGCCGTGGGCGCCATGACCGCCCTGGCCGTCGTCGCCGCGGCGGCGTTGCCGGGCCGGTTCGGCGGCCGGCTGGCCTGATTTACACTGGCAACATACACCGGGCGCAGCCACCCACGAGGCAACAAAATGACCATGCAGTTCAACGATGCTGAAATAGACGCCCTTGGCGAGAGACTGCGGCAAGGCGCCGCGCCGGCAAACCACGCCGAACGGGCAATGTACCGAATTTACCAGCGCAATCTAACCTCCCTCCGTCAGAGTTTGGAAAGAGAATTGCAGGATTTAGCGCCGGACGCTGAGATTGGTTCCCGCACGAAACGGCTCGAAACAGTGGTCGCAAAACTGCAACGCCGGCCGGATTTGGCGCTGTCCCAAGTTACCGACCTCGCCGGTTGCCGTATCATTGTGTCCAGTAACGCAGAACAGCGCGCTATCGTATCTCAATTGCTGGCAATCTATTATGTCCAGCAGGTTGATGACAAGAGCGAACATCCCAAGTTCGGGTATCGGGCCGTGCATCTGGACATTCGCTATCGTGGCCAACTGATGGAAGTCCAGGTGCAGACGCACAACCAGCATCTCTGGCAGACGGTTTCCGAACTGGCGGCGGGGTATGATATTTCCATCAAGTACGGCGGTGGAAACCCGGAAATTAGCCGATCATTGCAGGAATTGTCGGAATTGGCCTGGCGGTGCGACCTGGAGGGTACGAACCTGCCCGACGACGACATTGATCGTGTCCGTGATGTGATACTATCGGCCTACTCCGGGTAACCGGGACTGGCCAAGACCGGGAGGATGAAGATGAGCCTGAATTTTCTGGTTGAGCACGACCGGCACGGAAAAGTTCCTACCAGGATCACGATTTACGAAAATATCGATGACGCTGAAGAGCGGCTCTATAAGCTGGAAGACGACCAGATGGAGGAACTCAACTCCTGCCTGAAGGCGGGCAAGCCGGTTCGCATGGAGTATGTCGTCCTCGGCGGGAGGTCTCTGGAAACTATCAAGCAGACCCACGCCCGTTATTTCTGGGGTGAGTATGAAGTGCTGACCCCCACGGAAATCCGTTATCGCTCCAGTTGGCGAGACAACCTTACTCAACCCACTACCCAAAACGCTGACCATGCTGAGGTGGCTCCGGTTACCGGCGCATGACCTCCACCCTCAGCGTCAACCTGCACACCGCGCCGGCCGACGCCGGCGACGGGACGATCCTGTCCAACCTACTGATGTTTGGCGAGGTGCTGCGCCGCCTGGGGATGGACGTGGGCTCCGGGAACATCCTGGACCTGGTGCGCGCCACCGAGTTCGTGCCCATCGGGGGGAACCGCAACGACTTCCGCCTCGCGGCGCGGGCACTGCTGGTGCACCGCCGCAGCGACCTGGAACTGTTCGACGAGGCGTTTCAGGTCTTCTGGCGGCGTCCGGCCCACGGACGCAGCATGCGCGACCTGCGCTCCATGGGTGAGGAGCGCCGCTACCGCACCCCCCGGGTCATGCCCCACCGCGAGGACACCTCCGACGGACCTCCAATCGACGACGACCCCGACGATGCCGGTGACCGTCAGCCCGTGGTGGACCTCCAGCGATCCTTCAGCGCCCGGGAGGTCCTGCGGCAACGGGATTTCGCCCAGTACACGCCGGCCGAGGTGGCGGCGGCGCGCGTCCTGATGGCCGAACTGCAATGGGATCTGGGCAGCCGTCGCACCCGGCGGCTCACCTGGGGCGACGGGCGCGACGTGGACTTGCGGCGCACCATGCGAAAGAGCCTGTCCTACGGCGGCGAGATGCTGGACATCGCCCACCGTAAGCGCAAAACCAAGCCCCGCCCCCTGGTGCTGATCTGCGACGTCAGCGGCTCCATGGAGCGTTACACCCGCATGCTGCTGCACTTTGTGCACACCGTCGCCGTCAGCGGAGAGCAGCTGGAGGCGTTCCTGTTCGCCACGCGCCTGACGCGCATCACCCGCCACCTGGAGCATCGCGGCGTTGACCGCGCGGTGTCCGAGGTGGCCCGAGCCGTGCCCGACTGGGCCGGCGGCACGCGCATCGGGGAGGCGGTCAAGGCGTTCAACTATCGCTGGGCGCGCCGCGTGCTGCGCGGCGGCGCGGTGGTCCTGGTCATTTCCGACGGATGGGACCGGGGAGACCCCGACCTGCTGTCCCGCGAGATGGCGCGGCTCCAACGCAGTTGCCACCGCCTGATCTGGCTGAACCCGCTCCTCGGCTCTCCGGGCTACGAGCCGCTGACCCGGGGGATGCAGGCGGCGATGCCGTACATCGACGACTTTCTGCCGGCGCACAACCTGCACAGCCTGCAGGAACTGGCGCTGCACCTGAACCGGCTCACGGCGCGGCGCGCCCCACCGACGACACGGCGTAAGTCCGCCTCGGATGGCGATGCCCCAAACGAGCCTGCGGGTAGCGCGCCCCACGACGGCACGACGGCAGCCCGGTCGCGCCGGGAGCTCAACCCGGCGCTGGCGCCCACCTTCCGGCACCCGCTGTGGGGTCACCCCAACATACCGGGCGGGGGTGGCTAGCCCGCCTGGCCCGGCGCGATCTCGTTGTAAAGGCTGGCCAGGGTGGTGGCCAGCGCGTGGGGCCGTTCTTCGTACTCCGGGGTGGGGTACCACTCGTAGTCGAAGCTGCGGACGACGTTGCCCTCGATACTGGTGCGCAGGCTGGACACGATGACGCGGAACCCCAGGGCGTGGGATGCCTGTTCGGCCAACTGCTCCAGCACGATGTTGGGGCAATCGAAAATCACCATGAAGCCACCCTGGCGCTGGCCGTCGCTCACCCGCGCCCGGAACACCTTGCCGAACAGATCGATATCCACGATGGTGTAGCGCCTTTCTTCAGCGCCGTGGTCGGGCCACCCGATGTAGATGTCGCCGCCGACGGTCCAATGGTGCATTGAGCAGGCTCCAGGTAACGAATGCCGGCAATCCTAATGACAACCCAACACCCGCGCAAGTCAGTGGCGATGCGCAGGCAATTCGTACGCCGTCGATCTTGCACGACTGAAATATTCGGACGTCACAACAGATCTGATCGCGCAATTGCGTCGTAGAAACGCCATACTGGGCTGGGATCGGTGTCTGATTCGGAACGATACAGGCGGTAACTGTAAATTCGCCAGGGTGTTGAGAGGGTCTTGGACAGGTGTGCGGGTAAGAAAATCCTGTGGTAGGATGTGTCATTGTCGTGGCAAAACTAGTGACATTGGGCAGAGCGTTGACCAGTTGGTATTTCGCCGGTCCGGCGGCCGTGATCCTCGGCCTCGCCATCGGGGGCGTGGTATTTTTCTTTGTCGCGCCCGGCAAGCCGGCCGTTGGCGTGATCAATATCCCGTTCACTGTGATCGATGGGAGTTCCGCGTTCGTCATCGGGCAGCACCTCGACTACGCCCTGCAGGACGACTCGATCAAAGCGGTGGTGATCGCCATCTCAAGCCCGGGTGGTGGCGCGTCCTCCAGCGAGCGCCTGTACCTCCACACCCGGCGCCTCCGCGACGAAAAGCCCGTGGTCTTCGTGATGCACGGCCTGGTTGCCAGCGGCGGTTTCATGATGGCCATGGGAGGCAACTACAGCTACGCGCAACCGTCGTCCCTGGTCGGCAACGTCGGTGTCGTCGGGATATCGGGTGGGACGCTGCCGCCAATTTTGCCGGAAATCATAACCACCACCGGCCCTCACAAGCTGACTGGTGGTTCCAGGCAGCATTGGGTTGAGCTGATAGACCAACTGAAGGACCGTTTCTCCAAGATGGTGATCCACGAACGCGGGGACCGCCTTCGGATGACCGAGGAGAAACTCCTCGAGGGAGCAATTTACGCCGGCGGAGAAGCGGTGTCCCTGGGCTTGGTCGACGAGATTGGCGTAACTGGCGACGCGGTCGAAAAAGCGGCCGAGCTGGCCGGCATCGGAAGTTACAAGCTCGTCGACGTGAACGCGAGGGTGTTCGAGAAATACGGATGGCGCGCACAGCTCACGCACTTGCCGCTGGACGCAGTCACCGGGGATGGCGCGGCCGCCGGGTCCAAGTCGGACCGCGCCGGAGAAGCGCCTGAAGATCAATATGGGCAACCCCTGATGGGAATACTGGGTCAGGAACAGGTGAACCCACTTTCGAACTTGCCGATTGAGATCGGCCAACCGAACATCTACTACCTGTATACGGGATATGGCCACTAAACTCGCGGGGACATTGATCCTCTTGGTGGTCTTCGTCGGCGTGGCGTTCGCCGCCGCCTATCTGTTTTTCTATCGGGGTACCTACGCGGGCCCGCCCAGTGCGCAGGTGGAATACCGGTCGCCGGGCGTTGCCAGCGCTAACGACGGTACGCAATGGACACCCTCCGTCGGTGAACGTGCGGGTGGCCTGGTGCTGCTTGACACCCTCCACAGCAACGGGTTCTCATCGCGAGAGATCCTGACCCTGCGCACCCGTATCGTCGCCCAGGGGTACGACCTGGAGCTGCTGGGCAATTTCGCGCGGGCGTCGGAATCGGACCGCCGGGCTGAGTTGGCAGAAAAGTTGCGCCAGGCGGACAGCCTGGTGGTCATAACCCCGCTGGTGGCCTACTCCGCCGGCGAGGTTGACCTGATCGAGGCTTTTGTGCGCAAGGGCGGCAAGCTGGTGATGGTCTCCGACCCCGGCCGCCGCGACCAGATGAACACCCTGGCCCAGCGGTTCGGCGTGCAATTCCGGCCCGACTACCTGTACAACCAGGTGGAGAACGACCAGAA
Organism: Chloroflexota bacterium; assembly: GCA_028873965.1. Taxonomy (GTDB): domain Bacteria; phylum Chloroflexota; class Dehalococcoidia; order Lucifugimonadales; family UBA3495; genus Bin87. The sequence goes on from JAPPMU010000033.1 coordinate 21,261, forward strand.
CTTCCAGAACATATTCGTGCGTGATTTCCGCCCGGACGAGTTGACCGCCGGTTTGGATACCGTCGTGCTGTTTACCGCCGGGTCGATCACCTCCTCCGGGCCCGGCTTGGCCGTGGCGGACGCCGGCACCGAGTCCGCGGTGGCCGAAAACAACGGCGATCTCTACGTGATGGCCCGGGCCGCCGACCGGAACGTCCTGGCCATTTCCGATTTCACCTTCATGATTCCGCCCTACGATTCCACCCTGGACAACGACCGTTTGCTGTCCAACATCATCGACTTTGCCACCACCAGCGACCGCGTTTTCGACCTGGCAGACTTTCCGCACTTCTATCAAACCGGCCCCGATGACGGCGTACAGGTCCTGCTGGGCCGGCCCGACCTGCTCGGCAGCGGCGCGAAGCTCAAGGACGGCCTGGAGGACTACGGCATCTCCGCCGACATCCGGGGAACCGAAGACGTGAGCCGGGACACGGTGTTCCTCGGCCTGCACGACGATGCGCTACAGGTGCGGCAGTACCTCCAGGCTGCTGGGGTTCGGGTCGACGATGCGGTGAGCATGCCCTTCGGCTTGGAACTGGACCCGGACGGCACGGCGGTGACGGTGCTGGACCGTGAAGGTGGGCGGCACGTGTTGATTCTGCTGGGCGACACCCCGGCCGCCTTGGACCGGGCCGTAACCCGGCTGTTGAGCGGCGGGTTCAGGTCGGATCTAGTCAGCGAAGTAACGGGTGTAAGCGTTTCGGCGGGAGCGAGTAAGTAGTTCATGAAAACCATATCCACACGGCTGGTTCTGCTCGTTCCGGCTTTGGCATTGTTCGCGATGATCGCCTGCACCGCCCCGGCGGCCCAGGAACCGGAGCCTGCTGCCCCAAGCTCCGCTCCCGAGGCGATGGCTACCCGGGCTCCTGCCATTCCACCTCCTCCGCTGGCCGACTTCAGCGAACAGCGCGCGAGCATCGACGAGGCGTGGAACCAGGTGCACGACGACTTCGACCGGTGGCGCGCCGACCTGACGATGTGCCATCCCACCGCCATGACCGAGGCCCTGGGCGAGTTCGCCATCGAGTTCAACAGCGTCACCGAGGCGGCGCGGGGCCTCACCCGCACCAAGACCACCGGGGAATTCACCAACAAGCTGATCACGGCTGCCGAAGCAGAGGAGACCGCCTTCCGGCAGCTCCGTGACCGCTGGCAGCCTGGAAACGTCTCCCTGTTCGAAAACGTTGAGCAGCAGCGGAACCTGGCGTCCCAAGCGCAGCGCGGGGCCAAGGACATGGCCCTGGAACTGCGGGCGGCGTTGGAAGAGACCGCAGACCCGGAAGAAATCGCTGCCTTCACCGAGGCGTTTGAAGCCATTACAAAGGACTGGGAGGAGGTCCACGCGGAGTATGACAAGCTGGGCGACGGGGCCGATGATGCGGAAGTTTCCGACGTTATTGATGGCCTCAAGGCGCTGACCAAAAAAATGGAGGCAATTGCCGCCGCCGTTGACGAATTGCCGTCCCTGAAGGGCGGGAAGGACGCGATCAAGGCGCTGGAGAAGGCGGCTCAAGCCGAGGTGGATGCGTTCAGCGCTGCTGCCGAGAGTTCAACCGGGGAAGAAGAAAAGGAAGAGACAGAAGGGGAGGATAAGGACGAGGACGCTGCCAAGCTGCCCGACTTCAAGGACATCGACGCCAGCGTCAAGACCAGCGAGGAGGCATTGGAGGCCCTGTCCGACGTGCTCGACGATCTATCCGTCGAGGACACCGCCGACGCTCTGGCCGACATCACCCTCTTTGAGCTTGAGTACGACCGGCTGTTGCAGACGTGGGACCGGTTCCACTCTGACTACAACGCCTGGCGGGGCGACGATGGCGGATGCGACCGGCTCGAGGTTCTGGAATCGCTGACCGAGTTCAGCGCCAACGTGGACGCCGTCGGCGACAGCGTGCGCAGCCTCCCCAAGTCCGGCTATCTGGAACCCGTCCATCGCTTGCTGGCGGAAGCCATCGAAGGCGAGGAACAGGCATTCCGGAGCCTGCGCGACACCTGGCAGCCGTTCACCCTCGATGCTCTGCGGGCCGTCGACCGGGCGCGCATCACGAGCGACACCCGCCGCAGCGACGCGGACATCATCATCGCGGAGCTGGAAAACCGCTTCTGAGCATGACCCTGGTGGCTGACGGCCGCGCCTCCACACCCCGGTCCACGAGCGGACGGCGACCCCAGGCGGAATGCCGTCCGTCTTTTATCGTCAGCGTCGCTTGAACGTCGTGGTTGGGCAACGGCGCGGTGCTATAATCCCCGAACTCCCAATGCTGTTACGGTGCGACCATGCGCTTCGGCCATTTCTTCTACCCCATGAAATTCGACGATTCGCAGGACGACGTTGCGATACGGGAATGTCTGGATGAGGCAATATTAGTCGAACAGCTGGGGTACGACGCCATCTGGTTCGCGGAGCACTACTTCACCGGCGAGTGCGTGTACGGCGACCCGCTGGTGTTCGCCGGCGCGGTGGCCGTCAAGACCAGCCGGGTCCTGCTGGGCTTCGGCATCATCGAGCTGCCCCTGCACAACCCGGTGCGAGTGGCGATGCAGACCGCCTTGCTGGACAACCTGAGCCAGGGCCGGCTGGTGGTGGGAACCGCCAAAGGCTCCAACTACAACGCTTTCGAGTACATCGGCTTCGGCACCGATCCGGCGATTGGAGGGGCCCAGATGGAAGAGGCCGAGAAACTGATGGTCACGGCGTGGACGCAGGATGAAGTCCACTTCCAGGGCGAGCATTACCAGGTGGCGTTCCCGTCGGTGCGGCCCAGGCCCTACCAGAAACCTCATCCGCCGCTGGCGCGCGCCTGCATCAACCGCGAATCGATCATGGAGATGGCGCGCATCGGACGGCCGATCCTGCTGCGCGGCCGATCCACCAACAGCACCGCCGCCGACATCGCCCTCTACCGCGACACCATGGCCGAATCGGGGTTCAGCGATGAGGCCATCGAGCGCAACCTGGATCAGATCTGGGTGTGGCGTGAGATGCACGTGGCCGAAAGCGATGACCGGGCCCTGGACGAGTTCATTCCGGCCAACTACGAGGCGTTCTCGACTATCCAGGCGTACCGGGACGAATGGAACCCGAAGGAATTCCCCATGTCCCGGCAGGTCCCGCCAACGCCCAGGGAGGGGTACGCCGAGCATCCGGATCCGGACGCGGCGGAAAACCTGGTGGGCAGCCCGCGCCGCGTGGCCGAGCAGATCGCCCTGATGCGCGACGCCGGCATCCGGAACCTGATGCTGACCAACCGGGGGCTGATGTCTCCAGATGCCACACAGCGTTCGCTCAAGCTACTGGCCGAGCAGGTGATGCCCAAGTTTCGGGACAGTTGAAGCAGGAGCCAGCCCGCGGCATCCGCCTACGATTGGGCGCATGACGGCTCACGAATTACGATGGGAGGCTAGCGCCATGGAAAAGATCAGGAACAACCACCCCGACATCGCCCCGTCGGGTTCGTCCTTCAGCCGGACGGTTCGCGCCGGCAACTGGCTGTTCATCGCCGGCTGCACGGCCCGGGGCACCGAAGCCCAGGGCAAGTCTCTGATGGAGCAAACCCGCGTGACCCTGGACCGGATAGCGCAGATCGTGCGCGCCGAGGGCGGGCAGCCGTCGGATATCGTGAAGATCACGACCTTTGTCACCAGCATCCCGGCCTGGCGCGAGGCACGCGAGACCCAGGAGGCGCTGTGGGCCGAATTCTTCGAGGGCGCCTACCCGGCCAACACCCTGATCGAGATCACGGGGCTGGCCGAGGCCGGCCTGGACGTGGAGATCGAGGCAACGGCCGAGATCAGCTGATAGCGGTTCGAACCCACCGCTCACGTGGGACGGTGGAACACCTCCACCTGCCGCAGGTAGTTGCGCAGCAGGTCGTGGCCGACGACGGTCAGGATCGACTCGGGGTGGAACTGCACGCCCTCCACGGGCAGCTCCTTGTGGCGCACGCCCATGATGAGGCCGTTGTCGGTCCATGCCGTCACTTCCAGGAAGTCGGGCACAGTCTCGGGATAGATGACCAGGCTGTGGTAGCGGATGCCCTCGAACGGGTTGGGCAGGCCGGCGAAAACCCCCTTGCCATCGTGGTGGATCATCGAGGTTTTGCCGTGGCGAATCTCGCCGGCGCGGTCCACAGTTGCGCCGTAGGCGTCGCCGATGCACTGGTGGCCCAGGCATACGCCCAGCACCGGCAGTTTGGGGCCGAAGTGCCGGATAACGTCGTTGGAGATCCCGGCCTCACGGGGTGTGCAGGGCCCCGGCGACACCACGATGCCCTCGGGCTGCATGGCCTCGATGTCCTCGATGGAGGTCTTGTCGTTGCGCACCACCTCAACCTCGGCGCCCAGCTCGCACAGGTACTGGTAGAGGTTGTAGGTGAAGCTGTCGTAGTTGTCGATGAGTAGCAGCATGGATCGGCTCTCTGGATTTCGGCCCCGTATCGAGTACGGGGCGACGTTCTTTCGTCAGAATGACGGTTCGGGTCAGTAGAGTTCCACCAGTTCCAGCCAGTTGCCGTCCGGGTCCTGGCAGTAGGACGCCTTGCGCACCATGTTGCCGTCGTCGTCGTACATCGGCACCGGCGGCGTGGGGTAAGTGAGGCCACGGTTGCGGGTGTTCTCGTAGAAGGCGTCGATGTCCTCGACGTAGAAGGCCAGGTGCGCGGCGCGGACGTCGTTCTTGTCGAAATCGGCGTACCCACCCTCCGGGTTCATGTACTGGATGAGCTCCAGCTGGTGCCCGTCGCCCATGTCGAAGAACGCGCCCTTGATGTGCGTGTCCGGGAATCCCAGCAGCGTGGTGGGGAACTCACCGGTGCGCTCGGTGCGCATGGTCAGCGTTAGGCCCAGCACGTCCGAGTAGAAGGCGACGGCGGCCTCCAGGTCCTTGACGATGAAGCCGGTGTGGAAGAATGATTTGAGCATTGTTGACCTCCTATGGGAGCAAAGGTTCCAGGGCTGACATCAATCGCTGAACTTGATTTAAGCCATCACGGACCATCTCCTCACGCAACCAACCTTCATAAAAGTTGGTGTGCAACGATGACGCCATTTGAAAATCGCGGCGGATGTTGACGTCGCCTGATTCATTGGTCAGTAAGGCGGCGGCCTCGAATAGGCTATCGTGGCTGTAGTGCTCCCATCCGCGTTGCTCCGCTATTGCTTTCACCACCGAAGCAGCGGCGCCCCAGCCTTTCTCAGACGCCTGGCGTAGGTCGCCGTTTTCCAATTCCTTAAAGGCTTGCCGGAGGAAGTCCGATGCTGCCGTTTGGTACTTTAAAACTTGAATGAAACTCACTGCATCCTGCTGAATGGTTGCATTTCTGATACTTTTATACCAAAGCTAAGCGCCTAAAAACCAGCGGGTTTCAGGCGGCCCCCTCTGCTACGTCGATGGCGCGCATCATCGCGCCCGACTTGTGGCGAGTCTCCATGTACTCGTCCTCGGCCACGCTGTCGGCAACCACGCCGCCGCCGGCCTGGACGTACATCACGCCGTCCTTGAAGATGCCGGTGCGCAGGACCAGGGCGGTGTCCATGTTGCCGTTGTAGCTGAAGTAGGCCACCGCGCCGCCGTAGGGGCCGCGCCGCTCCTGCTCCACCTCGGCGATGATCTCCATGGCGCGGATCTTGGGCGCGCCGGAGACGGTGCCAGCGGGGAAACACGCCCGCAAAGCGTCGTAGGGGGTCATGTCGGACCGCAGTTGACCCTCGACGTGGGACACCAGGTGCATGACGTGGGAGAAGCGCTCGACGTCCATGTACTGGGTGACGCTGACGGTGCCGGGTACGCTGACCCGTCCGATGTCGTTGCGGCCGAGGTCCAGCAGCATGATGTGTTCGGCCTGCTGCTTTTCGCTGCCCTTGAGTTCCTCCTCCAGGGCGATATCTTCGGCCGGCGTCTGCCCGCGCGGGCGCGTGCCGGCGATGGGATGCGTGGAGACGGTGCCATCGTGGACGGTGGCCACCGTCTCGATGGCGGCCCCGACAATCTGGAAGCCGTTCAGGTCCAGGTAGTACATGTAGGGCGACGGGTTGCTGCCGCGCAGGGCGCGGTACACCTGGAACGGATGGGCGTCGGTGTGGCGGCTGAACCGCTGGGAATTGACCACCTGGATCACGTCGCCGGCGTAGATGTACTCAATGCACTTCTCGATGACGGCTTCGTATTCCGCCACGGTGAAGTTGGATTGAGTTTCGCTGCCCACTGGCAGCGCCGGCGTCGCCAGCAGTTCCGGCGGGATTTCCAGCGGCCGGGAGAGGCGGTCCACCATGCGCTCAATCTTGGCGGTTGCCGCATCATAGGCCGCTTCGATGTCGTCACCATCCAGCCGGACGTGGCTGACCACCTTGATGTCGTGGCGCAGGTGGTCGAACACCAGCAGCGTGTCGGTGAACATGAAGACCGCCTCGGGCAGGCCCTGGGGGTCGGCCTCCGGCATGGGCACGCGCGGCTCGAAGTAGTGCACCGCGTCGTAGGCGACGTAGCCCACGCCGCCCCCGTGGAACGGCGGCAGACCCTCTACGGGGATCAGCCGGAAGGTGTCCATTTCCCGCTGCACCAGGGTCAGCGGGTCCACTGTGCCGGATGGCTGATCGGCGCCGGTGCTGAACACGTCGTAGGGCTCGGTGCCGATGAAGCTGTAGCGACCGATGCGTTCGCCGCCGGCCACCGATTCCAGCAGGAAGGAGTACGGCGGGCGCGCCACCTTCAGGTAGGCCGACACGGGAGTTTCCAGGTCGGCGTTGATGGTGCGGTACACGGGGCAGAGGTTCCCCTGTCCGGCCAGGGCGCGAACCTGATCAAGAGTGGGATAGTACATTGTCATGTTGTAATTTCCAGATGTGTTGGGCGGCGACGACAAAACAAAAAGCCCGTCCCCTGCGGGACGAGCCTTATGGCCGTGATGCCACCCTGCATACGGTGTTCGATGGGCGTGTAACGCGGCCCATACGGCCCGGCCTACTCAACGTCGCTTCATGTACGGACGGCACTCTTTCAGCGGGCGGCTCCGGGGTCCATTCACCGCCTGCGCCTGGCGCCGGTTCGCAGCTAACCCGGCTCTCTGGGCCTCGCTGGGCGGTTACTAATCCCCTTCACGGCAATTGGGTATTCTGATTTGCGCGGATAATTGTAGGGCGGGCGGATGGGGGCGTCAACGGCGCGCAAAGCCGGTTCAGGATGTGATGGTCGTCGGCAACTGGGCTGGCGGCCTGCCTGGGCCGCACCGGTGACGTGTAGCGCAGCAATGGTACGCCGGCAGTTTGGAATGCGGCGTATTACTCCGACGTTGCGGCGTTCAGAATAGAGATGACTCGGTTTTTATCTTCCGCGCCGAGCGTATCATCTGCCAGGACGGCAGCGATTTGTTCCCGTAGCAGCGATTCGCGTCCCTCAGCGCGTCCCTCGGCAAGACCTTGTTCGCGTCCCTCTTTTTCGCCCTTGACGCGAGCTTGTTCCGCTTCCTCTCGCCATTTCCTGCGCCTGGCCAGCGCGATGTCGTACAGTGTCATGAGCACTCCAATTGTGAAAGGCACTGACCCGATGGCAGCCTGAGAGACGATGCTGGACACCAGCAACAGATAGGCCACCTTGTGAAACGGCAATCGGGTAAGTGCATTGGCAATAGTTTGTCCTTCCCGGATCCCAATGATGGTTTCATTGAGTATCAACGACGCTGCTAGCGAAAGCGTGATCCAAACCCGCCAGTCATTTATTGTGGTCCGGATGAGTTGGGGCAGTTCAGTTATGCGCATCATAGCATGGAGGCTGGCCTACGGCGTCAGCAGTATCTTCCCCGTGGTCTCCCTGCCCTCCAGCCGGCGGTGGGCCTCGGCGGCTTCGGACAGTGGGAGGTTGAGGGTGACCTTGAGTCTGATCTCGCCCGACTGGACCCAGGACAGGCATTCCTCGGCCCGTTGCAGCAGTTCGTCGCGCGTGGCCGTATAGTCGCCCAGCGTGGGGCGGGTGAGGAACAGCGAGCCGTTGCGCAGCATCCCCGAGTCCACTGCGCCCACCGGGCCGCCGGCCTGTCCGTAGAGGGCCATGCAGCCGCGCCGTCCCAGTACCCGCAGGCCCTTCTCGAAGGTCGTCGCGCCCACGGCGTCGTAGATGATCTTGACGCCCTGGCCGTCGGTCATCCGCCGTATCTCTTCCTCGAAGTCCTGCCGAGTGTAGAGGATGACGTCGTCGGCGCCGGCGTTGCTGGCAAGGGCGGCCTTGTCGTCAGTGGACACGGTGGTGTACACGTGGAGGCCCATGCGCTTGAGCATCTGGATGAGCAGCAGGCCCATGCCGCCGGCCCCGGCGTGAACCAGGGCGCTCTGGCCGGCCCGCAGCGGCGCAATGTCGTTGACCAGGAAGTGCGCGGTCATGCACTGGAGCAGGGTGGCCGCGCCGGTCTCGAAGTCCATGTCGTCGGGTATGCGCACCAGCAGCCAGGCGGGCACGGCCTGCTGCTCGGCATAAGACCCCGTGTGCATGGCGTAGGCGACCCGGTCGCCCACGGATACCTCGGTCACGCCGTCGCCCACGGCGATCACCTCGCCCGATGCCTCCCGGCCGGGCGTCCAGGGAAACGCTGCCGGCGGGTTGGTGCCCTTCCGGCTGGAGACGTCGGTGTAGTTGACGCCGATGTTGCGGATGGCGACTACCGCTTCGCCCGGTCCGGCGGCGGGTTCGGGCATGTCCTCGTATTTCAGTACGTCGGGTCCGCCGACTTCGTAGGCGCGTATGCCTTTCATGGTCTTTAACCTCCAAGTACGGATGCCATTCCGGTCACGTTTTCGATTTCCAGGATGCCGCGGAAACTGCTGACCGCTTCGTCAATGTGGTCGGCCGGCAGGATGTAGCGGGTGCAATAGAGGAACTTCGCGTCCAGTTCTTCAGGGTCCAGGGGCATGGCCGGCGAGCCCCGGGGGTGGTCGATACGATGGCGCAGGGTGCGTCCGTCATTGAGGGTTATCGCCACCTCGGCCGGGTCGAGCGCCAGCGGAGATGCCGACAGGGTGGCTTCGACGGATACGCGCTCCATCATGTCGCGCACGCCCTCGTCCCGAACTGCCGGCTCGGAAAAGAAATTTATCAGCGGCGCCCCGTGGCACAGGGTCGCGGCGGCAATGAACCCGATTGAACGTCGGGCCTGCCAACCGTCGGCAGGAAGGACGTGCGGCAGTTGTTCGGTGGCGCCGGCGGTCACTCCGATGTGTACGGCAGAGACGTCGGACGGCTCAAATCGGTGCAGTTGGGCAAGGCCGAGAATAGCGTCAATCACGCTGTGGCTCGCCGGATGGCAGGGATACGGACGGATGGTGACCCCCGGATCCTCAAGACGCCAGCGTACACCGAGATCGGCGAAATCCGCCGTTCCTACGGTCGCGCTGGCGGACTTTCCATCAATTCCCGCCTCGGCGCTCAGGGCGGCCATCACTCCCTGCATGGCGGCTCTGCCTTCCGACATGGCGGCCGCACCGGCGGAACCGTACTCCATGCCACCGCTCGCTGCATCAACCGCCAAACCGATTGCGCTGGCCAGGCCGTCAGCATCCAACCCGAGCAGCATGGACGATGCCACCGCTGCCCCCACCGCGCCGGCGGAGGCTCCCTGCAACCCGGCGGCGCTGAGGCGGGCCGCCACCTCGCATCCCGCGGCGAAGGCCGTAAGCACGTCCGGCCCTGAATACCCGTGCATCTCGCCCAGAGCCATCACGGGTGGAAACACGGCCGCCGTGACGTGCGCTCTGGAATCCACAGTGTTGTCGTCGTAGTCCAGCAGCCGCACCAGCGTTCCGTTCACCAGCGACGCATACACCGGCGAGGTGCGCATCCCCATGCCGATGATGGTGCTGCGGCCGTTGCCGCCCATCTCACGAACGACGCGGGCCAGGGCGACTCCATCGGGATGCGCCGCGCCGGCGAGAGCGGCGCCGGCGGCGTTGAGCATCATCTCCCGGCACAGCTCGGCCACGGGAGGCGGCACGGTAATGTCCGATTGGGCTATGCCGGTGGCGAACTCGGCGATCCGTTGTATGGGTTCAGGTTCTGTACGATTCATGGCAGGGCAAGGATACCGACGGCCGGCGCGCGGCGCAACGGAGGGGCACAGAGGTCGCGGTGTATAATGCCGGCGTGGACAGCAGGACGGTGATACGGCGATTGCGCCAGGACGGCTGGTATGTTCATCACATCACCGGATCGCATCACCAGATGAAGCACCCAACCAAGCGCGGAACTACATCAGTGCCTCACCCGCGAAAATATCTCAAGGTTGGAACAATACGGAGCATCGAGCGGCAATCCGGCGTCAGACTACGGCCGTGAAGGAAACCTGACATGGAACGAACGTACATTGCGTTGGTTGAAAAAGACCCGGGTAGTGACTACGGCGTTTGGTTCACGGACCTTCCCGGCTGCATCACGGCCGGAAGCACCTTTGAGGAAGCGTGCGAAATGGCGCGGGAGGTGCTGATGCTGCATTTGGAAGGCATGTCGGAAGGCGACGAAGAAATCCCGCTACCCAGTTGCGCTAATGACGTACTGGCGCATCCTGACGCCGCTGACGCCATCGCCCTGATCGTGGTTGAAGCCTTGCCGGAACGCACTCCGGAAGAAGCGCAGGCGGAGCTTGAAGCGTTCCTGGCCTCGGACGAGTACCAGGAGATCTACGGTACTCCGCTAACAGAAGAGGAATTGGATAATTTGTACGAGCCTCTGGAGGAGCCGTCCCAGTCCGCAATCTCGCTCAAACCTGTACCCGACACCAGCGCCGGACGGACTTATGCCGCACTGGTGATTCAAAACCCCGATGATGGTTTTGTCGTCAGTTTCCCGGACCTTGCCGGTTGTACCGCCTCCGGAAGCACCCTTGAGGAAACATGCGAGGTGGCACGGGGAGCCCTGGCGCTGCATTTGGAAGGGTTGGCTGTGCGTGGCGAGTTTGTTATCGCGCCGAGCCCCGCAAACGCGGTATGGGAGCATCCCGATGCCGCCGACGCCGTAGCCTTGATTGTGGTTGAGGCTTTGCCGGAACGATCGGAAGAAGCACAGGCGGCACTGACGACGTTCAAGTCTGTTGCGGAATACGCCAATTCGTATAGCGGCAACGGCGCAATCGCGGAGACTGTCTGAGTTTTGATGGAAGTTGTCGTACTATACTGAACGGTGGAACATACCGGCAGGTGAATAACTCCAAAGGAAGGTTTTGCATATGGATACCAACACTATCGCTATTGTGGTTGCCATAGTCGGGGTGGGCGTGGCTCTGTCGGGGATAGGGATCACCGTGCTGATAATCCTGCTTCGAGGATTCTTCCGTCTGGGCCAATTGTTCCAGCGCATCGACGCCCAGGACGAAAACATCCTGCAGGCGCGCGACGACATCCAGCAGTTACGCACGGAAACGCAGGACGACATCCAGCAGTCGCGTACTGAAACGCGAGGCGATATCCGGCAGGTGCGCGACGACGTCCAGCAGTTACGCACGGAAACGCGGGACGGCATCCAGCAGTTACGCACGGAAACGCAGGACGACATCCAGCAGTTACGCACGGAAACGCGAGGCGAGATCCGGCAGGTGCGCGACGACGTCCAGCAGTTACGCACGGAAACGCGGGACGGCTTCCAGCAGTTACGCACGGAAATGCGGGACAGCACCCAGCAGTTACGCACGGAAATGCGGGACGGCTTCCAGCAGTCACGCACGGAAACGCGAGACGACATCCAGCAGTTAACCGCCGCAATACGTCAAACTAACGAAATGGTGATAGCTCTTGCCAACCACCGCCACGACCAGGATGGCAATATCATTTTCATCTTGCCGGTTCAACCTGGGGGATGAAGCACCGGGTCACTGGCGTCGAAACAATACGAGGGAATCTGTCTGGAGCCGGAGGTTGACCACTCTGACGTAGATATTCCGTCAGGAACGTTGCGAAGCGTCGAAAGACAAACTGGCGCCCAATTGCGGCAGATGACTGCCCGTTACGGTGATCGCAACGGCCACCACGTTTTACTGAATCCAGGAAGGGTGAGATTATGGCAGTGAACTCGAACGGTTCCAACTCGGTGGAAGAGCGACAGTACGACGTGGCCATCGTGGGCGGCGGCATCATCGGGCTGTCCACGGCCATGCAGTTGCTGGAACGCTCGCCGAACCTGAACGTCGCGGTGATCGAGAAAGAGGAGCAGTTGGCCCAGCACCAGACGGGCCACAACAGCGGCGTCATCCACTCCGGCATCTACTACCGGCCCGGCTCGTGGAAGTCGCGGTTCTGCGTGGGCGGAAAGGACCGGCTGATTCGATTCTGCGACGAGAACGAGATCGAGTACGATCCGTGCGGCAAGGTGATCGTCGCCACCCACGAGAGCGAGTTGGGCCGCCTGGACGACCTGTACGAGCGGGGCGTCGCCAACGGCGTTCCCGACCTCGAGATGGTGGGGCCAGATCGGTTGAAGGAGATCGAGCCTCACACCTTCGGCGTCCGGGCGCTGTGGGCTCCGCACACCGGCATCGTTGATTACGTGCGGGTGGCCAACGCCTATGCCGGCAAGTTCCAGTCGGCGGGGGGCGACATCTTCACCGGCGCGGCGGTGATCCGGTCCCGGCAAACCGGCTCCGGCACCGCCCTGGAAACGCAGCGCGGCGCCGTCCAGGCGCGACACGTCATCAACTGCGGCGGCCTGTACGCGGACAAACTGGCGAGAATGATGGGCGAGGAGACCGACGTGCGCATCATCCCCTTCCGTGGGGAGTACTACAAGCTGACCCCGGCCAGCGAAGACCTGGTGAAGGGCTTGATCTACCCCGTGCCCGACCCGCGGTTCCCGTTCCTGGGCGTGCACTACACGCGGAACATCCACGGCTACGTTGAGGCCGGTCCCAACGCCGTGCTGGCGTGGGCGCGGGAGGGCTACCGCAAGAGCAACATCAGCGTTGGAGAGACGGCCGGCGCGCTGACCTTCCCCGGGTTCTGGAAGATGACCGCGAAGCACTGGAAGACGGGGATGCAGGAAATGCACCGGTCCTACAGCAAGTCGGTATTCGTCAACGACCTCAAGAAGCTGATCCCCGAGATCCGCGCCGAGCACCTGGAACCGGGAGGCAGCGGCGTGCGCGCGCAGGCCGTGTCCACGTCCGGCGCGATCCTGGACGACTTCCACATCCTGCGGGGCCAGCGGGCGTTGCACGTGCTGAACGCCCCGTCGCCGGGCGCAACCTCGTCGCTGGCCATCGGCGAATACCTGACGGACATGGCGGTTGACGACTTCGGCCTGGCAACAGCCTGAACGCATTGCCGACGGATCCCGGGGCAGCCGGCGGCGGACACTTCCACCATGACCAGATGAGCACCGTCGCCACCGAATGAGCACCGTCGCCACCGAAAATTCGCCCCAGGAGTTCCCATCCTATCGCTGGGTGGTCATGGGCATCTGGCTCACCGCCAGCGTGGCCGGTTTCATGATCATGTCCACCATCGGCATCCTGCTGCCGGCAATCAGCGCCGAGCTCGGGCTGTCGCCTTTCCAGCAGGGCATGCTGGGTTCCTCCGCATATTGGGGAAACCTGGTGCTGGCCATTCCCATCGGTTGGTGGGCTTCACGGTTCTCACCGAAGATACTCACCTCCGTCACCCTGGCGCTGGGAACCCTGTTTCTCCTCGCCCAGTCCTTCTCTCCGGGCTTTGTCGTGCTGCTGATGGCCCGAGTGGCCTTCGGCGTGAGCGTGATTACCCGGCAACCGGCGCGGGCGCTGTTGACCCAGCAATGGTTCCCGCAGCGGCAGGTGGTGCTGGTGAACAGCATCTCCAACGCAATGTTCGGCCTGGTGGTGGGTGGCGGAGTAGCGGGTTCGCCGTTTATTCTCGCCGCCCTGGCTGACGACTGGCGGGCAACCCTCCTCTGGTTCGTCGGTCTTTTCGGCGTGTTGACAGTACTCTGGCTGGTATTCGGGCGGGAGAGGGTCACCGCCGAATACCGGCAACGCCTGGGCTCCCAGGACGTGAACGTGCTCAAGGGCGCGCTGCGCTACCGCGACCTGTGGATCGGCGGCCTCGGGTTCGTCGGAGCCACCATGTCGTGGTCTGCATTCCTCAGCTTCTATCCCACCCTGATGCTGGACACCTACCAGATGTCCCTGATCTGGTCCGGAGGCATATTGGCGGTGGGCATCTTCGTGGGCGGCGTGTGTGGACTGGGTTTCGGTTGGCTGGTCATGGTCTCGGATCAAGGACGGACCGTCTTGCTGGGAACCGGCGCAGTCATGGCCGTCACCTTTGCGGCCATGACCATTACAGGGTCGCTCCCGGCGTTGTTGGCGCTCACCATCGTCAATGGGATTGCCTGGGGCTTTTGGCCCGTTCTCTATTCGGTGCCCTTCAACCTGCCCGGAATACGCCCGCGTGAGATTGCCGTGAGCCTGGCCTTCATCCAGATGAGCAGTTCTGCGGGCATCGCACTGGGTCCGCTGATCGCCGGCATTATCCAGGAGATGACCGGAGACTTGAGGCTGTCGTTGATCGTGGTGAGCTTCGCGTCTTTGTCGTTGTGCGGCGCCGGTCTGATCATGAAACACGGCCTCTCCAGCCGGGCGGCGGCCGTGCCGGAGCCGGCTCCGTCCGCCACTGGCGATTGACCATCACGCGTACCCATTCTGTCTTTTACATCGATGCACAGGATGAACAGGATTTGATTGATTATTGTCAGCGTCCCGGCATCCGGGACGCTGCTGCGAGCGGAACGCCGCGACGGTATCGCGGGCATCTTGTTCATCCTGTGCATCAATGTAAGATTATCGCGGCCGCCGTGTATAATCGCGCGATGCTCCAATCGGCTTTTTCGCCCGTGGGCCGCGACGCCTGCGGATGCCGGCTCCAGGCAACCCCGTGCTGAACGCGGCCCGCGCCCGCCTGCATTACGGCTGGGTGATATTCGTCCTGTCGCTGGGAAACCTCACCGTTGAGGGCGGCACGAAAAACAGCGAGGCCGTTTACTTCAACGCGCTGAAAGACGCTTTCGGTCGCAGCGCAACTTACACCTCGGCGGTATTTTCCCTGGCCGGCCTGATCGGCGCCGTCAGCGCGCCGCTGCTGGGCATCGTGCTGGACCGATGGGGCGCGCGTATCCTCTTCCCGGTGGCAGGGCTGTTCATCCTCTTTGGCTGGATTGCGTCCAGTTACACCACCGACCTGTGGCAGATGTTCATCCTGTATAGCGTGTTTGCCGGGATCGGCCACACGGCCATTTCGTCGTTTTCGATGACCGCCACCGTCGCCCCCTGGTTCCCGCAAACGCGCGGCCGTATGCTGGGTCTCGCCGATAGCGGCAATCCCATCGGACAGGCGATCTTTGCGCCGCTGGCCGGTACTCTAACCACGGCAGTAGGATGGCGGTGGGCCTACCGCATTTATGGCGTCATTTTCGCCGTGCTGATCGCGGTTCCCAACGGTTTGCTGCAACGCCGCCCTCCCGAATCTGCTCCAGTTCCACCAGCGAACGCAGCCGCGCCCCAACCTAAACCCGGCTCGCCAACTTCAAGCGCACATCCCGGCCGCGATGCGCGGGGGTCAGCGCCGACCCTGGGAAACTCCGTCCGCGACCCGGCGATGTGGCTGTTGGTATTAACCCGAGTGTTTGGCTCCACTGGAACGCAGATGATACGGGTCCACCTGGTCACCTTCTTCGTGCTGGCGGGCTACAGCGTGCAGACCGCGGCCAACACCCTGGGCGCCGTCGGGCTGGTGAGCGTGTTCGCTCGACCCCTGGTCGGGCTGGCCACTGACCGCTGGGGACGGGAATCGGTTTATACCGTCGGGATGACCGTGGCCGCCGGAGCCGTGCTCCTGGTGCTTTGGCTGGGCGACGGCCGGAGCTTCTGGCCCCTGGCCATTTACGTCGCCCTGGCGGGCATCACCGACGGCATCAGCGGCCTGATCATCGGCGCCAAGGCGGCGGACATCTTCCCCACCGAGACCCTGGGCACCGTGATGGGGTTCGTCGAGATGGGCCGGGGAGCGGCGATTTTTCTGGGGCCGATCATAGCCGGCCTGATGTTCGACCTCCAGGGCGACTATGTGCAGGCGTTTATCCTGTCCGCGTTCCTGACCGTGGCCTCGGTATGCGCCATGTGGATAGCGGATATCATCGGGCGCCGCCGCCGCGCCGCCTGAGCCATACGTCAACCTGCTTGTTTGGCCCGCAATCCTTTGTTACAATTCCGGCGCACGAAAGATACCTCTGGCGGGCGAGCGTGTTCTGCCACCGCCGAGCCGCCGTATCACTGGAGTTCGCGCAACCAATGGAGGAGGAAATACTATGCCGTCGTTCTGGGAAAACATCCGAATGCCCGATCCTGAGGAGGACCGCGAGTCTGGCGCCAACATCGCTGAAGCCGGCGATATGGCCGCCTACGTCAGCTTCCCGCCGCCCAGCGCTGGCACCAGCCTGCCGGCCGTCATCGTCGTGCAGGAAGCCTTCGGCGCCAATCAGCATATCCAGCGGGTGGCCGACGGGTTCGCCGCTGCGGGTTACGTCGCCGTGGCTCCGGCCCTGTTCCACCGCAACGAGCGCAACCCCAACCCGATGTTGGGCTACACTCCTGAGGACTTCGACGCCGCGATCAACACCTACATGCCCGCTCTAACCGGCCAGGGCATCATTGCTGACATCAACGCCACCGTTGATTACCTGCAGCGCACGTATCCGCGCACCCGGGGACAGAAGATCGGAATCGTCGGCTACTGCATGGGCGGTCGTGTGGTCTACCTGGCCGCCAGTTCCTGTGCCGGCCTCTCCGCGGGCGTAGTGTATTATGGCGGCGCTATTCTCGCCCCCTACAGTGACGGCGTGACCCCCATCGACGGCACCGCCAACATCAGCATCCCGCTGATGGGCAACTTCGGCGAGACCGACGGCAATCCGACCCCCGCCGACGTCTCTCAGATCGAAGCGGCGCTGGACGCGGCCGGCAAGTCCTACGACTTCAAGATGTATCCCGGGGCCGGCCACGGCTTCAACTGCGACGACCGTGACAGCTACAATCAGGCTGCCGCGGAAGACGCCCAGGCCCGCACCATCGCCTTCTTCAACGAGCACTTGAAGTAAATTCCCACCGTCTCGTCGCGGAGTGAGCGGCCCCCTTGCCGGAGCGCAGGGGGGCCGTTAGCATGTTACTCAGGAACGATTTCCTCACGACGGTACCGCAGGGGTGTCCTCATGGCTACATTGAAAGAGAACATCGCGGCTTACGAAGCCATGCAGAATGACCTGGAACTGGACTACTTCGGCAAGTGGGTGGTTTTCCATAACGAGAAGATGGTGGGAAATTATGAAACATCCCAAGAGGCCGCCGAAGAGGCGATAGCCCTCATCAGCCAAGGCCCTTGTCTGGTCAGGAGAGTTGGGGCGCCTCCCTTGACGCTACCGCCCTATGTGCCATACAGGACGCTCAATGCCAACGATTGAATGTGGAACCGCCGGCCAACCCGATTTGCTGGTGGGGCGCGGCCCAACTCTTCCAGTCCTGATTGGCCTCGATCACGACCTCATGATGGCCGCAGCCACTCGTACAGATGCGGCACGCGGCGCTTTGCCGGCTTTGTTAGATACGGGATCCGACACTACCTGCATCGATTCCGACCTCGCGTACGCGCTGAATCTGCCGGTGGCTGACCAGAAAATCGTGTCCGGTGTACATGGACGGGGCTTGGTCAATCTTCACCTTGCCCGTATCTACATACCGGGGTTGGACGCCGTATTCTCCGGCGCTTTTGCTGGCGCGGGCTTGAAAGCCGGCGGCCAGCCATACACTGCTATCTTGGGCCGGGACTTTCTACGCCACTTCCACTTGACTTACGACGGGCGCACCGGCGCGGTCACACTCAGCAACGACTGAGCCATATCACTGCGGCGCGAGGACTGATTCCGTCATCCGCCCAGAGGGGATATTCCCCGCACCAGCCGCATGATGTCGTTCGCGGAAATGGCGATGACCAGGGCCAACAGGGCCACGAATCCGATCAGGTGGACCAGCCCCTCCTTGTCCGACGGCACCCGCTTGCCCCCCCGAATCCACTCGATGAAAACGAACAGCAGCCGGCCGCCGTCCAGCATCGGGATGGGGAGTATGTTCAAAATCGCCAGGTTGATGCTCAACAGGATTGCCACCAGAACCCACCCCTGGAGCCCGCCCTGACGGGTGACCTCGCCGGTAATCTGGGCGATGCCGATGGGCCCGCTCAGTTCCGGCCCCCGTCCGCCGCCGAACCAGCCGCGAATCTCCCTCCCCATCAGGGTCAGCATGTCCCAGGTGCTGGTGACCCCCAGGCGCGCCGCAGTCCAGGGCGGCTCGATGCGCCGGACCTCCTGCTGGTCCACTATGGAAAAGGTGATCCCGACCGCGCCCTGACCCGGCGGCGGGTCCACTCGCGGCGTTACCTGGGCCACCCTGGTTTGTCCGTCCCGTTCGACGACCCAGGTCATCTCGGTTCCGGCCGCGAGCCGGACTTCCCGGGGCAACTCCTGCGGCGTCCCCGGCGGCCGGTCGCCCACCTGCACCACCCGGTCGCCGGGCATCAGGCCCGCGACCTCCGCCGGTGAATTCGGCGCGACCGACGTGATCTCCGCCGACCCGCCGACCATCTCGGTGTGCGGGATCATGAACATGATGGCGAACGCCACAATCGGGAACAGCGCGTTCATCGCCGACCCGGCCGCCAGCACGATTGCTCTCTGGCCCAGGCTTCTCCGCGCCAGGCTCCCCGGCGCGGCGGGGTTGTTCTCGCCCGACAGCCTGACGAAACCACCCAGGGGAAGCCAGTTGACGGTGTAAATCATGTCGGCCAGGACGACGCGGTCGGGCAACACTTCTCGAACACGGCCCTCGTGACGCAGGAACTCGTCCGTCTGCACGTCGTCCAATCGTCTGCGGGCGGACTGCATCCCAAGTTCCGTATCCTGGGGTCGGCGTCCAAAGCCCGCCAATCCGGCCAGGGAGGCGAGGACTCCTCCGGCCCGGCCCGGCTCTCGCAGCTCGATGTAACGCGCAACGAGTTGCCCGTCCGCATTTTCACCGGACAGCACGCGAATCACCTGGCCCGGGCGAATGGCGCCCATCACCCCATTGAGGCAAACCGTTGTGGGGCTCAGCAGCGTCTCGGTGCGGCCGGTGTAGATTCCGAAAGCCCGGGGCGGGTAACCGACGCCAAATTCGAGTACCTTGATCCCAAAAGCCCGGGCCGACCAGAAGTGCCCCAGCTCGTGCACCACCACCAGGAGCAGCAGCATCGGCACGAACGACGCCACCGCGATAATCCACGTGTCCATAGTCCTGGCCCGCGTGGCCGGCTAATTCATCCCGCTGCTCACTATCTCGGCAGCGCGCAGGTTGGCCCAGCGGTCTGCTTCTACTATAGCATCCAGGTCGGGCGACGGCTGCGATACGTGCTCGCCCAGCACCCGCTCCACCAGCCGGTAGATGTCGGTGTAGCGGATGCTCCCGGCCAGGAAAGCCTGCACCGCCACTTCATCCGCGGCGCTGAGCACGGCGGGCATGGTTCCGCCCGTCTTGCCGGCGGAGACCGCCAGGTCAAAGCAGGGGAAGCGTTTCGGCTCCAGCGGCTCGAAGTCCAGGGACCAGGGAGCGCCAATGTCCAGGCGGGGTATCTCGTCGTTGGCAAAGCGCCGGGGGTGAAACAGCGCGTACTGTATGGGGAGACGCATGCTGGGCGGCCCCAACTGCGCCTTCACCGATCCGTCGTCGAACTCGACCATGGAATGTATGGTGCTCTGGGGGTGCACCACCACGGCGATGTCTTCCCACGGCACGGAGAACAGCCAGTGGGACTCAATCACCTCGAAAGCCTTGTTCATCAGCGTGGCCGAGTCGATGGTGATCTTGTCGCCCATACGCCAGGTCGGGTGTCTCAGCGCCTGCTCGGGGGTGACCGTGTCCAGTTCTTCCAGGGGCGTGCGGCGAAACGGGCCGCCGCTGGCGGTTATCATCAGCCGTCGGATATGGTTGTCTTCCCCCTGCAGGCACTGCCAGATGGCGCTGGGCTCGCTGTCCACGGGCAGGATCACTCCGTCATGTGCGGATTCCGCTTCCTTGAGGACCTGGCCCGCCATCACGATCGGTTCCTTGTTGGACAGCGCGACCTGCTTCCCCGCGTGCAGGGCGCTCAACGTGGGCGTCAGGCCAACCGCTCCCATCAACGCGACCATGACCTGGTCCACCTCGGGCAGCGACGCCATCTCGGCCATGGGCAGCATTTTCACGCCCTCGGGCAACTCCCCGGGCGGGTTGGAGCACCAGATGTAATCGGGAGCGAACTCCGCCGCCTGTTCCAGGAGCAGGGCGGTGTTGTTTCCCGCCGCCAGGCCAACCACCTGAAACTCGTTGCGGAACGCCCGCACGATGTCCAGCGTTTGACGCCCGATGGATCCGGTAGATCCGAGTATGACTATGCGCCGCATGTGTTCGCTTCCGGGTCGGTTTAAGGGGTACTCACGGCTGCCAGGATGTACACCGCGATTAAGGACGGAAGAAGGCTGTCCAACCGATCCAGCATCCCGCCGTGGCCGGGAAACAGGTTGCCTGAGTCCTTGGCGTCGGCCAACCGCTTGATTTTGGATTCGATCAGATCGCCTATGGGCGATACGGCGCCTAAAATAACACCGATTACCGCCAGGTGCCAAATCTCCAGCCGCAGGGGAAACAGCGCTCCGAGCACAACCGCGGCGATAACCGCGAACAGCATTCCGCCAGCCGTTCCCTCCCACGTTTTCCCCGGGCTGATGGTGGAGGCCATTCGATGCCGCCCGATGAGACGCCCCACGGCGTAGGCGCCCGTGTCCGCCGCATAAACGGTGAGGATCGCTAGGAGGAGCCACCAGCACCCGGTTTCCGTGAGGACCGTCAATTCCCGGGCGAAATCGGACCCAATAATGTCCGGCAGCAGCCAGACCCCAGCGTCGTCGGCCGAGACCTGATAAACCGACTCGAACGCTTCGCCAAGACCGTCATCTTCGATGTGCGGCGGAACCGATATAGGAGGCGCCGGTTCTTCGACTTTCGCTCGCCACAGGCCGGGCAGCCCGTCGATTCCTCGGAGGGCCGTCGCAGACGCCAAGGCTCCTCCGATGTACACGGGCGACAACACCAGATAACACGCCGCCGTTATGGGTCGCCGCCCGTGCCATGCGGCGATCATCCACAGCCCGGCCACGATTACGCCGGCGATGCATATGCCCAGCGCCGCCCACCCGAAGTCCTCGGGCCGCACCGCCAGCTCACCGGCCAATACCAGGGCCACTGCCCACGTTCCGCCCAGCAGCAACGGAAGGGGCGTGTCGCCGCTGTCATCGTCCTCCGGTATCGGCTCGCGAGCCGGAAGCAGCCGGTACGCTTCTCTGACGCCAATAACTGCGGCGGCCGCCGCCAGGAGGGTAATCCAGGGCGGGCCGAACCAGATGCATGCCAACACCACCGGCACGCCCACCAGGGCAGTCAGAACCCGGTGGAGCAGCACCCGCTTTACGCTCCGGAGGGATGGTCCTGGATGTCCAGGGAGCCGAATCGTCTCTGCCTTTGACCGTAAGCGCTCAGTGCGCGATCCAAATCGTCGGCGCCCAGGTCCGGCCAAAGCACCGGCGTGTGGTAGTACTCGCTGTAGGCCGCCTGCCAGATCAAGAAATTGCTGAGCCTTTGCTCGCCGCCGGTGCGAATTATCAAGTCCGGATCCGGGCATCCATCGGTGTAGAGGTACGCGCCGAACATCGCCTCGTCCACGTCCTCCGGAACCACGCCGTCGGCCAGCATCCGCCGAACCGCCTGCAGGATCTCCTCCCGGCCGCCGTAATTGAAAGCGATGTTGACCGTGATGCCGTCGTTGTGACTGGTGACGGCCTGCGCCTGTCGTATCGATTCCTGGAGCGCGGGGTCCAACGGGCTCATGTCGCCGAGATGGACCAACTTTACCCCTGCCTGGTGCAGCTCCCGGGTCTGCGGCTCGATCTGTTCCGCCAGGATCGACATCAGGCTGTCCACTTCATCGGTGGGCCGCCGCCAGTTCTCCGTCGAAAAGGCGTAGAGCGTAACCACCCGAACGCCGCGTTGCGCCAGCAGCTCGACGACCCGCGGGATGTTGCCCACCCCGCGCTGGTGTCCCGCGGTACGGGGGAGCCCCTGGCGCTCCGCCCAGCGTCCGTTGCCGTCCATGATGATGGCTACATGGCGGGGCACGGGACCAGCGTCGCGGTTCGAACCGGCGCTCTGGGAGACGCTATCGGCGGTGGGCAAGAGTCGGTATGCGGAAAAATCTGCGTTAACGGCGGCCGGTTGTATGGTATTTGCGTCGTCAGCTCTGCGCGGCGACGGCAACCGACGGCGGCTCCCGCCGGACGCCGTACTTGGCCAGGATTGCGTCCACGAAAGGTTTGAGAACCGTTTCGGCAGCGTCAATCTGGATGCTCACCGGCGACGCATCATTTACGTTGTTATCCGCTTCCGGATCCTCATCGGTGAATACGACAACCCACCGCGCGATTTCCTCGCCCATGCGGGCGGGCTGACCGTTGCTGATATAGAGCGTTTGGGTTTCAGGGCTGTACTTTACGTCAGCGTTGGGCAGAGTTTCCCAGCCAGCCTCGGATAAGCCTACGGAATTTCCCACGGTCGTCCTCCATACACCCTTGCCAACTGTTTTCTATGGTAGGCGGTCAAAAACTCACCCGTTTCCGGATCTCCGACAAATACAACCATTATCCACTGTTGGGACTCTGGCACACGCCCAGTGATAACAGTCCGGCGCTCTCCGTCTGGAGTGTAGATCTCGTACCTCTCATAAGGTTCGGCGATGATGCGCATGATCCATTCCGGGCGCACGCTGCCATGTCGTTGCGGCATTGTTTCGCCATGACCGGGGGTTTTCGGCATCTCATCAAATGCCCGGCGCAGTCTGGCATTCTCCCCCGCTTCGTCACTCATGGCGCGTATCTGCTGACGTTCACATGATCAAGCAAACGAAGGGCAAACGGAACAACCCTGCGTCAGAGCCGGTTTCTCTGGGGCTACACCTCCATGATTTCCGCTTCCTTCGTCGCCGCGACCTCGTCGATGGCCTTGATGTGGGCGTCGGTGGTCTTTTGCAGGTTATCCTGGCTGCGCCGGTTCTCATCCTGGGAAATCGACTTGTCCCGTTCCATTTTGCGCAGGGAGTCCACCCCTTCGCGCCGCACGTTCCGCACGGCCACCTTGCTGTCCTCCGCCTTGCGCTTCAGCAGGCGCACCATCTCCCGGCGCCGCTCCTGGGTAAGCGGCGGAATGGGCACGGTGATCACGTTGCCGTCGTTCGACGGGTTGAACCCCATTTCGGACTGGGTCAGGCTGCGCTCGATGTCGCGCAGGGCCTGCCGATCCCAGGGCTGCACCATGATGGCCCGGGCGTCGGGAGCCGAAATGGAGGCAATCTGTTTCAGAGGGGTGGGCGAACCGTAGTAATCGACCGACAGATCTTCGATTAGCGCCGGCGTTGCCCGGCCCGTGCGGAGCGTGCTGATGTCGCGGCGCATGGCTTCAATCGATTGCCCCATTTTGCGCTCCGCTTCGGCCAGCACGGCCTCCATGGTCGGTCCATCCTGATCGCTGTTGTTGCCCCTGTTGTTGCGATCCGGCATTTGGTCCCTCCTTTTCGGCTGAGCGTGATTAGCTGGCAGTTCCTGGATTCACGACCCGTTGCGCCGCGAGCCGTCGTCGATGGTCGTTCCCACCACGTCCCCTTGCAGGATGCGGCCCATGGCGCCCCGCTCAAATATGTCAAAGACTATGATCGGCATCTCGTTATCCATGCACAGGGTCATCGCGGTGGAGTCCATCACCTCCAGTCGGCGATTTACGGCGTCCAGGTATTCCAGGTTCCCGAAGCGCACGGCGGCGGGATTGGTCTTTGGATCGGAGTCGTAAACCCCATCCACGCCATTCTTGGCCATCAACAGCACTTCCGCTCCCACTTCAAGGGCCCGAAGCGCCGAGGCCGTGTCGGTGGACATGTAGGGGTTCCCGGCTCCGGCGCAGAACAGCACGACCCGCCCCTTTTCCAGGTGACGGATGGCCCGACGCTGGATGTAGGGCTCGGCCACGGCCTGTATCGGCAGCGCTGATTGTGTCCTGGTGATGATCCCCTTTCGCTCCAGCGCGTCCTGCAAGGCCAACCCGTTGATGATGGTCGCCACCATGCCGGCGTAGTCCGCGGTGGACCGTTCCATGCCCCTCCGCTCGGCGGCCGACCCGCGCCAGATGTTGCCGCCGCCGACCACCACCGCCGTCTCCACCCCACGGGAGTGGGCGTCAATGATTTGATCCGCGATATAGGAGACCGCTTCCGGATCAATCGCATCCGGCCCCGAACCCTGTAAAGATTCGCCGCTGACCTTCAAAAGGACGCGGCGATAGATCGTTTCACCCGTGACGCTGGCGGAAACCATTTTCAATACCGGCGCAGCATCGACCTGTGAGGGATGCCGTTTTCGTTTGTATCGTTATTCTCCCAGCGCCAGCCTGCGGAAGCTGACCACACGGACGTTTTCGCCGGTTTGCGCCGCCGTTTCGCGCACCAGGTCGGCGAGAGTCCGGGACCCGTCCTTGATGAACGGCTGTTGCATCAGGCAAACCTGGGCAGCAGGACGGTCGTCCCCTTCGTCCATGTCCTCTTCGTTCAGATACACCGGGGACATTGCCGCCACCTGCATGGCGATGTCGTGCGCCAGCGTGCGGAAGCCCTCGGTGCGCGCCACGAAGTCGGTCTCGCACCCCAACTGCACCATCGCTCCGACCCGGCCGCCGGTGTGGATGTAGGCCTCAACCAACCCCTGCGAAGTTTCGCGGTCGGCCCGCTTGGCGGCCTGCTCAAAACCCTTCTGACGGAGGGCCGCCATGGCCTGCTCCAGGTTTCCGCCGTTGTCCTCCAGGGCTTGCTTGCAATCACTGATGCCGGCGCCGGTCTGTTCGCGCAGGCTTTTGATCAGTTCAACGGTTACTGCAGGCAACTTTTGAGCCTCCTGTGGTTGATGCTGTCGGGCGGTTGGTCAGAATCAGCCGCTTACGGCTCCAGCGGGCGCGAGGACATCATCTGTCCCAGCTCTTCCAGCGTCACGGTATTGCTGAAGGGCCGGACGTCTTCGTCGCCCTCTTCACCTTCCGTGTCTGTCGCTTCGGCCTGCGCCATTTGCAGAGCTTCCCGCTGCGCCTGACCCTCTTCGATGGCCGCGGCCATTCGGCCCGTAATCAGCCGAATGGACCGGACCGCGTCGTCGTTGCCCGGCACCGCGTGGGTGACCTGGCCGGGATCGCAGTCCGTATCAACGATAGCGAAGATGGGTATGTTGAGCCGGCGCGCCTCGGCGATGCAGATGTCCTCTTTGCCGATGTCGATGACGAAGAGAGCGGAGGGCAGCCGGTCCATGTTGCGCAGGCCGGTGAAATACTTCTCCAGCTTGTCCAGGGTGTGCGTCAGCCGCACCACTTCTTTTTTCGGCAGCCGCGCCAGGTAGCCGGTATCCCGCTGTTCCTGCAGACGCTTCATGTGGTCGATACGACCCTTGATCGTCTGGAAGTTGGTCAGGGTGCCGCCCAGCCAGCGCTGGTTCACGTACCACTGGCCGGTGCGCTCGGCTTCAGAGGCGATGACATCCTGGGCCTGCTTCTTGGTGCCGACAAACAGCACCTTGCCGCCGCTGGCGGACAGTTCCACCATCGCCCGGTACGCGTCGTTGATCAGCCCCATCGTCTGCTGCAGATCGATGATGTGGATCCCGTTGCGCTGCGTGAAAATGTAGCGGCGCATACGCGGATTCCACCGCCTGGTCTGGTGGCCGAAGTGGACGCCGGCCTCCAGCAGGGACTTCATCGTGATCGGTTCCAGAGCGGGAGCCGCGTTCATCGCACTCTCCGCCGGGCGTTCCGGGGCTTGTACCATAAGCTCTGTGCCTCTCTCCTGGGTCTGGCGCTGAATCGAGCGTGAGTATAGCACAGGCCAAATCCGAGCGGCAATCTGAAACCTTTCGCCGCAACTGTTCAGAGTTGGTGAGTCATTCGCGCGTTCAGCACGTCATTCCGGCCTTGAGCCGGAATCCAGGAAGTCCTTCCCTGCTTACCATAGCCTTTCAGCAGGCTTTTCTGGATACCGGCTTTCGCCGGTATGACGGTTCTGGTTCTGGGCCGCCCCTCAAATCTGAACAGTTGCCTTTCGCTCTGTGACCTGTGCAAAGTCCTTTTTCACCCCCTCATGGTGAGCCTGTCGAACCATCCGACGGCTGCAATGAGCATCCTTCGACAGGCTCAGGATGAGCGGGAAAATCTATGAGGGGACTTTGCACAAGCCCCGTTTCGCCCGGAGACGGTGTCGCAGCCAGCCCGCAGGTAGTTCCGGCTCTCTAATTGCTTCCTTGCCTACACACGACGCGCTATGTACACTCGCGCCTAACCTCGACCATGCAGGAGGTGTGGCGAATGCCGATTTCCGACGAAACCATGAAGCGAATAATCGCCGAATACGGCGGGTTTGAGTTGTCCGACGCCGAATTGGAGTTGGTCAAACCCGAGCTGGAGAACTACCTGACCGAATTGCAGAACCTGCGCGACCTGGACCTGTCCGACGTCATGTCCGCGCGCCTGCTGCGGCCGGCCGATGGAGGAGAAAACGATGCCTGATTCCGAACTGCTCAAGTTGACCATCTCCGAAGTCGCCCCGCTGATCCAGGGCCGGGAGGTTTCGCCCGTAGATCTCACCCAGGCCGCCCTGGACGAGGCCGAGCGCCGCCAGCTCACGCTGAATTCCTTCATCACCATCATGCGGGAGCAGGCGCTGGCCCAGGCCGAGGAGGCGGAGGACGCCCTGTCCCGTGGCGAGTACCTGGGTCCGCTCCACGGCATCCCCATCGGCATCAAGGACAACATCGCCACCGGCGGCATCAACACCACGCTGGGCACCAAGGTGTTGCGCGACCACGTGCCCGACGAAGACGCCGAGGTCGTCCGCCGTTGCAAGGCCGCCGGCGCCATCATCATCGGCAAGGAAAACTTGGAGGAGTTCGCCGCCGGCGCGACCTCCAACAACCCGCACTACGGCGCGGTGCATAACCCGTGGAACGTCGATCACATCCCTGGCGGTTCCAGTGGCGGCGGAGGCGCCAACGTGGCCGCCGGCGTCACCTTCGCCTCCCTGGGAACCGACCTGGGCGGATCCGTGCGCCTGCCCGGGGCCTTCTGCGGCGTCGTTGGGCTCAAGCAGACCTTCGGCCGGGTCAGCCAGCGCGGCCTGCTGGTCACCAGCTTCAACGGCGACCACATCGGCCCCATGACCCGCTCCGTGCGCGACAGCGCCCTGGTGTTGCAGGCCATCGCCGGCTACGACCCCCTGGATCCCAGCACCGTTCCGGTTCCGGTGGACGACTACGCGCTCATCATGGAGCGCGGGATCAGCGGGCTGACCATGGGCATCCCCTCTAATTACTACTACGACCACCTGGATCCCGAGGTGGAGGCCGCCGTGCGCCGCGCCATCGCCGCATTGGAGGAACTGGGGGTTACCACCCGCGAGGTCAGCGTGCCCAGCATGCAGTACGCCGGCGCGCTGCGTTTCTCCAGCATGGCCGACAGCGTGGTCACGCACGAGCCCTATATCACGTCAAATCGCGAGGACTACGGCCCCGACACTCTCTACCGCACCCTGGCCGGCCAGTTCGTGCTGGGCCGCGACTACTCCAAGGCCATGAAGGTGCAGCGCATCATCAAGGAGGAACACGCCCGTGTCCTTCAGGACGTGGACTTCCTGATTACGCCGACCACGCCGCTGCCGGCGCCGCGTATCGACGCTGCGACCATCGAAGCGGAGGGACGGCAGCAGAAGGTGCGCGGACCCGGCTCCGGCCACGTTTCGCGCAACACCAGCCCCATGAACGCCACGGGTTTCCCGGCGATAACCGTGCCCTGCGGGTTCAGCGAGCTCGGCCTGCCCATCGGCTTGCAGTTCATCGGCCGCCCGTGGGAGGAGGGCAACCTGTTCCGCATCGCCAACGCTTACGAGGGCGTATCGCCCAGCCGGGGCGCGTGGCCCAACCTGGAGTAAGAACCTTTCGTCAGAAGCAGGATTTTCGAGATTCAAGGATTCCCAGGATTGGAACCGTTCTGTAATGGAGATCTCCCAATCCTGATAATCATAAAATCCCGCAAATCCTGATTCTGACGATTTACGGAACTGGTAAGAATGATCCCGCCACATCTGGAATTGGCTGATACAGCCGGATAGTTGGCAGGTCAGGCATTTTGCGGCCTCGCCATTCGGCGCCGCGCTTATGACGTGGTTCTGGACAGGGGAAGTAAGGTTCTGGGAACATTGGGATAGGGTCGCGGAGATGGTCAGCCTGGGCGCCGTTTCCTACGGCATCATTGCCGTGCTGGCGGAAGGAGGCTTCAGATTGTTTTACACATTGTCGCTAATCGGCAAAGACAAGCAGAGACGGGAGCGGGAGCTGGCCGAGGTAAGGGCCGAAGGGATCGCCGAAGAACGCAAACGCTGGCAGCAGTGGACCGCGGCACGCGATCAGGCGGCTGCTGAAGGGTGCGAATTCAATGAACCGCCGCCGGGCGACTAGCCGGCGGTGAGCGGGGCATACCATCTAGGAAGCAACCCCCGCGCCCCTCTGCCCCAAGCCTTGCGTCGAAAGCAGGAGCATCCTCATGGAATACCGCCGCTTCGGCCCCACCGACATAACCGTCTCCGCCCTGGGCTTCGGCTGCTGGGAGATGGGCGGAACCTATGGCGACGTCACCGGCAGCGAGCTGGACGCCGCCGTCAACCGCGCCATCGACCTGGGCATCAACTGTTTCGATACGGCGCCGGCCTACGGCCGGGGCGAATCGGAGGTCGTTCTGGGCAAGGCGCTCGGCAACCGTCGCCAGGACGTGATCGTGGTCACCAAGTGCGGCGTGGGTTATGCCGACCGGCCCAAGGGTCGGGACAGCCGCATGGTGTCGATATTCGCTTCAGTGGAGCAGAGCCTGCAGAACCTGGCCACCGATTACCTCGACGTGCTGCTCATCCACTGGCCGGACGTCAATACCCCCTTCGACGAAACCATGCACGCGCTGGACAGCCTCGTCCATCAGGGCAAGGTCCGCGCCGTCGGCGTATCGAATTTCACCCTGGACCAGATTCGAGAGTGCGAAACCGTGCGCAGCGTGGACGTCGTCCAGTACGGCCTCAACATGTTTGACCGGCGCATGGAACAGGAAATATTCCCCTACTGCCTCGAGCGTGGCACCGGCGTCATGGTGTACGGCCCGCTGGCGTTCGGCCTGCTGACGGGCACCATGTCGGCGGACACCACCTTCGGCGGCAACGACTGGCGCGCCACCGGCGGTCGGCCGGGCTGGAACGTGGGCGTCTTCGCCGAAGAGCATTTCCAGCGGAACCTGCAGGTGGTCGAGGACCTCAAGCCCATCGCCGAGGGCCGGGGCAAGAGGATGCCCCAGCTGGCCCTGCGGTGGGTGCTGTCGAACCCGGCGGTCAGCGTCGCGTTGGTTGGGACCCGCACCGCGCAGGAAGTGGAGGACAACGTCGCCGGCCTGGAGTGGGCCCTCTCCGGCGCCGACATGGCGCAGATCAACGACGTGTTCGCCCGCTACGGCGTCGACACCCACCCCGACATAGTGATCGACCCGGACGAATAGGTCCGGGTCGATTGATTTCCTTACGGATTGCGGCGCAGCTCACGCGTACCCAGTTTGTCATCGCGAGGAGCACAGCGACGTGGCGATCTCGTTGCTGAAAGGGACCCCGTGACTAGCACGAGATTGCCGCGCTACGCTCGCAATGACGGTTCGAGTGAAGCTGGGTACACGTGAGTGCAGCGCCGGCGCCGCTCATTGCCTCCAGTCGTGGCGCGGTGTCCAGCCCAGCATCCGCTGCGCCTTTGCCGTGCTGATCACGCTGGCGGTGCCCTCCAACCCGTCGCGTATCTCCACCCGGCCGCCGAAGTTGGCTCTGATCAGGTCAATCGTCTGCTCGGCGAACCGGCTGGAAGGCTGGGCGAGCATGAAAGCCTCGTACTCTTCGATCTCCGCGTCCAGCGCCAGGACATGCGCCTCGGCCACGTCCCGGGCGTCGGCGTAGGCCCACATTACCAGCGTCAGCGGGTTCTCCGGCGTGGGCGCCGGCCACGGAAACTCGGCTTGGACTTCCGGCAGCGCCACGTTGGTGAAACGCAGGCTGACCACCGTGGTGTCCGAGTTGCGGGCGATCATCCTGCCGATGTCCTCGCCCACCTGCTTGGTCAGGCCGTAGGGCTCGAAAGGCATCATGGGATGCTCCTCGTCCAGCGGCAGGTACCGCGGCACGAAGGCGTTGCCGTCATGGGCCCAACCCATACCGAAGGCGCTGGACGAGAACACCACGCGCCGCAGCCCCAGCTCTGCCGCCGACATCATGACGTTGAAGTCGCCAGCCACGTTGTTCTCGAAAATCACCCTGGGCTCTGCCCGCTGCGGCCCCGGGATGGCACCCATGTGCACCACCGCCTCCGCGCCTTCGAGAACGCTATGCACTGCCTGGGGATCGCCCAGCTCGCAGCGCACGAACTTGGCCGGCAGGTCATCCGCGTCCAATCGGTCCGTCGCCAGGACTTCCCGGCCGCGATCCACCAGCAGTTGCACCACGCGGCGACCCAGGCGGCCCGCCGCTCCGGTTACCACTATCATCGGTTCCTCCGGTTGGTTACGGTCTAATTGTTGCTCATGCGTACCCACTTTCCGCAAACTGTCATTGCGAGCGCAGCGTGGCAATCTCGTTGCCGATGGAGCCGTCGCTCAGCCAGCGAGATTGCCACGTCGCTATGCTCCTCGCAATGACAAAGTGAGTGAGCGCGAGCTAATTATTGCGGTCGTAGGCGTCGGCCGCCCGCAGCACCGTCGCGTCATCGCCCGCGCGCCCGATGAGCATCATGCCGATGGGCAGGCCGTCCGATGTTCCGCACGGCACCGAGATGGCCGGGTGGCCGGTCACGTCGAAGGGGCAGGTGTTGGGGATCATCTCCAAGGCCCGGTCGGTGTACTCCTGGCGACTGCAATCGGCCGGCGGAATGACCGTCGCCTTCATCGGCAGGGTGGGCATCACCAGCAGGTCGTACTCGCTTAGCGCCTGGTCGTAGGCGGCGGTCAGCGTCCGGGCCAGATTCTGCGCCTTGGCGTAGTAGCGGCCGTGGTATCGGTCCTGCATGTACTGTCCCATGAGTACCACCAGCTTGGTGGTCTCCGACAGGTCGTCGGCCCGGCTCTGCCAGCCGTGGGCGTAAACGTCCTGGAGGCCGGTTGTGTAGTGGCCCTTCCAGTTGGTGCCCATGCTGTTGCCGGCCACCATCAGCATCGTGGCCCCTTCCACCGCGATGGCCCGCCACACGTGGATGCCATCCAGGTGCCAGGGTATGGATACCGTACCCACCGTAGCCCCCATGCTCTCGAAAGAGCCGGCCGCTTGGCGCACCGCCTCGTCTACGTCTGCTTCGGACTCCGCCAAGCCGAAACCCTCCGGCACGATGCCCACGCGCAGACCGGACACGTCGCCGGTCAATGCCTGGGTATAGGCCTGCCCCGACAGTCCGGCTTGCTGCCGGGGATCCAGCCCGTCGGGGCCGGCGATGGCCTCCAGCATCAGGGCCACGTCGGCGGCGGTTCGCGCCATGGGGCCGGTGTGGTCCAGGGTCAGCTCGATGGGAAAGACTCCAGTGTATGGCACCAGTCCGTAGGTCGGCTTGAGTCCGTAGATGCCGCACCAGCTGGCCGGTATGCGGATCGACCCGCCCTGGTCGCCGCCGATGGCCAGGTCAACCTCGCCCGCCGCCACCAACGCCGCACTGCCGCTGGAAGAGCCGCCGGCCGTGCGCGTGGGGTCGTGGGGATTATGCACCGGCCCGGTGTCGGACGTGTGGCTGCCGCCGGAGAAGCAGAGGCTCTCGCACACGGCCTTGCCCCGGATGGCACCGCCGGCGTCCAGGATGCGGGTCACGATGGTAGCGTCCACGTCGGGAACGTAGCCTTCCAGGACGCCGGTGCCGTTCATCATGGGAACGCCGGCCACGCAGACGTTGTCCTTGATGGCCACGGTCTTGCCGGAGAGCAGCCCGCCCTGGGGTCCGGTGATGTCGCAGCGCCAGTACCAGGCCCCCAGCGGGTTGTCCTCCGGCTGGGGCCGCGCGCCGGGAGAGCGCGGGTATTTCACCGGCAGGCTCGGCGCGGTGAGCTGGTCCAAGCGGGCGTAAGAGTCCAGGATGGGCTGGCTCAGCTCGATATAGGACTCGACGTCGGCCGGCGAGGGGTTCAGGTTGTAGGCGTCGGCTATTCGGAAAATCTCTTCGACAGTGGGTTGCCTTACCGCCATGATGTAACCTCCGGTTTCTTCTTGACCACGATTAGGGACTATACTACGCCCGGAGAAATCTGACCCAAACACCGTTGCCGGTTCTGACCCGAACACCGTTGCCGGTTCAGTAAAATCCCCATCAACCACCGGACCGGCGCCAGGCGAGTTTGACAACGCCGCCGGGAGACGAATCAGATGCAACGTCACGACCCCAAAGCGCTGCGCATAGCGAAAGCGGTGCAGCAACGTGAGCAGCCCGATCTCGTTATCCTCTTCGGCTCCCGCGCTCGGGGTGACCACGAAGAACTGCTATCGGACATCGACGTCATGCTGGTACAGGCCGCCGAACCTGACGACGCCATCCAAAAAGCCGCCGCGGCCGCCGCCGCCAGGGTCGCCCGGGAGACCTACGGACGGGAAGTGCCGGTGGAACTGGTGTGGAGAACCATCGAAGAGTTCCGGCACAACCGCCGGTACGTCAACAGCGTCGAGACCCACGCCGTCAAGGACGGAATAGTCATGCCCAGGGATCCGAACCAGTCCGGCTCGTCACAATACGAAGACGAGGACACCGAAAACTCTTACGACTGGGAGAACTACGAAATACTCATCGAAAGAGCGGAGGCACACCTGTCAATGTTCCAAGTGGGTGTAGCCAACGACCAGCCGGACTTCCCGATAGGCCAGCAGGCGCACTTCGCCCTGGAGTGCGGATTGAAAGCCCTGTTGGAGGCCCGCCAGATTCCCTACGGTTACAACCACAGCATGGCGGACCTGCTGGGCACGCTGCGGCACTTCCACCCCGAACTGCGGGACTTCCGCTTGTCCATAGCCCCCGATATCTACACGGAGTATGCTGGGCGACATGGCTACCGAGCGCGACGGCAACCGCGTCTGACCGACCAGCCCGACTACCTGGAAAAGACCGTCGCCAACGCCCGGTTCCTGATTGAGCAGGCCCAAGCCGCGAGAGAAGACGCCGGCTAAAAACAAGCCGCCCGAACCTAGAAACCAACATCCCCAAAACGGAGGCCGGATATGCCAGTCAAAGGTACCACCATGAGCAGTTATCGGCCGTTGATGCAAGGCGTCAACGGAATGGTTGCGGCCAGCCACCCTGCCGCCGCTATGGCTGGCCTGGAGGTTCTCAAACGGGGCGGCAACGCCATCGACGCCGGCGTGGCCGTTGGCCTGGCTCTGAACGTCGTGCACGTTGACGATTGCAGCTTCCTGGGCGTTGCGCCCACCGTCATCTACCTGGCCGACCGGAATGAGGTCGTCACCGTTGACGGACTCGGAGTCTGGCCCAAAGCCGCGTCGGTCGACTACTTCCACCAGCATCACGGGGGCAGGATGCCGGCCGGCGTGCTGTCGTCCCTGACTCCCGCCGCCGCCGATTCGTGGATCACGTCGCTGTCGAAGTTCGGCACCATGACCTTCGGGCAGGTGGCCAGCGCGGCCATCAACTTGGCGGGAAACGGGTTCCCCATGTACCGCTACCTGGCCGGCCGGTTCAAGACCGCCTTCGACCAGTACAGCGCGTACCCGTCAACCGCCGACATCTACCTGCCCGGCGGACGCGCGCCCAAGCAGGGCGAGATGTTCTACCAGAAGGACCTGGCTGGCACGCTTTCCCGACTCGCCGACATCGAGGCGTCCAACGCCGGCAAGGGCCGGGAGGCGGCGCTGAAGGCCGCGCGGGATTATATCTACACTGGCGAGTTGGCGCACCAGATCGTCGCGTTCAACCAGGAGATGGGCGGTCTCCTCACCGAGGAAGACTTGGCGTCATACCACGTGCAAGTGAGGCCACCGGTTACGGTGAACTACAAGGGCTACGACGTTTACAGCACCGGGCCGTGGGGACAGGGGCCGACGTTCCCGCAGGCGCTCAAGATCCTGGAGGGGTTCGACCTGGCGTCCATGGGCCACAACTCCGCCCCGTACATCCACACGGTGAGCCAGGCCCTGAACCTGGCCTTCGCCGACCGCGAGCGGTACGTGGGCGATCCCGATTTCGTGGACGTGCCCATGGACGAAATGCTGTCGGAGGCGTACCTGGCCAAGCGCCGCACCCTGATCGACCCGGATTTGGCCTGGCCGGGCACGCCGCCGGCGGGCGACCCGCGCAAGGGCAAAGCCACCGTCAACGGCGCTCCACAGTCTCCCCGGGAAGCGGCGACGCCAGTTGCCACCGCCGGCGTCAGCGGCGGCGGGACGTCTTACTTCGGGGTAATCGACCGCGACGGGAACATTTTCTCCTGCACTCCCAGCGAGGGCACCAAGAACGGCGGGCCAATCATTCCCGGCACGGGTCTCGCTTTCTCGCTGCGCGGCACCCAGTCCAAGCTGAACGAGGACCATCCGGCCTCCGTCCAGGGCGGCAAGCGGCCTCGACTGACTCCCGCGCCGGCGCTGGTGGTGCGCGACGGGGAACCCGTGATGGCCCTGGGGGCCCACGGCGGCGACCACATTCCGCAGGGTACCCTGCAACTGCTGTTGAACGTCCTGGAGTTCGGCCGCGACCCGCAGGAAGCCGTGGAGGAACCACGCTTCTATAGCTACAACTTCCCCAGCTCCAACTGGGCGTCCAGGTACGATCCCGGTATGCTGAGGCTGGAAGGCCGCATCTCCGATGAAGTGGTCGAGGGCCTGCGACGGAAAGGCCACACCATAGAGCAGTATCCGGATTGGTGGGAAGGCTCGGCCCTATACTGCGTCATCACCCGCAACCCGGAGACCGGCGTGCTCCAGGGCGGCGCGGACCCGCGCTGCGAGGCCTACGCCGTGGGCTTCTGATCGCCCACCACACGAACCCGAGCGGGGCAACGGCGCAAGGAACGTTGCCCCGCAATCTATCGCGTCGCCACCGATGCGGCGCAAGCTTGGATCGCTTGCTCCCACTCGTCCAGGTCGAAGAAATGGGGGCCGGCGCCGCCGTGGTAGGCCACGTTGCCGTCGACGTCCACCAGGTACAGGCGCTCCGGCGCTGCGCCGTAGGCTTCGTCGACCGCGTTGTCCATTTCCTCGATGATGATGGGCAACCCGATGTGCAAGTCGATGCTGCACGATTGGGCAACCGCTTCCCGCTCGTCGTAGCTCCGGTGCTGGCTGAACAGCACGCCTTCCTGGACGTTGCTTTCCACCTGCCAGCCGTCGGTTGGGTGGGCTTCTTGTACGTAAACCACAAAGAACTCCACCGAGTCTTTGTATTGGCGATAGATCTGCGTCATGCGCTCCGACTGAGCGCGGAAGGGGGGTCAAGTGTAGCTCCCGAAGGCCAGGGCCACCGGCCGCCGGCCGCGAAAATCGGACAGGCGCACCCATTCCTCTGAACCCAACCGCTTGAGGGAGAAGTCGGGAGCCGCCTCGCCGACCTTGGGGCCGGTCTCGTCCCGTACCACGATGGCTTCCACGGCGGCGCGGACTTCTGCCGGCAGTTCCTCTTGCCATCCTTCCAGCAGTTCGCGAGCCGTAATCCGTCCTCGGGCCTCCTGAATGGCGGCGACGACCCGCCGGAGATCCTGACGGTGCTCATCGCTAAGCCGACTGATTGCGTTGTCGCGCTCCGCCTTTAGCATGTTCGCCTCCGCTGTTGTATTGGAAGTAGTCCAACTGTCATTCCCGCGAAAGCGGGGATCCAGTAACCGAAATCGTTAACGTTACTCCGGATTGATTTACCACAAAGCCAGTGGATTCCGGCTTTCGCCGGAATGACGAGATCGCAAATCCAAGTGCGTAAGTCCGATAGTTATCGGCTTCCCACCGCCGTCGCGCTCAGTTCGCGAATGGCGTCCACCGTTTGCGGACTGGGCGGCTTGCCCATTTCCACGCCCCGGACGGCTTCCCAGGATCGCAGCACGTCCGCCATGACCGCTTCGTCGGACTGGTCAATGTCGATGGGGATGCCCACCTGCGCCCATGACGTGTAACCGGTGAGCCAGAACACCTCGGTGGGGTTGTTCTCCGGGTCGCGGAAGTAGCAGCCGATGGCGCTGGCGTGGGTGACGATGCGGTCCAATTGGTAACCGCGTTCGAGGATGCGCCGCTTGAAATCGCGCAGGTCATCGAGGGATTCCACCCGCATTGAAATCTGCTGGATCCAGTGCGGATCGTCCAGCGAGGGCCGTCCGTTGATCAGGGCAATCTCGTGATCGCAACTTTCCGGGTCTGCGCTGTAAAAGGCGCCCAACGGGCCGACCTTGGTCCGCTGCATTCCCATGAAATTCTCGTAGAAGTCCATCATGAGTTCGAGGTCATGCACGTAGAAGCCGATATGACCGAGGCCCGTAACTTTCGCCGACATGTTCAACTCCTCAAATGATTGGCATGTGGGCGCATTATGCGCTTTCCCCGGTTCTCGTGTCGACCTGGTCGGGACCTCATGCGTACCCACTTGGCGCAATCCGTCATTGCGACCCCGCACTTGATGCGGGGGTGGCAATCTCGTCGAGGTAACGGGCGTCGCTGCGGTAACGAGATCGCCGCGTCGCTGTGCTCCTCGCGATGAATTACAACGGCGTCACTCCGGCGAAAGCCGGAGTCCGGAGACTGTGATTCTCACGCGTACCCAGTTTGTCATCGCCACGTCGCTGCGCTCGCAATGACGGTTCCGATCAAACTGGGTACGCGCGAGCGACGACGTGAATTGCCACCTCTCCCCGGCGTGGTTACAATGCCACAATTGCGGATGCCGGGTTTGGCTTCGTCTCGTCCCGACGACTTCTGCTCCGGCGCGCGACCGCCCTTCCTGATTCCTGGCGATGGAGAGTGATTCGGTTTGAATATTGGCTTGACGGACCTGGTTGCCTACACGCGGGAGCAGTATCACTACGCATGGCTGGTGGTCGGAATAGGCACCATGCTCCGGGTCACCGCCAATTTCGTCAGCCAGGCGTTCGCCGTCATCCTCGTCGTCCTCCAGACTGACTTCGCTTGGGGCGTCACCGCCATAGTCCTCGCCCAGGTCTTCCGCAGCCTCGCCAGCGCCATCCTATCGCCGGTGTCCGGATGGGTGGGCGACCGCTACGGAGCGCGCCCGTCCCTGTTTGTTGCGGCCGCACTCTACGTTGGCGGGATGCTGCTCCTCAGCACCATCAACGAACTCTGGCAACTCTACCTCTATTACAGCCTCGTGTTGGGGCTGGCCCAGGCCCTCTTCACCGTCAACATCCCCACCACCGTCGCCGCGTGGTTCAAGAGGAAGCTGGGCATTGCCGTCGGTATCCAGCAGTCCATCGGAGGCATGGGCGCGTCCGTCACGGCCCCGGGCCTGGCGCTGCTGGTTTCCCTGACCGGATGGCAGGTCGGGTTCTGGATAATCGCCGCCGTGGGCGGAGTTATCCTGTTCTCCCTGTTGTTCTTCTTCCATAGCGAACCCGCCGACCGCGGGATGAAGCCCCTGGGAGCCACCGATGACGACCCGCCGCCGGCTCCGGCGAATACCGCAACTGCCAAGCTGCGGAGCAAGGTATTCCTGCAACATGCCCGCCGGACCCGCGCCTTCTGGAACCTGCCCTTCATCCACTTCCTCGGTTGCATGGGGCACGCCATCGTCATCTGGCACGTCGTGTTCTTCGCCACCGAGCAGGGATTGTCCCTGGCGGCGGCAGCTTGGATCGTTACCATCTACACCGTGGCCAGCGTCAGCAGCCGGCTGTTCATTCCCATCCTGGCGGACCGCTTCGGCGCCAAGGCAACGATGATCCTGCCCTACGCCCTGCAGGGGGTCACGGTCATCATGCTCTTCTGGGCCCAGAGCGCCTGGGAGTTCTACCTCTTCGCCGTCCTGTTCGGCATCGGCTTCGGCGGGGAGATGTCTGCCTTCCTCATCGCCAACCGACAATACTACGGCATGGGTCCGGTGCGGTCGATATTTGGCTTCCAGCACCTGGGGTCCGGGTTCGGCATGGCACTGGGAGGTTTGGTCGGCGGAGTGGTGTTCGACTACCGCACCGGTGAGGCGCCGACGCGGCTTCTTGGCTTCATCGACGTCGGGGGAGGCTCCTATGACCTCGCCTGGGTCATCTCCATTGCCGCCAGTCTCGCGGGAGTCGTCTTCATACTGTTGCTGGAGTCATCCTCCCGCGTGCTCATCCCCGACTGGGAAGAATCCCTGCCTCGTGAGGCACAAACCGCGCCGGTGTCTTCGTGACCTCAAGCACACCCCTCATGCGAACCCACTTGGCGCAATCTGTCATTGCGACCCCGCACTTGATGCGGGGGTGGCAATCTCGTCGGGGTAACGGGCGTCGTTGCGGTAACGAGATCGCCACGTCGCTGCGCTCCTCGCGATGACAAACTGGGTACGCATGAGAAGCACACCCACCTTCCAAGTTCCGGCGCGGCTGAGTTGGTAAGTGATTTCGGCGTTACAATAGCCGCGTCAGCCGATGAGTACGCATCCACACCATCAGGAGGTCAGAATCATGACGACCGTAGGAAGCGGCAACTACACCTACGAAGTGGTGGAAAACTGGGCCAGGCTGCCCGAGGGCGATACCTTCGCCATGGTCAGCGCCATCGCCACCGACTCCCAGGACCGGGTCTTCGCCTTTCAGCGCAAGGACCCGCCAATTCTCATTTTCGACCGTGACGGGAACCTGCTGGACA
Organism: Chloroflexota bacterium; assembly: GCA_028873965.1. Taxonomy (GTDB): domain Bacteria; phylum Chloroflexota; class Dehalococcoidia; order Lucifugimonadales; family UBA3495; genus Bin87. Next base: position 60,312 of record JAPPMU010000033.1, read on the forward strand.
GCTGGGGCAACGGCGCCTTTGTCTTCGCCCACGGCATCTACATCGAGGACGACACGGTTTACCTGACCGACCGGGACAGCTCCGTCTGCCTGGTGTACACCATCGACGGCAAGCCCATCCAGATGCTGGGTCGCCACGGCGTCCACTCCGACACGGGCTGCGAAAACCCCGGCGACCTCTGCCCCCGGTCCGCCGGCCCCTTCAACTACCCGGCGGAACTGGTCCCGTCCCCCTCGGGCGACCTGTACGTGGCCGACGGATACCGCAACGCTCGCGTCCACCGCTTCAGCTGGGACGGCCAGCTCAAGCAGTCCTGGGGCGAACCGGGCAAGACCGAGGCCGGCCACTTCCACCTCCCCCACAGCCTGCTGATCCACAACGACACCATCTTCCTGTGCGACCGGGAGAACCACCGGATGCAGCTCTTCAGCCTGGACGGCGAGTTCATCACCATCTGGGACGACATCCAGCGGCCCATGGACATCTCCGCGGACAGCGAGGGGAACCTGGTGGTCAGCGAGGGCAGCGTCAACGACTCGTCGGCTCGGGTCAGCGTGCTGGACACCTCCGGCAACGTGCTCTCCCGCTTCGATTGCCGAGGTCCGGGTCACGGCAGTTGGGTCGACTCCCGGGGCGACATCTACGTCGGGCTGAGCGACGGCACCGGCATTGACAAGTTTGTGCGCCAGGGGTAGGGCGTGTTGACATTTCACCGTCGTTCCTGCGAAAGCAGGAACCCAGAAAAGCCTCTGCTACAGGAACGTTGGGCGGATTTTACGCTCACTGGATTCCGGCTTTCGCCGGAATGACGGCATTTGTCAACAGGCTCTAGATCAGTCGAGACCCCAGGAAACACGTCGGCCGGAGCGGGATGCTCCGGCCGATTTTGTGTGCCGTGATGGTAGCCATTGCTCAGTCGGCGGAGAGTTCCGCCGCCTTTGCGGCCTGCTTCTCCATGAAGTCCTTGATGGCGTCTGCGTACTCGGCGCGGGGGAACTGCTCCCCGTTGGGAACCTTCATGCCGTCGCAGAAGATCTCCAGCCGGTTGCCGTCCGGGTCGAGGAAGTAGAAGGACCGGCTGCCGCTGCCCTCCAGGTTCCCGCCGGCCTCGATGCCGTGGGTCAGCGGGCCGCTGACGATCTCCGCGCCGTGGGTGTGGATGTGGGCCAGGGCCCGCATGAACTCGTCGCGGTTTTCCACCTCAAAGGCCACCTGCTGCACCAGCCGGGCCCGTCCGGGAACGTTCTCGGAAACGTCCACGTCCTCGGGAGCGCTCGCAATCACGAAGTCGTGGTGCGTCTCGTCGAACCGCAGAAAAGCCGTCTCGGCGCCATCGGGCCGGCGGCGGCGGGAAGTCACCTTGCAGCCCAGCACCTTAGTGTAAAACTCGAAGGACCGTTCAAAATCGGAAACCAGGATCCCAACGTGTCCAACTCGCTTGATCTGAATGCCCATAACGATTTCCTCCTTGCATCTGCTCGCACATGTCCGCAACCGGTACTTAAGCACCCGACGGCTTTCGGAACCGGAGTGGTTTGGCCCTGATTATATGCTCTGTGCAAAAGCTCGTCTGCCCTCACACGTACCCACTGACCGGCGGGGAATCGTCAGAAGCAGGATTTTCAAGATTTAGGGATTACCAGGATTGGAACCGTTCTGTGATGGAGATCTTCCAATCCTGCCCAATCATAGAATCCCGTAAATCCTGCTTCTGACAATTCACGAAATGTGGGTACGCGTGAGCTCGTCTGCCCCCTGCACACGGCATCGGTTTCAGGTACAATGCCATCTTCTCCAAAGCCTGCCGAATCCATGCGACTAACCAACCGAATTCATTACGCCTGGATCATCGTGGCCATTGCCGCGATGATGGGGTTCATCACCTCTTCGGTGCGGTTTGCGGCGGCCGCCCTGGTGCCGCACCTCAGCGACCCGACGGCCGGTTTCGGCTGGAGCTACGGCGCCATCAGCCTGGCGTTCAGCCTCCAGTGGATTATCTTCGGGCTGGCGAGCCCCTATGTGGGTTGGCTTGGAGACCGTTACGGCGTGCGCTGGTTCCTGCTGGTCGGCGCCGTGCTGTTCATCATCGGGATGCTGCTGACCGGCATTATGAACAGCCTATGGCAGTTCTACCTATTCTTCGGCGTAATCCTGGGGGTGGCCTCGACCATTTTCACCGTGCTGCCGGTGTCCGGCATCACCCTGTGGTTCCGGCGAAAACTGGGAATTGCCATGGGGGTCGTCTGGTCGTTCCAGGGGGTTGGGGTGGTCGCGTTCCTGTTCCTGATCGGCGCGGCCTTCAACCAGCTGGGCATCCAGTGGATTTTCTGGCTTCCGGGAATAATCGGCGGAGCGCTGCTGCTGGTGTTGGTCAAGTTCTTCTACAACGGCCCAGCGGACATCGGCGTGCGCCCCTTCGGCGATCTTGGGGATGAACCGATTCAAAGGCCCAGAAGGGACGAGACCACGAAGGTAAGGGCGAAGGTATTCATCCAGCAGGCCCGGCGCACCACCACCTTCTGGAACCTCATCGGCATCCACTACTGGGGGTGCATGGGCCACCAGATCATCAACGTGTTGATCGTGGCCATTGCCGTGGACCGCGGCCTGTTCCTGGAAGCGGCCGTCGGCGTGCTGGCCGCCCAGCAAACCGTCGGCGTGGTCGCCCGGGGCGCCGTGCCCGTGGTCGCGGAACAGTGGGGCTGCCGGGTGGTCTGGGTCGTGGGTATGTCCCTCCAGGTCTTCCCGCTGCTGCTCATTCTCTTTTTCAACGACCTCTGGGCGTACTACCTGTTCGGCATACTCTTTGGCATCGGCCAGAGCACCGAAGTGCCCACGTTCCCCATCGCCAACCGCCAGTATTACGGCAACGTTCCCCAGGGCAGCCTCTACGGCTGGCAGAGCCTGGGCAGCGGCCTCGGCATGGGGCTGGCGCCCGTGACCGCCGGACTCCTGTGGGACGTGACGGGAACCTACCTGGCGCCGCTGCTCATGTCCCTTGGTTTCAGCGCCATAGCCCTGGTCCAGTCCTGGTTGCTGCCGTCGCCTCGCGTCAGGCAAATTCCCGATTGGGAAACCCACCTGCCGGCGAACCTGAGACCTGCGGCATCGCAGGGCGCTGACTGACGGTAAATCGTCAGAAGCAGGATTTACGGGATTTTATGATTGGGCAGGATGGGGCGATCTCGTTACCGTAGCGACGCCCATTACCCCGACGAGATTGCCACGCTGCGCTCGCAATGACAGATTGCGCCAAGTGGGTTCGAGGAGGTCACGCATATGGTCGATAAGGAACAGGACTGGGAATACGGCCTGCGCACCGAGGGACATGGCGATGACGACGGCGGCGGCCCGGCGGTCATCGGCGAGAACGGCTTTCTCTACCGGGTGTCGGGCGAGAACTGGGGCCAGCTGCCGGACGGGTGCGTCTATAAAGAGGGAACGTCAGTCGCGGTCGACTCCAGGGACCAGGTCTACGTGTTCAACCGCGGCACCATCCCGATGATCGTGTTCGACACCGAGGGCAACGTGCTGCGCACCTGGGGCGAAGGGGTGTTCGCCAACCCCCACGGCGTGACCATCGCCCCCGACGATACCGTTTACTGCGTGGACAATGGCGACAGCACGGTCCGCCAATTCACCCCCGAAGGCAAGCTGCTGAAGATTTGGGGCACGCCGCATCAGCCCAGCCCCAGGATGAGCGGCGACCCCTTCTGCGTGCCGGCCCACGTGGCCTTTGACCGGCGCACCGGGGAGTTCTACGTGGCCGACGGGTACTCCAACGCCAGGGTGCACAAGTACACTCCCGATGGCAGGCTCCTCTTTTCATGGGGCGAGTCCGGGACCGGAGACGGCCAGTTCAACATCGTCCACAACGTCATCGTGGACAACGACGGCTGGGTTTACGTCGCCGACCGCGAGAATCATCGCATCCAGGTCTTCAGTTCCGATGGGAAGTACGAGACCCAGTGGGGCAACCTCTCCCGGGCCGCCGCCATCTGCATCGACGACCGCTCCGGCGAGGAGCTGATCTACATCGGCGAGTACTTCTGCGGAATCGGCACCAACGACATCGGCACCGATCTGGGCCCGCGGGTAACGGTGATGAACACGAAGGGCAAGGTCCTGGCCCGGGTCGGGCGGGAGAGCTACGGCGACCAATCGGGGCGGTTCTATTCGCCCCACGGGATAGCGATCGACTCACGGGGAGATCTGTACGTGGCCGAGGTGTCCTGGACCGACTATGGCCGGCACATGGACCCGCCCCGGGAGCTTCGCTCGATGCAGAAGCTGGTCAGGATCCGCGACTGAGCGGCCCTCGCGGATCCTGACCCGTCGTTACTCCGGTATTTCCAGGGCCCTCCGCACCGCGGCGCCGATGGGCGTCAGTGGGCTCTCTTCCGGCGGGCCGTGCGGCACCATGCGGTTGTGGTGGATGGCAACCGCCAGGCGGCGCCGCGGGTCAGCCCAGCCCACCGAGCCGCCGGCCCCGTTGTGGCCGAATGCCAGCGAGCTAACGCCCATGGCGCCCATGCCGGGGCTGCCGGCAAAGTGAAAGCCGCCGATGGTCCCGTGATGCGGCCGTCCGTGCACCGGATCGTAATCGCTGGGCGGACGCGGAATGTGGAAAGTCCGGACCCGTTCCTCGGAAAGCAGGCGGACGCCGTCCAGTTCGCCGCCGTTGGCCAACATGGCCCAGAACCGCGCCTGGCTGCGTGCGGTCATGATCCCCTGTGCTCCCGGGATGCAGGCCTGGCGCACGTCGGAACGGCCAAACACCTCCTGGGTAGTTCCCACCTCCGGCGGAGTGGCGCGGAACCGGAGCGAGTCCGGAGGCAGGCCCGGCGCGCCGGGCCCGAGCGGCGGCACGTTGGTGAGCCTGGCCACGCGGGGCTCCACCTCGGGCGGGATACCGGCCCACAGGTCGGTGATGCCCAGCGGCTGGCAGATCTCTTCCTGGATAAATTGGCCAAAGGGCCGGTGCTTGGGATCGGTGCGGCGCACCACCTCGCCCACCACCCAGCCGAAGGTATAGGCCATGTAGCCACTGCGGGTGCCCGGCTCGAAGAGCGGGTGCATCTCCGCCAGTTGGCCCACCATCCAGTCCCAGTCGCACATCAGCTCCGGCGTAACTCCCACCGGCATCAGTGGAACGCCGATGCGGTGGGTAAGCGCGTCGAACACCGTGCCCTTATCCTTGCCGTACTTTCCGAACTCCGGCCAGTACCTCGCCACCGGCTGGTAGTAGTCCACCAGTCCACGCTCAGCCTGGATGTGGAGCGCGGTCGCAGTCACCGCCTTGATGTTGGAAAACACCGGGAACAGGGTGTCTCCGTCCACTTCCCGGCCGATGGTCTCGTCGGCTAGGCCGCCCCACTGGTCAATCACCAGCTCTCTGTCCAGGTAGGCGGCAACCTGCACCCCGATTTCCCCGCGCTCTCCTATGGCAACGTCGATGGCGTCCTGTACGATGCTGTGCGAATTTGCGGTCACGGCGACACCTCGCTGTCATGACTAAGATGAAAGAACCTGCTCGGTCCATGGGATGTTTGTAACACCAGTCCGGGTTGATGGGCAAGACCACGCTGGGCGCGCGGGAATAACGCTCGCTCTGTAGTATGTCCCGACCCTCATGCGTACCCAGTTTGTCCACGTGCGATTGCCCTGGTCTCCCCAGAGGCGCCGTAAAGCGGCACATGGATGCCGGGGCCGAGCCACGCGGCGGGCGCCCGAAAACGCCCCGGGATCTCATACGATCCCGGGGCGCTCGTGTGACCTTTTCGTCGAACACTCAGGCGGCGTTTCGCCCGAGCGTCGACAACCACCCCACACTAACCGTCGCTGATGCCCAGCTCCGACTGCAAGTCCCGGATGGTCTCGGCGCGGCTGCGGGTAGGGACACGCACCCGCATGCCGATCGGCTCGTTCTCGATCTCCGGCACCACCTTGATGGCGACGAATACCGGGCCGGTTGCCTGCATGATTTCCTCGACGTTGGTGGCGAACTCTTCCAGGTCCTCGAAGCTGTAGGCCGCGGTATAACCGGATTCCTTGGCCACGCCGGCGTAGTTGATCTCCTGCGCGTTGGGAACGGGCTGCCCGCCGGTGGTGGCGTAGCACTCGTTGTCCAACAGGATGTGGCAGAAGTTTTCGGGCTTCTTGCCGGCGATGGTAGCCAGAATCCCCATGTTCATCAGCAGCGCGCCTTCGGAATCGAACAGCACCACCTTTTCATCCGGCAGCCCCAGCGCCAGTCCCAGGGCCGCCGACGTGGTCTGGCCCATTGCGCCGCCGAGGTTCAGGTCCCGGTTCTCGTTGGTGCTGAATTCCCGCCAGTGGCGACCTGATGTGCCGGTGGGAATGACGATGGCGTCGCCGCGTTGCTCCTGGAATACTCGAAATACGTCCTGGGCATGAATCATTCTTTGCCTCCGTTGAGTGAATCTTGACTTCTGGAGCGTGTTGACACTTTGAAAATCACACCGTCGTTCCTGCGAAAGCAGGAACCCAGAAAAGCCTCTGCCACGGAAGCATTGGCCTTATTTTGTACGCTCTGGATTCCGGCTTCCGCCGGAATGACGGAATTTGTCAACAGGCTCTAGCGGTTGAACCCGTGGTATTCGTCGCCGACCAGGATGGCAACCGGCCGCTTGGTGGCCCGGGCCTCCTCGAAGGCCGTGGAGATACGCGGACTGTCGTCATTCTGCTCAACCAGGTAGTAGTTGATGCGGAAGGCGTTGAGGAACGGCTCGGTATAGGTGGCTGCCGAGTCGGTGATGACGCCGTGGCGGTTCCAGCCGCGATAGCCCACCACCATTACCAGCGGGAACCCGGCATCCAGGACCATACCCCGGATGGAGTCGCCCGATTCCATCATGCCCGTGTTCTGAATCAGAACCACCGGGGTCTTGCCGGCGACCAGCAGCCCCAGGGCGATGGCGAAGGTCTCACCTTCCCGGGAGGCGGGAACGATGTCCAGCCAGGGCTCCTCCTTCATCAACTCGTACAGGTAGTTGGTTTCGCTGTCCGGTATGGTCACCACGTGGGTGACGCCGTTCTTCTGGAACTCCTCTACCATGGCTTCGGGGCTCAGCACCGCTGCCTGCTGTGTAACCATAAAAGTTCTCCTCACTTGCGCAGTGTGCCCTGCAGTCGCGGTTTCTGCCGCCTGGGCAAAGTCCCGCTACTGCTGTGGACTCCGGCGATTATAGTAACCCATACCGAGAGGGTCAATTTCGGGATGCCGGGCGAACCTTTTCGGGATTGAGGCGCCCTTGCAGCGTTGGCGCCCAATCCGGTGAGAGGTTCATATCAATCAGTAACTTCACGCTCATGGCAGATTGAGAGCGACTTCGCGTTCCTCTAGCCTCCATGCGGCGTAGGCTAAGGACTGTTCGATGTCCTCTCGCTCAAGGTATGGGTAGGCCGCCAGAATTTCATCATGCGAACGTCCTGCGGCCAGCAGTCCCACCACGGTTCCAGCAGTGACGCGCATCCCCCTGATGCAAGCCCTCCCGCCCATAATGGCAGGGTCCGTAGTTATACGATCCAAAGAAGCCATCCCAATGCACCTTGTCCCGTTGCGTACCCAGTTTGTCATCGCGAGGAGCGCAGCGACGTGGCGATCTCGTTGCCGAGCTGTTCGGAGTGTGGAACGTTTCCAATAATCAGTCAAATCCCCTTCATCCTGTTCATCCCGTTTATCCATGCAAATTTACTCCCGACGCTGAAAGTGGGCGCGCGTGAGCAAATCCGTCGGTTGACCGCGCATACCCGCAATGTTAGCGTGCGCCTGATCGACGTAACCAATTTTTTGCCAATCAGGGGGGAAGATTCAAACATGGCATCAGCGCTGGAACACATTCGGGTGATCGACTTCGGGCAGTATATTTCCGGGCCGCTGGCAGGAATGTTGCTGGCGGATCAGGGCGCCGACGTGGTGCGGATCGATCCTCCCGGCGGGCCTCGCTGGAAGACCCCGGCCAACTCAACCTGGAACCGCGGCAAGCGCAGCATAACCCTTGACCTCAAGCGGGCGGATGACTTGGCTACCGCCCGGTCCCTCGTACAGAGCGCCGATGTGGTGGTCGAGAATTTCCGGCCCGGGACCATGGACCGGCTGGGGCTGGGACCCGAGGAGATGACTCGCGCAAACCCCCGCCTGGTGTACTGCTCCATCCCGGGATTCGCGTCGGACGATCCCCGGGCGCCCATGCCGGCTTACGAAGGCGTCGTGGGCGCGGCTTCGGCCACCTTCCGCCCGCCCAACCCCGATAGCCCGCGTCCGGTTTACACTGCCATTCCCATCGCCTCGGTGTATGGGGCCTTCCAGTCGGTGGTAGCCATCACCGTCGCCCTGAACGCCCGGGAGCGCGACGGCGTGGGGCAGCGGATCGAAGTCCCGCTCTTTGACAGCATGTTCCAGTCCATCGGCCGCTTCGGCGTGCGGGTGCACAACGCTCCGCCGGCAGTTCCCGCGCTGGGTGAGTTGTGGGGCGGCATCTACCAGTGCAGCGACGGCGAGTACGTGCGCTTCGGCGGCCCCGGCAACCAGAACTTCCGCCAGTTCGTTGCGGCCGCCGGGATCACCTCGTGGGATGACGAAGGGCTTACCGACTTCGACCGCCCCCTGGACGTCCCCGGACTTCGCGCCGAGGCGCAGCAGCGGATTCAAGATCTCTTCCTGTCTCGTACCGCGCAGGAATGGGAAGACCTGATCGCCGAGGCGGGCAGCGAGGGAGCGGTCTGCCGCACCAGCGCCGAGTGGTTTGACCATCCCCACGCCCGGGCCTCCCGGATGGTGGTGGAGGTTGACGACCCTACCTACGGCAAGATGCTGCAACCGGGAGTCAACGCCCGTATGTCCTTGACGCCGGGACGGGTGCGCGGCCCGGCTCCCCAGCTCAACCAGCATCGGGAAGAGCTTCTCGCGGAGTTGAAGCCTCGCCCTGCTTCCGAGGCTCCGTCTTCCGGGGCGTCGGCGCCCCAGGACGCCATGCGGGCCGCTCTCGACGGGGTGAAGGTGCTGGACTTGTGCATCATCCTGGCCGGCCCCACCATGGGACGCACGCTGGCCGAGTACGGCGCCAACGTTATCAAGATCGATAACCCCCGGCGCGGCTCCACCGTGGCCCGGCACAACGACATCAACCGGGGCAAGCGCAGCATCCTGCTGGACCTGAGATCCGATGCGGGGCGCGACGTTTTCTGGAAGTTGCTGGAGGACGCCGACGTGGTGGCCCAGAACTACCGGGCCGGCAGCCTGGAGCGCCTGGGCCTGGGCTACGAAGAGGTCAGGAAGCGCAAGCCCGACATAATCTACGCTTCGTTGAACGCCTACGGGCACGTCGGCCCCTGGGCGGAGCGCCCCGGCCACGAGGGGTTTGCCCAGGCCACCGCCGGTATGACCCGTCGCTTCGGCGGCGACGGCGTGCCCGAGTCGCAGCCCAACCCGGTGAACGACTACGGCACGGGTTTCATGGGCGCTTATGGGGTGGCCCTGGCCCTGCTGCACCGGCAGCGCACCGGAGAGGGCCAGCACGTCGACTCCGCCCTGGCCTACACCGCCATGACGCTGCAATCGCCCTTCATGCAGCTCTACGAAGGCAAGCAGTGGGACGAGACCAGCGGACAGGACGCACTGGGAACCGACCCGTTGCATCGCGCCTACCAGGCCAGTGACGGCTGGTTCTTCATCGGAGCCCCGGAGTCAGCCCTGTCCACACTGTCGGGCTTGGACGGTCTCTCCGGAATAGACGCCCTGCGCGGGGATGCCCTGGCTTCCTCGCTGGAAGAGCGGTTCCAGGGGAACAGCGTGGCGTCCTGGGTGGACCGGCTGGCCGCGGCCGGCATCGGCGCGCAGCGGGTCATCACCAACGTCCGGGAGCTGATGACCGACCCCTGGGTGGAATCCCACGGCCTCAGCCTCACCCGGGAGCACGACGAGTTGGGGCCGGTGACCACCTGCGGCCCAGCGCCTCGCCTGTCGCGCACGCCGGTGCGCCCGGGCATACCCGCCCCCAAGCCCGGCTCCCACGCCCGGGAGATCCTGGAAGAACACGGCCTGGGAAGCCGTTACCAAACCCTGCTCGATACGGGAGTGATACTGACTGACGGCGTGGCGGCGGGGTAAGCCGTTAATCGCCCTCCGTGTGTGGGGTCAGGCTCGGCTCAGCGCGGCCTGGCCCAAAACGGCCATCAACTGCCCAACGTCGTCGAGGCTCTCCAGGTTCTCCAGCATCTCCAGGACTCTCTCGGTGTCGGCTTCAGACAGACCGCGGTGGAAGCAGTCGCGCGCCTTTGCCAGCAGTTGGTCCCGGGACATCGGGTTCGCTGCCGAGCCGGTGAAAGCGGAGCATTCGGCGCTGACGGTGGTACCGTCCTTGAGCACGGCTGTGGCCAGCGTAGCCCCGGACTCCGGCCCTTCCGGCTCTACCGACATGCGCCCCAGCATGGCCTCCATATCTGGAGCGAAACGGCGGGCGTCGGTGAAAGTGTCGATGCCCACCTGCCCGTCCAGCAGGGCGGCGGCGGCGCAGTATTCCACGCTGAACTTGCCGTCCAGTCCGCTGCGCGGTACCGGCCCCGAGTGGCCGCGCCCCTGCCGGCGAATGGTCACTTGCTCGATATTGTTCGGGTCGATGCCGTTCTGCTCGCGCAGGTTCAGGGCGGCCTCGATGGCGTTCTGCATGTACACCTGGGCCGGGAACCGCTTGATGTCGAACCCCGGGTCCACCAGCCGCCACGACGCGCCCAGCCCGCCGGTGGCAACGTCCCAGTCGAACTCGCCGCCAAATATCGCGGCAGCGTAGCCCACCGGAGACTCCAGCACCTCGTCGCTGGCGGTGTAGCCCATGCCGGCCAGGATGCCCGCTTCGGCGCCCATGCGGGCGGCGTTGCCCGGGTGGGTGGACTTGACCATGGTGCCTGTGTTGGCGGTCAGCCCGCCGGTGCGCGAGGCGGCGATGCCCAGGGCCATCATGGTTTGCTCTCCGTCCAGGCCCATGGTCTTGGCTGCGGCTGCCGCGCCGCCCAGCGGACCCACCAGGCCCGGCGGGTGGTAGCCCGGCCGGGTGGCCGGAGCTGATGCGGCACGCAATCGTCCCTGGATTTCCCACCCCAGCACGTAGGCGGTGATGGCTCGGTTGCCCGGGACGCGGTGCAGTTCCGCCAGCGCCAGGGCCGCGGGCAGGCAGGACGAGGTGCCATGAGTGGGCGGAAAACCCTGGATCTCATAGTCCAGGCAGTGGCCGAAAACCCCGTTGGCGAAGGCCGCGGCCGGCGGGTTGGTCTTGTAACCCCAGCCCACCACCGACGACTGCGGCGAGCCTCCGGCGTCCCGCACGTAGCGGCCGATGATGTCGGACAATTCCTGCACTGAACCGGCGACCACGTTGGCCACCCCGTCCAGGATGGCGGTTTTGGCCGCTTCCACCACCGGGGACGGCAGGCTGTCAAATTCGGTGTCGGCGATGAACTGGGCCAGGGTTCGGGTTTCGCTCATGGTTGCTTACCTCACAGGTGAAAGTCGTCAAAATCAGGATTTGCCGGATTTGAAGGTTATCAGGATTGGGAGCGTCTTACCGCAAATGACTCCAATCCCGTAAATCCCAAAATCCTGACAATCCTGATTCTGACGATTATGCGTCGGCGGGTTGCGGGCTATAATGCCCTGACACCAGTTTGGGGGGTGCCACCATGGCCAAGATCAAGCACATCGCCATCACCTGCGAAGACCCGGACGCAGTTGCCAATTTCTACAAGGAGGGCTTCGACCTGTTCGAAGTCGCCCGCAACCCGCGACAGATCCAGCTTTCCGACGGCGACATCAACCTGACCATCCTCAAGTGGAAGACCAAGGAGGACGCCGACGTCGGCCCCAACGGCGAGAATTACGACGGCATCCACCACATCGGCTTCCAGGTGGACAGCCTGGAAGACACCGGCGCCAAGCTGCGTGAGATTGAAGGGCAGGAGATCGTCCGCCGGGATGTGGCGCCCGACGGGTCGCCGCGCCCGCCCCGCGCCGAAGAAAAGTGGTCCGGCCCCAACGGGCAGGTCTTGGACATATCGGAGCCGGGATGGCTCCACAAGTTGCCCATGGATTAGGGCTCGCGCGTACCCAGTTTCGCCCGTGTCGTCATTGCGACCCCGCACTTGATGCGGGGGCAGCAATCTCGTCAAGGCAACCAACGCCGCCACGGGAACGAGATCGCCACGTCGCCGCGCCCTTCGCGATGACAAACTGGGTACGCGTGAGGGATTGGGGCATGTGCACAAATGCCGTCATTCCCGCGAAAGCGGGAATCCAGCGAATACAAAAGGTGAATGTCATGGAAGCAACCTGCGTTACCCACATCGGAATCTGCGTCAGGGACATGGACAAGTCCCTGGCGTTCTACCGGGACATACTGGGAATGACCGTCCTGGGCGACCGCATGACCGACCCCACGGAGAGCGGGCGTTCGCACAACTACCTGCACGAGCGGCAGGCCCGGCGCTGGGTCAGCCTCGCCTACGGAGACGGGGCAACCCCCACGCTGACGCTCACCAGCCATCCCGGCGACGACCCCGACGGGGAGCCCATCAAGCTGGACATGGTGGGCATCAGCCACATCTCCTTCGGTGTGGCCGACGTGAAGGCGCTGACCGAAGAGCTGCTGAGCAAAGGCATCGAACTGGCCGGCCCCATCGAGTCCTTCACCGACGCCGACGGAGGCATCCGCAGCATCTACGTGCACGACCCCGACGGCATCCTGGTGCAGTTCAACACCCCGCACTAGCCGGCGCCCGTTCAAAATTAATCCGTCATTCCTGCGCAAGCAGGAATCCAGGTTTGCCCCGATAAGGACTTCTGGATTCCCGCTTTCGCGGGAATGACGGGAAGTGTGCGGAATGACGGGAAGTGTGAGTACGCGCTAAACCCGGATCACGCCCACCAGGTCGCCCTCAGATTCCTCGATGGAGATCTCGGTACCGAAGGGGCGTGAGACTTCCTGCAACCATTGCAGCGTTTCGCGGGCGATGGGTTCATCTGCCAGCACCGGACGGCCCCGCTGGGGAATGGGCCGGCCAAAACCCATGTCGATGGGATGCAGGATGACCTCTTTCAGGTCTCCGCCGGCGTAATTGCACACCGCCACCACGCTCTGCCAGAACACGGGGTCGGCGGCAAAGGCGCGGGTGCCGCCGCCGGAGCGGGTGTCCAGGTAGTCGCCGGGGGTGCTGTTGAAGTCCAGGCCGAAGCGGCGGTAGGACTCGTGGGGCAGCCACAGCACGCTTTCGTTCTGGAACACGAAGTTGCCCAGGCTGTAGAAGATGGGCCGGTTCTTGTAGATCTCGATGCCCCGCAGGAAGTGTGGGCCGTGGCCCACGAAGGCGGCGCAGCCCTGGTCGATGGTCCAGCGGGCAAAGTCCACCAGGAAGTGGGGCGGCGAAATGCGGGAATGGCCGTGGAAGTCGCCCTCCGGCCCGCTCTCGTGGCAGTGGACGCCGTAAACCTGCCAGTCGGACAGCTTCTGCGCCCCTCGGATCCAGTTGCCGATGCCCAGCCGGTCCTCCTCGTTCAGGGCGGTGCGGACGGCAAAGGTCTCGTCGAGGATGAACTTGTGCTCCAGGAACTCGACCTCAGCGCTGTCGTCGGCCGCGTCCTGGTTGCCCCGGAAGCCAAAGTGCCGCATGAAGGCGTGCTCTTCCTCGTAGCCCAGCTCCAGGTTGGCCTTGTGCAGAGCGTCGAACACGTCCTGCTGCACGTGGTGGGTGATGTCGTGGCGCAGGGCGTTGACCCCCGGGCGGCCGGGGAAGTCGGGGCGGCCGGCGCCGGCCCGTGAGGTCTCGCTGAAGGTGCTGGTGGCGCTCATCACCGCCACCCGGCCGCGGGCCGAGTCGACGTAGGCGGGGGCGCGGGCTTCGTCCAGGTTGCGGCCGCCGCCGGCGTGGGGCAGGTCCACCTCCCGGCAGTGCTCCAGGGTGGTCAGGAATCCGCCCTCAGAGAAGTCAAAGGAGTGGTTGTTGGCGGTGGTAACCGCATTGATGCCCATCCACTTGAGCTCGTCCAGGTTCTTGGGGTCCGAGCGGGTGTAGGTGGCGCTGCTCCACTGCCAGCTGCTCTCGTAGTCGTGGAACAGCATCTCCAGGTTCACCAGGGACACGTCGGCGTCTCGAAGAATGTCCACCAGCTTGAGGAAGCGGGGTTCCTGGAAAGCCTGCATCCGCCGGGTAATCATGGCGTCGCCGCCCAGGGCGATGGAAATGTCGCGGCGCTCGGCATCGTAAATCGTTGTGGTCATGTCGGCTCCTTGTTGCGTGGGGACAAGGTTAGTTTAGGTGGCGGCATTCTAGCAAAAGCTTCACCGGCCACGCATGGTGCGCGTGTAGAGATGAATGCAAATCGTCACGGCCAGGATTCCAAGTAAAACCAAAATCGGCCCGACGAGGGCCAGCAAAACTCGTTCGGATGACAACCCGATATTCGAACGCAGGATGAAACCGAAGAGCGGAACACCCACAACCAGGAGGAAGCCGGTAACCGCCATAATCCATCCCCGCAGTTCCGCCCCCGTCAGACCATTGGAATTTGTGCCAACTTGCGGGTGGGGGCTTCTTTCCAGTGCTCCAACCTGAAGTGTCCGGGTTTCCGCTTCCGGCGCGACCCCCTCGGGTTGCGCTGTTTTCGTTCTCAGTGTGCCGGTATCAGCACTTTGGGTTTCGATTTCCAGCAAGACCGCCGCGGGCTTGCGAGTCTCACGTGCGTCGGCAATGCCGGCTATCAGGAGGAGCAGCAGCCCCAACATAACAGCCACGGGCGCCGTGACGAACAAGAACGCCAGGGAATCCGACGCTCCAGTGTCCCAAAAGAGCCAGAGGGCCGCGACCGCAAACACCAGGAACAGCAACCCACCAACTGGAACGCCTGCTATCACAAAGATCAACAGGACGATCAGTTTCTGCCCGCTGCTCAGATTGGGGCGGTTCAGCAGGAATAGCAAAGAAGCGCCGCAGGCGATGGCTACGATAACCCATGCAACCAAGCTCATGGGCACACGCTTGCACAGTGTGGGGACAAGGGTGGGTTCGGGTTGCGGTATTAGCTCTCCTGGGAAAGCCGCGCTTCCAGTTCGCGAATGCGGGCTTCGGCTCTGTCAGCGCGGGCTTCGGCTCTGTCGGCGCGGGCGCGCTCGGTGTCAAAGGTGGCGATGTGCTGCCCCGTGGCCGGGTCATACCAGCCCAATTCGCCGCGCTCCCACCGCAGGTATAAGCCCAGCGCCTCGCTGTATCCCTGCAATACGTCCTCCGACAACTCCTCGATGTCGATGGGCACGTACACGCCGTTCACCAGCCGATCACCGGCAAGGCGCGTCCCGTGATGCTGGCCCGTCTTGTCAAACCGCCAGTACTCCGGTATCAGCATCCTCGCGTAGTCATCACGCTTCGCGCCGATGTCGGTGTTCGCCGTGCTTGCCGACGCCACCTCCAGCACGAAGTCCGGCGGCTTGCCCTGCTCCGAGATGATGTAGCCGTTGCTGGCCTCGTAAGCCGCCGGGTCCACGTCGAAGGCCACCAGCAGGTCGGGGTAGCGCGCCAGATCCCGGAAAGTGCCCGGTTCCACGATAATCCAGCGGTCGGCCTCCACCAGGGTGGTCTCGGGGTTGCCCAGGTGAACCGCCAGGGCATGGGAACGTCCGGTCTTGAACAGGTGGTCGAACTGGCTCACTTCGTCGGGCTCGCGTTGGGGGATGTCGGGCAACCGAAAACGGCCCGGGGACGGGAAGGCAAGGGTGGCGGGTTTCCTGATATGGGAAGTCATGGCGCACCTGGCGGAAGGGCGGGCTGCGGGCCGCATTATACCAGCCGGCCACTCCCGGCCGGTGCTACAATGCGCCGGATGACCTCCCTTGCCGCACATGCGAACTCTGAGCCGGCCCTCCCCTTGAGCGGCTACCGGGTCCTGGACCTGGCCGGACCCATGGGCGTTTACTGCGGCAAGCTGCTGGCCGACATGGGCGCGGACGTCATCAAGGTCGAGCCGCCGGGCGGCGACCCCATGCGCGAAATCGGCCCATTCATCGACGGCCGACCCGGGCCCGGCCGCAGCCTGTACTGGCTCCACTTCAACACCAACAAGCGCAGCGTAACCCTGGACACAGGCACGCCGGCGGGTGTGGCGGCGCTTCGAAAACTGGCCCTGGCGTCCGACGTGGTGCTGGAAACCGGCCCGCCGGGATACATGGACACGCTGGGTCTGGGATACGACAGCCTGTCCGCCGAGTCGCTAGGGCTGGTTTACGCGTCGATTACGCCCTTCGGGCAGACCGGCCCCTATCGCGATTTCAAGGCATCCGACCTGGTGGGCTTTGCCATGGGCGGGTACATGTACGTCACCGGCTGGCCCGATACTCCACCCAACAAGTTGTGGGGCTCGCAGGCATACCATACTGCATCGAACCGCGCCTACATCGCCATCCTGCTGGCCCTGTACCACCGCACGATGACCGGGGAAGGGCAGTACATCGACGTGTCCATGCAGGAGGCGGTGGCCGCCACCACCGAGCACGTCAACACCACCTACAACTACACCGGCGAGTCGGCGGTGCGCTGCGGGTTCCGGCACGGCGGCCAGTTCGTCGCCACGTGGCGATGCCAGGACGGCTACGCCAGCATCACCACCAACACCCGCAAGGCATGGGACGACCTGCGGGCGTGGATGGACCGGGACGGCATGGCCGGCGACCTGATGGACGAGCAGTACAACGACCACTTCGTCCTGCGCGGCGAGCATTCGGCCCACATCGAGGAGCTGATCCAGGCATGGGCCATGCTGCACACCCGGCAGGAGATAACCGAGTTCGGCCAGTCCAACCACCACCCGTGGGGTCCGGCGGCCACGGCCGACGAAATCCTGGACAACGAGCAGCTATGGGGCCGGGGCTACCTGACCCGCGTGGATTCCGCAGACGGCAGGCCACCAATGGTGTACTCCGGCGATCCGTACCGCCTCACCGAGTTTACCCAGCCGGTGCGACAAACGGCGCCGACCCCGGGCGAACACAACGCCGAAGTCCTTGGCGGCATTCTCGGTATCACGCCGGCCGAACTGAACGCCTTTACGTCTGAAGTTGGGCGTGATACGGGTTGAGCTTCGGTTCGGATCAAGGGATAGCGTCCAGAAATTCCTGCCGATCAATCCCAGCCTGCCGCACAATGTCCCGAAGCAGATTAGGTTCAATTTGACGGTAGTTTGGTACGGGAACGGGTCTGAAACCTGCTTTGATCATTATCACATGGCTACCGCGAGGATTGCGGCCCTCGCGCCACCCAAATAGTTCCATAATTGTCCTGACTTGCGCGCCACTCAGATCAGACGGAAACTGCCGTCTTCCACTACTCATCGGCGTATTCTGACAACAACTCCGCTACTTCATATAGATTCTCCAAAGCTTCGGAGCGAGTGGGACCTTGCGTAAAGCAGTTGGGAATATCCGGATAACGCGCAATCCATCCATGTATGCCCCGTTCCCACTCAACACGATTCTGGTTCACCAACTGTCTGCCTTTCTTCCAACGGTCAGTTTGTGCTTCAACAGGTGATACCTTCTTCGGCGTTGTCATTCCTTGCCTCTCGTTTGGAATTTACGTCACCATCCTATGCTGTCATCAATCGGTGCGTCAAACTACATTTGGCGCTGTTTGGCATCGCATTTCCCTTGTTGCCACTGAGACTGTTGCCACTGAGACGCTGCCTGAGGTCGAACGGTCTTGAACGACGACACGAAACAAACCGGCCTCGCCCTCCAGGGCATCCGCGTGCTGGACTTCACCTGGATCCACGCCGGGCCCTCGGCCACGCGGATCCTCTCCGACCAGGGTGCGGAGGTCATCAAGGTCGAGTCCAACAACGCTCTGTCGGTGGTGGGCGGGCCGGCATCCGCCACGGCGCGGGGGTTGGGCCAACGCCACAACTGGAACGCCGGCAAGCTGTCCATCTCCCTGAACATGAAGACGCCGCAGGGCATCGACATCGCCAAACGGCTCGTCGCGGTGTCCGACGTGGTTGCGGAGAATTTCAGCGGCCGGGTGATGCCCTCCTGGGGCCTGGATTACGATTCCATCCGGCCCATCAATCCCAACATAATCATGCTCAGCATGTCCGGCTTCGGCCGCACCGGGCCGTGGAAGGACCGGGTCAGCTACGGTCAGACCCTGCAGGCCTGGTCCGGATTCACCCAGCTGACCGGGTTTCCCGACGCCGACCCCAGCGGGCCGGCCAGCGCGTACAGCGACGCCGTGGGCGGCATGGCCGGCGCGCAGGCCGTGCTGCTGGCCCTGATCCACCGCTCCCGAACCGGCCGCGGGCAGTGGCTGGACGTTTCCCAGTTCGAGTCGCTGTCGTCCCTGCTGGACACCCTGGCGCTGGACATGAGCGTCAACGGCTCCGCGGCGGTTGCGACCCGTACCGGCAACCGCCAACCCCACGGCGGCGGCGCTCCCCACGGCGCGTACCGGTGTTCCGGTGAGGATCGGTGGGTGGCCATTACCGTCTTCACCGATGAAGAGTGGCTCGCCTTCGCAAAAGCTCTGGGCGATCCCCAATGGGCTGCCGACCAACGGTTCAGCAGTTGCGATGCTCGCGAGCGCAACGCCGATGCCCTGGACGCCTGCGTGGAGACCTGGACGCTGAAACACACCGCGGAGGAAGTGATGAGCCGGCTGCAGGCGGCGGGTATCGCGGCCGGCGTGGTGCAAACCGGAGCCGACCTGGCACGGGATCCCCAACTGAAGGCGCGGGGATTCTTCCAACTCGTCCCGGACCACCAGGGAGAGATGCGGATCATCGAGAGCGCGCCCTACAAGATGTCCCGCACACCCAGCACGGTTACCCGGGGCGCGCCGGCCTTCGCCGCCGACATGACCTACGTGCTGCGCGAATTGCTGGGTATGTCCGACGACGAGGTGGACGAGTGCGCCATCGCCGGAGCCTTTGACTGAGCCGGGCGCCGCCCGTTCGCTGTCCCTTGACCTGACCTCCGAAGCCGGTTCACGCCGGGCCTTTCCAACGTCCCGGATGGCGGCTTTTCACACCGAACCGTCATTCCGGCGAAAGCTGGAATCCAGAACGTGCCAAAGACAGCGCCCTCCTGGATTCCCGCTTACGCGGGAACGACTGATTGCCTTTGGAAAGGCCCTGTGGTTTACGGCGTATCGGTTCACCCTGGCGACTGCAATAGCGACTGGGCCGCCGCCCGGGCATCCGCCATCGCGCCGGGAAGATTCGGGAGCACGACTTCCATCTTCGGTTGCAGGTAAAGAAACACCACTTCCTTTACCGTCTTGCCGGTGATCTGGCTGATGGCGTGGGCGTAGGCCCCTCCCTGGAGCCGATAGCGATCTACAACCTCCGGCAACTGCGCCTCCGTAACCGCGTCGGTCTTGTAATCGACCACCACCAACTCGTTTTCCTCTTCGAAGAGCAGGTCGATGAACCCGTGCAGCGAACCGTCGCCGACGGGCGCCGCCACCGGAACCTCGCGCCAGATTCGTTGCGACGCCACGGCGCGCCGCACGACGCCGCTCTGCACGGCGACCTCCACCAGGCGAGAGACCTCCGCTTCCCGGTCGGGCACGCCCTCCGCGACGGCCTGGGCCCGGGCCCGGTGCTCGACGCCGGCGCCGGTGGCGAGGTCGATGGACTGCAACACCGCGTGCACTGCCCGGCCCACCGAGGTGCCCGCCCGGCCGCGACGCCACGGCTCGGGACTTTCCGGTTCCTCCTCCTCATCCCTGTATGCCCGGTTGAGTGCGGTGGCCGCGACGAACTGAGGGCGGCTGAATCCTTCTATGGTGCGTTTCCGATCCGCCGCCCATTGGTCCAGATGCTCTGTGGAATGCAAAGTTTCGTCGATGATGTGGGGCTGATGGTCTGTATTGGAGGTCTGGGTTTCAGCCGGAGTGGACACCCCGTTGAGTTCCACGGCTTCCCAGAGATCGTCTCGGTTCTCCAGGTATTCCGCGATCATTGCGGCGGTTGTACGCGCGCCCCTGGATGGCCGGCGCAGGCTCAGCACCAGGTGGTCCCGGGCCCGGGTGGTCGCCACGTACATCAGGCGGATGTGCTCCTCGGCGGACATGCGGTTGTCGATTTCAACCAGCTCCTCGAAACCGGGCGTGGCGAACCGCGTGGCCGCGGGACCGATGCCAACCTCGACCCGACCACTGCCCCGGTCCACGATGACGGAATTGCCGCCCCGCGCCGGCGCCGAATTGATCCCGGCGAGGATCACCACGGGGAACTCCAGTCCCTTGGAGCCGTGGATGGTCATCACCCGCACGGCATCCTCGTCCGTTTCCGGGACCGGAGACTCGGTGACGCGGGCGCCCTCGCGGATCTGGTCGTCCACCCACTGGAGGAAGGCGCGCAGCGTGCCACCGCCGGCCCGGCCGAATTGTCCCGCCTGTTCCACCAGGAATCGATAGCGGCGCCACTGCTCCCGCATCCGGGGGTGGCCGACCGCCGATTCCATCAACTCGCGCTCGCGGACGAACCGGTCGATCAACGCGCCGGTGGACTCGTCCAGGCGGGCGCGGTGGAACGAGCGCAACACGCTGAATGCGTCAAGGGTAACGTCGTCGCCCCGGTCCGGTGCAGCGTTGCTCAGGTAGTCGAAACTGCCGCCCCTGGCACGATGGCGCAGCAGGTCAGCGTCGCTGCATCCGAAGGCGGGAGAGCGGAGGGCGGCCACCGTGGCCACCTGGTCGGCCGGATCGTCGATGGCTTTCAGGCAGTTCAGCAGGTCGCGGATCTCCTGGGTCTCGAACACCAATGACGCGCTTTCCAGGCGGAAGGGTATGTCCGCCGCTTCCAGCCCCCGCTCCAACGCCGCCAGGCCGGTGCGACGCGGCATGAGAATGCACACGTCCGAATGGCGCACCGGGCGGTAGGTCTCGCGGCCGTTGCTCCCGGTGGCCGGCTGGTCCAGGGTTTCCCACTGCTCGGCGACCATCTGCCGGAGCAGGAGGCCGATCTCCCGCGCCTCTGCCTGCCGGATTTCGCCTATGGGCGCCTCGACCGCTGCGTTGCCCAGCGTCCAAACCCGGGGGCAGTAGGCGTTTCCGGTATCACCAACCCAAAGGGCGGACATTGCGTCGTATCCGGCCTGGGAATCCCCGTCATCGTCTCCGTCCGCGTGGGGCGCTGCCATCCATTGCTCAAACAGGTGGTTGACCCAACCGATGACCGGCTGTTGGGACCGGAAATTCTGCACCAGCTTGACGGTACGCCCTCCGGACCGTTCCATGCTCGATTGCAGACGCTTCATCTGCCCCACGTCGGCGCGGCGGAAACGGTAGATCGATTGCTTGGGATCACCAACCACGAACAGCTTGCCCGGTTCGGGTCTGACCTGATCCCACGGGATTGCCTGGTCCTCGTCCGAGGTTACGGCGTGAGCCGGCCCGGCCAACAGCATGGCGATTTCGGCCTGGATCGGGTCGGTGTCCTGGGCCTCGTCGATCAGCAGGTGGGTGTAGCGGTTGCGGAAGTAGTCGCGGACACCCGGGTTGTCCCGCAGCAGTTCGCGGGCCCACACCAGCAGATCGTGAAACTCCGCCCGGCCCTCGGCGCGACGCTTGCGCGCGTAATCCAGCGCCGTCTGCCGAAGGTCTTCGAGAATGGGCATCAGCGCCGCGCGGCGGGCGTTTTGGATCTCCTCGTCGGCCTGCCCGTCCAGCTCGCTGAGGATGTCCTTGAGCGCGGCGCCGGCGTTCCTGCCGGTGTACGGGTCGGTGTTCCAGTCGCTCTGCCGTCCCCGGCTCTGCCGTAGCGGGAGCACCCTGAGCAGGAAGCGGTAGTCGTCTGCCAGGCCCGTCGCAGCCGCCGGCCGATTGCCGATCACGTCCAGCCGGCTCCGGACGTGGACGTACAGGGGGTCAGCGTCTCCGTTCCTGGAATAAGCGCAGAGCCTTTCCATCTCGGGCGCAGCGTCGAGGATCGTTTCGACGGCGGCCGCCGGTTGGTTGTCGGGAGCGAGGAAATCAACGTCCGACAGGTCGCTGTAGTTTTGGTGGAATGCCCGGGCGATGGTTCTCAGGTGGTTCAAGGTCAAGCCCAGGATCAGGGCCAGCGCCAGTTGCGGCGCCAGCTCGGTTTCGCCGTCGAGATGGCGGTCAAGCCAATCGCGCCATTCTTCCTCGAACTTGATGCCGGCCAGTATCTCGTCGCTGGTCTCGAAGGACGGCGGCAGTCCGGCCTCAAGCGGGCGTTCGCGCAGCAGGCCGCCGGCGAAGGAGTGGAGCGTGCTGATGTCCGCCTGATCCAGGTCGGCGATGCCCTGGTAGCAGCGGTCGCGCTCAACCTGCTCCCGTTGGTCGTCGCCGGACGCCTTTTCCAGCTCAGCGCGGATGCGGTCCCGCAGCTCGGCGGCGGCGGCTTCGGTGAAGGTAATGGCGGCGATGCGGTCCAGGGTGGTCGTTCCGGTGGCAACCAGGTTGGTCACCCGCTGGACGAGGCTGGTGGTTTTGCCGGTGCCGGCGCTGGCTTCGACGAACAGCGTCGCGCCCAGGTCGTCTCGAATGGTTTTGCGGGCGTCGTCATCGACCGGGACGAAGCCTGACAGCCGGTTGGACGGAGCCGTGGCGTGTTCCAGCGCCATCAGTCGCCCTCCCGGTCGGGTTCCGCCAGTTGCAGATAGCCGGCAAGGACGCTATCGGATTTCTTGCGCTCCCAGAGATCGGCGCGTCGCGTTGGGCAAACGGCGTCGAAGTCGCAATACTGGCAGTTGGATGGCCCGTACCGGGCCGGCGGGCCGGGATTGGCCGGGAAGATTCCCCCGTTGATGCCGTCCACGATGCTGGCCACGCCCTCGCGGAACCGTTTGGCGACGGATTCGTCGGTGATGTTGAAGTGCGCGGCGGGGGCGAACCGGAACCCGCCGCGGTTGGTGCTGAACCAGTAGGCGGCGGATACGTCCGTGGCGTCGGGGAACGACGCGCGGGCCGCCAGCGAGTAAACGCCCAGTTGCAGCCGGCGGCCCTGGTCGATCGGGTCATCATCCAGGCCCTTGTACGGGTCGGCGCTGCCGGTCTTGTAGTCGACGACCAGCACCGCTTTGCCGTCGCTGCTGATGTCCATGCGGTCGATCATTCCCCGGAAACGGATCCCGGAATCAGGGTCGATAACCTCGGTTGAATCACCGCCGAAGCCGAACCTGGTCTCGACTCGAACATCCGCCGTTTCGATGGCTTCACGCAGTAATGAGTCCGCTTCCAGGAAGGTCTCCAGGTCGGACAGAATTTCGGTTTTGGCCATGTCCCACAGCAGCCGTTTGCCGGTCACGCCATGGGCCTCCGCTTCCTGAAAGCTCTGAGCCGCGATGCGCATCAGCTGATCGTGATCACCGGGACCCCACGGTTGTCCCGGCGCGGGGAGATGACCGCCCTGCCGGCTCTCGCGGATGAACCGCTCCAGGATTTCGTGGCCCAGCGTGCCGCGGTCCAGGGCGCTGATGGAGAATATTTCCTCGGGAGCGTCCAGCGCGCCGAGCCTGAGCACGTGCCCCAGGAAGTACCGGTACGGGCAGGCCGCCCAGGTCTCCAGCGCCGTGGGAGAAATGGGCGCTCCATCGGGGCGAATGCCGAAGCTGTCGATCTCTTTGATCCCCGACAGGTTCCCGTCGTATTCGGTCAGCCGGCGCAGGGAGCGCTGGCTGGCCAGCCGGTAGGCGCTGGCCATGGGACCCCGCCGGGCGTAGGGATGGTCGGGAATGGCTCGCCCGTCGCGTCGCCATTCCAGCAGTCGCTTGCGCCGGAAATCCGCCTCGTCCGCCAGGGCAATAGCATCGGCATTGGCGAGGGCCTGCTGGGGCGAGGCATCAACGGTGAACCAATCGTGCCCGCTCAAGCCGGCGAGATCGCCGCTGCGCACCGGGCTGCCTGCCAACGCTGATGCTTGTTCAAGAAACCAACGCGACGGGTAGGCCGGCCGCTGCGACGCGGCGTCCGCTACCGGGTACGAAAGGGTGCGACGCGAAGCCGAGGCGACGGCGGCGAGATACTCGTAGCGTTCCTCCGCCATGCGCATCTGGATACGGTCGCGGCCCCCGGCGGCCCCCCAGTACGGCTCCGGCACCAACCGGGAGCCCCCCCGCCCCCGCGGCACCCCGCCTGAGAAAATTCAAAACACCCAAACCGCGA
>JAPPMU010000033.1:84504-125540 GCA_028873965.1 Chloroflexota bacterium
TTACTATGGGGGGCGCCGCCACGCGGCGGCGCGGGGGGCTATCTTCTCGGGGCGCCCCCCCCCCCGCCGCTGGGGGGGGGGGGCGCGGCCGCCGGCGGCCGACCAGTCGGGCTCCGTCAGCAACGGGTCGCGCCGCGGCGACGGCGGAACCGCGCCTTCGATCATGCCGACCAGCCAAACCGCGTCGGAAGTCATCCCTGCCGCCCCGGCGAAAGAGGACACGAACACGCCCTGGCCGGTCGGACCCAGATGTCCGAAGGGGGTCTGCATCATCTCCGCGAGCATCTGGCGGAACGCGGCCAACGTGGCGTCGTCGTTCATGCTGTCCGCGACCGCGAAATCGTCAAGCAATCTCCGGATGCGTTCCGCGGCATCACTGTCTGACCCGTTCACGTCAATTGCCAGGTAACTGTCCAACAGGTCTTCCGCCCAGTCCGCGAACTTCCTCCAGGGACTGCCGTCGGCCGGTGGGTCGAGGTCTCCGACGAGTTTGTCGATGAAGGCCTGGATGTCACGCGCTGCGGCCGCCTCGGCTCTCATGCCACGGGCGCGGGACGCGCTGGTTTCGCCGTCGGTTTCCCGCCGGTCGGCAGATGCGATCAGCCGTTGGGCGTGGGCGTCGAGCCGGTCGCGCCACTGCCGCACGCCGCTGACGATGCCCGCCTTGCGGGTAACCACGTCCCACCGGCTGGGGCTGAAACTCGCGGTCGCACCGGCCGGGTTCTCAACAACGGGGTTCCGCACCGGGCAACTGCTCAGCCATGCCATGACCTCCGACCTTGGGAACTGGCTGCCGCACAACTCCAGCAGGCCCATCAGGGTGCGGCCGGCCCCGGTATTCGCCAGCGGTTCCCGGTCGGGTCCGGCCATTGGGATGCCGGCCATGCGCAACTCGTCCCGGATCAAGGAGGCATAGGGGTCGGCCGTGCGATAGAGGATGGCCATGCGGTGCAACGGCGTGTCGCTCTCGTTGACTTCACGCATTATCTGCCGGATGACCCATCTCAGTTCGTCGTGGGCAGTGGGCGCGACGTGCAATCTGGCGGAGCCGGCGCGCAAAGGAGTGTCTGATTCGGCGGCCGCGGGAGCGGTTGGCGAGGCCGTCTTTCCGCGCAGCCTGGCCGCCAGGTCCAGCGTCGACTCGTCGGCGGCCACATCCCCGGTGATGCCCAATATGACCGCGCACCGGCGGCGCCCAACCAGGGATTCCATCAACCTGACTTCACCCGGTGAAAGTCCGTGGGGCAGGTGGAAGACGATCAGTCCCAGGTCGTCCAATCCGGGGGCGGCGCCGGCGTTCACCGTGGCCGCCCCCGCCTCGGCCAGGTCCTCCGCGTCGTACCATCCACCGGCGGTGAGCCGGCGAAAACGGTCGTACAGGCGGGCCATCTCACCGGCGATGCCCCCACGGGATGCCAGGGCTGAGCGCATGGCATCGTCGGTGTTGCGCAGTTGGCGGAACGCGGCGCGGACGCTGGACTGTGTGCTGGGATGCTCGGATACGTCGCGCAACGGGCCGTCGGTTTGCGCCAGCGCCTGCCGCACCGCCAGGTTTTCCAGCACGCCGGTCAGCGGCTGGCGTCCCTGTTGCGCCAGCGCAGCCGCCCCCAGCAGCTCGGACAATACGGCCACCGGCATGAACCGGACGTTGGCGAACCCCGTGCGTCCCAACTCCTGGCGCAGCGACAAGCCGGCGTACCGCGTCGGGGTGACCACGGTTACCGGAGCCAGAACGTCGTCTCGTTTCTCTTCTCTGATGAGCCGCCAGAGTTCCCGGGTCAAATCCGGGGACAGGCGGTCCACGATGAGACGCGGTGGGGTGGCATTTCCGGCTTGGTGCATGGGATTGTCCGTTGTCATTGTCAGAATCAGGATTTTCAGGATTCAGGGATTACCAGGATTGGAGCCCTCCTATGGAAAAGAACACCCAATCCTGAAAATCTTTCAATCCAGTAAATCCTGATTCTGACGATTCCCCGCCGCAAGCTGTCACGCATGAGGCACAAGGGATGTACAGTCGGGAAATTCAGTTGAGGTTGAAACGCGCAGCGGGTACGGGCTCCAGCACCCCGTGGTCCGGCAACGGCCAGGCCGGTGGGGTTGAGCCCTGGCTGGTGTCATGGGGCGCGCGCCGTTCCGGTTGGGGAGGCCGGATGGGGCCGTAGAGGAGACTTACGGCAGTATCCATGGTTACCGCGTCGGCGTTGGAACGGTTGACGACGATGCTTTTTTCCAGCGACGCCACCGGAACGCCGTCGCGGAACACGACCCGGTTGCCCGGCTGGGACGGTACCCGCTCGCCGGGGGTGACGATGCCGACCAGGTTCAGCGGATCGCAGGCCGAAACGACTTCCATGGCGCCGGCGGCCGGGGCGCGGTGCGCTTCCCGCAGCGCCGGGACGGCGTCGGGCAGGGCAAACTGCTCCCCGACGAAACCGGAGACGAACCGCCCGCCCCGAATCTCTCCCCTGGCCTCCAGCCGGCGGTAGATGCTCGCCAAATCCCGCCAGCGGGGAGCCATCCTTTCCCGGGCCAGCAACTCGGGGAATACCACGCCGTACCGATGCAGCAGTTGCATGGCTTTGGCTTCCAGGGGGTCTTCCACTGGGTCGAGGGCCTCCAGCAGAGACCATCGTCCGGCGCTGACCTGCCGCTGCGAACGCGGACGTTGGGACGCTGATGGCTGGCTGCCGCGGAGGCGCGAGCGCAAGGCAGATGACGCAGCGTTGTTCTTGCCGCTGGCGCGTTTCCGGTCCGCCCGGTTCCGGTTTGGTTTTGCGCTGATGCGGGTACGGAGCGGGATGACGCTGTCGCACGTCACCAGCCCGTTGGCCGCCAGCATCCACAGGGCTTCCTCCACGTCCGATGGCAGGCGTCGGGTGCGGGCGATCAGGTCGCTCTGGAAGCAGGCGCCCCGGGTGGACAGGACTTCCAGAATCTCCGCCCCCGCGCCTTTCAGATTGTCCACGCTCTCCGGAGCCGCGTCCAACAGCCAGTCCAGGGACTCGCGCAGGGTTATGGTGATGCCCGACGCGCGGGTCAGGGGAGCGGCCCGCGGAAGGGAGCCAATGCCGGATGCGACGCTATTGCCACGGGACAGTCGTCCCCAAACCACCTCCCCGCCGGTGCACAGCCGATCCAGCAACTCGGGACCGTAGTCGGCAACGCGGCGCGCCAGCAACTCCGGCTCCCACGCGGCGACGGCGGTCTCGAACCCCTGGAGCCTGTCGATGACGTCCAGCAGTCCGCCCTCGCCGGAGGTTTCCCAACCCGTGGCCGCGTGTTGCCACTGGAACAGGAAGCGCATGAACGACGCTTGCGAAACGGGTTCGACCTCCCGCCGCAGACGGCCCACGGTGGCGCGGTGGATGCGGGCGAGAATACGCCGGTCGCAGAACTCTTCCTCGTCAACACCGGGGCGGAAACTGCCCCGCAGGACCAGCCCTTCGTTTTCCAGCCCGGCCACGGCGGCATCAACGTCGGCCACCGTCAGGCAGAGCAATCCGGCCATCTCGCCGGCGGTGAATGGGCCGGAGGACTCAGCCCAACCCCGGACGAGGCGCAGTACGGCGTCCTCCCGCTCCATTGCATCCCCGTCATGCCCGATGGCCGGGGGCAGCAGGCTGACCCGGCCTTCCAGAACCGCATCCGGGTAGCCGGCGGAGACGAGGCCGGCCTGTTCGGCCGCCAGCCAAAGAGTCGCGCCGTCCGCATGGACCGTGCGCAGCGCCCGTCCCGCCTGGGCCAGGTCTTCCAGCCATCCGAGGAGCATCTCCCGGGAGGCCGTCTCCGTGCGCGCGGCCAGTTCGTCCAGCGGAGCCGCTCCCAGGGTCAGCAGGGCGTCGTGGAGTTCCTCGGCGTCACGGATGGGCGGCCAGGCGTAGGCCGCCTCTTCCCGGATGGCCTCCGGGTCCAGGGCGGACAGATCGCGGGCGTCCTCGGGGAGGGCGCGGCGCAGAGAGACAGCGCGGGCCCGCCGCTCCTCCAATGGCGCGTCGTCCAGGAAGGCGTAGGGCATGGCGTTGAGAATCTGGTGGGCGAACACTGACGGCTGCACCGTGTCCTTGGCGAACACCTCGATCTCGCCGGAACGAATGGACGCCAGGACGCTCTTCAGCCCTTCCAGGCTCATGGCCTCGGTGAGGCAGTCGCGGGTGGTCTCGAACACCAGGGGGTGGTCCGGCGGCTCAATGTCCCCGGGCGCCGCGTTGTCCTGGCACTGCACCTGGGCCGGGAACACGGCGGCCAGCAGGTCGTCGGAGCGCATCCTTTGCAGCGGCGCCGGCACCTTCTTGCCGCCGGAGTGTCGCAGCAGGGCCAGGAAGCGGGAAGCGTTCCAGCGCCAGCGGGTTCCGTACAAGGGGGCCTGGAAAATCGCCTGGGTGAGCACCTCCTCCACGGTGTTGGGCGACAGGTAGTTGAACACGTCGCCCACGGGGAAGGCCATGCTGGGCCCCAGGGAGAAATTCAGCCCGTCGTCGGTGGCCGATGCCTGGAGCTCGAAGTCGAAGGTGCGGCAGATGCGCTTCCGCAGGGCCATGCCCCAGGCCCGGTTGATGGCCGCGCCAAAGGGAGCGTGGATCACCAGCTGCATACCGCCGCTCTCGTCGAAGAACCGCTCGGCGACCACCCGGCCGGCGGTGGGAACCACGCCCAGGACCCGCTTGCCTTCGATGAGATATGCCACCAGCTGCCGAGCGACCTCCGGCGACACGCCGGCCTCGGACAGCAGCCACGCCTCGGCGCGCTGCGGATTGTCGAGGAGCCGGTCGATACCTTCCCGAAGCTGCGTGATCTCGTCGGAGAGTTCCCAGGTGCGGCCGGGGGCTTCGCCCAGCCAGAAGGGGATGGTGGGCAGGTTGCCCTGGGCGTCTTCCACCCGGACCCGCCCGCTTTCTACGCGGCGGACTTTCCAGGGAGTGTTGCCCAGCAGGAAGACGTCGCCGGCCATGCTCTCGATGGCGAAGTCCTCGTTGACGGTGCCCACGAAAGTGCCGTCCGGGTCGGCCACCACGTCGTAGTCAGCGTTGTCGGGAATGGCCCCGCCGCTGGTCAGGGCGGCGAGACGGGCGCCCCGGCGTCCCTTCAACTGATGGTTGATGCCGTCCCGGTGCAGGTGGGCGCCGTTCCGTCCCAAGCGGGGAGCAAACCCCTGGGAAAGGGACGTGACCACCTGGTCGAACCGGTCCCGGGGCAGGTCACGGTAGGGATAGGCCCGCCGGCACAGCTCGAACAACTCGTCCTCGTCCCAGTCTTCCGAGGCGCAGGCGGCCACCATCTGTTGCGCCATCACGTCCAGCGGCCAGGACGGAATGGCAAAGGTGTCCAGGTTGCCGTGCAGCAGCGCCCGGGACAGCGCGGCGCACTCCAGCATCTCATCCCGGGTGAGGGGGAACAGCTTGCCCTTGGGCACGCCGCCCACGGTGTGTCCCGACCGGCCCACCCGCTGCACCAGCAATCCGATAGAGCGGGGGGAACCGATCTGGCACACCAGGTCGATGTCGCCGATGTCGATGCCCAGTTCCAGCGACGCGGTGGCGACACAGACCTTCACCTGTCCGTTTTTCAGCTTCTGCTCGGCGTCCCAGCGGGTGGCCCGGGACAGGCTGCCATGGTGGGCGACGACCGCTTCCTCTCCAAGACGCGAAGAAAGCTGGTGGGCGACTCGTTCCACCAGGCGGCGGGTGTTGACGAAGACGAGAGTGATGGCGTGGGTCTCGGTGAGTCCGGCGATGGCGTCCAGGGTCTCGCCCCAGATTTCATGGGTGGCGATGGGGCCAAGTTCCTGCTCCGGCAGCTCCACGGACAGGTCAATCTTCCGGCGGCTGCCCGTATCCACGACCACGCAATCGGGATTGCCGTCGGCGTCGATGTGCCGGTTGCCCACCAGGAAGCGGGCCATATTCGACAGCGGCCGCTGCGTTGCGGACAGACCGATGCGGGTGATGGGCTCCTCGGAAAGCTGGCACAGCCGCTCCACGGACAAGGCCAGGTGGGCGCCGCGCTTGTCGTCGGCCACGGCGTGGATCTCGTCCAGGATCAGCGTATGGACGTGCTTCAGACCCCGCCGGCCGCTCTCCGACGTCAGCAGGATGTACAGCGACTCTGGGGTCGTGATCAGGATGTGCGGCGGCCGCTTGGCCAGCTTCTGCCGTTCCGATGCCGGCGTGTCCCCGGTGCGTACTGCCGTGGTTATCTGGGGTATCGGGGTTCCGTTCTCCTCGGCCAGCGCGGAGATCTCTTCCAAGGGTGTCGCCAGGTTTTTCCGGATGTCGTTGGACAGGGCCTTGAGGGGCGAAACGTAAACCACCTGCGTCGCGTCGGGCAGTTCCGCGTCCATTCCTTGCCGCGCCAGCTGATCGATGCAGGTGAGGAAGGCGGTGAGGGTCTTGCCCGACCCGGTGGGAGCGGCGATGAGCGTGTGCCGCCCCTGTGCGATGGCCGGCCAACCGACAGCTTGGGCCTCCGTGGGCGCGTCGAACCGGCCGCAGAACCAGCGTTGAATGACGGGATGGAACGAGGACAGGGACATGGCCGGAATTTTAACACAGCGCGGCGGGTTGGCATCCCCTCGCGTGTCAGAACCGATGGTGATAATGAAGGCAGCCGCCGCTTGGGGAATCCAGGGCTGACTGATACAGTTGAGCCACGACATCCTCGCGCCAGCCGACCGAGAAAATCAGCGAAAACGCCGCCGCCGAAAACCCGTCAGCGCAAAAATCGCGCACATCCGCGTCCATAGGAGAGAAATCATGGCAGTTGCAAACAATGGCAACGACCTTTACGAAGTCATCCTCATCGAATCGGACGACGACTTTGCGGTCATTTGCCCCGGCATCCCCGGTGCCATTTCCCAAGGCAAAGACCGGGAGGAGGCGCTGGTGATGATTGCCGACGCAATGGCCGCGTGCCGGATGTATCCCTTGCCGGGAGATGACATGCCGGAGCGTCAGGCCGAACTGCGTGAACTGGGTAAGGCCAAAATCATAGAACTGATAGCAGAATGCGAGCGCGACGGCTGGCAGTACGAACTCCATCAGGTAACGCCGCAGCTGATAAGGCCGCCCTCGACGGTCGAAGAACATCCAACGCCAACCAGGAGAGATAAGCGAAACTATAATTGTCAAATGATCGTGATAATGATAACAATCGTCGTTACCGTGCTGTCAGTCAGTTGCCAATCCCGACCTGATCCCGTAAATCTTACTGATCGCCCTGAAGTGAAAAAAATATGCTGATTGTCTGCACCAAGCGAGTATCTTGCGTGAACAAGCAAACACTACTTTTGACGACGCTCCAATAGTCGCCTCGATATACGTGTGCAGACACTTGGAACCTGAATTACCTGATCCACCTCGGGACCAAATGGAACGTTTAGAATATACCCTCGAATGCTGGGGAGAAACTTCGGACTGGTATCCCAGTCGTTATGGGCTGGCTCCAGGCAATTGGCCTTATTCGTTCGAGGTTGGCGTGTATTTTTCATACACGGTCTGTGATCCATTCGATGATTTTCATCCCGAATGGCGCGGGGGGCGATGCACCAACGTAAAATGGGTCAGTTCTCTCGTTGCGGCCAACATTGACGAGGGACGCCATCAACGGCGTCCCTCTTTCGTTAGGGGATTTAATTCCTCGCAGGACCGCGTTGAGAGCGAAGACTCGTAGAGATTTACTACAGTGGTGTCTCTCCTGAGTTTAAGAGTTGACGAAAATGAAACGGGCGGTATAGCCTGCTATTTACAGGAGGTGTAGCGATGAATCGACACGCTGCTATGCGCGGCCCACCACGCGACGATAAAAAGCCCCGGCAGATTTCGACCCCCGCCGGGGCAGACAAACTCCCAACCCTATCATCAGGCAGCGTCCCCTCAGGGGAACGCCAAGGAGCTCAGTCGTGGGCAATTTACAACGCGAACCCTCAAATGGCAACCGGATCAAGTTCATTGGCAACATTGGCCGTTTCGTTCGGCGTCAAACTGGCGGAATATCCGTCGATGTTGCCCACAACGACCGCGATTCCACCACTTGGTACAGAGTGCTGCCCGTGAATTCGGACATACTGCGACGTTTGAGTCCGGGTGACAGGGTAGAAATTTCTGGGGTGATACTGCGTTCAGAGCCGCATCTGCTGGTGAACGGTGTCTTGCGATTGATTGAAACTCGCGGAGCACCAGACGGACAACTACCATTGTGGTGAGCTAGCTAACTGCAGTTGTCGCCTGCCCCCACGCCCCACCACCCCGGTATAATGGCCCCAAAGCCACTACCGAGGATGGCGGGGCCGCCGCCGCTTACAGGACAACCGCTATGACTGATAACAACTATCAACACGCCGGCCCTTCGGTTCTTCCGGACAGCGAACTGATCGACGTTACCGAACTCGGCAAAAGGGCAATCGCCATGGATCCCAGGAAAACGCTGATCGACTACAGCGGTCTCAACTTCAAAGAGATGTTGATGGCTTGCCCAATCGACGGGATTGACCTTACACGGGAACCCGAATATCCGCGCGAAGTGGAACTGTAATGTTCTTTCTCGACACCAACGTAGTTTCAGAATCGCGCCGTGGTCCGCGTTGCAATCCTGGCGTTGCCGCCTGGTTAGCCAGCGTTGCTGTTACCGACCTGTTCATCGGCGCGCTGACCATCGGTGAAATTCGCAAAGGCATTGTGCTGGCCACCAGTCGTGGTGACCATACACAGGCTGCTAACTTGGATACCTGGTTGCACGGGATACTCACTATTTTCGCCGACCGCATCTTACCGGTTGATGCCGCCGTCGCTGATACTTGGGGCCGAATGCACGCCATTCGCAACGTACCCGCAGTTGACGGCCTTCTCGCCGCCACGGCCATAGTCCATAACCTGACTCTGGTAACGCGCAACGTCTCCCATGTTCAAGGGTTGGGCGCCGATTTGCTCAATCCTTTCACCGCCTGAGCCGGAGCCCGCGGCGGTTTGGCCGCCAGCGCCAGGATCCCCGCCAGGAACACTGCCACGGCGAAAAAGGTAAACGGGAGGCGGTAGCTGTCGAAATAGTCGAACATGAACCCGGCGATCACCGGCCCCAGCGCCTGTCCGCCCACCTGCACCGACATCGTCAGCCCCCGGATCGTGCCCAGGTTCTGCCGGCCGTAGTAGTCCGCCCACACCAGCCGGATCAGCAGGTGCAGGCCGCCGACGCCGAACCCGACCCCCGCCGCCGAGATTATCTCGGGAAGCACCCAATCGCTGACCACCGTCCCGGCGGCGGCTAAAGCCACCACGAAAGCCGCAGCCATCATCAGGTAGCGGATGGGCATCCGCCGCGCCAGCGCCGCCCAGAAGACGCTCGCCGGCATCTGGGCCAGGGCGAAGGTGCTCGCGCTCATCGCGGCCAGGCGCGGGTCGATGCCCAGGTTGATGTAGTGGGACACCTGGTGCAGGCTGATCCCCGCCTGGACCATCATCCCCGCGCCGGAGAAGACCGCCAGGATCCAGAACGCCCGCGTCCGCAGCGCCTGCCCCACCGTGAAGTTGGTTTCGGCGAAGCCGCCCGAGTTGCCAGAGCCTTCAGCGAGCTGGGAGTCGGAGGCGGCTGAGTCTGATCGCGGCGGTGCCGGGTCCGGCTCCAGCCCCATGTCCTCCGGGCGGCGGGCCACCAGCAATAGCGACGGAACAACCCCCAGCGCCAAGGTGAGAATCCCCAGGGTGATCCATGCCGTTCGCCAGTCGAACCCGGTGATGACCAGCTGCATCGCCCAGGGGATGATGGCCAGGCCGGCGCCCTTGCCCACTGCGTCCACGGCCAGACCCAGGGGACGCCGCCGGATGAACCAGTTGCTCACGGCCGTGGGCAGCCCGATCTCCATGGGTCCGGAGAAGATCATTCGCCCCGGCACGTACAGGGCATAGAAGGCCAGTGGATGGGCGACGAACGCCAGCCCAATCGCCAGCGCGCCGGTGGCAACTGAACCCGCCCCCAGGATGACGCCCGCGCCGTACTTGTCGAGCCATCTGCCCACGATGGGCGAGATGAAAACCGCGACCAGCCCGCCCAGGCTCACCGCTCCGGAGAACATCCCCACCGACCAACCCAGGGATTGGGTCATGGGAACCACGAACACGGAAAGGGTCGCCACCGCCATCACGGTCCGGGTGGACAGGCTCACGGCCACCCCGTTGGCCACGATGACCCACCCGTAGTAGAAGGGCAGGACATGGGCCAGCCTGGTTCGCCCGGCGGCAATGTTGGTCATGGTTGGATCCCGAAAGCAGGCTCATGCGCACCCGCTTTCGTAAGTTGTCAGAATCGGGATAGGACTTACGCAGTTGGGAGACTTTACACCCGTCATTCCCGCGAAAGCGGGAATCCAGTGGCCGAAATCGTTAACAGTGTTCCAGATTCGTTCACTGTGAAGCCTATGGATTCCTGCTTGCGCAGGAATGACGGGTTTGTAATTTCAAGTGCGTAACTCCTATCGGGATTTTCAAGATCCAGGGATTATCAGAATCGGAACCGTTCTGCGAAGGCGCTCCCCCAATCCTGCCAAATCGTAAAATCCCGTAAATCCTGCTTCTGACGATTTAGACGTAATCGTCCGCACTCCCGTCCAGGTTCACCTGCTTGCCGTCCTTGATGATGGCGGAGAGGTGCTTCCCCTTCTGCAGCACGCTGATGTCGGCGATGGGGTCCCTGTCCAGGATCAGGATGTCGGCCAGCATTCCCGGTTCAATGGTGCCCAGCTCTCCCTCCAACCCTACGGCGAAGGCGTTGTCCCTGGTGTTGGCCATGATGGCTTCCATGGGGGTGTACCCGCCGTACTTCACCATGATCTCCATTTCGTTGGCGTGCAGCTCGCCGTAGGGCATCAGCGGCGAGTTGCCGCTGTCGGTGCCGCACAGCACCTTGACGCCCATGGCGCGCGCCTGCTGCAGCATGTTGGCCCCGCCTTCCAGGTTGTACCTGATCTGGTCCACTTCCTTGTCGCTCCGCCCGAACTCCCGCCCGACCTCCACGGCGTGCTTCAGAAAGGTGATGGTGGGCATGATGCGCACGCCGTTTTCGGCCACGACCTCCAGGTCGGCCTCGGTGGCCAGGTCGGCGTGCATGATCCAGTCCACGCCGGCCTCGGCGGCGGCGCGGGTCGAGTCGGAGCCTCGGGAGTGGATGGTGATGCGGGCGTTGCGGCGGTGGGCCTCACCGACGACGGCTTGGAGCTCCTCCTTGGAGATGGTCTGGAAGTCACCCCAGGTGCTGTCGGCCATCTTGATGAAGTCCACGCCGTGCTTGCACTGGCGGCGCACCTCGGTAATCATCTCGGCGACCGAGTTGGCCAGCACGCCGTTGACGTGCTCGGGCGTGCCCATCCATGACGGCTCGTTGTCGGCGATGCTGCCGTAGGTCACGATGAAGCGCCCGGCGCAGTAGATGCGCGGCCCCTCAACCAGCCCGGCGTTGATCGCCTCGCGCAGCGCCACGTCGATGAACCAGGTGCCGCCGGGAATGGACAGGCTGGTCACGCCGGAACGCAGCACTTCCCGGGCATTGTGCGCCGCCCTGATGGTGGAGAACTCGGGGCTGGTGGTGCCCCGGGCGATGTTCAGCCCGGGCATGGCCGGCTGGCCGAAGGACAGGTGGCAGTGGCCCTCGATGAGGCCCGGCATGATCCACTTGCCCGTCGCGTCGATGGTCTCCACGTGCTCCCGGTCTTCGACGTTGACCTGGGGAGGCACCGCGCCGACGCTGAGGATGCGGTTGCCCTGGATCACCACCGCGTCGTTGGGCGCCGCCGGTTGGCCCGTTGCGTCGATGAGTGTGCCGTTGCGGATAATCGTGGTCATTGCGCCGTTGCTGCTCATCGTATCCTCCCTGGGGGCCGGTTTGCTTCCCCGTTAGTGGCGTCGGTGGTGCAGATGCGGTTGGTCTCCCCAGACGCAATCTGGAGCGTGTTGACATTTTGATAATCACACCGTCGTTCCTGCGAAAGAACGTCACCCCGTACCTGATACGGGGCAGGAACCCAGAAAAGCCTCTGCCACAGAAACGTTGGCCTTATTTTGTACTCTCTGGATTCCGGCGAAAGCCGGAATGACGGAATTTGTAAACAGGCTTTAGGCGTGCAGCCGGTCGTAGGCCGACAGCCGCTCGATGCCGTGTTCTTCGTCGTACTCCGCGGCTGAGACCAACTGGCCGGTCATGGTATCGGGGGTCTGGAACGCCAGGTACACGGCCACTTCAGCAATGTCGTCGGGCAGCCTCATGCGCCTGTGCACCTCGTCGTCGTAGTCGTCGTTGGGCCGGGTCAGGTTCCACCCGGGGTCGAGAATGTTCACGGCGATGCCGAGGTCTTTAACCTCCTCGGCCAGCGCCTCGCTGAGACGCTCGACGGCCGCCTTGGCGGCTCCATAGGACGCCTGTCCCGCCCGGCCCCGGCGGGCCACGTTCATAGAGGTCAGGTTGACGATGACGCCGCTGCCACGTTCGATCATGTGAGGCAGGACGGCCTTGCAGGTCATGAAGGTGGTGGTCAGGTTCGACTCGATCACCCGCCGCCACTCCTCTTCGGTGATGTCCAGCACCGTTACGGCGTGGGTCAGGTCGTTGGTGAAGAGACGGTATCCGCCGACGTTGTTGACCAGGATGTCGATCTGGCCCAGTTCGCTGATGGTCTCCTGTGCGGCCCGTTCGGCGCCCTCGTCGGTGGTCAGTTCGGCGTTGACCGTGTGGGCGCGGCGGCCCAGGGCGCGAATTTCGGAACCAACGGCGTCCAGTTCGGAGGGCGTGCGGGCCACAATGGCGACGTCCGCGCCCTCGCGGGCGTAGGCCAGCGCCATGGAGCGACCCAAGCCGCGCGCCCCTCCGGTAACTAGGGCGACTTTGCCTTCCAGTTGCATTTTCCGTGCACCTTCCTGGCGGGTGTGTAACTGTTCACAATTCAACAGGTTGTCATTGCGAGGCGCTACGCCGTGGCAATCTCGACGTCGTAGCAGCAACGTCTGCCCCAAAGGGCTCCCTTGCGCCAACGGGATTGCCGCGCTGCGCTCGCGATGACACTTTCCCTGTAACTCTGAACAGTTACGCGGGTGTTACTCGTCCTGGGGGAGAAAGGCGTTGGGGACCACCGCGCTGCCCTGACCCACGCCGGTGGTATCGCCGCGCTGGTTTTCGACCTTGACGTCCACCGACACCCGGCTGCCGTTCACCTCTCGGCTCACGCCGGTGACCGTCCCCGTGAAGGTGATGGTGTCTCCGGGCCGCACCGGCCGCAGGAACCTCAGATCAACCGTGCCGGAGTGGTTGAACACGTCGCTGCCGAAGTACCGGCGCAGCAACTCCAGGGCGAATGACAGCGACATCCTCCCCGAAGCCACGGTGCCCTCGGTTCCCAGGGTCTCGCGGGCCGTCTCCTCGTCGGTGAACTGGGAGGCTTCCAACTCTCCCGAGCTGCCCTCGAAGAGGTTGATCGCCTCTTGGGTCATTTCCTTTGCCAGCGGGGGCAGTTCATCCCCCACCTCGTAGGCGCGAACTAGCCTCCCCATTTCTTGCCGACCTCCGTGGGCTGCTTGAGCTCGTGGGTGATCACCCGGTCGATGAGCCGCCCGTCTTCGTCAACCGAAACCGCCTCGGTGACGATGTAGTTCTTGCCCCGGCGCAGGTACTTGTCGGCGATCCACGCCCGCACCGTGATCGTCTTGCCGGCCACGGGCGGGTTGTAGCAGTAGAACGCGCAGCGGGCGTTGACGGAACCGGCGTCCCGGTACCGGGCGTTGTACCCCCTCACGTCCACCTTGTGGGAGATGGTCGGGAAGCTGGCCTCCGGATCCATCACCCCCCGGCGGTAGGTGTCGATCATCTCCTGCGTGAGGAGGTATTGGTACGTCTCGAAGGTCTCGCCGACCTCCAGGGCGTCCCAGTCCAGGAGTATTCGCGCATCCGCTTCTACCATTGCTGCACTTCCTTTCGTTTTGCGGGTAATTCGGAATGTCGAGCCGGCCAGACAGGGTTAACACTTCGTCGTCATTCCCGCGAAAGCGGGAATCCAGAAAAGCCTATGCAATAGGAACGTTGGTCGTACTTTACCCTCACTGGATTCCGGCTTTCGCCGGAATGACGGCATTTATCAACAAACCCTAGATGCCCCGCCAGGACCGCCGCCCGGCGACCCGGACGAAATGGCCGAAGCCAGGGTCGGGAAAGTGTCCTGCGGACACCAGTATCTGCTCGCTCTCCAGCATGTCCAGGACGGAATGCCGCGTGCTCCGGGACACGTCAGGTTGGATGTCGAATATGGGACACCAATCGGTGTAATGGGCCTGGGCCGGGTTGTGTGCCACGTCGCCCAGAATGTAACCCCGCTCACCGCCGGAGGCGATCACGATGGACACGTGGCCCGGGGTATGCCCCGGCGTCGACACCGTGGTGAGTTCATCCGTAATGCGGTAGTCGTCGTCCATCAGGTCGATGAAACCCAAACCCTCCAGGGGTACCACCTGGTCGCGCACGTGGGTGGCGCCGGCCAGCACGTCGGGCTGGGTCCAGTAGTCCCAGTCCTGCCTCGGCACCAGGTAGCGGGCGTTGGGGAAGTTGGGCTTGCCGTCGGTGAGGTTCCAGCCCACGTGGTCGGGGTGCAGGTGAGTGTGAACCACCAGGTCCACGGCCTCCGGATCGACGCCCTTGGCGCGCATGTCGGACATGAGCGTGCCATCGGGGGCCTGCAGGCCGGTATCGACGATGATCAGCTTGCCCTGCGAGCGGACGCCCGTGGTCCCGTACCGGGTCCTGATCTGGTCGTCCTCGTCCAGGAGCTCGGGAAACTCCCGCCATTGCTCGATGGTGGTGTCCGGGAAGGGTGTGAACGGAGAACGGGTGGGCATTCCATCGTTCAACGCCATCAATTCAACGTTGCCGACGCTGGTTGTGTAACTGGGCATAGCGGTACTGCCTCGCGGTGAGTTGGCCTTTTATCGGGCCTACACTGTAATTCCGGGCGCGGGCTTTTTCAACATAGGAGTGGCCGGAGTAACTGTTCAGATTTGATGTGACCAGCCCACCCCAAAACCGTCATACCGG
Organism: Chloroflexota bacterium; assembly: GCA_028873965.1. GTDB lineage: Bacteria > Chloroflexota > Dehalococcoidia > Lucifugimonadales > UBA3495 > Bin87. Next base: position 99,559 of record JAPPMU010000033.1, read on the forward strand.
CGAAAGCCGGTATCCAGTAAATCCTTGCTGTGCTCACGTTTGCCAGTGGCAGGGATTTCTGGGTTCCTGCTTTCGCAGGAACGACGTGTAATCCACCAGAAAACCCATCAACACTGAACAGTTACTGGCCGGATCTCCCACGGCAAACTACTCCAACGCAACGAGATTGCAGCGTCGCTGCGCTCCACACAATGACAAAACTGAAAACCGAGAGACCCTGTACGTTCGAGGGTAACTGTTCAGAGTCTGTGGGATCTCTTGTCGGAAACACGTCGTTCCTGCGGAAGCAGGAACCCAGAAAGTCCACGCAACGGCAATCGTCAGCATAGCAAGCATTTTCTGGATACCGGCTTCCGCCGGTATGACGGTTTTGGTTCCGGGCGTCTACCTTCAAACGTGAACAGTCACGGTCGGGTCTTCGTCTTGACGTTCGGCTGGGTTGCCTTCAATATCAATCCTGCCGGAACCGGCATCCCCGGGCCGACAAAGCGCCCCTTGAGGCTAGGAGGAGATTTTCGCATGGCCACAGTCATCGACACCCATTGCCACGCCTCGCCCTACTGGTTCGAGCCCGTGGAGATACTGCTGGACGAAATGGAGCGCGCCGGCGTGGACCAGGCGGTCCTGACCCAGTTCTTCGGTGTCTTCGACAACAGCTACCTGCTGGAGGCGGTGAAACGCTTCCCCGGCCGCTTCGCCGTCATCGCCATCGTTGACCATACCCAGCCCGACGCGGTTGACCGGGTGGCCGAGCTCAAGGACCAGGGCGCGGACGGCCTGCGGTTCCAGTGCTCGTGGCGGTCCCCCGGCAACGACCCGCTGGCCCTGTGGCGCAAGTGCGCCGAGCTGGGCGTCGTCGCCAGCGTGATGGGTCCCGCGGAGCACTACGCCGCGCCGGAGTTCGAGGAAATCATCCGCGAGCTGCCCAACCTGTCCATCGTGATCGAGCACCTGGCCGGCGTCGGCGCGTTCTGGGGCCCCGGCCGCGCGGACACGGAAATTCCCATGGATGCCTACCGCAGGTCGCTGGAACTCTCGAAGTATCCCAACGTGTATATGAAGATACCGGGCTTGGGTGAGTTCTGCCCGCGGCCGCAACCTTTCCGCCAGCCCATTCCCTTTGACAACATTCCACCGCTGATTGAGATGGCCGTGGAGGCTTTCGGCGGAGACCGTCTCATGTGGGGCAGCGACTTCCCACCCTCGGCCAACCGGGAGGGCTACCGCAACACCCTGCGCTTCCCCATGGAGTTGATCGACTATCCGAGCACGGAGGCGCGGGATATGGTCTTCGGCGGCACCGCGGCCAACCTCTGGGAGTTTCGTTAAATTCCCGCCCGTCATTCCGGCGGAAGCCGGAATCCATCGGGCTGTTCTGGAAGCCGGCGGAAGCCGGAATGACGGATTGCCGACGACAGGAGGCGTTATCATGCCACGATTTGCAATTGATCTGAACACCGCAGACGGCCGCGCTAAGGTGGGCGGACAGCCCTGGCGCGTCGCTCCCGGCCTGGTGCCCGGCGAACCCAACGAAGGGCTCACCGCCCAGCTCCTGTCCACGCCGGCCCGTCTGGCCGACTACGACGACTCCGGCTGGGACATCTGCGACAACGTGCGCCAGAGCCTGTCCGTCGGGTTCACCTTCGCCTGGTATCGCATCGCCGTCACCCTTCCCGAGACCATCGACGGCGTGAGCGTCGCCGGCTCGCGCGTCTGGTTCGAGACCAACTTCGACAACTACGGCGAGGTCTGGGTCAACGGCGAGATTGACCGCGCCTACGGCAGCATCGTCGGCCTGAACACTCCCCACCGCGTTGAAATTGCCGAGGTTGGGGAGCCCGGCTCGCAGTACGTCATCGCCTGCCTCTGCCTGAACGGGCCGCTGGCCGCCCCGCGCGGCGGCATCTTCATGCGCTTCGCGACCTTGGCGTTTGAATCTACGGACAATTAGAGCCAGCAAAGCGTCGTGATACGATGTGGGGGCGGGTTGGGAAATCCGTCCCTGCAACTATATTGGGGGTGCAGCGATGGCTAATTGGAAGCATTGCCCGGTGGTGGAACGGGCCAACGAGCAAGACGGCGGCCTGTGGGTGTTCAAGGGAACCGACGTTGCACTGTATCGGATGTACGAGTCGCTGGCGTCGGGGATGACGGTGGGGGATTTTGCGGATCGGTTCGGCGTGGCCATGCAACTGGCGGCAGCCACGCTGCGGTACGAGGCAGAGGAGTTCCGCGACGACCTGCTCATTCGCCCCGATGGGCCCGGGGAGATTACTCCGATCCCGGCCATCGTGCCTACCGGTGCGGAAATACCAGACTGGCATAACTGCCCAGCAGTAGAGCGGATTGCCGGCAAAGTGAGCGGAGCGTGGATATTCACCGAGAGCCGGTTGCCGCTGTGGGCTATGTACTCCGAGATGGCTTCCGGCACGACAGTTGACGAGTTTGTGGATTGGTATTACGGCAATAAGGCAAAGGTCATAGCCGTGCTGAAATACGAAGCGAAATCTTTACGCGAAAGCCAACTAAAGGCCTATGCTCATACTGCTTGACCACGGTACTCCCAGACCGTTGCGCGCATACCTGCCAGGCCATACCGTCCATACCGCAGCGCAAATGGGATGGGACCTACTGCCCGATGGCACAGTACTGACGATGGCGGAAGAGGTTGGATACGACCTGCTACTCACTCCCGACCAAAAGATCCGGCATCAGCAAAACCTCGCTGCGAGGGGAATTGCCATCCTGGTACTGATGAAAAACGACTGGTCGCTAATCCGTCCGCGCATCTACGATATCAACGCCGCCATCGACCGGATTCAGCCGGGAGAGTACATCGAGGTTGATATCCCCATGCCGCCGCTCGATCCCTACATCGGTGGCAAGGACAATCGGTAACCAGCCAACCATGTATGCAATCGGAGAGAGCTAACATTAGGGGCGGGTCATCGACCCGCCCCATCTTTTCGAGACCGTATGTGATCGCCTTCTACGACAGGTGCTGCGCGTAGAAATCGAAGATGCGCGGCCAGGCGGCGTTGGACGCCTCCACGGCGTAGCTGGGCCGGTCAACCGCGACGAACCCGTGGCCAGCGTTGGGGTAGATCTCGTACTCCCACGACTTGCCGGCGGCCTTGATGGCGGCGTCGGTGGCCTTTACCTCGTCCACTGAGGGCCGCGCGTCATCCTCGCCGAAAATTCCCAGCAGCGGACACGAAAGGTCGCCAACGAACTCGATGGGCGCGTGGGGCATGGCTGCCGTGGGAGGCTCGCTGTCCCGCGGGGTCACGCCGCCGCCCCAGCAGTCCACCGCCGCGCTGAGGCCCTTGAGCTTGCACGCGGCCAGGAACACCTGGCGCCCGCCCGAGCAGAACCCGATGATGCCAACCTTGCCGTTGTAGTTGGACAGGTGGCGCAGGTAGCTGATGGCGCCCTCAGCGTCGCCCAGGGTGCGGTCGTCGGGCATGCCGCCCGCCTCGCGGATGCTGTTGCTGTTGGCCACCGGGTCGTCGTGGCCCTGGCGGTAGTGCAGGTTGGGCATGATGGCGATGTAGCCGTTGTGGGCGAACTTGCGCGCCATTTCCTTGCTGGCCTCATCCCAGCCGGGCATGTGGTGGAACAGCATCACCGCCCCGAACGGACCCGCTCCCAGGGGGCGAGCCAGGTAAGCGTTGATGGCGTCGCCGTTGTGTCCTTCTACCCAGATGTGCTCAGCCGTCATTCCTTGGTAAGGCATGGTGTGGTACCTCCGATGCGAAAGGGGGTTCTTGGTTCAGTGCGCGCATCCGGGCCGTTTCGCTTCTCGCGCCTGCCCCGCCGCGCACGAAAGAAGATTACTATCCGCCCCCTTGCGAGTCAAACCAGCGCCGGATCCAAGCGGCATTTGGAGGTCGTGGGACTTGGCGGTTCCAGTCCCTACAGGATGGACGAGACTGGCCTGTTCAGATTCTGCCAGTCCCGCGGATCCTTCTACTAGCTTCCTAGATCATCGGCCATGGGGCCGCCTCTTGTTGCCGACTAATCGGAAGACCCAATTGTCGCTGGCTTCCTCTCTGGCCGATTAGTTTTCCACGGAGATGCCGAATATCCACCACTGCCCCGAATTGCATGAATACGTCCTCGAAACGGCCGTAATCTGCTCCCCAGTAGATCATTGCACATGACATAGGAGCGCCCTTCCCACCGTTTTGACCGTTGACCAAGAATTTCAACCGAGTGTCGTATAGAAACGCTATCGCGGTTGCATCTCCGAACACATAATTCTTCCAATGCCGGGTGTTTGTGGCGACCGGCACAAGAGCGAGCACCTCGGCTCCATATTGCGAATACGCCTCGGAACACTTTTGAAGCCAATGTATAATCTTCGTACCTCTCTCTCGGTCGTTGCCGTAAGGAGGGTTGACAAAGATTGATGGGTAATCCCACGATTCTTTCAGTCCATCTTGTTCAGGTAAAGAATATTCTGTGTTTGCTTTTACGATAGAATGGCGGTTGGAGCAGGGGTCCAGCGCTATAGTGCCCGAGAAGAATTTTCTTATCTCGTTGACGTACTCTGGAGGAGTGCACCATTCTTGACTGACGGATTCAGCATTGTTTCTCCCCGCGGTCATTTTCAGTCTCCTTCATGCTGATTTTTGACAGCCAGTTTGTTCAGGTCATTTTGTAACGTTTCAAGGGTACCGTTTTGGGGTGAGATGACATTAAACCAAGACGCGATTCCGCGTTTATGTATCATGAAGTAGTTCCGCAACCCTTCGTCTGCCCCTCTGTCTATTCTAACTTTGGTAAATTTGTTCCGTCTGGGCGTTGCGGTATAGCTTTCTATAAAGGCTTTCCTCACAGATTGATACCTTGACGCTGGCTTCGTAATCAGTTCTTCGATGAATTGAGATAAGCCGTTATCCGTGAGAAATAACAGCCAGTCGTATGACTGGGCCAGGACGCGAAGTTCCTTGTTTTGGTTGTCAGAGGAAAACCAATTTCCATGGTTGCTCACGACTCCTATAGTGAGTATGAATCCAGCAATGTCCGTGATGTAAGGTGCATCTATCATTTCTTGAAGCACCGTTTCATATGGGCCGGTTTTGAAGCTGCCATCAGGATTCTCGATGATGCCCTGAAATTCTCCATTCCTAAGGCGAACTTTTTGAAGGGAAGATACCGAGCGAGCGACGTAAGCACCTTGTTTGGCTTTTTCGATGGTTTGTGGTCCTTTTTTCATCCCTTCCTCAACCCCTACTCGCTTGCATTCAAAGATCGCGAATGGATTGGCGGAAAGCTCGCATACGGTGATTTCGCAAGATTGGTTGTTCAACGCGTCGAGGTTTGCAACCGTCGGGCCGTGCTCACTTTCTCTGAGGACAGCCGAGTTCCGCCTGACGGAATCGCTGCCGAATAACTGAGTGGATTTGATGTCTGCGTCTTGAAGGAAGGTTAGTTGGCGCTTGATCTTGGCGGCCGTGATAGGTGGCGATACCTGGTTGATTTCAACTCTGTGCTTGGCCCGTATGGGATGGATCGAGAACTCAACGTTATGATTGATCTCAGGATTGGCGAATTCAGGCACCGACCGTTCGATAACAATGTTATCGCGAAGACCCCATGCAAGGAGGGTGTAGTACGTGACAATTTCGACGAGCGTTCCTAATGCACGGCCCGCAGCTTTCTTCCGGTCTGAGGCGTGCTGGAAAACCGTGTCTGCTAAGAAATTTTGAAGCGCGTCTACTGTTTGAGAAGCCATTTGGGTTCTCCTCATCCTGTACGTCAGGTATATCAAGTCTTCGGTCGGTGCGTTCCTTCGGTCGCGTTCCAAAATCGTTGAGATGCGGGTTTAGGATGCGATTGTGTTCGCCTGCGACTGAGGGTTGGTTCAGCAAGGTGGGGTGTCATGTAAGGCCGTATCAAGGCGCGAACGTCTGAGCAGTTCGTTACGGCGAAGGGCTCGATCGCCAATCATGCGCGAGTGGATTTTATACCAAACTCTGCCAATTTGGGCACCCAAGGTCGCTCTTGGACGCGCCTGCAAGCCCCACGCTAGAGGTTGATCTGCGGCAGAATTGCTAATGAAGTCTGCCACCGTAAAGTCGCCCAATTGCAGGTAATGCGCCGCGCCGGGTGGGACAGAACCGAGGGTGCCCTGTTTGGCGCGCGTGGCGGTCGACCTGACAGCTCACTCAATCGCCACCGCCCGCCCCGTGTCCGACGCTTCCTGGATGCCGTCGATCAAGCGGTGCAGCCGTACCGCCTCGTCGAAATCGGGCTGGCAGTCAGTGCCGTTGCGGATGGCCTCCCCGAACTGGTAGTACATCTGGCCCACGGTGTACGGCGCGCCGTGGGGCATGCCCTCCAGCACGAAGGTGTACTGCGGCGGCACCGGCAGGTCTTCCAGCGGGTCGCTGCCCCGCGAGCCCCGCAGACTCACGCCCTCGTGGTTGGGCGTATCGTCGGACGTGGCGATCAGCGTGCCCTCCCGGCCGTGGATCTCCATCAGGTATCCGCTGTCCACCCAGGGATTGCTCGCGACGTGGGCCGAGGCCACCGCGCCGTTCACCAGCCGCCCGCTGACCAGCACGTTGTCCGGTGAGGTCACGTCCACCATCTGGTTGGTATCCGACTCGAACCATTGGTTGGCCTGCGTGCTCACCACCGTGGACACGTGGCTGAAGTCGCCCACCACCATGCGCAGGACGTCGATGGTATGGCCGAAGGTGATGGTCAGCGTGTGCGCGCCCAACTCGCGGTCCCGCTGCCAGGTCCGGTCCGACTGGCGCGTCAGTGAGCCCCCGGAGATGCGGCGCACGTGGCAGGACATCACCTCGCCCACGTAGCCCTCGGCGACCAGGTCCCGCAGGTACAGCAGCGCCGGGTTGGCCCGCGCCTGCAGGCCGACGATGTTGCGCACGCCCTTAGCTTTGGCGAGGTCGGCCATCTCCTGCGCCTCCGCCGTGGTGCGGCCCAGCGGCCATTCGACGTAAACGTGCTTGCCGGCGTTGATAGCCGCCACGGTGGGGTCGTAGTGGTTCGGCACCCGCAGGCTGACCGCCACGGCGTCGATGTCCGGGTGGGCCAGCATGGTGTGGTAGTCGTCGAAGGCTAGGCGGGCGCCGAACTTCTGGCGCGATTCCTCGGCGCTCTCCATGCGCGTGGTGCAGACGGCGGTGAGCTCGAACTCGGGACTGGCAACCACGGCGGGCAGGTGCGAACGGACGGCCCATCCCCGGTGGATGTTGGCGCCGATGATGCCCAGGCGAATCTTGTCGGCCATGATGTTACTCCTGCAACGGATTTTCGCCATCCTATCATAGCCGCCGCGCCGCCTCCGCCCGCTCCGGCACTCATATAACGACGCGCCATCTCGTGCTTCCCCACTCTCGGAAATCGTCAGAAGCAGAATTTTCAAGATTTGAGGATTATCAGGATTGGAACCGTTCTACGATGGCGATCTCCCAATCTTGCCAAATCATAAAATCCCGTAAATCCTGCTTCTGACGTTTCCCCGCCGCAAACTGAGCACGCACGATGACGCGCCAAGCCTTGCCAGAGCGTCTGCTGACCGTTACCATCCGCGCACAAAACGTTAACAGCATGTTAACCCACTGCGTGAGGTGCGTCATGGCCGTTACCAACGATGCCGAACTGCGCGAGGTTTACCGGCCGCCGGCTCCCCGGGCAGCCCAGAAGGTGCTGGACCGCCTGGACGTGCACTGCCGGAACTTCATCGAGCTTTCGCCCTTCTGCGTGCTCAGTTCCAGCAACGCCGAGGGCCAGGCCGACGCCTCGCCCCGGGGCGACCCGCCGGGCTTCGTCAAGGTGCTGGACGACCGAACCCTGCTGCTGCCCGACCGCCCCGGCAACAACCAGGTGGACTCGCTCCAGAACATCGTGCAGAACCCCGGCGTGGGCCTGCTGTTCTTCGTCCCGGGCATGAACGAGACCCTGCGGGTCAAAGGCAGGGCCGAGATCACCACCGACGCGGAATTGCTGGACCCGCTGACCGTCGCCGGCAAAGCCCCGCTCTCGGGTCTGAAGGTTACCGTGGACGAGGCGTTCCTGCACTGCGGCCGCGCGCTGATCCGCAGCCGGATCTGGGACGCCGAAGCGCAGATCGACCGGAAGTCCTACCCCACCTACGGGCAGGTGCTCGCCGACCAGATCGCCGGCGCCAACGCCCGGCAGATCGACGCCGACGAGGACGAGGCCAACCGCGAGCGACTGTACTGACCCCGACAGGAGGCACGACCAAGATGGCCGAAGTCGAAGCAAAGCTGACTGAACTGGGTTATGAACTGCCGCCCCCGCCCGATCCGGTGGGCAACTACCTGCCGCTCGCCCGCAGCGGCAACGTCATGTGGCTGGCCGGCGTCGGTTCCCGCCTGGCCACCGGCGAGGGCATATCCGGCAAGCTGGGCGCCGACCTGACTGTGGAGCAGGGCTACGAGGCCGCGCGGTGGGCCGCCCTGAACCTGCTGTCCCGTATGAAGGCGGAACTGGGCGACCTGGACCGGGTTACTCGCATCCTAAAGGTGGTGGGCATGGTGAACAGCGATCCTTCCTTCACCCAGCAAGCCCGCGTCGTGGACGGCGCATCCGATCTGTTTGTGGCCTTGTACGGCGACCGCGGCCGCCACGCCCGCTCCGCCCCCGGCATGGCCGCCATGCCCGGCAACACCGCCGTAATCTGCGACTGCGTCATCGAGGTGGACGGGGGTTAGCCCGGCCAATCCCAGTCTCTCATATGCAAACAACGTCTCTGGCCAGAGTGGTCAAGCGTCGCGACTTGGTGGTGCAAATTCCGGTAGTCCTTCGCGATCCCGTATCGACCTTCCCGTTTTTGGCTGTCCGAGCTGAGCATCCCGAGATCCCATTCCTCCCTAACCTAAGCGTTGCACCGATTCTCGTTAGCCGAGTGATCACGCAGTTTCAGCCGGTTCGGAGGTGCATCGACGACGTATCCAACGAACCAACTTGGGCACGCCTTTCAAAACCCTGGACTAGATTCAACACCAAGCGGACTACCCATGGCGCGGTTTGCGTCCCTTTGGCCATCCGTCCGATCAGGAAATAACCGAGAAAAGACAGACCAACCACGGATGCCAGACCGCCACCGCCCGTACCGGCCAATGTGACGGCCGTCACATGAACGCCCGATGCGAAAGACGGTAGCCCCAAACTTCCCAAAACCACCAAAGCCACGAGCAAAGCCACGCCCCACGCTGTACTGGCATATAACACCGTTATCACTAACCTGACCGTCAGCACGATGCCCACGCGTGCGGTTACCTTGGTCTCCTCAACCTCAATATCGAGGCCGCTATCCACAAAAACAGCGCGACGATAAGTCCTCAGCAACTTTGCCGCCACGAGCAGTGCGGCGCTGACCAGCAGTGCCGACAGGAAGAGCAGGATACCCACGACGCCAGCGACAAAAGGCCACTCCTCTGTCGGATATCCGGTCAAGCCTAGTATCAAGCCTAACACCGCCGTCGCGCTGAAAGAGAATGCAACAGCCTTGAGCCACCACGGTCTTGTGGACCGCTGCTTGCGAATGTCGACGTCATCTCGTCCCATTTCTCCCTACTCCGCTGGTCAGGTAATACCACAGCAACTGTAGAAGATCGCCTACCGCAAACAGCAGCGAACTTATCACAAGTAATACGTAAAGCATTCCCGTTGAGGCCTTCATGAGGTCCTTGGTCTTTTCATCGAGCCCGATCAGATCAGCGCCGAACAGGATCACAAACCCCAGTAAGATACCTACTGCTCCCAGCACGATGGTGGCCACCGCGAATATGACCACCCGGTACAGGAAATTATAAACCCGCCTGCCAAGGACCACAGTCGAGTCCTCCAGACGGAACATATCCCGTAAAGTCATCACCATTCACGACCACAGGACCTATCGGACGTACATCCAACGGGCCACCAACCTACCCGACGCAGCCTCCGCTTTCAAGAACCATACGTTCTTTTTCCACGATAGTTTTCACGCACCGAGCGGTCTACTAGGCTGCCTGCACAATCCCGACAGCTGCCTTGGGTGAGTGCGTGTGTAGTTCATGCGGGGATGTGGGCGACCGAACTCACTGCGAACCCCGATCTTTACCACCTCGGCTAATCGAAAAAGGCTGGATGCCCCGGTGGTAATCCAGCCTTTTACTTAGATCGGACACACTCACCAGATCAGTCGTCCCCAGCCACCGCCGGTTCGCGCAGCCGCTGCGGGAAGGTGCCGCCGAACAGGCCCTTCTCCGGATGCCGCTCCCACTGCGAGGCGGGCATCTCGTAGTACACCTCGATCTCGTTGTCGTCGGGATCCAGCAGGTAAACGCCCAGCGATACGCCGTGGTCGCTGATGCGATTGATCCGCACGTCGTTCTCCAGGAGCCGGTCATACAGTTCCTGCAGGTCCTCGAAGGTCTCCATCTGCCAGGCCATGTGCGCCTGCCCGACGATGCTGTGGTCGGGGCCGCCGGCGTCCATGCCGATGGCGCGTATCGCCAGCTCGTGGGACTTCTCGGTGTTGGCCGACATGAACACCGTCCCGCTGGGCGACCGCTCCATGATGGTCAGCCCCATCACGCGGGTGTAGAAGTCCAACGAGCGTTCCATGTCCCGCACCCGCATGACCAGGTGCCCCAGATGCTTCGGTGTGTACGACATCTTCATTCCCTCCTTTCGATTACTTTCGGCTTTGCCAATCTGTCATTGCCACTGGACTTTGTACAAACTTTGGATTCGTGGCTGAACCGGAACACTTCGTGCTGGGATTATTGAGCCAATTATTCCACTGTTGGGTTTTGACCCCAACATCTGGAAAATTCCAGCCCCAATTTACGCTCAACTCAGCAGTACGCTCGCCTGCACCAGGCAAATGTACAAAGTCCAGTGCCAGCGCAGCGCGGCAATCTCGTCTAGGTGGCCCGGCCATGGTAGCGGGATTGCCACGAATGTCTGGCGACATTCTCGCAATGACGCAGGAGTTACGCAGGTCGGACCGTCATTCCGGCGAAAGCCGGAATCCAATGACCGAAAAAGTTAATCATCGTTCCGATTCTTTCACACTGCCACTTTTGGACTCCGGCTTTCGCCGGGGTGACGGGTGTGGGATTTCAAATGCGTAAATCCGATGACGGTAGAACGAGAGTGAAGCATCTATCACTCCTGGTCCAGGAACGCCTGCACCTTCTGGCGGAAGGGTTCCTTGTCATAGTTGTTGAACAGCATCATGGCGTTGCGCACCGGATTGCCACCAAACATCCGCTCGTAGAGCACCTGCCGCCCGCTGAACGAGCTGCACGACGCGTCCCACGCCAGGTGGAAAAGCTTCGAGCGATCCCACGCGCTGCTGGAATCGGTGGCCAGGTAGTGGTTAACCTCGGGCGCGATGCCGGCGCTGAAGTCCGCCTCGGCGGGCAGCGCCATCAGGCTGCTGGTGCCCAGCAACTGCGCGATCTCAATCATGCGGGGATACACCGTCCTGCCGAACAGCGTGCGTCCCGCCTGTATCGGGCCCATGGCCGGACACATCATGCCCCACTGGTTGGGCCTGGCGTCGGCCTCGGCGGCGCGCAGGCACGCCCGCAGCATGTCCCGGTAGGTGATGATCTCGGCCACCTGCTCCTGGATGTGCGGGATGGAACCGGAACCCAGCGTCTCCACCATCAGGTCGGCCAGGCCCAGCATGAACTCGGACTTGACCACGCAGCGGTTCAGCACCTGGTAGCCCGTGTGGGAGTTGGACATGGTGCCCGTGCCGTAGTTGTTGCACAGCTCCACGTCGCCCAGCAGGAAGACCCGCTCCCATGGCACCAGCACGTCGTCGAAGAACACCACCGTATCCATCTCCTCGAAGCGCGATCCCAGCGGGTGGTCGAAGTGGGACCGGCCCTGGTCCAGGCTCTGCCGGCACAGGAACTTGACGCCCGGCGTGTCGCACGGGATGGAGAAGGAGAATGAGTGCTTCCAGTCGTCGTCGGCCAGGCGGTGGCTGGCCACGGGATAGATGGCGATCTCGTCCGAAATCGGCCCCAGGGTCGCCAGCACGCGGCTTCCCCGCACCACCAGGCCGGCGTCGGTCTGCTTCACCGCGGTCAGCGCCACCTCCTGGGTCAGGTTGTCCGCCGCGGCCGGAGTGCGGCTGCGCTGGAGGTTGACCAGGGCGTGGGTTAACGTCACGTCGTTCTCGCGCAGGAACTCGTGGTAGTGGAGCACGTTCTTCTTGAACTCCGGCCGGTCCTGGGCGAAATAGTCCGCCGAGCCGGCCCACGCGGTGAAGATGGAGTTCATGAAGTCCGGCGAGCGGCCCATCATGCCGCAGCTGGCCCAGGCCCAATGCGACATCATCTCCCGCTTGCGTATCAGGTCCTCCTCGGTGCGCGGGATCTGGAAGGACAGGCCCACCGGATCGCCGGTGCTGGGCGAGGCGAAGGTCATCTCCTCCCGCAGTCCCGGGTCGTGCTGCATGTCGTACAGGGCGGCCACCGCCTTGACCCCGTTCTTGAGGCCGGGGTGCGTGGTCACGTCCCGGACGCACTCCCCGTCGATCCACACCTCCCGCGGTCGGTCCCGGAGGCCATCAATATATTCCTGTCCGGTGCGCGCTGGCATGATCTTTCACCTCCTTCTCAAAAGCCTGTGCGACGGTCGCTGCGAAGCTGTCAGAAGCAGGATTTACGGGATTTTATGATTTTGCAGGATTATGGCTTGGTGACATTTCCCGTCATTCTGGCTTTCGCCTCCCGTCATTCCGGCGAAAGCCGGAATCCAGGGGTACACAACAAAGCCGATTTCTCTGTTGCAAAGGCTTTCCTGGGTTCCTGCTTTCGCAGGAACGACGGTGTGGTTTTCAAAGTGCAAACACGGCCCGGGAGATATCAATCACGGAACGGTTCCAATCCTGTCAAATCATTAAATCCCGTAAATCCTGCTTCTGACGATTTCCCCTGGCTATTTGAACGCCGGCATCACCTCTTGTGTCAGCAGCTCGAGGCTCCGGTGCACGGCCTCCTTGGGCAGAAAGCCGCCCGGGTTCAGCTCGGCGGTGATCCCGGTGACACCCAGCACCTCCTGAAACTCGGCGATGCGGTCAACGACCCGCTCCGGGCTGCCGAACACCACCCGGGTCTGCAGCAGGTCCTCGTATGTGGAGCTGGCCAGCCTTTCGTAGCGTTCTCTGCGCCGCTCGGGTGCCGAGACGCCGGCGCGGCCCAGGGAATACTCGAATAGCTCCCGCTGGCGGCTGAAGAACGCCTCGATACTCTCCTTGGGTTCCTCAATGGCCTCGGCGTCGCTGGGGGCAATGTACATTGGGACGCGCACGTTGATGTCGCCCCCCTCGCCGGGATGCCCCGCTGCCTGCCACTCCGACTTGTAGTCTTCCAGGTTGGTCTTCAGATCCTCCACGTCCATGGTCCGCAGGCCGAGGAAGATGGGTTGGCCCAGCCGGCCGATGCGCGCGAAGCTGTCGTCGCTGCTGGCCGCGATGCGGATCTTGGGATGCGGCTGCTGGTACGGGACCGGCGACAGGGTGGCGTTGGTGATGGTGTTGAACTTGCCCTCGTAGGAGAAGGTCTCGCCGGACCAGGCCTGGAGGATGATGTCCAGCGCCTCCTGGAACCGCTCCCGGCTCTCGCCGTAGTCGATGCCCATGATGTCGTAGGCCCGCACGTTGCCGCTGCGTCCCACCCCCAACTCGAAGCGACCCTGGCTGAGCTGGTCCACGGTGGCCGTCTCCTCGGCGATGCGCAGCGGGTGAATCAGCGGCAGCACCTGCACCGCCATGCCCACGCGCAGTTTCTTGGTTCGCGTGGCAATGCCGGTTGCGACAATGATAGGCGCGGAAAGCACCGAGCGGTTGGGATTGAAGTGCATCTCGCCCAGCCACACGGTATCCAGCCCCAGCTTTTCGGCCAGGTCGATTTCCTCGAAGGCTTCCTGGAATGCCTCGGCGTGCGTGGGGTTGCTGCCGATGTTGAAGTTCGCGTTGATTCCGAAGTCCATTCATGTACCTCATGCGTTTCCGGGAGCGCACGCGCCGAAAAACGACGGCCGTAGCCCGCGCCCGGTCTGGTATCGGCAAAGTACAGCACGGGCCGATACGCGGTCAAGGCGGAACGTGCCGGCGCGGTTTCATGTGCCGATGCCGGGGAACATCAGGGTTAGGCTTCAGGTCGTGGGCGCGCGCCTTCAAAGGGTGTGGACAAATCACCGGGGATGCCTGACCATGAGAACCGTAACCCAACGAAAATAAGCGACTGCGTATCCTATGGGAAGATCAACTTCCTGACACCAAGACCGGATGACCACGTACCAATAGGCGAGGTTCGTGATGAGACTGAACGGCGTTGTCAAAGGCAAAACAATTGAACTCGAGACCGACCCCGAATTGCCGGAGGGCCAACCGGTTCTGGTAGAACTGGAAATACCGACGGTCGAATTGGACGCCGACCCATTATCCGACCTGGAGCTCGAAAACAGGATAACCAGCGACCCTGCTTTTGCGAACATCCGGCAGGCCCGGGAGCTCAGAGAAAGGATCGCCGCGCGACTGGAAGGGAACCTTCTCAACTCGGTCGACCTGGTGAGAGAGGACAGAGCACGTTGACATCACAAGTCATCGACACCAGTGCGCTGGTCAAATACGTCCTTCCCGAAGAGGACTCACCAATCGTCGAAAATCTCGTCGCATTTCATCGCGCCGGCCTGGCCAACTTGATGGCGCCCGCATACGTTCTCGTCGAATCCGCGAACGTACTGTGGAAACACGTCCAACGAAGCAGCGTGCGACCCGACGATGCAGTGCCGGCGCTGCGCGCATTGCGAGACTTGGGGATCCGTCTGGTCCCCGACGCAGATCTCTTGGAAGACGCCCTCATACTTGCGGTGGACAACGGCATCACGGTGTACGACGCGCTGTTCTGCGCCTTGGCCGCCCGTGAAAGCATTCAGCTCATTACTGCGGATAGCGCTTTGTTCAGGCGACTGACCGGGACTGACATCCAGGCCACCATGCTCTCAGAATGGAGCGGCAGCGGATAAGGACTGATCCGCACCGCGCTTCAGAGACGTGAACACTCCCGGAAGTTAGCGCCAAAGGAGCAAGGCACGGAATATTGAGCACATAACGCGCTGCCGGCGTGTGATGGCCCTGTCATTTCAAATCTAAAAGCCGCGCGCTCAATACTGACTCGCCCTAGAAAAACACGCTCAGGTTCTTCGCCAGGATGACGTTGCTGTCCAGCACGATGGTGCGGCGGGCGATCTTCCAGCCGCCGTCCACGGGCCGCAGCAGGTCCTCGCGGTAGCCGGAGAAGAGGTTCTCCTCGGTCTCGTGGTGGGACCGGTAAAGGAGAAACGCCGTCTTCGCCCGAACCTCACCGTCGGGTTGCGGGTCCACCACTAGGTTGCCCACGATGTGACGGGTGCGCGACGGCGGGTCCTCGCCCCACGCCATGCCCGTCTCCAGCCGCTCGACCCGCATGGTCAGGTACGTCTTGTCGTCCTCGAAAATCGCCAGGTCGCCCACGGGCGTGAGTTCGCGGTCCGTTTCGTGCCGGTGCACGTTGAGCCGGCGAGGCATGAAATAGAACACGTCCTCGGTGAACAGGTCCAGCCATTCCCGGAAACGCCGCTCGTCCAGCAGCCACGCCTCCCTGATGTAGAACTCCATCAGCTCGTGCCAGAGCTCCATGCGCTCGGCGGTTGTGGTTTGCGACCCAGTAGCCATATTGAGAATCACACCGTCGTTCCTGCGAAAGCAGGAACCCAGGAAAATCACTGTCAGTAGAAAGTTGGCCTTACTTTGTACCCGCTGGATTCCGGCGAAAGCCGGAATGACGGCATTTGACATCACGTCCTATCCTCGCAACGTCGCCGTCCCCTCGTAGTCCATCGCCTTGGGCTCCAGGGGGATGTCCTCCCAGTTCTCGGCGTTCATGAACTGCTCCCAGCGGCGGTAGAACAAGCGCTGGTTGCTCTCCGAGGTGTAACGGTCGGCGACGATACCCGGGTAATCGGGATGCCTGCGGTCGTGGCCCACGCCCATGGACAGGTCCTGGGTGTACTTGCGCCCCATCCGCGTCAGCGCCGAGTGCGTCACGCCGCGCCAGTTGTCCATGTCGTCCTGCTCGAAGATGCCGTTGACGCCGTTGTAGTTGGCGCTGCCCCGGCGCAGGGCGGTCTTCAGCTCGTCCGGCATGTCCTTTTCCAGCACCACGAAGTGCCAGAACTCCGTTTCCAGCGGGCCGCGGGGCAGCGCCAGCCGCAGGCCCAGCACTCCGTTGGGAAACAGGCTGTGGTTGCCCAGGTGCAGGCGGGTGCGCAGGCTCCCCAGCCGCCGCTCCGCCTCCGGCAGCGTCGCCCGGTAGTACTCCTCGAACGCCTCCCGGTTCTCGGCGGTGACGCCGTGGGCCTGTCGCACCTGGTCGGCCCGCTCCAGGAACCGCATGGTGAGGGAGTGGCCGTTGACGAACAGGTGCTTGTTCTCCGACTGGAACTGCTGCTCGTGGGTCAGGCGCGGGACGCCGCGATGCCGCCCCTGCACGATGATGGTGGACAGGTGCGTGGTCGGCACGTGGTAGTTGTCCGAGCAATTGTCCACCGCCGTTTTCCAGTTCAGCGGCTCGATCCACTTGATGGGACCGATGGCCTCGGTGCCGTTGTCCAGCCGGTTGAACGACACGTCCAGCAGCCATCGCGCGTCGCCCAGGAAGTCGTCCAGGCTGGGCGCGCTGCGGTCCCAGGTGGCGAACACGATGCCGGCGTAGGTGTCCAGCCGGGCCTCCACCAGGCCCAGGCAATCGCGGTCCAGCGCGCCGTAATATGCCTCCTCGTCGCCCGGCACGTATTCCAAGGCGCCCTCGTTGGAGAAGGTCCAGCCGTGGTAGGCGCAGGCGAAGTTCCGCGCGTTGCCCACGTCGGTGCGGACGATGCGATTGCCCCGGTGGCGGCACATGTTCAAAAAGGCCCGCAGGTTGCCCCGCCCGTCGCGGCACAGGATGACCGGCTCCTCGCCCATGTAGGTGTGGAAGAAGTCGTTGGTGTTGGGCACCAGCGACTCGTGGCCGATCATCAGCCAGGCCCGCCCGAACACCTTCTCCTGCTCCTCGGCGTAGATGTCCGGATCGACGAATATCCGCCGGTCCAGCTGTCCGGTTTCAAGGTCGATTATCTGGTGCTTGCGGCCAACGGCAACCATCGCACACCCCCGGTGCTGTCAAATCACGGCTTCCGCACCAGTATCAATCATCCCGCGCATCCTGTCTATCCACGCGGTAGAATAGTGGGCCCGTCTGACATAGGCGACGCGGCCAAGGCTATCCTGCCAATTCCCGCAGGAGCCAACAGCTGGCTTTAACTGTCGATCCATAAACATACCGGGCTCGCCAACGAGTGCTGTAGACTCCGCCATACGCAGCAGTGACCGCCAATGACACCGGACGGCGTGTGCTAAATTTATCGAATTGGTAGAACGTTGACAATACTCGCGTGCCGCGTTCGTAAACCTGACCGACTACCAAGAACATTCCGTGAGGAGACCATGGATCAGAACAAAACTTTTACCGTCATCAACATAGTGATAGCGTTGTTCTCTATGTCAATGGCTGCCCTGAGTGCGTACTTCGCGTATGAATCAAACCGCCTGACTGGGCACTTGCAAATCACAGCCAAACACGGCGAGGTTGACATTTACGACGTCGCACAAGTACCGCAAGAAGATGTGGTTTTGGAGGGACGTCTGTTCAAGAGCAAACCGCCAATTGTGCGACGTGATCAAGGGTTTTACTTGGACATCAGGAACACCGGAAGGCACGACGAACAAATCATTAAAATAGGGTACAGGCTACGCAACAACGAGACGAGAGAGTTTCAATCGCCGGACCCACAGGCGATAATGAGAGTGCCACCGCAGATACGGCACCGATTGCCGTTAGTGGTACCTGCAGGTCAGTCGCGACAATTGTTTTGGTCTTTCAATAAAGAAGCAGAGAGTTTAGACGCCCAGCAAATGAGCCACGTGTGGTTCGAGACTGCTCGGGAAACCATTCGTGTCAAGGTTCTTCATTGAGCACGATGATCTGTTTACAATCTTGATGACGCGTTCAAATTTCTTCCTTAACCATCTGGAAACCAACGAATTGCGCAACAACCCGGAAGTACTTGAACCGGTAAAATCCCAATAACTGCGTACCGCTAGCATGCAACGGCTGGATGCCGATCATTTTCCACGGGACTATAGAAAACCTGAGCCTGGGAAGCGTTTGTCAGGAGCAAACAAAAATGCCCACCCCCGCGTTCACCGAAGCATCCACCGGCCGCACCATCATGGTGGGCGACATGCCCGTCCACTACCACGACGTCGGCCAGGGCGAGCCGGTGGTCATGCTCCACTCCTACGGCATCGGCACCACCGGGTGGATCACCTTCCACAAGGTCCTGCCCGCCTTTGCCCAGCGCTACCGCTGCATCGTCATGGACCTGCCCAACTTCGGACGCACCGGGCCGGTGGTGTACCACGAGCCCCTGCACAACCGCCAGGCGCGCACCGCCCTGGGCTTGATGGACGCCCTGGGCATCGAGAAGGCACACCTGGTGGGCAACTCCCAGGGCGGCCAGTCGGCGATGGTGCTGGCCATGAAGGAGCCGCACCGGGTCAACAAGCTGGTGTTCGGCGCCTGCCACATCCGCACCGGCGGTGACCTGTATCTCATGGGCAACCGCCCCTCCGAGGGCAGCATCATCACGCGGGAAACGCGGGACAACCCCACCCGCGAAAACGTGCGCCGCTATCTGCAAACCCATATTGACGACGACGACCTGGTCACCGACGACCTGGTCGAATACATTCACGGCCACTACACCGGCAACCCGGACCACATCGAGGCCGACGCCAAATCCGTCAGCGTCCCCTACGACCACGGCGTCGACCTGCCCAACATCACCGCGCCCAGCCTGATCATCTGGGGACGCTACGACCGCATGTGCGTCTTCGAGATCGGCATCGCCGCCCTGAACAACCTGGCCGACTCCCGCCTGGTCGTCCTCAATAACTGCGGCCACTGGGTTCCCTTCGAAAAGCCCGAAGAGTACACCGCACACATCCTCAACTTCCTCCAGGGCTGGTGATGCGGCAATCCCGCTTTTCGGCGGTACAGACATTCCTGTCTGTACTGACCAATTACCCAAACCGTCATACCGGCGAAAGAACGTCACCCCGCACTCCGATGCGGGGCCGGTATCCAGAAGTCCTTGCTATACTCACGACTGCCGGTGCGTAGACTTCTGGGTTCCCGCTTTCGCGGGAACGACGTGTTGATTTTGAAAATGCCCTGCTGAACCCAAGACGAGGTGCATCCAATGTCACTGGCAAACAACTTCGGCGTCCTGCTGCCCACTCGCGGCGTGCTGGTGTACGCCGGCAGCGGCGGCCCCCGGGTGGAACTGACCTGGCAGATGGCCGAGACCGCGGAGCGGGCCGGCTACGACTCCGTCTGGGTCGGCGACAGCATCACCTCCAAGCCCCGCATGGAGCCGCTGACGGCCATGGCCGCCATCGCCGCCCGCACCAACCGCGTCAAGGTCGGCACCGCCGTGCTGCTCAACGCCCTGCGCCACCCGGTGCACCTGGCCCACTCCGCCGCCACCATCGACAACATCTCCGCCGGCCGCACCATCCTGGGCCTGGGGGCGGGACGCGGCAACAACCGGATGTTCATCGACGAACATGCCGCCGTCGGTGTGCCCATAGAAGAACGCGCCCCCCGCATGGAGGAGAGCATCCGCGTCATGCGCGCCCTGTGGACCGGCGAACCGGTAACCTCCGACGGCGAATACTACCCCCTCCAGGACGTCACGCTGGAACCCGGCCCCGTCCAGCCGTCCATACCCCTCTGGATTTCCAGCAACTGGGTGCGGCGCGGCCTGGCCCGGGTCGCCGAGCTGGGCGACGCCTGGATCACCAACGTCCCATCCGTGGAACTGTTCGACCGCTGCTGGCAGCGCATCGAGCAGAACGCCGGCGAATTCGGCCGCGACCCGTCGACCATCGGCCGCTGCCTGTACATCTCGGTCAACCTCAAGGACGACACCGACGCCGCCCTGGCCGAGGGCGACCGCTTCATGCAGTCCTACTACAGCGTGCCTTACGACATCATTAGCAAGCAGTTGCTCTGCGTTTTCGGCCCACCGCAGAAGAGCATCGACGCCATCAAAGCCTACCAGGACAGCGGCGCGGACTACTTCATCGTCAGGTTCGCCTCACCCGACCAGATGGGCCAGCTGGCCCGCTTCACCGAGGAAGTCCTGCCCCACGTCTCCTGAACCGGCGGCCCGCTGGGTTGTGCTGACATTTGGAAAATCACCCCGTCATTCCCGCGAAAGCGGGAATCCAGAATCCCCTGCTGTGTCAGCACGTTTTGGATACGGAAACGCCTGGGTTCCTGCTTCCGCAGGAATGACGAGATAATTTGACGACACGCCCTAGCCACCCAGACGATAGATGCCCGATTTCTGCGACAGCAGGTACACCTCGCCGTCGTTGTCCTCGCCAAACGACATAATGCGCAATTCCGTGTCGGCCAGCCGCTGGTGCTCGACCACCCGGCCATCGGCGTACCGCAACCCGAACACCTCGCCGGAGCAGAAGTCGCCGTACACGTACACGCCCCGCAGCCACGGCACGGCGGCGCCCCGATAAACGTAGCCGCCGATCACCGAGCAGGGTTGCCCGTCCAGCGAGTATTCCCACACCGGCGGAACCGTGCCCGTGGGGTCGCAGTCCCTGGCGCTGAAGCAGTGGCTGCCCTCCAGCACGTTCCACCCGTAGTTCGCGCCCCGCTGGATCAGATCGATCTCCTCCCAGCGGTTCTGCCCCACGTCGCCGGCCCACAGCTCGCCGGTGTTGCGGTCGAAGCTGAACCGCCACGGGTTGCGCAGGCCGTAGGCCCAGATCTCGCCCCGCCCGTCTCCCGACGCAAAGGGGTTGTCCGGCGGGATGGTGTAAGGTTGCCCCGGCGCCGACTGGGACACGTCGATGCGCAGGATTGAGCCCAGCAGCGAGGACGTGTCCTGCCCGCTGCCCAGCGGGTCGCCGGCGGACCCGCCGTCGCCCAGCCCGATGTACAGGTAGCCGTCCGGCCCGAAGGCGATCTGCCCGCCGTTGTGGTTGGCAAAGGGCTGCCCCACCTCCAGGATCACCAACTCGCTGTCGGGATCGACGCGGGAACCGTCAGCCGAAACGGCGAAGCGCGAGACCACCGACCGTCGCGGGTCGGCCGCGCTGTAGTAAACGTACACGCTCCCCGCATCCGTCGGATCCAGCGCCAGTCCCAACAGGCCCTCCTCGGAGCGGCGGCTGCTGACCCGGTCGGTGATGTCCAGGAACTCCGTGGCGGCCGGCACTGCCCCACCCGCCGGGTCGAACGCCCAGATCCTGCCATCCTGTTCGGTCACCAGCATCCGGCCGTCGTGCATCTGGACCAGGTTGGTGGGCTCCCTGAACTCGCGCTCGGTCCACAACGGCTCCAACCGCAGCGTCTCCAGGGGCGGCGCCTCCGTAGGCGGCGGCGAAGTCGGCGTCGCGGGCGTGACTGTTGTTGGGTTCATGCCGGCGGGAGTCGCAGCCAGCACGGAAGTTGGCGACGGGGACGGCGCAGTCGTGGGTGACGGTTCCGCTCGGGATGCCGTCGTCCCCGGCGTTGCAGAAAACGGCGAGGGGGCCGGCGTCACCGTCGGCTCGGCCGGCATTCCCTGGCATCCCACGGCCAGCGCCAAAAGCACGACCACGAGAACTTTGGCTATTGCTGTCACATCTCCAAGATACTACGTTTCGCGCGCGTACCCAGGTTGCCGCGGGGAATCGTCAGAAGCAGGATTTACAAAATTCAAGGATTATCAGGATTGGAACCGTTCCGCGATGGAGCCTTCCCAATCCTGACAAATCATAAAATCCCGTAAATCCTGCTTCTGACGGTCCCACGCTGTCAGGACCGGTATCGCTTTCCCAAAGCATATAATCCAGTCCGGTCTGCCGGGCAGTCCAGTCACATCTGCAACTTCGGAGAAACTACATGAGCGCAATTGAAACCTGGGGCGAGATGGTGCGGGTAGAGCACGCCCAGTCGGACCGTATGCGCGGCGTGCGCCCCACCGACACCTGGAACCAGTTCGCCGCCCAGTTCAAGGCCGACCCCCATCGCACCGACGACCGCACCGTCGAGGCGCTCCGCTCCCGCCTGATCCCCGGCGAAACCCTCCTGGACATCGGCGCCGGCGGCGGCCGGCTGGCCCTGCCCCTGGCGCTGACCTGCCGGGCTGTGACCGCGGTGGAGCCGTCGCCTAGCATGTGCGCCGTGCTGCGGGAAACCGCCTCGGAGTACGGCATCGAGAACGTCTCCATTGTCGAGTCTGGCTGGCTGGACGCCGACGTCGAACCCGCCGACGTGGCCCTGTGCAGCCACGTGGTCTACGTCATCGAGGACATCGGCGCCTTCGTCCGCAAGATGGACCGCCACGCCCGCCGCCTGGTCATGGCCGTGGTTTTCGAAGCCTCGCCGCTGTCGCAAGTCTACGGACTTTGGGAGCGGGTCCACGGCGAAACGCGCCACGCCCTGCCGTCGCTGCCCCATTTCCTGCCGGTGCTGGACGAGCTGGGCATCCAACCCCAGGTCACCGAGCTGGACCAGCAACCTCCCCGCACCTTCGGCAGCATCGAGGAGGCCCGAGAAGCCGTCGCCCGCTGGCTCTTCGTAACCCCCGAAACCGACGCCATGACACGCTTGGAACAGGCACTGCAAGACGCACTGCGCCAAGAGAATGGCGCCTGGCGGATCGATGGCGCGCAGCCTTCACGCCCCAACATCGTTTCGTGGGAAACCGGCCGCCAATAGTGCCGACCATACGCGGCGACCAGGGTGACGGACGATCATCGGGCAAAAGAAAGTCCCCACTCTGAGAGGGGACGCTTTGGCACCGGCGGAAGGAATCGAACCCTCGTTTTCGGTTTTGGAGACCGATGCGTTACCACTACACCACGCCGGTACGCACCAACTATTCTAGCAACGGCCCGTATCCTGCGCAACACGCGCCTCACGCTGGCAGTATATCCGTTTGAAATTTGCGGCAATGCGTGCAAGCCGCAAGCAGAGGTGAAGGAACCACGATAGGGTGAGGCGGCCCCGCGCGACATGGTGCGAAATGCTTGGGAAGCACATATCTCGCTGCCGGGAGACGGCAGCCGCAGCCGCGCATCTGGCAACCGAATTCGTCAACGCGCCCCGGAGCCGGAAGTTGGCCGGGTTTTTGCACTGCAAAAGGATCTTGAAACCCGGCCAAAATTCCGCCACGTCAAAACCAAGTCTGTTCAGTCAGTGCTTGCCACGATCAAAGAGACGGATCTGGCTGCGCGGTTGCGCAGGTCCCTCAGTTCCGCGTACTCTCCCGGAGGCTGAGGGTCCCTTGCCCACTCCTGAGCCTGCTCTGTCGTCTCAAATTCCATGACTGCCACGCGGTTGTGACCAGTCGAATCTCCGCCTATTACTTCAGACACGTTGCCGCGCATCAAATATTTCCCGCCTCTCGCTTCCAGCAACGGGCCTACGCGGCTGCGGAACTCCGCATGGAGTTCTTCGTCCAGTATTTCGGCGGTGTGCAAGATCACGTAAGCCGGCATTGTATTACCTCCTTAAAATTGAGCTCTTTTAACATGCTGAACTGCTTTGCCTATTATACCTCATACGTGCCGGGCACTTCAATCGAGCGCGATGTCACACAGGGCCTGTGCAAAGTCACCCCTCGACCCTTTTCCGCTCATCCTGAGCTTGTCGAAGGATGCCCTTTGCAATCGGCGGATGGTTCGACAGGCTCACCACGAGCGGATGAGAAAGGACTTTGCACAGGCCCTGGATGTCACATTAACGACTTTTCAAAGTCGCTGTGGTGGCCCTGGCCCATCCAAATCGTCATTCCTGCGAAAGCAGGAATCCAGGGTCCGTTGTGAACAGAAATTCTCCGGGTTCCCACTCAGGCATCCACCTGAACCGTGACCACGTCTATGCCATGATACTTCCGATGGCGGACCGATGACGCGTAGTGACGCAGCAGCCGGAAAGAGATATCGCCAACGTCCGGTGTTTCCGCCTGCTCGCTCAGGAACGCAATCCGGTCTTCTATGTTCTCCTCGGCAAAAACCGCCATGAACTCGATTTCCAAAGATCCGGCGCCGCGCTTGGCCAAAACAATCAGGCGAGGTGGTGTGTCATCTTCGTAGTCGTCTCGCAGATCAAGCATGCTGGACAGGGTTTCCTCACCGGCAGCGCACAACCGCTCAACCGACGCATCGCTCCAGCCCAGGTCCGTCCCGATACGCCGCAGGAACTCGTCAATAGTTGGCGCTGCCGCAATATCCAACTCAGTGTTCAATCGTCGTCGTCGGGAAATCGTAAAATCAACCACCATCGACATCAACAGGGCCGACAGAATGCCCACCACCACGCTGTTTCCAAACACTACACCCCAAAAGTCGCCCAACACGACTGCCAGGATGTTCCTACTTTGCAGTCCGACTGAGATGGACAGGGCAAGACCCATGATCACCGCTTTTTGTGGATTCAACCCGTCTTGAGCTACGGTGCGGACTCCCTCCACAAAGAGCAAACCCATGATGACCATTAGGATGCTGCCGGACACCGGGGGCGGTATGGTCATCATCAACGCGACCACTTTGGGAACTACGGCCACGGCAATCAGAATAGCTCCAACCACGTACGCCACCCGGCGAGCGGCCACGCCGGTAAAACTGATCAAAGAAATCGTCGACGGCAAATATGTGAGAACCGGCAAAATCCCCAGCGCCCCCGACGCTAAAATTGAAAGTCCACCGACGTTGAGCGTCCCCTGTACACTGCGAAAGTCAATGGCGCGGGGTATCCGCCGTGACACCTGTTGAATGACCGCACTCTCGGCGCTGGCTTTGAGTGCCACCACTATGCTGACGATCAGAAATGAAGGCAGGAGCGCCCAAAAATCAGGGCTGAGCGCCGAGGCAAATCCAGGCCATGCGGAAAATTCAGGAAGGTCAAACCAGGACGTTTCCAGCACTGGTTGGAAATCGTAAATCCCCAGGATGTAACTGACCACACATCCGATCACGATGGTGATTGGCAGGGCGATGGCGCGAAACAATCCGGAGCCGCGGAGCATCAAAACGGTCGCCGTAATCAGGCTTACGGCTCCAACGGCCGGGCCTGTAAAAAACGCGGCGTCAGGCGGGATGTTGTTCAATCTGGCCACCGCTACAGGCATAGCGGCAAGGGCCACCACCATGAGCGCCACTCCCGAAACGACCGGTGTGATCACCCGGTTCAACTTCGCCAGAAATGCGGACATGCCGAATTGCAGCAAAGACGCCGCGATCACCAATATCGACATCAAGGCCAAACCGCCTTGAATAGCAGCCAGCACACATACCGCCAGAAACGGAACGGTGGCTCCATGCAACAGCAAATGACCTGCTCCCAGTCGCCCAAACCGGACCCCATGTATGATGATTGCGATCCCTGCCACCACCAAAGACGCAAACACCGCCCAGGACAAATAATCAGCGTCGGCCCTTACCGCCAACACGAAAACAGCTGTGATTGTGACGATGTTCGATATTGCGATCACCGCCCCTTGCGCTGCCACTGCCAGCGTCACCAAGGGCGGAGATGCGTCGTTCGCCTCGTAAGACAGGTTGTTATTTCGCACCGCCGTCGCTCCCAGGTTTTTGCTGGTTTTCTATCGAGCCTGATTTTGAAGAGCCGGCTAATCTCTGATTTGCTGGTATTCTCCGTTTTCGTCCAACACCGTCAGATAGACCTGGTCCAAGCCCTGGTTGTCCCCAACGCTGTACTGCAGGATGAGTCCATCCAGATCTATCTCGTTCTGGCTGAGCGCAGGTTCTATGAAACACTGGCGAGTCAGATCTGGCCCGCAGGTGTCCAGCAACC
>JAPPMU010000043.1 GCA_028873965.1 Chloroflexota bacterium
GACAAGCTCAGGATGAGCGGATGGAGAAAACTTATCGACTTTGCAATCGTCCTGGGACTCATGCGTACCCACTTCGCGCAACCTGTCATTGCGACCCCGCACTTGATGCGGGGGTAGCAATCTCGTCGCCGGAGAGCGTCGCTCAGGCAACGGGATCGCCACGTCGCTACCCTCCTCGCGTTGACAAACCGAGGACGCGTGGGGCCTCGGCGACGGTCACGGACCCTGTGTCCTCAAATGTCGGAACCTTCATCGTGCTAGAATTCGCTCATGGAGGAAGTTCAACCCGGCCAGCGCGTGGCAGAGGTGACGGCGTCGCAATCGCAACGCGTCGAGGCGCAATGCTATGAGGCTCATGCAACGCCTCCGCTGGGGTCGTTGGTTCGGATCGGCTCGCCTCCGGTGTACGCGGTGGTGCTGGACGTCCGACACGAACCGCTGGATCCCACGCGACCGCTGACCCCCAGGGGGGCGGACCTGGAAACGGAAGACGAGGTATATGCGGCCAACCCCCAACTGAGCGCCATCCTGACTACGCGGTTTACCGCAGCAATCGTCGGTTTTCGCGATGGAGCCAGCATCCGCGCCGGTTTGCCCAGCCTACCGCCGGACCTCCATTCCTTCGTGTTCCTTTGCGACGATGCCGATCTGGCGGTTTTCGGCGTCGATTTCGGATGGCTGAGGCTGCTGTTGGACGAACGGTCACCGGCATCGGACACTGCAATCGCCAACCTGTTGCGGCAGGCCGCCAATACCAGGACCGACTCCCGGAAGCTTCTGCTTGACGCCGGAAAGGCTCTGGCAACCGAACTGTTCGGGGATCCCCTTCGCCTGCGATCCCTGTTGCGCGAGGTGGGTGGATGATGGTGGCTGATGGTTTCGGAAGCAACGGCGCCGGCCCAGCGAAAGCCCGCCGGCTGGGTCAAGTGGTCGGCGGTTCACTTTCCCGCGGGCTGGAGGTCCGGCTGGACGGCTACAGCGCGAGCGCCGAGGACGTGGCCGTGGGATCCTTCGTGACCATCCAGGGACGCCGGCAACGCTATTTCGCCGTGGTGACTGACGTGGAATTGCGGGCCGTGGACGACGGCGTGCGCCATTTTCCGCCTGCGTTCTCGACCGGCGATGCCAGCGCCGGAGATTTCACCGCAGAGGTCATCGCGGGGACATTGGCTTACGGCCAACTGTCAGTGATGCCGAGCATGGCAGTCCCTGTTGAAAGCTCCCAACAGGGTACCGCTGAACAGGCGAAGACGATCCCCGAGCATTTCGCCCCGGTATTCGCGGCGTCGCAGGCGGACATCGACGCGGTGTTTCGGGCCCGGGAAGGGGACTTCGCGTTGGGATCGCCCCAGGGCATGGAATCGTCGTTGGTCCGGCTGGACCTGGCGGCCCTGGCCAACCGGTCTGTCGGCGTGTTCGGCGCTTCCGGAACCGGCAAGACCTTCCTGGCGCGGATGCTGTTGGCCGGCCTGGTCAAACAGACCCCGGCCGTTTCGCTGGTGTTCGATATGGAGAGTGAATACGGCTGGCAGGGTCAGGACAACGACCGGGGCCGCCAGGTGAAAGGGCTGAAGCAGTTGTTCCCCTCCCGAGTCGTCACCTTCACCCTCGACGAAGCCAGCAGTCGCCGCCGCGGAGTCACGCCCGACGGGATTGTAAGCATCGGTTACGACGAGGTCGAGCCGGCGGACATCGAGGTGCTGCGAGACTCGCTCAACCTTTCGGAGGTGGCCGCCTCCACTTCATGGAACGTCGCCCGGCATTACCGCGAAAACTGGCTGCGAGAATTCATGGCGCTCAGCGCTGCCGAAGTCGGCGACTTGGCGTCCGAGATCGGCGTCAACCTGTCCGCCTTGCAAACGCTGCACCGTCGCCTGCTCTCCTGGGAGCGGTTCGGGTTCCTGGCAGAAAACGGGCAGGGCAGCGCCAGCGCCGGCGGCATCATCGAACAGTTGGAACGCGGTAACCACGTGGTGCTGGAGTTTGGGCAGTACGGACGCAATACCGCCGCGTACGTTCTGGTCAGCAATCTGCTGACACGCCGCATCCATGAAACCTGGGTGCGACGCAAGGAGTCGGCCGACGGCGGGCATGGCGACGAACCCCGGCCGCTGGTGATCTTCGTCGAAGAGGCCCACAAGTTCTTGACTC
Organism: Chloroflexota bacterium; assembly: GCA_028873965.1. Classification (GTDB taxonomy): domain Bacteria; phylum Chloroflexota; class Dehalococcoidia; order Lucifugimonadales; family UBA3495; genus Bin87. The sequence continues at coordinate 2,152 of JAPPMU010000043.1, forward strand.
CCGACATCGCTTCCCAAACCATATTCGGAGCTATCGCCCGCGAGTTGCGGAAATACAACGTGACGCTGATGATCGTGGACCAGCGGCCCAGCGGCATCGACTCCGAAGTGATGAGTCAGCTGGGCACCAGGCTGTCATGCGCCTTGAACGACGACCGGGACATGAACGCCGTGTTGATGGGCGCCCGCGACGCCGGGCAACTGCGCAACGTGCTGTCGCGGCTGGACAGCAAGCAGCAGGCGCTGGTGTTCGGCCACGCCGTGCCCATGCCCGTGGTTGTCCGACCGCGAGACTACGACGAGGCATTCTACGCTGACATGGGAGCGCCCGCCGGCGCGACGGTCGCGACCGCCCTGGCCGAATCCGACGCCGAGCGGATGCAGCGGGAAATCGACGAGCTCTTTCCGCCGGAATAACCCACTCCCATCCTTCCCACTTCTTTTCGTCATTCCGGCGAAAGCCGGAATCCAGGAACTGTAATGCAAGTCATCACTACCTGTGCCGAAATGTCGCGGCTGAGCTGGGCCGCCGAGCGTCCGCTGGGCCTGGTGCCCACCATGGGCGCGCTGCACGAGGGGCACCTGTCCCTCGTCCGCCAGGCAAGGACCGACAGCGCGGCGATGGCGGCGTCAATATTCGTGAACCCGACCCAATTCGGACCGAACGAAGACTTCGCCACGTACCCGCGCAGCCTGGAGCGCGACCTGGAGTTGTTGCAAGCGGAAGGCGCCGACCTGGTCTTCGTCCCGCCGCCGCACGAAGTGTACCCGGACGGTTTCGACACCTGGGTTGAACCGGGTTCGATAGCCGAGGGCATGGAGGGCGCGGCCCGGCCCGGCCACTTCCGGGGCGTCGCTACCGTGGTGGCGAAGCTATTTACCATCATCCGCCCCGACCGGGCCTACTTCGGCCAGAAAGACGGCCAGCAGGTTGCCGTCATCCGCAAGATGAACGCCGACCTGAACCTCGGCGTTGACGTGGTAACCATGCCGACTATCCGCGAACCCGACGGCCTGGCCCTGAGCAGCCGCAACGCCTACTTGAGCGCGGAGGAGCGGGAAACAGCGCCCGCAGTGTACCGGGCCCTATGCGCCGCCGAGGACATATGGCGCCGCGGCGAGCGAGACGCCGGCAGAATCCAACGGGCCGCCCACAACATCCTGAGCCGGGAGCCTCTGATCGACGCGGTGGATTACGTCAGCACCGTTGACGCCGAAACCATGCAACCGCTCGAAACCGTCCCCGACCACCGGCCGGTGATGATCGCCATCGCGGTCCGTCTCGGACCGGTGCGGCTGATAGACAACGTGGTGCTGGGTTAAAGAGTGACGCCAACGGACAACGAAGGATGTCGATTTTGCCAGAGGAAGTGACTTTTGAAGTCCACGAGGCCGAGGAAGGCGGCTACTACGCCGCGGCGGTCGGACACGACATCATCAGCCAGGGCGATTCCTGCGAGGAGTTGAAAGCCATGGCGCAAGACGCCGTGCTGTGCCATTTCGACAATGACGCAGTGCCGAGTACGCTCCGGCTGTGGTTGGCTAATTGACAGCACCGCTATCACGACACACAATTCGTTGCCGTCGCCATTCCCGATTACGCCAGACAGGAGACAGACCGATGCCAGAAACAATCAAGGCCGCCGAGTATTTTCAGCGTGGCGGTGTGGCGCCATTCGCTCTTACGACCCAAGTGATCAACGAAAAGGAATGGACCCCGGCGGTTTTGGAGCGGCGTCAGAAAGAGTTGATTGACAAACTAAAGGCAGAATGGCGGTTGGACTGAACGGAGCTTACAACATGACGCCTGCGGAAAAGGCCCTACTTCGAGACGCCTCGGAATTGCCGGAGGAGCTGGCAACACGGTTCCGGCAGATTGCCAGGCTGGAAGAAAATTGGAACGGCTATGGCGCGCCACCCGTTGACCCGGACTGCATTGCGGACGCCATCCGCATCATCAAGATTGGGCTGGCCATGGATTTGCCCGCTCCTGACGTTGCCCTCGGAGGGGACGGGGGTATCCGCGTTGAGTGGTGGGACATAGACCGGTGGGAACTGTCGATAGACCTGATTCCCGGAGTACAGAACACCTACGCTCTGGACCTGTTCCACTCGGATGGGGCCATCGAAACCAGCAATGGCGCCATAGAGAACGATGATCAAATTCGCCGCATAATCGGCCTGATGGTTTAGCGGGGGAAGCTAGTTGGAGTCCGGCGAGATTGTCACGGAGCGGAAATTTTATCCCGGCGTCAGAGTGTCAGCATCTCGCAACCGCTCCACCACCCACTCGGACGCCAGCGCGTCAAACGCCACGCCTTGCTCGTCGGCCAACCTTAGCAACTGGCTGAACTGGTTTGCGTCCAATCGTATCAGGAATGCCATCCCCACATCGTCATTCGCCTTCAAGGTGACCGGCTTCAAGTCGTCCCAATAATCGGCGATGTCGTGGCTATCCCAGAACTCGGCTTCCTCTTCTCTCGTAGTGAAAGCCGGAATAGTTTTTTTGGCAGGTACCTCGTGAGTGCTCATCCGATCTCCTCCCGGTACAGGCGACGCTCTCTTCGGCTGGCAGGGCGAGCCGTGACAACGTAGTTTGTTTTTGTGTCCGGGTCCAGGGGTTCCAAAATCACCGCCAGAATTCGGCCCTCGTTGGTTGGCCCTATTACCACAATGCGGTCAGCGTAGCTTTGACGTATCATGACCGCATTCGAGCAAACCTCCTCCGCCTCCGTGGGTACGACGCCATGACGTGCGATGTGGTTCACATTCCACTCGTTCCAAACCAAGTCGCCAATCGCCGCCATATTTGATGCACTAACTCAAGGTGCCACTCTACGACTGCGTCAGCTCCCGCACCGTTTCCATCAGAGCCGGGATTACCTTCTCCCAGTCGCCGACCACGCCGTAGCGGGCTTCCTTGAAGATGTTGGCGTCGGCGTCCTTGTTGATGGCGACGATGGCCTTGGAGCCGCTGCAACCGGCCATGTGCTGGCTGGCGCCCGAAATGGCCACGGTGATGTAGAGGTCGGGCGTGATCGTCTTGCCGGTGAGACCCACCTGGTAGTTGGCCGGGACCCAGCCGGAGTCCACGGCAGCGCGGGACGCTCCCACGGCTCCGCCCAACAGGCCGGCCAGCTCTTCCAACTGCGAGAAGGGTTCTGGTCCGCCCAGGCCGCGACCGCCGGACACAACGATCCGGGCGTCCTCCAGCTTGATGCCCTCCGCTTCCTCCTTCACCACGTCAACCACACGGGTTTTCGCTGCGGAGGCGTCGATGTCCACCGGGAAAGCGACCACCTGTCCGCTGCGTCCGGTGTTCGGATCCAAGGGTTCGTAGGTCTTGGGGCGGATGGCGGCGATCTGCGGGGTCTGCGTGCAGCTGACCACGGCGATGGCGCTGCCGCCGTACACCGGGCGGTTGGCCAGAAGCCGGCCCGTGCCAGCATCTGCGGACACTTCCAGGCAGTCCTGCGCCAGTCCCACGCCGAGCCGGAACGCCAGCCGGGGAGCCAGTTCCCGTCCCTCGTTGTTTCGCGCGATGAGGATGATCCCCGGGTTGGCCTCGGCCGCCACGGTCTGCATCGCCGACAGGTACAGATCGGCATGATAGTCGGCGAGAGCCGGGTTGGTCACGGCGTAGGCTTTGTCCGCCCCTTGCGCGATGGCCTGCTGGGGAGCATCGGCGACGTCAGCGCCAATCACCGCGATTGCCAGTTCCTGGTTCAGGGCGTCGGCAAGGGAACGCCCGGCAGCCAGAAGCTCCTGGGCGGTTGACGCCAGTTGCCCGTCGGGGGCGTCGCCGAAAACGAGGATGCCGGTTGCGTCTGCCATGTTTCACTCCGTGGGTCGGGCCCGAAAATAACGCGGGTCTCTGACCCGCCGGTGCTTCTGAAGTTGGTTAGATGAGGCGATCCTCGCGGAGCCGCAGCGCCAGCTTGCGGGCGGAGTCCATGTCGTCGTCGCCCTCGATGATCTCGCAGTCCTGGTCCCGCTCCGGCACGAACAGGTCGTGCAGGGTCAGGCGCGGCTCCAACTGCGCGTCGTCGATGTCCAGGTCGCCGGTGGTCCATACCGTGGGCCGCTTGCGGGTGGCCGCCATGATGCCGCGCAGTGTGGGGTACCGCGGCTGACCCAGCTCGTTGCTGACGGTGACCAGCGCCGGCAGATCCGCCTCGACCACTTCGAACCCGTCGGGGGCGAGACGCTCTACGACCACCTTGGTGTCCTGCACGTCCACTTTCTTTCCCAAGGTGATGCAGGCCATACCGAGGGTCTCGGCCACGCCCAGCGGCACCTGGGCGTTGTCCCAGTCCGACGCCTGGCGGCCGCAGATGATCAGGTCAAAGCCGCCCAGCTTTTGGATGGCGGCGGTGAGCAGCTGCACCGTGAAGAAAGAGTCCACCGAGTTGGCAAAGGCGTCATCCTGCAAGAGCACCAGCTCGTCGGCGCCCATGGACAGCGGCTTTTTCATCACGTCCAGAGCAAAGGACGTGCCCGAGGAAATCACGGTGATGTTCGCGCCCTGCTCGTCCTTGATCTGCAAGGCGGCCTCGACGGCGTTTTCGTCGAAACCGTTCACCACGGGCGGTATGTTGGCCGGCGGTACCACCTGCCGGGCGTCGGGGTCGATACGGAAGGCGGCGGCGGGCATTTCGGGGTCGACGACCTGCTTGGCCAGCACGCAAATATTAACGGGCATCAGGCACGCACTCTCCTGTCGCAATACGAAAATGGGCTATGTGAAAGTTATCACTAGCCCATTCCAGTGTCAAACCTTCGCTGATTTCGTCGCGATGCTAACGCTTTCGGGACGGAAGCCCTGAGTTCCGAGCCTCCCGGCCCTGGCGCGCGGACAATCGTGCCGCCGCTGACGTAGGGAAACCGGAGCAACCGCAAGAACGTCAGATTTCGCGGAACTCCGGTTCGGCCGGCTCGATGTAGAAGTTGTTGGTCCAGAGGTCGTCGATGATGGCCTGGTCGCCCTCGGTGATGGGCGGCGTCTCCACGGCCTCGGAATACTCCTTCAACTCATCCAGCGTCGTAAAGTTTGGCAACACGCTGGTGATCGTCGGTTGGTGGAGAACGAACTGGATGGCGGCCTGGCTCATGGTGCGGCCGGCCTCCTCGCCAGCGAGGAACTTGACCTGGTCCACCTTGATCAGCGCCTCGCTCAGCCACTGGTGCCGGCGATACGAGCGGTGGTCGTTCTCGTCGAATTCCGGCGGCTCGTCGTAGCGCCCGGTCAATGCCTCAGAGGCGTGGGGAACCCGCGACAACAGCCCGACCTGCTCCTTCTCGGCGATGGGAAAGAAGTCCTTGGCCGGGTCCTGCTCCAGGATGCTGTAGATGATCTGGCAGCTGCTGACGTGGCGCTCCTCCATACTGGCCTGGCCCTCCTCGAACCAGCCGATGTCGGGGCCCAGGGCCGACCCGTAGTAACGGATCTTCCCCTCGTGCTTCAGTTCCTCAAGGGTCTCGAATACCTCGTCCTTTTCGATGGCCTCGATGCGCGGGTTGTGCAGTTGGTACAGGTCGATGTAGTCGGTCTTCAGGCGGCGCAGCGACTGCTCGCAGGCGAAGCGGATGAACTCCGGCTCGAACTTCTGCGGCCGCTCCTGGTGGCCGACGCGCGGCGTGGTCTGGTCATAGATGTCGTAGCCGAACTTGGTGGCGATGATCATCTCGTGCCGGCGATGGCTCATGAACTTGGCGAGGACTTCCTCGCCGTAACCGTCGCCGTAGGTATCGGCCGTGTCGAAGAAGTTGATGCCAAGTTCCAGAGCCTCTTCCAACAGTTGGCGGCGCGTCTCCTCGGGAATGCGGCCCCACCAGTTGGTGGCCACGGTCCAGACGCCGAAGCCGACTTCGGAGAGCATCAAATCGGTGCGGGGGAGTTGTCGGTATTTCATGGTCTCATCACCCTCAAGTGGCGTCGCTCAGCCAGCGGCTCATGCCTTCGATGAACTCGTCCCTTATTCTACTCGATTCCCCGCAAAATTCGGCGATCAGCTGCTCTTTGAAGGACTGCGGGTCATCGCCCGTGGGTACAACATACGAGTCAACGGGGTCACAGGCGATGGTCATGTCGTGTCCGGGAGCGAACGTGCGGTTGACCGTCATCCCCAGCGGCGCGGCGACGGATGGCCAGGTCGCGTCAACGTTCATCCAACCCACATCGGTTTTGAGGCGTATGTAGGTGTGTACGTCCGGCACCGGCTCCCTGGACACCAGGGACTTTAGATCTTGGGGAAAGTGGCCGGTGTTTTCTCGGGTGAACCGGTGCGTACACATAATCACCCGCGTGTCCATGCCGAACTCGCGAAAGATGCCGGCTAGCAGATAGTGCTTCCCGGAGCAGGTGCCGCGCCACTCCTCGATGATAGCCTCCGGCTCGCGTGTACTGGCCCGCTGGTAGGGCATGTCACGAACCAGCGCGAAGGCAGAAGCGGCGGTTAGCGGCTCACCGGTAGGCAGCAGATTGCGTTGGCGGCTTTCCAGTTCCAGCAGGGAAAGAATGGATACCACGTTCAGACCTCAGCAGCGGACACATCGCAGGCGTTCGGATAGTTGCGCCAGACTACACGGTACTTGATCTCCCACCACCCCGCTATCGCAGCCACCAGTTTCAGTCTGCCCTACATGATTCCGTGCCCTCAATCAGGTTAACTGGGCGGAACCAAATAAACCGTTCATCAAGAACGCGAGGAAAAGATATCACTTGGGCTTATAAGTCCGGATAATAACATCGCGGCGGCGGTGTTGTTTCGCTCATAACCAAATATCCCCGTATGAGAGAGGTCATCCCCGCTACCTATCACAGCGATCTGTATCAGAAGATCCAAGGTCTCCTTACAAGCGTTGGTAGCTTCGCCAACATTTAACACGGCAAACGCACCGCTCGTGGTATTTAGCTTCGCGCTCACGGCGGCGCGGACGCCTTCGATCTGTTCAGGCCGGTTGACAGGGTCGAAGTATTCCATCCAGTTGACCGAGAGGAACGGCCGGTCGGCGACGAGGTCCCTTTCTCGTAGTCGAAAAGCCTCCCAAGTAGGTCGACCGTCCGCCTTAGTGACCCTAGGGCCATAATATCTGGCGACATGGTGTTTAGGATCGAGCTGGTGGTCACTTTGAGATCTGGATACCATGTGAATATGCCTGCTTTCACCAATGCTTCCAGGACGACGATACGGCTTGCGATTTCGCCATACCCTTCAATAGAGACTAAGCAGCCATCTGATCCAGTAGCCGCAAAGATCACTTGGTGATCATCTCTGAACCACACGCCGGCGCTCCGGAGATCGTTGAATTCCCATTGGGCGAATATCCAACCTTCCGGCGTGCAAGCCAGGTCAAGAACGCCTTCGGTTTCTGAAGCACCAAAGAATTTCAAAAACTCCCGCGCGCTGGCCATCGTGAGTGGCTTCTCGTCGTCGGCCAAGTCTTCGTCGGATGCGAAATAAGCAATCCTAGTTGCCAGATCCGGTTCGCCCCATCCCGTTAGAACCGATTTCACTTGGTCCATGGTGGATAGTCCGTCAATGGTGTGATCCGACAACGGACGACGGGCCAAAAAGCCCATCCCAATCTCACTGATTTGCGAGCTCGCGGCCTCGTATTCACTTTGGAGACCACGTAGGGCTTCGTGGTGCCGCAGCAATCGACACCAATCCAATGTGGGTGATTCGGCAAACTGCAAGCTGGTAGTTTGCGCCGAGTCCATCATTACCATGGCATGCACTCTCTAATCATCGCTGTCTGTCACACGCGGGAAACAACATCGGACACGAGATGGTTTTGAAGCTGATCCACTCCATCCAATATGGCTTCGATCAGATGAGGCGGATTGCCCGCAACCTGGTAGTGATAGTTGCAGTCCAGCAGGATACCTGCGTTGTCGTTTACCACTGTAATGTTGAAGAAATAGTCGCCTGCCCACTTGACCATGCGGACTTGGGAAGTTTGAAAATCGCCGAACACGGTTCCAAGCCCAACAACTTTGTCTCGCAACCATCCGGAAGGGTCCACCCCAATCACGTCCAACGACCAATTCACTCCGATCGCGTCGTACTGGACTAGCCGAGTAGCGTCAGCATATCGTTTCGCGACATCGTGCACTTCGTACGCGGGCTGAAAAGGCCCTTCAATTTGCTCCCAAAATACGCAGCGGTTGCCGTCGACGCTGATCGAGATGTCATTTGCGTACTCAGTACGAGCCGCCAATTCAGTAGTCACCGTGTTTATCACGGACCATTCATACGGGACGACACCGGCGCGACTGAGCTTGTCTGGGTTCACAGTGTCCGGATTGACCAGCCCGGACGATACCAGTACGACCGACGCGCTCCGCACTTCGACCTTGTTAACCATCGTATCACTCCCACGCCTACGCCGGCACCAGCCCCAGGCTGCCGCGCACCGCTTCGACCATTTCGTTGAAGCGCGCGTCGTCCAGCACGGGCTTGGCGTCGCCCAAGCGCACGGTGGGGATGATGTCCACCCAGGACTTGCAGCCACCGTACTCGGGGATGTAGGACACTGTGGTCGCGCTTTCCATCTCGTAGACGCGCAACAGCATGATCGTCAGCGGCACCATGGGCTTCCAGTGCAGGCGGGACTGGGCGTAGGTGTCCGTCCAGATGTGGTGCGGCGCCAGGTCTTCGACCTTGCCCTGCTGGTCGATCTCGATCAGCTCGTGGACGCGCGCCCAGTGCGTGAAGGTAACGGCGTCCTTGTCGTCCGGGTCGTCGGCCAGCAACTGCCGCAGAGTGGGCTGGTGGCTGTCCTTGAGCAGGTCTTCCTTCTGGTGCAGGTACGTGGGGTAGAGCAGGAATTCGGGGTGCACCACCCGGAAGTCCTTACCCTCTTCGTGGATGCCGCCCTTGCGGAGCATTAGGATCTGATCGCCGTCGGCCAGGGCCTTGACGGTGATCGCCCACTCTTTCAGGGCCAGCTGGCAGGTAGCAGGGGTAGTCATGGCCTCAACCTCCGTTGGTCGTTGCTCTTCTTCCGTCAGAATCAGGATTTTCGGGATTAGAGGATTTACCGGATTGGAGAAATCCTGGAAATCCCTGAATCCGGCAAATCCTGCTTCTGACAATCATCAGGCTAATGCCCCCGGCTGCAAAACTCATCCCAACTGGGCACGTCTTCGCCGGTTACGTACAGCCAGTAGTAGGTGCCAATGTCGCCCATGTACTTGAACTGCTTGCGCACGTCCTTGATGGTCGTTTCGAGGTCGCCGTGGGAGCGCAGGTAGTTGCGGATGTCGCCGTCGTACACCTCTTCGAGCTCGATGAGCTTCTGAGCGTTGTGCACGGTGGCAACGATCTTGCGGCGGTTGCGGATGATGGCCGGGTCGGCCGCCAGCGTGTCGATGGCCGATTCGTCCATGGCCGCCACCACTGCCACGTCGAAACCCTGGAAGCCGGCCTGGAACCCCGGCCACTTGGTGTTGACTACTTTCCAGGACATTCCGCTCTGGAAAACCGCCTTGGTCATCACCTCCAAGTAATCGTTCAGGCTCTGGGGTTCGATCTGTTCCGGAGCGTCAGGATGCTGCCGTTCCTGCGGGGTGGTCATGGGAACTCCTTGATGCGGTGGCGGCTACGCAAGGGCGAATAATTAATCGCCCCTACACCGATCGACCCGCCGAGCCCGGTGCGGCGGGGATTTCGATTCCCAGCAGCCGGCTCAAGTTGGCCGTGGTGACCTCCGCAACTTCCTCGACGGAAATGCCCTTGACACTGGCGAGGCACTCGGCCACGTCAGCCAGGTGGCGCGGCTCCGTCCAGTTGTGGCGGTACTTCTTGAAGGGCTGCGGGTAGGCGTCGGTTTCCAGCACGATGTTTTCCAGCGGAATGTCACGCGCCACCTCACGCAACTCGGGCAGACGGGTCAATGGACGGGCCAGCGAGATGAAGAAGCCGCAATCTATGGCCTCCCGCGCCGTCTCGGCGTCCCCCTGGAAATAGTGCATGGCCCCGCCCACCAGCCCGGCGTTCTCCTCGCGCAGCACCTTGAACACCGCCGGATGCGACTCCCGCGAGTGAAAAATGATCGGCAGCCCGAGGCTCTTGGCCAGGTGGATGTGCGCTCGGAACACCTGGTCCTGCACCTCGTGGTCGGGCGAGGTGGGCAGGTAATCCAAACCGACTTCGGAGATGCACACGACCCGCGAATTGTCCCGCGCCAGCGATTCCAGCCGGCTGTAAGCCTCATCGTTCACCGGATCGTCGGCCTGCATCGGGTGGATGCCCACTCCCGCGTAGAACATCGGGTACTCGTCGGCCAACGCGATGCATCGCTCGGTGGATTCGATGGTGGTGCCGGCCAGCAGAATGTAACCCACGCCGGCCTCGTGCGCCCGCTGCAGGATGCCGGGCATTTCCTCCGGGACGTACTGGTCCAGGTGAGTGTGGGCATCGCAGTAGATGGGCGTCATCGGCATGGGAGTTTTCCGAACCAGGGAGTCATGGCGCTTCGATGCCCGAAGTATAGCATTTGGCGGCTCAGCCGGGGCACGGAGGATACAGTTGAAGTACCGGCAAGCCCGGATCACTATCCCCATTCGGGCCAGAGACAGCTTCGGATAAGATACTTAACGGGAAGGTTCAATTGGGGTCCTGGAGGCCCACCGGGGGAAGCCTACTCCCGGGTAACCGAACCCAGCGGTTCCTGCCCCCGGTGCAGTGGTCGCTGGACCTGTTATCCAGGCTGGAGGCGGAATACGACGTCGCCCGTGCGGACGGTTCCCGCCTGTATCCGCGGCTGGAACGAACGCCTCCGTCCCGGCCGACGGTGCTCATGCGTACCCAGTTTCGCCCGAACTGTCATTCCGAGCGAAGCGTGGCAATCTCGCTGTTGGAGGGGCCATCCTTCGGATGACGAGATCGCCACGTCGCTATGCTCCTCACGATGACAAACTGGGTACGCGCGAGGCCGACGGTGAGGTTGACACCACGGCGGGATTCGTCCGCGCCCATCGCGGTGGCCTTCTGCATCCAACCTGCCGGTATCCCATCACTGCCGCGGAGTGATCGAGCTTTGGCCGGGCCGGCCGCGCTCTTCGTCAGCGATTGCCTGGTTGGCGGCGGTCAGCGCCACGGCGATTTCCGGCGTGAAATCGTCGCCCAGGCCCCTGCCGAACACTGGCGCCAACCCTGGCCGTGCAAGCCGGAAAATCGCCCGGCCAACCAACTGTTTAGCGCGGCCCCCGATTCCGCATGTATCGACGCCGCATTGCGTGCCGGCCGTGTTCGAATCGGTGGTGACGGTCATCAGGCGTTCTCCAAGCGTCGTATGCTTCTATGCTACGGCTACCTTGTTTCCTAACGATTACAGCTCGGTAACGCCCGTGGTACGCGTCAGGTTTTACCGCCGTTGACAGAACGGGTAGCCTGGTCTACGATGATTGTTGACCTTAATGGTCGGGAATTATCGAAAAGTCCGCCGGCGCGCCGCTAACCGTCGCCGGCTCGGGAGGAAGTGGGCCCAATGACGACCCAGGCTCAGCGCGTAATTTCCCGGGACACCACGTCCGCGGAGTTGGACTCCGACTACCAGTGGGGCTTCACCATCGACATCGAGCAGGAGGCCATCCCGAAGGGCCTCAGCGAAGATGTGGTGCGCATCATCTCGGCCAAGAAAAACGAGCCGGAGTGGATGCTGGATTGGAGGCTCAAGGCGTTCCGATTCTGGTCGCGCCAGACGTACACCGAACCTAAATGGGCCAACGTCGAATACCCGCCCATCGATTTCCAGGACATTCACTACTACGCTGCACCCAAGTCCGCCGCGGACGGCCCGCAAAGCCTGGACGAAGTGGACCCGGAGGTCCTCGAAGCCTTCGACAAGTTGGGCATCCCGCTGGAAGAGCAGGCCCGGCTCGCCGGCGTCGCTGTGGACGCGGTGCTGGATAGCGTGTCCGTGGCCACCACCTACCAGGAACAGTTGGAGAAGGCTGGCGTCATCTTCTGCTCCATGAGCGAGGCCATCCAGAACCACCCCGACCTGGTGCAGAAGTACCTCGGTTCGGTGGTTCCCTACGCCGACAACTTTTACGCCACGTTGAACTCGGCCGTGTTCTCCGACGGCTCCTTCGCCTACATCCCGCCCGGCGTCCGGTGCCCCATCGAGTTGATGACCTACTTCCGCATCAACCAGGCGGACAGCGGGCAGTTCGAGCGGACGCTCATCGTCGCCGACGAAGGCGCTTACGTCAGCTATCTGGAGGGTTGCACCGCGCCCATGCGGAAGTCCAACCAGCTCCACGCCGCCGTCGTCGAGTTGGTCGCTATGGAAGGCGCCGAGATCAAGTACAGCACCCTGCAGAACTGGTATCCGGGTGACCGCAACGGCGAGGGCGGCGTGTACAACTTCGTTACCAAGCGGGGCAAGTGCGCCGGCGAAAACTCGAAGATCTCTTGGACACAGGTGGAAACCGGCTCCGCCATCACCTGGAAGTACCCCAGCGTCATCCTTCAGGGCGACAACTCCGTTGGCGAGTTCTACTCGGTGGCCCTGGTGAACAACTGGCAGCAGGCCGACACTGGCACCAAGATGATCCACATGGGCAAGAACACGCGCAGTACCATCGTCGCCAAGGGCATTTCCGCCGGCCAGGGTCAGCAGACCTATCGCGGCCTGGTGAAGATCAATCCTTCGGCCAACGGCGCGCGAAACTTCACGCAGTGCGACTCCTTGCTGGTGGGCGACAAGTGTGGCGCCCACACCGTGCCGTACATCGAAGTCAAGAACCCCACTGCCCAGATGGAGCACGAAGCCACCACGTCGAAAGTGTCCGACGACCAACTGTTCTATCTCCAGCAACGGGGCATCGGCGTCGAAGACGCCCACTTCATGATCATCAACGGGTTCTGCCGGGGCATCTTCCAGGAACTACCCTTTGAGTTCGCCATGGAAGCCTCGCAGTTGCTCAAAGTCAGCCTGGAAGGCACCGTGGGTTAGAACAACCCAGCCTGCCGAGCCTCGTTTTCCTCCGCCCAATAGGACGTTCAAAGCCAAGATGACCACCGCCAACGCATCGGTTTCACCTATCCTAGAGATCAAGGACCTCCAGGTCTTCATCGACGACCAGGAAATTTTGCGCGGCGTAAACCTCACCGTCCAACCCGGTGAAGTGCACGCTATCATGGGCCCCAACGGGTCCGGCAAGAGCACCCTGGCCAACACGCTGGCCGGCCGCCCGGAATACACCGTCATCAGTGGCTCCGCCGTGTACAAGGGCATGGATCTGCTGGACATGGAGCCGGAAGACCGGGCCCGCGAAGGAGTGTTCCTGGCCTTCCAGTATCCGGTGGAACTGCCGGGCGTGCGCGCGTGGCAATTCCTCAAAGCCGCGGTGGACGCCAAGCGTGTCCACTCGGGCGAAGAGGAAATGGGCGCGCGCGAATTTGACCGCCTGCTCCGCAGCAAGGTCGCCGAGGTGGAAATCGACCCGGAGTTGGTGCGGCGTTCCGTCAACGAGGGCTTCTCCGGCGGCGAGAAGAAGCGCAACGAAGTGCTGCAAATGGCGCTCTTGGAGCCCACCCTTTCGCTCCTGGATGAGACCGACTCCGGCCTGGATATCGACGCCCTGCGCATCGTGGCCGACGGTGTGAACCGACTGCGCCGGCCCGACAACGCCGCCGTCGTGGTAACCCACTACCAGCGCATCCTGAATTACATAACCCCGGACCAGGTGCACGTGCTGGTGGACGGCCGCATCGTCCTCAGCGGCGGCCCGGAGCTGGCCGAACAGCTGGAAGCCCGGGGCTACGACTGGGTGCGCGAGGAGGCGTAAACGGCGGACGAGCGATGACCTTGCCGGCCAATCCTTCCTCAACCATTCTGAGCGATGCCGAATGGCATAGGCTATCGTCCCCAACACAGAGGTACGTGTACGCTAGTTTTGAGCTGCTGGAGAAATCGGAAGGTCATCTGATCAACGGTGACTTGCGCCAGGCATCGGAAATGGCTTGGGGCTCCGCCGCCCAGATAGTGAAGGCAGTGGCCGAAAATTGGAACTTGTCACACAAGAGCCATCAAGACTTGCTGGCCTTGGTTGATATGCTAGTGCCGTTGAGCAGCCAATCCACCGTGGAAGACGGGTTTGATATAGCCCAAAATTTGCACCGCAACTTTTACGAAAACAACGCTTCCGAAGTTTTGGTGACCCTCGCAGTGCAACGAATGGCCTATTTTATCGACGACATGCTGCCGTGGCTGCGTCGCACGTCTCAGCCGCGGCAAGTATCACTGGAATGATGTTCATGCCTGCCTCCAATGTCGCTAATGTTCTTGAAGCAGTGACGGATGCTGAATTGGCGTATCTGTCGCCGCAATGCCGGATGCACGCCACTGCCAGCCCGGTGCTGCTGCGGAAGGCCCAGGAAGCTCTGAAACACGGCGAGTTGCGGCAAGCCTGTGTCTATGCTTGGGGCGCCGTCGAGGAAATCACCAAGGCTGTCGCTGAAAATTGGAAAGACTATGATGTGATATGCGAGCGTTACCAAGATATGTCAGCGTTGGTTAACGCACTCTCGGTCACCGACCCCGAAATAATCAAAGCGATTGAACGTTGGAGGTCAGACTACGATGAGCTCGGTGCCCAGGGCAGTCGGCAGGCATTGAATGACCGGCTCGAAGCGTTGGGCTGGGACTGGGAAGAGTTCTTGACTAATGGATTCTCCGCAGCTACAAACCTGCTCGAATGTTTTAGCGAAAACAGAGTCCGGGAAGTCACTGTAGAGGCTAGCCTGAATCGAATCGAGCGCTATATCGCTCAAATGCAACACTGGCTGCTACAACCCAGCCCGCCCGATGGCTTTCGTCAGTTTCACAATCAATGACCTACCCCCACAGGCTAACCCAGCAGAGCGAACCCAATGACCACAATCGCCTCAACACCCGCGTCCGAAACCTACCCCCACTACGCCGCCGCGTATGCCGCGCAACCGGCCTCCGTTTCGCCGGTTATGCGAGCAATGCGGGACCGCGGGTGGGAGGCGTTCAACCGAATCGGCCTGCCCACCGCCCGGCGCGGCAACGAGCCCTGGAAGTACACCAACGCCGGCCCCATCGCCCGGGAAACGTTTTCGTTTGCCGACCTCGCCTCTTGCGGTGAGGCCGGCCCAACCCAAGCGGAAGTTCAGGCCGTTGCGCCCTGGCAACCTGACTGGCGTACCCTGGTGGTAGTGGACGGAGTATTCATTCCGGGTCTTTCATCCGAAAACGGCGATGGTACGGGGATTGCCACGAGCCTGGCCGATGCGATGCAATTCGATGCTGAACTGGGCGAAAGCGTATTGGGTCGCCTCGCTGACCCGGAAGACGACGGATTCGCCGCGCTCAATACCGCCTTTGCAGGGAACGGAGTTGGAATATCGGTGCCGGCCGGAACCGATGCCGGCGTCATCAACGTCGTGTACGTGACCACCGAAAGGGAGCAGCCCCGCGCTACCCATCCTCGCCTCGTAATCTCGGCCGCTCCGAACTCCCGCGCCACCGTCATCGAGACCTTCGTCGGGCCTGATGCGCGCTACCTGACCAACGCCGTGATGGAAGCGTCGGTGGGCGAGGGAGCCAGCGTCGAGCACTATCGCCTGCTGCTTGAAGGCCAGGAAGCCTACCACGTCGGCGTGAGCCGCGTTCTCCAGCAGAAGGACTCCGCGTTCTCGTCAGTGGCTATCGCCCACGGCGCCGCGATTGGTCGGAACGATTTTGGCGTTACTCTCGCCGGAACCGGAGCCGAGTGCGCGCTCAACGGACTGTACCTCACCACCGGAAACCAGCACATCGACAACTACATCAACATTGATCACGCGGAACCCTACGGCACCAGCCGGCTGTTCTACAAGGGGATCCTGGACGGCCGTTCACGAGCCGTGTTCGGCGGCAACGTCACCGTCCGTAAGGACGCGCAAAAGACCGACGCCCAGCAAACCGACAAGAACCTCCTCCTGTCCGAGGAAGCCGAGGTGGACAGCAAGCCCAGCCTCCTCATTTACGCCGATGACGTGAAGTGCGGTCACGGCGCAACGGCGGGCCACGTCGACGCCGACACCGTGTTCTACATGCGGAGCCGTGGCCTCGATCTGGCCACCGCCAGCCGGATCCTCATCCACGCCTTTGCCAGCGAAATCATCGACACGGTGGCGCTGGAACCGCTGCGGGAATATCTCGACGAACGGTTCCGGAACGCCATCCCTTCAGCAAACATCGCCCTGCCCATCGGAGGCCGCTCGTGACCGCCGCCACTGGCAACGTCCACGCTTCCCCCTCCGGCCCGTTGACCGACGCCGACGTGGCCCGTATCCGCCGCGACTTTCCGGTCCTTGACCAACTGGTCAACGGCAAGCCGCTGGTCTACCTGGACAACGCGGCCACCACGCAAAAACCGCGGGCGGTGATCGACGCCATCAGCAACTACTACCTGCACAACAATTCCAACGTGCACCGGGGCGTGCACACCCTGAGCCAACGCGCCACCGACGATTATGAAGCCGGCCGTGAGGCGATTCGTCGCTTCATCAACGCGCCGGATGCCTCCGAGATAATCTACGTGCGAGGCACCACAGAAGGGCTGAACTTGGTCGCCAGCAGCTACGGGCACAAGTTCTTCAAGGCCGGAGATGAGGTGGTCATCACCGGCATGGAGCACCACTCCAACATCGTGCCCTGGCAGATTTTGGGCAAAGAAATCGGCATCCGCCTGCGGGTCATACCCTTCACCGACCAGGGCGAACTGCTGATGGACGAGTACGAGAGCATGCTGAACGACCGTACTCGCCTGGTGTCGGTGGTCCATCAATCCAACGCCCTGGGCACCATCAACCCGGTGCATTCCATAGTCGAGTTGGCCCACGCTCGCGGCATTCCCGTAATGATCGACGCCGCGCAGTCGATACCGCACATGCCCGTCGACGTTCAGGCACTGGGCGCCGACTTCCTGACCTTCTCCGGCCACAAGATGTATGGCCCAACCGGCATCGGCGTGCTGTGGGGCCGGGCCGACCTGCTCAACGAGATGCCGCCGTACCAATCGGGCGGCGAGATGATCCGTTCCGTCACCTTCGAGGAAACCATCTACAACGTGATCCCGCACAAGTTCGAAGCCGGCACCCCGGACATCGCGGGCGCCATAGGGCTCGGCGCGGCTGTTGAGTACCTCGAAGCCATCGGCATGGACCGCATCGCCGCATACGAACAGGCGTTGATGCGCTACGGCGCCGAGCGTCTCTCCGAAATCGAGGGCGTCAGGCTCATCGGCACCGCCGAAAACCGGGGCGGCGTCCTGTCGTTCTACATGGAATCGGCCCATGCCCACGACATCGGAACCATCCTGGACGCCGAGGGCATCGCCGTGCGCACCGGCCACCACTGCGCACAGCCTGTGATGGCTCGCTATGAGATCCCAGCCACGGTGCGGGCCTCCCTGTCCTTCTACAACACCACCGAGGAAATTGACGCTCTGATCAAGGGCATTGATCGGGTCATTGAGGTTTTCGGCTGATGGCATCCGACCTGAGCGATCTCTACCAGGAAATCCTTCTCGAACACAACCGGCGTCCCCGCAATTTCCGCACGCTTGAGGACGCAACCCATCACGCGGACGGCTTCAACCCGCTGTGCGGCGACGAAATATCGCTGCAACTCCGCGTGGATGAGGAGACCGTCGGCGACGTGGGCTTCCAGGGACACGGGTGCGCCATCAGCCGTGCTTCCGCTTCCCTCCTGACCCAGGCGGTGAAGGGCGCATCAACCTCCGATGCCTTGGCCATGTTCGACGAGTTTCATCGCATGCTCACCGAGCCCGACGCCGAGCTCGACTACGACCTTTTGGGCGACCTGGAAATGCTCGCCGGCGTGATCGCGTATCCCACGCGCATCAAGTGCGCCATCCTGGCCTGGCACACGCTGAAAGCGGCAATGGACGGCGAGGGCGTCGCCACCACCGAGTAGCTTGACGATTAACCGTCATTCCGGCGAAAGAACGTCACCCCGTGCTTGATACGGGGCCGGAATCCAGCCCTCGGCAAACCATGTCCCCGCTCCCCGACAACCCCGACGCGCTGTACGGCGACGTCATCATGGACCATTACCGCAGCCCGCGGCATCGCGCGCCCCTGCCCAATGCCGACGTCGAAGCCGAGGAATTCAATCCCTTCTGCGGAGACCGGGCCACGCTACAGTTGCGCCTGGGTCCGACGCACGGAAACGCGGTGTCGATCCAGGACGTAAGCGCTCTTGCCGAGGGTTGCAGCATCATCCAGGCGTCAGCGTCGTTGTTGGCCGACAACCTGCAGGGTCGAACGGTGGAGCAGGCGGCCGACCTGTCCCAGCTGTTCCGGGACTTGATGCAGGGCAAACCGCTGCCGTCCGTGGCGTTGGACGAGCTGGGCGACCTGGAGGCCCTGGAAGTGGTACGGCAGTATCCGGTGCGCATCAAGTGCGCATTGCTGCCCTGGGTTGCCCTGGAAGAAGGGTTGCGTCGGCTCGGCCGTCGGTCTGTATAGAATAGACGGAAGGTTTCGACCTTACGCGCGAAACCGGGGCTGCCACTTCAGGTAGGTAGCACTTCGCCAGATCCATTCCGCCGGGCCAAACCGGAAATGATGGAGCCAAGTCTGCGACCACCACAATTGCAGTCCCCACACTGCCAGGACGAAAAGCAGCGCAGCGCTTCGGGTTACATTGACATTTTCCAGCAAGAGGGTGAGGACCAGCACTCCCAGGACCGACTGGGCGAGATAGTTGGTCAACGCCATCCGACCCACAGCCTGCAGGCGATCCTTCAGCCACTCGTTGCCGCTTGCGCTCCACAGAGTGACCAGGGCGATGTATCCCAGTGAGGCAGGTATGGTACCCAGGCTATTGGGGATCTGGCCTGCGAAGGCGACTTGATTGGAGTAGTTTCCCAGGGCTGTAATCACAACTCCCAGGACAGCCAGGGTCAAACCGACACCCAAGCCAACGATGGCGGTAATCAGGTAAGTGGAGCGCGATTTGCCGCCATCCATGAAGCCGGTGCGGAACAGACCGGCGCCAAGTAATACCATTCCCAGGCCGCGGACGATGTAAGCAGACCAGGAAAGGTAGCCCAACGTATCATCTTCGGGGTCTGTGGGCGACCAGATGCCGCCCGGCGGGGCGCCATTATTGACCAGATTCTGAGCGTAGAGGTCGCTGCCCACCGAAAGTAGAAAAATGGCTGTGCCCAGGATCATCAACACCTTGGCCGGCAGCCTGCGGAGAGCCAGCAGGATAAATGCGGCGAGGGCATAGAGCGTCAGCACGTCGCCCTGCCAGAGTTGGAAGTGGGCCAGTCCAATTCCCAATAGCAGCAGGTTGCGCCATAGGCTGAGCACCGCGCCGCGGGCTCCTCTGGCCGAAGCGCGGTCTATGAATAAAATTATCCCCGCACCGAAGAGCAGCGAGAACATTCCCATGAACTTCTGGTCGATGAAAACCTCTCCAAAAACACCTACCGCCCAGTCGAGCCAGGTTGCGGAGCCGGCGGCGCTGAGATTGAAGTAGGCGTCCTCTCCCAGGTTGAAATAGACCACGTTCATCAACAGGATGCCCAGCACGGCAACCCCGCGGATGAGGTCGAGGCTGGCGATGCGCTCGCCCTCGGAGACAGGAGCGCGACCCGGCGCCGGCAGTGAAGGATGCGCAGACATGGAGATCCCCTGACATGGATATCCCCTGCGCCGGCCGGCGGCTAGTTGCCGGACGGGGGACTCGAGGCCGGCATTTCGGACAGCACCGCCAGTAAACGATATCCGTAGCTGGGCAACTCAGGCGGCGGCCCGGTTACGCCCGGGAACAGGTCATACCTTTCCACGCTCAAGCGGTATTCGAAGCCATGCCTTCGTGGAAACTCCTCTATCACACCATAGTACGGCTCGCCGTTCACCACGATGCACGCTGCCGTGATGGGAGCGTCTTCATAGCAGCCGACCCTCCACGGACCAACGGTGATCTCCTCAGCAACGGCTGCCGCAGGTTCTTTTGAGACCACTTCCGTCAGGAGCCGCAAACCTCCATCGTAGGTCTCATAGCGGATTTGATATTCATAGCCGGGCTGGTACTCGAACCCTTGGATCAACC
Organism: Chloroflexota bacterium; assembly: GCA_028873965.1. Taxonomy (GTDB): domain Bacteria; phylum Chloroflexota; class Dehalococcoidia; order Lucifugimonadales; family UBA3495; genus Bin87. Next base: position 22,266 of record JAPPMU010000043.1, read on the forward strand.
CCGGAACCGGCTGCCCGTCGATCAGAAGGCAAATCTCGTCGGTGCGGGGGCACTGCACGCGAGCGGGGGCAACCGTCACCTCCGACGCTTCAACCGCCGCCCGGGTTTTTGAAATCACTTCGATGAGGCGATAACCGTACCTGCCCGCGTCCTGCGGCGGTTCCTTTTGGCCCGGGAACGCATCGTAACGCTCGATGCGCAGGCGGTACTCATATCCCGGTTCGTGCTCGAACCCGTCTATCTCATCGTAGAAGAACCCGCCGTCCACGATCAGGCACATGCGGCGAAACGGCCCATAGCACTCCTGCCGAGCGGGGGCCACGGTGACCTCCTGAACCCCGGATGGCGTTCCCGTCATCCCCTTGATAGCCTTGGGCTCAACAAGTCTTGGGGCGACGGCCGTCGGATCAGCGTCGGCAGGCTCGGTAACCCTATCATCGACGGCTGTTGCCGGCGATTGCCCACCGCAGCCGGCCAGAACCAACCCCAGGGCCAGCAGAAGCCAAATGGCAGCGCCGACCGTAAAAAGGCGGCGGCCGGAGGGGATCATCTCCCCTGCAAACCCCGCAAGTACGCGATGTGCCCCACGTGCTGGTACATCTCGCCGATGATCTGGCGGAACATCGCGCCCAGCGACATTTCGGGCCGGCGCTCGCGGGGAACCCGTTCCATGTCATCCGGTGTCAGCGTGTCCAGGTACGCCAGCGTGGCCTGCCGCACCGACGCGCGGTACCGCAAAAACTCGTCCAGGTCCACGCCCGGGAAGTTGTTCACCTGCTCGGAAGTGTGGCCGAATCCGTTGTCCCGGGTGGGCAGGCCGAACTTCTCGTGCCAGCCTTCGGTCTCCCACAGTTCCGTCTGGAACTGGGCGAAAAACTGGATCCACATGTCCTCCACCCGGACCATGTGCCAGAGGATCCAGCCGATGGAATTGGCGTCGGCCCCCGGTTGCCAGGCAAGCTCGCCAGGACCCAAACCGTCCAGCGCTTCCATCAGGAAACCGTTTTCCTTTTCCAGCGCGTCAACGATGAATTCGTTGAGAGTCATTCCGTGACCTCCCAGTGTGTCAGGCGGGCGTCGGCGCCGGAGTGCGGGCTCCCATCTCGCGGTCCAGCAGCAGCAGCGCGTCGCTGCGTCCGGCCACCTTGTCCAGGGAGGCAATCACGTCCCGGGCCGTTTTCTCTTCCTCTACCTGCTCGTTCACGAACCATTGCAGCATCACCTGGCTGGCGAAATCGCTGGAGTCGGCAGCGACCGTGTACAGTTGGTTAATCAGATGCGAAACGTGCTGCTCGTGCTCAAGGGTTTGACGCATCACGTCGTCCACCGAAGCGAACTCAATCGGCGGCTGCTCGATGGGCAGCAGCGTTACCCGCCCATCACGGTCCTCAATATAGGTCAGGAACCGCATGGCGTGGTCGTACTCTTCCTGGCTCTGGATGCGCATCCAGTGAGCAAAACCGGGCAGGTCGATGGAATCACAGTACGTCGACATCGACAGGTAGAGGTACGATGAGTAGAACTCGGCGTTGATGTGACGGTTGAACGCCTCCTGCAAGGCGGTGCTGACGGCCATGTTGGTACTCCGTGTGTGAAATCCTTGAGCGATGGTGGCCCGGCTGCTAACCGGTGCTCAGTCGTGGAGGAAACCCAGGACGGTGTCGAAGAACGCCTCGGGTCGTTCCACTTGCGGTATGTGGCCGCATTGCGGGATGACGGTCAGCGTCGCGTTGGGCAACAGGTCCCGGAACGCCGCACCGTATTCTGGCGGTATCACCTGGTCCGAGTCGCCCCAGACGATCAGGGTGGGCATCACGATGCGATGGGCCCGTTTGGTCAAGCCTCGTTCCGGAATCGGCCAGGTGAACTTGGCGACCGATTGCAGGGTCTGGATGCGGTCCAGCGTGTGTTCCAGTCGGGCCTCGGGTTCCGTGGGTTGCGCGACGGAAGCGTGGGCCAGTTCCCCTTCAGGATCGTGCCACAACATCTCGCGCCGCTCGTCGGGCGTCAGGATGAAAAAGTCGGCCACCGGCTTGTCCTCCAGCCACAACCCCAGCGAGTTCACCAGCACCAGCCGGGATACCCGGTCCGGACGATGGGCCGCCAGTTCCGCGGCGCAGAACCCGCCGTAAGAGTGCCCAATGAGGTGACACCGTTCAATCCCCAGGGCGTCCAGAAACTCCTCGAAAAACTGCACCAGGTCCCAGAGGTCGTCCAGGTGGTTGAGTCCCGTGGACTTGGCGACGCCGGGATGGGCCGGCGCGTACACGTGGTAGTCCTCCGCCAGCCGATCCAAATAGTCGGGCCATCCCACGTACCCGCCCGCTCCGTGCAGGTAAATCAGCGGGTCGCCGGAACCGCCTTCCGCAACCTGGACGTTGAACATTCCGCTACGGACGGACACCATACGCTCCGTGTGAGCAACCATTGGTGAAACACCTCAACCACTATGTAGGCTTCGTATAGTTGGGCAATCCGGCTCCCGTCCGCCCGCTTTCGCTGAGCGGGCGGACTGTAATGGATCCCGAATATAGCGCCGCTAATACCATACCATAACCGTCCGGGTCGCCTGCTCTTAGCCAGAGATGCTGACCGTGCGCGCCAGGTTCGTGGCCCGCCGCCTCACGCGTACCCAGTTTCTCAAACCCGTCATTTGTATGTTGAAGGGGTCCTGCAGATCGGCCAATCTGTAGGGAGAGGGAG
>JAPPMU010000019.1 GCA_028873965.1 Chloroflexota bacterium
GATTTTGATGCTAACGGGATGACCGTAAACGACCTGGTGGCTCTGGCAAAAGTTTCTCACCTGACGCTGAATATTATGGAACACACGTTCGGAGAAGTCAAGGGCCGTTTGTCATCGCGAGGAGCGCAGCGATGTGGTGATCTCGTTCCCGTAGCGGCGTTGGTTGCCTTGACGAGATTGCCACCCCCGCATCAAGTGCGGGGTCGCAATGACTGGTTGCGGGAAATGGGTACGCGTGAGAGCGCAGGGTCTTTTCAAAGTTAATCCGTCATTCCCGCAGAAGGGGGGAATCCTGGAGGTCCCCGTGTTCGGAATGTTCTGGATTCCGGCTTTCGCCGGAATGACGGTTCGGAGCGAAAGGCCGCCATCCGGGACTTTGAAAAGGCCCTGGTGAGAGCGCGCCCGTGTTTGACCATAGAGCAAGGCTGTGCTAGGATTTCTGCGCCAAACCTATGTGGTTGGGCGAATACTGTAGATTTCCACAGATTTACGTGGCTACAAGCACAGAAAATCCCCCTCGCTGGATGTCCCTCGGAGAGGTATGCCGAGCGCTGGAGATCAACGAGGCGACCCTGCGCCAGTGGGCGGACCGGGGCCGGCTACCGGTGTACCGCACTCCCGGCGGACACCGCCGGTTCCTGCGCGAGGACGTCGATGCGCTTTTGGATCGGAAGGAAGCTGAGGGTTCGGACCCCGAGGATCTGGCGCTCCAACGTATCCGAAGCAAGTTGAGCCAGTCGGATGTCTCGGAACAAGCATGGATGGAGAGTTTCCAGGCCGAAGGGCGAGACCGGATGCGCCTGTTCGGCCGGCGGTTGCTGTCCCTGCTGCTGAGGAACGACTTGGAAGGTCGTATCGGGCGCAAGGGCGAAACGATGTCGGAAACCCACATGCTGGGTCACGAATACGGCTCGGAGATGGCCGCCAGGGGTGTGCCGCTGAGCGACAGCGTGCAGGCCTTTTTGTTTTTCCGGCAGGCCGTGGTCGAGGCGGTGCAACCGGAACGACTACAGCAGGTGGTAGAAATCTCGGACGGGGTGCTGGTCGGGCTGGTTGACGCCTACAGCATCCGTCTGGCAGCGATGAACAATGAAACGAACGGTGGCCGAGCAGTGTGATCGGCTGGCGTTGGATGGTGGCGTGACATGACCACGGAATCTATGGACATTACCGACCGCAAGTTGCTCAACATGGTGCAGAGCAATTTCCCCATGGTGGAGGAGCCGTACCGGCAGATTGCCGACGAGCTTGGCATCGACGAGACCGACCTCCTGGAGCGGCTCACCGAGCTCAAGCGGCAGAACGTGGTGCGCCAGATCAGCGCGATCTTCGACACGCGCCGCCTGGGGTACAAGACCACGCTGGTGGCCTTCGCCTACGGCGAGGGTGACCTGCATCCCGGTGGGATCTTCATCAACCGGCACCCTGGCGTCAGCCACAACTACGCGCGGGAAGGCTCGTACTACAACCTGTGGTTCACGCTGGCCGTGCCGCCGGATGGAGATCTGCAGGAAACTGTGGAATGGATGGCGGAAAAGACCAACGCCATCGAGTTCCGCATCATGCCCACCATACGTTTCTTCAAGATCGGCGTGAACTTCGACATGGTGAAGCGGCGCAGCGACGCCTACAACTATAATCCTGATTCAGGACGGCCCAACGCCGGCCAGCCCAACGGCAGCGGCAACGGCCAGAGCCGAGTTCCGGCCAGCGACTGGAACCAGGCCCAGGAGATCACCGAGTGGGACAAGCAGGTGATCCGGGAAGCCCAGGAGGACCTGCCGCTGGTATCCCGTCCGTTCGATGACATGGCGCAGCGGCTGGGGCTCACGGTGCCGGAGCTGTTCGCCCAGTTGAGCGAGTACCAGGAGCGCAAGCTGATGCGCCGGTTCAGCGCGGTGCTGTATCACCGCCGGTCCGGGTTCCGCGCCAACGCGATGATCGTATGGAAGGTGCCGCCGGAACGCTCCGAAGAGGTGGGGATGATCATGGCGGAGAATTCGGCGGTCACCCACTGCTACGAGCGGCCCACGTTCCCCGACTGGGAGTATAGCCACTTCACCATGGTGCACGCGCCCACCCGCGACGAGTGTGAGGAGATCGGGCGCGACATCTCCAAGGCTACGGGGATCACCGAGAACCTGCTGCTCTACAGCACCCGCGAGTACAAGAAGACCCGCGTCCGCTACTTCGTGGAAGACTACGAGCGGTTCTGGGACACCGCCGAAGAGGCCGAGGCCATGGCGGAGGCGCTGGTATAGGCGACGGGATCGTTATTCGTCAGAATCAGGATTTACGGGATTTCAAGATTTTCAGGATTAGCCATCCCAATCATGTCAATCCGGTAATCCTGCGAATCCTGATTCTGACAACCCCCCTGCGAAATCAAACACCATGCCTGAGTACTACCCCGTATATCTCAATCTGACCGGCAAGCGTTGTGTCATCCTGGGCGGCGGAACCATCGCCCAGGGCAAGCTGGCGGCATTGCGCGACGCCGGCGCCGACATCACGCTGATCAGCCCGCAGTGCACCGACGGCATCAGGCGGGCGGCCCAGCGGGGACACATCACCCTGATCCAGCGGGAATATCGCCCCGGAGATCTGGACGGCGCGTTCATCGCGGTGGCGGCCACCAACGTGTGGCACGTGAACCGGGAGATCTACGAGGAAGCGGAACAGCGGGGCGTGCTGCTCAACGTGGTGGACGACCCCGACCAGTGCACGTTCATCGCGCCTTCCATAGTCAGGCGGGATCCGATCACCCTGGCGATCTCCACGGGCGGGGCCAGCCCGGCCCTGGCGCGCAAGATGCGGGAAACCCTGTCGGAAGACAAGGTATTGCAATGGGCCGACCTGGCGGACGTGCTCGCACGGGCGCGCAAGGTCATCAAGGAACGGCGCACGGTGATCGATCCCACCCGGTGGCAGTGTGTCATCACCGAGGACCTGCTGGCGATGGCGCGCGGCGGCCGGGATGACGAGGCGGTGGACCGGGTGCTGGCGCAGTTGCTGGATGCCGATCTGCCCGAAATGTGCCCCGACCTGACGGCCTGCAGGACCGGCGGTTGTGCCAAGCGTGCCGCGCTGCGAGCGGCGGAGGCGGTGAGTTGAGCCTCCTGGTGTTGGGTCTGGACCACCGGACGGCGCCGGTGGAGTTGCGGGAACGGCTCAGCGTGGAGCGGGACCAGTTGCCCGATGCGCTGGAGCAGTTGGCCGAATACGTGCCGCAATCGGTCATCGTATCGACTTGCAACCGCACCGAGGTGTACACCTACGACCCGGATGACATCGGGTTGGTGGGCCGCGTTGGGGACTTCCTGATCGGATATTCGGGCGTGCCCGGGCCGGAGTTGGAAAGGCATATCTACCAGCTGTGGGAGTCGGATTGCGTCTCACACCTGTTCCGCGTGGCCAGCGGCCTGGAATCGATGATCGTCGGCGAGCGGCAGATCCTCGGGCAGGTACGGGCGGCGTTCAGCGTGGCCAGCCAGGGAGGGTATCTCAAGAGCCCGCTGACCCGCGTCTTCCACGACGCCCTGCGCGCCGGCCGCAGGGTCCATCGGGAAACCAACATCGGGCAGCACTCGCGATCCGTAAGCCGCGCGGCCGTGCAGCTGGCCCGCGGCCTGTTCGACCGTCTCGACGACCGGCGCGCGCTGGTTATCGGCGCCGGCGACGCGGGGCGGATGGTCGCCCGGGCGCTGGCAGACGCGGGCGTGCAGCAAATCACCGTGGTCAACCGCACCCACTGGCGAGCCCAGGACCTGGCGCGAGATCTGGGCGGTGTGGCGATACCCTTCGAAAACCTTGGCGACGCGCTGGCGGATGCGGATCTGGTCATCAGCAGCACCGGATCACCCGGATACGTGGTGGACGAGGCCATGGTCGCCGAGGCTCTGACGCGCCGCCGCGGCGACGAGCCGATGATGCTCATCGACATCGCGGTGCCGCGTGACATCGAGCCGACGGTGGGCGATCTGGACCGGGCGCGGCTTTTCGACATCGATGCGCTGGCGCAGGTGGCCGAGGTTTCGATGGACGGGCTGGCCGGCGAAGTGAAAAAGGCAAGCGCCCTGGTCGATGCGGAACTGACCCGGTTCTCGGAGTGGTGGCATTCCTCGGATACCATGGAACTGGTGGTGGGCCTGCGCCGGCGGGCCGACACGGTGCGACGCGAAGAAGTGGCCCGAACCCTGCGGATGCTGGGGGAAGACGAGGAAAGCGAATTGGCGGAACGGCTTCACGCCATGACCAATGCGCTGGTCAAGAAGCTGCTGCATCAGCCCACGGTGGAACTGCGCTCCGGGGATAACACGACGGACTACCGAGTGGCGCTCCGCTTGTTCGGGAACGGCGACGAGCGGCGCAGCCGGCGCTGACGCACTGAATTTTGCCCATGTCCGGCGTCACAATACGGGTCGGCACCCGGGGCAGTCGGTTGGCTCTGATCCAGACCGAGTTGACCCTGGCGGTTCTGCGGGAAGCGCACCCCGACGTTCAATTTGAGATCGTCACCGTTACCACCCAGGGCGACGCCAATCAGACCGCTCCGCTGGCCGGCATGGGATTGGGGGTTTTCGTCAAGGAGATCGAGCGTCGGCTGGAAACCGGCGAGATCGACATGGCGGTGCACAGCCTGAAGGATATGCCCACCGTGCTGCCGCCGGGGATGGCCCTGGGCGCGGTGCTGGAGCGGGCCGATCCGCGCGATGCGCTGGTCTCGCACCTGGGGACGACCCTGGACGAATTTCCGGCGGGCGCAAAGATCGGTACCAGCAGCCCGAGACGGCAAGCGCAGATCGCGGAACGGCGTACCGATTTGCAAATTGTGCCCATCCGGGGCAACGTGGACACGCGGCTCCGCAAGTCGGCCGGCGAAGAATGCGACGGCACGGTCATCGCGGTGGCCGGCCTGGATCGGATGGGAATGTCCGAGGTGATAACGGAGTACCTGTCACCCGAAGAGTTCGTTCCCCCGCCGGGCCAGGGCGCGATGGCGGTGGAGATCCGCGCGGACGACGAACGAACCGCCGAGTTGGTCGCGGCGGCCGACCACGCGCCAACGACGGCAGCGGTAAGGGCGGAACGGTCCTTCCTAGAAGCGTTGGGCGGCGGCTGCCAGGTTCCGGTGGGAGCATACGCGACGTTCGATGGCGACGACGCTTTGCGGCTGACGGTGTTCATGGCAGCGCCGGACGGTTCCAGGACGTACCGTGTCAACGTGACGGGAGCCTCTTCGGACCCGGTCGGTTTGGCAGCGAAAGGGTGGGAAGTGATGCGCGAACAGGGAGCGGCGGGGCTGTTGGGATGAAGCCATCTACTGCGGTGCATCTTGACCATCCCAATCCACCCCACTAGCATCAAACCCAACCCACATCAACGACAGGAAGGGCCGAATATGGCTATCGCACTGGAAACCCAAGAAAAAGCCAAGGAGATCATCTTGGCGGGGCTTCGCGCCCAAGCCCACGGCTCGGTGCGATTTTGCGACATTCACGCCACCGTAAGGCTGAACGCGGAGGATGAAGAGTTCCTTGATGTGATCGTCATCTACGAAGGCCCCCGCGAGGAACTAAACGTACACCATCTCAACGCATTGCACGGTGAGATAAAACAGCAGCTTATCGAAGCCGGCGTACTGCACATTCCCCCTGTGGGCTATACCGACCGCGCCTCATACGACCAAATGCTGTCCGAAATGGCAGCGGCCCGCACCCAAAGCAGCCTAATCTGATGCGTTGGCAAGACCTCATAGCGACCGCTCGCTTACTGACTACCACGCCGCACCCCAATACTCAGCCGCTGCAAGACTCGCTGCGCCGAGCAATTAGCACCGCGTACTACGCCATGTTTCACGCATTGGCCAGCAGCAACGCCGACTGCCTGGCGGGTGCGCCCCACGACCCGTTGACTGGACACGCTTGGTCGCGTATCTACCGGGGCCTGAACCACAGCGCAGCCAAACGCAACTTGCTGCAAGACCAAGGGCTGTTCTCTTCAGTAATCAGACAATTCACGGAAACATTCGCGCAGATGCAAGACTTGCGACACTCAGCGGACTACGATCCCAATAGAACCTTCACTCTGCCCGAAACCTTGGATTGGATAGATCGCGCCGCATCAGCCATCGAAGGCTTCATGCAAACCGACGCGGATGAGCGCAAGATAGTGGCTATCCAGTCCCTCATCGGCAGACGCGCCAACTGACACAGCACTGACCGGATACCCTGATGAAACCCGGCAAAGTCTATCTCGTCGGCGCCGGCCCCGGCGACCCGGGGCTGCTCACCGTCAAGGGCGCCCAGGCATTGTCCGGCGCGCAGGTAGTGGTGTACGACCGGTTGCTGGACCCGGCCCTGCTGGCGTTGGCCCCCGAGTCAGCGGAGCGGGTCTTTGTGGGCAAGGAACGGGGCCGGCAGGCGCTGACCCAGGCGGAAATCAACCAGTTGCTTGTCGCGGAGGGAGTGGACGGCAAGACGGTGGTGAGACTCAAAGGCGGCGACCCGTTCGTTTTCGGCCGGGGAGGCGAAGAAGCGCAGGCCCTGGCCGAGGCCCGTGTCCCCTTTGAGGTGGTGCCCGGGGTCACGTCGGCGGTTGCCGCCGCTGCATACGCCGGCATTCCGGTCACCCATCGGGGCGTGTCCACCGCGGTGACCATCGTCACCGGCAGCGAAGACCCGAGCAAAGGCGAAACCACCACGGATTGGGGCGCTCTGGCCAAAACCGGCGGCACGCTGGTGACGCTGATGGGCTGGGCGGCGCTCCCCGGCATTGCGGCCACGCTCCAGGCTCACGGTATGTCCGGGGACACCCCCGCCGCGCTGGTGCAGTGGGGAACCTGGAGCCGGCAGCGGACGGTTACCGGAACGCTGGCGGACATCGCCGAGCGAGGGAAGGCGGCTGGAATCGGCGCGCCGGTCATCGCCATCATCGGCGAGGTGGCCCGACTGCGGGAGGAAATCGGCTGGTTCGACCGCAGGCCGCTGTGGGGCAAGCGCGTATTGGTAACCCGGTCCCGCACGCAGGCGTCGCGACTCATCGAGCTGCTGGGCGACCTGGGAGCCGAGGCGGTGGAGTTGCCGTCCATCGAGATCGGGCCGCTGGACAATTACGGAGAGCTCGACCAAGCCCTGGTGAGCGCCGCGGACGTTTCCGGACGATGGATGATCTTCGCCAGCGTCAACTCGGTGGAATACGTCTGGGAACGGCTGCGCGCGCTGGGGAAGGATGCCCGGTACTTCGCCGGCGCTACCGTGGGAGCCATCGGGCCAGCGACGGCGAGGGCGCTGCGGGAACGGGGAATTGAGCCCGACTTCATCCCGAAACGCTCGGTGTCCGAGGAAGTGATCGCCGAGTTATCGGGGTTGGAATGGGATGGACGCCTGGCGCTGCTACCTGGCTCGGCCATCGGACGGGACGCGCTAGCCGCCGGACTGGCGACGCTGGGAGCCGACGTGCGGCGGGTTCCGGCGTACCAGAACACGCGGCCGGAAGGCATCGAGGAGCGGGCACGCGCCGCGTTTGAGCGGGGCATCGATGTGGTAACCTTCACCAGTTCATCGACGGTACGGAACCTGCTGGACATCCTTGGAGCCGACCGCCATCTGCTGGGGTCCAGCGCCATCGCGTGCATCGGCCCGATCACCGCAGCCACGGCTGAGGAGATGGGACTGACCGTTGACATCATCGCCGCGGAACACAACGTGGAAGGGCTCGCCGCAGCCTTGGCCGGCCGTTTCTCGGGCGGGCAGGCCGCTGCATCCACTGGGTAGTGTTGACATTTACCGTCATTCCGGCTTTCGCCGGAATCCAGTCCGTCAAAAGAGGGGTAAATCCAGCCAAATTGCAGCTGTCAAAGGTTTCTGGGTTCCTGCGTAGGCAGGAACGACGAAGTATTCTTCCAAATGTCAACACTGCCTAGCCAAGTCTGAGGAGGGACATCATGCTGAAGCACCCCGATCTGCGCATGCGCCGGCTTCGGGAGAAAGCGCCGGTGCGCGACATGGTGCGCGAGACCCGCATCAGCGCCGCCAATTTCATCTACCCCATGTTCGTCGCCCACGGCGAGAACGTTCGGGATGAGATCGAGCCGATGCCCGGGTGTTATCACACCTCCATCGACCGCCTGGGAGAGGAGATCGACGAGGTGGTTGAGCTCGGAATCCCGTCGGTGCTGCTGTTCGGCCTGCCGCCGGAAAAGGACGGCGTGGGCAGCGGAGCCTACGACCCCGAGGGGATAATCCAGGAGGCGACGCGCACCATCAAGGAACGGGCGCCGGGCCTGATGGTCATCGGGGACGTGTGCCTGTGCGAGTACACCGACCACGGCCACTGCGGCGTCATCGACGGTGACCGGATCGATAACGACGCCACGCTGGAACTGCTGGCCCGGTCGGCGCTGACTCAGGTGCAGGCCGGAGCCGACATGGTCGCGCCGTCCTCGATGATGGACGGGCAGGTGCGCGCCATTCGGGAGACCCTGGACGCCCACGGCTACGACGACACGCCGATCATGGGTTACGCGGCCAAGTACGCCTCGTCGTTCTACGGCCCCTTCCGCGTCGCCGCCGACTCGACACCGCAGTTCGGCGACCGGCGCAGCTACCAGATGGACCCGGCCAACCGCCGCATGGCCATGCGGGAGATCGAGTCGGACATCGCCGAGGGCGCGGACATTGTGATGGTCAAGCCGGCCATGGCGTACATGGACGTCATCAAGGAGGCCCGGGAGCGGTACGACTACCCGCTGGCGGCGTACAACGTGAGCGGCGAGTACTCCATGGTGAAGGCAGCGTCGCGCGCCGGCTGGATCGACGAAAAGCCCGTCACGCTGGAACTGCTCACGGCCATCCGCCGCGCCGGCGCGGACATCATCATCTCCTATCACGCCAAGGAAGTGGCCCGCTGGTTGCGAGGCGAGGAATAGGCTTGGGAGGGCCGGCGACACCCGAAGAGGTAACTGTTCAGATTTGATGTGGCCAAGCCCACCCCAAAACCGTCATACCGGCGAAAGCCGGTATCCAGTAAATCCTTGCTGTGCTCACGTTTGCTGGCGGCAGGGATTTCTGGGTTCCTGCTTTCGCAGGAACGACGTGTAATCCACCAAGAAACCCATCAACACTGAACAGTTACCCGAAGAGACGTGCCGTTGACACGGCCCGCCGGCTCTTTCAGAATGCAAATCAAGACGATACCGAATTATCAGGGAGGTTCAAAATGACCCAGACTACGGCTTATTCGGTCGACGCATTCATCGACGACGTGCGCGAGATTTTCGACGCCACGCAGGACCCGCTGGCCCAGGCCTCGGGCGTGGCAAAACACATGGAGCGCCTGCTGGCCACCCCCGGTTGGCTGGAGGAACGGCTGGAGTTGCCTGACGAGGGCGGGTTCGGCCGGTATGACCTCCACTTGGACGAGGACTACGGCCACCCGGGCGGCGGGTTCTGGCTGATGGCCTCGGTGCAGAAGCCCGACCAGGACAACCTGCCCCATGACCACGGCGCCGCGTGGGTGGTGTACGGCGTGTACGACGGCGCCATCAAGCAGACCAAGTGGCGCTGGTTCTATCCTGGCGAGGGCGTGGACTCGGTGCAGATCCAGGAGACCGGCGATTTCGTTCAGGACGACGGCAAAGTGGCTTTCTTCCTGCCCGGCGAGATCCACAACACCCTGAACGTCACTGACGACCGCGACGACGGTCGGGCTGTGGTAGTGCGCCTGGAATCCCAGAAGCTCGACCGCGTAGTGCGTTACCAGTACAACCCGGACGAGGGCACCGTAGTGGTGATGGACCGCTAGGACTGACCACCCAAAGGGTTGCCGCGGGCAGCCGAGTATTGCGAAAGAGCGCCTCTCGGAAGCGAGGGGCGCTCCATCGATAAGGGAATGATGGTCGATAAGGGAATGACGGTCGTATTCGCGCCGCGTTTTCTAAGCCAACGGGCCGGTTTGTCGGGTTGGGTGTCTTTCCCAAGTTGAGCGATTGGGTTGAGGGTATGCGCGTCGCGACGCAAACTTGGAAGTGGCCGGTCGCCTTGGGCTTGGGCGCGGCGGCGGCGCAGTGGGTGGTATGGTATTTCACCAAGTCCCCCTGTACGATTGAAAATGCCCTTGACGGCGTATGCAACGCCGGCGCCGTGGCGCAGTACATCGACCACCAGATCCTGGCCCAGGCCATACTGCTGGGCCTCGCCGTTGCCGCTGTGAAAGGAGGTTACGACGAAATTATGGTAAGCAGAGAACGGAAACGCGCCGATGACGCCGAAGCGCGCTTGGAAGAAGAACGAAAACGATCTGAAGAAATGCGTAAACAGCTCGACGCGCTTCATGCTGAACGTCAGGCGGAGCTGGAAGCCGAGCGAGCTGAGCTCCAAGCAGAGCGTGCATTAGAGCGGGCCGAACGTCAGGCGGTGCTGAACAACCTGGTGCAAATCAACAACGCGCTGACCCAGCTGTTGGCTGAGCGGCAAAACGGGAGGTCGTCAGCTGAAAACTGACGTTCGCCAGCCGGAACCATATTTCAACTGAGGAGACTTCCAGCATGGAGCAAAGCAGGTCCCAGCAGCTTTTCGAGCAGGCGCAGCGGGTGATCCCCGGTGGAGTGAACAGCCCGGTGCGGTCGTTCCGGGCGGTGGAAGGCACGCCGCCGTTCATCGCGCGGGGAGCCGGAGCGCGCGTGTGGGACGTGGACGGCAACGAGTACATCGACTACCTGGGATCCTGGGGGCCCCTGGCGTTGGGGCACGCCCATCCCGCTGTGGTCGAGGCGGTGCAGCGGGCGGCGTCCGACGGCACGTCGTTCGGCGCGCCGGTGGAACAGGAGGTGGAACTGGCCGAGATGATCTGCGCCGCCCTGCCTTCGGTTGACCTGGTGCGCCTCGTCAACTCCGGCACCGAAGCGTGCATGACCGCGCTCCGACTGGCCCGGGCGTACACCGGCCGTGACAAGATCGTGAAATTCGCGGGCAACTATCACGGCCACGCCGACGGGCTCCTGGTGGCCGCCGGCTCCGGCGCGTTGACCCACGGCGTTCCCACCAGCGCCGGCGTACCGGAAGCCTACGCGGCGGAAACGCTCATCGCCACCTTCAACGACATTGGCTCCGTGGAAGGGCTGTTCGACGCCTGGCCGGACGACATTGCCGCCGTGATCGTGGAACCGGTCGCGGGCAACATGGGCGTAGTGCCGCCGGCCGACGGGTTCCTGGAGGGACTGCGGAACGTCACCGAGGCCAACGGCGCGCTGCTGATCTTCGACGAGGTAATCACCGGGTTCCGCGTGGGTTACGGCGGGGCGCAGACGCTCTATGGAGTCACGCCGGACATCACGACGATGGGCAAGATCATCGGCGGCGGGCTGCCCGTGGGCGCGTATGGCGGCCGCGAAGAAGTAATGCAGCAAGTGGCGCCGTTGGGTCCCATGTACCAGGCCGGCACATTATCCGGCAACCCGCTGGCGGTTGCCGCCGGCGTGGCCACGCTGACCGAGCTGCAAAAGCCCGGCGTGTACGAGCAACTGGAGGCGACGGCGGTGCGCCTGACCGACGGGGTCAGCGCGGCCTTTGCCCGAGCGGAGGTGCCGTCCACCATCAACCGGGTGGCGTCGATGTTCACGGGCTTCTTCAACGCCGGGCCGGTGTCGGCGCTGGCCGAGGTCGAGCAGTCGGACACGGCGGCCTACGGGCGTTACATGCACGCGCTGCTGGACCGGGGCGTGTACATCGCGCCGTCCCAGTTTGAGGCGGGGTTCGTGTCCATCGCTCATACTGACGCCGACATTGATCGCACGGTCGAGGTGGTGGGTGAAGCATTGGCGTCGCTGGGATAGTTAGCGGCGGAGAAACGTCAGAAGCAGGATTTACAGGATTTTATGATTGGGCAGGATTGGAAGATTTCCATCACGTAACGGTTTCAATCCAGATAATCTCTGAATCTTGAAAATCCTGCTTCTGACGATTTCCGAAGTGGGTCGCGTGAATCCCCCTGCGGGTTTGTGAAATGACCGCCGCTGACCTACACGCGCTGCTGAAGCGGCACTTTGGGTACGACCAGTTTCGGCCTGGCCAGGAGGAGATAATCTCCAACGCCCTGGCCGGGCGGCACAGCCTGGTGGTCATGCCCACCGGCGGCGGCAAGTCGCTGTGCTACCAGTTGCCGTCACTGGCGATGGGCGGCGTTACCCTGGTCATCTCGCCCCTGATCGCCTTGATGAAAGACCAGGTGGATGGCCTGCGCGCCAACGGCATCGCCGCCGACTTCCTGAACAGCACCCTGGACGAACGGTCCGCTGCCCGTGTGGAGCGCGGGGCACAGGCCGGCGAAGTCAGGTTGCTCTACGTGGCGCCCGAGCGGGTCAGCATGGCGGGGTTCCGGCGGTTCCTGGCGACCCTGGACCTGCGGATGATCGCCATCGACGAGGCGCACTGCATCAGCGAGTGGGGGCACGATTTCCGGCCCGACTATCGCGCGCTGGCCGAATTGCGCGAACTGTTCCCCCAAACACCGGTCATGGCGTTGACGGCCACCGCCACCGAGCGGGTGCAGCGGGATATCGTCGAGCAGCTGCGGCTGAACGATTGCCGCCGTTTCGTTTCCGGTTTCGACCGGCCGAACCTGACCTACCGCGTCCAGCCGGGCGCGGGAGCCGGTGAGGCGCTACTGGACCTGCTGGAAGAGCGCAAGGGGCAGTCCGCGATTGTGTACTGCTTTTCGCGCAAGGACACCGAGGAACTGGCGGCCCGGCTCACCGGCCACGGGCATCCGACGGTGGCGTACCACGCGGGTTTGGACGCCAACACCCGTCGCCTGACGCAGGAACGGTTCATCGACGGCGAAGTTCCCATAGTGACGGCCACCATCGCCTTCGGCATGGGCATCGACAAGCCGGACATCCGGTTGGTGGTTCACCACACCTTGCCCAAATCCATCGAGGGCTATTACCAGGAAACGGGCCGAGCCGGGCGGGACGGATTGCCCAGCGAATGCGTGCTGTTCTTCAACGAGGGGGACCGGGCCAAGCAGGAGTATTTCATCCGGGTGATGACGGGAGAGGCCCGCGCCGTCGCGGAAAAGCAGTTGCAGCAGATGGTCGATTACTGCCGGCTGACAACCTGCCGTCGAAGGTATCTGCTGCAATATTTCGGCGACACGGTGGCCGGAGATTCCTGCGGCGGCTGCGACGTGTGCCTGGCGCAGCGTCAAACGGTGGACGTCACACTGGTTGCCCAGAAGATGCTGTCGGCGGTGATCCGCACGGGCGAGCGGTTTGGCATCGCCCACGTGTCCGACGTCTTGCTGGGAAGTGGCAAGCAGCGCATCAAGGAATTGGGCCACGACAAGTTGAGCGTGTTCGGCATCGTGCAGGACCACGACCTCAAGGGGCTCCGGCAGATCGCCGACGGGCTGGTGGGACAAGGGCTGCTGGCCAGATCCGATGGGCAATACCCAACTATCAGCGTAACACCCGCCGGGCGGGAATGGCTGCGCAATCGTGAGACGCTAACGCTGGATATGAGGGTTGATGAGGTCGCCAAACGCCAAGGCAAAGAACAAATCGACACGAGCGATGTGCCTTCAAAATCCTATAGCGTAGAACAAGTTAGACAGGAATACCCTAAAGCTTACGAGCCATGGACTGCCGAAGCTGACGAAGAATTGGGCGGTCTCTACGCAACCGCATCAAGCATAGGCGAACTCGCCACTCACTTCGGGCGCCGACCAGGGGCAATAACCTCACGCTTGAGGCGTTTGGGCTTGGATCCTGAGCGGATAACCGGTACAGCAGGTGGAGCAGCAGACACGACAGGGAGTTTTGATGAGGAACTGTTTCAGGCTCTCCGTGCGTTGCGTCTCCAATTTGCTCGCGATCAGCAAGTATCACCTTTTGTCGTATTCAACGACGCGACTCTGAAGGGATTAGCGACGACGAAACCTACCGACCAGGAAGGCATGTCGAGAGTGTCCGGTGTAGGGCCGGTCAAGTTGGAACGGTACGGTGAAGCGTTTTTGTCGGTGGTGCGCGAGTATGTCAGCGCGTCTCGAACCAAAATGTAGGGGCGAATGATTATTCGCCCCTGCCAGTGGTTCGCTATGTCCTTAGCGGCCTAGGTGCCGTAGCGAGCAGCGGCGTTGGGGTCGCTGTACTCGACGTTCTTGGTGGACCAGAAGGCGGTGGCGATGTCGTCGCAGGCGGCGACCAGGGCCTCAGCGTTCTCCATGCTGACGGTCTGCTTGCACTGGCCGGCCAGCTTGAGGGCGGCGTTGAACTTGCCGGCGATCTCGTTGGCGTCGGTGCCGGGCCAGGCGTAGTCGGCCCAGAGGATCCGCAGCTCTTCCTTGCACTTCTCGGCGTGCTCTTCCTTGACGGTGACGTAGCGGGAGAAGGTGTTGGCGAATCCCTGGCGTTCCGCGGCCGGGGCGCCGGGCTGCGGGGCTTCCAGGTTCTGCATGCGGAGGACCATCTTCTGCACGGTCTGGGCGGCGATCTTGGCTACCAACGGGTCATAGATTCCGCAGGGGATGTCGCAGTGGGCGTGGGCCGTGCGCGGCTTCAGGGCGGCGATGGGATTGAACATCGTGTGCAGTCTCCTTTGAGGTGATGACAACGCGGTACGAATATCCGTCATGGACGGGATGATTTCGGCAAAAATGCTAGCGCACTTTGCCGGTTGGCGCAAGGGTAATGGAACGGCGCAGATGCACGCCTATTCAGGGCGAGACTGTACGCTCACCACGCCGCCTTCCCAAAACTGCACGGCCAATTGGCTCTCCCAGAGGAGGCGGGTGCCGACCAGGATTTCGGATTGCGTTTGCAGCACTCGGATAGGCAGGCGAGCGCCAAACCACCATACCGTGGCCTCATAGACGTCAAAGAGAGCCCACTCTGAGGTGGCTACTCGCATCGGCATCCTGGCGGCCCAAACCAGCCCCAAGCGTTGCACCCAGTGACTGGGGAGGGCTAAAAAATCATCAAAACCGGTATCTAGCATGGCCTCTACACGGCGCAACCGGCCCTGGCGGTCGAACAAGTCCACGGGAAGCACCGGATGCCCACCCTGATCGATATGGCCGGTGGTCACTAGAAAACTCCCTGCCATCCCACGAACGTACCGAATGCCGGATAGCCAATGCGCAGTAAGACCAACGTCTCTGGCGAATGCCGCTCCAGCATCCTGGCGTTCGCCGCCAGGGAGTCGGTATCGAAATCATACTCCTCGGTTTTGACGTCCAGGGCAAGGTACTCCCCGTGGTGTTTCGGTTCGACCAGATGGCGGATTTTGGCGTCGTAAATTGCGATGGCTTGACTCACGACCGAGTGCTCATGACCGGGAGCGGGAGAGAGCGTCTTGCGTGTCCTCCGATCAACAACCTCAGTTTCAGCGTCGGACACTGGCCTGACCCGCATTCCGAACGTGCCGAATGCCGGATAGCCTATGCGCAGTGAAACCAGCGTCTCTGCCGAATGCCGCTTCAGCATCCTGAGGTTCGCCGCCAGGGAGTCGGCATCGACTTCGTACTCGCCGGTTTTGACGTCGATGGTTAGGTATTCGCCGTGGCGCTCCGGTTCAACCAGATGTCGGATTTTGGCCTCATAGATAGCGTAGGCTAGTTCCACGACCGCGGCGCCCTCGTCGGTGCGATCAGTGGGCGTCTTGTTCCCTTCCTGCTTGTCGATTCCGGAGTTGTCGCTGATCGGATTGCTGGACATCAGTTCCTCCGTACACGCGGTTCTCTGCCTTGCCGATGCCGGCTGACGCTCGATTGTAGCAGGCTGCTCCGGTGCCCTGTGCTATGCTGGCGACACTTTCGTGCGGAGGGATTTTGCCATGCGCGCTGCCGTTTACAAGGGTGAGCAGGTATTGCAGGTTGAGGAGCTGCCCGACCCCACTCCCGGGCCGAACCAGGTGGTGATGCGGGTGAAATACTCCGCCATCTGCGGAACCGACGTCCATGCGTTCATGTACGACCTGGCCCAGCCGGGCGCGGTGATGGGCCACGAGTACACCGGCACCATCGTCGACGTGGGGCCCGGCGTCAGCCGCTGGCAGGTGGGCGACCGGGTGGTCGGCGGCGGCGGTCATCCCCCGCCGGGAGGTGGCTCGGCGACACGCACCAACCCTCGTTTTAACTACCGCACCATGGGCTTCCAGCAGAACACGCGACCGCGCGGCTACGCCGAGTTCGTCCTGCTGGACGAGTGGGAGCCGACCCCGGTTCCCGACGACGTTACCGACGAGCAGGCGGCTCTCTGCGAACCCTGCGCGGTCACCGTGCACGCGGTGCGCCTGTCTGACATCAAGCTGGGCGACGCCGTGCTGGTGCTGGGCGCTGGTCCCATCGGCCTGCTGTGCATGCAGACGGCCCGAGCGGCTGGCGCCACCACCGTCATCGTGTCCGAGCCGGCGCCCGGCCGTGCGGAGGCTGCCCGCCGGCTGGGCGCGGACGCGGTGCTCAACCCGACGGACGGCGACTTTGCCGAGCGAGTGGTCGAGTTGACCGGCGGGACGGGTCCGCAGGTGGTATTCGAGTGCGCCGCCGCGCCGTCCACGCTGGAGCAGGGGCTGGACCTGTGCGCCCGGGGCGGGCAGGTGGTGATGATCGCCATCGCGTGGGAGCCCACGCCGGTCGTGCCGCCCAACTGGATGGCGCGGGAGGTGCGGATGCAATCATCCTTCGGCACTCTACCGGAGGACTGGCGCATCGCCCTGGACCTGATGCGCACGGGTCGGGTGTCCGTGGAGCACATGCTGACCGGGACCAACTTCGTGCCGCTGGAAGGCATTCAGGGCGCATTTGAAGCGTTGTGCTACCCCACCAGCGAGTTGCAGATGGTGGTGGAGTTGTAAAAACGGCTCTCACGCATACCCAGTTTGTGGCGGGGGACCGTCAGAATCAGGATTTTCAAGATTTGTGGATTATCAGGATTGAAACCGTTTTGTGCCGGAGATGTCCCAATCCTGACAAATCCTAAAATCCCGTAAATCCTGATTCTGACGATTTACGAAAGCGGATACGCGTGAGGAAAATGGCTCGGTTGCCGCTCCGATAGGGCCAATCTATAATCGATTGACACATCCGCAATACACACGGCGGGCACGGCGTCCGCTGAGGAGGACGTTTTGACTACCACCACACGGAGCCCGCGCGCCTTACTGAAGCACCGCAGCAGCGACATCACCGACGGGCCGGAAAGGGCGCCGGCCCGTTCGTACCTGCGGGCCATGGGCCTGACGGACGACGACCTGGCGAAGCCCTTTGTGGCAGTGGCCAATCTGGCCAGTGACGTCACACCGTGCAACGTCCACCTGGATAAATGGGCCGCGGCCGTCAAGCAGGGCATCCGCGACGGCGATGGGACGCCTTTCCAGTTCGGCACCATCACGGTGAGCGACGGCATCAGCATGGGCACCGAGGGGATGAAGGCGTCGCTGGTGAGCCGCGAGGTCATCGCTGATTCCATCGAAACGGTGGTCTTTGGCCAGAGAATGGACGGCCTGGTTACCGTGGGCGGCTGCGACAAGAATATGCCGGGCTGCATGATGGCCATTGCCCGCCTGAATATCCCCAGTGTTTTCGTGTATGGCGGCAGCATTCTGCCGGGCCAGTACAACGGCAACGACGTGAACATCCAGGACGTGTTTGAAGCGGTGGGAGCCTGGGCGGCCGGCCACATCACCGGCGAGGAACTGACGGAGTTGGAATGTGCCGCCTGCCCGGGCGAGGGGTCATGCGGCGGACTGTTCACCGCCAACACGATGTCCACCGCCATTGAAATCATGGGGCTGTCCCTGCCCGGAGACTCTTCGCTCACGGCGGTGGACCCCCGCAAGGGCGAAGAGGCCCGACGCGCCGGCGAGGCGGTAATGCGCATGCTGGACGAGGGTATCCGGCCTCGGGACATTCTGACCCGACAGGCTTTTGAGAACGGCATAACGCTGGTGGCGGCCATGGGAGGCTCCACCAACGCCGTGCTGCACCTGATGGCCATTGCCCGGGAAGCGGACGTTGACCTGACGCTGGAGGACTTCGATCGCATCAGCCGCAACACCCCCTACATCACCGACATGAAGCCGGGCGGCCGCTACGTCATGGCTGACCTGAGCCGTTACGGTGGAGTAGCGCTCATCGGCAAGCGTCTGCTGGACGCCGGCCTGCTGCACGGGGACGCCATGTCGGTGAACGGCAAGACGCTGGCGGAAAACCTCAGGGAAACCACCACTGTGGACGACCAGCCCGTTGTCTATAACCTCGACGCGCCCCGCAGCCCCACGGGCGGCCTGGCCATCCTGCGCGGCAACCTTGCCCCCGACGGCGCGGTGATCAAGGTCGCCGGCCACCAGGAAAAGGTGTACGAAGGTCCGGCGCGGGTCTTCGATCAAGAGGAGGCAGCCTTCCAGGCGATACAGCGCCGGGAAGTCAAACCCGGCGACATCGTCGTCATCCGCTACGAAGGTCCCAAGGGCGGCCCCGGTATGCGCGAAATGCTGGCGGTCACCAGCGCGCTCATCGGGCAGGGCCTGGGCGACACGGTGGCCCTGATCACCGATGGCCGGTTCTCCGGAGCATCTCACGGCCCCATGGTCGGCCACGTAGCGCCGGAGGCCATGGAAGGCGGCCCCATAGGTATGCTGCGCGAGGGAGACATCATCACGCTGGACATACCCAACCGACGCCTGGACGCCCAGATCACCGAGGAAGAGATGACCGACCGGCGCACGGCCTGGCAGCCCATGGAGCCCAAGTACACCACCGGCGTCCTGGCCAAGTACGCCAAGCTGGTGTCGTCCGCCTCAGAGGGGGCGGTTACGCGGTGATACGATCGCTCCGGCTGAGCGATGAATTGCCGACGAAGGAGGTGAATCCGATGCCAAGACTGAACGCGAAAATCATGTTTGGACTGTCGGTCGGGTTCGTCTCGGCGATCCTGTATATGCTGTTATTGCCCCTGTTACCTTTGGGAATGGAGGCGGGCGGGCAGGACACATTGCTGGTCTTTCTGCTAGGCGCAGCCGGCGGCTTATGGATAATGGTCAGAAGGCAGCAGAGGCGCCCGCCCACAAAATAGCCTTGCGATGAGAGAGGTTCTGAACATAGCGGGCCAGGCTGTGGTGATAGCGATCGTCGCTATCGCTTTGGGAACCGGGCTGGCTGCACTTGCTGCCGCGTCGGCGACGGGCAGAACTCTCCTGCTCAACGTGGCAACCGGCATTGCTATCTGGCGGATTATCACTGTGCTACAGGAAGTGAGGGACCAAAACCGGACTTGCGCGGTCTGCCAACGTCTGAATAGAACCAGGTGTCCGGTATGCAATACACCACACCAACAGAGTGTGTAGGAGGTCGTGATGGCAGCCGCCAACAACCGCGTCCAGCTTGAGAATAAAGGCCCGCTGGCGGTCATCCGGCTGAACCGGCCCGAGGCGCGCAACGCGCTGTCCCCGCAGATGGTGGACGAGCTGGGCGCTGCCATCAAGTCGTGCCGCGGAGGCGACACGCGCGCCGTGCTGCTCACGGGCACGGACGGCGCGTTCTGCTCCGGCGCGGACGTCCGCGACTTTGCCCAGCAACTGGATGACGGCGGAGCCGAGGGACTGTCGGACCATCTCCGGGACCTGGCGGACACCCTCCACCGTGACGTGGTGATGGGCATACGGCGGCTGGACAAGCCCGTGGTCGCGGCTATCAACGGCGTGGCGGCCGGCGCCGGTTTCAGCCTGGCCCTGGCCTGCGATATCCGCGTCGCCTCGTCGGACGCGCGTTTCCTGCTGGCCTACGCCAACATCGGCTGCACCGCGGACGGCGGGTCCACTTACATGCTCCCGCGCATTGTCGGCCAGGGGCGCGCCATGGAGATCTACCTGGCCCGCCAGCCCATCGGCGCCCAGTACGCGCTGGAACTGGGACTGGTCAGCCAGGTGTTCGAATCCGGCCATTTTGAACGCCACGCCATGGAGACGGCGGATCGGCTTGCCCAGGGGCCCACCCGCGCCTACGGTCGGGTCAAGGCCCTGTTCGACGGCAGTTGGGACGCCGACCTGGCGACCCAGCTAGACGCCGAAACCGACGCCATCGCGAACATTGGTTTGACGCGGGACTTCCAGGAAGGGATAAAGGCATTCTCGCAAAAGCGGCAAGCCTGGTTTCAAGGTTCGTGAGCCTGTCCTGGATCGGCTTCCTGTCCGACGTGGACCGGACACGGCTGTTCGATCACCTGACCAAGACCCTGGGCGACGTGCCGGCGGTGCACGCCATGCGCGCCGTGCCCCGGGAAAAGTTCGTGCCCGAACATCTGCGGCACCAGGCGTACCAGAACATTCCCCTGTCGATAGGCTTAGGACAGACCATATCGCAACCCCTGATGGTGGCCACGGCCGCGCAGGCGTTGCAGTTGCGAGGCGACGAGTACGTTCTGGAAGTGGGCGCCGGCAGCGGATACCAGGCGGCGGTGCTCTCCGCGATGCTGCCCGCCGGGGGCGTGGTTGCCGTGGAGCGGATACCGGAACTGGTGGCGATGGCGCGGCGCAACCTGGCCGGCGCCGGTTTCACAAGCGTGAGGGTGTTGGAAGCCGGAGCGGTGTTGGGCGCGCCGGACTGCGCCCCGTTCGACGCGATACTGGTGTCGGCGTCGGCTCCGTCGGTGCCGGAAACGCTCCTGGCACAACTGAGACCGGGCGGGCGGCTCGTGATGCCGGTGGGTGAACGCTCGCGTCAGCGGCTGACCCGGGTGTGGCTCCATCCGGACGAACGAGTTTACGAGGAACTGGAACCCTGCAGCTACGTGCCGCTTTTGGGTGATGAGGCTTGGCCTGAAGGGTCGTAGCGCGCCTCCGACGATCACCCAAGGGGTATGGCATAATACCCACAGCAACCAACACGGAGGGACAAACATGGCCGGAAAGATCGAGATCCGCCAGATCAACCACGTAACCACCATGGTCAAGGATACGGCCCGGGCCATGGCGTTCTACAACGACCTCCTGGGCATCAAGCAGATCCAGAGCCAGGTGGACAACCCGGCCATCACCTGGCTGCAACTGGAAAATGGAATCATGGTCCACCTGATCGAGACCGACGAGGCGCCGGCCAAGCCGGGCAACATCCACCACGCGTTCCAGGTCGATGACCTGGAGGCGACCCGCGCGACGCTGGAGAGCAGCGGCTACGAGGTCCTGCGCGGCGGTATCCGCTACGACGGCCAGGCGTATTTCTTCATCGAAGACCCGGATGGCAACAGCGTCGAATTCTGCACGGCGTCGGGTTACGCGCCGGCCCCGCCGCGACCGGCGTAGCCTTAGCCCCGTCATTCCGGTGAAAGAACGACCCTCGTACTTGATACGGGGCCGGAATCCAGAATCGCAATGTCCGCAGCAAACATCATCCTGGTCGGGTTCATGGCGACGGGCAAGAGCCACGTCGGGCGCATCATATCCCGGCTCACCGGGCGACGGATGACCGACCTGGACGAGGAGATCGTCCGGCGGGCACGCAAGCCCATCCACCAAATCTTCAGCGACGACGGCGAGATCGTGTTCCGCGCCATGGAGCGTCACGCCGCCCTGACCCTGTGTGAAGGCGGCAACAAGGTCATCGCGGCCGGCGGCGGCGCCTTCGCGCAGGAACTGACCCGCCAGGTCCTGCTGGAGAACGGGATCGTGTTCTGCCTGACCGCCACGGCGGAAACCATCCACTACCGCATCACCAGGGGCAGCCCCAACGCCGCGGTGCGGCCCATGCTGGGGGGCGGCGACCCGTTGGAGCGAATACGCGAACTGCTCGACGAACGCGCGCCGGCCTACGCTCAGGCCCATCACGCCGTCGCCACCGACGACCGCACGCCGGAGCAGGTGGCGGACGAGGTGCTGCGCATCTTTGAAACCACCATCGCCGCTGCCGCTGGGCCGGTAGATTGACAGCGATATGATTGCTTACAAATGGGCACCCATTAGACCGCTGACTGACAATTGTGACTACGATTTTTCCGAAATCGACTCGTTGCAGCGGCAGTGGCTCAACGTCAAGCGGGCTCGTGAGGAGTCGGACCCTGCCACGTATAACGGGTTCCTGGAACGATTGACCCGAAGCTGGGCGATAGAAACGGGCATCATTGA
The DNA here is from genome assembly GCA_028873965.1 of Chloroflexota bacterium. Taxonomy (GTDB): domain Bacteria; phylum Chloroflexota; class Dehalococcoidia; order Lucifugimonadales; family UBA3495; genus Bin87. The sequence goes on from JAPPMU010000019.1 coordinate 22,113, forward strand.
AGGGCTGTACACGCTGGACCGCGGAATGACCGAAACGCTGGTAATGCGTGGCATTTCCACAGATATCATAGACCGGAGCGACACTAACAAAGAGCCTGAAGAACTGGTTCGCATCCTGGCCGATCACCAAGATGCCGTTGCCGGTGTGTATGCGCACATTAGAGAAGCCCGGCCGATTACGCGCATAGCTATTCAGCAAATGCACGCCATCCTCACGGGGCATCAGCTCACTTACCGAGCGTTTAATCGGTCAGCAGGTTGGTTTGATGCGCGATTGGAACATGGCATCTTCAAGAAGCAGCCTAACAACCCAACCCGACCCGACGGGCAAATCCATGAATACTGTCCACCGGAACAAGTCGAAAGTGAATTAGATAACCTAGTTGACTGGTACAGCCAATATCAGCAGGACGAAAACCGCTATCATCCGCTGCTGGTGGCCGCGTGGCTGCATCACAGGTTTACGCAAATCCATCCATTCCCCGATGGCAACGGTCGTGTGGTGCGCACCATCCTTACCTGGCATCTGGTTAGAGAAGAATATCTGCCCGTTGTGGTGAAAAGGGATGACCGGGCCGATTACATTGACGCTCTTGAAAAAGCCGACAGTGGCAACTTGGCGCCATTGGTTGACCTCTTGGTCAGCTTGGAAAGACGCACGATACTCGAAGCTCTTGGCGAACCGGATCCTGTCGAACCTGCCGGCGCTTTTGAGCAGGTACTTGACCATATCGTTGATCGAATCGAACATCGCAATGCCGGCCGGGGGGATAAACTGCGCTCGGTCAATACAGTTGGCGTTGCGTTGCAGGAACGTGCCGAGGCTCTTCTAACAGAACGTGCCGGGCAAATTGCTTCACGCCTGCGGCAAGCCGGGCGAGGGCTAGATTGCCAAGTCATCACGGGAGGACCGGGAGACAAGGAACATTGGTATCGTTGGCAGATAGAGCAAACTGCCAGCAACGCCAGACATTGGGCGAATTTCAACGAGGCCAGGTTCTTTGTCAGGCTCACGCTGACGCCGGATCAAGCGCTGCATCAGCCGAGCCTCGTGTTCGTGGTGTCGCTGCATCACACTGAACGGCAATTGTCAGGCATCATGGCTGCAACCGCGTTCGCACTCATTGAACATCGCGCCGACAGCGTTTCAGACCAGATTGAGGAAGGCGAATTTCCCTCGTTTATGGATTGTACTGCGGAGCCTTTCAAGTTCACTTGGGAAAGCGATGCGGACGATCTACTTCCGCGCCTCAAAGAATGGACCGACCTCTGCTTGACCATCGCGCTCCGGCAGTGGAGCGGGTATCTTAGCTGAGCGATGCTCGCGCGCCGGAATAAAGGAGTTTCAAATATGACCAATCCCGACCTTGCCGCGACCGTTCATCACTCCGGGGGCAGCTACCCCGTCATCGCCGGCTGGGGCGTCATCGAGCGGCTGGGCGAGCACATCCAGGAACTGGGGTTGGGTAACACCGCGTATATCGTCACGGACGAGAACGTGATGCGGCCCTACGGAAGAAATGCCCAGTGGGCCCTGCAGCGGGCCGGCATCGCTGCCCATTGCTTCGTCATTCCGGCGGGCGAGACCAGCAAGTCATTCCAGCAAGCGCAGGAAATCTACGAGTGGCTGGTGAGCCTGCGGGCCGAACGCGGCCAGCCGATCATCGCCATCGGCGGCGGGGTGGCCGGCGACCTGGGCGGCTTCATCGCCAGCACCTTCCTGCGCGGCGTGCCCTTCGTGCAGGTGCCGACCAGCATGGCGGCCATGGTGGATGCGTCCATCGGCGGCAAGGTGGCGGTCAACCTGCCCCAGGCCAAGAACATGGTGGGCGCGTTCTACCAGCCCCGGGCGGTCCTGGCCGACGTGCAGGCGCTGTCCACGCTGGGCAAGCGGGAACTCGCCGAGGGGTGGGCGGAAGCAATCAAGCACGGCCTGATCCTGGACCCGTCGCTGGTTGACGTCTTCGAGGAGCACGCCGAGGCGCTGATGGAGGTGGAGCCGGAAATCTCCACCGAGGTCATCCGGCGCAGCATGGCCATCAAGGCCGACGTGGTCAGCCAGGACGAACGGGAGACCCTGGGTATCCGCATTCTCCTGAACTACGGCCACACCATCGGTCACGCGCTGGAAGCGTCCACCGAGTACGGCCGGTTCATGCACGGCGAGGGCGTATCGGTGGGCATGATGGGAGCCGGCCGCATCGCCCGGGAGATGGGGATGATCGGCAACGACATCCTGGACCGCCAGCGCGTGCTGCTGGAGCGGTTCAACCTGCCCATCACCGCGCGCGGCGTTGACCTGAACGGGGTGCGGAGAGCCATGTCGCTGGACAAGAAGACCGTCGGCGGCGCCAACCGCTGGGTGCTGCTGGAAGACGTGGGCCGCGCCACCGTCCGCCGGGACATTCCCGGCGAAGTAGTGGAGGACACGCTGGCCTGGCTGACGGAGTAATTGCTCGTATTCCCCAAACAAAAAACGCCCGCCAGTCCAGCCCGTGAACAGACCGGAGGGCGGGGAAGTTTCACTTCGACGTTATCAACTTTGTGGGCGGCCTGTCAAACCACCCGCCGCCGGTCGGCGCGGGCCTCGCGCAATGCCGACAGGCGCCGGCCGCGCCGGGCCTGGCTCACCGCGGCGGCCGCCAGCAGGACGAGGATCGTTGCCGCGACGGCGCCGGATACGCCGAGAAGCAACACCTGGCTGATCTGCTCCAGCCCGCCCGATCCCAATAGCCGGGCCAACTGACCCAGACCGACGGCGACGCCGGCGTTGAGCACCGTGACGCCAAACAGGCCGAGAATCCGGCTGGCGTTGACGAACCTCGTGGCCAGAGCTCCCAGCTGGGTGCCTACAGACGCCGACGCGAACATGATGACCGCGATCATCGGATCTACGTTGCCGCTCAGCGAGTAGAGGAACGCCCCCAGGCTGCCGGTGATGATGATCTGGAACAGATCGGTGCCGATGGCGACGGCCGGCGGGATTCCCAGCCCGTACACCAGGAACGGCATCAACAGGAACCCGCCTCCCGCGCCCAGCAAAGCCGCGACGAACCCGATGGTGAAGCCGGCGAACACCGGAACGAACGCGGACATTTCGTCAATGCCGGCTCCGGGGAAGGCGGGCCGTAAGTTCACCTCGCCGGAAAACCGGGGGCCCGCCAGCATGGGCAGCCGGATCCGCTCCGGGCCGACGCGCACGCTGCGAAACCAACCGGGAAGGCCGCCGCCCACCCTGGGACCCGGACGGTACCGCAGTTGCCGGATCCAGTTTCCCACCATCAGCGAACCCAGGCTCAGGAGCAGCACGAAGTAAACCGCGCCGACCACAGGCCCGGACACGCCGGCGTGCTCCAGTGTGGCGTTGACCCGTTCGCCGGCGAACACGCCGGGGATCGTGCCGCAGACGATGAGGACGGCCAGGCGCATATCGACGTTGCCCAGGCGGCGGTGGCGAAGGGTGCTGGTAATAGCGGTGCCCATCACCATCAGGAGGCCGGTGCCGACGGCGTAGATGGTCGGCACGCCCAGCACCAGGAGGCCGCCGGTGATGAGGAACCCGCCGCCCACGCCGAAAAACCCGGTCATGGTGCCGACGATCATTCCCAGCAGCGCCAGCAGCAGGGGCGATACCGTGGCGTCGGCGATGGGGAAGTGCACGCTAGTGTCCCCGGCGGGAGCGGTTATCGGCCGGCGAGCGTCCGCGCGGGCGGGCCAACGCCACGCCACGGGCCACCAGGTCCCAGAAGAAGTACAGCACAACGGCCGTGACCGCCATGGCGGCAATCACGCAGACCGCCCACAATATCTTGTGCCGGCTCAACTCCAGCAGGAATTCAGAAAGCGCCTGGTACATCTGGGGGCCCTATCGCCGGCAATGACTCGGAATGCAGAGGTGAGTCACAATGATATTACGGGTTGGTCACGCCGTGCAGATACAGATAGGATCGAAAGCAGGGCCTTTTGGTTGTCATCGCGAGGAGCGCAGCGCCGTGGCAATCTCGTTGCGGTGGAGTGGTTTGCCGTGGGGGATGCTACCGATCTCGCCAGATTGCCACGCTTCGCGCGCAATGACAAAACTGAAAACCGAAAGGCCATCGGTTTGCGCTGTTTGACGAATAGCGCGTACATTAACCAGCATGACGACCCAACGGTTCGGTTTTCAACTGCTGTCAACCGATGGCGCCGCCCGGCGCGGGCAGATTACCACGCCCCATGGGGTGGCGCAAACGCCCCTGTTCATGCCCGTGGCAACCCAGGCCACGGTCAAGGGCTTGACCTTCGACGAGGTTCGATCCCTGGGCGCGGAAACGGTGCTGAGCAACGCGTATCACCTGTACCTGCGGCCGGGCGTCGAGCGGGTGCGCGATGCCGGCGGGCTCCACCGTTTCATGGGCTGGAGCGGGCCGATCCTGACCGACAGCGGCGGCTACCAGGCGTTCAGCATGGGAACGCTGCGCCGAGTAAACGACGACGGCATCGTGTTCCGTTCCCACATCGACGGGAGCGAGCACCGGTTCACGCCGCAGTCGGCGATCATCAATCAGCACGGGATCGGCGCGGACATCATCATGTGCTTCGACCAGTGCGTTTTTTCGGCCGGAGAACCGGGCGCGGTGAGAGATGCGATGGACCGCACCCACCGGTGGGCGCGGGTTTGCCACGATGTCCACGCCCGGAGCGATCGGGCCGGACGACAGGCTTTGTTCGGCATCGTCCAGGGGGGAACCGTGCCCGAACTGCGGCGCGCATCGACCCGATACATCACGGACATACCTTTTGACGGTTACGCCATCGGCGGCCTGGCGGTGGGTGAGACCAAGGCCGAAATGCACGACGTGACCGGGCTGGTGTGCGACGACCTGCCGGCCGACAGGCCGCGGTACCTGATGGGTGTTGGGTCGCCGGAGGACCTGGTGAACTCGGTGGCGCTGGGCGTGGACATGTTCGACTGCGTGCTGCCCACGCGCGTCGCCCGCAACGGAGCGCTGTTCACCCCCACGGGTCGGATCAATATCGCCAATCGAAAGTACGCCGAGCAGGACGAGCCGCTGGATGGAACGTGCGACTGCTACGCCTGCCGGAATTACACCGCCGCATACCTGCGACACCTCTTCAAGGCCGGCGAGATGCTGGGTCCGAGGCTGGCGTCGATCCACAACCTGCGCTTCATACTGCGCCTGATGGCGGATATGCGGGACGCAATCGCGGAAGGGCGGTTCGCGTCTTTCCGGACGGATTTCCTGGGAACGTACCGGCCCACGGACGAGGCGCGGCGGCAGGCTCAGAAGCACCGCTGGATCGAAGAACGCGGCGCGTGAGCAACTCACGCGTACCCAGTTTGTCATCGCGAGGAGCGCAGCGACGTGGCGATCTCGTTCCCGTGGCGGCGTTCGTTGCCTTGACGAGATTGCCGCCCCCGCATCAAGTGCGGGGTCGCAATGACAGCCACGGGTGAAACTGGGTACGCGCGAGGCCTCAGGGTCTTTTCAAAGTCCCGGATGGGGTCTTTCACCCCGAACCGTCATTCCCGCGGAAGCGGGAATCCAGCAGGTCGCTGGGTTCGGAATGTTCTGGATTCCGGCTTTCGCCGGAATGACGGTTCGAGTTGAGGGAATGGGGCCGGCTTTCGCCGGAATGACGGATTAACTTTGGAAAGGCCCTGGCGAGGCCTGAGCAAGGCTTGACAAACAATTGTGCCGGGCCTACGGTGAGCCGACAGGCCCGGCGCGAGAAACGAAAATATCGACACTGGCGGAGGCGCTGTTGCCATGGTGGCCACGGACAACATATCAAGCGTAGCCACGAATGCCCCCGGCGATGATGGTCAGCCATACATCCGGGTTAATTCGGTCTGGAAAGTGTTCGGGAGGAACCCGGAACGGGTATTGGAGCCGCAGTACTCGGAGCAGGATAAATCCTTCTTTCAGAGTGAGTTCGGCAACGTCATCGGCCTGCAGGACGTTTCGTTCCAGGTGAACCGGGGCGAAACGTTCGTGATCATGGGGCTGTCGGGCAGCGGCAAGTCCACGATGGTGCGCTGCCTGATCCGTTTGATCGAGCCCACCGCCGGCGAGATTGTGATCGCCGGCGAGGACATCACGAAGATGTCGGACAAGGAGCTGATCGAGTTCCGCCGCAGCAAGATCGCCATGGTGTTCCAGCACTACGGCCTGATGCCCCACCGTAACGTGCTGGACAACGCCGGGTGGGGCCTGGAGGTCCAGGGAGTCAAGAAGCCGGAGCGGGAGGCCCGCACCCGCGACGTCCTGGAACTGGTGGGCCTGGGCGGATGGGAAGGATCGTACCCGCGCCAATTGTCGGGAGGCATGCAGCAGCGGGTCGGCCTGGCCCGGGCGCTGGCGGTGGACACCGACATCCTGTTGATGGACGAGCCGTTCAGCGGGCTGGACCCGCTGATCCGCCGCCAGATGCAGGACGAACTGCTCCGGCTGCAAACGGAGCTGCACAAGACCATCGTGTTCATCACCCACGACCTCAACGAAGCCCTTAAGCTGGGCGACCGGATCGCCATCATGCACGACGGCAAGGTGGCGCAGATCGGCTCGCCGGAGGACATCGTGCTGCGGCCCGAGGACGAGTACGTGGGCGATTTCACGCAGGACGTGCGGCTGGAGACGATCCTGAGCGCCAGCAAGGTCATGGTGACGCCCAAGGCTACCGTGATGGGCCACCAGGGCCCGCGAGCTGCGCTGCACACCATCGGCAACAGCGACGGCGATGCGGCATGGGTGGTGGACCGGGGACAGCGGTACATCGGTCTGCTGTCCATCACCAACGCGGAGCGGGCGCTGCGGGCGGGGGTGAAGCGGTTCGACGAGGCCTGGCAATACATTGACCGGGAGTACCAGGCGGTGGCGGCAACGACTTCCTTCGACGAACTGATCCCCATGGCCATGGGCAGCGACTTCCCGATCCCGGTTACCAACGAGACGAACACGTTGGTCGGCGAAGTGCATCGGAGCGCCCTGGCCGAGGCGCTGGCGGAGACCTCGCAGGCCGATCAGGATTACGCGGCCAACGCCGCCGAGAACGCGGCCCTGGCCGCCGCCCAACCCCCGGCGGAGCAAAGCCCGAGGCAGCAGGAAATCGCAGCAGAAATCGATGAGGAATTGTCGCGCGAGCGTCGTGGGCCTCGATCTCCCTTCTAACCGCTCTATCTTCCGAACCTCACCAGATCCCTGTTCCACCGGCCGGCCTGGCGGGCCGATGCCGTTGCGGAGGCCGACATGGCAGTTATCACCAGAGACGAGCCCGAATCACGATCCACCCCGGGAGCGCTGTCCGACGCCACGCAACCTGCGGATTCGCCGCGGTTTACCCTGGCTGCGATCCCCCCTCTGTACCTGTGGGTCGCCGGGGTGGTCTCGGTCATCGTCGTGCTGGTCCTGTGCCTGGCGATCTTTGGGCCGGGGATGGAATTCCCCACCACCGTCGCCCACGTGCAGTCCAGCGACGGATCCACCAGTTTCCCCAGATCCGTTCGGGACGTAACCGGAGACGCCATTGACGACGCCACGAGATGGCTGACCACCAACGGGCGGTGGCTGTTCGAGGGCATCAAGGACGGCATCACCTACGCGCTGCTGTACATCGAGCGCGGGTTGAAATGGCTCCCCTGGCCGGCGGTGATCCTGGGGCTGGTGCTGGCCTCCTACGCAGTAGGAAGACTGTCCCTGATGATATTCACGGGTCTGGCGTTCCTGTTCATCGGTTTCATGGGCCTTTGGGAACCGACGGTGGATACCATCGCGCTGATGGTCGTGGCGGTGGCGCTGTCGGTGGGAATTGGCCTCCCCCTGGGCGTGCTGGGAGCCCGTAACCAGACGGCCGACCGCATCATGCGCCCGATCCTGGACGGGATGCAGACCATGCCCAGCTTTGTGTACCTCATTCCCGGAATACTGTTCTTCGGACTGGGCAAGCCGGCCGGCATCTTCGCCACCATCATCTACGCGGTGCCGCCGGTGATACGGCTGACCAACCTGGGCATCCGGCAGGTGTCGCCGGAGACGGTGGAGGCGGCGCGTTCCTTCGGCGCTTCACCGCTGCAGATCCTGTCCAAGGTGCAGATTCCCATGGCGTTGCCCACCATCATGGCGGGGATTAACCAAACCACGATGATGGCGCTGGCCATGGTCACGATTGCCAGCATGGTGGCCGCCGGCGGCCTTGGCGACAACGTGTTGCGTGCCATTCAGAAGAACGAGGTCGGCAACGGCGTAATCGCAGGCCTGGCCATCGTCTTCATGGCCATCGTGATTGACCGGCTGACGCAAGCGGTGGCGCGGGGCCGGCAGGAGGCGCTGAACGCCGGGCATTAGCCTATTCTGGCGGTTGGCGCCGTTATCACATCGGTTCAGGCAGCCAGGGGCAGCGACAACTGGGTCGGCGCGTAGGGCTCGCCCTGGATCCTCGTGGCCCCACACTTGGCGCTGGCGGCCTCTGCGAGTCCGGGCAGGGTCGCCGGTTGCAGGCTCTTGATCGAAGGCATCCTCGGCAATTCCCAACGCAGCCGGGCGTCGTCGACCAACGCGAGCACGGAGTTGGTGTAGTCCCGGGGCGCGTGCTCGCTGCGATACAGGCGCGCGTAGCCCGGCGCCAGGTGCGGGTACGACTCGCGGATCAACGGCATGAACCATTCGCGGCTGCCGGGCCGGAGGAACAGCAGGTTGCCGGAGAGGAACTGGGCATGGTGCTGCGCGGCCGCCGATACCAGGGCGTCGATGCTTGCCGCGCTGTCGGACAGTCCCGGCAACAGCGGCGCGGCCAACACCCCGGCCGGTACGCCGTGCTCGACCAGGTATTGCATGGCTTCCAGACGGGCCATGGGGTGCGGAGCCCCGGGCTCCGTTTGCCGCCATACCGTCTCGTCAATGGTGCCGACGCTGAACACGACCTGGGCGCCGGCCGTTTCATTCAGCCTGCGCAACAGGTCCACGTCCCGGCGCACCAGCGTACCCTTGGTGGTCACCGAAGCCGGATTGCGGAATTCTACCAGCGTATCGAGGATCTTCCTGGTCAGCTGGTATTGGGTCTCCGCCGGCTCGTAGGGGTCGGAAGCCGTGCCGATGGCTATGGGCTCCCCGCGCCACTTGGGGCGGGACAGTTCCTGGCGCAGCACGTCCGGTGCGTTGACCTTGGCGAAAATCTGGCGCTCAAAGTCGGCGCCGGCGTCCAGGCCCCAATACTCGTGCGTCGATCTGGCGTAGCAATAGCGACAGGCGTGTCGGCAACCCCGGTAGGGATTGATCGTCCAGCGAAACGGAAAGTCCGGCGCGTTGACGTGGTTAATCAGGGACTTGCATCGGATTTCGGTTACTTCGGCGGCAACCATCGTTCGAGCCTCCGCAAACTGATATTCGGAACGTGCGTACTATATTAGAGCGCATGTTCTTACGCGTCAAGCCTGCAGCAGAGTCGTACAGAGCCTTTCCAAAGTCACCCGCCGTTCCCGCGAAAGCGGGAACCCAGAACGTGGCTAATCGCGGCGGGCTCTGGATTCCTGCTTGCGCAGGAATGACGATTTGGAGGTACAAATGTTACCGCAGTGACTTTGAAAAGGACCTGGACCCGCTTTTGCGGTACTATTAGCGCGCCAACACCACGGTTCAATCTCTTAAGGCAGGTACATCTATGCCCCGAGCAACAATCAACATCGCGGAACCTTCCGGCCAGGCGGTCACCGATACCACCTGGCGCTTTGCCATCGGTTATATTCCCGGCGAACCCAACCTGGGTCTCGTCGGTGAGGCCCAGGGCGGCAGCCCGGCGCGGCTGGCCGACTACGACGACTCTGGATGGGAGATTTGCAACGACCTACCGGGCCGGGTGTCGGGCGGGTTCACCTTCGCCTGGTATCGAGCCACCATCACCATTCCCGAAACCATCAACGGCCAGCCGACGAGCGGGATGCGGGTGCAGTTCGAGACCTGCGTGGACGACTACGGCGAAATATGGATCGACGGCGAGTGCAACCGCGACCGGGGCACCGTCCAGGGCTTCAACGTGTCGCAGCGTGTTCCGGTGACCACCAACGCCCAACCCGGGGACAAGCACACCATCGCCGTCCTGGCCGTCAACGGTCCCCTGGGCGACCCCTTCGGCACCGTGTTCGTGCGCTACGCCCAGCTCGGTTTCGAGTGGTAGGCCCCGGGCGACCGGGCCTTTCCAAAGTATTTGACCGTCATTAGATTCCGCTCATCCTGAGCTTGTCGAAGGATGCCCATTTGTGCGGTTTATGGTTCGACAGGCTCACCATGAGCGGGGGAAAGGGGACTTTGGAAAAACCCTGCCCGGGCGACCGGGCCTCGAAACGGGCCGGCCCTCGGCTCGCTGAGCTCACCGCGCTTGCCCGAGCCCGGCCAGGTCGCCCACCGCCTTCACGCGAACCCGGGTGGCGTTGCTGGGCACGTAGGTCAGCGGCACCTCGTCGATCTCAACCACCTCGATGGTGGAAGGGTCTGCTCCAGCGGAAACGGCGCGGGCGATGGCCGCGGCGGAGCAGTCCGCGACGGCCTCCTCCCGACCCATGCCTTCCAGCGAGTAGACCCGCTCCACCTGCCCGCCCACCTGGGCGATGGCGGCGCCGATGGCGTTGGCCACGCCCGAGTTCTCAGGCCGCAGCACTGCGGAGGCTCCGGCCAGTCTGTCGCCCAACAGGATGCTGCCGCCGCCCACCAGCGCCACCGGAACGTCGTCCCGGCTGAGTTTCACCCGGTCGATTGCGGTTTCGACCCGGCGCTGAATCTCGTCCATAACCCGGTCCACCAGCGACGCATCCATGCTCGCCGTCAGTTGCGGGTTTCCTATCTGTACCCGGCCGTTGGCAACTGCCGCATCGATGGTGGTGAGCGTGTCTCCGCCGAACACGCGGCCCGCCTGCGTCAGCCGATACCCCACGCTTTCGGGGCCGATACGCAGGGGGTCCAGGTCCACCACCGTGCCTCCGCCCAACGGGATCGACACGGTGTCCGGCATGCGGAAATTGGTCCGCACCCCGGCCAGTTCGACAGCCACCGCCGCTTCCCGGGGGAACCCGTTGACCAGCGCGCCCACATCGGTTGACGTGCCGCCCACGTCCACCACGATGCCGTCGCGTATTCCAGAAAGCCAGGCGGCGCCGCGCATACTGTTGGTGGGCCCCGAAGCAATGGTCAGCACCGGGAAACTGACGGCGAAGTCCGCGTCCATCAGGGTGCCGTCGTTCTGGCTCAGGTAGAGCGGAGCGCTCACCCCCAGCTCCTCGATGGCCTGCTCGATGCCCCGGATGGTGCGCCCGGCGAGTTCGCCCAGGGCAGCGTTCAGCGTCGCCGCGTTCTCCCGCTCCAGCAGCCCGGTTCGCCCGTTCTCGTGGGACACGCAGACCCGCAGGTCGGGCGCTTCTTCCCGCACTATCTCCGTCGCCGCCGATTCGTGCTCCCCGTTCACCGGCGAGAATACGCCGGACACCGCAACCGCCCGCACTCCCTGCCGGCGCATGTCGGCCACCGCTTCGCGTATTTCAGACCGGTCCAGCGGGCTGATCTCCCGCCCGTCGAACTCGTGACCGCCCCCCACGAGGTAGGTGTACCCGCCCATGGCGTCCCGGAGATCGTCCGGCCAGTCCACCAACGGCGGCAGGAGTTGGGTGGCCGGGAGACACAACCGGAGCACCGCGGTGGGAGCCAGTTCCCGCCGTTCCAGCAGGGCGTTGGTGAAGTGCGTCGTGCCCACCATCACCGCGTCCACCCGGGCCGTGTTGGGCAACTCGGCCAGCAACTCCCCCATGGCGTCCACGATGCCGGTGGTCACGTCGGGAGTGGTGGGCAGCTTGACGGCGTGGATGAGCGCCGCGCCGTCCATGAGCACGGCGTCGGTGTTCGTGCCGCCTACGTCAACCCCAACCAGCATAACCCGCGTCCTTTAAACTGCCAGGGGTACGTAGTCCACGTCGTACCCGAAAGCCTGCGGGCCGGCGACGGCCAATCCCTCGGGGCTGGTCCACAACGCGGGGGCCGGAAAACCCAGGATCGTGACCCGCAGGCCGTATCGCATCAGCTCCGTGGTCACCGGCTCGCCCAGGTCGGTGGCTACGGCGCAGATCAGGTCCGGCACCACGCAGGCGACCACGCCGTCACGCCGGGCAACCAGGTTTTCGTTTTGAAACTCGATGACCATGCGCTCGCCGGTGTACTCGTCCAACCCGTCGATGGTCAGGGCCCCCCGGGCGAATCCCGCCGTGGTGCGCCGTTCCACGTCCACCACCTTGCCGCTGAACAGGACCTGGCCCGGGCAGACGCCGAGGATGGCACCCAGCGGGTTGTCGCCGTTGGCTCGGGCCGCTTTCACCGCGTCACCCAGATCCCGCGCCAACGAAAGGGTCAGGGGCACCGCCGTGCGCCGCACCTGCTCGGCGGACATGGGGGCCACGGCGTAGCAGGCCACGCATCCCATCTGTATCGTCACCGACCGGGCCAGGCGCTCCGCCCAGCGGGGGTCGATGGTCTCCCGTATCACCACGCTGTTGCCCTTCTCGTCGGCCACCGCCATGGGACAGCAGGGCACCCCGTACACGAAAAACGTCTTCATCTGGAATTCGGGGAACGCCCGGCCCATGCCGTCGGCGTCCACCACCGGCAGGCCGGCCATTGCCGCCGCAATCAACGGCTCCACCGAGTTGCTGCCGCCGATCTCGTTGGAGATGAGGGCGGTTGCCTGCTCGCTGGTGAAGTCTTCGATGGCGCGCAGGGCGTGGTAGGACTGGAGGTCGCGCACCTTTTCGATCCCCACCGTGGGCGCGCCGATGCCGCCCACGCATACCACCCGGGCGTCCTCCGGCACCTCGTCGGGCGCCAGCACGTCAACCGGCCCCCACCGGCGGATCGCCTGCCGCGCCCGGAGTTGCCCGATGTACGGGTTGCCTCCCCCGCCGGTGCCCAGGATGCCGGCGCCGATGGCGATGGACTCCAACTCGTTTTCCGTAGCCTGCCACATGTCGGAAGGTTTCCGCCTGTTGATGCGCCTGCGTGTCCTGATGTTTGGCGCCGTCGATTACCGCGCGCCCGCAGAACGGCCGCCGTCCACCATGTACACGCCGCCGGTGCAGAAGCTGCTGTCGTCGCTGGCCAGGAACAGCATCATTCGCGCCACTTCCTCGGGGTTTCCATAACGCCCCAGCGGGATGCGCGCCGACGTCGCCCGGTAGGTCTGCTCCACCGTGATGTCGGAGTCGTCCAGCGCGGCCACGCGCATCTCCTCGATGGAGCGCATCATCCGGGTCTCGATGGGAGCCGGGTTGACGGTGTTGACGCGGATGCCCGACGCCGCGCCTTCCATTGCGGCCGTGCGCATCAGGCCGATCACCGCGTGTTTGCTGGTGGTGTATGCCGACATGTCGGGTCCGCCGCCGATGCCGGCAGTGGACGACGTGATTACGATGCTCCCGCCGCCGCGCTCCCGCATCACCGGCACGACGTACTTGATGCCCAGCCACACTCCGCGCACGTTGACCGCCATGACCCGGTCGAAAACGTCCAGCGGGTAGTCGGGAATGGGGGATATGGACCCTTCGATGCCCGCGTTGGCCAGCAGGACGTCCACGCCGCCCCAGCGGTCCACCGCCGCCTGCACGTAGGCTTGGGTCTGGTCGGGCGAGGTCACGTCGGCCACGGCGTAGCTGGCGCGGTCTTCGCCGATGGACTGTACCGTTTCCCGCAGCGCCGACTCGTCCAGGTCCACCAGCGTGACCCGAGCTCCTTCTTCCGTGAACAGCCGGGCGGCGGCGCTGCCAATGCCGCCGGTGGCTCCCGTGATCAACGCTACTTTTCCTTCCAGACGTGGCATCATCAATCTCCTCTTTCCGTAGTCCGGCGCGTTCGCAACCATCTAGGGCGTGTCGTCAAATTATCTCGTCATTCCTGCGGAAGCAGGAATCCAGGCGTTTCCGTATCCAAATCGTGCTGACACAGCCGGGGATTCTGGATTCCCGCTTTCGCGGGAATGACGGAAATGGAGCGGTTTGACGCTTGGAAACTCAATTTGACGACACGCCCTAACCCGGCTCACGCATACCCAGTTTTTCATCGCGAGGAGCGCATCAACGTGGCGATCTTGTTGCCTGAGCGACGCTTTCTCCAGCGACGAGATTGCCGCGCTGCGCTCGCAATGACAATCGAAGTGAAACCGGCTACGCATGAGTCTAACCCGGCGGCGGGCCGCCCAACTGTACCTGACATTCCGCGGCGGCTTCAAACAACGCAACCGGGAACCCCGCCGCCGGAGCCAGCAGCGCCGTCATCGCGTCCTGGCCGCCGACCTTTTCCAATGCGCACTGGAAGCCTTCATACTCACCGGGCGCGATGCCCAGGGCCGGAGCCGCCGCCTGGAACTCTTCCTCGTTCAGGCAGGACAGCGACACCATGAAAGCCACCATGGCCGCGACCTCCGCGGACTCTCCGGGGCTGCCGGGATCGCTCGGGGACGCAGCGGCGGACATCAGTGCACTCAGGTCGGTTTCCGCATAGCTGCGGCGCAGGCATTGGGATGATTCGGGGCTCAGCGGTCCGGTGGCGCTCAGCACGTGGGTCAGGAACAGCCTCAGCAGAGTGTCCCGTTCCAGGCAGCCCAACACCGCGGAACGGTCTGCTTCGTCGGACAACTCCGGACTGCGGAGCAAAGCAGCCAATCGTTCCGGCCCAATGGTTCCGGACAGACAGGTCCTTTCTGTCTCCGACAGATCCGCCAGAAAGGCGTTCGGGTCATTGATGGCCAGCGGGGCCAGTGGTTCCGAGTTACCGGCGGTAGTTGTCTCCGGCGCGTTCGCGGCCGGCGCTGTTGGGGTTGGGCTGGGTGGTACCTCCGTGGGCGTTGGCGCGGGTGTGGGCGTGGGCTCCACGGTGGGGGGAGGCTCATCCGTGGGGGAGGATGCGTCAACTGCCGCCAGCGCCGCCGCGACGGTAGCTTCGTAGTCCGGAGCGTTGGCGGCTTCGGGTTCGTCTCCGCCGCACGCCACGGCGAGCCAGAACAGGCACGCCAGGGCACACAATGCTACTGTTGGCACAGTGCGGGGTTTTATGGACTTGGTCATATATGACTTCCGCAAGGTAGATGCGCAAAGTCTATACCATCGCAGGGCGATTTCACCCCCTGTGACCGATTCCAATTACCCGTTCATGGTGAGCCTGTCGAACCATACGCCGCACAAGTGGGCATCCTTCGACAAGCTCAGGATGAGCCTCATGCGTACCCACTTCGCGTAACCTGTCATTGCGAGCGAAGCGTGGCAATCTCGTCGCTGGAGAGAGCGCCGCTCAGGCAACGAGATCGCCACGTCGCTGCGCTCCTCGCGATGACAAACTGGGTACGCGTGAGCAGGATGAACGGAATGTAACGCAGGATGGGCGGCATCTGAAGGCGGTCAAAGACTTCGGAAAGGCCCTGCGGACGCAAACTCGGTTTGTCGGCCCGGTCCTGAAGGGGGGCGCCAATCGTGGCGGTGCGTCCAGCCTCAGGCTTTCCCGCCTCCCCGGGAGAATGGAAGATGATCGGCAAAATCGTTTTCCGTGCGGAACGGACCCCAATCGCGCGGGATGTTGAGCAACCGGTCCTCAAGGTCGTCCACGCTGGTCTGGCCGCAGTAGGCCATAGCGCGGTTGAACTCCTCGCGCAGGATTTCCAGCATGTGATGGACCCCTTCGGCGCCGTTCACCGCGAGGCCCCAGTAAAGCGGACGCCCGACGGCGACAGCCGTTGCCCCCAATGCCAGCGCTTTCAGGACGTCGCTGCCGCGCCGCACGCCCGAATCAACGTACACCTCCACCCGTCCCTGCGTCGCGGCGACGATCTCCGGCACCATTTCAATGCTGGACATGGTGTCATCGAACCGCCGTCCGCCGTGGGTGGAGACCTGGATTGCGTCCACGCCGTGCTCCACGGCCAAGCGGGCGTCTTCAGCGACGCGAAGACCCTTCAGCACCAGCGGCAGATCGGTCAGGCTCCGCAGCCATTCCAGATCCCGCCAGGTGAGGGGCGGGGATTGCGGCATCTCCCAGTCCCGCGATTCGCCGGCCGCGGCGACGCGAGCCTGCTGCTCCCGGAAGTTGCCGTGTTCGCCGGGACGCTCGTAGAGGTTGCGTGTATCACGCTCCTTGGGAGTGGGAAAAGGCGCGTCGATGGTGACCACGATGGCTTTGAAACCGGCGGCCTCGGCGCGCTTCACCAGGTTCTCCGTGAGGTTGTAACCACGATGGGAAAGCTGGAACCACAGCGGTCCCGTTGCCGCCGCGGCGATTTCTTCCATGCTGCAATTGGAAGAGGTGCTGCACATCATCAGGGTGCCGGACATGCCGGCTCCGCGCGCGGTGGCCCGCTCCGCCTCCGGGTGCGCGTTGAGGTGCGCGTCGGTGGGCGCGATCATTACCGGGAAGCTGATGTCGGTTCCCAGCACGGTGGTCGCAATCTTGCGCTCGGTGGTATCGCGCAGGAATCGGGGCCGCAGGGTCAATGCTTCTAACGCGGAGCGATTGCGGGCCGTGGTTCGCTCATCCATCGCGCCGGCTTCGATGAATACCTGATAGTTGTGGGGCAGAATGTGCCGGGCTAGCGCCTCGTAGTCGTAGAGGCTGATTGGGTCCATCCGCATGGTGAGGCTCCCTGAAACCTTGTCAGCACAACCGGATCGTCATAGCGGCGAAACTCGCATCGCCGGCGAGGGGAACTGAAAACGGGCGAGTGTCGCACGGTAGCATGTTGCCCGGCGGCTTTCAATTCGTGCCGTCTGATTGCCCTGGGCAATCGCATTTCAAATGACCCTATCCGTCACTCCGGCGAAAGCAGGAGTACAGGAACCGAAAAGTAGCCGTATCCCGGACGGAACTACTGATTTCGCCTCCTGGGTTCCTGCCTTAGCGGGAACCCGGAACATCTCCGACCCGGACGGCGACGCGCTGACGGGCACCGCTTCCACGCCCGACAACCGCGGGAACCTGCTGGATCTGCCGGAAATACGGGGCGAATTGAGAGCACTGACCGTGTCCACGCCGGAGACCAACCGTCTCGCCAATATGTGCAATCAGGTGATTCCGGTGCTGGAGGACAGCCAAATCGGCTCGCTGCCGGCCGGCGTGTTCTCCGGGTCCGCCAACCTCCGGTTCATCGGCGTGCGGAACAACAACCTGATCGTTCTACCTGAGAACGTGTTCGACGGCCTGGTCAACCTCCGGGAGCTGAACCTGCGGGTACGGCATTGCCTCCAACAGGGTGATGCGGTGATACAGAACCGAACGCGCTCCGGCCGGTAACTTGAGCAACTCGGCGGGTCAATCAAGTGGGGGCGCCGGCGGCCGCATTGTCCGGCATCACGGAGTCTGGTGGTGATCCGTATGCTCCGCTGACCGGCATGGGCCATCCAAAGGGCGAATGAGTGAGATTGCCCAGACGCTCCTTCAGCCCGGTCTCCAGGGTTCCAGGCAGGACGTGAAGCTTTGGGCCAGCCCAAAGAGCTGATTTGCCAAGGAATGGTGGAGACGGGGGAGAGTCGCACTCCCCGTCCAGAAACTTCCCTGATCGGATATGCTACAAGCGTGTTCGGCGATTTAATCTTGCTGCTGAGGACTCCCGCCGACGGGATTCATCAACCGCCAGCCGATAAAGTCTATGGCCTCGGGTATCGGCGTCCCTGAGGTAGCATCCCGGAATAATTGTACATCCGCGTCCCAGCTTCCGGACCTACCGGTGGCAGACGTAGCCGCGACTAGGCGGCTAGAGCGAATTCACGTTCGCCAGTTACTTTTTCGCCACTGTTTTTACGAGGGCAGCAGCAACCTCGGCCTGCAATCCGTCAGAAACCGCTCCTGTCGAACCTACGCGTCCCCATTCAAAAATACGTCGCCAAGCATCGCGACGCTTATACCATAGTATCACTAACGCCTCATGCCAGCAAACGGCGCGACCGGCTCATGCGTACCCAGTTTCGCCCGAACTGTCATCGCGAGCGAAGCGTGGCAATCTCGTGCTGGAGGGGTATTCTTCGGGCGACGAGATCGCCACGTCGCTGCGCTCCTCGCGATGACAAACTGGGTACGTGTGAGGCGTGACCGGTCCGTAACTGTTCAGACTTGGGGGAAGTGTCATTGCGAGCGCAGCGCGGCAATCTCGTGGCGTAGGGGAGTCCTTTAGGGTGGACGTTGCCGCTACGGCGTCGAGATTGCCACGGCGCAAGCGCCTCGCAATGACAACCTCCTGGATACTGAACACTTACACCGGTCCGAGTCGTTTACCCTCCGGATTCCCGCCGTTCAGGGCTTGATGCCAATGGCTTCACCGAAGGCCAGACCCCCTACTGCGCCCGCCGTCTCTCTCCATTGATCCAGCTCGACGCGCCACTGGTCGAACTGTTCGTGCGTGGCCAGTCCGTACTGAGTGGCCGCCGCTATCACCTGGGGCATGAAGAACCAGTCCATGATGAAAGCATGGAGGAAGGCAACGTCGTCAGCGGAGTTGAAATAGTCGAACGACCCGGTCGCGCGGATGTCGACAAAACCGGCATCCAGGAGCTGGCGTTTCAGCTCCTTGCCCATCTGGGGGTGGCCGCCGTTGGCTGCCAAGAGCCGAGTGAACGTGGCCCAGGCTTCAGGGATATGTTCGCCGGCCGGATCGGAGAACGAAGACGCGGCAATCAGCTCGCGCCCGGCGATTATCCCGCCCGGTTTCAACACTCTTTTCACTTCGCGCAGTGCCGCGTCGGTGTCGGGCACGTGGGTCAAGACCGTGTGGCAGTGGGCCACGTCGAAGTGGTCGTCCTCAAAAGGCAACTCGTACACGTTCCCAACGTGGAACGTCGCATTACCGTGCCCGCCGGCCGAGGCGGCGGAGCGGGCCATTTCGATCTGGCTCTCCTCCATGTCAATCCCGTGGACCTCGCCAGGATGCACTGCCGCCGCCAGCCCGACGGTCAGCGTGCCGGGCCCACAGCCAAAATCCAGCAAGCGCAGCCCGGAACGCAGGTGCGGCAGTAAATAGGCGGCGTGCGTGTACGCGTTGCGCCGGTCCAGCAGTTGCAGAAACTCGGGGCTGTAGCCCATGGTGTATTCGTGGGTCTGCTCTGTCGGTTGAGACATATCGCGTCCTCCATCCGAATTATTGTGCCGTCGGTTTCAGGGACGTTCCAGCGTAATTGACCCCGGACGCTCTGGCAAGCAGGTTGCTACCGCGCCGGGCGCGGGGTACTATGGCCGCACTTCGGGCCGTCGGGCCTGTCATCCCAGGTGAGAACATGGCGATATTCCGACTTTATACCGGCGACGACGGCCAGTCGCACATCGAAGAAACCAGCCTGGCCGATCATCCGGAATTGGGAGACGCGCAGGCGGCGCAGTCGATCAACTTCCAGGAGTGGCCGCCGGGACACTTTATCGACTGGCACCCGGCTCCGCGCCGGCAGTACATCATTTCCTTGCGCGGCGAGATCGAGATCGGCCTCGGCGACGGGACCACGTTCCGCTACGGCCCGGGAGACGCGCGCCTGGTGGAAGACACCACCGGCCAGGGACACACCACTCGCGTTGTCGGCGATGCTCCCAGTCTCACCGCCGTGATCCCCCTGGCCAACTGATCCACCGCCCTTTCACCCCAGCACACAGGAGGCTAACTCATGGGACAGATAGTGCGCGTTTATACCGGCAACGACGGCGAGAGCCACTTTGAGAACCTGAGTCCAGACCAGTTTGCGGAGATCGCCAACAACGTCGGGCCGGGCGACATCAACGTCAACCGGCGGGAGTCACCCAGTTTCTCCGATTACCACAACGCCCCGCGACGGCAGTACGTGGTCAATCTCAACGGCATTGCCGAGTTCGAAGTGGCCGACGGCACCAAGGTGAGAATGTTCCCCGGGGACGTCCTGGTCGCCGAGGATCTGACCGGTCACGGACACATCGCCCGCAGCATCGGGGACGATTTCCGCGTCTCCCTGGCCGTTCCCCTCGCCGAGGGCTAGGCCGAAAGCCAGGAGGAATGGCGCCATGATTGTCCGTATCTACGCCGGCGACGACGGCGAATCGCACTTCGAGGACCTGACCGCCGACCAGTTCGCCGACATCGCCAACGACGTCGGCCCCGGAGACATCACGGTCGGGCAACGACCTCCAGGCTGGTGGCAGGACTACCACACCGCTCCCCGTCATCAGTACGTCGTGTTCATGTCCGGCGGCGCGGAGATCGAGGTCGCCAGCGGCGACAAACGCCAGTTCGGCCCCGGCGACGTGCTGGTAGCCGAGGACCTCACCGGCCATGGGCACATCATCCGCAACGTCGGCGAGGAGCCCCGGGTGTCGCTGGCCGTGCCCTTGAAGTGATCTGACCCGGTCCAGCAAGCCGCAGCGGCGGGGGCGACGTCACGTTGCCCCCGTTAGCGTCTCGGATTGGCGGCTCCCGCCAGCAGCCGCTGCAGGTGTATCAACCCCTGTTGCTGCCGCGCGGTGCGGGCCACCCGCCCCCATTCCGCCGGTTGCAAAGCCGACGTCAGTTCCCGGGTGATTTCGTTCTCGGTGAGCTTTCCGTACTTCCGGTACAGCTCCAACATCGCGCTCGATTTACCCGCTTCCCCGGTGAGCGACGCCAATCCGTGCAGAAACGGAAGCACCGCGTTGACGGCGATATCCCTGGCCCGGCCGGCTCCGATCAGCGCGGCCCCGCCTTCCGCGCCGCTGCCTGCACTCAACGCCTCGGTCAATGTCGATGGATTGCCTGCGGCGGCGGCGCGCGCCAGGCCATGAAGCAAGCCGTCATCAACGAACCGGATTAACAACGCGGCCGCTCCGGCCACCCGGCGGCGGGGATGGTTCGATGGACGCACTCGGAACAGTTTCCACTGGGCGGCATCCAACCGTGGCCCCAGTTTCTCGGGGGTTCGGCGCGGGCGGTTCGGCCGCTGGTATTCACCGAACCCGGCCAATCCGAGGAGCGCGGCGCTCAACACGGCGTTCCGTTCACTTTCGGGTACCCGCCGGGCCATGTTTTCCAGCGTGTGGATGGGAGCGGCGATTGCCAGTTGCAGGAAGGCGTGCTGGTTGTGCCGGTAACCCAGCGCCTCGCAGATCGATTCCCACAGGGTTTGCTCCGGCGGTTGCTCCGACATCAGACGTTGAAGCACACGGCTTCGGCCCAGGAAGCGCTCGTCTCCGGCCCGGTTGAGCAGGGCCGCCATCCGTTCCGCCGAGTCGGGTCGCCTGTAACCCTGCCCTTCCAGTAACCGCCAGAGGTGATCCCTCGCCTCGGCCGGCGTTTCGTCGAGCCGCGGGTCATCCAGCAGTCCGCGCAGTCCGACCAGCGGGGGTTCGCCACCGCTGGCTGTGCTCGAATGCGCGCCGGTCGTCTCCAGCGCGACGTGCAGCGCCACGCCGTTGTAGTTGGGGTCCGCGTGGTGGCCGTGCGATCGCCAATCCTGCTGTCGGAGGTGCACCTCCACGTCGCCCTGCACGAGCCCCTGGTCTTCAACCAGCAGCAGGGCGTTTCGGAAGTCCGGGCCCGCCGTCACGCCCGGCCGTCCCGGGTAGAGCACGCGGATCCGGTTTCCGCGCTCGGTGCGGAGCGCCCGGCTCCGCACGGCCCGGCGCTCCCACAGGCGCGCCAGCTGTTTTTCCGTGATGGGCGGTAGCGGATCGTGCGGGTCGTTGGCGTTCATGGGTGGCAACCTGCATCAGGTGTACCACCCGTCGATTGCGCGCGTCCATCGCTCGGTGTCAGCAACCGCCGGTGTTGTCAGGCAAAGGCGGTATCGGCCGCGCTGCCGGTGTTAGAATGCGCCAATTCACGGCATCTGGAGGGACTATGGCAGCCAGCAAGATTACCATCGGCAACGTGGAGATCGCCTCGTTGTCGGACGGACTACTGGAGTTTGACATCTGCAACTTCTTCCCGGACATTCCGGCGTCGGACTGGGAACCCTTCCATGACCACCTGACCCCCGACCGCAAGGTGAGCTTCAACCTGGCCTGTTTCCTGGTGCGCTCGGAGGGCAGGAATATCGCCATCGACACCGGCCTGGGAGCCAAGGACACTCCCGAGACGCCCTGGGGCGAGCTGCTGGACGACATGTCCCGCAACGGCCTTTCCCCCGACGACATCGACGCGGTGGTGATGACCCACCTGCACCGCGACCACGTCGGCTGGAATACCGTCCGCGACGACGGCGGCAATCTGAAGCCCACCTTCCCCAACGCCCGGTATTACTTCAGCAAGGTTGACCTGGATGCCAGCCATGACCCGGCGTTGCAACCCGACCGGTTCCCCAACGCCCCCGATTGCGTGTGGCCCCTGGTCGACATGGGCCTGGTGGAGTTGATGGAAGGCGAGTTCAGCATCACCGGCGAACTGACCACGCTGCCCACCCCCGGCCACACCCCGGGTCACATGAGCATCATGATCAACTCCGGTGGCGAGCGCGCCCTGGTGCTGGGCGACGTGCTGCACAACACGTCGCAGATCCAGCAGACTCACTGGGCGTCCCGCGCCGACATCATCCCGGAGCAAGCCATCGCCACTCGCCAATCGCTGCTGGATCGCCTGGAAAGCGAGGGGATCCCGGTGGCGGCGGTGCATCTCCCGGCGCCGGGGTTCGGCAAAATCGTACGCTTGCAGGGGCGACGCTACTGGCAAGCCATCTGATCCGATCCTGCCGGCAGGATCACGGCGCCACCGTTGCGCGTAGGGGCGAATGATCATTCGCCCCTACCTTTGTCCCTGAAATGACCGACACTGATCACCGCGCTCCCGGCCAGGGGAGGATTTTTTACGGCTGGGTCATCGTGGCGGCCATGTTCGCCATCAACTTCTCAACGATGGCGACGGGCACCCTGAACTACGGGCTCTTCGTCCTGCCCATGCAGCGGGACCTGGCCCTGTCCCGCGCTACCTTCGGTTGGATGCAGACCACCCGGCGCCTGGCCACCGGCGTTCTCAGTTTTGCCGTGGGTTGGCTCATCGACCGCTACGGGCCACGGGCTTACATCCCGGTGTCGGCGGTTCTGATCTGCGCCTGTCTGCTGCTGGTGAGTTTCAGCAGCCAGGAGTGGCAGCTGATCCTGTTCTTCGGTCTGATCGGAGCGTCCGGCCTGGCCGCGCCCAACGGCATCGTGACCTCGGTGCCGGTGGCCAAGTGGTTCGTCCGCCGCCGGGGACGCGCGCTGGCCCTGGCCGGCGCCGGTTTGGGCAGCGGCGGCATTGTGCTTCTGCCGGTGACCCAATGGCTCATCGATGCCTATGGATGGCGGGGTACGTGGCGGATCCTGGCGCTGTTCTTCCTGGTCGTCTCCGTGCCGGTGGCGGCTTTGTTCCTGCGGCGTCAGCCCGAGGACATGGGCCTTCAGGTGGACGGCGACCCGCCGGCGGGCGCCTCGAACCCGGGTCCGGGCGCGTCACCCGCCCAGCCGGCCGACGCGGAAGTGGTGTGGACGGTGCGGGAGGCCTTCCGCACCGGGACAATGTGGAAACTGATCGCCGTGTTTGCCCTGTCCGGCGTGGCCCAGGGCGGCGCGAGTTTCCACCGCATTCCATACTTCGTCGAGAAAGCCTACGACCCGCTGACCGTGTCCTGGTCATTCGCCGCCGACGCCGGCGCCGCTGCCGCCACGTCGCTGGTCGCTGGCTGGCTGGCCGACCGCATCCCCACACGGTTCCTGGCTGCCGCCTCGTTCGCCGGATTCATCGTGGCCATCCTGCTGATGATCTACGTGTCATCCGTGGAAATGATGTTCCTGTCCACCATAATGTTCGGCAGTTCGGTGGGCGTCGGGATGATCGTGCACACCTACATCTTCGCTGCCTACTACGGCCGCGCCTTCCTCGGAACCATCCGTGGCATCGTGATGCCGATCAATCTCCTGGCCGCCGGTCTCGGCGCGCCGCTGGTCGGCTACCTGCACGATTTTTCCGGTTCGTACCTGCTGGCCTGGTGGACCCTGTTGGGCATCTACGGGGCCACGTCCCTGCTCATGCTCACGGCGCTGCCACCGCGCAAGGGGGCGAGGGATACAACTGTAGCAGCCTGAACTCGGTTACAATGAAACCACAGCCTCCAGGAGGATCGATCATGACGGAAGCCAGGTGCACCGGATCCGCGAAGATAGACGACTGGGCCGCTGCGGAAGCGTTCTACGAAACGGAATTACTGCCCAAACTGCTGCCTGCCCAGAAGGGCAAAGTGCTCGTTCTGGACTTGGTGTCACGCGACTACGCCATCGGCGCTACCCTGACGGAAGCCGACACGAAACTCAAAGAACGGCGCCCGGGCTCTTTCGGTCACGCGTTCCGGATTGGATACCGGACGGTTGGCTCGTTGAGCGGCGGAAGAATCAGGGAAATAGAAGCGTGATCACCGGCCAAGTTAACGATTACGGTGAGGCGGTAATCCCCATTCAAATGCGTGACAGCGATCTCACGCTGGAAGTCGTCATCGATACCGGCTTTCAGGGGGCAGACTTGCTCTTGCCACGAAGTGTCATCAGGCAGTCCGGGTTGGTTCCGGCGGGAAGGTTGACATTCCGATTGGCGAACGAGCAAGAAGCGCAGTTCATCTACTACGACGGGGAAGTGATGTGGCACCGTGGTTTCAAGAAGGTTCGGATCCTGGAGTCTGACTATTCTTACTTAGTCAGCGCCGACCTGCTCGCCGGGAGCCGCATCTGCATAGACATGGCACCCGGCGGAACCGTAACTATTGACGAGATACCGGCATCTTGATGGCGGCGCTTACCGTCCCTGCCCCCGGTCGAGGTAGTCCTGCGCCGAACCCAGGCCCTCCAGCGCCAGGCCGTAGCCCAGTATGTCGTGCAGCACCCCCTTCATTTGGTGCGTCAACAGCACTCGCGAGTAGCGCAGCACCAGGCGCTGCTGCTGAGCCAACTGCCGGGCGATCTCCCAGGCCCGGGGCAGCAGTTCGTCCGTGGGCAGCACCTCGGCGACCAACCCGAACTCCCGCGCCTTCTCGGCGTCAAGCATCTGGCCGGTCAGTAGGAAGTAGCGGCCGCGGTTGATGCCCAGCAGCAGCGGATAGATGATGTGCATCCCGTCGCCGGGAGTGAGTCCGCTCATGAAGTGCCCCGAGTCCTGGAAGGTGGTGTGCGGCGCAGCCAGCACAATGTCGCTGAGCAGCGGCAGTTCCGAATGCCGCAACGCCGGCCCGTTGATGGCGGCGATGATCGGCACCTCGATGTTCAGCAGGTTGCCCAGCAGGTGCTTCCCCTCCCAGTAGGTGGCGTCCCACTGTTCCGGCGTGCGCCGGGGCACGGTGTCGCTGCTGCCGGCCGGGCCGGTGAACCCGGCCCCGGCGCCGGTCATGATGATCACCTTATTCTCCGGGTCGGTCCCGATGGTGTGAAACACCTCCGGCAACTCGGTGTGCGGCCCGGCGCCCCATTGCAGCGTGTCGCCGTCGCTGTGCAGCGTCATCTGGAGGATGCCGTCCTCGCGCTCGAACTTCGCGTACTGGAATCGGTTCTGGTAGTCCTCAAACCGCGCCATGGTCATCTCCTTTTCGTTCAACGAGTGCTGTCAAGTATAATCAATTCATTCCGCTGCAATTGCCTGCCGGCAAAGTGAGAAATTTATGACCACAAAAGACCATGCTCGCGACGCAGCCGTTCAGCGAGCGCAAGATTTTTACAGCTCGGAACTGAGCCAAAAACTGGAGTCCGCAGCGCCGGGCAAGTATGTCGTCATTGACGGCAACTCCCTTGACTACGAAGTGGATGCGAGCATGATTGTGGCTACGGTTCACCTGCAAGACCGTCAGCCCGACGCCAGGATAGCAGTGTTCAAAATCGCCGACGATATTAATTGGCTTACGCGACCACGGCGGGATGCCTCACGTCCCGGAAGGGCCGTCGGGGAGTTCAATGAAGATTTCGACGAGAGGGATACTCCACCTGAAATTAGCCGCAGTCCGGCCTCACTGGAAGCCGAAAATTTCTATAACACGGAACTGCGTGCCCAATTGGAGCCGGTACACACCGGCAAGTACATCCTCATTGCAGGGGAAACTCATGACTACGAGATAGATGCTGACCCCATTGTGGCGGGAGTTCATCTGCTGGACCGGCAGCCGGACGCGGAAATGTTCATGTTCTGCATCGGTTGCGACGGCGGACAGTTCGCCCTTCACGGACTTCCGATTTCCATAAAATGATTACCGGTCGCGTCAACAGGCGCTATGAAGCAGTCATTACAATTACCTTGACTTCCCTGGCAACCCGGGAATATCACCACTTTCCGGCTGTGATCGACACCGGGCTCGACCATTTTTTGACATTACCCCGAGAGGTCATCTTGCGATTGGGCTACCCCATCAGCAACGAAACCAGGCCAATGGTATTGGCCGACGGGCAACGACGCGTTTTCGAGGAAGCCGTGGTCGGCGCGTTCTGGGACGGCGCTCCTAAAGCCGTTCCCGCGCTGGTATCCGAAAGCGAAACCCTCGTGGGCGCGCGGCTGCTGGCCGGCTACTATCTCGGAGCTGCGATGCTTCCGGGCGGGTTGGTAACTCTTACCAAACTTCCCTGACTAGGATATCAGGTATCAAAACCCAGCGTTTGACAGTGCACATGACCAACTTCAACATCGGACCACAATACCTGCCCGACGCGTCTTCGGGCGATGTTCCGCCCCTGGACCGCCGGCCGCGAACGATGTTCCGGTCGCCCCGCTGTTTCGACATCGATCAGCTGGACACGGACATCGCGTTTGTCGGGATGCCCTTCGACCAGGGCACGTTCGGACGCCCGGGAGCCCGCTACGGCCCCGACGCGCTGCGGGACGCGCCCCGGGCCTACTCGTACCTCGACCCCTACGGGCGGGGTCAGGACGCCGAGGGGTTTTTCGACGCCGACGCCGGTGACGAACTCCTGCGGGGCATTACCATGGCGGACTGCGGAAACGTTACGGTGAACCCCTCGGACGTGGTGCACAATTTCGAGCGCCTGGCCGGCGTGGTGGCGCGGATCGCCGAGCGTGGGGCCTTTCCCGTGATCCTCGGCGGCGATCATGCAATCACCTTCCCCGCCGTGGCCGGCCTGGGCCGTTTCGCTCCGTTGGACATCGTCCACTTTGACGCGCATCTGGACTACACCCACGACTACCAGGGAACCCGGCTCACCCACGGCAGCCCGATTCGGCGCTGCCATGAGCTGGAACACGTGGCCTCCATTTCGTCGGTGGGCATCCGCAGCGTGCGCCGTGCCCCCTACGAGGACGCCATGGCCCACGGCAACACCATCGTCACCACCCGGCAGTTTCGGGAAGCGGGTCCGGAGGTGGTGGCCGAGAGCCTGCCCGTCGGCCCAAATCTGTACATCACCTTTGACGTGGACGTGCTCGACCCGACCCAGGCGCCCGGCACCGGGACGCCCGAGGTTGGCGGCCTGTATTACGAGGAATGCCGCCGCTGCCTGACTGCCCTGGTGAACCGCTCCAACCTGGTCGCCTTCGACGTGGTGGAGGTTGCGCCGCCATACGACGTGTCCGATTTGACCGTGCAGGTGGCCGCGCGACTGATCGCGGACGTCCTCGCCGCCCGTTTCCCTTCCCGCTAATATCGCCCCGCCAGTGCACGATCCCTCGCTGCTGGTCAATGCCCCGGAGTTCGTTGCCGTGGTAGAACCGGCCATCCTGCAGGCGCGCCGTCGCGTGCTGTTTCAGGTGATGACCTTCGAGATGGATGCGGTGGGCCGGCATTTTTGGGATCTGTTGTCCCGCTCCCCGGCCGAGCAAAAGATCCTGTGTGTGGACGCCTTTTCCACCGCCAAAATCAGCGATGATCTGGTGTTCAGCCCGAGGTTCCTGTCGGATCCGGGCTTCCGTCGGGAGGTGCGCGATACGCGCCAGCTGCTCCGCCGACCCGAGCGCGACGGCGTCCGCATTGTCGTCACCAACCCCATGGGCTGCCTGTGGCGAAAATTTCCCTTCCGCAACCACAAGAAGATGATGGTGATCGACGATCAGGCATTCCTAGGCGGGATCAACTTCAGCGAGCACAATTTCCGCTGGCGCGACCTGATGATGCAGACCGGTTGCCCCACCCTGGTGGATGCGCTGGCCCAGGATTTCCACGACACAGTGAGCGGGGTCAATTCCTCACGGGTCGTGTCAACCCCTGCGGGAAAGCTCTATTTCCTCGACGGCCGCCGCAGCCGGGCGGATTACGAAGACCTCTTCGTCGCCATAGAGCGGGCCGAAAAGTCGGTCGACGTGATCACGCCTTACGTATCGGACCCGTTGCTGGGCCGCCTCGCGCAACTTCCGCCGTCCGTTCGGGTTCGGGTTATCAACCCCGCTCGCAACAACAAGGCGGTCCTGCAGCAGGAGTTGTTCCGCGCCGCCTCCGGTTCCAATCTCGAGGTATTCCTGTACCAGCCGGAGATGTGCCACGTGAAAGCCGTGCTGATCGACGGGACGCAACTCATGCTGGGCAGCTGTAACTTCGATTTCGTGGCCTACGACCTGCAACAGGAGGTTGTTCTGTGCACGGACAACCCCGCGTTGGTGGAGCAGTTCCGCGACCGCGTCCTGGCGCCGATGCTTGCGGAGAGCGTCCCGGCTGAATCCGCGCCCGCCAGGTTTTACCACCGGGCCGGCTTTGTCGTGCCGTTGTCCCGGTGGTACGTCGGCCTGCTGAGCCGGCTGCCGCGCTGAGCGCCTCCCGGAGCCAGGCCCGGATTGGCGGCGATCTTTGGAATGTTTATAGACCCTCGCGCGTACCCAGTTTCAATCGAACAGTCATTGCGAGCGAAGCGTGGCAATCTCGTTGCTGGTGTAGTCGTCGCTATGGCAACGAGATCGCCACGTCGCTACGCTCCTCGCGATGACAAACTGGGTACGCGCGAGTTATAGACCCTGTTGACATTTCCCGTCATTCCGGCGGAAGCCGGAATCCAGAGAGTACACAACAAGGCCAACCTCCCTGTTGCATAGCTTTCCTGGGTTCCTGCTTTCGCAGGAACGACGGTGTGATTTTCAAAATGTCAACACGGTCTAGATCGGAAGCTTGGGCTCCGCTCCGTCGGGCACGTCGATGTCGAACGCGTTGGCATTGAAGGCCAGGAGCGAGTAGTAGCCGAACAGCGTCGTCAGTTCCGTCAGCCCCAGGGCGCCCAGCTGCTCGATGGCGGCCTGGAAGGTCGCGTCGGTGACGCGGTGGTTGTTGAACAGTTCCGTCGCGTAGTTCACCACCGTCTGTTCGTCCGGCGGCAATTGCGGCAACGCTTTCCGGTCGCGCAGGTTGTCCACGAACTCCGCACTGATGCCCTGTTCCTTGGCGCGGACGGAGTGGGCGAACCAGATGTACTGGCAGTCCATGTTGCGCGCCGTCAGGATCATCGCCAGTTCCTGGATCTTCTTGGGCAGCGAGGACTCGTCCCGCAGGTAGTTGACGAGATGGTTGGCGCGCTTGCGCATCTCGGGACTGTTGATCATGGCGGACCCAGGTCCGCTGGAAACGACACCGCCGGAACCGGCGGTCTCGTGGTCGAAAGCCTCTCGCAATTCTTCTGGAACCTGGTCTCGCGTCAAGATGGGCGTTCGCATGTTTGCCTCCCGGTGCTTTTGGGCCAATATAGACGGGCCGACGATGGCCCGGCAAGTGGGGTTCGCGCTTACGCGTATTCGCTTTCGTAAATCGTCAGAATCAGGATTTTCAAGATTTGAGGATTACCAGGATTAGGAGCATTCTATGACGGAACTCCTCCAATCCTGCCAAATCATAAAATCCCGACAATCCTGATTCTGACGTTCCTTCGCCGCAGACCGGAGCGCCGAACCATGCCTTCCGGTGACCAACGGCTCGTATCGTTCCAGCGAAATTCGTAATAAAATACCCGCATTCACCCACGGCCAGGAGGGATGGCAATGGCAACCGTGAACAGCGTGATGGGACCCATCGATACTGACGACCTGGGGTTCACCTTGAGCCATGAGCACGTGGGAACCAACGCCGCCGGCCTCCGGCACACCTACCCGGAGATCATCGACCGGGACGGCATCCGCGAGCAGTCCATCGCCGCCATGCGCGCTGTCAGGGAGGATGGAGTCAGAACCATAATCGACGTCAGCACCTTCGACCTGGGACGCGACGTGCAGTTGATCCGCGAGGTCGCGCTGGGCAGCGACATGCAGGTGGTCGTTGCCACCGGCAATCACCTGGCCGTGCCCCGGCCTTTTGGCGAAATCTCTCCCGATGTAATCGCCGAGCTTTACGTTCGTGAAATTGAGGAGGGCATCGAGGGCACGGGAATCAAGGCCGGCATCATCAAGGTGGCCAGCGACGAGGGCGGGATCACCGCCCCACAGGAAAACGTGCTGCGCGCCGCCGCTCGTGCGCAGAAAGCTACCGGCGTCCCCATCTCGACGCACACCTGGTCGCCCGAACGCATCGGCGACGCCCAGGTGCGCATCCTCGAGGAAGAGGGCGTTGACCTGGACCGTGTGTACATCGGCCACAGCAACGACGACACCGACCTGGAGTACCTGCTGGGCCTGCTGAACAAGGGCGTGTGGCTGGGCCTGGACCGCTACCCCGGCGGCACGCGGCCCGGGACTCCCGATTGGGAGCAGCGCACGGAGGTTGCCAAGGCGTTGATGGATGCCGGGTTCACCCACCGCATATTCCTGTCTCACGACTACTCGGTGCCCAAGGCGCGCCATGGCGCAGAAGTGCAGGAGCAGCGGCGCCGGGCCAATCCCGACGGGTACACCTTCATCCCGCGCTACGTGCTGCCACGCCTGAAGGAAATGGGAGCGTCGGACGAGGACATCCGCCAGATCACCGTGGAAAATCCCCGACGCTTTTTCGCCGGCGAGTAGCCGATAATCCAGGATCGCACGGTAAAGCAGTCGTGATTTCGTCGCTGGCGCGAAGCCCGCACTACAAGTGGTACGCCTTCGCCACCCTGGCGGTGGGCACCTTCGCGTCCGTGGTTGACCACGGCAGCGTGGGCGTGGCGCTGCCCACCATCGCGACCTACTTCCAGACCGACATTCCCAGCGTGCAGTGGCTGGTGATCGGGTACGCCATGACGATCATCGCCCTCCTGCTGCCCATGGGCCGCCTGGCGGATCTCATCACGTCGAAGCGGGTGTACATCATCGGCTCAGTCGTGACCATCGCCGGTTGCATTGCCGCGGGAACCTCCACGGATCTGGGAGTGCTCATCGTCTCGCGCATCGTGCAGGGCAGCGGGGCGGCCATGACCCAGGGCACCGGCATGGCCATCATGATCGGCGCATTTCCCCCCAACGAGCGGGGCAAGGCCATCGGCCTGATCATGACCATGGTGGGAACCGGAGCCGTCGCCGGTCCGGCCATGGGAGGCTTCCTGGTGGACGCTTTCGGATGGCGCTCGGTGTTCTTCGCCACCATTCCCATGGTGGCGATCAGCATCGCCTTGTGCGTGGCGGTTCTGACCGGCGCCGACCAACCGCATCCGGTTCGCGGTCAGAGGCGGGGCGGGTTTGACTGGCTGGGAGCGTTTTTGTCGTCCAGCGCCTTGTTGGCGTTGCTTCTGGGCATCACCAATGCCCACCGCACGGGGTGGACTTCCCCGCCCATCCTGGGCGCCGTAGTCGCCTTCGTGGTTCTCCTCGCCGGTTTCATCTGGTGGGAGCTGCGCATCGCCAGCCCCATGCTCAACCTGCGCCTGTTCCGCCGGCGCAACTTCTTCCTGGGCGTGACCGCCAACTACCTGATGTTCATCGGCAGCTCGGCAATACTGTTCATGACGCCGTTCTACCTGCAGAATGTGCTGGGCTACAGCCCGTCGGTGGCCGGCCTTTGCGTAGTCCCGGGGGCCCTGTGCATGGCGATCCTGGGACCGCTGAGCGGCCGGCTTTCGGACCGTTACGGTTGGCGCAAGTTCACCGTGACGGGCCTGTTGCTATCGACTACGGGAATCGCCATCCTCTCCCAGGCGACCGCCGAGTCCTCGCTGTTCCAGGTGATTCCCGGCCTGATGCTCACCAGCAGCGGCATGGGCACCTTCTACTCGCCCAACTCCAGCTCCATTCTGAGCGCGGTGGAAAGGGAAAGCCACGGTGTCATTTCGGCCCTGGTCAACCTCATTCGCAACGCCGGCAACGTGGTCAGCGTCGCCGTGGCCACTGCCATCGTAACCGCCACCATGGGCTCCCTGGGCTACGAACCCAGCCTGGACGCCGTGCGCCACGGTACCGCCGGCGGCGTGGGAACCGCGTTTACCGTGGGCATGAGATACGCTTTCTTCACCATGATCGGGGCGTTGTCGGTCGCGCTCTTCTTGTCCGCGCTGCCCACCCACCGGGAGGGCCAGGCCGTACCGGCTCGCCCCCAGCCCGAACCCGTACTCCGCCCGGCAACCGGCCCGGCACAGGAGGACTGAAGTATGACCACCACCACTACGAAAGATTGCGGCGAAGCCATCCTCGAGGCGTTTCGCAACCTCGGCGTCGATTACATAATCTCATCGCCCGGTTCCGAATGGGCGCCGGTGTGGGAGGCGCTGGCCCGCCAGAAGGTCAACGAGACGCCGGGCCCGCAGTACATCAACTGCTGGCACGAGACCCTGGCGGTGAACATGGCCAGTGGCTACACCCGGGTTACCGGACGCATGCAGGCGGTGCTGCTGCACGCCGGCGTCGGCCTGCTGCAGGGCAGCATGGGGGTGCACGGCGCCATGATCGGCGAGGTGCCCATGCTGGTGTGCTCCGGCGAAGCGACCAGCTACGGCGAGGACCCGGAGATCGACCCCCAGGGGCAGTGGTACCGCAACCTCAGCGTGGTGGGCGGACCCGACCGGTTCGCCGATGCCTTCACCAAGTGGAGCGGCCGGGCCACCAGTCCCCACACCGTGTACGAGCAATTGGTGCGCGCCGGCGAACTGGCGCAACGGGTTCCCCAGGGGCCGTCCTTCATGAACATTCCCATCGAGACGATGGTGCACGAGTGGACGCCGCCGGGCAAACTCAGGACCGTCCCGTCGGCTCCCAAAATTCGCCCTTCGGACAATGACATCGCTGAGTTGGCTGACCTCGTTGCGCGCAGCAGGTCGCCGCTGATCATCACCGACAGCGCGGGGCGCGAGGTGGCCGGCTTCAACAACCTGGTCGCTCTGGCCGAGCTGTTCGCCATCCCGGTGGTGGAGAGCGCGCCGCTGTACGCCAATTTCCCGAAGGGGCACCCGTTGTATCTGGGCGGCCAGCCGGAGCGTTATCTACAGCAGGCCGACCTGGTGATCCTGGCTGCCAGCCGCGCCCCTTGGTATCCGCCCCAGGCCGGCCCGCAGCATGCCACCGTCGTGGCCATGGGCGAGACCACGGTCAAGGAATACATGGTGTACCAGAACCTCTTCGCTGACCGCTATGTGGAGGGCGATATTACCCTCGGTTTGGGTCTGTTGGTCGAGGCGCTGCAACCCATGGCGGCCGGTCACAGAGACGCAATCGAGGCGCGGCGTCAGCTCTGGGCGGCGGAACACGAGCGGTTGGCCGAAGCGACCTACGCGGCCGAGGCCGCCGCCAGCAGCAGCCGGCCCATCGACCCCGCCTGGCTGTGCGCCGTGCTCAGCGAGGTGATGCCCGAAGACGTGGTTTACTCGGAGGAGGTCACCACCCACCGCGGCGCCATCGGGCGGCACGTCGTCTGGGACCGACCCCAGAGTTACTACAAGACCAACGGTGGTTTGGGTCAGGGCCTGGGACTGGCCCTGGGCGTCAAGCTGGCGAAGCCCGATCAGCCCGTGGTCGCGCTCATGGGCGACGGCGGGTTCCTGTACAACCCGGTCACCCAGTGCTTTGGCGTGGCCGGCGAGGCCAACCTGCCCTTCCTGACCGTGCTGTTCAACAACCAGGGCTACGAGGCCATGCGGGGCAACCACCTGGCGTACTATCCCGACGGAGTCGCCGCGCGCTCCGACATCTGGCACGGCGTGCACATCCCCGGGCCCGACTATGCCAAGCTGGTGGAACCCTTCGGCGGCTACGGCGAGCGAGTGGGAGACCCCGCTGACCTGGCTCGCGCCCTGCGCAACGGGCTGGACGCGGTCAACGAAGGGCGCATCGCCCTAATCGACGTCGTCCTCAATAAGTAGCGGACGGGCGATGCAAGCGGAAAGAATGGAACGGATTCGGCGCGACTGATCGTCAGTGTACTCAGGTCCGCTGTCTTTCAGCATCAGCGCTGAATCCGAAGAGCCGAAGCGCACGCTTGCATCCAGGATTTCCACGCCAACAATCGCGCCGCTAAAATCGTAGTCAACTGCGATACCGTCGCGCGGTTCAATCGTGCAAGCGACATCCGCCTTATTCAGGTACACATAAAGTGCGTCAATGTCCGAACTGTACTCAATTTGCATGGCGGCAACCCTTCAGTTAGACCGATCCACCACGGTTATGATCAGGATACCATTTTCGGTCTCGACGAAGGTTACCCTAATCTGGCGATCCCCTATCTGTTTGTACGCGTTCGTCCTTCCCCGGATCGAAGGCTCAACACGATCCGGATCCAAAACAGTATCTTCAACTTCGGTTTCGCTGATTCCACGCCAGCGCATGCGGCGGCGAGCATGGCGGTCGTACCTGATCGGATTGCTCATTCGGCCAATCTGCTGATCTCCCGCGCCAGTTCGATCAGCTGCTCGTCGGCCCCGTAGTCTCCCAGCAGCGACAGGCCGACGGGCAGGCCGTCGACTTCAGCCAGCGGCAGACTGATCTGCGGCCGGCCGGTGTTCCCGGCTATGGACGTGAGGGCGCTATTGCGCAGCCGCAGCGTGTGTCGCTCGGAGACGCGCTGCCCAAGCAGCGGGGCCGGGGAGACCGTGGTTGGCAGGCACACCACCACGTCGCCGCCGTCGAACACCTCGTTCATGCGGGAGATGACGGCGTCACGGCCCGCCTGCGCGACGACGATCTGCTCGTCGGTTACCGAGCGTGCCATGGCGTAGCGGTCGGAGACCTCGAAGCTGAAGGTCGGATTGACCTGGTCGATCCAGTCCCGAGCCGACTCCCACGCTTCCCGGCTCTGCAACACCTGCTGGTGACCGGACCACTCCTCCAGGCTGGTTGGCGAAAGCCGCACCATTGCCGACGAGGTGAACAGCGCGCCAATTCTGTCGACAGCCGTCTCCAGGGCTCGGCGAGTGCCCGGCTCCGCCAGTTCCCAGGCGTCCTCCGCGACGACCAGGCGCCGCGGACGCTGACCGGGCGGTCCCGGCGGCAGCATGACCGACCCGATGTGGGCGAAGGTCTCGGCGTCCCGGGCGAACCAGCCGATGGTGTCGAAGGACGGGGCTTGGAGCAACATGCCGTCCAGCGGAATTCGCCCGTGGGTTGGCCGCAATCCGAACAGCCCGCAGAAGCTGGACGGCACCCGCACCGAGCCTCCGGTGTCCGAGCCCAACGCGAAATCCACCAACCGGCCGGCCACGGCCGAAGCCGATCCGCTGGAGGAACCGCCGGGCACCCGGCCCGGCGCGTTCGGGTTTACCGGGGTGCCGTAGTGCATGTTCTCGCCGAAGATTCCGCGAGTCAGCTCGTCGGTGATGGTTTTGCCAACCATGGACGCGCCGGCGTCGACCAGTTGCTGCACCACCTGGGCGTTGGTTTCGGCCGGCTCGTGAGTGGCCAGCCAGTGCGGATTCCCGCAACCCGTGACGTGGCCTTTGATGTCGAAGATGTCCTTGGCGGCGAAGGTGAGGCCGGCCAAAGGCCCGCCCTCAGCGCCGGGCAGGTGGGCGGTGCTATCGGGAACGAAGGCGTTCAGGGGGCCGGCCATGGTTACAGCATTTCCTCATTGAGCGTGACGCCAAACCCCGGTTCATCGGACGGGGCGATGTAGCCGTCCTCCGGCTCGGGTTCGTCGAGCCAGAGTTGGTCCCGGGGCGAACGGATGTGGTCGGAGTGGCACTCGGCGAAGTCGGCCCAGTCGGAGGCGGCGATGAGATGCAGCCCCCAGACCTCCGCGCCCCGGTGGGGCGAGACCGGGATACCGGCGTCCCGGGCCAGGTCGATGATGCGAAGTCCCGCCGTGATTCCGCCGCACCAGGTAATGTCGGGTTGCCACAGGCCCAGCGCATCGGCGCGGGCAATGTCGGCGAACCCGAAGTGCGTGAACTCGTGCTCGCCGCCGGCGATGAGCGTGGGCTCCGCAACGGCGCGCAGGGCGGCCTGCCCGGCCAGATCGTCCGGGGTCAGCACGTCCTCGTACCAGTAAAGGTTGTATTCCGACAGAATGTCCGCCATGCGCGTGGTGACTTCCGCATCCCACGACATGTAGCAATCCACCATGATCCGGGCATCCGGGCCATAAAGCTGCCGGGCTTTTGCCGCTGCGGCCGCCGCCGTCTCATAATCGGCGTCTCCGGCCCAACGGTGGGGAAACTTGTGGGCGCGAAAGCCGAGCTCGCGGTACGCCTCCGAATCCGGCCCCGTGGCATAGGCGAGGATGCTGGAATTTTGGGCGCCGCCCAGCAGTTCGTACACCGGCCGGTTTTCCGCCTTGGCCAGCAGGTCGTGCAAGGCGA
Organism: Chloroflexota bacterium; assembly: GCA_028873965.1. GTDB lineage: Bacteria > Chloroflexota > Dehalococcoidia > Lucifugimonadales > UBA3495 > Bin87. The sequence continues at coordinate 58,649 of JAPPMU010000019.1, forward strand.
GGTCCACGCCGCTGAGCGCCATCATCGCCAGTCCCTTGCGGCCGTAGGGCAGAGATTGTTCGTAGAGGTAGTCCCACGTCGCCGCGATGTCGGCCAGGCTGTTGATGTCGCGGTCCAGCAGCAGCTCGCGGAAGTGGCGGTTGACGATTTCCACGCCGGCCACTCCGCCGCCGCCGTATCCGAGGCCGACGGTTCCCGCGTCCGTCTCCACCCGAACCACGATCTGCCAGAAGTGGGTGCGCCAGGACGGAACGACGTACCGATAGTTTGGATAGACGGCGCGTACTTCGGTGATTTTCATCTATTCGACCGGCCCGCCCAGCGGCGCGACGGGTGAGCCGCTTTCCAGGAAGGTTCCGTAGCCCGGGTTCTGCTGGATCTCGCCGTCCTGCAACAGGACCTGCCCCCGCAGCATGGTCATCCACGGGCGGCCGTTGACCTGCCAGCCCTCGAACAGGGTGTATCCCGCGTTGCTGTGGTGGTCGCTGGCGGTGACGATGCGGTCGCCGTTGGGGTCCAGGATGAGGAAGTCGGCGTCCGAGCCCACCTGGATCACGCCCTTGCGCGGGTAGATGCCAAAGATGCGGGCCGGGTTTTCGGCCATGACGCGGGCCAGCCACCAGATGGGCAGGCCTCGCTTGACCACGCCCTCGCTGTACATCAGCGGCACGATGGTCTCGATGCCGGGTGAGCCGAAGGGCACGGACATGCCGTTGGCGTCGACGAAGATGTTGTCCCAGCCCGGCTGCTTCAGCTCCTGGGGATGCGGTGAGTGGTCGCTGGCCACGATGGACACGTGGCCCTGGCGCAATCCATCCCACAGCGCGTCGCGGTCGGGTCCGTCGTCAGGTCGCAGCGGCGGACCGATCTTCGCCAATGGGCCGCGCTCGGCCATCTGGGCGTCGGACAGCAGCAGGTACTGCGGGCAAGTCTCGGTCCAGACCCGCTGCCCGAGGCTCTGGGCCTGCTTGATCCGTTCCAGCCCCAGCTGGGTGCTGAGGTGCACCACGTAGGTGGGGCATCGAGTTGCGGCGGACATCTTCACCGCCCGGTTGATTGCCTCCTCTTCCGCCCAGTCCGGGCACGCCGTGGGGAAGTCCGTGGGGTGAGTGTGTCCCTCGCCGATGAGCTTGTTCTCGAGGTATTCGATGATGTTGCCGCTCTCGCAGTGGAGTTGCAGGACGCCTCCGCCACGACCTACCAGGTCCATCGCCTCGCAGATGTAGTCGTCGTCGCACATCCTGCCGGGCCGTTTCTTATAGGTCATGAACATCTTGAAGGACTTGACGCCCAGGTCGATGGCCTGGGGCAGCCCCGACAGGATGCTCGGACGGTTCTGCAGGATGAAGTGAAAGGCGAAATCGGTGAGGGCGACTTGCTCCACGGTTTCGCGGGTGCGGTGCGTCGCCTGCGGCAGCGTTTCATCGCCTTCCAGCTGGTAGGTGCCGAAGGGCACCAGGGTGGTCAGGCCGGCATGGGCGGCGGCCAACGACCCCAGGGCGTAGTCGTCGTGGCCGTCCAGATGGACGTGGCTGTCGATCAGGCCGGGCAGCACGAACTTGCCGGAAGCGTCGATGTACCGGTCAGCCGGCGGCAGGTAGTTTTCCGGTCCAATTGCGACTATCTTCTCGCCGGCGACGGCAATGGAATTCTCGTAGACCTGCGACGAGGTTACGATTTGCCCGCCCACGATGACCGTATCCACGTGATTCGCTGCCATAATATTCCCCTCCTCAATGTCGTTGCGAGCTCAGCGTGCCAATCTCGTCGGCGCAGCGAGCGCGTGGGCGACGTCATCTACATGGCACGAGATTGCCACGTCGCCGCGCTTCTCGCAATGACACAAGTGAACGCTAGAAAACGCCCTGTGGTTCCAACCCCAGCAGGTACTGGCCCGCCGTTTCGTAGTGCACGTGGTGTCCCTGCACGTGCTGCGTGATGACGTGCATGTCCTGGAACCGTCGCTGGATTGGGTTTGACTGGAAAATACCGCTGGCTCCGCACAGGGTGTACGCGGCGTCCACTACCTGCGCCGACGTGCGGATGGCATGGGTCGCCGCCACCCGCAGCTGGATGCGCTCGTCGGTGGTGAGAATGCCCCGAGTGGATGCCGACTCCCAAAGACGCCCGTGCGCTTCCCGGAGGAAGGCCCTGGTCGAACTCTGCTGCGCGTGGGCCTCGCCTATGGTTCGTTGGGTGGTCTGATGGTCGCGCAGCAGCACGCCGGAGCGATAGGGTGTCCGGCTACCGCCCACCTCGATGGCGATGTCCAGGCTCTTGCGCGCCACTCCCAGCGCGACGGTGGCGAACCCGGTGGCGAAGAGCAGCGTGGTGGGTATGCCGTACAGTGGGCGGTCACACCAGGACGCGCCTTCCTGCACAAAGGTGCGTTCCTCCGGCACGAAGAGGTCGTCCACCTGGAAGCTGAAACTGCCGGTGCCGCGGAGTCCGGCGACCTGCCACAGGTCCACCATCCTCACCTGGTCAATGGGCATCAGGTGCAGTCGTGTCTGTGGCGGTTGACCGTCGGCTCCCGCGCCGTTCTCCGGGATTACGGGGGCCAGCGCGGCGATCCAGGTGGCGTGGTCGCTACCGCTGCTGAAGTTCCAGTGTCCGCTCAACCGGAAACCACCCGGCGTCGGCACCGATTTCGACCCGGCGGCCGGCGGCCCGTTGGTCACCACCGCCCGCGGCTCACCCCAAATCTCTTGCGCCGTGGCCATCGCCATCCGCGTGGACCTGGTTGAGAAGACGTTGTTCTGGTTCAGGCACCAGGCGACGCTGGCATCGGCCCCCGCAAACATCTCCAGGATGTTCAGGAAATCGGGATGGGCCAACTCGGCGCCGCCCAGATCCCGGGGCAGCAGCAGGCGGAAGAACCCGGCGTCGGCCATGTCCGCGGCGAGGTCGGGCGGCATCTGCCGTTCGGCGTCGATCCAGTCGGCGGCCTCGTCCACGCGGGCCACGAAGTCGGGAGCGGCAGCGAGGTAGTGGTCAATGTCGGTGGGTACGGCGATGGTGGTCATTTTGTCTCTCGATGCAGGATTAATTGCCGCTTACGTTACACGGGCGCGAATATGGTGTCAAAGGAGGCGTTCAGGTCGTGCTTCCTCGATGACTACAGCGCCGCCGTCCCAGGCGCCTATGGTAATCCAGTTATCCCGCAACAGCTCCATGCCCAGCAACGGTTGGTCAATTGACTCGAGAACTTCCACCCAGTGGAATCGTCCATGCCACATTATGCGGGTTTGATAGTAGGGGAAATGCCCCGTTTCACCGCTGGCCACGGTGGCGGGTAGGGTGCCGATTTTGGCCAACCCCAGCTCCCGAATGACTGCTTCGGGCAGCGTCAGCCATCCGGTAAAGCCGGTATCGACGATAACGTCGCACCGGAGCAAGCCTTCGTTGGCGTACTCCACGGATACGGTGAGCCATGGTTCCAGGTTCCAGCTCGCCGTCCGCGCGTTCTGCAACCCGCCCCCTAATCACGGCGCTGGCTGCGGGGCCGATAGCGCGAACCCATGCGGTACACCGCCGGAGACCCGACCCTTTCCGCCCAGGTGAAGGCGTTGGGGCGTCGCTTTCGCAAGCGCAAGTCAGCGGTCAGACTGTTTTTGGCGATCTCGTAGTCGCCGCTTTTCACGTCGATGACCACCACCTTGCCCTTGTGCTCCGGCCCCAGGGTCGGGCGTATCTTGTCGTTGTATATGGCGCGCCCGATGGCCGGCGCATTGCCTCCGTTGAACTTCATGATATTCGCTCCCTGACGGGATTTTAGCATTGCCACTGACGGTAATGTCCGCGTCCATCGGCGGCCTCCAAAATCCTGTTGCCGGTTGTTCTTGTTGGGTGTGAAACGCGCGCCCTCCCCGGCGCCATAACACTCCGGCCGGACTCAACAATTGCCCCGCTCGCGAACGGTAGCCGGCAACCCCCAAGCCGGCTACAATCGCGCCATCAGCAAATGTTAGGGGGATTGTAATGGCTTTGTTCGAGGGATTTGATCGTATGCTGGTGGAGACCGGCGGCGAGCCGGTGAACCTGGTGAAGGGTGGTAGCGGTCCCCCGCTTCTGCTGCTGCACGGTTACCCGCAGACGCACACCATGTGGCACAAGATCGCGCCGCGGCTGGCGGAGGACTTCACGGTGGTCGCGGCCGACCTGCGCGGCTACGGCGACAGCGGCAAGCCGCAAGGCAGCCCCGATCACTTCAACCACTGCAAGCGGGCCCAGGCGCAGGACCTGGTGGACGCCATGAGCCACCTGGGGTTCGATACCTTCTTCCTGGGCAGCCACGACCGCGGCGCCCGTGTGGCCCATCGCCTGACCAAGGACCATCCCGAGCGCGTGCTGCGCCTGGCGACGCTGGACATCGTGCCCACGCGCCACATGTTCAGCATCGTGAACAAGGAATTTGCGACCAACACCTACCACTGGTTCTTCCTGATCCAGCCCTACGATTTTCCGGAGCGGGTGATCGGGGCCGACCCTGACTACTTCATCCGCTCGCGGTTCATGCGGGAGCGCAACGCCGAGGAGGTGTTTCCGCCGGAGGCCGTGGAGGAGTACGTGCGCTGCTTCAGCAACCCCGACGCCATTCACGGCGCATGCGAGGACTATCGGGCCGGCGCGAGCATCGACCTGGAACATGACGAGGCCGATTTCGAGAACAAGGTGAACTGCCCCCACCTGGCGTTGTGGAGCGACCGGGGTTACGTGGGCCGCACCCAGGACGTCCTCGGCGTTTGGCGCAACTATTCCAACAACGTGGAGGGGCAATCGCTGCCCTGCGGCCATTACATCGCCGAGGAACTGCCCGACGACGCGTACCGCCTCCTCCACGAATTCTTCACCCGGTAGGATCAGGCCCTGTCATTGCGAGCGCAAGTGTAGCAATCTCGTTCAGGCAACGGCCGTTGCTACGATAACGAGATTGCCACGTCGCTGCGCTCCTCGCAATGACAGCGATTTAGAGTTGGAGGCCGCCGTGCCGCAAGATTATCTGGATTTGCTGGCCGAGTTTGTCGCCGAAACACGCTGGGAGGACTTTGACCCCGCCGCCATCGCCGCCGCCAAGGACGTGGTGCTGGACACTGTCGGCGCGATCCTAGCCGGCAGCCGCTTGTCCGAAAATGCCAACTTCGCCGGGCTTGCCGCGACCATGAGCGGGCCCGGCAAGTCAACCGTCTTGGGGCACGCGAATCGGGTGCAGCCGGTATGGGCCACCATGGTCAACGCCACCGCCGGCGTGTCGCTGGAAATGGATGAGGGCAACCGCCTGGGCGGCGGCCACCCGTCCATCCACGTGACGCCCGGGGCCATCGCCGTCGGCGAGGACCTGGGGCGCAGCGGCAGGGACGTGCTGGCCAGCATCATCGTCGGCTACGAGGTAATCTCGCGCATCGGCACGGCAACCACCGTGAAAGCCGAAGTGCACTCCCACGGCACCTGGGGAACCATCGGCATCGCGGCCGCGGCGGCGCGACTCATGGGTTTCGACGCAGCGCAAACCCGGGTGGCGATGAACCTGGCCATGTCCATGAGCCCGGCCAACACCTGGACCCCCTGCATCGAAGGGGCCACCGTACGCAACCTGTACCCCGGCCGGTCCGGTTTCCAGGGCATCATGGCGGCGCACCTCAGCCAATGCGGATACACGGCCATCGCCGACGGGCCGGCGGACCTGTACCGGACTTTTCTGGGCGATGGGTTCGATCCCGACGCGGTAGTGGGCGGTTTGGGCGGCGACACGTACCGCATCCAGCAGAACTATTTCAAGCTGCATGCCTGCTGCCTGTACAACCACCCGGTGCTGGACGCGGTGCAGGACCTGCTTCGCGAAGAGCCTTTCGCCCCTTCGGAGGTGAAGAGCATCGCGGTTACCGCGCCTCCCATCGCCGGCATCATGGCCGACCCGCACCCCGACAACATGCTGGCCGCCAAGTTCTCGATCCCCTACGCGGTGGCCGCCGCGATCTGCTACGGCCGCACCGACGTCACCGCCTTCCTGCCGGAGCGGGTGGACAACACGGACATCCGCGCCCTGGCTGAGCGCGTAACGCTGGATTCCGACCCGGAGATGAACCTGCGCCGGTACGACTACCCGTCGGCGCGGGTCGCCGTGCAACTCGCCGACGGCCGGGTTCGCCGCGCCGAAGTCACCTCTCAGCGCGGAGACTTTTCCAACCCCGCCGGCCGGGAGGAACTGCTGGGCAAGTTCGACCTGCTGGCGCGGGATACCCTCGGCTCCGCTGGAGTGCAGCAGGTTATCGAAACGGTCAGCCGCCTGGACCGGCTGTCGGATGTGGGCGAACTGACCGCTCTACTGTCGACCCCGTAGCCGCTAGGGCGTGTCGTCAAATTGAGTTGCCAAGCGTCGAACCGCTCCATTTCCGTCATTCCCGCGAAAGCGGGAATCCAAAACCGCCTGCTGTGTCAGAACGATTTGGATACGGAAACGCCTGGATTCCTGCTTCCGCAGGAATGACGAGATAATTTGGCGACACGCCCTAGTACTCGATGCTGTAAATCCGGGCCGCGTTGTCGTGGAACATGGCGGCGCGCTCGCTGGCCGAGTAGCCCGACGTCATGCGCTTGAAGGCGTTGTACATGACGTTGTACGAGAAGGACACCTTGTCGGGCGGGAAGTTGCTCTCGAACAGGCAACGGTCGGGGCTGAACTGGTCGATGCAGTAGGTGATCAGCGGGCCCATCTCCTCCGCCAGCTGTTCGGATCCGATGGGGGTGGCCCGCGTGTGCCAGTCGAACCCGTAACGCGGCTGGCCCACGCCGCCCAGCTTCATCACCACGTTGGGGCATTGGGCCAGCGCCGCCACGCCCTCGCGCCAGGCCGGCATCACCTCGTCGTCCCGGTTTCCGTAGGGGCCGATGCGTATCAAACCGCCGATGTGGTTGGACACGATGGTCAGGTCAGGGAGGGCGTTGGCGAAATCAACCAAGTCAGAAAGCTGCGGAAAAAACACCACGTTTTCGTACACCAGCCCACGGTCGGACAGCACCTGGGCGCCGGCGCGCACTTGCGGATCCGCCAGCTTGTGCTCAGTGGAGCGGCTTTCCAACTCAGGATGGGGATCCCAGCCGGTGTTGTACCGGATGCCGCGAAAACGGTTGGGGCTGGCGGCCTGGAGCGCGTCCAGCACGCGAGCCACGTCGTCGCCCAGGGCGAGGTCAGCGGCGCCGATGATGGCGGCGGCGGCTTTGGTAGGGCCGTAGAGGCCGGTGGCGCTTGCAGCAGCTATACCCTGCACGAATTCCACTTCGCCCACCGGACGCAGCTCTTCGGGCCCGTCGGGGCGGTACATCGAACGCGCTTCGAGGAATACCGTGGATCGGACGTTGTGTCCGCTGTTCACGTCCGCGGCCAGCTCGTCCAGCAAGTAGCGATGGTACGGGACGCGATCCATACGAAAGTCCCAAAAGTGGTGGTGAGCGTCGCAGATGGGCAAGTCGGGCTCAAGTGAGGGTTCGGCGGTAAGGGCCAGCCAGTCGTTGTCTCCGTAAGGCATGGTTGCGCTCCGTGTGGGGTGTGCTCGGAAATTGTGTGAAAGATAGCAAACGGCCTCCCCCGGGTTTGGGAGAGGCGCGTGTGCAGATCGTATGGTTCGATGCTAGTCGTCAGCCGTGACCTCAGCGGGCTGCGCTGAGTACGTCTGTGCCTCGTAGGGTTGGCCGGTGGCGGGGTCAACCTCGAAGGGGCCGGGCAGATCCAGTTCCTTGGCCATTTCGCGGACGGCCGGAAGCACTTCCTGGCCCATGAGCCGCAGGCTGCGCATGGCGTCGTCGTGGGTCATGGCGCCGTCGCCGTCCCAGAAGAAGATGCTGCCGGGGCGGATGGTCTCCAGCACGTGGCGGATCTTCGGGATCACGCTGTCCGGCGTGCCGGAGATGATGGTGTAGTCGTTGACCTGCTGCTCGTAGGGGCGGGAGAGGACGCCGCCGGGGCCGGCGCTGCCGCCGCGGGCAGCAGTGGCTACATCGGTGGTGGGCAGGACGCGCCGCCGGGAGGTCAGGCCGGGGAGATGCAGTAGGGCCTGGTTGGTGGTGCCTTCGTTGCCGGCCAGGAACGGATTGCTCGGCCCCTGGACGTACTTGCGGCCGGTCTGCTCCGCCAGTTCCTCGGTCTCGTCAACGTGGACCTTCCACAGGTAGCCGATGTTCTGCGGGCCGGACTCGTAGCCCAGTTCGGCCGCGGTGTCGTGGTAGATCTGGAACGCCTGCTTGGTGGGTTCCATCTCAGTGGCCAGCATGATGTAGGGGATGCGCTGTTCGGCGGCCCACACCAGGGAGTCGCGGCTGACGACGCCGGGCAGCCAGATAGGCGGGTGCGGCTTCTGGTAGGGGCGCACCCACGGATTGACATGGCGGAAGTGGAAGTGCTTGCCCTCCCAGCGGAAGGGGCCGGGGGTGGTCCAGGCCTTGACGATGAGCTCGTGGGCCTCCTTGAACCGCTCCCAGTTGTAATGCGGCTCGATGTTGTGGGCCACGCTCTCACGGCCGGTGCCGCGCACCCAGCCGGAAACCAGCCGGCCGTGGGAGATCATGTCGATCATGGCCAGCTGCTCGACCAGCCACAGCGGGTCGTCCCAGAGGGGAAGGATGTTGCCCAGCAGTACGATCTTGGCCCGGTTGGTGATGCGAGCCAGGATGGATGCCTCCACGTTCATAGCGCCGCCCATGCAGAAGGGCGTGCTGTGGTGCTCGTTGAGCATCAGGCCATCGAAGCCCATCTCCTCGGCGTAGATCTTTTCGTCCAGGTAGCGGTTGTAGAGACCGGCGCCCAGTTCGGCATCGTAGATGTCGTTGCTGACGTTCAGGTCCATGATGGACTTGCCGGTGGCGCCAAAGTACCCGGATTTGGGGTCCTGGTACGGCCTTTCCGTAAAGTATCCGATAAACATGTCGCTTCTCCTTGCGCTTCCGGGTACGGCCGGATTTTACCATATGGAGGACGGGTTCATTGGGCTGCCAGAACTTCGGCGTCGCTGATGTACTGGTTGGTTTCCCTGATACGCCGTTTGGTCTGCGGGTTGCAGCGTTTGTCGTAGAAGCAGGCGCCGTGGAGTTGCCCCAGGCGGCTGAAATAGCGGCCCAGGAGACTTTCCGCGGCTGGCTCCCGGTCGACCAGTGCGTCCAACTCGTCAGTGGTGCGTGCGGTTGTCACCGGTTCTTCGCCGGTGCGAGCCAGGATGAGGCCGTCGGTGGCTCGCTTGGTGGCGCACCAGGCTTTCTCCGCCGCGTCGCGGACATCGCCTCGGTCAAGGCAGTCGATGGCCTGGGCTTGCGTGTCGCGGGCGTCGGCAAAAAGCTCGTCCACGCGGTCTTGAATTGAGGTGGTGGTCACGTGTCTCGTCCTCTCCAGAGTTATGACGAAAGGAATTGCTTGACCAGGCTCAGGAATTCGTCGGTCTTCTCCATCTCCGGGCGATGGCCACAACCGTATAGGATCTCCAAAGCGAGGATGCGCTCATTGGCCTGCCAGAACTTCGGCGTCGCTGATGTAGGCCGCCGTCTCCCTGATGCGTCGCTCGGTTTGGTCGTTGCAGTACCTCGAGTAGAAGCACATTCCGTGCAGGTGGTGGATCCGGCTGTAGTAGCGACCCTGTAGCATTCTGGTGTCTGACTCCCGACTTGCCAGAGAGTCCAGGCCGTCGCTGGTGGCTGCGGTGGTCACCGGCTCTTCGCCGGTGCGGATCAGGATTAGGGCGTCGGTGGCGCGCTTGGTGGCGCACCAGGCTTTCTCCGCCGCGTCGCGGACATCGCCCCGGTCAAAGCAGTCGATGGCCTGGGCTTGCATGTCGCGGGCGTCGGCAAAAAGCTCGTCCACGCGGTCTTGAATTGAGGTGGTGGTCACGTGCCTCGTCCCCCCGGAGTTACGACGCCAGAAAACCCTTGACCAGGCTCAGGAATTCGTCGGTCTTCTCCAGTTCGGGGCGATGGCCGCATCCGTCCAGGATCTCCAGACGGGAGCCGGGGATAGAGTCGTGATACAGCTGCCCTGCCGACACCGGAACGATGTTGTCCTCGCGTCCCCAGATGATCTGGGTGGGCACGCGCTTGAGCCGGTGGACCAGGTTGGGCATGGCCAAGTTGTGCATGTAGGGACGCCAGCTGAGGCGGCACGCCTCTTCCCGGGCCACTGCCCAGGCCTCGTTCAGCTCAGCCGAGGGTTCCTCCGGGCACACCTCGCCGAATTCGGGCACGGTTTCCGGGTCAAGGAAGCCGGCGACGATGTAGTCTCTCGGCACCACCAGGAACATGTCGAATATCTCTCCGGAGGGCGGGCGAATCCCGGCCGGCGCTACCAGCACCAGCTTGCGGACCAGATCGGGGCACATCGACGCCATTTCCGCGGCCAGCCAGCCTCCCATCGAGAACCCCAGCAGGTTCACGGGGCCAAGGTTCAGGTCGTCCAGAGCTTCCAGATACCAGCCGGCCATGTCCCGCATGTTCATGATCCATTCCCGGCCTTCGGTTGCGCCGAACCCAGGATGCGAGGGAATGTGGACGGCATAGTCCCGGGCCAGTTCATCCTGGTATCGCACCTGCCCATGGTGGCCCATTTCGTCGTGCAGGATCAGCAGAGGGTCACCCGCGCCGCCTCTGACTAACTGGAGTTTGTTGCCCGCTACCTCCGGAAACTCTTCGGTCCAAGCCACCGTGCCCATTGTCATTTGCCATGCCCTCCTTGCATTTTCCCCGTTAGGATCCTTCGCGGCCCATGATAGCACGGAGACGAACATCAGGCGGGGCGCCTCCTGCCACTTGACACTGCTCCAAAAAGGCATACATTCGCGTTACGATCACGTCCACGATAACAACACGGCAAGCCCTGACCGCCAGGAGTTACTCCATGAACATCACCAAGCGGATCGCTGAATACGTCACTGCCGCCGACATTGAGGACTTCCCGCCCGATGCCATTGAGGCGGCCAAGGGCGCGATCATGGACTGTCTGGCGTGTACGCTGGCCGGCTCCCGGGAATCCCTGTCGGACATTCTTTGCCGCTACGTTGTGGCCGAAGGCGCCTCCCCCGCCGCCAGCGTTGTGGGGCGGGGATTCAGGACCTCGGCGGCCAATGCCGCCCTGGTGAACGGCGCCATGGCCCACGCCCTGGACTACGATGACATCACCCAGATTACCAAGACCCATCCCACCGCGGTTCTGCTGCCCGCATCCCTGGCGGTGGCTGAGGAGTTTGGCGCGTCCGGCAAGGACATGCTGCTCGGATATATGTCCGGCTTCGAGGTCGCCTGCGCCGTGGGTGAGTCCCTGAGTGAAGCGTATTACGATGATCTGGGATGGCATCCCACCGGCCCGCTAGGGGCGGTGGGAGCGGCGGCAGCGGCCAGCAGGATCATGGCCCTGGACCCGGAACGGACGGCCATGGCCGTGTCCCTGGCGGCTTCCCAGGCGTCGGGGCTGCGACAGAACTTCGGCACCATGACCAAGCCGTTCCACGCCGGGGACGCCGCTCGCGCCGGGGTTGTCGCGGCCAAGTTGGTGCGGGAAGGTTTCACCGCCAGCGAGGACGCCCTGGAAGGACGGTTCGGATTCATCCGTGCCTTCTCCGGCGGCCAGGGTTTCGACAGTGAGCAGGTGGCGCAGAACCTGGGAAACAAATGCTACCTGGTCGAGTCGGGCATTGAAATCAAGAAGTACCCCTGCTGCGGCAGCGCCCACCTGGCGCTGGATGCCACCTTTGACCTGCTGTCCCAGGGCAGCATAGACCCGGCGTCGGTGGACCGGATCGACGTGATGGTGGACTTCGATCCGCCTCGCTCATTGATCCACTCCCGCCCGGTGTCGTCTTTGGAAGGGAAGTTCAGCATGCAGTATTGCCTGGCAGCCGCGCTGCTGGACCAACGGGTCGGGTTGCAGTCCTTCACTGACGATCAGGTGATGCGTCCCGAGGCCCAGGCAATGATCCCGCGCATCGAAATGCGCCGCATCCCGGGCAACGAGGGTCAACCCAGCTGGACGGAAGGCTACCACCAGGTTGACGTCCGGCTGAAGGACGGCAGCACGCTTCGGCAGCAGGCGCACCGCGCCAACAGCGGGGCCCTGCGCGGCGTGACCATGGAGGACGTCCGCGAGAAATTCCGCGATTGCGCCTCGCCGGCGTTGTCCGAAGCGACGACGGCGGAAGTCCTTTCCCGCCTGGACTCGCTGGAGGAAGCAGAACCGGTCAGCGGCCTGGCGGACCTGCTTAGAACCTGAACTGCCTTCGACACACGACACGGTTTGCTTTCGCAAATCGTCAGAAGCAGGATTTTCAAGATTTTGGGATTGTCAGGATTGAAACCGTTCTTTGGTAAAGCTCTCTCAATCCTGTCAAATTCATAAAATCCCGTAAATCCTGATTCTGACGTTTCCCCGCCGCAAACCGAATGCGCGTGATGCCCTAGGCCCGGGGCCGGATGTTGTGGTTGTGGCTGAACATGTTTGTCGGGTCGTACCGTTGCTTGAGGCTCGCCAGCTTCTCGAAGTTGTTGCCGAAAGCCGCCTGAATCTCCGCGGCGCCTTCTTCCGCCTCGGCGCCTACCTGGTTGATGTACGGCCCCGAGGAAAAGGGTGATAGCGCCGCGGCAAACTCCCGGACCCACCGGATGTGTATTTCCGACTCGCCCGGGTCCAGGAAGACCGCGTTGGTGGCCCATTCGCACAGCGCGCCCCGGTGCCCGAAAGCGGTGTCGTTGGCTGGCACGCGCCGTGTGGCGTTGCCCAGATATTGGAACAGGACGCTGGAGAGCGGCGAGGTGACCCGGTCGAAAAAGTCGAGATTGATGTCCACCACTTCCGTGCTGACGTGGCTCATGAAATGGGACTTGAGGTAATTCTGCCGACCCTGGGGAGCCAGCGCCAAGGCTTGGGCCTGGGAGTACGTCATGGGACGGACGTCGTCCGACAGCGGAGGGCCAAACTCCCGCAGCGGCCGGATGACCCGCTTCCCCTCTTCGACTGCGCCGTAGTAGCAGAGGAGAATTCTGCATACTTTCTCCCCACCCTCCGGCGGGGTTGCCAGGAAGGTGATGAGGTTCATCTCGTCGGGCATGTTGGCGGTGAACTCGCCGACCAGAGTGAACAACTCCCTCGCCTGGTGGTACGGGTAGACCAGGTAGCCCGCCAACACCGTCGGCCCAACGGGATGCAGCCGGTACTCCAGGGAAGTGACGACGCCGAAGTTGCCGCCGCCGCCGCGAAGGCCCCATAGCAGGTCCGGGTTCTCGTCGGCGCTGGCGGTGAGCATATTGCCATCCGCAGTGACCACGTCGGCCGAGATCAGGTTGTCGCAACTGAGGCCGTAGCCGCCGGACAACCAGCCGATGCCTCCGCCCAGCGTTAGTCCGGCGATGCCGGTGTCCGGGTCGGTGCCTCCCGGCGCGGCGAGACCGAAAGCCTGGGTTTCGTGGTCGAAGGCTCCCCATTTTGTCCCGCCCTGGGCGCGGACCGTTTTGGCCGCCGGATGGACGCGGACGCCGGTCATACGGGAGAGGTCGATCATCAACCCGTCTTCGCAAACGCTGTTGCCCGGGAAGTTGTGGCCGCCGCCGCGCACCGAAATCAGCAGGTTGTTCTCCCTGGCGAAGTTGACCGAATTGATCACGTCTGCGGTTCCGCTGCACCGGGCGATCAGCGCGGGCCGCTTGTCGACCATGGCGTTCCAGACTCTTCTGACGCTGTCGTATCCCTCGTCTCCCGGCGCCAACGACTCTCCGTGCAGGCTGGCCCGAAAATCTTCGACGGCTGCACCGCTGATGCCGATATAGTCGCCGGAAAGGGTCGCAAATTTCAAGTCCGCCATGTGTTGGCCCCCCTGCCTGCTTTTCGCCGTCCCGACATTTTCTGAAGAGGTGACTGTTTTCATTCCAAAGTTCTGTGTTGGGCTTTTCCTGTCAGGCGGGCGCTGTCCCACCGAGAGAACGCAGGCACAATGACTGCAAAATAAAAAGTACTCCTGGAGGGCACGACATTACTGCTTCAGGTGGGATCTATTGATACCAATGGGTGGCGTAAGTGCGCTTTGATGAATAGGGTCATGCTTGTTCATGGCGTCTTACCGTATCAATAGGTTACTGGTAAGATCCGGCTGATTGTGATAACCATGAACCGTCCCAAGACGCTATCGACCACTTTCGTCAAGACTGTAACACAGCCCGGTCGGTATGGCGACGGCCGGTGTGGAAACGCAGCTGTTCAGGGTTGTAGGGGACCGTCATTTCGAGCGCAGAGCGGCAATCTCGTTGGAGTGGGGGATCGTTCGGGAAGCGGTTCCGGCACGAGGACGAGATTGCCGCGGTGCAAGCGCCACACAATGACAACAACCTGAACCTGAACAGTTACGGCTGACCATATTGCCATGTCTTACCAAAAACGAGATACGCAGAAGTAGCGGTTCGGTTACGCTCCCGGGCCCGCGCATACTGCGGGTGATATATGGTTACCGCGAAGAACCGGCGTTTTTGCCCCGGCGGGAGGCAGGTGTATTCGATGGGGCAAGCCTGACAATCCTTATCATCTACGCTGGGTTGCGGCGAGGATAGGCGTTGGCGTTGAAGTCTGGGAGAGAACCCAGCCGTGGTCTCAAAACGAATAGGTCACTCTAAGGTCAGCACCACGATGGACATATACGCCCACGCACTACCGGGCCGGCAGAGCGAAACCGCAGAAGCGGCGGCGCAGTTGATCAATCCTGACACATGAGATTTGTGGGACACACCGGCAACACCCGGCCGTATTGCGCTGTGTTAGGCTAGTCACGGTAAGTAGGTTCACCTGCAACGGGGCACTGCAACACCCGACGCCATCCACATTGGGGAATTCCACATTCGGCACCAGCCGTTTGCACCCATGACGCAACGGCCTTGATCGGCGCCGCGTTTGGTATATTGCGGCCCAATCAGTCGAGCCTGCGCACCCGACCGAGGACGACGCAGCAAACCAACGCCAACCCCAGACCCAATACGCCGATGATGGCCATGGCCGTTGCCGGATTGGTGAGGTCGGAGAGCAAGCCCACCCCGAGGCTGGCAACCACCAGGAACCCGCGGTCGATGCTTTGCAGGCTCGTCAGCCGGCCCCGAAGACTGTCGGGCGCCAGCGTCTGTATCAGCGTGCCTCGGGTGGTGCGGAAGAGGGACTGACTGGAGGCCATGGCCGCGATCACCACGAAAGCCAGCGCCATCCACTTGGAGAACGCGAACAGGACCAGCAATAGCGAACTGGCTATCGCGGCGCCCAATACCACCTTGCCCTTGGGGAATACGAACCCGAAGGAGGCCACGAACAGCGCCGCCAGCAGGCCGCCAACGCCGGTGATGGAAAGCAGGTACCCGCCCACGTCGGCGTCGCGCTGCAGCACCTCGGTGGTGAACACTGGGAACAGGAACCACGCCGGGTGCAGGATGATGTTGGGAATCACCGACAACAGCATCAACTGGAAGAAGGCCCGCTCTCCGCTCCACACGTAGCGCAAACCCTCCACCATGTTGGCCAGGGCGGAACCGCGCCTCCGGGCATCGCTCGGACGGTGGAACGGGGTGCGCAGCGGGAAAATCATCGCCACGTTGACCAGGTACAGGGCCGATTCGATCACGAAGTTCCAGAAGAAGCCCAGGGTGAAAATCAGGATGCCGCTGACGAACGGCCCGACGATGCGGGTGCCGGTGATGGTCAACACGTTGGTGGCCATGGCGTTGCCCAGCATCTCCCGGGGCACGGTGCCGGCGATCAGCGATTGTCGCATCGGCTGGGTCATAGAACGGCACGCGCCGGCCAGGATCACGTACATGTAGGCGTGCCACACCTCCACGCGCCCGGACAACACCAGCATGGCGAAGCCAAAAGCCAGCCCCGCCATCATCAGTTGCAGCGCGATGACCAGCTTGCGGCGGTCGAAACGGTCGCTGAGGACGCCGCCCCAGGGCCCGACCACCAGCCCGGGCAGGGTGTTGATGCCGCCCACTGTAACCACCAGCAGTCCGGCGACGGTGGAGCCTTCCGATAGCTCCCGCACCAGCCACCCCACGCTCAAAAGCTGTATCCACTGGGCGTTGTTGGCGAAGAAATTGCCGAACCACAACAGCCGGTAATTGCGGTAGGCCAGCCACGCGTCCAGCGTGTGCAATCGGGGCATTGTTCCGATTCGTAAGATCTTTCCTCCAAGAACATCGGGCCGAGCGGCGGGAATCGGTTAGGCGGGGTCGTTAGCCGGTAATTTTGAAATTCGCAATCATCATTGTCAATGCTAAGATACAAATAGTATTTGAATGTCGGCTTGCCCCGGTTTGCCCGGCACTCGCGCCAGAGGCGACTGCAACCTCCGGTGCGTGCTGTGGCTCCGTTTTCCGCCACACCCGATATACAATGCAATCCCCGACGAGTGCCGGGTTTCACGCTGACTCCGGAGGTATCCATGCCCGCTGAGAAAGGCATCATCCAAACCGTATTGGGAAACGGCTCGGAGGGCTGGGACGGTGACGGCGGCCCGGCGCTGGCCGCCGCGTGTCAAACTCCCTACGCCTGCGAGTTTGATCCCCAGGGCAACATGGTCGTGTGCATGGGGCGGCACCACCGGATCCGCCGCGTGGATGCGCGGACCGGCACCATCACGTTGATCTGCGGCACCGGAGAGCCGGGATACGCTGGCGACGGCGGCCCCGCCGTCGATGCGGTCATCAACCAGCCATACGGCTTGGCCATCGACGCCAACGGCGACGTGTACTTCGCCCAGCGATTTGACCCGGCGGTGCGCAAGATCGACGGGCGCACGGGCATCATATCCACCGTCGCCGGCACCGGCGAGTTCGGATACGGCGGAGACGGCGGTCCCGGCAACGAAGCCATGCTGCGCGAGCCCAACGACCTGTGCCTCGACCGGCGCGGCGGCCTGCTGATAGCGGACGTCCAGGACCAGCGCATACGGCGTGTGGACCTGGAGACCGGTATCATCACCACCTTCGCCGGAACCGGCGAGAAGTCCCGCGGCGGCGACGGCAAAGCGGCAAACGAGGCCAGCCTGATGGGACCCAGGGCGGTTTGCGCGGACAGCCTGGGCAACGTCTACGTGTGCGAGCGCGAGGGAAACGGCGTCCGCAGGATATCGCCCGACGGCGTGTTGACCACCATTGCCGGGGCAGAAGGGGTTTACGGTTATGCGGGGGACGGCGGCCCGGCGCTGGCGGCCACGTGGGGATCGCCCAAGGCGATGCGGTGTGATCTCAATGACAACGTGATCGTGCTGGACTCGGATAACTCCGCGGCGCGGCGCATCGATGCCCGAACCGGCGTCGTGACCACCATCGCCGGGGGACGCGAAGGCGGTGGCGGCGACGGCGGACCCGCCGTCGAAGCCGGGCTGTTTCACCCCCACGGCTGCGGCATCAACGCGGAGGGCGATCTCTTCATCGCCGACACCCACAATCACCGCATCCGCGTCGTCGGCTTGTGACCCAATCCGCGTTGAACGCGGGAAACACCAGCCTCACCGTCAACACGCCCGGAGGATCGTAAAGCTATGCCCGCATTGGAAACCGGCATCCAGTTTCACCTGCCCACCTACGCCCACGTGCCACTGCCGCACCTGGTGGAACTGGCCGCCCGGGCGGAGGCCAAAGGCGTGGACCAGTTTTGGGTCACCGACAACTTGAGAAGTCGCCAGTCCTTCGTGGTCCTGGCGGCTATGGCATCCCGCCTCAAGGCCAAGCTGGGCACCGCGGTCACCGTGCAGTATTTCCGCAATCCCGTAGATCTGGCGGATTCCATAGCCACCCTCAGCGAGCTGATGGACGGCCGGGAATTGAGCATCGGCCTGGGCCGGGGCAACCCGCGCACGCCGTCACTCATCCGGACGCCGCGGCCGGTCAGCGTGCTCCGGGAAACCGCTCAGAGCCTGCGCCGGCTGTTGGATGGCGAGGCGGTCTGCTTTGCGGATTACCCCAATCTGTTGGACTACTACCACTTCAACCCTTCCGCTGCCTTCCAATTGAATTTCAGCCTCGCGACGCCGGTGCGGCTCTATTGCGGCTCCAACGGCCCTTTGGGTATGGCCGTTGGAGGCGAAACCATGGATGGCCTGATCTTCGGCGGCCACTACATGGCGGCGCTGCGCACCGGCCGGGTCCCGGAACTGCTGGATGCCTTTGACGCGGCACTTCCCCCACAGCGGCCGAGCAAGGCCGTTCCCAGGGTGGCTGAGATCAAGATTTCCCTGTCCCGTAACGCATCCGCCGCCAGGGACTTCGTCAAGGAAAGCGCCGGCAGCCGCGTCCTGAACATGTATCGCCAGGGCTACACCCATGAGGATATCCAGCGGCTGGGCGTTGCCTTGCCAGACGTTGAGCGGCTGGATCACGCGGACCGGAACGGTGCAACCGGCGCGGAGTTTGACACCCTGGTCACCGACGCCATGATCGATGCCATCTTCATCGCCGGCACACCCGGGGATTGCCTGGAGCGGATGCTGGGGGTCAGGGACACGGCACGGGACCAGGGCTTCGGACAGTTGCTGTTCTCCGAACTGGGTCCCGACGTGGACGAAGCGCTGGGGCTGCTGTGCGACGAGGTGATACCCGCCCTGTGAAGCCCTTTCGCCTGCTCGAATTCCCCTTTCATCCGCTCATGGTGAGCCTGTCGAACCATAACCCCGAAATGGACATCCTTCGACGAGCTCAGGATGAGCGAAATCTAATGACAATAAAGTACTTTGGAACGGCTCTGCGCCGGAAACCAAAGCGTTTGACAGGCGAATGGGCCACACTTAGAGTTGAAATGGTGACTCCATCCCGGTTCGCGCTCCATGTGGCCACGAACGGACAATCGAGTCGCGACACGAACGCATTACACGAGGGAACCTGTTGATGGCATTGCAGTTTGGCGTATTCGACCACATCGAGCCCATCCCCGGCGTACCGCTGGACCAGATCTACCGGGAGCGGTTGGACCAGATAGAAATCCTGGAATCCGCCGGGTTTTACTCCTACCACCTCGCGGAGCATCACACTCCGGCAGTCCATAGCCTTGCCCCGTCGCAGAACGTCTTCCTGGCGGCCGCGGCGGAGCGGACCAGCACCATGCGGCTGGGGCCGTGCGTGTATGTGCTGCCGCTGCACCATCCGGTGCGCCTGATCGAGGAAATCTGCATGCTGGACAATCTCAGCGGCGGCAGGATGGACATCGGGGTGGGACGCGGCGGCGTGATCGAGGCCTACTTCTGGGGGCAGGACTCGGACGTGGAGATCAACTATGCCCGGTATCTGGAGACCCTGGCCGTGGTTCGGGAGGGGTTGAGCCACGATTCGCTCACCTTTGAGGGCGAGTTCTACAACTTCGACGACCTCCCCATGCGCCTGCGGCCCAAGCAGGATCCCCACCCGCCCCTGTGGTACATGCGGAACGTCGAGACCGCCGCCATGAGCGGGATGCACACCATCATCGTGGGCAACCTGGACTCCTTTGGCGCAAACGTGGAACGCTATTTCCAGCTTTGGGACGAATACCAGGGGCCGGGCGCGCTCAACGCCCAGGGCGAAGCTCCCAAGATCGGTTTGGTGAACCACCTTTATCTGGCCGAGACGGACGCGGAGGCAGCCACCATCGCCCAGCCGGCATGGGACCAGTACAAATGGAACCTGGCCGCGCCGCGCCGGCTGGAAGCGGAAAGGCGAGGTCTAACTCAGTTCCTCGGCAGTGAGGCCAATCCCAGGCCGTCCAACCTGCCCGCCCGGGAGGCGCAGGCGGGGGGAACCGCCACGGCGCGCAGGACCGGTTCCGCCGGGCTTGAAGAGCACGCCGCGTCGGGAGGGAGCGGGTTCAACGTGGTCGCCGGCTCACCGGACTCCATTCGAGGCTACATGGACGAATACCTCGAAACCGGCGCCAACTACTTCGTGGCCGCCTTCCAGTGGGGCCACCTGTCGCATGAGGAAACCATGCGCTCGCTGGACCTGTTTGTGACCGAGGTCATGCCCCACTACGTTTAAGCGGGTGTGTAAAATCTCCCTCTCCGCTCTGTCCAACTGAGTTACCGGGGCCGGCACACACTGAGTTCGGATAGCACCGAGCCGGCCCGGGAGGGCAAAGCCGGCTAGAGATTCTCCAGAACGCGCGCTATGCGTTCTACCCCTTCCACAACCCGGTCAGCGGGAGACCGCATCAGGGCAACGCGGAAGTGGCCTTCTCCGCTTTCGCCAAAGCCGATGCCGGGGGTTACCACCACTCCTTCCCGCTCCACCAACAGCTCGGCCAACTCTGTGGATGACACATCCGTCGAGTAGCGAGGGAACAGGAAAGTGGCCCCTTCGGGCAGCGGACAGTGCACGCCGCCCACTTGGGACAGCCGGCCGGCGCAGCGCACGCGCAGCTCATCGCAATCTTCCCGCCACCTGGGCAGGTGATCCTGGGGACCCTGGAGGGCGGCCACACCGGCCATCTGCACAAAAGGAGAAACAAAACTGGCCGTTTGTTCCTGTATCTTCAGCAGTGGCTCCAGCAGGTTTGACTGAGCCACGATGCAGCCCAACCGCCAGCCGGACATCGAATAAGCCTTGGTGAAGGTGTAACTGGTCAGGGTTCGTTCCGCCATTCCCTCGAAAGTCGCGATGGTAGCGTGCCGGTTGGAATCGTAGAGGAAATACTCGTAGGTCTCGTCACAAATGACCAGCAGGTCCCGCTCCCGGGCCAGGCGCGCTACGGCCGCCAATTCTTCCTCGGTGTAAACACGGCCCGTGGGATTGTTGGGGTTGTTGATGACAATCATCCGGGTGCGCGCGGTGACGTATTCCTGCAACTGCTCGTAGCTGATGCGGTATTCCTCCTCCTCGCTGAGGGGCACGGCCACGGGAACGCCTTCGGCCATCTCCACCTGCTGGCTGAAGCTGACCCATGTGGGCTCCAGCACCAGCACTTCATCTCCCGACTCGATGTAGGCGTTGATGGCCTCATACAGCCCCATCTTGCTGCCGGGAGTGACCAGGATATCGCCGTCGGGATCAACGGTGCGGCCATTGTGGGCGGCCAGCTTTGCGGACATGGCCTGGCGCAGCTCGGGCAGCCCGCGGGACGAACTGATGTTGGTAAGTCCGGCGTTTAGGGCCGCAATTCCGGCGTCGATAATGTGCTGTGGGGTCACGTGGTGCGGACTTGATTGACCCAGGTCAATCACGTCGTGACCCTGACGGGCCAGCTGTCGGGCTTTTTCGCCGGCGGCCAGGGTGGCCGGGGGCTGCACGCGTTGGATGCGCGTGGCGGGAGCTCTGGTCATGGTTCACCTCTTTCCTGTCCTGGCAGTGTAGTGTAGCAACCCCGTTCCCAACGAACCACACGCCCGGCAATACCGGATTATTCCCGTGCCGGTTGCTCGCCGGCGCGGGAATGGCAGCGCGGGGCCTGGTATCTTGACCTTGGCACAGTTAGTTCTGGTGGGGAGTGATCCGGGACGTTCAGCTTCCGAGGCCGTGCCGGATTACACCCGCAGCTGGCGCAGGGTCGGTCGCCAGACTCCCAGCACGGACGCGATCGCCAGGTAGATTGTCGCTCCACCCGCAAATGCGGCAGTCCAACTGATGTGTTCCGCAACCAGGGTCATGGGATAGGATCCGATGAACATCAGCGCGGCGGAAATGTACCAGACGCTCATCACCCTGCCCTGGAACTCTCCCGGCACCGAGAGCTGCAAAACCGTCGTTCCCATCGGCACAATGCTGCCCATCCCCACCAGGAACAGGATCACCCACGACACCCAGAACCATTGCGACCAGGCCAGGCAGAACAGGGCTGTGCCGAACAGGAAGATGCAACCCAGCAGCAGCCAGTTCTTGTGCGGGGAGTTGCCCATCGACGCCATGATGAACGTTCCGGACAGGGAGCCGATGCCCGCCCCGGTCATGAGCAGACCGGCGCCGCCCGCCCCCGTGTCCAGCGCCAGCTTGGCGAAGGCGGGCAGCAGCTGGGCATAGGGCATCGCGAAGAAGCCAAAGGCGAACCCGATGCCGATGACGGTGAAGGTAACCGGGTTGGTCCAGCAGTACCGCAACCCGCCCCAGAGTTCGGAAAAGATGCCCGAACGCTGATTCCGGGCGACCGTCGGTACCCGCCGGACCATCAGCAATGTGACGGTGCCCACGAAGAAGCAGCCGGTCGCCAGATATAGCGCCGGGGCTATGCCGGTCAGTTCGATGACCAATCCGGCCACGGCCGGGCCGGTGATGCGTCCCGAGTTCATCACCGCCGAGTTCAGGACCACCGCGTTCATCAGGTCGTCCTGGTCCACCAGGTCGCGGACTATGGCCAGCCGGGCCGGGGTGTTGATGGCCTGCAGGGTGCCCAGGACGAAAGCCGACGCGTAAACGTGCCACAGCGCAACCAGCCCCCAAGTTTCCAGCGCGGCGATACCGAGCATAAGCAAGGTCACCAGTCCCTGGGTGAGCATCAGCAGTCCGCGACGGTCGAACCGGTCGGCGAAGGCGCCGCCAAACAGCACGAATCCCAGCGTGGGAATTCCGTACAGGAAAATCATGAAGCCCATGCTGGCGGCGGAGTCGGTCAGCACCAGGACCAGCCAGCCCAGGATGAGGAACTGCATCCCCCGTCCCAGGGCCTGCGCGTTGGCGCCGAGCCAGAACCAGCGGTAATCCCGGTGCCGCAGCGCCCGGAAGGTCTGGAGCCGGCGTCCGATGGCGAGAACTTGAGCCAACTAATTCACCGGATTATCCGCGTTGGGTCGTAACTGGTGTGGTGTTCTCGTCATCAGTCCGGCGATTTCGGCGCACATCCTGCGGGCGCGAGTGTATAGAACCTGAGCAATATCAGGTTGA
The DNA here is from genome assembly GCA_028873965.1 of Chloroflexota bacterium. Classification (GTDB taxonomy): domain Bacteria; phylum Chloroflexota; class Dehalococcoidia; order Lucifugimonadales; family UBA3495; genus Bin87. The sequence continues at coordinate 81,479 of JAPPMU010000019.1, forward strand.
TGTTTGCCCGTCAATGCCCGATGTGCGCTCGCGCGTGCCCGGTTTCCATCGAAGCGTCATTGCGAGCGCAGCGCGGCAATCTCGTTGTGGGGAGAACCTTTCTTCGGGCAAAGAACAATGGCAAACTCGTCGGCTGGCGCATACTATAGACCTCCAGTTTACGTAAGGACAGGGCATGGCATCGATTCGGAAGATCGCGTTGAGCTAGCCATTTGCTCCGTCCGGGAGGGAACACCATGCCGGAAGCCAGGTTAACCGTTGGCAACGTCGAGATACTGTCCCTGAACGACCAGGAGGCCACGCTGCCCCTGAGCGATGTCTTTCCCGAGGTCCCCGCCGAGGCGTGGGCGCCCTACCAGCAGCGCTACCCCAGCGGCTTTCGCGGTGACCACCTGCTGGCCCACTTCGAGTGCTACCTCATACGATCCGAAGGGCAGACCATCCTGGTGGACACCGGGCTGGGCGGCGCGGCTTCCAACCCCTACTCAATCGAAGCCATGGTCGGTGGAGCCGAAGGCCGGCTGCTGCAGGAACTGGATGCCGCCGGCATCAGCCCCGGCGACATTGACACCGTCTTCTTCAGCCACCTTCACTTCGACCATGTCGGGTGGAACCTCACCCACGAGCCGGGCGCGTCCGCCCGGGCCACCTTCCCCAACGCCCGCTACGTGGCCCACCGCGCCGACTGGGAGGTGTTCCAGCATCCTGAAATCATGGAACTGTTCCCGCCCCACTGGGACCAGACCCTCGGCCCCCTGCAGGACCTGGGCGTGCTGGACCTGCTGGACGGCGAGCGCGCGCTGACTGGCGAAATCACCGCCATTCCCACGCCGGGGCACACCCCCGGTTCCATGAGCCTTGCCGTTGTGTCCGGCGGTCAGCGAGCCTACATCCTCGGCGACGTTTTCCACGGCCCGGCGCAGGTTACCGAGACCGGATGGAAGTTCAGCTTCGACATGGACGGAGAACAGGGCGTCGCCACCCGCACCGCCATGGTCGAGCGGGCCGAGGCCGAAGACGCCATCATGGCCGTTTGCCACCACGGCGGCTTCGGTCGCGTGGTTCGCGCTGAGGGCCGCCGCTACTGGCAGTTGGTCACGTAGGGTCTGTTGACAAATGCCGTCGTTCCGGCAAAAGCCGGAATCCAGTGAGCGCACTATACAACCAACGTCGCTATGGCCGCGGCTGTTCTGGGTTCCTGCTTTCGCAGGAACGACGGTGTGATTTTCAGTTTGTAAACAGGCTCTACGCGGCCCCCAGGTCCGACGCCACCTGGCCGATCACGCTGTCCATGGTGGACACGATCTGTTCGATCTCGCCGGGCGTGACGCACAGCGGGGGCATGATGTTCATGAGGTCTCCGCCGCGCAGGAACAGGCCCTGGTCGGCAAAACCCTGGGTCAACCTGGGACCCAAGCCGGAGTCGGCGGGGAAGTGTTCTTTGGTCTCCCGGTCCTTCACCAGCTCCATCCCGCACATGAGGCCCAGGCCGCGCACGTTGCCGATGATGGAGTGCTTTTCCTTGAGTTCTTCGAAACCGTCCAGAAGATATTTGCCCATCCGTGCGGAATTCTCCACCATCCCTTCCCGTTCCATGATCTCCAGGTTCTTCAGGGAGGCCGCAGCCGCCACGGGATGACCGCCGAAGGTGATCACGTGCCGGAAGGCCGCCCGGGGGCTGCCCACGAAAGCGTCGGCGATGGGCTTGCGCAGGATGGTTCCGCCCATGGGGATGTAGCCGCTGGTGATGCCCTTGGCCACGGTCATCATGTCCGGAACAACGTCCCAGTGGTTGCATCCGAACCACTTGCCGGTGCGGCCGAACCCGGTGATCACCTCATCGGCGATCAACAGGCAACCGTACTTGTCGCAAAGTTCCCGCAGCAGGGGCCAGTAATTGTCCGGCGGCACCACCGCGCCCATGGGACTGGAGATGGGTTCGGCGATGACCGCGGCGACGGTTTCCGGCCCCTGGAACTGGATGATGCTCTCGATGGCGTCCACGCACCGCTGGCCGCATTCCTCCGGTGAGGCGCTGTTGAACTCGCAGTGGTAGAAGTTGGGTTGGGGAGCGTGGAACGTGTTCGGCATCAGGGGTTCGTAGTCCTCCCTGGGGTAGAGATAGTTGCCCCCCAGCGCCATCGCGCCCATGGTGGCGCCGTGGTACGAATCCCGGCGGCTGATGAACTTGGTGCGCAGCGGTTCGCCCATGCGCTTGAAGTAGGCGCGGGAGAGCTTCAACGCCGTTTCCACCGACTCCGAGCCGCCGCTGGTGAAGAAGCAACGCGACAGATCGCCCGGCATCATTGACGCAACCTTGTCCGACAGCATGACCGTGGGTTCCGTGGTGGTGCCCATGGGCATGTAGGTGATCTTGAGCATCTGCTCGTAGGCAGCGTCCGCAATTTCCTTTTGGCCGTAACCGACGTTCTTCAGCCAGAGGCCGGACATGGCGTCGATGTAGGTGTTGCCCAGCGCGTCGGTGACCTGGCAGCCCTTGCCCTCCACGAAAATCTGGGGCTCCCCCTTCTCTGCCATGTCGCTGGGCTCGCGCAGGTACACCCAGAGGTTTTCCAGGGCGGTCCTTTGCAGATCGTTGACCGCGGTTTCGGTGTGCGTAGCCATGCTTGCCTCCGGCCGATGTTACTGCCGCATATTTGGTGGGTTCTGCGGCGGGTCAGTCTAACATTGGGCAACACCCGCCACAAACCACCGCCGGATCTCACGCGTACCCAGTTTGTCATCGTGAGGAGCGCAGCCGCTCATGGTGAGATTGTCGAACCACGTGGCGATCTCGTTCCGATGGCGGCGTTGCTTGCCTTGACGAGCTTGCCGCGCTTCGCTCGCAATGACAACACGGGCGAAACTGGGTACGCGCGAGACCGCCGGATCCGGTAACTGCTCAGATTTGATGTGACCAGCCCACCCCAAAACCGTCATACCGGCAAATGCCGGTATCCAGTAAATCCTTGCTGTGCTCACGTTTGCCGGCGGCAGGGATTTGTGGGTTCCTGCTTTCGCAGGAACGACGTGTAATCCACCAGGAAACCCATCAACACTGAACAGTTACTCATCGTGTATCGATTCGATCCATTGCGGCGGGTCAGTCGGTGATGTAGGTGTGAGTGATAACCTCCCAGACGTGGCCGTTTTCGCATTCGAAGTAGAAACCGCGCCCCTGGTGCAGGTGGTTGATTTCGCCGTCCGTTCGGGAGCGCGGCCCGCTCCCGAATACGACCCCCTCGTCCTTGATGCGCCCCAGGATGGCGTCGAACTCCTCGTCCGAAGCCAGGAATGCGTAGTGATTGGAGCGGGGATTGTCTGAGTCATCGAAGTCCAGCGTCAGAATGTCGTTGACCTTGACCGGCGCGAAATGACCCCAGGGGCCGTCGTAACTCAATCCGAAGATGCGGGCGATGAACTGTGCCGACTTCACCTTGTCGTAGGCGGGCACGATTGTATGGTCTAGCTGCAGCGGCATGGCGTTCCTCCTCATCTGGGGTTGTCGCGGACAATCTTTCCGGCAGGACTCACACTTGGCTCGGCTTCACAGCGCCTTGAAATTGGCTACACGGAAAACTCAGCAGCGGTCGGCATCCGCCGACCAGAAGTCGTACTTCCGCCCCGCCAGGTCCACCACCTCTTCCACGTCCTCCTCCAGCAGGTAGCCTTCGGACACCAGGCCCATCGCGGCGCGAGTCACCTGCTCCAGGTAGTCCTCGCGGTCGGAGTAGCGTTCCTCGATTGACGATCGCGGGTCGCCGGAAGCCTCCCGTTCTGATCGTGTGGCCGGCAGCGGCAGCGTCCAGCCGGCCAGGCCACCAGTGATGCCGATGAACAGATTGGGGTTGCCGATGCTCTCGTCCCGCAGGTTCCAGCCGGTGTAGGTGGCCACCGGCACCGTGAGGTCCGGCAGGCAGATGCCCCGCCGTTCGTTGAACGACTCGTCGATGTCTGCCACCAGCGCCGGGAATTCCTCGCCCTCGTCGGCCGGCAGCTTGATGGTGCGTCCCAGGTGCGACTCCGGCCCGTAGTCAAGCCGGATCGCCCGGGTGGTTTGCGTCGGGACGCGCACGCCGGGAATCTGGGCGAACCGCTCCAGCAGGGTGTGCGACTCCACCGCCGTGCCGTCGTTCAGGCTGGGATGGCGGCTGGCGGGAGGCTCCTCGCCCGTGGTCACCCAGCGGTCCAGGTTGTCCAGCGCGGCCCGCAGCAGAGGCGCGTAGTCCACGCTGTTGAAAGGCAGCTGGCCCTTGATGCCGTCGTTGGCCCGGATCTCGATGGGCGGAAAGTCACCCGAGCCGTGCTGGCAGCCGGCGAAGTGATAGCGGCGCACCGATGAGGATTCGGCCGCGTCGGTCAGGGTCTCCAGGTCGGTATGAATGAGGGCGGCGTCCCCTCGCCAGTATTCGGCGGAGGTATTGGTGAACATGATCTTGGGCACATTGCCCCGCCGCTCCAGGGTTTCCAGCAGGGATCCCTGGGCGCCGGTGACCGGGTCGGTCTGCTGGGTGTCCGTGAAGGGGAACATCTCCGGAATGATGTAGCAGACGTCCTTAGAAGGCTGCCCGAAGCGCAGGTTGAACTCGCCGCGCATCGCCCCGGCCACGTGGGGGATGATCCCGTCCAGCGCCGGCCGGTCTTCCTCGTCCTCGTTGATGCCGACGTGGATGTACTGGCGCAGGAAGCGTCCGCTCTGGGAACGGCCCATGGCGTAAGCGTAGTCGATGGCGCCGGCGCAGGGGTTACCCGCCGTTGCCGGAGCGTGTTTCAGAAACGACACCACATCCCTCATGGCCGCGAACCCCAGGCCCACGATCCGGCTGCCGGTGGTGGTGTACACCAACTGGTAGATCTTCCCCGGTTCGAACCCGGAGGGCATGTAGACGTGGTTGTGCTGCGGCTCCAGATCGGCGTCTTCGACCCGGACGAAGGACCACTGGTCACGGTCAACGGGTGCGGCCGGACTGTTGGGCAGGTCGCGCACCGTCAGGGTGGCGTCCGCTTCCTCGGGATCGGCGGCGGGATTGGGCAGGTGCTGCCGGTCGGCCAGCAGGAACACGTTCGTCGGCTCGTTGCATTGGAACTGGCACATGATCTTGCCCGTCAGCGGGCCCTGGGGGCCGATGGCTTCCGGCGCGTGCATGCCGATAAGACCGGGGGTGGGCGGGACGTCGGCCTGCCAGCCGCCCCAGACCACGGTGTAACCCCGGCGCATCAGGTAGCCGTTGCCCGCTTCCAGGGGGGACGTGGGGTCGTTGGCCGTGGGAACGCTGTTCAGGCTCAATGCGGTCTTCCGGCCGCGGTTCACCACGTCGAACAGGATGCGCCTGTTCCCCCGTTCAACGTTCGCCGGCTGTAGCATGGCGAAGTCCGCCGAAAACTCCACCAGCCCGGCTGCGTTGCGCGGCGCCAGATCCAGGTCTGTGATCCCCTGGTTCCGGGGGTGCGACGGGTCCACCGCGTAATGCGCGGTGCCTTCCAGGAGCTCATACGCGCCCACGTTGCCGAAGCTCTCGCCCGACGCGAAGCTGCTCCGCTTGGTGATTTCCAGTTCTGTAATAGCCAAGATGCCTCCGGTGGGCCAACGGCCGATGGTGAGTGCGGGAAGTTCTGATTGCGATGGTTTGTGATAGCCGCGATATTAGCACTCTTGGGAGTATCGTGGCGGTGTGTTAGAGCCTTTTGACATTTCCCGTCATTCCGGCGCAAGCCGGAATCCAGAGAGTACACAGCGAGACCAACGTCTCTGCTGCAATACCTGTACTGGGTTCCTGCTTTCGCAGGAACGACGGTGAGATTTTCAAAATGTCAATACGGCCTGGTAAGCGCGGGTTAGACGGCCAAATCTTGTTGACCCGAGTCCTATCACGAACGGGCGTTGTATGCCGTGAACGGCTGCGCGTCCTGCGGCATCGTGCCACTGTAGAACCGTCGCAGGTGGGGCTCTACCAGCGAAGCCAGCTCTCGCCGCTCCTCTTCCTGGGCAGTCAGCGGGCGATCCAGGGCGGCCTTGATTTCACGGAACAGGTCCTCCTTGTCCACCCGGGTCAGTCGTCCGTCGCGCAATATCACCTCGCCGTCCACTAGGACGGTGTCAACGTCGATGCCACGCGCTCGATGAACCAGCGCGTCCACCACCGACACGCGCGGGTCCAGGAACGGCTCCTCGATGTTGCGCATGTCCACCAGCGTCATGTCCGCCCGCTTGCCCGGCTCCAGGGTGCCGATGCGGTCGCCGAACCAACTGGCGTAGGCCCCGTTGGCCGTCGCCATCTCCAGGACCTGGTACGACGTGGGAGGTTCCAGGTTGATGCCGGGCACCCGGTGCAGCTTGAGCACCAGACGCATCTCCTGGAACAGGTCCTTGTCGTCGTTCAGGCCGGCCTCGTCGCTGCCGATGGCCACCTTGATGCCGGCCGCCAGGATCCGGCCCATGGGGGCGATGCCGCTCTGCAACCTTAAATTCGAGCTGGCGTTGTGGCAGATGTTGGTTCCGGTGGCCGCCATGATGCTCAGGTCTTCCTCGGTGGCCCATACGCTGTGGCCGCAGACTACTTCCGGCCCGAGGAACCCTATCTCGTGAAGGTGCTGTAAAGGCGTCTTGCCGTAGGCAGTGTGGCCGTACAGCTTCTGGTAGACCGTCTCCTGCAGGTGGATGTGAATGCCGGTGTCGTGGCGTCCGGCCAGCTCCTTGATGGCAGTCAGCAGCCCGTCGGAGCAACGATGCACGTTGCTGGGGGCCATCGTCACCTGCACCCGTTCGTACTGGTTGCCGCCGTATTTCCTGCAGATCTCTTCCAGGACGGGCATGATTTCGGCCACGGGCCGGTAGCCGGGCGCCATGAAGGAGCGGTACCGTTCGGCCAGGTCAGGGGGCATTTGGGCGGCGAAATCGGCTTCGCCGCCGCCAGCCCCGGCAACCATCGAATTCTGGTCCACAACCGACGGAGCGTAGGAGACCCGCATTCCGCTGGCCTGGTACGCGCCCACCACCTTGTCGGCGATCTCCATGCTCACCGGACCAGTTCCGCGAGGGGTCGAGTGAATCGCCTGCACCGTGGTGGTGCCGGTCTCGATCATCTGCACCGCGCCGTAAAGCTGGTCCAGGTAGGGGTCGATGGCTCGAACGCCGATGCGGTGGAGGCTCCACATTTCCAGCGGCAGGTCCGGCGCGCCCATCTGGAAGGGGGTCATCCCCACGTGGAAATGGTCGTTGACCAGCCCCGGCATGACGATGTGGTTGCCGGAACCGATGACCTCGGCGTCGGGATGCTGGCGGGTGAGTTCGCGGTAGTCGCCGACCGCTTCGATTACGCCGTCGCGCTGGAGCACTGCCCCGTCATCGACCACCTCCGCCGAGTTGGCGCCGGTGACCTTGCAAACGACGTGTTTGCCCCGTATCAGAGATAGTGCCATGGCCGCTTCCCTCCGCAGATGCCCAGCGTAATTCTTGTCAAAGCCGGAGTGTTTCACGCCGCATTCTACACACTCCCGGCAACAACTCAGGACGCCGCTGTTGCGTGATGCTTCGGCGAACCGTCACATCGACAACCCTCCCTTGGGATATGCTTGTCCACGGCGCTGCCGAAGGGCGCGAATAAATCCACGATCACGCGGAGGAAGCATGCCGATCCTCAACTTGAACGGCGACCAGTTTCATTATCACCTTGACGATTTTTCCGACCCCTGGCGTCAGGACGCCCCGATATTGCTACACCACGCCGCCGGCGGGAACCTGCACCGCTGGCGACCGTGGGTGCCGACCCTGGCGCGACATCGCCAGGTAGTGCGCTTCGACATGCGGGGTCATGCCGGTACGCACAAGAGTCTTGGCGATCCATTCGATCTGACTGATCTGGCCGGCGACATCGCCCGCGTCATGGACGCGCTGGGGATGGACAGGACCCATCTGGTAGGAGCGTCGGCAGGGGGCATCGTGAGCCTGCAGTTCGCCCACGATCATCCCGACCGCCTGCTTAGCCTGACGCTGGTGGCGTCCACTCCCAGGTTGGCCCAGATGGGCGCCAATATGGACGCCGCCCCCTGGCGGGGCATACTGGAGCAGCAGGGGACACGAGCCTGGCTGCTGGCCGACACCGACAAGCGGTTCGGCCCGGACACTCCCGACGAGATCGTTCAGTGGTACGCGGATGAAGGCGAAAAAACCCAGGCGTCGGAGGTGCTGGCGCTACAGGGTTGCCTGCTGGCGGCGGATCTCACGCCGCTGCTGCCAGACATCGCCGTTCCGACGCTGATCCTGGGCGCGGCGCACGACGACATTACTCCCGTGGAGATCCAACATCTGATGGCCGAGCACATGCCCAACGCCCAGCTGGAACTCTTCGACGGCGTGGGTCACAACATGAAGGTGGAAATTCCCGACGCGCTGGCGGCCAGAGCCCTGGAGTTTGTGCGCAGCGTCGACGGCGGCGCGTAGTTCACGGTGTGGCGGCCGGGAGATTACAGGTTCACGGGAGAGCGCCCTCGCGTCGGAACACGTCGGCCATTTTTTCCACTCCTTCCCAGATTTCCGCCTCAGACGGCAGGGCAAAGCAGAGCCGGATGTAGCCGGCCGCCGCGTCGGGGTCGGCTGACCAGTCCGGTCCGGGGTTGAACGCGATGCCTTCCCGCAGCGCCGGCCCTTCCAGATCGCGGGAGTCCACGCCGTCGGGGAGTTTGACCCACAGGTACATGCCGCCCCGGGGCGCTTCAAACTCAACGCTGGGGCCGAAGGACTCGCGGAGGGCGCTGCTGAGAACATCGCACTTGCGCTGCAATGCCGAACGCATCTCCAGGATGTGGTCCTCGTAATGGTGGGTGAAGTAATCGCCCACGATCATCTGGTCCATGACGCCGGTGCCGGCGTCGTTCTTCCGGGAAAGCAGTCGGCTCATGACGTCCCACGAGGCTACGACATAGCCCAGTCGGGTGCCGGGGCCCAAAGTCTTCGAGAAGGATCCGATGTGCAACACGCGATTGGTGTCATCCAGGGACCGGATCGCGTTCTCGTACTCGCCCTCGAATATCAGGTCGGCGTAGCACTCGTCTTCAAATATCGGTACGCCGTATTCTTGGCTCAACTCCAGCATTTGCAACCGGCGTTCCATGGTCAAAACGGTGCCGGTGGGGTTCTGCAAGGTCGGGATCGTATAGATGTATTTGGGCCGCACGCCACGGTCGCGCAGGTCTTCCAGGGCTTGGGCCAGGTGATCCATCCGCATCCCATCCTGGTCCACCTCGATGCCGACGATGTTGACCTTGCGGCGCCGTAGGTTGCCCAGGGCGCCGGAGAAGCTGAACGCCTCCACAATCGCCGTGTCATCCTCTTCCAGCAGGATTTCGTTGATGAGTTCGATCCCCTGTCCCGAGCCGGACGTGATCAGAACATCATCGATGGTGGTGTTGATGCCGCGATGCTGCCCCAGCTTTTCGACCAGGAACTCGCGCAAGGGGAGAATGCCCTGCGGCCCGCCGGAGAAGTTGTACATGGAGATGTTGCGCGGATCGCCGCGGAATACCCTCTCCGCCGACTCGATGAACCCTTCCGCGGGAACCATGTCGGGGTCGCTGTGGCCGCCAATGAAGTTATACCGGGGATGGCCTCCCCATTGAGGCGCAGGTGGCGGCAGTTCCCGGTTGAATAGCGCGGAATAGTCCAAACCCTGCCCTGGCATCAGCTGATCCTCCGATTTTATTGGTACTCTCCCTGCCAATCGAGGCAGCGCGGTCGTCAGCATCTTAACACTGCGACCGTTGGGCGTCGACGGTATGGCAGTGTTCACCCGTACCGTCATTGCGAGCGCAGCGTGGCAATCTCGTCGGTGTAACCGCGTTTCTCTGGGCAACGAGATCGCCACGTCGCTGCGCTCCTCGCGATGACACCGGCTACGCCTGAGAAAGACAGCGGTCGTAATGCCGTTAGCCGCTGTCCCCGGTGCCGCCTTCAGGTCCCAACTCCAGCAGGCGCATGCCCCGGTCCACCTGCTGGCCCGGCTCCACGGACACCCGCCTGACGACGCCGGCCCGCGGTGCGGTGATCACCAACTCCATTTTCATGGACTCCATCAGCACCACCGTCTGGTTGCGCTCCACCCGGTCACCCTCGCCGACCAGTACCTCCAGCACCGCGCCGGGCATGGGAGCGAGAATATCTCCGGGCGCTTCCGTGGTCGCGCTGCCGCCGCGTCTACGGGTTTCAACCCGCTGGAACACGAACAGAGCGCCATCCAGCCACAGGTGCAGCTCAGCGCCAACCCAGGCCCAGGCGAAGGGAAGAGACCGGCCCGATTCGGTGCCGCACAGCCCTTCTCCGGCCTGACGTGCCTCGATGGTGAGAGTAATTGTAGCATCTAACACCACAGGGTCATCGCCCTCCAGGCTGAAGACGAACCCGCCATCTTGCTCGTCAGATCGGTAACGGTAGGCTTCGCCTAGAATGGGATACGCCTCCCGCATCTGGCCCTGGCTCGTGGTCACGGCAGCCTCCGTTCGCCGGCGTTTTGCCAGGGGCTGGCGCTGACCGGTCTGTCAGCCGGGGCGGCCGGCGATGCTGGGCCGACGGGCTGTTGGGATGCCCACGCTGCCAGCGCCTGCGTCATTGCGCGGTGCTCGTCTGTGATTGCTGGCCGAGTCACCGCGGGGTTCCACTCCAGGAATCCGGTATCGTATTCGCCCTGCTGAAACTGAGCGTGCCTCAGCACCGCGCGCAACAGCGGGATGTTGGTTACAACCCCCAGGACCAGGAATTGGGACAAGGCCACGTCCATCCGGCGCAGACTGAGTTCGCGATCCGGCGCCCAGGCCACCAGCTTGGCCAGCATGGGGTCGTAGTAAATCGACACCTCCTGACCCTGATCCACGCCGCTGTCCAGTCGTAACCCCGGGCCGCTGGGGGGACGCCAGCGCAGCAGCGCGCCGGTGGACGGCACGAAGTCGTGGTAGGGGTCTTCAGCGTAGATGCGGCACTCGATGGCGTGGCCCCGGGGCTGGATGTCTTCCTGTTGCAGCGTCAGGGCCTCCCCGTCGGCGATGCGTACCTGCCATTCCACCATGTCCAGTCCCAGCACAGCCTCGGTGACCGGATGCTCCACCTGGAGACGGGCGTTCATTTCCAGGAAGTAGAACTCGCCGGCGCGAGGATCCAGCAGGAACTCGACGGTCCCGGCGTTGACGTATCCGGCCTCCCGGGCAACGGCCACGGCGGCATCACCCATGCGCTGACGCAGTTCGGGCGTCAGGGCCGGCGAGGGGGTCTCCTCGATTATCTTCTGGTGCCGTCGCTGGACGCTGCATTCCCGCTCGCCCAGGTGGATGGTGTGGCCGGCGCCGTCGGCCAGCACCTGGATTTCCACGTGGCGCGGGTTGGCGACGTATCGCTCCAGGAACACGCGGCCGTCGCCAAAGGCGGCCTGAGCCTCGCGGCTGGCCAGTTCCATGTCGGTGTCCAGGCGATCGGGGCTGTTGACGACGCGCATGCCACGACCACCTCCGCCGGCGGTGGCCTTCACCAACAAAGGGAACCCCCAGTGCTCGGCGAACTCAGCGGCTGCCGGGTCGCCCGGCAGGCACTCGGGAGACCCCGGCACCACGGGGACGCCGGCACGCTGCGCAATCTCCTTGGAGCGGAGCTTGTCGCCAAGAAGTGCCATGCTGTCCGCGGTTGGCCCAATGAACGTGATCCCAGCTTCCCCGCACGCCCGGGCGAACGCCGGGTTTTCCGACAGGAAGCCGTAGCCCGGGTGTATGGCATCGGCTCCGCAGTCCCGGGCGGCCTGCACTATCCGGTCGATGTTCAGGTAGGTCTCTTCTGCCGTGCTCCCGGGGAGGGACACCGCCTGCTCAGCAGTGGCGACGTGCGGAGCCCCGGCGTCCGGGTCGGAATGGACCGCGACGGGAGCGATGCCCATGGCCCGGAGGGTCTGGTTGATCCTGACCGCGATCTCGCCCCGATTGGCTACCAGCACCTTGGAAAACATCACGGAACATCCGGCATGGGCTGGCGTATCTCCAGGCGGTTGCGAGGAAAATGTCGAGGTGTCAGTCTCATGGCAACCGCGATAGGTACTGCCCCCAACGGCTGTACGAAGGGAAATACAGCGTATCGTACCCCGCGCCTTTCCGGTGAATTACCAGCCGCGTCGCGGCGTCCTTTTCCCGGTTGAGCCGGGGAGATGGTCGCTCCGGGCGTGTCAGGGATTCTGCCGGCGGAGCTGTTCTTCCAGTTCGCGGAGGCGGGCTTCGGCGGCGAGGCGTGCATCTCTTTCGGAGTTGGCGTAGGCTTCGGCGGCGACGCGAGCTTCCCTTTCGGAATTGGCGCGGGCTTCGGCGGCGACGCGCGCAGCCCGCTCGCTGCCCAGGGTGGCGATGTGCTGCCCGGTGGCCGGGTCGTGCCAACCCAGAATGCCCCGGGCCAGTCCACGCGCCAGCCCATCCACATAGGGTGGACGCCCCGACGGTGACCAGCGCAGGTTCAAGTTCAGAACCGCGCTGTACCCCTGCAAACTCCCGCCGTCCAACTCCTCTATGTCTATCGGCTCGTACTCCCCGTTCACCAAACGATCCCCGGCCAGCCGCGCCCCATGATACCGGCCAGTTTCGTCAAACCGCCAATACTCCGGGATGAGCAAACCCGCGTATGTCTCCCGCTTATCCTCCACGTCCCGCCGGCCGCTGGAACGGGACGCCACTTCCAGCACGAAGTCCGGCGGCTTGCCCTGCTCCGAGATAACGTAAGCGCTGCGCAGGTAGTAGTCCTCCGGTTTGACGTCGAAAGCCACCAGCAGGTCGGGATAAGTCAGCCCGGTCATGTCCCGAGTGGGGACCAGGGACAGGTAACGCTCGCCAATCACCAGGGTGGTCTCCGGATTGCCTAGATGCTCGATGAGGTAGTGGGTTCTCCCGGTGACGGCCTGCTGGTCGTAGTTGGTCATCTTGTCGTCACGGTCTTCCGGAGGGTCCGGAAACACGAAGGGTTTGCGGGCCTGGGCAGTCCTGGCGAAGGTATCGGGTATGGTCATGTCGCACCTGTCAATTGGGCGCAGGGCCGGGCTGGCGGCAGAATTATATCAGCGCCGGGTCGAGGCCGGGCTTCACATGCGAAACACGCCCCGCTTCTGCTCCGGGAAGGGGGCGTTGATGGACGCGGCAATCCCCAGGCCCACCACGTCGCGCGTGTCCACCGGGTCGATGATGCCATCGTCCCAGAGTCGGGCAGTACTGTAGTAGGGATCGCCCTCCTCTTCGTACTTTTGCAGGATGGGGCGCTGCAACTCGTCGCGCTCCTCCTGCTCCAGGGTGCGGCCCTGCCGTTCCAGCTGTTGCAGCCTGATGGTCGCCAGCACCTCCGCCGCCTGCTGCCCGCCCATCACCGAGATGCGCGCGTTGGGCCACGTCCACAGGAAGCGCGGCTGGTAGGCGCGCCCGCACATGCCGTAGTTGCCCGCCCCGAAGGAACTCCCAATGATCACGGTGAACTTGGGCACGGCGGCGTTGGAAACCGCCATGACCATCTTCGCCCCGTCCTTGGCGATGCCGCCGGCCTCGTACTGGCTGCCCACCATGAATCCGGTGATGTTCTGCAGGAACAGCAGCGGGATCCCGCGCTGGCTGCACAGCTCGATGAAGTGGGTGCCCTTCAGCGCGCTTTCGGAAAAGAGGACGCCGTTGTTGGCCACCACACCCACCGGATATCCCCAGACGCGCGCGAAGCCGCACACCAGCGTCTCCCCGTACCCGGCCTTGAACTCGTGGAACCGGCTGCCGTCCACGATGCGGGCGATCACCTCGCGCACGTCGTACTGCCGTCGGTTGTCCGGCGACACGATGCCGTAGAGCTCCGCCGGGTCGTGCGCCGGCGCCTCGGGGGCGGCTACTTCAAAGGGAGGTTCCCGCCGGCGCACGAAGTTTTCGACGATGTCCCGGGTGATGGCCAGGGCGTCCTCGTCATCGGCGGCTTGGTGGTCGGCAACACCCGACACCCGGGTGTGCACGTCGGTTCCGCCCAGGGTCTCCGGATCCACCTCCTCGCCCGTGGCCGCGCGCACCAGCGGCGGCCCACCGAGGAAGATGGTGCCCTGTTGCCGCACCATCACAACCTCGTCGCTCATGGCCGGGATGTATGCCCCGCCGGCGGTACACGACCCCATGACCACCGCCACCTGGGGGATGCCCAGGGCCGACATCTGCGCCTGGTTGTAGAAGATGCGCCCGAAGTGATCGCGGTCGGGGAATACCTCGGCCTGCAGCGGCAGGAAAGCGCCGCCGGAATCCACCAGGTAGATGCAAGGCAGGTGGTTTTCCAGGGCGATCTCCTGGGCGCGCAGGTGCTTTTTGACGGTTATCGGGTAGTAGGTGCCGCCCTTGACGGTGGCGTCGTTGGCGAGGATCACCACCTCTTTGCCCTGGACGACGCCCACGCCGGTCACGATCCCGGCCGACGCCTCCTCGCCGTCGTACATTTCCCAGGCCGCCAGGGGGCTGAGTTCCAGGAAGGGAGTGTTGGCGTCAACCAGGCCGTCGATCCTCTCCCTGGCCAGCATCTTGCCGCGGCTGCGGTGCAGGTCCACCGCCCGCTGCCCGCCGCCGGCCCGAACCTGGGTCAACCGCTCTTTCAGGTCGTTGACCAGTGCTTCCATCCGGGACTGGTTGTCCAGGAAGTCCCGGTCGCCGGTGCGGATGTTGGAGCCAATTACTTCCATGCTATCTTCGCCGGGCGTCGTTCAGGGATTTGCCGTGCGCTCATTGCCCATTATATGCTTCACCGTGAACCCTGTCCGAGTCAGAGCCCGTCGGTTCCGGGTCAACGTTTCCACTTTTGTGTTCCACGTTACACTCCTAAAGGCCATACCCACATGATGGCCGGGATGCATACCACGACGATCACGATTTCCAGCGGCAGACCCATTCTCAGGTAGTCCGCGAACCGGTAACCGCCAGGGCCCATCACAATGGTGTTGGACTGGTGCCCGATGGGCGAAAGGAACGCCGACGATCCGCCGATGGCGACGGCCATCAGGAACGGGTCCAGGGACGCGCCGATGTTTTCGGCTACGTTGATGCCGATAGGAGCCATCAGGATCACGGCGGCGGCGTTATTGATCACGGCGGACAGCAACATTGTCGTGACGAGCACGATTCCCAGCATCGCCCAGGGAGGTAAGGCGGCGCCCAGGTCCCCGAACGTCGCCGCGATACGTGCTGCGCCGCCGGTCGTTTCCAGCGCCTCGCCCACGGGTATCATGGCCCCCAGCAGTACGATGACCGGCCAGTCGATGGCCTCGTAGGCTTCCTCCAGGCTGACGACGCGGGTTACCAGCAGGACGACCACCGCGGCCACGAAGGACACCTGTACCGACAGAAGGCCGAAGGAGGTCAGCAGAAGGGCGGTGGCGAACACGGCCAGCGGAAACAGCAGACGCCGGCGTTGTCCAATGCGCAGTTCGCGCTCGGCCAGGGGCAGCAATCCCAGCCGGGGCAGCGCCGTTTGCACCGCCTCTTCCTGTCCCTGGAGGAGCAGAACGTCGCCCAGCCTGAAGTTGATATGCCGGAGCCGGCGGACGAACCGTTGTCCCCGCCGGGACACTCCCAATAGATTCAACCCGAATTCCGAATGCAGGCGAAGTTCCCGGGCGCTCCGATCCTGGGCCAGGCTGCCCGGGGTCACGATGGCCTCCACTATGGCGACGTTTTCCGGATCCAGGGTTTGGCTGATCTCCGACTGAGCGTCCTCCGAGCCCGCCAGTTCAAGCCCGGTGTTGACCATGAAAGCAGCCAACTCTTCAGGGTCGGCCTCAATGATCAAGATGTCGTTGGCGTCGATTATCTGGTAGCTGGACGGCGCGCCGTAAACGATGCCCCGGTGCAACAGCCCGGCGATGGTGACGTCTTCATCGGCGAAATCTTCGATGTCTCCCAGCCGCCGTCCCACAAACCTGGAGTCCTCCGGGACCCGCACTTCGGTCATGTAGCTTTCGATGTCCACCGTGTCACCCAGGGACAAGGGCGTCTGGCGTGACGGAATCAGGCGCCAGCCCACCAACACGATGAAGACCACGCCGGCGGCGGTTACCATGAGCCCGACCAGCGTGAAGTCAAACATTTGGAACGGAGCGCCTAGCCGCTCCTCTCGAAAGTTGGCGATGATCACGTTGGGCGGCGTCCCGATGAGGGTGATCATCCCTCCCAGCAGCGAGGTGAACGCCAGGGGCATCAGATAACGCGAGGGCGGGTGTTCGCTCCGGTTGGATACCCGGATCGCCACCGGCAAGAGCAGGCTGACCGCGCCTACGTTGTTCATGAACGCCGACAGGAAAGCGGTCATACCTGACAGCGCCGCGATCCTCACGGTCAGGAGTTCCGGTATCCGCGAATACCAACCGGCGATCACGTCCACCACGCCGGAGTTGTACAAGGCCCGGCTCAGCACCAGTACCGCGGCGACGGTGATCACCGCCGGGTGCCCGAACCCCTTGTAGGCTTCCGCTGCGGGCACGATTCCCGCGATTGCCAGCACCAGCAGAGCCAGCACGGCAACGATGTCATAGCGCCACTTGCCAACTATGAACAGCACCAGGGAGAGCGCGAGGACTGCAAATACAATGGCCTCATTCATCTGGCGCTCTCCCTCGGGACATGGCTACGCTCGGCGGGAGCGTTTGAACACGCGCTGGGCTCGTCGGAACCGCCGGCGCCCGGCGCGCTGAAGGTTACCTAGTCTATGCGGGGACGACTTCACTGCCCCATCTGTTGGCTTCAAAATGCGCGGCTACGTCGCGGATTATATCGCAACGGGATCGTGAAACCTTGCCACGCTCCCATCCGCGACAAGCGAAAACGGGGCCGGTGCAGAGTCCATCCCGGCGATAGATGTCAGAAGCAGGATTTACGGGATTTTATGATTTTCAGGATGTTCACAAATCCCGAAAATATTCTAATCCGGCTAATCCTGCTTCTGACAATGACTTTGCACAAGCTCTGACGCGGTAACGGGTTCAGAGATGTCCGGCAGCAATTGGCGGTATAGTGTGATCACGCCAATATTCTCATGCAGCGAGCCCGGTCCGGCCCCTGCAATCACACCACATAACGGAGCTCAGAATGAACGCGCCGGCTAACCGCATCGATTTGCTGGAACACGAAGCAAAAATGCTTCTCGATTTCCTCGGAGACCTTCCCCGGGACTCCTGGACGTCCGACAGCGCCTGCGAAGGCTGGACCGTCGCCGACGTGATCGGACACCTCACCAGCGTTGACCTGTCGACCCGCCTGATCCGGGGGCTGCACGGCGATCATTCGCCGCCGGAGGGCTCGCCCCCTCCCGAACAGCACGATGAAGACGCTTTCGCCCGGAGCATCTACCAACGGGCCGTCGACGCCAACCAGCGATTGGGAGACGGGCTGCTGGCAGACTTCACGGAGCGCATCAGTGAGACTGTCGCCCTCTTCCGGCAGGTACAGCCTGACCAGTGGCACAACCTGGTCTATTGGCCGGCCGGGCCCATGCTCATGGATACCTTGCTGACCCAGCGCATCGCCGAGCTGACCATGCACGGGTGGGACATCCGCTCACGGTTGGAAGACGACTTCCACCTTTCCGACGGCAGCGTGGCGGCCCTGCTGGACACGGTGGACCGGGCCGCCCGGCGGGCTTTCCGTCCCGACCCGCTGCTGGCGGGACGTCCCCTGCGTTACCGGTTCAGCATCGACCGCCCCGAACGCCGCGTGTTGGACCTGATCCTGAGCGGCGGCGACGCCGAGATCATCGAAGCGGCGGATGGCGCAAACCCCACGGATCCGGCTGACGTGATCTTTGAATGTGACGGCGAGACCTGCGTCCTTATCCTGTACGGGCGACTGACCCCGGACGACGCGGTCTCGGCGCGCCGGCTCTCAGTGGCGGCAGGCGACCCATATGTCGCCTCAACCTTCGGCGACCGGTTCGTGGGTGGCTGAAGCGAGGGTATGGGGAGCCCAAGGCGCTACGCTCACGCGTAACCCAGTTTCCGCAAACCTGTCATTGAGAGGAGCGAAGCGACGTGGCAATCCCGTTAGCGTAGCGACTCCTGGCGGCAACGAGATTGCTACGCTGCGCTCGCAATGACAAATTGGGTACGCGTGAGTGGCGCTACACCCGGACGCGAACCCCGTCTCGGCGCCGGCGCTTGCGGTCCAGGGCGGAGAGTTTCATCTTGCGGATGCGCAGATTCTGCGGCGTAACCTCCACCAGCTCGTCGTCGGAGATGAACTCCAGGGTCTCCTCCAGGCTCATCCGGATCGTGGCGTTCAGCCGCTCGGCGACGTCGGCCGTTGACGAGCGCATGTTGGTCAGCTTCTTTTCCTTGCAGACGTTGATCTCGATGTCGCCTTCCTGGCGGCGGCTGCCCACCACCATGCCCTCGTACACCGGGGTGCCGGGATCGATGAACGTGTCCCCCCGGCGTTGGGCGTTGAGCAGGCCATAGGTCACTGCCGCGCCGCCTTCGGATGCCACCAGCGCCCCGCCGCGCTGCCCCTTGATGTCGCCCTGCATCAACTCGTAGGAGTCGAAGCTGCTGTTTTTCACGCCGTCGCCGCGCGTGGTGCGGAGGAAGAAGGCGTTGAAGCCGATCAGGCCGCGGGTGGGTATCCTGTACTCCAGGTGCACGTAGCCGTCGTCGCCGTAGCGCATGTCGCGGAGTTGCCCCAGGTGGGCGGCCAGGTATTCCGTCAGCACGCCGACGTAATCCTCACGCGTGCTGATGGTCAGGATTTCGTAGGGCTCGTGGATCTTGCCGTCAACCGTTTTGGTAACCGGCATCGGCCGGGAAACCTGGAACTCGAACTGTTCACGGCGCATCGTTTCGACCAGGATGGACAGGTGCAGCTCGCCGCGGCCCGCTACCTCGAAGATATCGGGGCTGGAGGTGGTCTCAACGCGCAGACTCACGTTGGTGCGGAGCTCCCGTATGAGCCGCTCGTAGAGGTTGCGCGATGTGCAACGCCCACCCTCGCGTCCCACGAACGGGGAGGTGCTGACGCCGAAGGTCATGCGCACCGTCGGTTCCTGGATGTCGATGCTGGGCAAGGGCCGCGGGTCCTCCGCGCTGGCGATGGTGTCACCGATAGCCACGCCCTCCGGACCGGTCACGGCCACAATGTCCCCGGCGCGGGCCTCGGAAACCTCAACTCGTTCCATGCCGTGGAACACGAAGATGCGTTCCAGGCTGTGCGTGGTTGCCTCCCCATCCCGCGCGATTAACGCCACGTTCTCCCGCAATCGCAGCGCGCCGTTGGTGACGCGGCCCACGGCTACCTGACCCAGGTAGTTGTCGTAGTCCAAAGCGGCCACCAGCATCTGTAGCGGGGCGTCGGGATCACCCGCCGGCGGCGGCACCGCATCCAGTATGGCGTCAAACAGCGGCTGCATGTCCGTGCCCGGCCGGCCCGGATCGACGGTGGCGTAACCCTGTTTGGCCGACGTGTACAGCACCGGGAAATCCAGTTGCTCGGCGTCGGTGGCCAGCTCGAGGAACAGGTCCTGGACCAGACTGAGCACCTCGTCGATGCGCGCCTCGGGCCGGTCGATCTTGTTGATGACCACCATGGGCTTGACGTTCTGCTGCAACGCCTGGCGCAGCACGTAGGTGGTTTGGGGCATGGGGCCGTCGACGGCGTCAACCAGCAACAGGCAGCCGTCGGCCATGTTCATGACCCGTTCCACCTCGCCGCTGAAGTCGGCGTGGCCCGGCGTGTCGATGATGTTGATCCTGACGCCGCGATAGGAGACGGATGCGTTCTTGGCCAGGATGGTGATGCCTCGCTCGCGCTCCAGCGGGTTGGTGTCCATGATCAGCTCGCCCACCTGCTGGTGAGCGCGAAAGACCTGGCCCTGTTTCAGCAGCGCGTCAACCAGCGTGGTTTTGCCGTGGTCAACGTGGGCGATGATGGCCAGGTTGCGTATGTCGTTGTTGGGGCAGTCGTTCAAGCGTATTCACCTCGCGCGGAATCTAGAATATCATCCATTCCATCGAATCCGCAGACCAAACGAACGAGGCCATCTCCCTCAGCAAACAGGAGCGCCAGAGTCATGACCAGCCTTAACACCGCATCCAAGGACGCGCTCGCGTCGAGTTCCAACTCCACCATCGAAGGATCGAAACAGGAGCTGTTCGACCTCTCCAAAGATGTCCACGCCCATCCGGAACTGAACTACCAGGAATTTTACTCGTCCAACGCCCTGGCCGGATTCCTGGAGAAGCACAGCCTCCAGGTGGAGCGCGGCGTCGGCGGCGTAGAAACGGCATTCAGGGCCACCATCCCCGGCGGCGCCGGCGAAGGCCCGACCATCGCGGTGCTGGCCGAATACGACGCGTTGCCTGAGATCGGCCACGGCTGCGGCCATAACCTCATCGCCATGGCCGCCATGGGCGCGGCGCTGGGACTCCAGGCCAACGCGGCGGACCTGCCCGGCCGTATCGAGATCATCGGCACGCCGGCCGAGGAGGGCGGCGGCGGCAAGATCCGCCTGCTGGAGGCCGGCGTGTTCGACGGCGTGGACGCCACCCTCTCGTCCCACCCGTTCTCCAATCGCACCGTGATACCGGCAGCCGCGCCCAAGGGCGAGAGCTGGAGCCTGGCCATGGTGGGCTACCGTTATATGTTCCACGGTCGGGCCGCCCACGCCGCCGCCGCGCCCGAGGCCGGCATCAACGCGCTGAACGCGGTGATCCACCTGTTCACCGGCATCGACGCCCTGCGCCAGCACCTGCGCGATGACGTGCGGATGCACGGCGTGATTACCGACGGCGGGCTGGCTCCTAACGTGGTGCCGGAATTCGCCGCCGCCAACTTCATGCTGCGGTCCCGGGACGGGCAATACCTGAGCAACGAGGTGGTGGGCAAGGTGGCCGCGATCGCTGAGGGAGCGGCGGCCATGACCGGCGCGCGCCTGGAGGTCGAGGAGTTTTACCCCTTCTACGAGAACGTGCAGCCCAACGTGGTGCTGGCCCAGGCAGTAGCCGCCAACATCCAGGCCCTGGGCATCCGGCTGGACGAGCCCGTGTCCGGCCGCGCCGGCAGCGGCGCGTCCACCGATTTCGGCAACGTCAGCCAGGCCATGCCCGCCTTCGAGCTGCGCTACGCCGTCAGCGAGACGCCGGTGGCGTCGCACACCCGGGACATGTGCGCGACGGCGATCACGGATTTTGCGCTGTCCAACGCGCTGTCCGTCGCCAAGGCCCTGAGCCTGACCGCCAGCGACCTGCTGCGCGACGCGACGCTGGTCGAGGCCGCCAAGAGCGAGTTCGCCGAGCGCAGCGGCTAGCGGCAGCGCCCGAGCGGTTTGTCATAGGACTTACGCAGTTGGGAGACTTTACACCGTCATTCCCGCGAAAGCGGGAATCCAGTGGCCGAAATCGTTAACAGTGTTCCAGATTCGTTCACTGTGAAGCCTATGGATTCCTGCTTGCGCAGGAATGACGGGTTTGTAATTTCAAGTGCGTAACTCCTATGTCATTGCGAGCGAAGCGCGGCAATCTCGTCGCCGAAGGAGTCACGGCTCGGTCAACGAGATCGCCACGTCGCTTCGCTCCTCGCGATGACAAACGGAGCGAGGTGAGTCCCTAGTCGTTGACCTCGACGATCATTTCGATCTCGATGGGCATACCGCCGGGCAGCGTGGCCATGCCCACGGCGGAACGGGCGTGCCGTCCCCGGTCGCCGTAGAGACTGATCAGCAGGTCCGAGGCGCCGTTGGCCACCCGGGGCGTGTCGCCGAAGTCCGGCGTGGAGTTGACCATGGCCAGCAGCTTGACGATGTGGCTCACGTTGTCCAGGTCGCCGATGGCGCCTTTCAGAACGGTGAGCAAGTTCAGCATGGTCTGCCGCGCGCAGTCGTAGCCCTGCTCGACGGTCACCTCGCCGCCCAGCTTACCCGTGTGCAGCAGCCCGCCCCCGGGCAGGCCCGGCCCGGTTCCCGACAGGAACACCAGGTTGCCAGTGCGCACGTAGGGAATGATGTTGCCCGCTCCCGGCGGCCGGGGCGGGGGTAGCTCGTAGCCCAGTTCTTTCAGCTTGTTCTCAATCTCCGGCATCGGATCGCTCCTTTGGTGTTCCGTCTTGTCGTCCCGCGCGAATGGCCGTGCGCCGCGAAATTGGCAGGCGTCCGGCGGGTGCGCCAGATAGTATCACGCGGCATTGGTGAACGGGACAAAATCCGGCCGTGACTCACGGGCACTCATTCTTCCGCCCGCAGTCCACGCACCGATACTCGCGGGCTTCGTCAATAGCCTACCCCGGCGCCGGCGTCCGCATGAACACCTGGGCGATTTCTTCCGCCGCAGCGTCTATCCCGAGGTGGCAATGGCCGCGCCGGACGACCTCTCTTTCCGCTTGCGTGGCATATTGGCGGCCCTGATCTCCGTCAGTGTCCTGCGATACCTTGCAGAATGGGCATCAGTTCGTTCACGCTGGTCACATAACTGAACGGGGTCTGTTGCCTCACCAAGCCACGGAGTTGCGCCAACCGGGCTGCGGTATAGTACGGGCCGTCCACAAGAATGAACAAGGCCACGCCGTTATTGCGGCGAGGCAGGAAATTCCGTAGCAGAGTTTCGAGTTCGATGAATTGGTTATCCTGATTGCCGCCTCCTTCCCGCGTGTACTTTTGAGCGGCGTAACAAGTAACCCCGCCCGTGAGCCATTGAAAATCTATCGACTTGGATGGACGTGGAGCATTGCCCAGAGCAGCGCCAGTAGCAATCTGACCGTCCCCGGTCACGTACAGCGCTTCCCGGCCTGTCGATTTGAGCTTCTGGAACCGTTGCACATGCGGCAACCGGCATACATAGTCGGCAGCGGCGACCTCATGGATGTTCTGCCGCCTCGCTTCCTTCGCCAGGGTTGCCGCTAAAGGTCCAGTGGGATTGGCGTCAAGGTCTCGCCAGAAATCTTCCGGCGGGATCCCGAACTGATCCGAAAAGTGCTGTATTCGAGTTGCCAATCGGTCTGACCGATTGGCAACTTCAGCCTCGACCTCACGCAGATTGGCTCGGTTGATCGCTTGCTCGTTGGCCTCAAAATCAAGGGGTTCAATTGGGTGGTGAACCATCACAAATCCCACTGTCAGAAACCAGGGAATAATCGACGTCTGCATCGTTCAGCCGCCGCTCGATCACGCTTCGGGCGGCAGGTGAGTTGTCCATACCGATAAATCGCCGGCCCTGCCTGGCCGCTTGCAATAGCGATGCCCCGCTCCCCGCGTAGCAGTCCAGCACCGTATCGCCGGGGTTGGAAGACGTACCGATGATGCGTTCAAGCATGGCCGCGTTTTTCTGGGTCGGATAGGCTGGACGTTGCGGGTCTTTGTACCACCAAACGTCTTGGGGCAACGCGCCCGCCGCTTCATCAGCGTAACGGATTTTGCGGGGATTGCCGTTGGCGCTCCAGTGGATCATCCCCAGGGCATCGAGTTCGTCCAGTCTCTCCGGTGGGTAGCGCCAATGCCTGCCGGGAGGCGGGTTCAATCCGCGCCAGGGTTGTCCGGTTGGTCCATTGGCAGTTTGCCCCGGAGCGTGCAGGGGCGTAGTGGTGAACCGACGGCCACCCTTGTCTGTCTTGGGATACAATCGCTTCAACTGTTCGGCGCTCAAAGGTTCGAGTTGAGGGTTCCACGTTACCGGACCGGGCGACATTGAGTAGAACAGGATCGTGTCTTTGATGTTGCCATACGAATGGCGGTCAAAGTTCTTGGGATTGCACTTGACCCTGGCAATGCTGTTGCGGAAGTTCCTTGCCCCGAAAACCTCGTCCATGACCAACCGCACGTGATGCTCCATCTTGGTGTCGATATGGACGTATATCGATGCCTGCTCTGCCATGATCTTGCGTATGGCCCGCAGGCGGGACGCCAGAGCTTCCAGGTACTCATCGCCCTGGGTTCTGTCGGAATAAGCGGGCAACCCTGACGCGCTGACGCTGTTGGCGCGGTGGTGGTCTATCAAAAATTCGTTGCTGGTTCCAAAAGGCGGGTCGATATAGACCAATTCGACCACTATCTGCATCTCCGTCAGTCTGCGCAACCCTTCCGCGTTGTCACCAAAGTACAGCAGATTAGACACGATCCCACTCCCTCCAGGTCATCCGGGGATTGCGGGTTTCACGCGGTCCGATAAGCACACTATACGGAAGTTGCTTACCCGCCGCGTTCCGCGCCAGTATCCCCATCTGGCCGGCGGTGTCAAGTTGCCGGCGGTTATGCCGCAGGGCTATCACACATGAACGATTTTAGTACTTTCATACCGGCGAAAGCCGGTATCCAGTAACCGAAGTCGGCTGTTTCCTTGCGAATATCAAGCCAATAACAGGCCCTGGACTCCGGCTTTCGCCAGAGTGACGCCGTTGTAATTTCATATGCGATGGGCCCGACGTCGCCACCGAAAAGTCTTTGCGGCACATCCGGCAACGGAACGGCCGGGGCTTGCGAATAGGGCGCGGACTCACCGGATCGGAATCGCGGAATAGGCAGGTCGGGCGGTCCGGCCAGCGTTGCTCTACGAACCGCGTTCCGCCCTCTCCTCGGTGTCGAACATCCTGATGATGTCCATGAGGGCGATACCCTTCCGGCAGGACTTTCCGGGACCGCTTTTTGCCATCACTGTCACCTGCGCCCCGCAGGATTTACGGGAACATATTACCCGAACGAATGTGCGTTATCAAGCGGCTATGGGCAATCGAGTATGCAATTCCCTTCGGCAGCGGTCATCTCTTTCGTAGTCATTCCGGCGCTCTCTGTGGGTTCGCCGCTATTGTATCACCCGCCGCCGGCGCATACGGGAAGGGCCGCTGCGCTACCAGGCAGCGGCCTCCGTCGGTCATTGTGGGGAGCGAACGTATCAGCACGCGGCAAGCGTCCGCCAGCGTCAACGCGGCCGATACGACGGTTCTGGACAATGGCAGGGCTACGGCGTTACTTCGTAAGTAACCTCCGCCACCTTGCGCTCGCCGTCGTACAGAAACACCCAGTAGCGGCCCGGCAGCCATGGATCGTCCGTTCTCGGTCCAATCCTCAAGCGCCACCAAACTCGATTCCACTCCGGCTCGAATTCTAAGGGCGCTACATAGTCGTCGTACAAAAAACCGTCTTCGTAGTGTTCGATGACTTCAAGGCGCAGGATTTTTGGTTCGACGGTCACGGGCACGGTGAAACCGAGATATAGGAACACCTGCTTGCCGGCAGCGTCGGCGACGGAAAAGTTTTCGGTCCCTTTGGCTATGAACGATTCCCAACCTCCGAAAGCGTCCCAATCGTCTTCTTCCAAGCCAACGAATGCGTTGACAACCTGTCCTCCGGCAATGGTCGCCAGTTCAGGAACCACCGGCCCGGTATCTGGGGGCGCAATTCCCTGCGGCCTGGGTCCGTCGTACCAGCGGGTGATGACGTCGGTTGCGGCGGACGAGAGGGGCTGGAAGGCGTCCCGGACATGGCTAACGTTCAATTCCGTAGGCCAGAGATACTCGTCCAGGACCTGCGATCTCTGATAGAGGCTGCTGAATCCCCGACGGTAGGCCGCGTCTCCCAGGTTGCGGTACAGGTCAAGGAATATGCGCTCCCCCAGCGAATAGTTGCAGATGTTTTCGCGGGATCCTCGCTCAGGGTCAAGGGCTACCACCTCAGCGATACTGGACACATAAGGGCACGGATAACGGTCGGCAATCAGGCCGCGGCCGGTACGCATGTTTTCAACGGGAAATTCCATGAAAGTTGCCCCACCCTCGTCAATCCAGGTTTCGTTCCCTCTCCAGTAGTAGTGAGCAACTTCATGGGCTGTCAGGCTGGGAAGGATATTTGCGAGCTGGCTGCCGTCATCAACGTCATATTTGGGGAGCATCGCGATGTGGGTGCCGAAGTGGGTGCCGGCGGCGCCTTCTGACACTGCTTCCTCGACAAGCACGGCCACGTGGTTGGTCGGGAACGGCGTTCCCATAAACTCCTCGATACTCCGAACACTATGCTCCAGCAGGTCCATGCCGCGAGCCGGACCCGGTGCGGTGCGGATGATCGCTAAATCCATCTCCCCGGACCGTGGCAGGCGAATGGCGCGCTTTTCAACGGTGATGCGATTGGGGTCAAGCAGAGTGTCAACCAGAGCGCGATCAGCATTTTGATAAGTGGCGCCCAGCAGAAGCACGATTTCCGCCTCTTCGTCGGTGATCCCGTCGTTGAGAGTAGGGCGGGCCATGATTTGCAGAAAATCGGTCTTGCTTATGTCTTCAATTCTCTCCAGGGAACGAACCGCCAGGGCGTCCGGGCTTTCCACGCTGGCCAGGAAGGGCATGGCGAGGATACGGCTGGCGGCAGCGTTGACAGCAGCGATGACGTGCATCGGCGGCGGGGAGTCGGTGTCGTATCTGATTATCCAATAGATGAATCTTATGACCGTCGCTTCGTCAGCGCTGATGGCGTCCTGCACCCACGACTTTGCCAGCATCTGCCCGGCCAGGTCAGCACCAGGCGACTCGGAGTCTAAGAATGCCGTATGCCTCATATACACTACAGCGATCGCTTCAGCGTCGGTAACGCCGTCCCCGAGCCAGGACATCTGCATCAGGGAACTGAACACGTCGGGATACCACCGCGCGGTGGCAATCAAAGCCTCGGCCGCCTGAAGTTCCGAACCGTTAATGCCGTCCCCGACCCAGGGCAGCGCCCTGATGGCCGTCGCCGCTTGCGGCCGATTCAGTTCCAGCCAGGCGCCGTGTTCGAGGCCGTCCAGGGTGGTTACAACGGCCGGTGGGGTGACTATCGGAACCCCGGTGGTCGGGCAGGCGCCGCCGTGATCGGCAACTTCGTGGAACTGCCAGCGAGGGTTGCTGGGCCAGGAAAATTCGCTGTTGAAGCTTTCCGTGGTATTGATGTGGTTGCTGCTGGTAAGCACCGTGAAGGCATGCCGGTCGCCCTGGGCCAGACGTCGGATGACGTATTGCGCCTGCCCACCGGAGACGGTGAAGTTACGGGCGTTCACGTCAACATAGACGAAAGCCTCAATCCATTCGCGGGTGACGCTGGCTTTGGCCAGGGGATAGTCCTGGACCATGTTGACGTAGCCGATGCGGTAGTGGGTGGCCTCCGGCACGGCGTCCCAGGAGATGACCACATCGCCGGGGTTCGGCCCGTCAACTACCCGAATGTTGGTGACAGGCGGGGCATTGCTCCGGGCGGCTACTCGAGCGGGTCCCGTCTGTCCTGCGAAACGATCGTTGCCGACCTCCCCGGACAGCGCGCCTATCGGCGGAGCATCCAGAGTAATATGCCGTCTCTCGAAGGGTACGTCCGGGGGTGGACCAGGGTCACCCTGTCCAATGGAGCTGCCCGAGCCTGCGGGTGAGGCCGCGGGCCTGATGCCGGAAGAGGCTCTGCCCAAGTCTGCGGAAGCCGACGCATGGCCCACGCCGGGGCAGGCGCCGCCCCGGTCTGCCACGGTGTGGAACTGCCAGCGTGAGCCGATGGGCGGCCAGGCAAACGTGCTGCTGACGCTGCCACCGCCGCCGGTATCCATGAAGTCGCTGCTGGTCAACACGGTAAAGGCGTGGCGGACGCCTTGGGCCAGCCGGCGGACGGTGTACTCCGCCCGCCCCCCGGAGACGGCGAAGTTCCGCGCGTTCACGTCAACATAGACGAAAGCCTCAATCCACTCCCCGGTCACGCTGTCTTTGGCCAGGGGATAGTCCTGGACCATGTTGACGTAGCCGATGCGGTAGTGGGTGGCCTCCGGCACGGCGTCCCAGGAAACCACGACCTCTCCGGGATTGGCGCCGTCGCGGACGGTGATGTTGGCGGTGGCAGGGGCGCCGCCTTGGGCCGCTGCAGTAGGTACAGAAGGACTGCTGACAATGGCTAGTAAACCGGCCACAGCTAGAATTACCGCCACCATCAGGGCGAGACGGTATTCCGGGGAAGGCATGCGCGGTGCGGGCAACATCATAGTCGATCGCACCGTGGTGACGTTGTGCACATCGAGACAGCGACGCTAGTCATTCACCGTCCAGCAAGGCCAGCAGCTGGTGAACAAAGTGATGCACACCCGGACGGTTCTCCTCGACTTCGTAATCTTCCAGGTAATCGTGGAAGAAGTTCTCGTGAAACCGATTGGCGGCAGCGTACCCGTTCAAAATAGTCGGGTCGTCGTATTCCCGCGACAAAGCGGTTACCGCCTGCTGCATCGCCCGGTGGCTTTTGTAGCGCCAACCCCGCTGCTGGCAGATGGCGATAATCGCCTGCGTGGCCGCGCCGTAGAGTTTCTCCGAGCTTTGCAGGTGGTCGCCGGCGGCGAATTCCCGGTCGGAGGCGACCAGGAACTCGCGGGCGGTCTGGGCGTGCTCGGCAGCGCTCATTTCCCTGGTGGTCACAGCTGTCCCCGTCAGCTTTCGTCCACGCTGTACACACGCACCGCCGTGTCGTGGAACATGGCGGCGCGCTCAGTGGGGGAGTAGTCCTTGGAGAGACGCTTGAAGGCGTTGTACATGACGTTGTACGAGTAGGACACCTTGTCCACGGGGAAGTTGCTCTCGAACATGCAGCGGTCGGGGCCGAACTGCTCGATGCAGTAGTTGACCAGCGGCGCCATGTCGTTGGCCAGCTCCTCGGAACTGGCGGGAACATCCCTTTCGTGCCAGTCGAAGCCGGTGCGGGGCATGCCGATGCCGCCCATCTTGATGACCACGTTGGGGCACTCGGCGGCGGCGGCGATCCCCTGGCGCCACGTCGCCAGCGTCTCGTCGCTGTTGGAGTAGGGGCCGACGCGCAGCAGGCCGCCGATGTGGTTCAGGATGATGGTCAGGTCGGGCACGGCCTTGGCGAACTCGGCCAGCTCGAACATCTGCGGGAAATACATCCAGCCTTCCAGGGTGAGGCCCATGCTGGCGAGGACGCGGGCGCCGGCGCGGAAGTTGTCGCTGGACATTTGATTCGGCAGATTGTGGGCCGCGGTGTTCTCGACCTCGGGGTGCGGGTCCCAGGTTACCGAGTGGCGGATGCCGCGGAACCGGTTGGGGCTGGCGGCCTGGAGAGCCTCCAGCACGGGCTTGACGCCGTCGCCGAGGTTCAGGTTGGCGTGGCCGACTATGGATGCGGCGGCGCGTCCGGGGCCGTACAACCCGCTGGCTGACGCCGCCGCCAGGCCTTGCACGAACTCCACCTCGCCCACGGGCCGCATCTCCTCGGGTCCGGTGGTGCGGTACATAGAGCGGGCTTCCACGAAGACGGTGGAGGTCACGTTGTGCCCGCTGTTCATGTCGGCAGCGAGCTCGTGGAGCAGGTAACGGTGGTAGGGGATCCGCTCGGTGCGGTAGTCCCAGAAGTGGTGGTGCGGGTCACAGATGGGGATCTCGGGCTCCAGGGTTTCTTCCTGTCGGAGCGCGTGCCAGTCATTGCCTCCAAAGGGCATAATCAAGCCTCCGTTTTTCCGGTGTGCGTGGGGGTTTAATGACGGGCCGGCCTCTGCATCGGCCAGGGCCCGCAGACGCCGCAATCATATCATAGGGGGTCTATGCAACCAGAGAGGTGCTCCCGCGTGCGCGGATTCGCTAGCATCGTCATTGCGAGCGAAGCGTGGCAATCTCGTCGGTGAAAGAGTGCCGCCTCGGTTACGAGATCGCCACGTCGCTTCGCTCCTCGCGATGACAAAATGGGCACGGGCCAAAATGGATCGCGCACCAACTGAATGAACACTACTCTGCGAAAGACTTACTACGGCTGGTGGGTTGTCGCCGCCGCGTCGAGCATATCCTTTGCCAACGCGGCCACGGCGATCAGCATTCTCACGGTGTTCGTGGTGCCGATGAGCCAGGAGTTTGGCTGGAACCGGACGGAGGTGGCCGGCGCGACCAGCCTCGGAGCCGTCCTGGGCGCGGGATTGGCTCCGTTCACCGGGCGCGCGGTCGACCGTTTCGGCGCGCGCGTGACCCTGGTGGCCGGAGGGCTGATCGTGGTGGCCGGTTGCCTGTACCTGTCCAGCGCCCAGGCTCTGGCGGGTTTCTACGCGGCGTTCACCGCGGTGCGCATCGCCGACCAGGGGTTGATCCAGGTGAGCGCGTCGGTCACGGCAGGGAAGTGGTTCGCGCGATACCGGGGGCGGGCAACGGGATTGGTGATGCTGGGCAACGCCGGTGGGGTGATCGTCATGGCGCCGCTGGTGCAGATTGTCATATCGGCCTGGGACTGGCGGGCGGCGTGGGTCATGTTGGCGGGCGTGATGCTGGTGGTCGGCGCCGTTCCGGCCCTGTTGCTGGTGAGGCGACAGCCGGAGGACCTGGGCCTGCGGGTGGACGGTGATGGAATATCGGCCGCAACCGCCGGCTCCGAAGCGTCCGCCGCGGACCCGGACGTTGATCTCTCGATGATATTCCGGACGCCGTCATTCTGGCTGATATTGGTGTCCCTGTTCCTGGTGGCGACCGCCACCTCCGGCATCGGGCTGCACCTGGTGCCTCACCTCACCCAGCAGGGGCTCAGCGCCGGCGCGGCGGTGGCGGCGATCAGCGTGATGTCCATATCCGGAGCGCTGGCGGCGCTGGCCTGTGGGCTGCTGGCCGAGAGGGCGCCACCCAGGTTGCTGCTCGTCATGGGCTACCTGCTGGCGGCGGCGAGCATGTGGGTGCTGATGAGAGCCGACGACCTTCCGGAGACCTACCTGTTCGCGGTGATGCAGGGGATTGTGGGGGCAGGCATCAACACGTTGGCGCCGATACTGTGGGCGGACTACTACGGCAGGAGGTCGCTGGGCAGCATCTTCGGCGTGAGCCGGGCCGCGCAGGTGGTCGGTTTCGCCGTGGGTCCGCTGGCATCGGCAGTGGTGTACGACCGGACGGGCGATTACCAGGGGGCTTTCCTGGCGCTGGCGGCGGTGGCCCTGCTTGCCACCGTCCTGTTGGCAGCAGCCAGACGCCCGCGGGTATAACCGGCAGTCGAGAGGTTTCACCCGATCGGGGCGGCAGCACGCATGACCGCAAGTCCCTCGTTCAGCCCGGGATGAGGGAGGCCCAAACGGGCCATGGTGCGCGTGCAATCCAGGCCCAGGCGGTCGTCCATCGGGTCGGTGACCGGGATCACCAGGCTCGGATCCAGGCCGAACTCTTCGGCGACAGTGACCGCGAATTCGTACATGGTGGCCCAATCGCGTCCGGCTACGTGATGGACGCCGGTGTCCTCAGTTTCGACCAGTCGTTTGATGCCATCGACAAGATGCTCCACATAGACCGGCGAACGGTAAACGTTGGTGGGAGCACGGTACGCCTCGCCATTGCGGAGACGGTTGACCAGCATCGGGACGAAGTTGCGGCGGCCGGGGGCGGGCCAGCCGTAAACGATGCTGGTGCGCAGGACACTCCAATTGGACGCCAGAGATGCAACCGCCTGCTCTGCCTGGAACTTGGTTCGGCCGTACTGCGTGGTCGGCGCCGGTGGGTCGTCCTCGCGATACGGCCCGTTTTGACCGTCGAAAACGTACTCCGTGGACACGAAGACGAGCCGCGCCCCGTGGCGCCGGCACAGGCGGGCGATGGTCTCGGTGGCCGTCGCGTTTACCGCCCTGGCGACCTCCGGGTTACGCTCCGCTGTGCCGACGTCGGCCATGGCGGCGAGATGGACCACGGCATCGGGCTGGGCCACGCCGAAAAGCGCGTCCAGCGCGGCGGGATCGGTCATTTCCAGGCGATGCCAGGATGCGCCGTCGTCGCCCGGCGGGCGAGCGTTGTATGTGCTGACAACCGTATGGCCGGCGGCGTTCGCCAGACGGCGAGACACGTAGCGGCCGATAAACCCGCTGGCGCCGATAATCAGGATGCTCATGAGCAAGCGGACGCTGCCGAGCGCCCGTTGTCCGTCAAGTCGTCATTGCGAGCGCAGCGTGGCAATCTCGTCTCATGAGCACACGTCGGCCGGCCGACGAGATCGTCGCGTCGCTGCGCTCCTCACGATGACAAATCAGGTACGGGTCAGGAGACGGGCAGGACGGGTTCGGTGCGGTCGTCGGGGAGCTCGACCTCGAAGGCATTGAGGAAGAAGGCGGTTTGGGCGTAGTTGCCCATGAGGGCGGTGATCTCCACCAGGTGCTGGGCGCCGAACTGCTCCAGGGCGATCTGGAAGGTGGACGCGGAGACGCGGTGGTTGGCGTAGAACTCGTTGCAGTAGTTGACGATCGCTCGCTCATCGTCGGCCATGGCGGGCAACGGTTGGCGGTCGCGGATGGCGTCGACCAGGGCGTCGCTGACGCCCTCGCGGCGGGCGGCGGGAGCGTGGGCGTTCCAGATGTAGGGGCAGTCGAAATTGCGGGCGGTGGCCAGGATCGCCAGCTCCTGGATGCGCTTGGAAAAGGTGCTCTCGAAACGCAGGTAGCCGGTCAGGCTGCTGCGTCGCCGCGCCATTTCGGGGCTGTTGATGGCGATGGAATAGGGGCCGCCGGTGATGGTCCCTCCGGTGGGTCTGGTCAGTTCGTCGAAGGCATCGGCGAATTCTGCGGGCACCATGTCTCGGGTTACTACGGGCAGTCGGGCCATGATTCTCCTCGGCTGGGGAATGAGATTTGGGGGTCTGCGGCCGATTGTAACACCGTCGGCCGTTACTCCCCGTTCACACCGGCCGGCGCATGAAGCAATGCACGTTGCCGTATAGCCCGCCGGTAAGTGATTCCGGGCTGCGGTGTTCGATTACCGGCCCTTTGCCCATTTTGCTGCGCCAGCGTCCGTTGAGCATTTGCACTGCCGCGTGCTTCCCGGCTCCGCCTTCGTCATACAAAGCAATCTTTTGGTAACCGGCTTCGAGGCTGCTGTCGGCGCATTCTTCGTACCCATTCCCGCAAAAACCTGCTTCAGACTGTCGATCCTGTCATTCCGCGACGCCCACGGAGGCCAGTAGTCGCCAGCGTTGGGGTCCCAACGTTGGCTGGTGTCGTTGGCAACGTAGGCGATGCAGTTGTACGAGTCTGAGGGTGGGCTCACGATTTCGAAATCTTCGTCGGATAGATTGGGAAACGCTGCGATGAGCGCTGGCGCCCATCTAGACGTACCCATTGCGTTCGCCCCACTCCAACCAGCACGCTTTCATTGCTTCAACCCGGCCGCGGTCGGCCGGCGGCACCGGGTTGGCGTTGGTGATTTCTCGCAACGTATGGAACCAGTGCCCGCCCTGTGCCTGCATTCTCTCCAGGATGAGGGGAACTGCCGGTTTGCCCAGGTTAACGATTTCCCGGTGGGTGGGGTGTTCAGCCGCCTGGCTTGAGAACGACAGGAATATGGTGTCGTTCTCCCATTCCTCAGCAAGCCTTTCGAAGGTTTCACGAAGTTCTTCGGGCGCCGGAACTCGGATTGCTACAGGCCGTCTGTCCATGATCCACCTCCAATGGTTGAGATTGCTGGATACGGTCCGATTGTAGCACTGTCGAGATTCCCTGGGTGCATACCCATCCAGGAGTAACCACGGTGTTCGCCCCATTGCAGCCAGGAATTCTGCATTGCCGCGATTTTGCCGTAGTCGACTGGCGATACCGGATCTGCTCCGGTTATCTGTTGCAGCGCTTCAAACCAATGGCCTCCCTGGGAACGCATCCGCTCCAGAATCAGCGGCACCACTGGTTCGCCCATGCTGATAATCTCCTGGTGGGCTGGGTGCGCAATAACGCGGTCCGATCTGGACAGGAAGAAAGTTTCCTCTTGCCACCGGTCGGCCAGTTCCTGGAAACGTTTGCGGTCGGCGGGTTCGATGTCCACCGCGTCGGCCACAGATTCCTCCCGCAAGCGGCGCGCTTCAGGTTGCTGGTTCATAATGCCGTCCTTTCCGCCGGTTGGGGTTGCCGGTTGCGAGCCGATTGTAGCACCCCGCCTGAATGTCGCTTCGCTCATCGTACGGAATGACATCGGGCCGCAACGCGATTACAATCACGCCAATTGATGCGCGGAACCGAAACCGGGAGGTAGCGAGATGGCGACAACTGAACGCCTTAGCACGCAGGATGAGCAGCAGTATTACGAGACCGCCGGCCGGATCCAGGTGAAGCCGGGCTGGCTGCAGGGCGAGGGCCAGCCGCTGCCGGAAATGGAGCCCTATCTGTGGCGGTGGGCCGAGGTGGAGCCGCTGGTGATGAAGAGCGGTGAGCTGGTGACGCCGGACCGGGACGTGGAGCGGCGCACGCTGCGCCTGGCGACGCCCGGACTGGATCGCGGCACCACCCACACCATCACCGCCGCGCTGCAACTGCTGCTGCCCGGCGAGAACGCGCCGGCGCACCGCCACACGCCCACGGCGATCCGGTGGGTGCTCAAGGGCACCGGCGCCTACACCACCGTTGAAGGCGACAAGTGCTACATGGAGCCGGGCGACCTGGTGCTGACGCCGTCCTGGACGTGGCACGACCACAACAACGAGGGCGACGAGCCGATGATCTGGCTGGACGGGCTGGACGTGCCGCTGGTGCGCTACCTGCGGGCCAACTTCTACGAAGCCTATCCCGAGGACCAGCAGCCCATCGTGGGCGTGGCCGAATCGGAGCGGAAGTTCGCCTCCGGCGCGCTGCGGCCGGCGTGGGAGGAGCCCAGCGCGCCCTACTCGGCGCTGTGGCACTACAAGTGGGACAAGACCCACGAGGCGCTGCAACAGCTGGCCCGGGTGGACGCCAGCCCCTTCGACGACGTGGCCATGGAGTTCAGCGACCCGATGACCGGCGGGCCGGTGCTCAAGACCATGACCTGCTGGGCGCAGATGATCCGGCCGGGGGTGGCCACGCGGGCGCATCGTCAGACCAGCTGCGCGGTGTACCAGGTGTACAAGGGCCAGGGCCATAGCGTCATTGACGGGACGCGGTTCGACTGGACCGAGGGCGACTTCTTCGTGGTGCCGCCGTGGGTGTGGCACGAGCACACCAACGACGCCGACGACGAGGCGGTCCTGTTCTCCATCCAGGACATTCCCATCATGAAGCAGATGGCGCTGTACCGCGAGGAACCCTACGAGGAGAACGCGGGTCACCAGCCGGTGACGGGGACGTTTCGGGGATAGGGCGCAATAGCGGATCGGGCAGAGATTTTCAGAGCTTGTTGACATTTCCCGTCATTCCGGCGAAAGCCGGAATCCAGAAAGTACACAACAAGGCCAACGTCCCTGTTGCAATAGGTTTACTGGGTTCCTGCTTTCGCAGGAACGACGGTGTGATTTTCAAAATACCAACACGGCTTACAGGATCAGCCGCCGCTGAGCGGCCACGGGCTCCGGCGATGCGTCGTCGGGGCCTTCTTTTGGCGAGAAGCCGGAGACGCCCACGCCCAAGAGCCGGAAGGCGCGACCCGGGGCGAGTTCGCGTTCGAGGAGGGTCCAGGCGGTGGCCGCGATGGTGGGCTCGTCGTCGGTGGCCTCGGGCAGCGTGGTCTGACGGGTGAAGGTGGTGTAGTCGGAGAGGCGAATCTTGACGGTGACGGTGCGGCCGGCGAGGCCCTTGCCGGCCAGCGAACCGGCCACCCGTCCGGTGAGACGCTCCACGACGGTCAGCAGTTCCGCGCTATCGTCGGTGGAGTTGCCGGGCAGGTCGTCGGCGAAGGTGGTCTCGGCGCTGATGGACTTGGTCTCGCGGGAGGTCTGGACGGGGTCGTGGTCGATGCCCCGGGCGCGGTCGCGGATGCCGGCGCCGCGTTTGCCGAAACGGCGGGTGAACCAGGCGTCGGGCATGGCGGCCAACTGGCCGATGGTGTTCACGCCCTCGTCGTGAAGGCGGGCGGCGGACTTGGGACCCACGCCGACCAGCTTGCCCGCGGCCAGGGGCGCGAGGAACTCGGCCTCGCCGCCGACGGGCACCACCACCAGGCCGTCGGGTTTCTGGAGGTCCGATGCGATCTTGGCGACGGCCTTGCCGGTTCCCAGACCCACGGAGACGGTGAGGCCGGTCTCGGCGGCGACGCGCTCTTTGACGTCGATGGCGATGGCGATGGGCGAGCGGTCGGCGGCGGCCGTGGTGACGTCCAGGTACGCCTCGTCCAGGGACACCGGCTCGATGATCCGGGTGACGTCGCGGAAGACATCCATGACGCGGGCGGACATCTCGCGGTAGCGGTCGAAGCGGGGCCGGACGATGATGCCCTCCGGACAATGCCGCACGGCGGTGGCCATGGGCATGGCGGAGTGAACGCCGAACCGCCGCGCCTCGTAGGACGCCGTGGCCACCACGCCGCGGCCATCGGGCCGGCCGCCCACCAGCACGGGCAGCCCGCGCAGGTCGGGGTTATCCAGCTGCTCCACGGCGGCATAGAAGGCGTCCAGGTCGGCGTGGATGATGTGGCGGGGGTGCGGCGTCATGGAGCAGAGATCGGGCGAATGGTGAGCGAATAGCCCAATTTTACCCCCGGACGCGGCGGAAAGGCTTTGTGGTCGGGTCGTAGTATGGTCGGTTCAGGTTTGGCTCATGGATGACCATCTCCCAATGATCGATGTCGTCGGTTGCTTGCTGCGGTCAGGTTCGGTGTCCGGTGATTTGATCTGCGTTCTGCCAGAGCCTGATGGTCGTTTGTTAGCCCCACGGCCGGGGGTGGTACGCATGGTTTTTACTGCCAGAATCGACGGCACCGGTACGGCGCCGCTGGGGGCGCACGGCGGGGCGTCCAGGAAGGCAGCTGCTCCTGTGGCCAATCGGACTACGCGCCTGAATTAGCGGGACGACGACAGTCCAGGGTTGTCCCGTGGCCGGTATGCGATTTTGATGCTAACGGGTTGGCCGTGAACGACCGGAAGGCTCTGGCGGAACGAATTATCACCTGACGGGGATATTATGGAACAAACGTTCGGCAGTTGTCAAGATGGGTGGCGACGCGAAATGAGGGGCTGGTTGGATAGAGGCCGGGCACGGCGACGCCCTTCCCATTGGGCCGGCCGCCCACCAGCGCGGGCAGCCCGCGCAACTCGGGGTTATCCAGCTGCTCCACGTCGGCGTAGAAGGCGTCCAGGTCGGCGTGGATGATGTGGCGGGGGTGCGGGGGCATTATGCACCTAAGAAGGAGAGCGGAGCGCCTATTACACCGACCTCGAGCAGTAGACCACACCCCACTCGTTGACCTAATCACGATGTCAGGATGTCAGTAGTCCATATAGGCAGTGATTCCACTTCCGGACCTGAAAGTGGAGGTCAAACAAACATTCGCAACGACATGCGCGTCTATTCAGGTTTGACGGTAAAGAGACTTCAGTGGCGGTTCCATCACGAACCTGAACAACTGGTGCCCATACGTTTGACCAACAATATTCGGAACGGACACATCATAAACGAACCGTTTGATTTTCTCTCGGAGAGTCCCTTGGGCACCGTAAACATCCAGAGCATCCGTTCCTAGTACAAATCTATCGCTAAAGTCCAAAGCGACGGCAATTAAACCCTCGCACACGCGGTACTGCGTATTCGTAACTCCTGGTAAGCGGTGGGGAATATTGCTGTGATCAAACACGGATGCGAACTCATTGGTATGGTCGATACTTTCTTCTGCCGTATAGTTGACGGTGTTTCGCTGCCTGGTTAACCATGTCTCGTCGTTCGAAATCGGGGTCAAGACGGTTGTAGCTGGCGGATTTGTGAGTGGTCGTATAGTGCGTGTCGCGTTGTAGAAGGCTTCCCAAAATCGCTCGTGCGATCCTCTCCGGCTCAGGGTGTATTGATTGGAACCTCTGTTTATTAATCGCTGCTCCAAACGCTGAGTGCCAGGCTCGGAGCGGTCGACGTCTATCACCCTATCACTGAGTACTCGGCAACCGAACATACCAAGTAGCGACCTGGCCGCAAAGAATGCGCCGTAATACAAAGTCACATGCGCCCAATGGCTCGAACTTCGTATCATTAGATCAAGAGAGCGTCGAAAATGGCTAGCTGCCAAAAATAAATCGCGCTCTACGTTCCGGAGTGCTAGCGTTCTATAGGCATCGAAGGCAGTTGAGCCTTCGGTGAAATTTCGGGAACGCGCACGCTGGCCGCGAACAAAATCTTCAAGTGATCCGCTCTGGGGTGCGGCAACACCATGAAAATGTTGGCAGTAGTGTTGGGCTCCAGCAATCGAGAACACGCGCATGATCGCTAACCACCGGAAAAAACTTCGTCGCGTATCTGGAGGTATATCTGCCGGATCCCGGCGGAGCCTTGCATTGAGCGTATATAATCGGGATCTAACTTTTGTTCGTCGATTTTCCGCAAGTACGGAAGGAAATCATCAACAGTGACGTTTGCCAATTTATTCTGGTCCATGGTACGTGCCAAATCGGCTAACAATCTGAACATGGATCGCAAAACCCGGGCTTTGAAGAACGCAGAATCTCTACTTCCCCATCGATCAGCGTCGATTTGTTGAATGGATACGGAATATTGGAGTATGACTTGGTGTTGCTGTATGAACGAAAGTGCGGCCAATGGCGACCGGCGGCTCAATAGCGTGCTAAATTCTGGCGCCAATGAAGCTTGTTTGATCTGCAACTCTGACTGCTCGCCAGTCAGGTCGATCCGTTGGTAAAACGGACTTTCCTCTTCGGTTGCCAATAGATAAACCATTTCAACCGCGGCTAATCTCTGTTGATCATCGTCGGGACGTATTAGCCTGATCAGATCCCAGCGGAGGGACGCGGGAACACGCTTTTGGTTGTCATTGATTTCCAAGAACAGATTAGCCATTTCTTCCGGTGACAGTCCGGTGTGAACTATGCAAGCATACGGAGCTTCGTATTGAGAGTGCCGTTGTGCCCACAGCCTATGTTGTCCGTCCACGACCAAAAACTGTACATTCTCGGGTATTAGCACCTCGCCCGCATCCGCTGCTATCGAATCAGCATCGGTAGCCAAGACTATCGCGTTTGGGAATGTGCGGTGTTGATCAAGAACAGCAAGGGCTATCTCCGTTGCCCTTTTCGTGCTGACCATCCTTTGGAACCCTTCTTCCGGATCGTCATAACGCCAGGACGGCGTCGTATGCTGCAACAACCAAGGGCCAGGCAAGCTTACACAGATGATCTCTGGCTGTTCTTGGAGCAGGAACCCTTGCGCCGAAATCTGCTTCAACTTCATTTGATAACCTTACCCTTGCGCCTGGCGTATCGGACACAACCCCTTGGAGTAGATCAGCAATTCCGTAGTTGGTTGGCGGAAGCTAGGATCCGCCGCCAAGACGCTGCTTCTGGAAATCTCCTTGTGACTAAAGCCTGGATAAAACTCCAGGATCGGCTTGTAGCCGACATTCGTGATAACCACGTGGCAACCACGATCGGCCAGCCGTACCGCGATATCGCCCAAGCGGCGCTGGTCATTCCAACTGAAAATCTTTTCGTTGTATTGAATGAACCCGTTACGCTTGCGGTGGGTGGAGTAAGGAGGATCGAGATAGACGAAATCTCCCGCAGAAGCAGTACCTACCACTGTAGCAAAATCTCCACAGCAAAGCTTGACGTTTTGTAAGGATTTCGACACGTTGAGCAAATGGCCATTGTCGAATACTCGCCGCCCATTTCGGCCAAACGGAACGTTGAACTTGCCGCTGCGGTTGACCCTGTACAGGCCGTTCCAACAGGTCCGATTAAGGTAAATCAGTTGGGCCGCTCGATTAATCCGATCGCTGTAGTTAGCATTACGCACCCGATAGTAGGTGGCCTCGTTGTTAGGCCACCGGCCTAAAACAGCCGCCAATCGATTTGGGTAGTCCCGCATGACCCGATAAGCCTCCATCAACTGAACGTTCAGGTCAGACAAGATCGCCCGATCCGGTAACAGCCGAAAAAATAATGAGCCACCTCCGGCAAAGGGCTCATAGTAGGTGCCTATGTCATCCGGGACCATTCGGCATAGGCGCTCCGATATCCATTGCTTGCCACCGGCCCACCGCAGCAGCGGCTTCATCTCGCCAAATCCGGTAGTGGTTTTTGCGCTCGGATGTACACGTCGAACTTTTCGCGGCGGTCATAGGGTAGCTTGCATCCTAGCACTTGGCTGTAGACCTAGCAAACGAACCGCCTCGATCATGTGCGCCATGCGTCGCGACTTGGCGCATAGTTGCGAAATTGCCCGCAGGATAGCCGTGCCTGGCAAATCATCCGTGCCAAAACCCCGGCGCCGTCCGGTCTGTCGGGTCCTCGCCCTGGGCCAGGTACTTCCCGCGTAGCCGGTCCCATAGGTACAGGCGGCTCCAGACGGGTTGTTTTTCGTATTGCTGGCGCTCGTCGAGGTGGGGGTTGGGGAGGAGGACGGTGATCTGCTGCTGGCCGCCGCCGTTGAAGAGGCGGAAGCCCCAGGACGTGGGCTGGTGGTCGGGGTTGAGGCGGCGGTAGAGCTCGGCGCGGGCGGTGCGGCGCAGGCGGGCCACCTCGGGCGGCGCGGAGGCGTGCTCGCCGATACACAGGTGCAGGTGCCATTCCTCGAAATCGACGGTGAGGTAGCCGTCGAGAAAGCCGGTGCGTGGCGGACGCGGCGGCTTGATCTCCCAGACGGCGCCGGGGATCAGCAGGCCGATGCGGATGCGCTCCCACTCGGCCAGGCAGTCGGTGAGGATGCCGTGGAGGGTGTCCTGGTCGGTGGGCACGGGGAAGAGCTCGTAGATGCCGTCGGGCTGCTGGATGATTTCGCCGCGGGGCAGGGGTTCGGCGGTGGTCATGGGGTGGCCTCCGGGTGGGATGGGTCCGGTCGGTTGCTGGGGGTAATGTACTACAACCTGCGGACGGCGGAGGGGTTGGGCTACGTCAGCAGCCGCACAAGGCAATCCTCCCGTAACTGTTCAGAGGCCGTGGGATCCCTTGTAGGGAACCTCACGCGTACCCAGTTTGTCATCGCGAGGAGCGCAGCGACGTGGCGATCTCGTTCCCGTGGCGGCGTTCGTTGTCTTGACGAGATTGCCGCCCCCGCATCAAGTGCGGGGCGCAATGACAACCACGGGCGAAACTGGGTACGCGCGAGGTCGGGAACCCGTCGTTGCTGCAAAAGAACAGCCTGCCCCGCATCGAAGTGCGGGGCAGGAACCCAGAAAGCCCGTGCGCCGGCAACCGTGAGCTCGGCAAGGATTTTCTGGATACCGACTTTCGCCGGTATGACGGCTTTGGCTCCGAATGGTCACTTCGAGGCTGAACAATTACCAATCCTCCCGGTCTCACGCGTACCCAGTTTGTCATCGCGAGGAACGCAGCCGCTCATGGTGAGCTTGTCGAACCACGTGGCGATCTCGTTCCCGTGGCGGCGTTCGTCGCCTTGACGAGATTGCCACCCCCGCATCAAGTGCGGGGTCGCAATGACAACACGGGCAAAACTGGGTACGCGCGAGTCCTCAGGGCCTTTTCAAAGTCACTGCGGCAACCTTCGCGCCACCCAATCGTCATTCC
>JAPPMU010000012.1 GCA_028873965.1 Chloroflexota bacterium
TGGGGCTAACGAACGACCATCCGGCTCTGGCACACATCCATCGATCGATCGATCAATTATCACCTGACCGCCTGACCACCGCCAGCAACCAGCCCGTCGCCTTCTCGGAGACCGCCGCCATGCACGAACCCTGAACCCCAGCGTCCGTTCCACCATAGCGAAACATGATCCGTGCCCACCGTCGCCGGCATCGGCCTGCCACGTCAGGGCCTTTCCAAAGTTAATCCGTCATTCCGGCGCAAGCCGGAATCCAGAACATACCGACCCAACCAAGCGACCTACTGGATTCTCGTGGCAGCGGGAATGACGGCTCATGGTTCAAGGCAGCCATCCGGGACTTTGGAAAGGCCCTGGCGCGGCGGCCTTGCTGCTGCACGGCTTCGCACAGCGAGCCCCAGAGCGTGTCGTCAAATCGAGTTTCCAAGCGTCAAAGCGTTCCACTTCCGTCATTCCAGCGAAAGCGGGAATCCAGAATTACTTGCTGTTGCAGAACGATTTGGGTATGGAAACCCTTGGATTCCGGCTTTCGCCGGAATGACGAGATAATTTGACGACGCTCCCAGGGATTGACGTTCTGTCGCGTCGTGGCTGTTCCGAGATCAAGAATTTTCAGGATTACGCCGGCCTGGCTTAGCCATGCCAATCCGGTCAATCCCGAAATCCGGCTTCTGACATGGGCAACCGCTCTCAGGCGCGGCGCAGCTGCGGAGCCGCCAGAGCCAGCAGAGCAACCAGCGCGATGCCGGTGAAACCTACCACCTGGGCTGCGCCGGGAGCGCCCCAGGCCCCCGCGATGGCGCCGGCGGCCACGCTGCCGAAGCTGTAGGCCAGGATCGCGAAGGACCGCAGGCTCATCACGCGCCCGCGGAACTGCGGGTCGGTGGTGCGCAGCAGCAGGGTCAAAATCAAGACCTGGGTGGAGGCAAAGCACATTCCCACCAACGCGAAGATCGCCATCGACAGGTAGAAGGATGTTGAAAGCGAAAACAGGAGAATGGAGCCGTGCCAGCCTATCACCGCGATGATGAGCAGCAACCCGGGGCGGCGCAGGTTCGGCACCATGGTGAAGCCCAGTGAGCCGCTGAGGGCTCCGCTGCCGAAGGCGAACAGCAGCAGTCCCAATCCGGCGGAGTCGCTGCCCAAAACGTCCCGGGCGAAGATCGGCGCTAAACCGGTGTGCACGGTCCAACCGGCCAGGTTGATGATGACGGCGACCGCCAGAACCGCCCAGAGCACCTGGTTGCCCGCGACGTACCGCAGGCCGCTGATCACGGTGCTCAGCACACGCTCAGGAGCGCGGACGACGTTGGACTCCGGCCGACGGATGCCCAGGGCCACGCCGCCGCTGACCAGGTAAAGGCAGGCGATGGCCGTGTACGCGCCCTGCGGTCCCAGCCCTTTAAATAGATAGCCACCGATCACGGGGCCGCAGAGCATCGCGATGTTCATGGCTACGGTATTGAACGCGGCGCCGTGCCCGAGTTGGTCAGTGCGCAGGGTGTCCGCCACCAGGGATTGCGCCACCGGCATCTGGCAGAGGCGGACGACCCCCATGACCAGCGTGATGGCAAAGATGTGCCAGACTTCCAGTGAACCCGTGAGGATCAGGGCCAGCAT
This sequence comes from Chloroflexota bacterium, assembly GCA_028873965.1. Lineage (GTDB taxonomy): Bacteria > Chloroflexota > Dehalococcoidia > Lucifugimonadales > UBA3495 > Bin87. The sequence continues at coordinate 1,618 of JAPPMU010000012.1, forward strand.
CAGCACGCCCATGGATCCCATGATGAATTCGACGGAGGCCAGGAGGCGGTTGCGCGGCAACCGGTCGGCGAGGGCGCCGGTGAACAGGGCCAGGAAGTTCAGCGCCATTCGGGCGGCGGCAATGGCGCCAACCAGGAACGGCGAGTCGGTCAGGGTCAGGACGAACCAGCCCAGCACCGCAGACTCCATCTGGGTGCCCACGCCCACCAGGGCGGTGGATCCCCAGACGAAGGCGAAATCGCGGTTCCGGAAGACACCCAGCGGGGAGGAAGCGCGATGCAGCGTCGTCGCAACTCTCATGCGGAAACCGAGCCGAGAGGTTTCGCCGAGCCCGGGCTACGAGCCGCGGCGGCGAGAAGCGCGGTCAACCATGATAAATCGCCTGGATTTGTTGTCACCCGACTTCCCCCTGGGCCTCCGACGCATTGAGTGCCGGATGATAACATGCGACACGATGCGGCGTTGCCCAGGCGCGGGTTGGCGGTGTACCGCAAGTACGTGGTAGTCTGCTGACCGCCGGCCCGGTGATGGCGCCTGCAATCAGATCCGTGACTACGAAGCAACGAAACGCGCGCGAAACCCCGACTGCCGCCGTGTTGATGCAGCGGGCGACGGAGATGCTGCCGGCGCTGAAGGAACGCGCGGCTCACACCGAGAAACTGCGCCGGCTGCCCGAAGAAACCGTGGCCGACCTGCTGGCGTCCGGTCTGTATCGCATCGGCGTGCCGGTACGCTACGGTGGTCTCGACATCGACTACGCATTGGCGCTGGACGTGGCAGCGGAGCTGGGGCGAGCGTGTCCGGCCACGGCGTGGTGCTACGGATTGTGGGCGGCCCATGCCTGGCTGGTGGGATACTGGCCGGAGTACGCGCAGGAGGAGGTGTTCGGGTCGGACCCGGACGCGCTGTGCTCCAGCTCGCTGAACGTGGGCCGTTCCACCTGCTCGCCCGTGGACGGCGGGTACCGGCTGTCCGGGCGATGGGAGTTTTCCAGCGGGTGCGACGCGGCCAGTTGGTTGATGTTGGGCGTGCCGGGAATAGGCGAGCGAAACTGGGCGCTGGTGCCGCAGGGCGAATACGAGATTGTCGACACCTGGTTTGTGTCGGGACTACGCGGGAGCGGCAGCAAGGACATATTGGTCGAAGACGCCTTCGTGCCGGCGCACCGCATCCTGGACGTCACCACCGCCGGCGACGGAGACTGGACCGGCTGGGAATTGCATCGCCAGAGCAGGTACCGTTTACCGATACCGGCGCTGCTGGGTTGGGACCTGGTGGCGCCGATGCTGGGCATCGCACAGGGGATGCTGGACGAGTTCATCGCCAAGACGGTCGGCACCATGGGCGCGGCAAAGTCCGCAGATGCCCCGGCGGTGCACATACGTGTGTCCGAAGCTGCGGCGGAGATCGACGCGGGAAAAGCACTGATGAATCGGGACGTGCGCGAGGCGCTGGACCGGGCTGACGCCGGCGAAGGCTTCACGACCCTGGAACGGGCGAAGTACCGCCGGGACAAAGCCTACGTAACCCAGCTTTGCCTGCAAGCCGTGAACCGGATCTTTGACATCGGCGGTGGGCATGGTCTTTTCGAGTCCGACCCGTTGCAGCGGTTCCACCGGGACGCCCACGCCGTTGCCCACCGCGACACGCTGATCATGGACCTGGGTGGACAGGAGTACGGCCGCGTGGCGCTGGGACTGGACGCCGAGGGTAGAATTTAGTCAGTGTCGACGTTTTCCGTCATTCCTGCGAAAGCAGGAATCCAGTCGGCACAAAAAAGGCCAACGTTTTGCCGGCAGTGATTTTCCTGAGTTCCTGCTTTCGCAGGAACGACAGGGTGGTTTCCCGAATGTCAAAGCAATTGAGCGACTGACTACAGAGTGTTTCCAACCGAATTCAATGCGAGGAGTTGATATGGCAATCCAGCAGACGATGCACAATCTGGAACAGGGTGACGTGAACCTGCCCGAATCGGGGCGGCCGGTGATTCGCTCCAACGAGGGGGTTATCTCGTCGGGACACTACCTGACCTCGATGGCCGGCATGAGGATATTGCTGGCCGGCGGCAACGCTTTCGACGCCATGGTCGCGGCCAGCCTGGCGGCGGCGGTGGTGGAACCCATCGCGTCCTACTCGCTGGCTGCTGAGGGCGTGTTCATGCTGTACGACTCCGACAGTGGCGATCTGACGTCGCTGTCGGGACAGGGCGGAGCGCCGGCAGCGGCCACGGCGGAGTTCTATCGCTCGCGGGGACACGAACGCATCCCCACCGGGCCCGGCAAGGACGCGCCGCTGTCGTTCACCCAACCGGGTATCGTGGACGCCTTCATCAACATGCTGGACAAGTACGGCACGATGACGTTTGCCGAGGTTGCCGAGCCGGCCATTCGCTACGCCGAGGACGGCATCCCGCACTACGAGTACATGCTGGAGCGACTGCGGTCGGAGACGGGCCAGGAACAGTTCGACAACTTCCCGCCGGGTGGCTGGGAGGTGTTTTACGAGAACCGCGAGGTGCCGGCTCCGGGCACGCCGATGCGCCAGCCGGGCCTGGCCAACACGCTGAAGACCATGCGCGACGCATCCCTGTCGGCATCCGGCTCTCGCAAGGACAGCCTGAAGGCGGCGAGGAACGCCTTCTACGAAGGACCCATCGCCGAGCTGATCGTAGAGGAAACGCGGAAGGTGGGCGGCATCCTGGCCCTGGGGGACTTGGCCGGATACCACGCGCAATTCTGCGAGCCGGTGAGCACGACTTTCCACGGCCACGATGTCTGGGGGCAGGACTCCTGGACGCAGGGGCCGATGCTGATACAGGCGTTGAACATCCTGGAGAACTTCGACCTCAAGGCCATGGGGCACAACAGCCCGGCGTATATCCACACCGTTGCCGAGGCGTTGAAGCTGTGCTTTGGCGACCGGGAGGCGTTCTACGGTGACCCCGATTTCGCGACGGTGCCGATGGACGGGCTGCTGTCCAAGGATTACGCCGCCATCCGCGCCGGGGAAATCGACCCCGAGGGCGCATACCCCGAGCAGCGGCCGGCCGGCGACCCCTGGCGCTTCTCCAAGAAGACCGGTCGCACCGCCCCGCAGGTCATGGCCGCCGCCATCGGGCCGGACACCTCGGCGGATGACGGGACGACTCACGTGTCAGTATTGGACCGCCACGGCAACCTGGTGTGCGGCACCATCAGCGGCGGGTCGTTCTCCAAGTCGGTGTTCTTCCCCGACCTGGGCGCCTGCCTGAGTACGCGCATCGAGATGTTCAACTGCGAACCGGGCCACCCCAACGTGGTGGAGCCGGGCAAGCGGCCCCGAACGACGCTGGTGAACTACATCCTGGCGAAAGACGGCAAGCCGGTGATGACCGTGGGCTGCCCCGGCGGCGACAACCAGGTGCAGGGCAACCTGCAACTGATCCTCAACTCGTTGGTGTTCGGCATGGACCCGCAGCAGGCGGTGGAAGCGCCCCGGTTCGCCACCTCCAGCAACGTGAACTCGTTCTATCCTCACGTCTACTACCCGGGGCAGCTAGACCTGGAGGATGGGTTCCTCGAATCGACCGAGGGCGCGCTGAAGGCGCTGGGACACAAGATCCACCACACCGCCAACTGCGGGCTGGGCGCGACGGTGTCGGTGCGCGACCCGGAGACGGGCTCGCTGAGCACGGGCGCGGACCCGCGCCGCGCCTGCTACGCGCTGGCGCTGTAGGGGACGCGCCACGGTTTGCAGAGGATTCGTTGAAGACGCGGTTGCCGCCCCCAGGCCGACAGTGCCAGCGCGCCAACGGGAGCAAAAATGAAAACCTGGATAGTATTTGGCATCATCGGCGTCGTGGCTTTGATTGCCGTCAGCACCGTGGGCGCTCTCGCCTACCGTTGGGCGGTGGCGCCGGCTCGGGGTGCCGTTGAAGAGCGTGAAATCATCAACCGGGGCCAATTCCGCATTCAAGCCTACGAGCAGTTCTACCGCTGGCAGGAAGAGCTCGACGCCATTCGGGTAAAGCTCGACGGCTATCCCGCATCCGGCCTCGACCGTCGGGAACAGACCGAATGCCGTGGCCTGCTCGCGCGTTACGCCGACATCGTAGCCAAGTACAACGCGGCGTCCCGCGCTGAACGCACCCAGGGCAAATGGCAAGACCCGGATCTGCCGGAAACGCTGTCGAACGAACCCATCAGGAGCTGTGGATCATGAAATCCGTACCCATTGCCGCCGTCGGCATCCTCATGGCGACGTTGGCGTTGGCGGCCTGCACCACCACTCCGAGCGACACCCAACTTTCGCGTCAGGCCCAGCAGGAAGCGTCGGGGCGGGCTTTCACCGCCATCCCGCCTTACATTCCCACCGAGTACACCGCCCGAGAGGATATCAACTGGTATCTGCAAGAGACCGAAGGCCGCCACACATGGTACGTGTACGCGCTCTCGTTCACCGGGGAACCGCTGTTTTACATCGTGAGCGACATGAAGCCGCGCAACATTTGCGTCTCGATCACCGCCCCGGACCGCGTTGCCGGCAGTTCAGCGGGCTATGCCGTTCGCAGCGCGCCGGCGCTGGACGGCGTTTATTACGGCGGCGCGGCCTGCAACGCTTACTATATGCGCGACGCCACGACCGGCGGATTCATCGAGCTCGCCGGTGACACTTTCTCACTGGTCAGCTCCAAAACGCCGCTGTTTCTGGAGACCGACATCCGACGCTTGGAGCCAGGCGAAGCCAATTAAGCTTTCCAGCAATGACAAATCGCCACGTGTGAGGCTTCCGGGGCTGGCAATCAGTCCCGGAAGTCGTTTTCGTAGAGTTCCTGCAACCGAGCCAAGTGCTCCGGCGGGATCGGCGGCAGGTCGACGCATGCCGCCGTCTCCTCGGCCTCGGCCCGGTTCTTCACACCCGGGACGGTAGTGTGTATATCCCGATTCATCAGGCAGTACACCATCGCCGCCTGGGACATGGTTTGGATTGGGCCGTCCAGCAGGAACCCCAGCTTCCGTACGCTGTTCAAGTCCTTTTCCATCAGCGCATCGCCGGTACGAGGCAGGCGGTCCAGCGCCTCGGTCAGCGCGCCGGCGGCGTGGGACCGGATGCCGATAACGCCCATGTCCAGGCTGCGCGCCAGCGGGATGATCTGGCCGTTGTCGTGCTGGCTGAAGCCTGCCGGCGGCGGTTCCTGGGCCGTGCGGTTCAGCAGGTTGTAGTAGGCCAGGACGGTGTCGTACTCGTTGGCCTCCAGGATCCGGTGCATCGTCGGCACGTGGTGGTCCATGGCGGACAGACCGATGAACCGCGTCTTGCCCGCCTGCTGGACGGCCCGGTAGGCATCCAGCACCGGCCCCAGCACGTCGTCAGCCGTCAGCGAGTCGGGCGCCTCGCCGCGATTCTCGGTGAACCGGTTGTGAACGTGGAGCACGTCCACCGAGTCGCGGCGCAGGCGACGCAGGCTGATTTCAACCGACCGCTGGACCGCCCCGGAAACGTCGTCCATCTCATCGGCGCGGAGCCGCACCTTAGTGGCCACCACCACCGACTCGGTGCGACCCTCCAGCGCCTTGCCCAGGGCTTCCTCGGCCTTGCCGTCGCCGTAGGATGGCGCCACGTCGAAGAAGGTTATGCCCAGGTCCAAGGCCCGATGGACGGAGGCAATTGCCTCCGCCTCCGTGGTGGCTCCCCAGACCTGGCCAATGCCGCCGCCACCGAAGCCGGCCCGGGAGACGGTGAGGCCGGTGCGACCCAATTGCGCATATTCCATGACTGATCCTTGTTGGAATCTTACAACTTCATGCCGTCATTCCGGCCCCTGTATCGAGTACGGGGCGGGCTTGGAACAGGAATCCAGAAAGTCCCAACGCGGTTAATTCAGGTGGTTGCGCTTGCTTGGGACAGTGGATTCCGGCTTTCGCCGGAATGACGGATAAATGCAACACAGCCTAGCTGTGTTCCCCCTCGGCGAGCTGGAAGTAGATGCCGTGGGAGCTGGCCGGCTCGATGCTGGCGGTGAGGTACCCGAAGGGGCTGGCGGAGGGGCCGTCGCCGCGCATCTCGTTGCCGTTGGCTTGCAGTTCGTTGAACAGCTGCCCGATGCCATCCACGCCCCAGGCCACGTGCATGACGCCGGGGCCGGACTCGCGCAGTTGGCGAGCCGTGGGCGTGTCGTCGTGCAGGGGCTCGAAGAAGTCGACGAGAGTTTCGCCGATCTGGTAGAGGATGGACTTGAAGCCGCGCTCGGTGAACTCGTCGCGGCGAATGGGCGTGAGGGAGAAGTTGCGTTCGATGTAGGCGGCCATGTCGTCCACGTTTTCCACGACATAGGTTACGTGATGCACTTTGTTCAGCATGATCGACCTCCGCGCTTTTGGATCGGGGCTGTTAGACTTACGCGCAGCCTATTGGTTTTCGGGCCGGCATTCAACCCCGACGAGGATGGGATATGAGCGACCACAAGATTTTTGAACTGGGCGACGTTGACCTGCAGTGTGGCCTTCGCTTGCGCGGAGCGCGGCTGGCTTACCAGACCTACGGCGAGCTGAACGCCCGGAAGGACAACGTCATCGTGTTTCCGACCTTTTTCGGGTCTCAGCATCCGGCCAACGAGCCGATGATCGGGCCGGGGATGGCGCTGGACCCGGCGCGGTACTTCATCATCATCCCCAACCTGTTCGGCAACGGGCTGTCGTCGTCGCCCAGCAACACGTCGGCGCCCTACGACCGGGCGCGGTTTCCCCGGGTCACCTACTACGACAACATCGGGTTCCAGCATCGACTGGTCACCGAGCAGTTCGGCATCGAGCGGATCGCGCTGGTGTGCGGGTTTTCCATGGGGGCGCAGCAGACCTTTCACTGGGGCGCGCTGTTTCCCGACATGGTGGAGCGGATCGCGCCGTGGTGTGGCTCGGCCAAGACGGCTCGCCACAACTTCGTTTTCCTGGAAGGCGTCAAAGCAGCCCTGTGCGCCGATGACGCCTGGAAAAACGGCTGGTACGACACCCCGCCGGCGAAAGGGCTGCGGGCGATGGCGAGGGTCTATGCGGGGTGGGCGCCGTCGCAAGCCTTCTACCGTGAGAAGGTGTACCTCGACATCGGGCATTCTTCTCTGGAGGACTACCTGATCACGTCATGGGAAGGGCGATACCTGCAGCAGGACGCCAACAACATCCTGGCGATGGTTGCCACATGGCAGGCCGGCGACATCAGCGACAACGAGATCTACGGCGGCGACTTCGCCAAGGCCCTGGGGTCGATCAAGGCGAAAGCGTTCGTGATGCCCTCGCGTACCGACCAGTACTTCCCTCCGGAGGACAACGAGATCGAGGTGTCGATGATGCCCAACGCGGAACTGCGCGTCATCGAGACCATCTGGGGCCATACCGGAGGCGGCCCGGGCCGGAACCTGGCGGATACCGGGTTCATCGACGCCCAGCTCAAGGAACTGCTGGCGAGCTGAAATGCTCCCAGCCACTCGCCCGCGCGCCCTCTGAGTTTGCATGGATGGACAGGATTGACGGGATTGGTTTGATTTCGTGATCGCAAAAGGCGGCAGCGGATGGTGGGAGGAGTTCTATTCGGGCCTGTGCCTTGAATATGTCCGGCAGGCCCGCGACGAGGAGCAGACTCGGGCCGAGTTAGCGTTCATCCGAGCGGCGATGGGTCTGCCGACGCGGGCCAGGGTCTTGGACGTCCCGTGCGGGGCGGGCCGACTGGCTTTGGAGATGGCGGCGTGGGGGCACGACGTCACCGCGGTCGACCAGAGCGCGGAGTTGATTGAGGCCGCTCGGCGAGATGCGAGCCAGCGGAGCCTCGCCGTGGACTGGCAGCGGGGAGATATGCGGAATCTGCCGGAAGACGGCAGCTACGACGGCGCGGTCTGCCTGTGGAACAGCTTCGGCTATTTCGATGACGCCGGCAACCTGGAGTTCCTGCGGGCCGTGTCCCGGAGCCTGAAGCCGGGCGGCCAGCTGGCGCTGGACACCCCGCTGCTGGAGACGCTGCTGCTGGACGCGGTGCAGGAACCCCGGGTGTGGGAACAAGCGGGCGAACTGCTGGCTCTCGAAGAACGCGGCTACGACCACGAGACCGGCCGGTTGGCATCGACGTGGACTTTCATTGGTGACGGGCGGCGTGAAGTCCGGGACATGTCCATGCGCCTGTACACCTACCGCGAATTGACCGCGATGCTGGAGCAGGCTGGGTTCGGGTTACACCAGGCGTACGGCGACCTGGACATGACGCCGTTCGAGCTGGGCGCGCCGTGGCTGTACCTGGTGACGACGAGGCTAGGAGAGAGGCGGCCCTGACCTTTCGGTTTGGCGCGATGCTTACCGCTCTATTTGGTATGATGTAGTTGTGCCATGGACAGGGACTGCACCACCTTGTCCAAGCCATAGGACCTGATCATGATGCAATGGATTGAAAGGACATTGAAAAGCCCCGCGATTGTGGTTGGGGTCGCGGGATTCTTCATAGCCGCCATGGTTTTTCTGGTGCGGCTGGATACCGATGTCCGTCATCTTCAGAACGATGTCCGTCATCTTCAAGACGATGTGGCAGGTCTGCAAACGAGCGTCTCGGAACTGCAAGTCAGCGTCAGTGAAATAAAAGCCAACCAGCAGCGAATCCTGGATTCCCTGGAGAACATCGAGTTGGCGTTGGGAAACCATGTTCATGATGCTGACGGCACGGTGAGGTTTGCGCTGCCGTCAAATTAGCATTTCGACCTGACCCAGCTGAAGTAGGTCGTTCCGGTTGCCAAACGGAACGGCTTTTTGATTCGCTGCTGCAGGTTGATGCCAAGCCCGGTCGGGGCGCAGGCGGCGGTGACGGCTGTGAGATACGGGTGCTAAGCAGGGGCGACGCGTCCGTCGCCCCCAATGTCTCATTCCGTAAGGCGGGTAGGTCTAGGCCAGCGAGCCCATCGGGTCCCATGGGGGCAGGACGATGGGTTCCAGATTGAGGGCGTCCTGGAGTTCCTGGGGCAGGTAGCTTTTCGGCGCGGCGATCTCGAACATGTACTCGGCGAACCAGGAGTCATTCATCAGGAAGAAGCCCTTCTGACCGACCTTGTCATCCCAGCTGTTCTCGACCCGCCAGCGCCGGGGCTTGCCGTCCACGACGTCGACGCCGGTGAAGAGCATGGCGTGGGTCATGGCCGTTTGGTGGTACTCCAGCCGTTCCGCCTTGTCCATCTCGAAGTCGGCGCTGTACACGCTGGCATAGTCGAACAGTTCTGCGTCCCACAGGCCCTTGTCGCGGTGCATCTGCTTGCCGGTGTCGCAGCCCATCCAGACCGGTATTCCGTCCTGGAGCATCCGCATGGCGATGTCCTTCATCATCTCGATATCGACGTTGAGGTAGGTGATGCGCGTGCCGTCCACGACGTTGCCCAGGTACTGGACGGTGTAGGTGCGGCCGGCCGGGCTGGAGCCCCGCGGGTCGTGGACCAGGCAAACGTAGTCCTCCATTGGCGTGGTGATGTACTTCTCGGCGAATGCCAGCGGCGTCATCTCGCCGTCTCGGTGGAACTCCCCGTCCTTGTCCTTCCATTGCCAGTCGAACTGCGCCGGCGGCGTGCCCAAATGGATGCAGAGGATCTGGTAGATGGCGCGCAGGGCTTCCTGCTTGGCCTCACGCATTTTGTCCAGTCCGGCCTCGTCGGCGTAGAGGCGGCGAATGTTGCGCGCGCCCTGTCGCACCTGATAGTTGAGCCCGGCGTTCATGCGCATGGAGTTGCCCGAGCTTTCGGTCTCGGGCATCACGGTCTTGGGAACCACGCCGTGCTTGCGAACGAGGCTCACGAACATGTCCCACTGGCCGCCGTCGCCCAGGGGCTGTTGCAGGAGCCAGGCCACCACCCGGTCGTCGATGGGTCGGTCGGCGGTCTCGATGACGGCCTCCAGGATGTAGTTGGCGCGCTCCATCTTGTCCCAGAACATGACGTAGCTCTGGCTGAACTCGAACTCCTTGACGTTGAGGACGTTGCGGGTCTCGGCGCGGAACAGGTTGAGGCCGGCGAACATCCAGCAGCGTCCGGATCGGGCCTGGTTGGTCACGCTCCAGTCGTCCAGCACCGTGGAGAAGCTGTGGGTGGCCTCGGCGACGATGTTGCGGTTGAGGGCGACGTCGTTGACGTCGTGCTGGGTGACGACGTTCTGCATCAGCTGGTGATTGGGCTGGGAGCTGAAGGCGTTCTGGAAATCGGCCATCGTGCCGGCGTCCAGGGCGCCCGGGTTGGTCTGGGTGGTCATCGTTATTCACTCCGGTGCGGTGCGGGTCAGTTGGCAGCGATTTGTACTGGCGACAGTCGGGCAACTACATCCGTGATTTCGGCAATCGCCCGGTCTACCTCGTCTTCGGTGGTGTAGCGGCCCACTGTGAGGCGCAGGGTACCCATTGCATACTCCGTAGGCACGCGCATGGCCTCCAGCACGTGGGACAGCTCAACCTGATCGCTGTGGCAGGCTGCGCCGGCGGAGGCTGCCACCGAGGGCAGACCGGCCAGTATACTATCGGCCTCCCGCCCGCGAAAGCCGATGCTGCAAGTATTCGGCAAACGCTGGGTCAGGTTGCCGTTGACCCGGGCATCGTGGCCCGACGCCAGCAGGCCGCGCTCCAGGCGGTCGCGCATGGCGGCCATGTGGTCGGCGTAATCGGGCAGGTTGCGCTCGATGAGTTCGCAGGCTTTGCCCAGGCCAGCCATCAGGATGATATTTTCGGTGCCGGCACGGCGGTTGCCCTCGTGGCTGGCGCCGTGCATGAACTTTTCCAATTGGACGCCGGGCCGGATGTACAGCGCTCCGATGCCCTTGGGGGCGTAGAGCTTGTGTCCGGCCACGGAGAGCAAATCGACGCCAAGGTCGTCCACCTTGACGGGGACCTTGCCGATGGACTGGGCGCAGTCGCTATGCACCAGCACGCCGCGGCGACGGGCGATTTCGGAGATCTCCGCGATGGGTTGGATGGTGCCGACCTCGTTGTTGGCGTGCATGATGGTGACGAGGACGGTTTCGGGCGTGATGGCCTCCTCAACCTGCTTGGGATCGACCATGCCATGCTCGTCCACCGGAAGGTAGGTGGTACGGAAACCCTGCCCTTCCAGGAACCGGCACACATCGGTCACCGCCGGGTGCTCGACCGCCGAGGTGATGATGTGGTTGCCGCGGTGGCGATAGGCCCCGGCGACGCCCTTGATGGCGTGATTGTTGGCCTCGGTGCCGCCGCTGGTGAATATCAGGTCATCCGCAGAGCAGCCCAACATACCGGCGACTTGCTGGCGGGCGCGGTCGACCCCTTCCCTGGCGGCGAGGCCGAAGGAATGCCCGCTGGAGGGGTTGCCGAACAGCCCGTGCACGTAGGGCAGCATGGCCTCCGCGACGGCTGGGTCAATGGGCGTGGTGGCGTTGTAGTCCAGGTAGATGCCGTCCATTTCCGGCTCCGGCGCTCGTTGGCGTGTAAGGTGCGTGCGCCGCATTATAGACCACGGCGGAGGAACGTCAGAATCAGGATTTGCGGGATTTTATGATTTGGCAGGATTGGAGATCTCAACCACGGAACGGCTTCAATCCTCATAATCCCTAAATCTTGAAAATCCTGATTCTGACGATTTGCGAAAGTGAGTGCGCATTAGGCCCAGCCTACGGCTCCGCCGGCGTTGACCAACTGGTGTTCCCCTCCTGCATCGCGAAAGGCGGGGAGGTGGCGGACACGTAGATGAGCTTGTCTTCGCCGATGTTGCGGATCGAGTGGTCCGTTCCTGGAGGAACCAGTATGGCGGCGCCAGGCCCGACCTCCTCCACCTCTTCGCCGACTCTCATGGCGCCCCGACCCTGCACGATCACGTACACCTGCTCCCGCCCGTCATGGGAGTGTACGGCCTGTTCGCTGCCCGGCTCGCCCTCGACCCAGGTGACGGCCAGGTTCTCGGATCCGAACTGGCCGGCAGCCAGGAGCAGGTGCGACACCTGGCCGCCGCGATGATTCTGCGGACACTGGTCCAAAGTCTGTATGTTCATCAGCAACACCTCTGGTTGGGAAATGGTGAAATCAGCACATGCCTTGGCACGTTTCCGATAAGCAAGTGATTCCGGAGTGCGCAATCAGTCCGGTGCCATCCTACCACCACCGGTGGGGCCGAAAGTCGTGGAGAATGATTTTCGGCGATAGACTTTCTTGCCGGGTTCGGCGGCGACGTGTTAGATTTCGGCTCACTGTTTGAGGTGGATTGGATGCTGCATACGTATCGATTCTCGATGATAATCGGCTTGATAATGGTCCTCCTGGTGCTGGCGGGTTGCACCAGGGAAGTAGTGACTGAGGTTGTGGTAACGGCTACGCCGGACCCTGCCGCCGCAAGCGCGCCGGCCGCGCCTCCGCCCACCACGGCGGCCCGTCCCCCGGCCACCGAAGCAACGTCCACTCCGGCGGCGCGGGCCATGCCACCGGCCACCGCGGTTCCCGCCAGCGTCGCCCCGACGCCGGACGCCGCGGTTGACGTTGAGCACGTGTATCAGATCGGCATCTCGGCCGACCTGACCACCTCCAACTACTGGGCCTACCTGGGGCCCGACGGGACCATCTGGAACTCGTACGTGCTGGGTGGTTCCAAGCCTTCTCTCTACAGCTACTCCGCGCAACGATTTGACTGGGTTCCCTCGCTGGCCTCGGACTTCCCCACGGCGCTGGCGGAGGAACAGGTGGACGGCCAGACCTTGTGGACCACCGAAGTGCCGCTCAAGGAGGGGGTGACGTGGAGCGACGGTACCCCGGTTACGGCCGAGGACTTCGCCTTCACGGCCCAAACCGTCACCGATATGCAGCTGTCGGGCAACTGGCCGTCAATCGTGGACCCGGAGTACTTTGATCACGCCGAAGCGCTCGACCCACAACGGTTGAAGCTCTATTTCAAGCAGAAGCCGGGCCTGGCGCGCTGGCAGTTCGGGCTGGCGTTCATGCCCGTCTTCTCCAAGGCGTACTGGGAGCCGGTGGTGGCCGAGGCCATGCAGGCCGGAGACCTCACCGAGCAGCAGAAGGTCCTGTATGCCCACGATTCCAGCGACGAACCCACCGCCGGCGGCTTTGGGTTCGAAAAATGGGAGCGCGGCGCCTTCGCCGAGAAGGTCAGTAACCCCGGCTACTATTTCGCCGACACCACGGTCACGCATTACGCCAGCGGGGCTTACTTTGAGACCAAACCCGGCGGGCACGAGTTTGGCGCGTTCGGCGAAACCGGCGGCGACAAGTCGCTGGAATACACCGTAGGTCCCTACGCGGACAGCACCATCTACTCAATATACGGCAGCCAGGACGCCACGGTGCTGGCCCTCAAAAAGGGCGACATCGATTTCATGCTGAACCCACTGGGGCTCTCCCGTGGCCTGCAGGAGCAGCTCCAGGGAGAGGAAGGGCTGACGGTGATCGAAAACCCCAATGACGGTGTCCGCTACCTGGGGTTCAACTTCCGCAAGGAGCCCATGAGCAGCAAGGAGTTCCGGCAGGCCGTGGCCACGCTGATCGACAAGGAATTCCTGACCAGCACGGTGCTGCAGGGCGTGGCCTTCCCCATGTACGCGATGGTGCCGCCGGGAAACCAGGCGTGGTACAACGCGGACGTGCCCGAGATTGGCAAGGGCTTGAGCCGCGCCGAGCGGGTGGCCCGGGCGGTGGAACTGCTGAAGTCAGCGGGTTTCACCTGGGAAACGGAGCCCCGGGTCAGCGAAGACGGGAGGTTCGTGGAGCAGCGGGGCGAGGGTCTGAAGACGCCCGACGGGCAGCCAATGCCGGCCATCAGCATCCTGGCGCCAAGCCCCGGCTATGACCCGCTGCGGTCAACCTTCGCCATCTGGATCGAGCGGTGGTTGAACGAGGTTGGCATCCCGGTGCACGCCGACCTGACCGGCTTCAACCTGATCGTCGAGAAGGTGTTCGACCAGCAGGACTTCGACATGTGGATCCTGGGCTGGGGCCTGAGCCTGTACCCTGACTACCTGGAGTCGTTCTTCCACAGCCGGCATTCGGATCTACAGGGACATAACGCCGGCGGCTACAACAACCCGGAGTTTGACCGGCTGGCGGACGAGTTGCTGGCGGAGACCGAGGTCGAAGCGGCGCGCCAGTTGGTGTTTGAGATGCAGGAGTTCCTGGCGGATGACCTGCCCTACGTCCCGCTGTTCGACACCCCGCTGGTGGAAGCCTACCGCAGTGACCGCATCGAGTACCCCTACACCTACGCCCTGGGCGGGCTGCAAAACGCTTCCGGCCTGACCGAACTGGTGCAGTTCAAGTAGCGGCTTTTGGGGATTGTCAGAATCAGGATTGGCTAGATTTGCGGATTATCAGGATTAGGGAATCTCCATCACCAACTGGACCAATCCTGTAAATCCCTGAATCCCGTGAATCCTGATTCTGATGAATTATGAACGCCTCAGCCTCGGCGCCCGTGGAACCTCTCTGTTCTGCCGGTGGTTGCGAGCGACGCATCGAGCGATACGCGTCGAACCCGAGCCAGGCCAATCCCCCAAAAAACAGCACCATCCCTGCGGTCACCATGACCACCAACAGGATGATAACCAGAATATCTTCCATTGGATTCCTCCACGCCCCATGCGTCTACATTGTACCGGCTGGGGTTCTGCTGCCGCAAAGATGAAGCGGTAAGGAAGCAGATCCTACAATGACCGGGTATTTAGCCAAGCGCGCCGGGCAGATGGCGCTGACCCTGTTCCTGATCGTCACACTGACGTTCTTCCTGGTGCAGGCGCAGCCGGGGGACTATGCCACCTTCTACGCGCTGAACCCCGACCTGCCGGCTGAGGTGCGAGCCCAGATCAAGGAGACCTTCGGGCTGGACAAGCCGCTGTGGCAGCAGTACCTGGTCCACATGAAGAACACCTTTACGGGGAACTTCGGCGTGTCCTTCGGGCATTTTCCCCGGCCGGTGATCGAGGTGCTGGCGGAGCGGCTGCCGCGCACGGCGGTGCTGTTCCTGACCGCCACGGCGGTTTCGTTTTACGTCGGGTTCTTCCTGGGCAAGGCCATCGCGTGGCGCCGGGGCGGCGTGCTGGAGTATGCGGCGACCATCTCGGGAGCGACGCTGTTCACCGCGTTCACGCCGGCTTTTGGTCTGATGATGATTTGGATCTTCGCGTTCAAGCTGGGATGGCTGCCGGTGGGCAAGTTTCTGGATCCCCTGGTTTGGAGGGGCGCGGAGGTCAGCGCCAATCACGTTTTCAGCTACATGCTGCTCACTGCCGCCGCTTTCCTGTTCTTCGTGTTCCTCGTGCTGTTCCTGTTCAGGAGAGCGGGACGGATCGGTCGCTCACGCCTGGCGATGCCGTTGATCGCGGCCGGTGTCGCGGCAATCCCGCTGGCGTGGGCATTATCCGACATCGGATTCCTGGCGCTGGACATCCTCAGGCACATGCTGCTGCCGATCATCACCCTGACGCTCATATCCTTCGCCGGCACCATGCTGCTGACGCGAAACAGCATGCTGGAAACGATGCGGGAGGACTACGTGATGGCGGCCCGGGCCAAGGGACTGCCCGAAAAGGTGGTGCGGGATCGGCACGCCGCCCGCAACGCGCTGCTCCCGGTGGTAACCAGCCTGGTGTACAGCCTGATCTTCGCCATCGACGGCAGCGTCATCATCGAGGGCGTGTTCTCCTGGCCCGGCATGGGCATGACGTTGCTGGAGGCGGTGCGCTCTGAGGACCTGCCGCTGGTCATGGGCTCCATGGTCTTCATCGGGTTGTTTTCGCTGCTGGCCCACGTCATCGTGGACGTGCTCTACGTGTACCTCGACCCACGGATACGCTACCAGTGATCAGCCCGCAACCCGATCAGCACGTGTTCTCCGGCGAACCGCCCGGGATACCCGAGCCTCCGGTCAATCTGCATCCGGGCCGCTGGCAGATGGCGATGGCCCGGGCGAGACTGGCGCTGCGGTCCTTTCGCGGCGGCTGGGCCATCTTCGTGGAGAGCCGCATCGGGGTGCTGTCGCTGGCGACCATCGTCCTGTTCGCCCTGATGGCGATTTCGCATCCCATCCTGATGGCGACCGTGTGGGACGCCGAGGTGTACGACCCGGTGACGGGGTACGCCTTCGACCGGCTGGAGCATCCAGCACCGCCCAATTGGAGGCATCCCCTGGGTACCGACCCGCTGGGGCGGGACGTGCTCAGCCAGTTGCTGTCCAGCACCCGGTCCGAGTTCGTGCTGGGGATAACCGCGGCGCTGGTGACGGTGGGCATTGCCACCACGGTGGGCGCGGTGGCGGCCTATTACGGGGGACTGGTGGACGCCCTGTTCATGCGGCTGGCGGACCTGATCATCGCGCTGCCGGGCATCTCGCTGCTGATCGTGCTCAGCGCGCTGTTCCAGCTGAACCTGTTCTACCTGGCGCTCATCATCGGGATCCTGGGAGGGTTTGGCGGGACGGCGATCATCCTGAAATCGCAGGCGCTCAGCATCCGCGTCAAGCCCTACATTGAGGCGGCGCGGGTGGCCGGCGGCGGGCACTTCCACATCATCTTCGTCCACATCATCCCCAACTTGCTGCCCCTGTCGCTGCTGTACATGATGTTCACGGTGACGGGCGCGATCTTCGCGGAGGCGGTGCTGTCATTCCTGGGCCTGCTGGATCTGCGGATGAGCTGGGGCATCATGATCCACACCGCCAACACCGGCGGCTACCTGCTGGGCGGCACCCGGTACTGGTGGCTCATCGTCCCGGCCGGCGCGTCAATCACCTTCCTGTGCAGCGCGTTCTACCTGGTGGGCCGCGCTTTGGATGAGGTGGTGAACCCCAGGCTGCGGCGGCATACCGCCTGACGCGGGAACGACGTGATGTCTATGGAGAACGGCACTCCGGTTCTGGAGGTAGAAGACCTCACCCTGCGTTACCAGACGCGGCAGGGCGAGGTTCAGGCCGTGGAGGGCGTCAGCTTCCAGCTGGCGCAGGGGCAATCGCTGGGACTGGTGGGAGAGTCGGGGTGCGGCAAGACCTCGGTCGCCAACTGCCTCATGCGGCTGCTGCCGGAAAATGCCCACTTGGCCGGAGGCCAGGTAAAGCTCAGTGGAACCGACCTTACTGAACTGGGCGAAGAGGAAATGCGGAGCTACCGCTGGCGCCGCATCGCCATGGTGTTCCAGGCGGCGATGAACTCCCTGGACCCGGTGCACCGGGTCGGCCAGCAGATAATCGAGGCCATCGAGGCCCACGGCATGGAGAGCACGGTGGCCGATGCCAGGGAACGGGTGGCGCGCCTGTTCCGCATGGTGGGGCTGGACCCGCAGCTGATGGACCGCTATCCCCACGAGTTCAGCGGTGGTATGCGTCAGCGGGCGGTGATCGCGATGGCGCTCTCCTGCGATCCCGACCTGATTATCGCCGACGAGCCGACCACCGCGCTGGACGTGATTGTGCAGGACCGCATCCTGCGGGAACTGAAAATCGTCCAGCAGGAACTGCGGATGGCGATGATCTACATCAGCCACGACATCGGCGTGGTGGCGGAGGTAACGGACCGCATCGGCGTGATGTACGCCGGACGCCTGGTGGAACTGGGCGACACCGCTGAGGTGTTCCGGTCGCCCATGCACCCCTACACGGCGGCGCTGATGTCCTCGTTCCCCAGCGTGCACGGCGAGCGGCTGCCGCTGGTGGGCCTGGCCGGCGAACCGCCCAACTTGATCGACCCACCGGCCGGATGCCCATTCCATCCGCGCTGTCAGTACGCCGACGAGATCTGCCGGACCGAGTTCCCCACCCGCGCGAGTCGCGGAGACCATTGGGCAGCCTGCTGGCATCCGCTGGACGGGGACCCGGTCTCGGAGAATCGTCAGAATCAGGATTCGCAGGATTATGGGATTGGCAGGATTGGGGGACCATAATCCTGAAATCCGGCAAATCCTGATAGGACTTACGCGCTTGATCCACAAACCCGTCATTCCGGCGAAAGCCGGAATCCAAAAGTTGTGTGGTAAATCAATCTGGAACAACATTAACGATTTGGGTTACTGGGTTCCCGCTTTCGCGGGAACGACGGCGCCTAATCTGCTCAACTGCGTAACCCTATCCTGATTCTGACGACATCGAGAATGCAGACGCCCATGGCGACACCCAACCGGACAGACGCCGGACAGGACGCTCTGGTTGCCGTGGAAGGGCTGACCAAGCGGTTCCCGGTATCGAAAAGCCTGTTCCGCCAGCCCTCCAGCTTCATCCACGCCGTGGACGACGTGTCGTTCGTCCTGGCGCCGGGCGAGAGCCTGGGGCTGGTGGGAGAGTCGGGCTGCGGCAAGACCACGGTGGGCAAGCTGCTGGTGAAGCTGCTGGAACCCACAGCCGGCCGGATACGTTTCCGTTTCCCGACCCGGGACGGCGCTGATGGAGGATCAGGCGATGCCGTGGACGCCAGCGCGATACGTTCTGCGGATTTGCGCGCCTTCCGCCGGCAGGCGCAGATGATTTTCCAGGACCCCTACGAGTCGATGAACCCCAGGCGGACCATCTATGACACCATTGCCGAGCCGCTGGCGGTGCAGGGCATCGGCCACCTGACGGACCGGGTGGATCGGGTCACCGAGATACTGACCCAGGTGGGTTTGACACCGCCGTCGTCATTCCTCTTCCGGCATCCGCACGAGCTTTCCGGAGGGCAACGGCAGCGGGTGGCCATCGCGCGGGCATTGGTGATCGGGCCGTCCTTCGTCGTCGCAGACGAGCCCACGTCCATGCTGGACGTTTCCAGCCGCACCGGCATCATGTCGCTGATGCAGGAGATGGCGCAGCGATTGGGGATCTCCTACCTGTACATCACCCATGACCTGGCGGTGGCCCGCTACATGTGCCACCGCATCGCCGTGATGTACCTGGGCAAGATCGTCGAGATGGCGGAAACCGAGGAGCTGTTGCGCAACCCCCTGCATCCCTACACCAGGGCGCTGCTCTCGGCGGTTCCGGTACCCGATCCTGCGTACCGACGCGATCACCCGGACATACGGGGTGATTTGACCCTGCCCATAGACCCGCCGCCTTGGTGCCGCTTTTACGACCGCTGTCCGGCGGCCACGGACTTCTGCCGGGACAATCTACATCCGCGCATGGAGGAG
The DNA here is from genome assembly GCA_028873965.1 of Chloroflexota bacterium. Lineage (GTDB taxonomy): Bacteria > Chloroflexota > Dehalococcoidia > Lucifugimonadales > UBA3495 > Bin87. The sequence continues at coordinate 20,722 of JAPPMU010000012.1, forward strand.
CATGGATCGGGACACTGGGTCGCCTGCTACGAGGCGTAAGGCGCAGCCAATAGTGGAAACGTTATTTCTGCGGAAGCAGGAATCCAGGTCGGCCCAGCATCGGCAAACGTTGATGGGACAGGGGTATGCTGGATACCGGCCCCGCATCGGAGTGCGGGGTGACGTTCTTTCGCCGGTATGACGGTTTTGGATGCGACGGACGTTACAATTCTGGATAGATGCCAAACGAGGCGAACATGGCGGATGCTGAGGTCATCATCATCGGGGGCGGCATTGCGGGGGCATCGGCCGCCTTTCACCTGGCGGGGCACGGTCGTGACGTGATCCTGCTGGAACGAGGGGAGATCGCATCCGAGGCGTCGGGCGTCAACGCCGGCGGCATCGGCGCGCTGGGTTGGGGCAACGTGCCGGACCTGGAGTCGCATCTGACCATGGGTAGCCTGCAAATTTTCCGCAGCCTGCAGCTGGAACTGGGCTACGACATCGAGTTTCGCGCCTCCGGCGGGCTCCAGGCAGTCCAGACCGAGGAGCAGTACGCCTACGCGCGGGACCGGGTGCTGGCGTTGAAGTCTCGCGGCTGCACGCTGGACCTGCTGACCATCGACGAAGCGCGCAGCATCGAGCCGGAGCTGAACCCCGAGCTGTACGGCGCCATGCACTTTCCCTTGCGCGGCCAGGCTGATCCCAAGAAGGCCACCCGCGCCTTTGCCGCCGCCGCGGAGGAGCGGGGAGCCAACATCCTGACCGGCCGTGAGGTGACTGAGATCGACCGGACCACCGACTCGGCCTACCGGGTCGCGTGCGGCGAGGACACTTACGAAGCGCGCCAGTTGATCCTGGCGGCGGGAGCCTGGTGCGAGCCGCTGGGCGAGATGCTGGGCGTTCGCATTCCCATCGTCCCGGTGCGCGGGCAGATGTGGGCGACGCAGCCGTTGCCGCCACGGGTCTTCTACTCGTTGTCGTCTGCCGAGTCCTATGCGCACTGGAGCCGCTACCCGGGCGGCGATGGAGCAACGCCTCCGGAACTCACGCACGTCGCTGGCCGCCGGGTGACGCGGCACCTGTACGGCCGGCAGAACCGGGACGGCGAGATCATCTTCGGCGGTGACCGGGAGCCGGTCGGGTACGACTACACGGTGGACGCCGGCGGAGTGGAGGTGAACTTCGGCCACGCCAGCGAGGTCCTGCCGATGCTGGGCGAGTTATCCATCAGCCGCACCTGGTCGGGCATGATGCCTTTTTCGCGGGATGGCCGGCCCATCATCGGCAGGATCCCGCAGCTGGACAACCTGTACATCGTGAGCGGGCTGGCGTCGTCGGGGTTTGGGCGCGGGCCCATGGCCGGCAAGCTCATCGCCGACTACGTGCATACCGGGCACCGTCCGCAGGTTTTGGCGGAGTCGGACCCCGCCCGCTGCGTTACCGCGTTGGACTGACCGGCCGCGTCGGTTCAGATTCCGCCCGGTGCGGCTCGACCGGCCGCTTGATCAGCGGGGTCAGCAGCATCACCGGGGCGATCAGCAGCAGGCCGACGCCGGCATTCAGGCCGATGGCCAGGGAGATGGTGAAAGCCTGGGCGATGGCTGCGATCTCAAACCCTCCGACCAGGTGGCCGAGTCCGTTGACCAGACCCTGGGAACCCATGATCCTTCCCCGCATGTCGGGGGCGGTCGAGAGCATGAGGATGGTGCTTTGCATGGTGCTGAAGCCCGCCTGGCCCATGCCGGCGGTGAAGAGCACCAGGAAAGAGACCAGGAACCACGGCGACCACGCGACGATCACCACGCCAACGGCGACGATGGCCGCCCCGAAGACGTAATAGCGGCCGTGGAAGCTGAAGTTTCGTTTCGTGGCGATAACGATGGCTCCGACGAAGGCGCCAATGCCGTCGGCGGCTCCCAGAAGCCCGCCGAAGGCCGGCCCCACGTCGAGCACGTCAGTGGCGATCACGGGAATGAAGTACTGCAACGGCAGCACCATGCCGTTCATCACCAGGGATATGGTCAGCACCCCCAGCGCAAACTTGTTGGAGAACGAGTGGCGGACGACCGACCCGATGCCCGTCCAGAAGGTAGTGTCCCGCACCACCCGGGTGGAACGCTGCGGCAACCGCATCCGCCACACCAGCGCCGCAGACACCAGGTCCATTGCCACCAGGACGGCGAAGGCGGCGGTGAACCCGTAGAACTGCAGCAACAGTCCGCCCAGCACCGGCCCCAGCATCTTGCCGCCGTTGTTGGTCATGGTCTCCAACGACATGGCGTGGGCGATGCGGTCCTGGCCGGCAAGGTCGAACAGCGAAGCGCGGCGGGTCGGGTCGTCCAGCACCTTGGCCGTACCCTGCGCCAGCACCACTACATACACGTGCCAGGGCTCGATCAGTTGCAGGATCAGCAGGACGAGCAGGCATGAAGCCAGCAACAGGTAAATGACGTGAATGGTGGTCAGGATGCGCCAGCGGTCCAGGCGGTCGGCCAGCATGCCGGCCACCAGCGCGAAAGGCGGCCGCGGCCCGTTGAGGAACACCGAGATCAGCCCGACCTGGAAGGCCGAGTCGGTCAATTCCAGGACGAGGTAGCCCAGCAGCAGCAGTTCCATGCGCCGGGAGACCTCGTGGATCCACCGGGCCGCCCACAGGTACTGAAAGTTCCGGTCCTGGAGAACCACCAGGACCGGAGCGCCGGTGATACGTGCCAACCGCTTGCTCCCGGACGGGTCGCCCAACTTTTCACGGACGACCGCGTCGCACGGCGGACTCTCGCCGCCTCAACTCGATAAAGGCCGCACGATACGCGGGATGATGATGCCACGTCAAACGGCAGGCGAGACTCGCATGGGTTCAGAAACCAGGAAGCTGTCATTTGTATGTTGAAAGGGCCCCGCAGATAGGCCAATCTGTGGGGCAAGGG
>JAPPMU010000040.1 GCA_028873965.1 Chloroflexota bacterium
CCGATCTCCTGATCCAGCCACTGGAGGTGTCGCTCGATGGATCCCCGGGCGCCAGACCGGCCAACCCGGGACAACCGGTTCTTCTCCTGGGTCCTTTGGCCCATCAGCTGATCCCGTCGCCCCACCAACTCCTGCAACCGGCTGCGGTCTGCGGACTGCGCCAGGGTGGCCGGTGGTTGAAAGACCTGGCCGTACCGGGACAACACCACGGCGTCCAACCGGTCGGTCTTGGCCTGATAACCGCAGGCCCTGGCAAAGTCCCGCACCGGGTTGGGATGGGCGATGTGCACCGGTATTCCTGCCTGGCGCAAGGTCTCCACCAGCAGCGTTTCATACCCGCCGGTGGCTTCGCAGATCGCCAGGGGCTGCTCATACGCACCCAAGCACGCTGCCAACTCTGCCACCCCAGCGGTGGTGTTGGCAAAACGCCGCACCTTGCCCCCGTCCACCGACACGTCCAGTTGCTCCTTCCCCACGTCGATCCCGGCCATGGCTCGGCTCATCTGTCGCCTCCGTGTCATCCTGTGTGATAATGCTCGCGCCGCGGCTCTCCACACTTGTAATGCGGGTCTCTTTCCCGTCTATCCGTTCGGAGCGGCCCGGCGCCTTCCGGGAGGGGTGTCCTACTGCGAGACGGCGCCGCCAGACCCAGGGTCCGGCTCACCCAATGACAGACGACGCGCCCCTCCCCTTGCCCCACAGATTGGCCTATCTGCGGGGCCCTTTCAACATACAAATGACAGGCAGGTTCATAACCGCTGTCGCGCCGCTTGCCGTGGGTTGAACCCGGTAGTATTCTGATTCGCACTCGCAAAGCCGCCGGAGGCGGACGGACACAGGAGTGCCTGCCAAGATGCCCACAACCGAAGTACGCACGCACAACAACTTTATCAACGGCCAGTGGACGCCCTCCGATTCCGGCCGCACCTACTCCGTGTACAACCCCGCCCACAAGGACGTGCTGCTGGGCCACTTCCAGCTGTCCAACCCCGAGGACACCCTGCGGGCGGTGGCCGCCGCCGCCGAGGCTGCCGAGGGCTGGGCCGATACGCCGGCGCCGGTGCGGGCGCAGGTGCTCTTCCGCGCCCTGGAGATCATGGATCGCCGCTCCGAGGAGATCGCCCGCACCATCACCGAGGAGGAGGGCAAGCCGCTGCCCGATGCCCGGGGCGAGGTCAAGCGGGCCATGAACATTATGGAGTACGCGGCCGGCGAGGGTCGGCGGATGTTCGGCTACACCACGCCGTCGGAACTGCCCAACACGGTGGCCTACACGGTGCGCCGTCCCCTGGGCGTGGTTGGCATCATCACGCCGTGGAACTTCCCCATCGCCATCCCGGCGTGGAAGATGGCGCCGGCGCTGATCTGCGGCAACGCGATCATCTTCAAGCCGGCCTCCAGCACGCCGCTGTGCGCGGTGAAACTCACCGAGGTGTTTGAGGAAGCCGGTGTCCCGCCCGGCGTGCTGAACCTGATCACCGGACCCGGCGGCAGCGTGGGCAACGCGCTGGTGGAGTCGCCCGACGTGTCCGGCATATCCTTCACCGGCAGCACCGAGATAGGCACCGACCTGTACACGCGGGGGGCTTCTCTGCTCAAGAAAATTCAGGCGGAGATGGGCGGCAAGAACGCCGTCATCCTGCTGGCCGACGCCGACCTGGACAAGGCGCTGGGAGGCATCGTGCAGGGCGCCTTCGGCTCGACGGGCCAGCGCTGCACCGCCACCAGCCGCGTGATCGTCGAGGACGGGGTGTACGACCGGTTCATGGAGGAACTGATCGAGCGGACGTCCAGGCTGACCATCGGCGACGGACTGGAGGACGGCATCGACGTGAGCCCGCTGTCCAGCGAGTCGCAGCAGCGCACGGTGTCCGACTACATCTCCGTGGGCCGGGACGAAGGGGCGACCGTAGCCTTCGGCGGGCGCACGCTCTCAGGCGGCATCTACGACGAGGGCTGGTACGTGGAGCCCACGATCTTCACCGACGTGACCCCCGACATGCGCATCGCCAAGGAGGAGATCTTCGGGCCGGTCCTGACGGTGTTCCGCGCCCGCGACCTGGAGCACGCGGTGGAGATCTCCAACAGCGTCAAGTTCGGCCTGTCTTCCTCGGTGTACACCCGGGACATCCCGCGGGCTTTCAAGTACATCAACACGGTGGACGCCGGCATGGTCCACGTGAACGCGCCGACCCTGGGCGGCGAAGTGCACCTGCCCTTCGGCGGCCTGAAGGCCTCCGGCGTGGGCCAGCGCGAGCAGGGCGTGGAGGCGGTGGACTTCTTCAGCGAGGTCATCACCGTGTACATCGACTACGCCGACGAGGCCCGGGCGCAGGCGCGGTTCATCTAGGCTGTGTTGTCCTATGCCGTCATTCCGGCGAAAGCCGGAATCCAGTGAGCGTAAATTCCCGCCAACGTTCCTATCGCAGAGGCTTTCTGGGTTCCTGCTTTCGCAGGAACGACGGTGTGATTTTCAAATTGCCAACAGGCCCCTGGCTGCTGGCCGCCGCCCTCATCCTGCTCACGGCCGCGTGCGGCCCCAGCGATGCGGAACTGGACGTCAGGATCCAGCGCACGGTGGAGGCCGCGCTGGCGGAACGCGCTCCTCCTGATCTCAGCGCCGTTTACCAGCGAGTCTGGTCGTCGGTGTTCTACATCGAGCCGGAGGACGGGCAGCACGGCACGGGCTGGCTGCTGGAGCCGGGTGTAATCCTCACCGCAGCCCACGTGGTGTCGGGCAGCGAGCGGGTCACCGTGCGGCAGGCGGCCGCGCCGGCCTTCGCCGCGACGGTGGCCGGCATCGACAAACGCCGGGACGTCGCGCTGTTGCACTACGACATCGCGGAAACACAGATGGGTACAGGCGCTATCCCATTGCCGCTCGGTGACGCGGACATCCACGACATCGCCGGGGAGCTGCTGGCGCTGGGCTACTCAGGCAGCGGGGTCAAGGGCGACGGCCAGGTGGGCTCGCCCAAGGCAAACGCCGGCATCCTGTCGCAGATCACCAACTTTGGCGCGCAGAGCTACGGCCGCAACCTGGAGATGGACGCCCCCATCGACCCCGGCGACAGCGGCGGCCCCGTGCTGAACACGTCTGGCGAGGTGGTCGGCATGGTTCGCGCGGCGGCCCGCCGCACGCCGGGCGGCGTCCCGGTGGTGGGCACCTTCTACGCGGTGCACGCGGACGAGATCCGGGCGGCGGTGGAGGAGCTCATGGAGCGTTAGCCATGGTAAAATATATCTGCTGAATACATTACGGACGCGCCCCGTTGCCGGCGAAACTGGGGACGCTGGCCGTGAACGTAGCTTTGTTCGCGTCAAAGTATGCCCCAGGCGTATTGAACACGTTGAAAAACAGTGGCGTGCTGGAAAACGACAAGGGCGAAACCGGCCCGGTGGTCATAAACGAATACTGCCGGCTTTCGTTGGAAAAGGCGGAATGGGGGTCGCGGAAGCTCTGGTACAGAGACAAATCGGAGCCGGCGCCGCCCACCAGCCCACGAAGGGACTGAAATTCAGTTCCCATCGCTAGGCCGAAGCCGAAGAAGTAGATGCGCATCTGGTTGATGATTTCCTGGTCCAAGCTGGCCAGCGTCTGGCTGATAAACAGCCACCCCAAGCCATATTTGCGCGTGGTGCGGGCGGCGTCTCTCAGGTTCGCTCTGATCCGGTCTTGATACTCGTTCTGCTGCGATTGACGAGGGGCCAGCCGGTGCGCTTCGTCAAGCAATACCAGGGTGTTCAGGGTCTTGCCGTCTTGGTAAGAATGTTCGGCGATTTCCCGAATGCCATCCAATAACCGTGAGATAATAAGGGCCTGTATGTCGTCGTTCCATAGAATATTGCCCACGCTCGCATTGCCATCATCGTTATCCAGATCGAGCATTGAAGGCTGACGGCCATGGCTGGACGGCGCCGTCTCCTTTGGTTGCGAAAGGTCCACCACGACCAGAGGGCGGCGTCCCTGGAGACCGTTGAACAGGTCCGTCAGTACCGAGTCCACGCTCCGAGCGCCGGTTCTGCTCTCGTCGAACAAAGCGGTCAGGGGTTGCCACACTTCGCGATAGACCTCTGCCGGGTCAGCTTCGGCAACTTGATTTGCGAAGCTGGTACGCCGGTCTCGGGTCAAATAGATGACCTCTTGCACTTTAAAATCAGACAATGCTTCCCAAGCACGTTTGAAAGCCTGATCAGTCGCAAGTTCGGTCAATTTAGTATTCTTTCTCAATTGTGTAATGATTGCATCTACCGCCCTTTCTCGCACTTCTACCGTGCCAATAGGCAGCCGCTGACGAAACAAGCCGGACGCCAGCAGAAGCTCACGGAAAAGGGCCCAGCGGTCCAGCACCAGTTGATTTACGTTGACCGAAACGACTTCCTTGCTGAGCCTGTCGCATACCGAGTTCATTCGCAGGTCAAACCCGTCGTCGCTATCACCATTGAGGCTCCTGGTAAATTCGCCTTGCGGGTCGATCACCAGCAAGCCCATTTCCCTGTGCCGGGCATAGGCCAGCAGCAACATCTTGGCCAGAACCGATTTGCCCGAGCCGGTTTTGCCGAAAATCCCGATGTGATAGGCTTCGCCGGCGCCGCCCGCTCCGCTCCCAAAGTGCTTGAACCACATGGGCAGCCTGGGTTCAGAGCCATACACGTTGCCCAGGTAAAACAGCTGGTCGCGGTACGGTTGCAGCAGTTCGTCCAGAATATCGTCTTTGGCTGCCGTTATCGGAGTGCCGGTGGGCGGAACGGTGCCCATGCTGCTGGGAGCATAGGTAGCCTGGTCGCGCTGGAAAACAGCGCTGACTATCATTTTGCCCTGGTGGGTGTCCTGCCGTTCGCTCACCGGGTCCACCCGGCCGTGCTGCCGCACCAGGCTGCGCATGGTGGCGTCTTCATGCCAGACGTTCCGCAACTGCACTTCGGTAATCTGACCCAAGGCGTAGTGGTCGGCCCCGTCCTGACGGTACTGGAACAGCGCCAGTTCACCGACCAATTTTTTGCCGGCGGCAGTCCCCAGAATGTCGAGCTGGATTTCGCCGGTGGACGAGGGAGAACCCAGCACACCGATGCGTTCCGCGTGGGCCAGTATGGCGTTGGCGTCGGTATGTCCGTTTGACGTACTCATGGCCCGCCCTCCGTGCGATACCCATGCAGCCCGTGGAACACGTCGTCAATTGAGCCGGAATACTGCTCGGATACCCGACTGGTGGCGACTTGCCGGAAAGCCGGTATTGCTCTGGGAAGGTTCTTCACCATCCGGTCTGCCAGGTACAACGGGAACGGCTCCATTATACCCGGAGTCCCACACTGGTGTTTGACCGCGCCCAGTAAACGGGCCAACTGGCTTTGATTGCTTACCACCGACAGGCAGGTTTCTAAACGCAGGGCCGGCATCCAAGGGTTGGGACGATAGTACATCACATGGATGTCACTGATTCTGCTGGTGACCTGATCGGCCAAGGATCTTAGCTGAGCCTGATTAGACTTTCCCAAAGACTCAACCCCGATATGCCACGGCGCCTTGGGAGGTTGCAACTGCCTGGGCCTAGTATATTCTCCAGCACGCATTATCAGGGTAAGCAGCCCTCTGTCATCGTATTCCCGTGGCCAGTTCAGCTGGAATCCAATTTCGCGATTTGACGTGTATTTGGGAGCGCCAACCCAAGCGTGGTCGGACCGGTTGGACGATAAAATGCGCTGGTAAGACCGAAGTGCGCTTTCGGCCGATTGGCGCAACTGATTTGAGACAGCCAGATCAGGGGCGTCGCCGGCGCTGCTGAACGCCTGGTTCAAGTAGATTGCCGGAGTAGTTAGTGAATTGTCGATGAATACGACGTCGTGGGGCGCCTGCTCCGCGAGTTCCAGTTCCATGCTCATCGTGACGCCGCGCAGCGCCGAATTGGTTTCCATTTGATGCGGCTCTGCTTCCACTATCACTTTGTGATGCGGGGCTTCCCAATATCTGGTCTCCGAGGGCGGTGTGATGCCTTCCACGGCCACAGCTGCCGCCGCCGCCAAATCGGTGGATAGCAACCGCTCAACTGCGTAGGAACCATCCACGCCGCAGGTGGTTGGAGTTTCGACGACCGGCAGTTCGTTATCAATAGCCAATATGCCGGATTGCTCCAGTTGCCGGCGGTAATCCTCCCGACTGCTGCGCAGGGATTCCAGAGAAGTCAGGAGTTGCTGGCCAACTTCGTCGGAGCGGAGCAGCATTTCCTCTACCAATGCTGCCGGCAATTCGGTAAAGGGCTGTTCACTTGGCTGCATCATCATCCACCGTTAGCAAATTACGAATTTCAGTGTGGTCCCACTGTCCCCATTCGACGCCTCGCTCTGATCGGGGTATTAACCAGCGATTGCGCCACCAATCAGATAGATCATCGAAGGATTGGCAGTAGTATTCCGGGATATTTGCATCACCGTTAAGATATGACACTGTGTTCTTCGCCAATGGAAACCAGAAAATTTCCCGTTGTACTCCGTGCCGCAGCACGTCTCCTGACAAGCCCAGACGGTTCAGCGCTCTGACATAAGTTTGCCAAACGATACGTGGCCCTACCCCGAAGCCGCCTTTCGTAGATACGCCCTGATCCTCTAAGTATGCTTTAACTTGTGGATATACGGCCGACAAATGAAAACTGCCGTATCCTTTCGTATAGCCTAATGACACTGCTATTTTTCGCGTCTCACCAGTGTGTGGGTCATTGTAACTAAGCCTATTATACAGACTACTGCGACCGAATGCGCTGGTGGTACTTAGCGCGATTAGTTCAGCGGGCAAAGCCCGTTTGTCTAAAACGGTTACGCGCCCATTATATTTGCGACGGTATGCTACCCGAACCTCATCACTGGCGGCAGCATAGGCAATCAGCTTGCCGCCAAGCAATATACTGTATGGAGGCACAGCGCCTAATGTGTATATGTCCATAGTCTGGTTAACCATTTGCGTTTTCTCGCCTTTGGGGTATGATAGTATGTTGTCCCTGGCTGGAAAATCCAGCGGTGGAGATTGCAATCCGATCACTCCAATCAATTTCTCATTTGACTGGTCCATTACTAGAAAACGCAACCTACGTCCGTAACCACGTGTAAATGGCAATGACCATGTTAAGCGCGCTAGCCGAAACACGTCATACTGCCATGGTTCGGCCACCTCAACCAAAATCGGTGCAATCCGATGCGGATCCACAGCAGTTCCGTCAGCGAAAAAATGTTCCCGCTTCGGCCACGTGCGCTGAAGCCAAGGCTGGGCTATGACTAATTGTCGCCTAACTGCTGCAAGATGCAATCCGCGTATGCTATCTTTAGAACTCCGTCCATTCTCACATGACACGCTCTCTAATTCAGTTAGGATCGCCTGCCTCAATTCTATAGACAAAGCCTCCGCATCGTCTGTGCTTGCCAGCGTCGCCTCCATGATTAACTTTCCGCTAACGACATACTCGCTTGGTAACTAATATGCCCCTACAGCGGCCGCCGCCCCGCGAAGCCCGTATCCGTGGGGTGCCACCAGTCGATGGAGGGTTCGCCGCGCTGCCAGCAGAGGTACACCACCTGGCCCTCGCGGCGGGACGGGAAGTCCACCAGGCCGCGGCCGATGTCACGCACCTGGATGCCCCGCTCGGTGATCTCCCGTACCGCGTCCTGAAGACGCTGGGTGAGCTGGGCGACGATGCGCTCCGACTCGGCGATGTCCTCCTCGCTGCTGGAGTGTCCGTTGCTGCGTCGCCGGCGCAACAGGGACAGCAATTCCTCCTGCTGGCGCACCAGCTCGGCGCGCAACGGCGACATGGCCTCGAACCGCTCTTCGAGCCACGGCACCAGGTCGTTGGCCTCCTCCAGGCTGAACATCCGCTCCTGCATAACGCGGGTATAATACACCAATGACCTCTCCCAACGATGACGCCAGCAACGACCGGGACTGCCTCGAGGCTCCGCCTCTCACAATGACGGAGGCCGATGCTGACGACCGCAGCCGGTTCCGCGCCGGCGAGTTGGCCCTGTTCCTGGACCGCAAGGGCCGCACCTATCAGGAAACCCTGACCGCGGGCGGCGAGTTCCACTGCCACCTGGGATGGCTGCCCCACGACGACGTCATCGGGCAGCCCGTGGGCGGCTGGTACGCCACCAGTCGCGGCCACGTGATGCTGGGCATCCGGCCCACCCTGGGCGACTACGTGCGGCTGATGCCTCGGGGTCCGCAGGTGATCTACGCCAAGGACCTGGGCAACATCGTGTCCATGGCGGACATCTTTCCGGGGGCGACGGTGGTCGAGGCGGGGTTAGGCTCCGGGGCGCTGACCACGGCCCTGCTGCGCGCGGTGGGACCTAACGGGCGCGTCCACTCCTACGAGATCAACGAGGCGGTGGTGAACAAGGCGCTGTCCAACGTGCGTTCCGTGATACCCGACACCTCGCGCCACGAGGTCACCGTAGGCGACATCTTCGAGGGCATCTCCGACACCGAAGTGGACCGGGTGATCCTGGACCTGCCGGAGCCGTGGCACGCGGTGGACGCCGCCGCCAACGCGCTGATCACCGGCGGGATACTGCTGTCCTTCCTGCCCACCATCCTGCAGGTGCAGGAACTGGTGCTGGCGCTGAACAGCGACGGCCGCTTCGCCCGTGTGGAAACCGCGGAAACCATGCTGCGCGGCTGGAACGTATCGCGGCGCAGCGTGCGGCCGGCCCACCGCATGGTGGCTCACAGCGGGTTCATCACCACGGCAGTGCGCTGCGTGCCGCCGGGCCGGGAGGGCTACGCCTCCAGGCCGTGAACCGGGAACACCGCGTCCCTGATGGCGGCGACGCTCTCGGCCGCCAGGGCCCGGGCGTCGGCGCGAATGTGGTCAGGGATTTCCGGTATCTCGGTGTCGCGCAGGGTGGTGCGGCCCAGGCGCTCGATGGCCGCCGTCGGGATGCGATCCGGCCACTCGGCGCCGCACATGACGCCGTAGGCCAGGGTCCAGCAGCGGGCCACCGCTCCGATGTCGTATCCGCCGCCGCCGGTGGCCAGCCACGGGTAACCCAGCCCGCCCAGCCGGGCCACGGCGGCCAGGAAGCCCCGGCTGGTGATCTGCAGGTGGGTCAGCGGGTCGGTGTGGTAGGTGTCGATGCCCAACTGGGTGAGCAGCACGTCGGGCGCAAAGGCTTCGAGCAGCGGCGGCACCACGGCCTCGAAAGCCTCCAGGTAGATCTCGTCGTCGGTGTAGGGATACAGGGGCAGATTGACCGCGTAGCCGATGCCCTCGCCGGAGCCGGTCTCGCCGGCGAACCCGGTGCCGGGGAAAAGATAGCGCCCCGATTCGTGCACCGAGATGGTGAGCACGCGGGGATCGCCATAGAAGGCATCCTGCACGCCGTCGCCGTGGTGGGCGTCGATGTCCACGTAGGCGACGCGGAGGCCGCGTTCCAACAGGTACATAATGGCGACCACGGGGTCGTTGAACACGCAGAAGCCGCTGGCGTTGCGGGCCGCCGCGTGGTGCAGGCCGCCGCTGATGTTGAACGCCGCCGGGACCTCGCCGTCGGCCACCATCCGGGCAGCGGTGAGGGTCGCGCCGGTGCTGAGCATGGCGGCGTCGTACATGCCGGGGTAGGTCGGGTTGTCGCCGCCCTGGGCGAAACCGAAGCGCTGCGGCTGGAACCCGGTGAGGCCCAGGCTGAAGGTGCGGACCGCCGCCATGTAGTCGCGGGAATGGAAGGCGCCCACGCTGCTCTCGTCGGCCAGCGTCGGGGTGACCAGCAGGGAATCGACGCCGTCGAAAGCGCCGTAGGCGTCCAGCAGCTCGAAGGTGTGCCGCAGGCGAATGGGCCGCATGGGGTGGTCCTGGCGCAGCACGTGCTGGCTCATGGCGTCGTCGTAGACGAAAGCGGCGCGGGGCATGGGTTCTTGTCCTCAACTGCGTGGTTGGTGTCCGGGCGACAGGGTATCACGCGGCAAGCCGGGTAGGGCTGACGTGATAGACTGGCTAAGCGCGGGCGCAGTCCCCACCGGAGGCACCAAAATGGCCGGCGAAACACCGCACAATACCCCGTTTGATGCGGGATCACCGGACACTTCTGCCCAAGCCACTGATTCCGGTGAGCAGGAGCGCTTGCAATCAGTCTGGCGAACAAACTGGCAATCGGTAGCGCTGTCCTGGTTTGGAGGATTGCTATTTGGCAGCATGTTTCTGTCAATCGCTTTCACTCTGGAAGACGCCACTAGAATCGCCGGGGTGGCTGCCGGCGGCGTCTTCTTGATGATTGCGCCCGGCAGTTATGCCACGTGGGACACCTGGCGCGGCCATCGCTACAGCATCGGCAAAGGCCGGCGAAAGTCGCGGGCCGGAGAGTCTCAAAATGCCGGATAGCCCGGAATGGGAACGCCACTGGAATACGATTTGCCTGGGTATCGTCACCATAGCCACGGCGGCGGTAGGCGTTGCGCTTTTTACCGCTGACGTGGCGGAAGTTGTTACGTCCTGGGCAACGTATTCGCTAGCGATTATCGCAATAATCGCGTATCTGGACGTAATCTACTTGGGAGGCAAAGCTATCTTTTCAACATCCATCGGACTCGAGCGGCAGGGAACATCCAAACAGGGCACCGCTCGTAACCTGTACAGATGGTTCGTCCTTGAATTGCTGGCTTTGATAGGATTACTGATCTATGAGACGCTCGCAAGATTATTGCAGTTATTGGCGCCGGCGTCGCTATGAGCCGCGTTGGCGGCCCACTCTCGCCGCTGGACAGCACCGGTCCCGCTACTCTTCCATCAACCCGGAGCCGTCCCGCTGCAGGATCTCGATGCGCACGTCGTCGGGTCCGCGGACGAAGGCGATGCGGACGCCGGGGCGGATGGTGCGCGGCTCCACGTAGATCTCCGCGCCCTTGCTGCGCAGGTCCTCCACCGCGCCGTCGATGTCGTCCACGCGGAAGCCGAAGTGGTCCAGGCCCAGGTGCGGGTCGCGAGGGCTGAGATCGATGTGCTCTTCAGGCGGCACGGAGGCGATGAATATGGCCAGGCCGTTCACGTCCAAATCGACGCGCGGGACGCCGTCGCTCTGGATGAGGCGCAGCACCTTGGCGCCGAACATGGTCTCGAAGAAACTCGCCATTCCCTCCGGGTCCTTGGTGCGGACGTGGATGTGGTCGTAGGTGTAGGTGTAAACGGGCGTGGTGGACATGTCAGATGTCTCCTCGTTTCGTAGTTGTTGCGAGGGCGGCGGCGCGGCTAGTTTCCTGACTGCAAACGGCGTAATAGTTCCCGCAAGCGTTGGGCCTCGGCTTCGGCGTCCAGCCGCTGGCGTTGTTCGGCGGCTCGCGCGGCTTCGGCGTCCAGCCGGGCGCCCTGCTCGGCAGCCAGGTCGGCCTCGGCGGCCATTCGCTGGCGCTGTTCAGCGGCCAGGTCGTCTTCGGCGATTTCAGCTCGGGCTTCGGCGGCGAGGCGGGCCTGCCAGATTTCCCGCCAGCCTTCCAGGTAGGTTCCGGTGGCCGGGTCGTAGAGCCGCGGCCAGCCCTCGTCCCAGGCCGGGCTCAGTTCCAGGACCGGGCTGTAGCCTTTCAGGATGCCGTCCGGCTCGGTGGTCAAGTCAACGGGCTGATACGCTCCGCCGCGCAGGATGCCCCCGTACAGCGGCGCGCCGTGGTAGCGGCCGCCGGTGGGGTCGAACCGCCAGTACTCGGGGATGCCCACGGTCGCGTAGATGGCCGGCTTGCGCCGCACGTCGGCCTGGGCCGTGCTTTCCGACGCCACTTCCAGCGCCCAGTCGGGAGGCTTGCCCACTTCCCAGGGCAGGTAAATCTTGCGGGGTCGGATGGCCCGGGCGTCCACCCCGAAGGCCAGGTAGATATCGGGCGAAATCCGCACGTTCAGGTTGCCGGGGTCGTAGCAGATGTAGGTCTCGTTGTCCAGAAACACGTCGGGGCGCCGGTCGAAGTCGGTGAAACGCGCCTTGAACAGCCCGAGAAGTTCCGCTATTTCACGGTTTTGTTCCATAGCGTCAGGGGTCAGGTGCTTGGTGTCCGGGTCAAATTCCAGGCTGGCATAGTCGATCTCACCCTGGCGGCGGTAGGGCAGCATTTTGGCTTTATTTGCGGCGGTAGTCATTGCAAACCTCCCAGCGGCCTACTGGCGCCAATTTTAGCACCTCAAAACGCCGGGGCCGGCATGACGCCCGCCCCGGCGTTTTCGTCGTCGCCATCCCCACGGCTGGGGAGTTACAGCGGCCCGCTACCGGATGGGGCCGGGCGGTTTGACCTGTTCCATCAGGTCGTTGTCCCAGTCGCCCTCGGCGACGAGGATCGCCTTGGCATCGTATTCCTGTTCCCCCGTAGTAAGCGCAGTTGGTGACACCTCTGCCTTGTCCGCCGTCTTTAGCGACTGCTAGACTCGCCTCCGAGGTGGCATTATGCCCAGCGCGTGTAACGTGCCCAGCCGCACCATTTTCACCGGGGATAACCTGGACATCCTGCGGGGGATCAACTCCGAGTGCGTTGATCTCATCTATCTGGACCCGCCGTTCAACTCCAACCGGACCTACGCTGCGCCACTGGACAGCGAGGCCCGAGGCGCCGAGTTTGACGACGTGTGGACGCTGGATGATATGAAGGAAGAGTGGATTGATGAGATCGAATACCGGTTGCCAGCGCTTTTTCACCTCGTCAACGGTGCGCGGCTGTCCCACGGGGAGAGCATGGCCGGTTATCTGACGTTCATGAGCATCCGGTTACTGGAACTGCATCGGGTACTGAAGACGACGGGCAGCATCTACCTGCACTGCGACGACACGGCCGGCCACTACCTGCAATCGGTGATGGACGCGGTCTTCGGGGTGAACAGTTACCGGGCGCAAATCAGCTGGCAACGCACTTCTGCGCATAACGATTCGCGAAACTTTGGCAGGGTGCGCGACATCATTCTGTTTTACAGCCGGCAGCCCAGGATAAACTCAAACGAAGTCCGTATTCCGCTGGACGACGACTACGTGGAACAGTTTTATCGCCACGAAGACGAGCGGGGAGCATATCAACTTGGAGACCTCACCGCAGCCGAACTAAGGTATGGGGAAACCGGTCAAACATGGAGAAGCTTTGACCCAAATCGCACTGGCCGACACTGGGCAATCCCGATGACAGGGCAATATGCGAATTGGATTGAGAGCGCGTTAATTCCAGGATACCGAAGCATCGTCAGCCCGTTGGAACGATTGGATGCGTTGGAGGAAGCCGGGCTAATTTTTTATCCTGATGACGCGGGTATGCCGCGCCTTAAACGCTACCTTGCCGGCAATCCTGGGCAAGTTCCTACGAACCAATGGACTGACATACGACCCATACCGCCGCGAGCGGTTGAGCGCACGGGATGGCGGACGCAAAAGCCGCTGGCGCTGCTGGAGCGCGTCATCAACGCATCGTCCAGCCCGGGCGACCTGGTGCTGGATCCGTTCTGCGGGTGCGCCACCGCGTGTATCGCCGCCGAAAAGCTGGGGCGGCAATGGATTGGCATCGACATACTGCCGCAGGCGGCCGAAGTGTTGACGCAACGGGCCGGACGGGAATTGCAGATACCAATGAACGGCGGCGACGAAAAACCATGGGAGGACTGGACGCCCATGGTGCTGCGGGAGCCTCCGCGAAGAAACGACCTGACGCTATTGAGCCCGGCCGACCCTCAATCGGACCGAGCGTTGCTGTATCGCAGTCAACACGGCAGATGCGCCGGCTGCGAGTACGAACTGCCCCTGCACGTGCTGACCATCGACCACATCACGCCGCGCTCCCGGGGCGGCCAGGATTCAGTAGGCAACCTGCAACTGATGTGCCACACCTGCAACGCCATCAAGGGCAACCGGGACATGGGCTATCTGAAACAGCAGTTGCAGGTACGGGGAATACTGCGGGTGTAAACCTTGGCGCCGGTCTCAGGATTGCTCCCGGTCCAGCTCCGCCCGCAGTCGTTCTATCTCGGCGCGGAGATCTTCGTTTTCGGAAAGGGCGTCGTCCCGCCGCGCCTCAGCATCGGTCGCGCGGGTTTCGGCTTCCTGGAGCGCGGTGAGCGTCTCGTCGTAGTCCGGCAAAAACTCCCCGGTTGCCGGGATGCGGAACCGCAACTTGCCGGCATCCCAGCACAAGTCCAGTCCCAACGCCGGGCTGTGCCCCCACGCCAGGCCGTCCGGGTCCTCGTGGATTTCAAACGGCTCGTACCCACCGCTGTGCAGATAGCCGCCATACAGTTTCAGGCCGTAGTACCGGCTGTCCGGCGTGGCGTCGTATAGCCAGTATTCTCCGATGCCGATGCTGGCGTACAGAGCCGGCTTGCCCCGCACGTCGTGGGCGGCGGTGTTTTCGGAAGCAATCTCCAATGCAAAGTCCGGCGGCTTACCCATCTCCCACACCCGGTAGGTGTTCCGGTAGAACACGTGGTTCACGTCCACGTCAAAAACGGCGTAACAGTCCGGAGACACGAAGCGCCGGGGGTTGCCCTGCTCATAATAGACGAAAGTGTTGCCGGCCACGTGGGCGTCGGGCCGGATGCTAGTGACGTAGTGATGCAGGGGAGTTACTACGGCGCGAAAGATGACGCCCTGGGTCTCGGCGTCAGGCATGGGCATACCGTCCGTTTCTGGGTAGAAAACTCCGTTTTCGTCGTAGAGGTGGGCCAGCCTGGGGTCAATGGACGGCGGCGATTTGGTGGTCATCACTAGCCTCCGGGCGCTTGCCGAATATCCGCCGGCAGTATAGCAAAAGCCGGATTGTGCCCCCCGTTTGCTATACTGCCGGCAGACCCCTACTCTGACCAAAGGACGGACCGACTTCATGTCCACGAATGACGCTTTGCCCGCCACCATCGGCGAACTCCGCGATAGCGGGTACCAATCGGTTTCGGTGCGCGAGGAAATCCGCCGCAACCTGATCGCCAAGATCCGGGCCGAGGAGCCGGTGTTTCCCGGCATCGTCGGCTTCGACCAGACGGTCATTCCCCAGCTGGAAAACGCCATCCTGGCTGGGCAGGACATCATCCTGCTGGGCGAGCGCGGGCAGGCCAAAACACGCCTGATCCGGGAGATGGTGAACCTGCTGGACGAGCAGCTCCCGGTCATCGCCGGCAGCGAGCTGAATGACGACCCCTACAGCCCGCTCAGTCCCGACGCCCGGCAGATGGTGGCTGACATGGGCGACGATACCCCCGTGGCCTGGATCGGGCGGGACCTGCGCTACTCGGAAAAACTGGCCACGCCGGACATCTCCATCGCCGACCTCATTGGCGAGATCGACCCCATCAAGGTTGCCGAGGGCCGGCACCTGTCCGACGAATCCGCCATCCACTACGGCCTGGTGCCGCGAACCAACCGGGGCATCTTCTGCATCAACGAGCTGCCCGACCTGGCCGAGCGCATCCAGGTGGGCCTGTTCAACCTCATGGAAGAGCGGGACGTGCAGATCAAGGGCTACCGGATCCGGATGCCGCTGGACGTGTTCGTGGTGGCCACTGCCAACCCGGAGGACTACACCAACCGCGGCCGCATCGTCACGCCGCTGAAGGACCGCTACGGGGCGCAGATTCACACCCACTACCCGCGAACGCTTGACGAAGAGATCGCCATCATGGACCAGGAGCGCAACCGCTTCCCGGACGAAGACCGGGTCGTTGTGCCGGAGTTCATGACGGACATCATCGCGGAGGTGACGGCGCGGGCGCGTTCCAGCAACGAGATCAACCAGCGATCGGGAGTCAGTGTGCGGGTGTCCATCGCCAACTACGAGACGCTCATCAGCAACGCGCTGCGCCGCAGCATCCGGCTGGGGGAGGATATTGCCTGCCCGCGCATCAGCGACCTGCCGTTTCTCGTCGCCTCCCTGGGCGGCAAGATCGAACTGGAGACCTTCGGCGAGGGCCGGGAGGACCGGCTGGTCGAAGACCTGACCAAGCGGGCGACCCTGGGCATCTTCGGCCGCTACTGCAACGTGGAGGAGCTGGAAGACATCGTGATGGCGTTCGACCTGGGCAACGCCGTGGAGACCGGGAGCGACGTGCCGTCAGGATCTTACGCCTCAGCCCTGGACAACGTGGACGGGTTGCGCGCCGCGGTCGCCGCGCTGGTGGGCGACGACAAGCGGCCGGAGGTGGTGGCGTCGGCGGTGGAGTTCGTGCTGGAAGGGCTGCACCTGAACCGCCGGCTCAACTGCGCCCGGACGCCGGCCGGCGGCTACCGCTACGCGCGGTAGGCTCGCCGCAGGGAGAATCGCCATGACCACCAAGAACGCAACCACCACCCAGCTGGTAACGTTGGCGGAGTTTGCCGCTTTGCCGGAGTTTCCTCGCTACGAATTGGTGAAGGGTGTGCTGGTTGAGAAAATGTACGCATCCAGAGAACATGAACTGACCGTGATACGAACCGGCAGCCAAATGAACATTCACGTCGAAGAGCACGACTTGGGGGAAGTTTATGGCAGCAGCCGTGCGTTCGTAACCGGCCCGGAATCGCCGGCCACTTCCCGTTTGCCCGATGTATCGTTCGTGTCCAATGAGCGGTTGCAGCCTGATCTTTTCGGAGCACTGTTTGACGGCGCGCCGGACCTGGCGGTTGAGGTGCTATCTCCCAGCAACACAGAACGGGAGATGACGCAGAAGGTTGCCGAGTACCTGAACGCCGGCGGCAAGGCCGTCTGGGTGCTTGACCCCATTGGGCGCACGCTCACCGTACACAGACCCGGCGTATCGCCGCTGGTTCTAGCCGATGGAGACTCTGTGGATGGGGAAGACTATCTGCCGGGTTTCGTCTGCCCGGTTGCCGATATGCTGCCCCGGCTTCGCGCCTGATGCCGCTGGACAATAACCAGGAGACCCAACATGACCACGCAACAGACTGCCGCCCGGTTGGTGTCCTTGGAGGGGTACGCCGCGCTGCCCAAGCATCCCCGCTATGAACTGGTGAAAGGAGTTCTAGTTGAGCTGATGGCAGCATCGGAAGAGCACGAACATACGGGATCTCTGGTCAATTGGCGAATGGCGGAGCATGTATTCCCCAACCAGCTGGGACGAGTGTACACCAGCAGCCGCGGATACGTGACGGGGTCGGACTCGCCGGCCACCTCCCGGATGCCCGACGTTTCCTTCGTGTCCACCGCGCGACTGGATCAGCCCGAGCTGGCGGGAATGCTCTACAATGGCGCGCCCGATTTGGCCGTGGAGATACTTTCCGACAGCAACACGCCAGCAGAGATAGCGCAGAAAGTGTCTGAGTATCTGACCGCCGGCGGCAAGGCCGTCTGGGTCATCGACATCGACGCCCGCACGCTGACCGTGCACACCGCCGACGCGCCGCCGCTGACCCTCACCGACGCCGATATGGTGGACGGCGGGGAGTACCTGCCCGGCTTCGCCTGCGCCGTGGCGGATCTGCTGCCGGCCCGGGCCGGCTAAACGAGGGAGGCGCGACGGCCCAGCGTGACGCCGTGGGGCAGCACGATGGTGGCCTTGAGGTTCCGAAAGAGCAGGAACCGGCTCATGGACAAGGATACCTGCTGGGCGTATTCCGAGATGCCCGGGGCCAGGTACAGGGTGATGTCGTCCTGGCTGGCGAGGTCATAGGATTCCAGGCTGTGGCGGCGGCGCACGTTGGTATCGACCGATACCTCGACGGACTCGCCGCTTCAACCCTTCCAGCAGATCAGGTCAACCACGGCCTGGCCGCCCTTGTGCCGGATGAACTGGGCAGCCTCGGGTGTTATTTCAAGCTGTGCGGTCATGTTGTTCACTAATCCAAGGACTGGCCGTCCCACGGCGCGTCGGGATCAAGGTAGCGGCGGGGGATGTCGCCCCGCAACGCGGCACGAAACTCCTGGGCGCTGTTCATTTTCAACTGCTTGATGGCAATGTCTCCCATCAACGCGGCGCCTATATCTTTATCACCGTGCGATACCCTAGTCCACAATCTGATTCCGGACGACATTACCAGCCATTCATGATGAAAATAGGTATGGTCACGGTTGTCTTGAACGAACCTCATCCTTCGCAGCAAACGTAGCAATTCTCGGGTTTTGACTTGGCTATCCTGACCATCTTCAGGCGAGCGTCGGCGCAACAGCAGGCGCAACCTGACGCACCCAATGGTCAATGCCTTCCGCGGCCAAATCGGCGAGTTTTTCCGACAATTCGTCCTGTGCTGCCTGACCTGATTTGGCTACGCCGGGCATTCTTTCCAGAAAGCCAGCCATGGTATCCGCCGCTTCAGCCAGGGCTTCGGCCTCAGTGTCGCCTTGTCCGTGAGCATAATTGATGGCGGGGCAAACGGCAGCGTAGCACTTGGAGCCGTTGGACAGATCATCCAGCCAAACTACAACATCGTATTCCATAGCATTCCTCTCCGCTTCATTAAGAGCGATTATACCAAGAGCTACGATGCTGCGGACAACAGCAACGTGTTCCGCGCTTCTATCGCCGCCGGATGAATCGCTGAGCCCTTGTCCAGCATGCGGACCAGGTTCCTGGTGAGAAACATGACCATGGCGGCGGACAGGTCGTTCTCGGCCAACTCCTTCAGCTCGCCCTGCCAGGGGTAACGCTTGACCTTGACCGGGTCCAGCTTGTCAGCGAGGAACACGATGTGGGCGATGGTGTCGCCACCGGCCGGGTCGCCGGTGGTATGCCAGTAGATGGCGTTGTACAGCTGGGGATGGCCGAGCCCGTCTTCGCGCTTCAGCAGCTCGGCGCCCACCATGCCGTGGAGGATGGCCGGGTTGCGCCGCTCGAACTCGGTGACCGGAGGCAGGTCGTACTCCTCCATGCGCAGCAGGTTCTCCAGGCCGGAAAAGTGCTTGGTGGCGTCGTGGGCCAGACCGGTCAGGCCGATGGCCTCCACGTCCTGCCCGTGTCGCTCGGCCAGATCGCGGGCGATCTGCTCCACCCGCTGGCAGTGTTCCTGGAGCCCGGGCGGGAGGCGGCGGATCCGGCGGCGGATCCGGTCATGCACGCGGCCGGAGATTTCGATTGTGGTCATGGACACTTCCGTTGAGGGGGCGTGAAGCTTATGCCGGGGGATGATGGCGCGCCAGGATTTCGGCATCCCGAACGTATTCTATCGTTTCGCGTATCAGCAACTCCGTATCCGCGATGGGTTCGCACCATCCGGTATAGAAACAGTCGCCGTGCAGCGCAGCCTGACGTGAAAAGTAACGGTCGCGCAGGCTGTGAAAGGCAGGGTCAGCGGCGGCCAGGGTACGCAAGCCCCGGGTGGTATCCGGCGACCGAGGCGGCAGGACGCCGGTGATGGCCAGGATGAGGGCGTCGGTGGCCCGCTTGGCGGCGCACCAAGCCTTCTCCGCGGCGTCGCGAATGTCATTCTGCTCCAGGCGCTCCAGCGCGGCGGCGTGCATTTCACGAGCGTCGGCGAATACCATGGCAGGTTCGACGGCAGGGGTGGTCATGGGATAGTCACCTTCGTTTGCTGCGGAGCGCAGTGATGCAGAGCACTATTGTCACTGCACCGGAATATCGCCGCCCCAGCCCCGGCGGAGGGCTGAAACGGGCGCCAATTCTTCGTGGACGGGATCAACTGCCAGCGTCAGGATCCGCAGCGAGGTCGCGCCGATGCACTGGCCGCTCTCGTCGGGCCAGAAAGCAACCGGGCAAATGCCGCTGAAAGTCTCGCCGGACCGGACCGTTATGGCGATGCGAGCGTACCCGCGCGGACACCGCAAGACAGTGCCGTCGGCCAGGACGTAGTCCATCGGCCGTTCCGTGGCCGGGATGTGCAGCCATTCCAACAGGTCCGCAGGGAACGCGGATTCGGTGGCGCCGGTGTCCACCAGGGCAGTCACCGGGTGCATATCGCCCCCGGTGATGTTCCCAATGCGAACTTCCGTCGTAAAATCGCCCATTGACGTTCCTCTTATCCCATCTCGCCCAACCCGCGGCCGCCCAGCAGGTGCATGTGGGGCCAGGCGATGGTCTGGCCGGCGTCCTCGCCGTTGTTGACGACGAGGCGGTAGCCGCTGATGGTGACGCCCTCGCGGCGGGCCATCTCCGCGGCGACGACGAACAGGTGCCCCATGGTGGCCTCCATGGCGGGGCTGATGTAATCCAGGCCGTTGATGGGCATGTTGGGGATGATCAGCAGGTGCACCGGCGCCTTGGGGTTGATGTCGCGCACCACGAAGCAGCGCTCGTCCCGATAGATCACGTCGGGATGCAGCGGGTCGCGGGCCATGGCGGCAAAGGGCGAACTGCGGGCGGGGGTCATGGTCATAAGTACAACTCTCCTTGTTTTACACGGGATTATAGAACAATCTGAAATCCCGGTTCAGACATTCGACGCCTGAAAGTCTCAAAGTCCTTGAGCGGATTCTCGTGGATAACACCCAATATGGCAGTCAGGGCCGTGTTCAGACTTGCGTGGTCGTTTGTATCAATAGATTTGTCCATGTCGGGAGATCGGGTCTTCGTCAGGGTTCAATGCATCTGATCAGCGCCGACTTTGCCAACCTCAAGTGCTCATCCGTGATATTCCCTCTGTATCCGGTAAGACGTTCCTCGGTAGAAACGGATCTGACTTGGTAGGTAATGGCGAACGCCAGCTGTTGCGGATCCTCAAGTGTTACGGGGATGCTTTGCCGTAGATTGCTGCGTGGTTGTTGGTCCACAGCCAAGGCGGTTGCCATTCCGGTATCCCGGTTAGTGGTGAGGATCAGGAGTTCGCCCTCGTAGCTCAGTCCGCGGGCGTTCGGTATGGACGCCGACCATAGACCGCCCGGACGTACTTCCAGTCCCGAGGCTGTGGCGCACTCGTGGGTGTCATATTGGAGCTCTCGCGCCAGCCCGTCTTTGATGCTGTCGATTTCATCGGGCGTAGCCGTGCCGAGGAATCCTCCGATTTTCGTGACGTGAACCGCCTTGACGTGGCGGATGTAGGCGTGTGAGTTCGTATCTTCAATCTCCATAGCCCAATGCACCGGGTAGTTGGGCCGCGTGCTGGACAGTGGCACTACTATAGCGATGCGCTGGATGTCAATCAGGCATTGTCTGCCTACTACGATTACGGGATGATTTGCAGCTAGCTCGTGCCCTTCTTGGCTGTGGCCGTCGCATTGGTAGATGCGCCCGGTGGTCACCTGGGCCATCGAGCCACCTCGTCGGTGTAGCCGGCATCCGCTATTGCCTGATCCCTCTCCATAGTGGCTGTGTCGGATGCTTCCGCGGTGACGACCGGTTCCATACCATCCACGATGGCTAGATAGAGTGCGGTAGCCGCAGTCTCATATATCTGGCAAGCCGCGTAGGCATTGGCGAGGCTGATTTGCTCGTCATTCAGGCCAGCAAACTCGAAGCTCAAAAACTGGAAGTGTTGTGGTTCGGGCCACCGGTCCAAGAGGCTGTCAATGTTATTCCTGGCCGCTGCACACTCGCGAGCGGCAGAACGGAGAGCCGGTTTGGCGGCTTTTCCGATGATGTCAGCAATGGTTCGAGTTATAAGTTGGATCGTATCGTCGCCACATCCGGCGGTTCCGAGGTAGTGGATTCTCCTGTCGTTGCTCATGGGCGCCATGAGCCGGCAGTGCGCCTTGGAACGGGCTGTCCAGGTGGGTTCTGCGTCCGAATCCGTATGGTCGCTATACCTCTGGACGATGCCGGCGGTGGTCTCGAATGTTATGGTGGGCGGCGACGTGATTGGGATGGTAGTCACGATGGTTCTCCCCGGTGTCTTGGAAATCCAGGGCGTATCGGGGTTTGGCGAGACGACAGTTACCCCGCCTCAATCTCCTGCAACGCCACCTCCTTGTGGTCGTGGACGCTGCCGTAGGAGAGTTCCTGCACCTTGGCGCGGCGGGTGTAGAGCTGCAGGTTGTGCTCCTGGGTGAAGCCGATGGCGCCGTGGCACTGGTGGCCCAGGGAACAGACACGCTGGTAGGCGCCGCTGCACCAGGCCTTGGCGATAGCAACCTCGCGTCGGCCGGACTGGCCCTCGGCGAGAGCCCAGGCCGCCTGGTAGGCCACATGGCGCGCGCCCTCGACATCGGTCGCCATGTTGGAGCAGTGATGCTGCACCGCCTGGAAACTGCCCACGGGCCGGCCGAACTGGGTGCGCTGCTTGACATACTCCACGGTCATGTCGACCACCGCCTCGGCGCCGCCCACCATCTGCACGCAGTGGGCCGCGGTCGCCCGGGCCAGGGCACGGTCGATTACCGGCCAAGCCTCGCCGACGGATCCGAGCACGGCGCCGGCTCCGACGGAGACGTTGTTGAGGCGCACCTCGCAGAGCCGCTCGTTGCCGATGGTGCTGATCTGCTCGATCTCTACGCCGGCGGCATTGGACGGGATCAGGAACAGCGTGATGCCCTGCTCGGGGTTCCGGCTTTCGCCGGAATGACTGGAAGAAATGGGCATGGTGCGGGCAGCCACGATGATGGTGTCGGCGGCGTGGGCATCGGGAACAAACAGCTTGGTGCCGCTGATGCTGTAGCCGTCCCCCGACGCGCTGGCCTGGGTCTCAACCCCCCAGGCCTCGGTGGTGGCCGAGGGCTCGGTGAGCGCCAGCGTGAGCCGAACCGTACCAGCGCAAACGCCGGTCAGGATGTCGCGCTTCTGATCGTCGTTGCCGGCGTCCAGCACGGTGAGGCCGCCCAGGACGACGGTGGCAAAGAAGGGAGCGGGCAGCAGGGCGCGGCCCATCTCCTCGACGAGGACGGCCAGGTCCAGGAAGGACCCTCCGGTGCCGCCATACTGTTCAGGGAAGGGGATGCCGGTCCAGCCCAGGTTGGACACCTGGCGCCACAGGTCCTCGCTGAAACCCTGCGGGTCATCCTCCAGCTCGCGCACCAGTGTCAGCGGGCATTCCTGCGCCAGGAATTCGCGCGCCGAGTTCTTCAGCATCTGCTGAATCTCGCTGAGTCCCATGTCCATAAGTAGGCCCTCCGGGGCGGGGTGGGGAAAATCGCACGAAGTATAGCCTACCGGGCCGGCAGCGGCAAATTGAGCGCGCCCCTCACCAGGGTCTTTTCAAAGTCACTGCGGCAACCTTCGCGCCACCCAATCGTCATTCCTGCGAAAGCAGGAATCCAGGGTCCGCCGTCAATAGGGAGGTTCTGGGTTCCCGCTTTCGCGGTAACGACGGGTGGACTTTGAAAAGGCCCTGGCCCCTCGCGCGTACCCGTTTCGCTG
>JAPPMU010000056.1 GCA_028873965.1 Chloroflexota bacterium
ATGGCCGGTGATGCGATTTTGATGCTAACGGGATGACCGTAAACGACCTGGTGGCCCTGGCAAAAGTTTTTCACCTGACGCTGAATATTATGGAACATGAGTTCGTATCATGTCAAGAGGAGGTTGTCGGCAAGCAGGGCCTTTCCAAAGTCCCGGATGACTGCATTGAACCATGAGCCGTCATTCCCGCTTCCACGAGAATCCAGTAGGTCGCTTGGTTCGGTCGGTATGTTCTGGATTCCGGCTTTCGCCGGAATGACGGATTAACTTTGGAAAAGCCCTGGTCGGCAAGCCAAGGCTTTTCCAAAGTCCCGGATGGCTGCCTTGAACCATGAGCCGTCATTCCGGCGAAAGCCGGGATCCACAACATTCCGAACGCGAACACCTCATGGATTCCCGCTTGCGCGGGAATGACGGATTAACTTTGGAAAGGCCCTGCCCCCGCCGGCACCGGTCCTTTATTTCGAGCGATGCGGTTGTTATCATTGCCCCACAGGAACGAATCCATCGATGGATAGGGAGGACGTTATGGGTTATACGCCGAGAAATCTGGGACACGTCAACATTTTCGTACGGAATGCGGAAAAGGCGCGGGACTGGTACGAGGACCTGCTGGGCCTGCACACCTACGGGTTCTTCCCGGGCCGGGCGGCATTCATGTCCGCCGACCTGGGGAACTCCCACGAGATCGCGCTGACCGAGGTGGGTGAGACCGCCATGGGTCCGCAGGGCGGGCAGGTCGGCCTCAACCACATGGCCTGGTACATGGAAAGCCTGGACGACCTGAAGGAGCTTTATCACAGGGTCAAGGAGAAGAACATTCCCATCGATCGCGTGTCCGACCACGGCCATGCCATCGGCATCTACATCCGCGACCCCGACGGCAACGGCATCGAGCTGTCCTACGAGATGCCGCGCGAGCAGTGGGGCCACGACGAGAGCGGCTACATGATCGGCGGCACGGAGAAGGGTCGGATGCCCGGCCCGTGGGACGAGGAGCTGGCTGCGCAGGCCGCGCTCATGGGAGCGGCGCACTAAACGGCTTACCGCACCGGCGGGTTAGCGCCGTTGGGATCGCCGTAAGGCAAACGCAGGGGCGACTGATCAGTCGCCCCTGCACTTATGCTTGCCCAGGTTTCGAGCCTACTTGAAGTGGGGCATGACCTCGTCGCTGATGAGGCGCAGCGAGTTCTTCACTTGGTCGTAAGGGATGCGGCCGCCGTAGTTGACCTCCATGACGACGCCGGTTGCGCCGAAGTCCTCCTGGTATCCCTGGAACCGCTCGACGATTTCCGCCGGAGTGCCGAACACCACGCGCTGGCGCAGCACGTCGGCGTAGGGGGTGTTAGCGGTGCGGCGGATGCGCTCGGCGGTCTCCGCGCTGGCGGCGGTTTTCACCAACTCGCTGGCCGCGTACTGGATGGCGGACATGGCGCTGGCTTCCGGTTCAGAGTGGGCCCTTTCGGTGGTCTCCGCGGCGTACACGGGGATGCGCACCGCGATGTCGGCGGGTCCGGTGTGGCCGGCGGAGGCCCGTGCCTCTTCATATGATGCGATGCGTTGCTGCAACTGCTCACGGCCGGTGTTCGCGCTGACAAAGATCGGATGCCCCATCTTGCCGATGAGTGGGAAGGTGTCTTCGCCGGCCACTGCAACCCGCACCGGCGGGTAGGGCTGCTGGTAGGGCTTGGGAACCACCGCAACGTCCTGGTACGAGTGGAACTGCCCATCGTAGGAAAACTCGTCGCTTTTCCAAGCCTGCATGATGATGTCCAAGGCTTCCAGGAACCGCGGGCGGCTCTCGGAATAGGGGATGTTGTAACCCTGGTAGTACTTGGTCAGACCGCTGCGCCCGATACCGAACTCGAAGCGGCCCTTGCTGATGTGGTCGACGGTGGCGGCTTCCTCAGCGACGCGCAGAGGGTTGGTTAGCGGGAGAACCTGGACCGCCAGGCCGGTGCGGATCCGATTGGTGCGCGCGGCGATGGCGCTGGCGATAACCATGGGTGAGGCCAGCACGGCCCGTTCGGGGCTGAAGTGATGCTCGGCCAGCCATACCGTGTCGAAACCCATGGCCTCGGCGTCGGCGATTTGGGCGAAAGACTCGTCGAAAGCCTCGGCCTGGGTGCGGTTTTCGCCGATGTGGAAATCGGTGAACATGCCAAAATTCATGGGTTCCTCCCTGGTGCAGCGTCTCGGCGCACGTCCGAATTATAGGGCTTGACCTCGTGAACGTCATCTGAACCGAAGAACGGCGTCTCCGTGGTCACCGTCCATTGGGCAGCGCAGGGCTGCCTATGCGAACCACAGCCGGTTGCCGACCTTTTCAACCGCCCACACCTTCCATTATGCTGGCGTGAGTGTACGGACCGAAAAGACCAGTCAAACGCAGGTGAGACCATGAAATACGATGTGATCGTAATAGGGGCCGGTTCCGGCGGCTGCACCGTAGCCTCCCGGCTGGCGGAGGATGCCGACCGCTCCGTCTTGTTGTTGGAGGCGGGGCCCGACTATCCCGAGTATGAGCTTTATCCCGACGACCTGAAGTATGGCTACAAGCCCGACGCTTCGGCCCAGGGCGCGCCGCACAACTGGACCTGGTGGGCGCAGGGCTCTCCAGAGCAGACCGAGATGCTGCCGGCGCCGCGGGGCAAGGTAGTGGGCGGAACCAGCGCCATCAACGGGCAGGTGCTGCTGCGGGGCGTTCCCGAGGACTACGACGGGTGGGCCGCCGAGGGCAACGACGAGTGGTCGTTCATCAACGTCCTGCCGTATTTCCGCAAGATGGAAACGGACATGGACATCAGCGACGACTTCCACGGTTCGGAGGGGCCGATACCGGTGCGGCGCTTCCCGCGCCAGGAATGGCTGCCGTTCCAGAATGCCTTCGTCCAGTCCTGCATCGAGGCCGGCTATCCCGAAGACGCGGACATGAACAGTCCCGACTCCGGCGGCGTGGGTCCAATTCCCATGAACAACCCCGAGGGCGTTCGCATGAGCACCGCGCTCACGTTCCTGCGGGAAGTGCGGCACCGTCTGAACTTGACGGTGCGGCCCAACGTGGTGGTGCGGCGCATCGTTTTCGAGGCTGGTTCGACAGGCTCACCACGAGCGGTTGGGGTGGAGGTGGAGAGCGGCGGCGAGGTATTCCTCATGGAAGCCGACCAGATCGTGCTCTCCGCCGGATCGATGGCCTCGCCCCAGATACTGATGCTGTCGGGCGTGGGTCCGGCCGATCACCTGCGCGAGATGGGCATTCCGGTGGTCCACGAACTGCCCGGCGTGGGCCAGAATCTGCGCGACCACCCCATCGTCGCCGTTATCTGCAAGGTACGCGACGACCACGAGCAGGACCCGCTGGCGCCGCGCACCCAGACGGCATTGCGATACACCGCCAGCGGCTCGCCCGACCGCAACGACATGCAGATCACGGCGTCATCGTTCTCAACCCCGATCGGCGGCGCGGATCCCTTCGAGCCGGGCGGGGTACGCATCCAGTGCATCCTGGAACTGGCAGACGGGGCTGGAGAGGTGCGCCTGTCAGCGAACGACCCCCACGTGCAGCCGTCGCTCAACTACCACTACCTGGAAGAGGAGCGGGACGTGGAGCGTCTGCGGGAGGCGGTACGCATCAGCGTCAACCTGCTGGAGCACAACGCCTTCGGCCCCATCGTGGAAGAGATACAGCAGCCCTCCGCCGAGGACCTGGCGTCGGACGAAGCATTGGACAACTGGATGCGCCGGACCGTGTTTAACACGACCCATGCCTCAGGCACCTGTAAGATTGGGCCGTCCAGCGACCCCATGGCGGTGGTTGACCAGCACCTGAACATTCACGGGCTGGAGGGCATCAAGGTGGCCGATGCTTCGGTGATGCCCAACGTGATACGGGCCAACACCAACTGCACCACCATCATGATCGGCGAGCGCTGCGCCGACTGGGTCAAAGCAGGGCAGTAAGCGCGGGTCCCGACGCATTTGCCTGACGCCCGCCCGAATCTGAACGGCGGGCGTCTCGTTTGACAGCAGCAGACAAGGAGACACGAGCGCCATGAAGTGGGAATACTGGGTCGACAAGATGCCCATCAGGTCCGGAGGGTTCTTCGGGAACGGCCCGATGAACGTCGACGCAGTGGACGAGGCGTTCCTCAACGAACGCGGCGCGGCAGGATGGGAGCTGGTGTCCGCGATGCCCCTGTTCATACCCCAAAATCCCACCGACTGCTTCGTGTATTACTACTGGAAGCGGCCGGTTGCGGGGTAACGCGCCCGACTGCTTTCCCGCACAGAATGCGGGCTGTCTCATCGAATAGCTCCGCGTGATTGACAGTCCGGTTAGGGCGGGGTAGACACGTACCATACCAACAGGATTGGAAAGCATCCTGTAATCTCGGGTTCCATTTGAGGGGGCGGCTATGCCTTTCGTGAAGACGCTCGCCAAGTTTGCTGGCTCGGTCAATGTTGGAAAATTGGCCAGCTCTTCAGGTACGGTTATTGATATCCTGGGGCTCATGTCCGGCGGAGGCGGGATTGCGGTTTCAGTTGGCGCCGGCGCGCTGGTTGGAGGCGTTGTAGGATTCGCAGGAGGGGTAGCTGCATCCCAAATGATGCGACGGTGGTCCAAAGATGGCGGTGGGGAGATGCCGGCGCACTTATCTGCGGAATTGCAATCTACCCCACCGGAAAAGGTCACAAAAATCTTTGAAGTTTTTGCTGACGAGGTCAACCAAAGGGCGACCGCCGCTTTGGATGATGCGTTGGCAGATCTGATGGATAGTCCCGATTGGGATCAAGACAAAGCCCGGCTTGATGCTGCGGTGACAGAATGGAGCCGAAATCGCAAGGAGGGGGCTGGCAGCCCGCTGGACCATGCGGAAACGGTCCAAGTTCTGATGTCCCTCATTCGCAATTTGCGCGAAGCCAAATATCGTGAGCTCTTTGCCGAACATCACCGCGAAGTACTCTCCCTTGACCGCCCGGACTGGTGGCGGGTGGAAGATGTTTTCATTCGCTTGCAAGCTGAGCGGAGGGAGCCCGGCGAATTGACCGACCTGGAATCCGACGAGTCCGGCGAGACGGTCCACAAGCCGGAAGTACTGGATTTTCGAGGCAACACACCAGTCGAAGTTGAAGACACGCTGCGCAAGTCCGGCAACCTGGTCATCCTCGGCGAACCGGGATCCGGGAAGAGCATCTTGCTCCGCTTCTTGGCGGCATCCTGTGGCGAATCTGAGTCCAATGAGGCGCTATTGCCGGTTCGCCTCCGCTTGAGAGACTATGCCGACAGCCGGAAAACGCTTATCGCAGAAAGCGCGGCGAAATTCGCGGAATCCGATCTACAGCTGAAGATGCCCAAGAATTTCTTTGAACATGCCCTTAAGACTGGTCGCTGCCTGGTCTGCCTGGACGCTCTGGACGAAGTTCCATTGGGAGAGCGGCGGAGAATAGTCAAAAACGTGAGTCAGTTGGCGGGCAACAATAGCGGCAACCGTTTCATTGTTACTTCCCGGATTGCCGGGTACGACGAACTGCCCCTCAACCCGAAAACATTCACGCGCTACGTCGTCCAGCCCATGGACGATGACGGCATCCGCGCTTTCATCGACCACCTGAGCCCTGACGATTCGGAACGCGCCCAAAGCCTGTGGGACGTTGTGGATACGAACGCACACATCAAGTCCTTGGTGTCCAACCCGCTGCTGATGGCGATGCTCAACGAGGTTTATCAGGATGATCAAGAAGGATTGCCATTGAACCGAGCCAAACTTTATGAGCGGGTCGTGGACTTCCTGGTGGAGGACAAGGATGACGCGGGTAGGAAGATTGATGATGACGGGCACCCAAGGCACAAAATGCTTCTCACCGCGATAGCGTGCAGCTTGCATAACGAAAACCGTGAAACCCTCGGCAGGGAGGAACTGGAGGAGCTAGTCTTCAATGTACTGCTGGAATCCCAGGGCACAACAGAATCCCCAACCCGGGACCAGCGGCTTCAAATATTCCAGGAAGCGGACGCTTTCATCGAACGTGCTGAGCGACGCACCGGCTTGCTGGTGGAAGCGCACCCCGGCAGTGACGTCTTCGGGTTTGTACACTCCACCTTTCGGGAATATCTTACGGCGGCGGACATCCGTGACCGACATCTCCCCTACGGACTTTACCGTGAGGAGTGTTGGGAAGAGATCAAAAACCACTTGACGGACGCCCGCTGGCGGGAGGTCATCCTGCTGCTCCTCACCAGCTTCGAAGAACGCTACTGCACTTACCTTACCAAAAAAATCTTGGTCGCCGGCGACGAAAACTTCCACCAGCCGAATGTATCGAGACTGCCTACGCATCTGCAGTTGGCCGCTGATGCCCTGGCCAACCAGGCGCCGATGTCGCCTGAGTTGCAACAAGATGTTGTAGGCCGACAACGTTCTCACGGTAGTATGCATGTATTTGTCGCCACTTTGGGAGGTTTAAAGCATTTGCCTGAGATTGTTGTTCCGGAGCTAACCGCCATCGCCACGGATCCGACGGTTGACGCTAGAACTCGCGAGTTTGCGGCGCTGAGGCTGGCGGAGATGGGCGAAAGGGATACGGCGATACCAGTTCAAACCGCCATAGCCGCCGACCCGGCGGTTGACACTTTGGTTCGCCTGCATGCGGCTCGAGAGTTGGCGAATGAGGGCGAAAGGGATACGGCGATACTATCTCTAACCGCCATCGCCGCCGACCCGACGGTTGACTACACTCCTGATCGCCTGGATGCGGCTCAGGCACTGGCGGACATGGGTGAAAGGGATGCAGCGAAAACTGCGTTGGCTCAGTTAGCACAGGACACCGCGATGCCCGCGGATCTCCGCGGGCGAGCCGGATGGCTTTTAGGGCAGCTGGGCGAAGCTCAGGCCGCCCTAAAAGCTTTGATTGACGTTGTGGAAGACCCGGCTGCGGGTGCAATGGATAAAGTCAGGGCCACTGGCGCAATTAGAAAGCTCATAGGAAAAATGCTTGCTTTATTGGGCGACACGGAGATGGCCGCAGCCCAGTTGACCTCCGTAGCCTATAATGCGAATGCCTACATGGAGGACCGGATCGAGGCGGTGAAAATTCTAAACGATTTGGGCGACGAAGCAGCGGCGAAAACCGCCCTGCAAACCATCGCAGATGACGAGACGGTATCCAACGCCAACCGAGGGAACGCACGCGACGCCCTCCGAAAATTGAACGAGCAATAGCAGGACGGCACAACCCGCCGTTTTCCTTGACACCGTACAGCCCGTTTCGTAGCATACGCTCACATAATTGCCGGTATTGGTGTCGCGTTACGACGCGATTGAACAGTCCCTGTACAGGAGGGAAGACCATGGCCAATCGAGAAGAAATTGCATTGATGGGCCACCTGATGCGGCGAGCCGGGTTCGGTGGTACTCACGATGAATTGGATGAAAAAGCTGGGCGAGGGTACGAAGCCGCGGTGGAGGACCTGCTGAACCCCGAGCAGTTTGAGCCGGTTGACGAAGAGCTGCTTTACCGGTTCATGCCCGGCTACGAAGGGGCGTTGGGACCGCCGCTGAACCAGGCGGACTGGGTCTACCGGATGATCAACACGGAGCGGCCGTTGGAAGAGAAGATGGCCTTGTTCTGGCATCAGCTCTTCGCCACAGGCAACTCCAAGGTGGACAACCCGCCTGAGCTGACCCAGCAGATCGCGATGTTCCGGCGCTGCGGCCTGGGGAAATTCCGCGACATCCTGCTGGAACTGGCCCAGAATCCGGCCATGATTTTCTGGCTGGACAACAACGGCAACCATCGCGGCGCCATCAACGAGAATTGGGGCCGTGAGCTGCTGGAGCTCTTCTCCATGGGAGTGGGGAACTACTCCGAGGACGATATCAAGGAAGCCAGCCGCGCCTTCACCGGCTGGACCATCGGGCCGAAGATCCCGCGCAACCCCCTGGGCCGGTTCTACTGGAGCTTCGAGTACCGTGCCGAGGACCACGACGACGGGGAGAAGACCTTCCTGGGGAACACCGGGAACTTCAACGGACAGGACATCATCAACCTCGTGGTTGATCAGCCGGCCACCGCCCGCTTCCTGTCCCGGCACCTCTACAACTTCTTCGTCGCCGACGAGCCCCAGGTTCCCAGCTGGAACATCACGCCGCCCAACGACCCCGACGCCATCGACCAGTTGGTAGCGGCCTACAACGAGTCGGACGGCGACATCCGCTTCATGCTGCGGGTACTGTTCAACTCCGATTTCTTCAAGCAGGCGCGTTTCAGCCGGGTGAAGAGCCCGGCGGAGCTGGTGATCAGCACGGCGCGCATGGCGGGCAACTTCAGCCAGCCGCGCCCCGGTTTCAACTCGCTGGCTTTCGAGTGCGCCTACCAGGGCCAGGAACTGCTGAACCCGCCCAGCGTCGAGAGCTGGCACACCGGCAGCGAGTGGATCGACGGCGGGGCGCTGGTGCGCCGCGTGAACTTCGCGGCCGGCCTGCTGGGCGACGTGTCCCTGCCGGGCGTGCGATCCATGGTGGATACGCTGCGCCAACGCGGAAACCTGGGTCCGGAGGACGTGGTGGACGCCTGCCTGGAGCTGGTTGGGCCACTGGAGGTGAGCGACGGGACGCGAGCGGAGCTGCTCGACCAGGCACGCAGCGACGGCGATCTCCGCTGGGATTCCGACGACGACGCGGCTCAGTCGGAAAAGCGCGTCGGGGTCATGCTCGCCCTCATCGCGGCGTCGCGGGATTTCCAGTTCGCATAACAGAGACACTCCTGGATTCCGGCTTGCGCCGGAATGACGAGTCCCCGCAGGGAGGAACGACATGACGACGACTACGAAAGATCCGGTGGTGGTGGTTCTCCAGATGACCGGCGCCAACGACTACCTGAACACGATCATCCCGTACACCAACGGCCACTACCACGACGCTCGCCCCAGGGTTGGCATCCCCGCGGACAAGGTCATTCCCATCAATGACGAGATCGGGTTCAATCCGCAGATGGGTCGCATCAAGCAGCTGTGGGATGAGGGCAAGGTTGCCATCGTCCACGGCATCGGCTACGAGAACTCGCCGCGGTCGCACTTCCGGTCCATGGACATCTGGCACACCTGCGAGCCGGACATCGTGGGAACCGAGGGATGGGCCGGCCGCGTGATCCGCGACCTCGACCCGCGCGGCGAGAACGTGCTCAAGGGCGTCAACTTCGGCCAGGGCCTGCCCCGGGCATTGGCGCTGCGCGGCACGCCGGTCACGTCCGTGTCGAGCCTTGAGTCCTACGGCGTGCTGTCCAGCGTGCCGGCGGAAGTCGAGCGCGACCAGTTGCTCGACCGGTTCGCCCGCATGTATTCGCCCACGGTTGGCACCGGCCCGGTGATGGACTACCTGGGCCAGACCGGCCGGGATGCGCTCAAGGGCGCGGACATCATCCGTTCGGCTCCGGAGCAATATTCGTCCTCGGTCGAGTACGCCGACACTCCCATCGCGAAGTACCTGCGGGACATCGCCCAGGTGTACCTGGCCGACCTGGGCACCCAGTTGTTCTACACCCAGCACGGCAGCTTCGACTCGCACTTCAACCAGCCGCCGATGCACACCAAGCTGTGGACCGACATGTCCAGCGCCATCGGCGACTTCTTCGACGACCTGTCCGAACACGACGCGGGCGACAACCTCATCATGGTCCTGTTCACCGAGTTCGGCCGTCGTGTCAAGGACAACGGCACGGGCACCGACCACGGCGCCGGCGGCGCGGCATTCGTCATCGGCAACCAGGTCAAGGGCGGCCACTACAGCGCCTACCCGTCCCTGCGGCCGGAGGATCTGACTCAAGGCGACCTTGAGCCCAACTACGACTTCCGCGGTCTCTACGCCACGGTCATCGAGAAGTGGCTGGGCCTGGACTCGGTGCCCATCGTAGGCGGCAACTTCGAGCAGCTGGACTTCGTGTAGGGCGGCTCCGGATTCCGGCTTTCGCCGGAATGACGGAATTGGGGGACGAAAGGCTAAGGAGGTCTATCATGCTTACCACTGTGGCCGCCGGCCGGGTATTTGACTACAGCTACTGCATCGGCATGTACGGCATGTCGGGTCAGGGGTTCTGGACGCCCCAAGACTTTGCGCTGGCGGGAGACACGATGTACGTGTTGAGCCGCGGGGCCGAGGAGCTCGGCCAGCGGGTCAGCCGGGTCACGCTGGATCACCAGTTCCTGGGGCAGTTCGGCGCTTTCGGCCGCGGCGACGGTCAGTTCGTTTGGCCGCGCTCCATCGCGCTGGACGACGACGGCAACGTTTACGCCTCCGACGACTTCCTGAACCGGGTGTCGGTCTTTGACTCCGAGGGAGCGTTCCTTTCGTGCTGGGGCGAGGCCGGAGACGGCAAGGGCCAGCTGAACGGCCCCTGCGGCATGGCTTTTGACCCCAAAGGCAACATCATGGTGGTTGACAGCCAGAACCATCGGGTTCAAAAGTTCACCAAGGATGGCAAGCACCTGAGTTCGTTTGGCAAGCAGGGTGACGGCGACGGCAAGTTCAACCTGCCGTGGGGCCTGTGCCTGGACGACGCGGGCAACGTGTACGTCGCGGACTGGAAGAACAACCGGGTGCAGAAGTTCGACGCCGATGGAAACTTCGTGCAAAAGTTTGAGGCATCGCCCGTCTCCGGAGTTGGCGACCTGAATGGTCCCACGGGCGTCGCGGTGGACTCCGAAGGCGACGTGTACGTCACGGACTGGGGCAACCATCGCCTCCAGGTGTACGCGCCGGACGGCCGTTTCATCGCCACGCTGGTGGGCGACGCCCAACAGCCGTCGCCATGGACGCAGACATACATCGACGCCAACCCGGATATCGTGAAGGCGCGGCGACGAGTGGACCTGGAACCCGAGTGGAGGTTCCGCCGGCCAGTGGCCGTGCGCGTGGACGAGAACGACCGGATCTTCGTGCTGGAGGCCAACCGCCACCGCGTCCAAGTGTACGACAAGGTCAAGGACTACGAGGAGCACCCGCTGAACCTGTAGTCGATCTCGACCAGCCGGTTTCTGCGCAGGGGCGAATGATCACTCGCCCCTGTTGCTTTCAGTAGCGCTTTGGGAGTCGTGTCCATTGGCCCTTTGGATGACCAGGTCGGAAAGCGCCAGGACGCGGGCCGTAAGTTCCTGGTTTTGCTGATGCTCGGCCCAGACCATAGCCATGATTTCCTCCCTCTCAGCGCGCTGCGCTTTGCGTTCTTCTTCCCGGGCTTTACGTTCTTCTTCCCGGGCTTTGCGTTCTTCCTCCCGTTCCTGGTTGCGGGCCCGTTCGGCTTCCTGATTGCGCAAGAACTGCCAGATAGTGAAAAGCATATCGAAGCCTCCGAAGAACCCCATAGCGGCCACGGCGGCGGCGGTGTTGATGATGGCGGCCGTCACCATGTCTGAGAGCATTCTGTCATCGAGATTATACGCCCAGAGGGTGGTCCGCAGCGCAGCAGCGCCGACAGTTGCGGTGGCGGCCACGTAAATGACGGTCAGGGTAAAGAAAAACTTGCTCATTGCGTTCGGGTACTCTGCGGTGAGTTTTCGCTTCGTCCCATTGGCAAGTATACATCGCAGGTTTCAGGCGGGAGTGATCTCGTTGTCAGGTCATACTTCGCCAGCGCTGCGCTATAATGCCGCCATCCCAACCCGCAGTGACGCCTACCGTACCGGGAGGAACCCGCATGACCCAGCAAGCGACCAGAATTGACGCTGACCGCACCGCCGTTTTGATCATGGATTTCCAGCAGCGCATCATCGCCAACGTTGCCACGGAGCCGGCCGCCGTGGTCGAAAACGCGGCCAGGGCTCTGGCCGGCGCCCGTGCGGCGGGCATCCCCGTAATCTACGTCGTGCATCGCGGCGGGCCATTTGCCGAGTACGCGCCGGACGTGGAACTGCACGAAGGTGTGGCGCCAGCCGAGGGCGAACTGGTGATCACCAAGGTACGCCCGAGTCCGTTCTCCACGACCGCGCTGGACGTTACCCTGCGCGAGATGGGACGCGACAGCCTGGTGATAATGGGCGTGGCCACCAGCGGGTGCGTGCTGTCCTCGGTGCGCTGGGCGGTGGACATCAACTACGGCTTCACCGTGCTGTCCGACGCCTGTTCCGACGGTGATCCGGAGGTGCACCGGGTGCTGACCGAGAAGGTCTATCCTCGCCAGGGCGCCGTGATGACCACCGACGAGTTTCTAGCTGCCATCTAACTTGCTTTGCCGCGTGCGCCTCTGGATTCCGGCTTTCGCCGGAATGACGAGAGTAGGGCCGAAATGGCGGCGATCAGGGCCGGAATGATGGTAATGGGAATCTGAATGATGATAATCGGGGCCCGAATGATGATAATCGGGGCCGGAATCATGGTTACCAGAATGACGAGAATCGGGGAAGGAGTGTCAGAATGAAATATGACGTCATCGTTATCGGGGCCGGTTCCGCCGGTGGCACCATGGCAACCCGGTTGTCGGAGGATCTCTCCCGCTCCGTGCTGCTGCTGGAGGCGGGCCCTGACTATCCTGACCTGGAGCAGACCCCTGACGATCTGAAATACGGCTACGCACCCCGGGCTTCGGAAATGGGCGCGCCCCATAACTGGTCCTTTGTTGGCACCGGCACGCCTCTCCAGACCGAGCCGGTGAACGTTCCGCGCGGGCGCGTGGTCGGCGGCACCAGCGCCATCAACGGGCAGGTGTTCCTGCGCGGCGTTCCCGAGGACTACGACCGGTGGGCTTCCTGGGGCAACGACGAGTGGAGCTACATCAACGTGCTCCCCTACTTCCGCAGGCAGGAAACCGATACCGACATCACCGATGACTTCCACGGCTTCGACGGTCCGATACCAGTGCGACGCCACCGGAGGGAAAACTGGCTGCCCCTCCAGGAAGCCTTCGTCCAGGCTTGCACCGACGTCGGCTACGACGAGGTTTACGACCACAACCATCCCGATTCGACGGGCGTTGGTCCGTTCCCGATGAACAACCCCAACGGCGTGCGGATGAGCACGGCGCTGACGTACGTGAACCCCAATCGGCATCGCCTCAACCTGACCATCCGCGCCAACGTCCGCGTTCGCCGGATCCTGTTTGAAGGACAACGGGCCGTGGGTGTCGAGGTGGAGAGCGGAGGCGAAACGTTCCAGATCGAGGCGGAGCAGATCGTTCTTTGCGCCGGCGCCATTGCCTCGCCGCAGCTGCTGATGCTGTCCGGCGTCGGTCCGGCTGAGGAACTTCGCGGCCTGGGCATACCCGTGGTGAAGGACTTGCCAGGTGTCGGGAAAAACCTGCGCGACCATCCCCTGGTGCCCGTGCGGGTCAAGGTGAAGGACGACTTCCCGCTGGACCCCGACGCGCCTCGGATACAGACGGTGCTGCGTTACACCGCCAGTGGTTCCGATGCGCGCAACGACATGCAGATTTTCCCCTCGTCCTTCTCCACGCCGCTGGGCGGGGATCCCTACGACAATGAGGGCATCCGTGTCACCTGCATGATGGAACTGGCCGAAAGCGCCGGCGAGTTGACGCTGCAATCCACCGACCCCGACGTGCAGCCTCATATCGACTGCCGTTACCTGGAGGCCGACTGGGACCGGGAGCGAATGCGCGAAGCCGTCCACATCGTGCTGCGGCTCATGGACCACGAGCAGTTCGCGGGCATCTACGACGGGCTGATCTCGCCCACGGAAGCCGACCTGGTTTCCGACGATGCGCTTGACAACTGGATGCTGCGCGAGGTGTGCATAGGCCAGCACCTTTCCGGCACCTGCAAGATGGGACCGGACAGCGACCCGATGGCCGTGGTGGACCAACACTGCCGCGTCCACGGGATCGAGTCTCTGCGAGTTGCTGATGCCTCAGTGATGCCGGACGTGATCCGGGCCAACACCAACTGCACTACGATCATGATCGGCGAGCGCGTTGCCGAATGGATCAGGTCGGGTCGGTAGCGGCTTCGATCTAAATTAGCCGGCGGCGTCCGTTGTCGCGCGCGAGACGAATTCCGGTTCAACTGGCCTACAGCCCACGGGCGCTATCGGGAGACCTGTTCGGTGGTGTGACCACCGCCGCGACGGTACTCCCGATGGCGCTGGCCTACGGCGTGGCCACGGGGCTGGGACCCGTGGCCGGCATGTACGGCGCCATCGTCGTCGGATTCTGCGCGTCGGTGTTTGGCGGGACACCGGCGCGCATCGCATACTCGACAGCAGCCATGACGGTGGCGATGATGATCGTGCTCACGCAGCACGCGGAGAGCCCATCGGAGGCCTTCACCATCGTGATGCTGGCCGGGGTGATCCAGATTGCGTTGGGGCTGCTGCGGGTGGGCCGCTTTATCAACTACACGCCGTATTCCATGATCGCCGGATTCACATCCGGCATCGGCCTCATCATCATAATCATTCAGACGTTGCCCTTCCTGGGCGCCCCTCCCGCGCCTGGAGGGCTGCTGGGCATCATCCGCGCCTGGCCGGAGGCGGTGGTTGGTCTGAATTTGCACGCGGTCATTGTGGGGGCAGCGTGCCTGGCGATCTGCGTGTTCTGGCCGCGCCGGTTGGGACGGTTCGTGCCGGGGCCGCTGTTGGCCCTGATTGTTGGAACGGCCATGGCGGCGCTGTGGCTGCGAGACGCACCCACTATCGGGAGGCTGCCGCAGGGCCTGCCGGCGCTGCACCTGCCGGATCTGGCGCCGGATCTGCTGCTGTCCGCCTTGCAACCGGCACTAACGCTGGCCCTGATCAGTTCCGTGAACAGCCTCGTGGCTTCCCTGCTGGCCGACACGCTGACCCGGACGCGCCACAAACCCAACCGGGAGCTTTTCGGGCAGGGCATCGCCAACGTGTCCGCAGGCGTGCTAGGCGCTCTGCCCGGGGCCGGCGCGCCGTCCGGCACTACCGTGAACGTTCGGGCCGGCGGAACCACTCCGGTCTCGGGTGTAACGTGCGCGGCGGTGCTGTTGGCTCTGGTGCTGGGTTTGGGATGGATCGCGGAACCGATTCCGGTGGCCGCACTGTCGGGCATACTGATCAAGGTCGGGTGGGACATCATCGACTGGAGACTCATCACGCGGGTTCGTCAGGTACAGCGGGAGTACCTGCTGGTCATGCTGCTCACGCTGGTCCTGACGGTGTTCGTTGACTTGATCACCGCGATTGCCATCGGCCTGATCGTCGCGGGATTCGCCCGGGCGAGGGCAGTGGAACAACGCGAGCTGGGACGTGTGATCTCGGTGCCCCTGCTGGAGCGTGGGTTTTTCGCCGATAATTCCAGAGATGACGAAGTGGACCAATTCCAGGCGCGGGTCGGGTTGGTGGATTTGCGCGGCGAGTTTTCCTTCGCGTCGGCCAACGAACTGGCCTGGATGGTGGGCGCGGACATTCGGCAGCACGAGGTCGTGATCTTCGATTTCTCCAACACCGTCCACATGGACGACAGCGCGGCCCTGATCATCGAACGGCTGGTCGACGCGGCCGCAGCGGCGAAGACTGAATGTATCGTGCTCAACCTTTCCGGCTCTGTCGAACAGACCCTGCGGTCGCTGAACGTTTTCCGCCGGCTTCCGGAAGGGCGGTTTGTTGACGATTTGGACGCTGCCAGGGAACTGGCCGGCGAACTGCTTGGCGACAAGGCTCGGTAACGCCGGGATTGGCCCGGATTGCGCTGCCACTTCCAGCGGGGTCTGATAAACTCCGACACACTGGCGGCGATGATCTCGGAGATCGTTCTCAGCGCTGCCGCAAAGGAGCAAGGTAATGTCCGTAGGAATAATCGTCCCCCTGCCAGCCTATACCCTGGACCCGGCGTTCATCGCCAAAAAGGCCGAGGAACTGGGCTTCGAGTCCATCTGGTATCACGAGCATCCCATTCTGCCGGTGCACAGCGAAAGCCCCTTCCCGGCCACGGGCGGCGAGATCCCATGGACCTACCGCCACTTTTCCGACCCTTACATGGCCCTGGCCATGGCGGCGGCGGTGACCGAAAGGATCAAGCTTTGCACCGGGATCACCTTGGTGCCGGAGCGCAACCCGTTGATCCTCGCCAAGCAGATCTCCGTGCTGGACCGCCACAGCAACGGCCGGTTCGTCTTCGGCATCGGGGCCGGCTGGAACCGCGAGGAAACCGAAATGATGGGGGGCGACTTCGACCACCGCTGGACCCAGACCGAGGAAGCAGTGGGGGCCCTGAAGGCCCTCTGGACCGAGGACCAGGCTGAGTTCCACGGGCGGTATTACAACTTCCCGCCGGTGTACATGTATCCCAAACCGGCGCAGGAACCCCACCCGCCGATCCTGCTGGGTGGGAACGCCCGCAACGTCCTGCGGCGCGTGGTTCGCTACGGCGACGGCTGGCTGCCGAACCGGGCGAATCCCGCCCAGATCGAGGACAGCCGCAAGCAGCTGGACAGCCTGGCGGCCGAGCGGGGACGCGATCCGGAGGCCATAACCATCTCCGTTTTCGGGCAGGCTCCCGATACCACCCGCCAGACCGTGGATGACTTCCTGAACGCCGGCGCCATGCGGGTTTGCGTATGGCCCAACCACTCCGACTCCGAGGAGGAGATGGGCGAGCAACTGGAGCGCATGGCCGAGACTCTGCTTCGGTAACGGGCTTGGCGCTGCGGCGCCATGCGCGCATGGCGGGAACCAGGGTGCCAATGGCGTAACGGATTCTGGATTCCGGCTTTCGCCGGAATGACGGTTGGTTGGAATGACGGCTGGTTCGTCGGAATGACGGTTAGAGGGAAGGAGGCAATGAAATGGCGACTTACGTGTATGTTGCAGCCCAGGACGACAACAAGGTGTCCATCTTTACCATGGACGAAGCAAGCGGAGCATTGACCATCGCCGGGGAGGAAGCGGTGTCCGGAGGGCCGTCCCTACTGGCGATCAGCCCCGACCGGCAGACCCTGTACGCCGGCCACCGCGAGGTTCCGGAGATCACCAGCCACAGCATCAACCAGCAGACGGGTGAGTTGACCCAAACCGGGTCGGTTACCCCGCCGGGCCAACCTTCCTACCTGGCCACTGACCGCACCGGCCGGTTCCTGCTGTCGTCGTATTACGCCGACGGCAAGGCTGCGGTGCATCCGCTGGGCGCGGATGGCAGCGTGGGCGGAGCGGCAACCTCGGTGGTGGATACCGACACCGGCGCCCATGCCATGCTTACCGACCGCTCCAACCGGTTCGCGTATGTCCCGCACATCGCCCGGGTGCAGGACAACGTCCTCGAACCGCCCAAGAACATCCCCGGGCCCAATATCATCTACCAGTTCCGCTTCGACCCAGGCACGGGCGCTTTGACGGCCAACGAACCGGCTACCCTGGACCAGGATGACATGATCGGTCCTCGGCATTTCACTTTTCATCCGAGCCTGGACCTGGTGTACTTCTCCAACGAGCAGGGTTGCAGCGTCTCCTCCTACCAGATTGACGGCGAGGGCCGGCTGACTCCGTTCGAGACCGTATCAACTTTGCCGGCCGGCGTCTCCGAGCGGAACACCTGCTCCCAGATCCAGTTCTCGCCGGACGGCAACCTGCTGTGCGTGCCCAACCGCGGCCACAACAGCATCGCCAGTTTCACCGTGGATGCGGAGGGTCGCCTGACGCCGGCGGATCACGCCGCCACCGAGCCGGTGCCCAGCGCCTTCAGTCTGGATCCTTCGGGCCGGTTCGTGTTCGCGGCCGGTTCCGCCACGGGACAACTGGCCGCATACGGTATCGACGGAGCTACCGGGCAGATGACCCCGTTGGGAACCTACGCGGTGGGCGAGCGACCGATGTGGGTGCTCACCACGACGCTGGGGGAATAGCCCCTGACTGAATCACCGCGACGGAACCACCGCACCGCCGCCGTCAGCTTCCGCGCAGGCGGCGGATTTCTTCCTCAAGGCGCGCAGCCCGTTGCTCCGGGTGCTCGTACTCGCGTCCGGTTTCCGGGTCGTGGATGGTGAAGAGTTGGTTGCCCTGGTAGCGGAAGTTCAGGTTGAGCCGGGGGCTGGTGGAACCCACCACGCTGCCCGGGTAGTGCAGCAGGGGAAGACGCTGATACCGTCCCTCGATAAGCTGCTCGCCGATTACGGCTTGGCCGAACATA
Source organism: Chloroflexota bacterium (assembly GCA_028873965.1). GTDB lineage: Bacteria > Chloroflexota > Dehalococcoidia > Lucifugimonadales > UBA3495 > Bin87. Next base: position 18,091 of record JAPPMU010000056.1, read on the forward strand.
CGGCCGCCGGTGGGGTCAAAGCGCCAATACTCCGGTACTTCCAGCATCTGATAGATGTCGCGCTTGCGACTGGCGTCGTTGCGATAAGTGGAAGGGGAAGCGATTTCCACCACTGCATCCGGCGGCTTGCCGTTCTGTATCGGGTCGTACCCGACGCGGCGCCAGATGGCTTCGGCATCCACATCGAGGGCGATGAGGATGTCGGGGCGGATATGGGGGAACCGGCGGGTGGCCGGGTCGCGTTCGCCGTAGTAAATCGGGATCTCAGTGCCAATCAGGACGTGAGGGTGATGAGGGTAATGGCGGCCCGGGGTGAGAGCGGAACGCAATTTGACGATCAGGTCTTCCTCGGGGGGGCCTTGCTGCATATCCTTCTCTTCTTTTTCCAGATGGGGGTATGGTTCCCACTGCTCAACGACGGGCGGGGATTTGGCTTGTGGGGTGGTCATACGCGCTCCTGTCGACGGCCTGGGCCGTGATTGGGCTGATTATATCCGATGCCAGGCAAAGTAATCCGGCGTCGCAATCCCGCCGCTGATACGCTACTATGGCCCCATAATTCCGTACCGAACTCTGGAGGTTGCGACATGCGACTGGAAGGAAAAGTTGCCCTGATCAGCGGTGGAGCTCGAGGGCAGGGCGCTGCTGAGGCCAGGCTATTCGCCCAGGAAGGGGCGGCCGTGGTCATTGGAGATATTCTCGATGACGACGGGATGAAACTGGAGGCAGAGATCCGCGAGCTGGGCGGACAGGCTACCTACGTGCACCTGGACGTGACGGATGCGGACCAGTGGGCCGACGCCGTGACCGAAGCGGTCAATCGTTACGGCAAGCTGGACGTCCTGGTGAACAACGCGGGGATTGGCGGCACCAGCATCGGCGGGGTGAATGCGCCGCGCATCCACGAAGCGCCGACCGAAGTCTGGGATCAGATCATGGACGTCAACGGCAAGGGCGTTTTCCTAGGCACCCGCGCCGCGATCCCGGCTATGCGAACTGCGGGCGGCGGTTCCATTATCAACATCTCGTCCATTGCGGGAATGATCGCCACCAGGCCCGGCTCCGGGGCCGGATCAGCCTACGCCAGCTCCAAGGGGGCGGTGCGCCTGCTGACCAAGTCCACCGCCGTCCAGTATGCCAACGAGAACATCCGGTGCAACTCGGTCCACCCGGGGTTTATCGACACCGCCATGACGGCGCGGACGATGGCCGACCCGGAGCAGCGTCAGCTTCGCGTCGATTCAACTCCCATCGGGCGCATCGGGACCGTTGACGACATAGCCTACGGAGTGCTGTTCCTGGCCTCGGAGGAATCGTCCTTCATGACCGGCAGCGAGCTGGTGATTGACGGGGGCTATACGGCGCAGTAGCGGGTCTCGCGCGTACCCCAGTTTGTCATCGCAAGGGGCGAAGCGACGTGGCGATCTCGTTCCCGCAGCAGCGTTCTCTGCCCCAACGAGATTGCCACGCGGCGCTCGTAATGACAGCTTAAGCGAATCGGGTACGGGTGAGAGTAGCGAGTCGTTTGACATCCCTTCGGCATTCGAGTGAGCGCCCGGTTGCCGGCCCCAGGCGTACCCGCTTTCGTAAATCGTCAGAACCGGGACTTTCAAGATTTAGGGATTATCAGGATAGGAACCGTTTCGTGACGGAGATCTCCCAATCCTGCCCAATGGCAAAATCCCGCAAATTTTGATTCTGACGTTGTCCCGCCGCAAACCGGGTATCAGGGTCTTTTCAAAGTCCCGGATGGTGGCCTTTCACCTCGAACCGTCATTCCCGCGGAAGCGGGAATCCAGCAGGTCGCCGTGTTCCGAATGTTCTGGATTCCGGCGAAAGCCGGAATGACGTATTAACTTTGAAAAGGCCCTGACCGAGTATGCATGAGGGTTGCCCGCAGGCGGCAATCCGTCAATTGACGGTGATGACGCCACACGCCACCCGGCTGCCGGTATTTTCCTCTACGGCGCCGTAAATCTGCGGCTTTTCGTAGATAACGATGGCTGCGCCGTCGGCGTCGAATAGTGAGTGGTCGTGGCCCGTAAGGAGGGTGAACCCGTCGGTTACGAAATCGGCGCGGGCGGACCCATCGCGATGGGCGTAGAAGTTGGGGAGGTCACCGCCGTGTTCTCCGTGAACCGGATCACGCTTCCAGTTGGGGTGGACGAACCCAGCCCGGGAAGGCTCGACCCCGAAATGATCACCAGAGGCGGTGAAGTCGGGAGAGCAACTTCCCACGGCGTGAACGGCAACGGCGTGACCGCCCGGCGCAAACCCGCTGACATCCAGGGCAACCACCACGACGTCGTCCTGTTGATGGAACGTGACCGTACCCATTGCATCGCCGGACTGAGACACCAAAGACGCTGTAGCGGTGGGGTAAGTGTGCGTCGACGCGTCTCGATTGGTCATCAGGAATATTAGCACTAGGATGGCGACGATCGCGGCAGCAATGAACGCCACAAGTATCCCGGTGGTGACGTTGCGAGTCATAGATCGCCTCCGTTGACGTCAATGCGTGCCGGGACGGTGTGAACCCTTATTGAGACCGCCGTGCGCCGGATGACAACGACTTGGGCGTAAACATATGAGAAAGGTGCGCCGGTTGTCAAACGGTGGATATCGCTCACGCGTACCCATTTTGTCATCGCGAGGAGCGCAGCAACGCGGCGATCTCGTCACATGGAGAACGGCTCCTCCAGCAACGAGATTGCCGCGCTGCGCTCGCAATGACGGGTTTGTGAAACTGGGTACGCGCGAGGTGGATCTCAGCGTTTTCCTGGATAGCTTTACCGCAGCATTTGGGCCAACTGATCCGCGTTGGACCGCATCATGCTGATGTAATCCGGGAATTCGTCATCGGGCAGCGAGCGGATGATGCCGACCTGGATGCCGGTATCCCGGGCAACCTGAGCGAGAGCATCGGCAGAGAATTGAGGTTCCGCGAACACGGCGGGCAGGCCCTTGTGCTCCACCAGTTCCAGGACGTTGGCGATGTCGTCAGGGGAAACGTCCTCCGCGTGGGCGCTGACGAATGCCTGCACTTCCACGTCGTAGCGTTCGCCGAAGTATCCGAAGGCGTCGTGGAACGTGACCATCACCCGGTGGTCCGCGGGTATCTGTGCCAGGGTCTCGGCGATGTAGGCGTCCAAGGCCTCCAGTTCCTCGATGTATGCCGCCGCATTGTCCAGATAGGTTGCTGCGTTGGATGGGTCCGCCTCGACCAACCCATTGGTGATCTGGTTGACGTAGTGGACCACCAGGCGCGGGTTCTGCCAGAAGTGGGGGTCGCCCTCCCCGTGGTCGTGGCCCGCGTGGTCATCGTGGCCGTGGTCATCGTGTCCTTCTTCCTCGTGGTCACCCTCGCCCAGGATGCCGACGAAAGCGATCTTGGTGGGGGTACCGGAGATTTCCCAGTGGTTCACCTCTTCCAGGTCGTGGGCGTCGAGGGCGATGACTTCGCCGGCTCCGGAGTTGGTGATGAAGATGTGCCCGGGAGCGGTGGCGACGTGGGGCCGTGCCCAGAAGCCGGGATCGATCTCATCGCCCAGGACGTCGGATGACGACGCCAGCAGGTCCAGGTCGTGGGCCTCGTACAGGCGGATCTCGCCGTCGCTCATGATCACCACCAGCAGCTCGCCGTCGTGGCTGAGGGCCACCTGGATGGGGCGAAGAGCCTCGGTGGCCGGTATCAACTGATCCATCTCGCCCTCTTCCGGCTCGACGACGTACAGTCCCACAGCGGAGCCCAGGGCGAAAAAGTGGTCGAGCCCGTCATACCCCCAGATGGAGGTGAGGCGGAAGTCATCGGGCGAGCCCGCCGGCGCGGAAATGAAAGCATCCTCGTACTCGCCGTCGTGGGCTTCGAGCATCAGCGCCCCGCCGGTGCAGCCGAAGACGGCCATGTGGCCGTTGCCGGCGTCGCCGTGGAGATCGGGGCAGCCTTCGGCGCTATGGAGGACGTTGCCGTCCAGGTCCCAGATTTCGGCGCCGATGGGCAGGCGGTATTCCTCGGGGTTCTGGGCATAGTTCGGGTGCTGGAGGGACACGGCGAACAGGTCGTCTTCCAGCGGTATCACGGCGCCGTGGTGGGGGCCGGCGTTCATCCTGATCGGCGCGTAGGATGCTCCTTCTTCTTCCAGTTCGTGCTCGTTGATCAGCACGAAGTCACCGGAGCCGTCGTAATACACGGTGGCCCACTCACCGCCGACATACATGTGAACGGGGCGGTCGCCGGACAGGTCGATATCCAGAGTGGACACGTCGCGTTCGACCAGGTCGAAGTGGTCTCCGTGGGCCTCCAGGTAGATGCCGCCGTCGATGATGTTGACGGCGTTGGCGTCGGATGAGACGGCGACGGCGAAGCGCCCGCTCTGGGTGGGATAGATGCGACCGGCACGGGAACCCAAGTCGAACTCATTCTGGTGGACATGGCCGGTTTCCAGATCGATGACCGAAAGGTCACCGGTCTCCCCGTCGCCGATCAGCAGACGGCCGGCGAGTTCGGCGCCGTGTTCGTCTTCGTGTTCCATCTCGTGGTCGTGTCCTTCGGGGAAGGGCAGTTCGACCAGCTCCTGGGGTTCCAGGCCTTCCGACGCGATCACACGAACGGTGTCGCCGGAGGCAGCATTTTCGATCAGGTCTTCCACCTGGGAGGAAAGCCCTGCGCCGTTGCTGACGACGAGGTCGGCTTCCGCGATGCGCACGCTGTCCCGGGGCGTGCTCTGCCAGGTATGGGCGTCGGCGCCCGCTGCGACCAGCGTGTCCACCTGCACCAAGTCACCGCCGACCTGTCGCACGAGGTCAGCGAGCACGACGTTGCCGGCGACCACATTGACCGGCTCACTTTGAGTAGAACCGCCGGTCGAGGCGGCCGGCGTTGCCGGTGACGTTGACGATACTGGCGCGGCGGCTGGCACTGACGCAGGCGCGGCGGTCGGGTCGGGAGATGCGGCTGCGGGTGGTGCGGAACCTGCGGCGGAAGAAGCGCCGGACGGAGGGAGGTCCGGTTCTTCGCCTCCGCAGGCCGTCAGCAGCAGCGCGAAAGCCGCCAGCGCGATGAGGAGCGCCAGGGCCGGCCGCAAATGGAAAATCCCGGTTACGAGTACAGGTCGTCGACAAGGTAAGTTCATTGGTGTGCTCCCTCCAGTTGGCATCGACAACCAGTCTAACAGATACGATGTATCAATTAATATTGATTGATGATAAGCAGTATCAACAACATCTCCTAAACGGTATCGAGTATCATTTGCTACCGAAAGCGATAGCAAATATCAACTGTGCCTACGAAAAAACCGGCAGGTAGGTTCAGCAGTCGGCGCACTGGCCGCAGCGGCCGTACACTTCCAGCCAATGCCCGCTCATTCGGAACCCGGCGGCTATGGCGGCTTCGCGGAGCATGTCCTCTACGTCGCAGCCCTCGAGATCCGCCGAAGCTCCGCATACGGCGCACAGCAGATGATGGTGGTGTCCCTGGTGGCTGAGCTGGTAACGCAATTCGCGGTCTTCCAAAAGGACCCGGCAAACCTGATCGGTTTCCACCAGCAGGCGCAAGCCACGGTAGACGGTGGCCCGTCCCACGCAGGGCAAAGAGGCGCAGAGTTCTTCCGCGGTGAAAGGCCGGCCCTGGGCGGCGACGGCGCTGATGACCAGCCGCCGGGGTTCGGTGTCCCGGTAACCCAGATCGCTCAACTGAGCGATTATGTCGTCCACCACTGCGGCGGAGCGAGGTCGGGGGTGCTCGTGTCCGGAATGCCTGAGCGTCGCAGTAGTCATAATGATACTCCGTCTCGAACGGTATCACCACGCTACAGGCGTGTCAACACTGGGTCGCGTTCTTCCGACAAGGGAATTTGGTGGCGGCAGCGTACAGGCGATTAACCGCTGCCGCCGGAGAGGGCTATGTTCCTGTTGCTGTGGACTTCCTCCAAAAGTTCAGGGTGTACAGGCGAGTGTGCCAAGCGTGTCGACCAGGTTCCCAACGATTATCAGTCCTACGGTCGGAGGGATTGCGCTTTGGTTTTTTGCTCTTATTTTCCATGGATCGGGCATGGTCCCGAAGCATGGCACGCTGTGGCGGGCGCGGTGGCCGGGGCGGCTGCACCAGTTAGAACGATCGGTGGCAGCATCCCACACAGGCCGTTAGCGACTTGGTTGCTGACAGGGGTGGCCGTGAACGTTGGGAACCTGGTCGATGGAACGGATTTATCGCCTGTGAAACCATGATAGAGCATACGTTCAGCATTCGGCGCGCCGATGGTGTCATCAATGGACGGGAACTTTCCGGGACGCGAACTTGCACGGATGGACAGCATGGATGGGGTTACTGATGGGGGATGCCTGGGGAGCAGAGGGGTTATAGAGGGTGCGACGCCGAGCTTCGGGACGAGGGGATGCCGGCTGGCGCAGGCATGACGGGTACGGGTCGGGGTCCGCGCCGGGCAGGGGCGGCGACCGTGGCCGCAACGAGATTGCCACGCTGCGCCGGCAATGACATAGGAGTTACGCACCTGAGCGTAAATGGCACCTCTGAGCCAGCTGACCCAAGCACGAAGTTGCTCACAACCGCGTAAGTCCTATGACAATGCGGGAACGAGACCACCACGCTGCGCTCGCGATGGCAATGCGGGTAGGCGTGTGGGGCCGCAAGATCTTTTCAAAGTCCCGGATGGTAGCCTCTCAGAGCGAATCGTCATTCCCGCGGAAGCAGGAATCCAGCAGGTCGCTGTGTTCGGAATGTTCTGGATTCCGGCTTTCGCCGGAATGACGGATTAACTTTGAAAAGGCCACAGTGGGGCAGAAGGGCCTGTGCAAAGTCCTTTCTTATCCGCTCATGGTGAGCCTGTCGAACCATCCGCCGATTGCAAAGGGCATCCTTCGACAAGCTCAGGATGAGCGGAAAAGGGTTGAGGGGTGACTTTGCACAGGCCCGGGGTGGGGCCGGCGGCAACCTTGACGCTCGCGTGTTGCCGGGCGTATATTCTGGCCATCATCTCTGCCGGGAGCCTGTTATGCCTATCTACGAGTACGCCTGCACGACCTGCGGCCACAAGTTCGAAAAGTTGCAGCCCATGTCCGCCACGGGCGCCGACTGCCCCCACTGCGAGCAGCCGGCCAAGCGCGCCATTTCCGTTTTCGCGGCGGTCAGCAAGGGCGACAGCTTCGCCAGCGACATGGCCGACCTCGGCGGTTCGCCGATGCCGGCCCCAGTGGGCGGAGGCGGCTGCGGTGGTTTCTGCGGCTGCGGCCACTGATCGCCACGCGAGCCAATGAACTGAGGGCGGGTTTGGAACCCGCCCTCTTCCGTTTACGCCAGTGCGCTGAGGTCTAGTCGGCCGCCGTGGCCAGGCGCTGGATTTCGGCGGCGGCTTCGTCGGCAGTGTCGGCCCATGCCGCCCGGGCCTGGGCCAAAAGCTGGCGCGACGCGTCGGGGTTGCCCTGGACCGCTTCCGCTTCCAAACGGCCCATCCAGTAGGTGTCCCGCACCGACGAGCGCCGGGACAGCCGCTCGTCGAGCATGGCCTTGGCTTCGTCGTAGCGGCCGGCGCGGATGTAGGTCTCGAGCAGGGTGTCCTCGAAAACCTCGCGTTGGGCGTGGCTGCCGCCGATGCGGGCCAGCATGGGATAGGTTGGACCCATGAGGTCGGCGGCTTCGTCGTAGTCGCCGGCGGCAAAGGCGGCGGCGCCCAACGCGATGGGCAAGACCATCTCACGGGACAGATCGTCGCCCTTCTCGCCCTGGACCTTTACCCGGTCCACGAACTTTTGGGTCGACTCCGCGTCGCCGGCGCCGGCGAAGGCCAGCGCGGCGTGGCAGTCGCGGAAAGCCGGTCCCGGAGTCTCGGCAGCCGGCAGAGCCATGTCCCGCACTTCGTCCCAAGGCTTGCCCGGCTCCTCGCCGGAGTAGATCTGCAACCGCCACATCAACGAGGCCGCGTCCTGCAGGTTGGCGAGGTTGCGCGCCTGCACGCCGGGCCGGATGTGGGTTTCGTAGAGGTCAAGGGCCTGGCGGTACTTGCCCTGGGCCAGTTCAAAGAGGGCCAGGTGCCACGACAGGTGGGTATTGTACGACGCTCGCCGGTCCCAGCCATCCAGCCAGTCGCCGAGCCAGCGACCGCCGTTGGCCGCGTCGCCCTGCTCGAAGTAGGAGTGGGTCACGGAGTGGCTGGCCACGGCGTTCTGCGGGTTTCCCTCCAGGGAGCGGGTGGCCAGGTCCATGGCCTTCTCGGGCTGGTTGGTTTCGTGGTGAGCGAAGGCGTACTGGCCGAGGAAAGCCCAGTCGTCGCCGTTGGCCGGCGCGACCTTGCGCATCATAGCCATCAGGTGATTGGGGAAGTCCGGGACGCCGGCTCCGAAGCAGCCCAGCATGTAGAGACGCTGGGCGACGCGCATGGCCAGGGTGTCCGTGGGGAACTCGTCCAGGTGCTCGTGGACCAGGCCGATGGCCTCGGTACCCTTGCCGTGGGTGAACGAGTGGACGATCCGGGCGATCTGCTGCTCTTCGCGGGAGGCGCCGGCGGAAAGTTCCACGCCCTTTTCGGCGGCGGCTCGGGCGGCCGGCACGTTGGTCTGCAGGTGCAGGACGTACGCCTGGACGACGTGGGCCATGGCGAAGCCCTCGTCGGCCTCCAGCGCCGCCTCCAGCTTAGCATCGGGGCCGTAGTTCTGAGACAGGACAAGGTCGAGGCCTTCCTGGTAGAGGTCGGCCGCGGCCGGGGAGTTGGTGGTGACTGTCAACCCGTTGCGGCTCTTCAGCATCGCGCACATCGTTCGCCCTCCTGATAACGGTTATCGAGCTATATTGGGGTCAAGATTACCACAGATTGTTGCCACGAAAGCAGGTGGCCTTCAGATTGTGGTCAACTCAATTCGGGTGATGGTCACCGCGCCGCCAGGAGTAGCTTCGACGTTGAGGATGCCGCCGGCGAGCATTTTCATTCCCAGCAGAGGTGTCGTATCCGCGCTGATAGCATCAACTTCCCTGATTTGGCCGTGCCACTCTACCCAGCCGGTGTGCACGGTGAGAGCGCGATTCGTTCCGTCTGCCAACGTCAGAACGGCGTCATCTTGTTCCTGGGGCAGGCCCAACTGTTCAATAATGTCCGGCGGAAGCGCTATTTCCTCGGTGAACCCGGTGTCGATGGTGAAGTCTATGCGCTCTTCCTCGCTGTTGACATACAAGGCAGTGAGGGAGACGATTGGTTCCAAGTATCTGTTGACGGTTCCGTAATGCATGTCAGGTCGTTGACGTTTCCTTGCGAACGACGCGGCCCGGCGTGCGCAGGTGGCCCACGTAACTCTGGTGGCGCTGCATGGTGTGGATTACCGCATTGGGGCGTCGTTCCTTGAGTTTTCGCCTGGTTGCGGCCGAATTGTCGCCCACCTCGTAATCTCCGCTCAACACGTCAATCTTGACGTAGCGGTCTTCGTCGCCGGGCGAGAGCCGGGGGCGGATTTGAGCTTCGTAGATTTCGTGCGCGCGTTTTTTCACTTCTTCATAGCGTTTTTCCAAGCTGTCCATGCAATTCACCTCAATGGCATTATACCGCTCCCTCCGCTTCCAACTGCGCCAGTTCCTCGGCCGTGAGGCCGCCCAGGGTGCACAGGATTTCGGCGTTGTGCTGGCCCAGTTTGGGAGGAACGCCGGTGTCAGATGGACGGCACGAAGTCAGTTGTATGGGGGTTGCCAGGGAGCGGAACGTTCCGCCGAGCGTGTCGCCGGTGTCTACGTACATTCCACGGGCCTGCAACTGCGGGCAGTCGGCGAGGTCGGCGACGCTCTGGGCGACGCCCATGGAGAAGCCGAGCTCGGTCAGGCGTCCGGCAACCTCCCACTTGGGGCGTTGGGATGACCATTCCTCGATGGCGGGGATCATCTCGTCGAAGACGAAATCGGCGTCCGGGAACTGCTGCAGGTAACGCTCGTCCGCCTCGGGCAAATCGGTGCGGCCGATGAGTTCCCAGAGGCCGGCCAGCCGCTGCGGGGTGCGCACGCCGGCCATGACCACGTGTCCGTCCGCCGCGCGCAGGGCGAGTCCCGGCGACAGCGACGCCTGCCGGGTCCGTCCCGGCGTGGTTCCGGTGGCCTGGTAGGCGTTCATGTTGCTGATCACGTGGGAGGCCATGCACTCGTACATTGCCACGTCCACGTGCTGGCCGACGCCGGTCTGCCGTCGCGTTTCCAATGCCAGGACTATCCCCAACGCGGCCCACACACCGGGGACCGAATCGCCGATGTTGTCGCCCACCGCCTGTGGGGTTCCGCCCGGCTCGCCGGTCAAATCCATCCAGCCGGACATGGCCTGGATGGCGAGGTTGTTGGCGGGCCAGTCGGAGTATGGTCCGCGGGCGCCCTCGGCGTCGCCATAGCCGGTGATCTCCGCGTAGATGAGGCGGGGGTTGATCTCCCGCAACCGCTCGTAGCCGAGCCCCAGGCGTCGGAAGGCGCCGGGGCCCCAGTTGTCCAGCAACACGTCGGAGTTGGCGACGAGGTTCTCGAAGGCGGCCTTGCAGGTGGCGTTGCGCAGGTCTAGGGTGACAGATTTCTTGTTGCGGTTGACGCCCAGGAAGCGGCTGCTCACCTGGCCGGACTCGGCGTCGCCGATGTAGGGTCCGCGACCTCGGGCGAGGTCTCCCGTGCGCGGCCGCTCGATTTTGATGACCTCGGCGCCCATGTCAGCGAGGATCAGCGAGCAGAAGGGGCCGGCGACGATGTGAGTGGCGTCGAGGACGCGGATGCCTTCCAGGGGGAGGGGGAGGTTCGCGGGGATACTGGAGTCGGCGGACATTGTCGGATACTCACTTGCATAGCATGACGTGGTCGGATACTCACTTGCATAGCATGACGTGAAGGTGGAGCAGGGCGATGAAAGCCCTTAAGCACAGCGTAGGCCGTCGATGGGGCTACGTCGTGGCTTGACCGAGCGCGCGGGCGGCGGCGCGCATGAGCAGCTGTGCGTAGGTAGCCCCGAGGCGAACACGGAACCGAAGCTCCTGCGGGGTCAAGTTCAGGTGATAGAAGTGATTATGCAACATCTGCTACCCGTTGTTCAGGCGAGTGGTGATTTGCGTTTCGGATAAGGGATGTTCTCCGATGCGCCGGACGGCGTTGGAGAAAGTGGCCATGGTATTGGGCGCCTGGTGGGGGTTACTGAAGCGGTCGGGGGGCTGAATTTCATGGGCCGGGTCGGCGGCGCTGACGGCATGGACGATGGCGCCCCAGACCAATTCGCCGGCGGCAATCTCCTGACCGCGGCTGACAAGTTCCGTAGCCAGTGTCGCCAGATTGCGGGACGCTTCGAAGTGCGTTATCGCATCCAAACGGATGGGTCTCTTGGCTGCGCGGTTTCCAACTCTTCGACGAGCCACCGGATCGCTGGTAGGTAGAAAGCATATTCGTCGGGTTGCCAACTTGTGAGTTCTGTTGGAGCTTCGGCGTGGCGCTTGAATTCTTCCGCTACGTCGAAAGCCCCGATGAACTCAGGTATCGGCAATAGGATCGGCTGGCCATCCTCATCCCAATCGAAAAGTGGTGCGCTATCGACTGGGTCGTCTGGTTCAGTAGGAAGGCCGTCTAACCAGCAGACGAATTTCCGAGCGTCTTCCAGCGTTTTGCAACGACGCTTGTGCCGCCGCGCCGCGTTGGCGACTGCCTGGAATGCAGCAACATAGGCTAAACGTGCACCGTCCTGGATTCGTCCGGCTTGGATATGGGTAGTAGCTGCATCCAGCGCTTCCATCGGGGTAAGCATGACTACTGCTCCACGGCACCTTTTGTGCTAATTGTAGGGGGCAGCAGGTGGAGGGTAAAGAGCAGGTTTCATGGGGGTGAAATCATTAACCTGCCCCAGCAGTCTGTCCTGTGGATGGTTCAGTTATCCGCCGTGGCATTCGCTGTGAGGACACGCCGATACTCCATCAACCGATCGTGCAGCCAATCCACCATCTCCGGCCAGTTTCCCCGTTCGCGCGTGTTCGTGTATAGACAGTCTTCACCTCTTCCGCTGTTGAGCATCTGCCAATAACTCTCAACCCGTAAAGCGCTGCTTTCACTGTCATCTCCAGTCCGCGGTCGTATATATATGCCGACCCTGTTTCGCGAAAGGTGCTGCGAAACCACTATCCCGGAGACGTCGTGATACACGTTGCTGTCTATGTGGTCTGGACGCAGTTCAATGTCGTTGGGATGACGTTGAGCATAAAACTGCCAGAAATCATGTCGGAACTGGCGTGTTTCATTAAGGCGGCCATTTTCTTCTTGTGCGGAGGCGCGAACTTGACGGTCCCAATCGCTGGGACGCTCCAACACTTCAAATACCGGTACCATCGGCGAATCAGAGATTTGCAGAACTCGCAATCTGACGGCGAAAAAAGCAAACTGGTCAGCCGTATGCTCATTCAACCAACGGACTGCTGAAAGGTGCGCGTCATTGAAGCGCTCGGAAATCCATATGATCGTCCGGGCTTCCAAGCCGGCCAAGTATGTAAGGATCTTGCCCAGATGATCATGGTCGGTTGAGCCGTACTGATTCTCAATCAGCACCGGGCTGCCGTCTGTGGGGTTTCTGGCGAGAATATCAGCGGAGAACTGTCCTACCGCAACCTCGGTGCTGGCCGACTCCAACTGGATCCCTACCACTTCCGAAAGTCGCTCCAAGTTATCGGCCAGCCATGGCGTGAAATTGTGGGCTTCATGGGGCCAGACATCACGCAAGTCCACATCCTTCAATTCGCCGAATTCCATCTTGCGCCCCCGTATAGTCGTCCATATAACCATACTTCGATTATGACACATACTCCGCCAGGGACCGCAGAGCCGCCCGCGCGCCCTCCCTCATGGGTTCGAAGTGGCTGAAGCAGATCACATCGAAGTCCAACTCGGCTAACTTGCGCACCGACGCTTTGGCCGCTTCCATGTCGCTGGAGAACCAGCGGGACGGCAGGGTGAGACGGCCCTGGTAACGTTGCAGCGCGTCGGCGACCAGCAGCACTCCTTCGTTGGGGAAGTGCAGGCTGATGCTTCCCGGCGTGTGGCCCGGCGTGTGGATCACCGTGGCGCCGCCCAGCAGGGGCAATACGTCCCCTTCGCTGAGGCGGTGGGCCACCGGCACGGATGAGGGAGTCATCCAAGTCAACAGCGGCCACATGAACGGACGGAGCCACCGGGGCTTGACCGGATTAGGCACCTTGCGGCCGGACTCACCGGAGAGGTAGGGCGCTTCCACGTCGTGGGCGGCCAGCGGCGCTCCGGTGGCCTCAATCAGGCCGGCCATGCCGCCCACGTGGTCCGGGTGGTAGTGCGAGGAAATGAGCTGACGAACGGATCCTGGTCCGTATCCGAGACCGCCCAGGTATTCGATGATGCGGCGGTGGTGGTAGAGCCGCCAGCCGGCGTCAATGATCGTGACCCCGTCTTCACCGGTTTCGGCATCAGGCGTGATCACCAGGAACGCGCTGGTGGTCATCAATCCACGCTGATGCAGGCCGGGCATGATCTCGCCGACGCGCGCCCGGGGGCCGGGAATGCCGGGCGGCCGGTAAATTGATGGGTCAGGAAGGGGCCATTCCATGGGTGCAGTCTATCAATGCAGAGTCGACGCACAACAATTGAGTCGCCCACACGACGCGGAGATGGATTCCCGCTTTCGCGGGAATGACGGGTGGGCTTGACTGATGCTTGCGCTCGCCCTGACCGCTGTGGCAACTTACTGTCGAAGGTCGATCACCCGACGGGCCTTGAACTGGGTACGCTCGAACTCGCCCTCGGGTTTCAACTCAACGGAGACCCCCACGCCCAGGGCGCGGCGGAGGGTGTCGCGGAACTGGTCGCGCAGGGCGTTCAATCCGCCAGGTCCGGCTTCACCGGCCGAAGCCCAGATGCTGTCGGACACCTCGGTCTGCACGGTCAGCCGGTCCAGGTAGCCGCGTTCGCGTTCCACAACGAGCCGGAACTCGCCGCCGAACTCATGCAGTCCGCGCAGCACATCTTCGATGCGGGAAGGGAAGACGTTCTGGCCGCGTATGATGAGCATGTCGTCGGCGCGGCCGTAGATGCCCTGGGTCAGTGTCGGGTAGGTTCGCCCGCAGGGGCAGTCCACCATTTCCCACCGAGCGATGTCGCCCGACCAGTAGCGGATCATCGGCTGGGACTCGCGTTCCAAGTGGGTGTACACGGGCACCCCCTCGCCACCCATCTCGACCGGCTCGCGGGTTTCGGGGTCCACCAATTGGGTGTACACGATGTCCTGCCAGAGGTGCATACCGCGTTGGAGATGCCGGCAGCCGCCGTTGGTCATCCACGGGGTCATCTCGGCCATGCTGCCCTGGTCCACCACGTAGCAGCCGAAGGCGTCCTCGATGGCCTGGCGGGTGGCCGGGACGCTGGCGCCAGGCTCGCCGCTGAAGAACATGAGGCGGAACCCGAAGTCGGTTCGCGGATCCACACCCATTTCGCGGGCCGTTTCGGCCAGGTACAGCGCGTAGGACGGGGTGGCGTACAGGGCAGCGGGTCGGACCATCTCAGCCCATTCCACGGCCCTCTCAGTCTGGCCGGGGGCGCCGGCGCCGAAGGGGAAGCAGGTTGCGCCCAGCCGCTCGGCTCCGACGAGGGCGCCCCAGCTGCCGACGTAGAGGCTGAACACCGCCGCGACCATTACCGTGCCGCCGGGGCGCACGCCGGCGGCCCAGAGGATGCGCGCGTGGGCTTCGCCGATGCGATCCCAGTCGCCGCGACTGATGCCGAACACGGTGGGCCGGCCGGTGGTCCCGGACGTGCCGTGAATACGGTACACCCGGTCGGGGGGAATGCAGAGGAAGCGGCCATAGGGCGGGTTGGCTTCCTGCTCCACCCTGACCTCTTCCTTGGTCAGGATGGGCAGGCGGGCGAATTCTTCGAGGCTGCGGAGGTTCGCCGGGTCCACGGGGGCGTCCTGCCAGAACTCACGGTAGAACCCCGAGTTCTCCCACGCATACCGGACTTGGCCCTGGAGTTTGTCGAGAATAACCTCGTCGCGCTCGGCGGGATCCATCGTCTCCAGTCGGGCGTCCCAATGCTCCGCATCCGGATTGGGGACGTAGGCGGGATCGTACTTGGGGGGCCAATTCATGGTACTTCCCGTGATAAGCCGGCGCGGATGAAATCGACCATCTCGGCGGTGAAGGTACCGACTGGAAAAACGCCGTCCACTCCTATCCGGCGCAGGGGTTCCACGTCGCCGTCGGGGATGGTTCCGCCGACCAGCAGCATCACGTCGTCCTCAGCGTCGCCGCCGCGCAGTCCGTGGCGTTGCAGCGCGTCAACCATGCGCGGCATCAGGCGCATGTGCGCGCCCGAGAGGATGCTGATGCCGACGACGTCAACGTCTTCCTGGGCTGCCGCCGCCGCCACCTGGTCGGCGGTGACGCGCATCCCAAGGTAAACCACCTCCATGCCGGCGTCGCGGAGGGCGCGGGCGATAACCTTGACGCCACGGTCATGGCCGTCCAGGCCGAGCTTGGCGAGGAGGACGCGGGGTGGGGGAGCAGTGGATCTGGTTGCGGCCACTGTCGTTATTTTGAGATTATCCAGTCGCCCGATGCCAGCTCTACAAGGTTCAATCCGCGAAGCTTGGGGATGCTTTTCAATGATTGAGCGGCCTTGGCATCCCGGTAAACGAGCCGCAGGCTTTCATCTCCGGTTTCCCTGACGATAGCATCAAAAATCAACAGCGCCTCGTCGAAAAAGGATACCGTGGTTCTCATCACCCCGGAAGCGTCGAGAATAATGTCGCCGCTAGAGACCGCTTCGCGCATAGCCGGCTCCAAAACACGAGCGGAAGGCCGCGTTGAAAGGACATCCAGGCCCAGCTGTTTTCTCAGTTCTATGACTGCCATCAGATCATCTCAACTATTGGTCGGAGGCACGTACAGTGCGAGCAGTACCACGGTACCCTCCAGCAGGAAATTTTCATCTAGCAATTCCACTGTGTTGTCGCTTATCGTCAGGCTGCCATTACCGGAGACGATTTGCAATTTCCCGCGGAATTGCTCAACAACCTCTCTGACGGTGAATAACCCCACTCCTCGATCCTCGTCAGTCCCAGTGACGCCGAACTGCGTTGCGTAATCAATCACTTCAGCATCACTGGAGGAGTTGAGGTGTGTCAAGTTATTCTCGTTCATCATCAGTGCGTTTCTGATGCCGATCCCTTTGTCAGCAATGCCAATGGAAAATACAGCAGGACCTCCCTGTGCTAATCCTTCATTTCGGTAGTAAAGAGTTCCATAGCACTCTCCGTTGGCCTCGCTATGCTGGACTGCATTGTTGGCGATTTCTGAGAAGCACTCCACTATCTGGTTACGTACGTTGGCTGGCCCGGCACCCTTTACCATCAAGGTGAGTTCCATACTCGCAGCGAGGTTATCAGCGTCATGTTGACTGCGGAAACCTGATTGCCCTATCTCCAAATCGAATTTCCGGATACCGTTCTCGTTCCATTCGGACATCAGTGGCTCGTCCGTTGTGGGTATCTGTGCACCTTGATAGTATCCGTTGACGTCGTTCCAAACAACGTCAAGAGCGCGATCCAATAACGGGTTGGACGATTGACGTGGCTTTTGCATTTCCATCGATCGTGTCCTGTATCGTTATCTCCCGGAACGGATTCAGCCGGGACTCCACGATGATCTATTATATCTCAGTCTCGGTCGTCGTCGTTCAAAACACCCCCGGGTCGACGTACTCGCCCCATTGGTCGCGGAGGGCGCCCATGATTTCGCCTTCGGTGACGCCGGCGGCGACTGCCGTTAGGATTGGGGGCATCAGGTTGCCGTCGGCGCGGGCGGTTTTGACGATGTCGCGG
Source organism: Chloroflexota bacterium (assembly GCA_028873965.1). GTDB lineage: Bacteria > Chloroflexota > Dehalococcoidia > Lucifugimonadales > UBA3495 > Bin87. The sequence goes on from JAPPMU010000056.1 coordinate 34,929, forward strand.
AGGCTCGCCGCGGCGTCGGCCTCGCTGCGGCCCTGGCGAACCGTGGTCAGGCGCTCGATCTGGCGCTCCTCCTCGGCGTAGTCAAACTCGAAAAGCTCCAGGGAACCGGCGTTGGTGGCGTCGTCGCTGTACTCGTCGTTGACGCCGACGATGGTGTAGTCGCCCGATTCGACCCGCTGCTGGTACCGGTAGGACGCCTGGGCGATCTCGCTTTCGATATATCCGCTGCCGATGGCCTCCAGCATTCCGTCCAGCATGCTGCCGTTGCCCATGCCGTCGATGCGCTGGATATAGGCCATGGCCGCCTCCTCCAGTTGGTTGGTCAGCGTCTCGAGGTAGGCCGAGCCGCCCAGGGGATCGGGAGTCACGGCGACGCCCGACTCGTGGGCAAGGATCATCTGGGTGGCCAGCGAGATGCGCATGGCCTCCTCGGAGGGGATGTCGTAGGCCTCGTCGTAGCCGCTGACGTGGAGGGACTGGGTGCCGCCCAGAACGGCGGCCAGGGCCTGGAGGCCGCCGCGCAGGATGTTGTTCAGCGGATCCTGCCGCACCAGCGTGGAGCCCAGGGTCTGGGTGTGGAAGCGCATCCGCATGGACTCGGGTCGAGTTGCCCCGTAGCGGTCGCGCATGAGCCGCGCCCACATGCGGCGGGCGGCGCGGAACTTGGCGATCTCCTCGAAAAAGTCGTTGTGCACGCCGAAGAAGTGGGACAGACGCGAGGCGAATTCGTCCACGGCTAATCCGCGCCGCATCGCGGACTCCACGTAGGCCATGCCCTGGGCAACGGTGAAAGCCAGTTCTTGAACGGCGTCGGAGCCGGCCTCGCGGGTGTGGTAGCCGCTGATGGAGATGGTGTACCAGTTGGGGACGTGCCGGGTGCAGAACTCGACGACGTCGGTGGTGAGGCGCAGGGCCGGCGCCGGCGGCAAGGCGAAGGTCTTCTGACCGTGGAACTCCTTGAGCGAGTCGTTCTGGACGGTGCCGCGCAGGGCGGACCAGGGTGTGCCGCGCCGCTCGGCGTTGTGGAGGAACATCGCCAGCAGGACGATGGCGGGGTGGTTGATGGTGAGGGACACGCTGGCCTGTTCCAGGGGGATGCCGTCGAAAAGCTCGCCCATGTCGGCGGCGGTGTCGATGGCGACGCCCAGGCGACCCACCTCGCCCTCGGCCAGCTCGTGATCAGAGTCGTACCCGGTGAGGGTGGGGTGGTCGAAGTCGGTGCTCAGGCCAGTCTGGCCGTGGGCCAGGAGGAAGCGGTAGCGCTCGTTGGTGGCCCGGGCGGTGCCGAAGCCGGCGATCTGGCGGCGGGTCCACAGGCGTCCCCGGTACATCGTGGGATACGCGCCGCGGGTGAAGGGGAACTCGCCGGGGCTGCCGAGGTCATGGGCCGGGTCGTGGCCGCTGGCGGCCAATCCGTCCGGGGTGTAGAGCGGTTCGACGGGGAGGCCGGAGAGGGTGCGGGGGTTGGGGTCATTGTTGTCAGAAATCATCGGTCACACGTTTTCCCATTGGAGTTCGCGGTTGTCGGCGTCTGAGAAGCTGAGCGAATCGCGGCAACTTGGTGCGTATTGCAGGGAACGGTCATCCGAACGGAGACGGTTCGCGTTCAATGATAGCGATGTTGTCCGGCATATCAGCCATCCACCTGCGAATGATGGCTTCATCCTCCGTCCTGATGCCCCTTCGCGTGACGTAGTCAACAAGCGCTCTCTCCAACTCTGCTTTCGTAACCGGAGTGACCGTATGCGGGGGCATCATGTCGGCACAAATCTCGTTGACCTCACGGCTATGGGTGAAACCAAATACCGCGTCTTCACTGTCGTGCGGAGGCCACAAGTAATCGTAACTGATGACATCGACTAGCGCCCAGGTCACATCTCGCTGCGTCATGCTGGCTTCTCCTGTTCCACCATTCGCCACTTGCGGTTTTCTAGGGCAATGAGCCCCTGTCGCTTCAATTGCTGCTGGGCGTTCCGTATGTCGTGTTTCCACCGTTTCCCGTAAGAGCGACCGTGTATCTCCCGATCCTTCTCATCATCGCACAATTCTGGTTTCAGAGCCCGCACCAAGGGGCTGAGTTCCGTTGTCCGCAATGGTCCTTGCTGTTTCAGCACGAATCGTATCGCATCGGCGAATTGGGCAGTTATGGAGCCATTGGGATCTGTCGCGAATTCTGGCCCCTCCACACGCAGGCCGATCAATGTCTCGCTGATTTCATTCAGGATATTGTCGTAGTTAGCATCCTCGCCAGTGCGATTGGCCTGACCTCCACGTACCTTAATCTCCTGTGCCTCCTGCACCAGCCGATCCAGGTCGGACAAGTGGTCGGTTGAGATCGATACTCCCATGCCACCGTACTCTGTCAGATCTGAGACTATTTCGCTGACTGCCTGCACGCTCGTAATCTTCACGCCCAGCTCAAAGTTGTGCCTCAATCCGTTCTCGGTCAGGTTCGCGGAGGTCACTATCGCCGTATGACCATCGGCGACGTACGCCTTCGCGTGCAGATTAAGGAGGTGGCGGACCGACGTTCCTGGGATTTGTTCGCAAAACTGTAGCAACGCTCCGCAGTCGACCAATCCTTCCGCAAGACTGTCGCTTGCCAGGCTGGTCAGCAGGTCAATCCTCACGGATTTGCGCGATTGCAGTTTGCGAGCCAGCCGTTCCAATGGTCCCCTGCGGATGAACGGCGCGGCGATTATTGCTGACTCTCGGATTGAACCGGCAAACTGGTCAAACGTGTTAGCCCACGGTGATTTGATGCTTTGCATAAGCCATTCCTCGAACCATCCTGGCGCGGGCATTATTGAGCTAATAGGCTCCGCTGCGCAAGCTGCCGATGTCACTCATTGGGACTGTGCACTATCCTGAAAAGCGCATCCCCGCTGACAGACATGAAAGCGGCTGCCGCGCTTGAACTTGCGGGCAGCCGTTCGGTGGTTGGCGGGGTGTGTCAATCTGATGTGGCGGTGGATGCTGGTTCCGCCGGAGTTTTGAGGAAGAACGCGATGGGGATGTCGGAGCGTTCGTGCAGCAACTGCGCGACTTCAGGGGTGATCGCGGCGCGGCCTTCCAGCATCGCGTCCAGGCGGTCGCTCCCGCCGGCCAGCGGGATCAGCTGTTCCCGGGACACCATCAGTTGGTCGATCATGAACTCGAGCATCGAGTTGGGTTCCGGTTCTTCCATCGGGTAATGCTCGTCTTCGTACTGTATAACCAAGTCGGATATACGGTCGAGCTCGGCATCTTCCGGGCTCCCGGGGGCCGAATGTATCAGTTCATTGATTCTAGACAATGCGGCTTCATAGTCTGATTCGGTTTTTATCTGTGTAATTTCCGACATACCTAAACCTCCTCAGCGTTGATGCTGTCGTATTCAACGTGGGTGCCGATAAACCGGATATAGACCTTATGATGCTGGTAGCGGATGTGGACTACCAGCCGGTACGTGTTGCCCTTGATGTTGAACACTACCCGGTTGTTGCGAAGAACGCTCGCGTTGGCAAACCTCGCTGTTACTTGGTGGGGAGCGTTCCAATCCGCCCGTTCAACTGCCTGATACCAGTCAAGCAACGGTCGCCGGGCGTCAGGGTACCGCTCCCAGAATTCGCGCAGCGTCTTTTTGGTAACCACCCACATGCGGCCTCCCCATCCTGATGTCGATTGTAGCATTTGCCCGATGATAAAATGATCTTGTAAATCACCGTTCACGTCCGTTTGCTGGAGAGAAGGCTATGAACCACGTCAAGACGTTCTTCCTCCTGATGGTGCTCACCGGGCTGCTGCTGCTGATCGGCGGCGCCGTGGGTGGGCAGGTTGGGCTGATCATCGCGCTGGTGTTCGCGCTGGCGATGAACTTCGGGGCCTACTGGTTCAGCGACAGGATCGCGCTGAGCATGGCCCACGCCCGGCCGATCACGGCGGACGAGGACCCCCAACTGTACCAACTGGTGGCGGAGCAGGCGCGGTTGGCGAACATGCCGATGCCCAAGGTTTACGAGATCGACGACCCGTCTCCCAACGCCTTTGCCACCGGCCGCAATCCGCAGAACGCCACCGTCGCCGTGACCACCGGCATCCGGCATATCCTCACGAAGGAGGAACTGGCTGGAGTCATGGCCCACGAGATGGCCCACGTGGGCAATCGCGACACGTTGATCATGACCATTGTTGCCACCATCGCCGGCGCGATCACGATGCTGGCGTTCATGGCGCAGTTTGCCGCGATCTTCGGCAGTTTCGGCGGCCACAGTGACGACGACGAAGGCGGCGGCGGTAACATGATTACCCTGCTGATCATCGCCATCATCATGCCCATCGCGGCCACCATAATCCGCATGGCCATCTCCCGGGCACGCGAGTTCCAGGCGGACCAGACCGGCGCGCACAATTGCGGCAATCCGGAGGCCCTGGCGCGCGCCTTGGAAAAGCTGGAAATGGGCAGCGAAATCCGGCCCATGAAGGTGAACGAGGCCGCCTCCCACCTGTTCATCGTCAACCCGTTGAGCGGACGCTCCATGGCGCGACTGTTCTCCACGCATCCACCCATCGAGGAGCGGGTGCGGCGGCTGCGCGAGATGAACGTGCGCCCAAATTACGGTTCCGTGGACAGCCCCAACTACGACCTGCCGGACAGCAGCGACCGGCCCAACTTCTGAGATCAGGGGCTCGGTGATAGGTTGCCTCTAATTGGGCTCCGTTCCGTAACGGTTCAGACTTGAGGAGACGATCTCAGTCCCAAGCCGTCATACCGGCGAAAGCCGGTATCCAGTAAACCCTTGCCATGCTCACGACGGCCGGTGCACGTGCATTCTGGGTTCCTGCTTTCGCAGGAACGACGTGTTTCCTATAAAGCATCCCACGGTCTCTGAACAGTCGCGCATACCGATGAAATGGTACTGCCGGCGCGGTAACACGCGCCGGTTGTGCTATCATTCGGCCGGCGGCGATTTGCCGCTTGTCTGGCGTCCCGAGTTACGCTTTTTGCGCAGTTGAGGAGGTAATCATGGCCGGAAACTACACCATCAGCGTCGGCACCGTGGGCGGCGGCCTCTCCGTGAGCCCCGACGGCGGCGAATCCTGGAACCGCATCCGCGACCCCATGCCCAGCGAGTGCAACGTCCGCGCGCTGGCCACCGACCCCAGCAACCGGAGCCGCATCTACGCCGGCACCGACGGCGGCCTGTTCCGCTCCGACGACAACGGCTTCACCTGGAGCTATCTCGAATCCCCCATGGACGACCTGCAGATCTGGTCTGTGGGCGTCGACCCGGACGACTCGGACACGGTGTTCGTGGGCACCCGTCCCAACGCCTTCCGCTCCCGTGACGGCGGCAAGACCTGGGAGTCGCTGGACCTGGGCGTGCGCATGCCCTGCCCCATCGGGATCCCCCGCACCACCAACATCATCGTGGACCCGAGGGACACCCGCACCGTGTGGGCCGGCATCGAGGTGGACGGCGTGTACCGCAGCCTGGACGGCGGCGACAACTGGACACGCCTGCCCGACTTGGGTCCCGACCCGTTCCACGGCGACATTCACGGCATGGCCCTGAAGCCTGGCCCGGATTCCGCCATCTATTGCACCACGCCGTTCGGCATCTCCACCAGCAACGACGAGGGCGAGAGCTGGGAACTGCACGAGTTCCCGCGGTTCCATGCCGAGGACGTCCGTTCGTACTGCCGGGGCATGGTCATCAAGCCGGACAACCCCAGCACCATGTTCGTCGGCAACGGCGACTCCATTCCGGGCATCACCGGAACCATCCGCCGCACCCGCGACGCCGGCGCCTCCTGGGACGCCCCGCAGTTGTCGGCCACCCCCAACTCGGTGGTGTACTGGTTCGCCGCCAGCCCGCACGTCGACGACGTGATGGTGGCAGCCAGCATCTACGGCTACGTGTACGTCAGCACCGACGGCGGCGACACCTGGGACAAGCTGCAGAAGGAGTTCGGTGAGATCCGCTCGCTGGCGCTGACGCCGAACGAGTAAACGGCAAAGTATCTCGATTTAAAGCGGCCCCTCTGCCTCACCGGGTGGAGGGGCCGTTGATGCTAAAATGCTGAAAATGGGCGCATCCGGCAGGCTGGTGCAACATGACAACCGCACGGAAACTGATGACAGTCGACGAGCTGATGCTGCTGCCCGACAACGGGTATCGGCAGGAGTTGGTGCGAGGAGAGTTGATTGAAATGCCTCCTCCGGGGAAAAAGCACGGTGAGGTGACGATGAGGTTCGGCGCCGCGATTTACAATTATGCCGACGCCAACGACTACGGCACGGTTGGCGACAATTACGGCTATCATCTGGAATCTGATCCCGATACCGTGCGTGCGCCTGATTTAGCTTGGTACGGTCCAGGCCACTCCGCGGAACTTACGGATGGCTATCCGGAGCGTGCGGCAGATCTGGCCGTGGAAATCAAATCGCCCACCGATACCCCACGTATGGTGGCGGAACGGGCCCAGATGTGGCTGGACTTCGGCAGCAAGGAAGTGTGGTACGGAGACCCCGAAACCACCACGGTTACTCGATACCGGCCGGGCCAGGATCCTGAAATCCTGGGATCGGATGACGTGCTGGACGGCGGCGACCTGCTGCCCGGGTTCAGCGTGCCGGTGTGGCGGTTGTTCCGGCGGCATCGGTAGGAAGGTGCGACATGGCCACGACGAAACTGATCACCGCCGATGAGTTGCTGATGATGCCCCGGGACGATTATCAGTATGAGTTGGTGAGGGGGGAGCTGACCGAAAAGATGCCGCCACCGGGGGATGGGCACGGCGACGTGACCGGAAGATTTTCCTTCGAATTGAGAGCGTATTCCAGAGCCAATGGCTTTGGTGTGGTGAGAGACAATGCCGGTTTCCGGGTTGAGTCGGATCCGGATACAGTGCGCGCGCCCGACATTGCCTGGATTGCGCCAGGCCGCATCCTGGAACCTATACCCGGCTACCAGCAGCTTACGCCCGACCTGGTGGTGGAGATCAAATCGCCCACGGATACGCCGCGCATGGTGGCGGAGCGGGCCCAGATGTGGCTGGACTTCGGCAGCCGCGAGGTGTGGTACGGCGATCCTGAAACCACCACCGTGTCCCGTTACCGGCCAGGCCAGCCGCCTGAAATTCTCGCCGAAAATGATGTGTTGTATGGTGGCGACCTACTGCCTGGTTTCTCTATACCGGTTTGGCAGTTGTTCCGGGACCAACCGTAATCCCTTCCATCCCCTGTAGGTCCAATTTTCGTTATCGCCTGGAGAGCATTGATGCCTACTTTCGATTCCGACGGCGTTCGCATTTTCTACCAGTCCACCGGCGAGGGCTTTCCGCTCATCTGGAGCCACGAGTTTGCCGGCTCCTACGAGAGCTGGGAGCAGCAGGTGCGCTACTTCAGCCACCGCTACCGCGTGATCACTTACAACGATCGTGGGTATCCGCCGTCGGACGTGCCAACCGACCCGGAAGCCTACTCCCAGGACATCACCATCGAAGACCTGCGGCGGCTGATGGACCACCTGGGGCTTGACCAGGCATACATCGGCGGGCTGTCCATGGGCGGGAACGTGGCGCTGAATTTCGCCCTGCGCTATCCGGAGCGGTGCAAGGCCATCATCGTTGCGTCTGCAGGCTCGGGGACCACGCACAACGAGGCTTTCCGCACCGGCGGTGAGGCGATGGCCGCCCGCCTGCTCGCCGAAGGCACGCCCCCGGTGATGAAGGACTATGGCAGCGGGCCGACCCGGGTGCAGCTCCAGCGGAAGGACCCGCGCGGATACGAGGAATTCATGCGGCTGCTCTTCGGGCACAACGCCCGCGGCTCGGCCTACACCTTCCGCGGCGTGCAGCTGCGCCGGCCCACCGTCGACCAATTGGTTCCGCAGATGAACCAGCTCCAGGTTCCCACGCTGATAATGATCGGCGATGAGGACGACCCGTGCGTCGAGCCTTCGATCATGATGAAACGGGCGATTCCCCGAAGTGGTTTGGCGGTGCTGCCCCAATGCGGCCACGCCATCAACTTGGAGGAGCCGGAGCTGTTCAACCGGTTGGTGTCCGACTTCCTGGCTTCGGTGGAGGCCGGCAAGTGGGCGGATCATCCCCTGGGGGATACGCCCTACACGACCGGGTCCCGGTAAACGGATCCACTTCGCGCCGGAAACGCCGGCGGCGCGCCTTGTCCGGGCGGCTACAGTCCGTCGTGTGGCGGTTGCCGGAGAGCGGGACTAGAACTCCACGGGACGCAGGTAGCTCATGTCCTGCCGGCGCTCCAGGTAGCCGGCGCGGGTCTCGTGGCCGTGGGAGAACACCAGGAGGTGTCCCTGACGCTCGGCCTCGGCCAGGATGGTGCGCTTCTGATCCAAGGTGGTCTCGGGCTCGTAGTCAAAGGACGAGATTATGGTGAGGCCCAGGTGATAGGGGGTCGGGACCAGGTCTCCGAGGTACACCACCCGCTCTCCGCCGTAGGTGAACACAGGGATCTGGTGTCCCAGGCAGTGGCCGTCCGTGACGATCAGGCTAAGGCCGGGGAACAGCTCGGTATCGCCGTCCAGCAGTTCCAATTGCCCGCGGTCGGCGATCGGGGCGAAATCTTCCACCCGGAAGGCGTCGGTGTTGCGCAGCGAGGGATTGTGAGCGTCCTCCCAACTGGCGCGCTGGACGTAGTAGGTGGCGTTGGGGAAGGAGGGAACCATATCGCCCAGGCGGTCCATGCGAGTTGAGCCGCCGGCGTGGCTGAAATGGAGGTGGGAGAGCACAATGGCGTCGATGTCCCGGGGGCCCAAACCGAGCCCTTTCAGGCTCCGCATCAGCCGGCTGGGGACAAGGCCGTACATTTCCTTGTCGCGATAGTTATCCTTTGGGCCCACGCCAGTGTCCATGATGATTTTCTTGCTGGCGCACTCGATCAACAGGCAATTCAGGCCCATCGTCACCCGATTTTTGCGGTCGGTCGATACCAGGTTCTCCCACATCATTTTGGGTATTGATCCGAAACTCGATCCGCCGTCGACCTTGAACACTCCGTCGCTGATAATTTTTGCAGCGCTTACCGTCATCACTATCGCCCCTAACCTACCGTTTTCTGCCCGCTCCCAAGTCACCGCGTCCACCCGTTTTTATGTCGCCGCACCGAAACTAGGACAGGCAATTCGCTGGCCTGATGAAGCCGCTCCACAAGTCAATTCAATCCGACTGTGCCTGGGTGGTAACATGGCGTTACTTTACAACCTCCGGCGGATTTGGTGTCAAGACAAAAAAGCGAATAATTTTGATCGATTTTCCAAATTCCACCAAGGAACGATGCGGGCCGACGGCGGTGGCGCCAACCCGGTGGGCGACGTTATGTTTGCCCGGAGCACCGGGAATCAGTTTTCCATTTTTGCCGTACGCAGGTACGAGACGGTGGACCAATCCGGCGTCTGTCAATGGATAGGGGTCAGCCAAATACCGTGAACGAATCGACCCGGGACACTCCGCCGCTGACCTTGCGTCGTCGGGCGTTTAATCTGCTTGATCCCCAGTCCGGTCAACCAGCCGGGGGAATTGGGTTGAGCCGGCAAAAGGGATCGTTGCTGGTGGAAGCCGCCCTGGTGGCGGTGATCGTGATCAACTCCACCTCGCTGATCCTGTGGACAGTTCCGCGTTTCAGGGCCGAGTACGGCGTCTGGTTCCAATTGGTTGAGGACATCACCGTGGCCGTGTTCCTGGCGGAGTACGTGATGAGGTTGTGGTCCGCGCCGGAAGCCGACCCGGACGAGTCCGCGTGGCGCCAGAGGTGGCGATACGTCCGTTCGCCGGTGGCCCTCATCGACGCCGCGGCCCTGGCTCCATCGCTGGCGGCGGTGGCGACCCTACTGATCGCCGGCAACGGTCCCAGCCTGTCCTTCCTGCTGGCGGCTCGGCTGCTGACCCGCACCGTGAAACTGGCGAGATACTTCCCCGGCGGGCGCCGGCTGGCCACCGTACTGCGTCAGAAGGGAAGCCAACTCCTGGCCACGGTGGCCGGATTGTTGGTGGTCCTGGTGATAGCGGCCTCGCTGATGTACTTCGTGGAAAAGGACGCCGAGCCGCAGGTGTTCACCAGCATACCGGCGGCGATGTGGTGGGGCGTGGTGACACTGACCACAGTGGGATACGGTGATTTGGTGCCGGTAACCCTTGCGGGACGTCTGCTGGCCGCGGTCATCTCGCTGCTGGGCATTGGGCTGTTCGCGTTGCCGGCCGGGATCATCAGCGCCGGAATGCTGGAGGCCGGTACCGGAGACGCAGAGGATGACAACAAGCCAGGGCAGCCGGCGAGCGGCGAGATTTGCCCTCATTGTGGCCAGCCCATGCCGGATACCACCCCGAGCTAGAGTGCGGACAATTTTTCCGAGGCCGCTTCCAGCCGTTGCAACACTCGCTCCCGGCCCATCACTTCCATCATCTCGAACAGTGGCGGCGTGGCCGTGCGGCCGGTAATCGCCGACCGGAGCGCGCCGAAGAACTGGCGCCCCGACAATTCGAGATCCTTGCCGCTGGCCCTGAGAATATTTTCAAGGTTTTCATGTTGAAATTCGGCGTCCGACACCGATGCCAGGTCGGACTGGGCCCGTAGGATCGCGGCGTGGGTTCCCGGGGCATCCATGCCGCGCTGGACCACGCTGGCGGGGTCATACTCCAGCGTCTCCTCGAAGAAATAGGAGAGCATGTCCGGCGCGTCCGCCAGGGTCTTCAGCCGTTCCCGCACCAGCGGGATGATGTGGAGCAGGTAATCGCGGTCGATGGGCAATAGCGTCGCGGGATACTCGCGCTCAAGGAAGGGCAGGATGCGGTCGGCCAGGTCGGCGTCGTCGGTTTGACGGATGTACACGCCGTTCATCCACTGGAGCTTGTCCAGGTCGAAGATCGCGGCCGGCTTGCCCACTCGTTCCAGGGTGAAGTTGTCCCGTATGGTGTCCGTGGTCATGACCTCGGTTTCACCGTCCAGCGACCACCCCAGCAGGGCCATGAAGTTGATCAGCGCCTCGGGGAGGAACCCGTCGTCGCGGTATTCCATGAGGGACGTGGCGCCGTGCCGTTTGGAAAGCTTGGCCCGGTCTGAGCCCAGGATCATGGGCAGGTGTCCGAACGTCGGCATTTCCAGTTCCAACGCCCGGAACAGTTGCACGTGGCGCGGGGTGCTGGGCAGCCACTCTTCGGCTCGGAGCACATGGGAGATTTCCATCGCGTGGTCATCCACCACCACGGCCATGTGGTAGGTGGGGAAGCCGTCCGTCTTCACCAGGACGAAATCGTCGGTCAGGTCGTTCTGCCATTCGACGTGCCCGCGGATGGTGTCCTCCACGGTGGTGACGCCGGTCTGGGGCATGGCGAAGCGCAGGACCGAGGGGATGCCCTCCGCCTCCTTAGCGCGTCGCTCTGCGTCAGACAGGTATCGGCAATGGCTGTCGTAGCCCTGCCGTTGCTTGTTGCGGACTTGCTCCTTGCGCAGCTCCGCCACCCGCTCCGGCGGGCAGAAACAGCGATAGGCGTTGCCCGAAGCGATCAGTCGCTCGGCCGCCTCGTGGTAGCGTTCGAGCCTTTCGGACTGAAAGTACGGTCCGTAAGGGCCGCCCACCCGGGGGCCTTCGTCCCAGTCGATACCAAGCCATTCCAGCCCGTCCAGAATGTGGTCCACCGCGCCCTCGGTGATCCTGCCCTGGTCGGTGTCCTCCACGCGCACGACGAACTGCCCGCCGTTGCGACGGGCGAACAGCCAGTTGAACATGGCGGTGCGAATGTTGCCGATGTGGGGGTTGCCGGTGGGACTGGGCGCGTAACGAACGCGAACGGGCGCGGACACGGCGATTGGCCTCCTCGTTTTGCCGTCCCGATGGTTCAGCGGCGGGTGGGACGGTTCGGTACTCTCAAATGACGGCGGTGCGGACTAAAGGGTAGGCGGCGGGCTACCCGTCGCGCCGGCTGATTCGGGCCCAGGTGTCGCGGAGCGTGGTGGTGCGGTTGAACACCGGCGCGCCGGGCTTGGAGTCGGTGTCGGCGCAGAAGTAGCCGAGGCGCTCGAACTGGTAGCGGTCGCCCGCCTGTGCGGCTGCCAGTGCCGGCTCCCCCATGGCGGTCACCATTTCCAGCGAGTCGTGGTTGATCAGGTCCAGGAAATCGGTTTCGCTTCCGGCCGGGTCGGATTCCGTGAACAGGTTGTCGTAGAGGCGAATTTCCAGCGGCACGGCGTGAGCGGCGGAAACCCAGTGGATAGTGCCCTGGACTCGCCGTCCGTCGGGCGCGTTGCCGCCGCGGCTGTCGGGATCGTAGGTGCAGTGGACTTCCACGATCTCGCCCTGCTCATCCTTCACGACGTCGGTGCAGGTGATCAGGCAGGCGTAGCGCAGGCGCACCTCGCGTCCCGGGGCCAGGCGGTAGAACCGGCGGGGAGGGTCTTCCATGAAGTCGTCCCGCTCGATGTACACCTCGGGGCCAAAGGGCACGCTGCGCGTCCCCATGGACTCGTCTTCGGGGTTGTTGATGGCTTCGAACTCTTCGCTGCCGCCTTCGGGGTAGTTGGTGATCACCAGCTTCAGGGGGCGCAGCACGGCCATCCGCCGGGGAGCCCGGCGGTTGAGGTCCTCACGCAGGCAGTGCTCCAGCAAGGCGAGCTCGGTCACGCTGTTGCGACGGGCCACGCCGACGCGCTCGCACATGTCCCGGATTGACTCGGGGGTGTATCCCCGGCGGCGCAAGGCGCTGAGGGTGGGCATGCGGGGGTCGTCCCAACCGACCACGTGTCCCTCTTCGACCAGTTGGCGCAGGCGGCGTTTGCTCATCACGGTATGGGTCAGGTTGAGCCGGGCGAACTCGATCTGGCGGCTGCGGTAGATGCCGAGAACCTCCTGGCACCAATCGTACAGTGGCCGGTGATCTTCGAACTCCAGGGTGCACAGGGAGTGGGTGATCTCCTCGATAGAATCGGACAGGGAGTGGGCGTAGTCGTACATGGGGTAGATGCACCAGTCGTCTCCGGTGCGGTGGTGCTCGGCGTGGCGGATGCGGTAGAGCACCGGGTCCCGCATGTTGAGGTTGGGCGACGCCATGTCGATTTTGGCGCGCAGGACGTACTTCCCGTCGTCGAACTCGCCGGCGCGCATCCGCCGGAAGAGGTCCAGGCTCTCCTCGGGTGGGCGGTTGCGGTGGGGGCTTTCTCGTCCGGGTTCGGTAAGGGTGCCACGATAGTCCCTGATTTCGTCGGCGGTGAGGTTGTCCACGTAGGCGTTGCCGTCGCGAATCAGCTGCTCGGCGTAGTCGTAGAGCTGCTCGAAATAGTCGGAGGCGTAGAACAGGTTGTCGCCCCAGTCGAACCCCAGCCACTTGACGTCGGCCAGGATCGATTCGACGTACTCGATGTCCTCCCGCGTCGGGTTGGTGTCGTCGAACCGCATGTGGCAGCGGGCGCCCTGGTACTGCTCGCCGACGCCGAAGTTGAGGCAGATGGACTTGGCGTGGCCGATGTGGAGGTAGCCGTTGGGCTCGGGCGGGAAACGGGTCACCACGCGGCCGTCGTAGGCGCCGGCGGCCTGGTCATCGTTGATGATGGCGCGGATGAAATCGGAGGGAAGTTCGCCGGCTGAGGGGTTATGATTTGTGCTCATTTTGGTTCCCTGGTCTCGCTAATCCGCCGCGGCGGAGCGGTTAGATTATAATTATATCCCTTTCCGTTTATGCGGCTACATTGCGGCGCGGCGGAAAATCCGGCGCCGAAACTCTGCGATGTTCAATTTTCTGAAACCGCGGCCTGTCCTCACCGAGCAGGAAACCCGGCGCAGCCTCCGCTACATGGGTTGGGGCAATCTATCCTTCGGCTCGATGTGGGGGCTGGGTAGTGGCGGGATGATGGCCGCCTACGCATTGGCGCTGGGCGCCAACAACTTGCAGGTGGGGATACTGGCGGCTTTGCCCTTTATAGCGCAGGTGACGCGGTTGCCCACAATTCTGCTGGTGGAGCGGTTCCGGGCCCGGAAAGCCGTAGGATGGCCGGCGTTTGCGGCGATGCAGCTGGCCTGGCTCCTTTTAGGATTGGTTCCCCTGATCTGGGACACCCCGGGCAACATGGCCGTGCTGATGGCGATTATTTTCCTCGGAGTGTGGAGCATCCTCTCTTCCACGTGGGCCATAACGTCCAACACCTGGCTGCGCGACCTCGTGCCACCCGACAACATGGCCAGTTTCTTCGGCCGCCGTCTGGCCCGGATCACCATCGCCGCCTCGGTGGTGGGGCTGGCGGGCAGCTTTTTCGTCCGGTGGTGGGAAGGCGCAGCCCGGCCCGGCGACGAGGTTTTGGCCTTTTCCTTTCTGCTAATTGGCGGCGTTTGCACTTTCGGCATCTTCGGCCCCTTCGTGGTGTCCCGGGTTATGGAGCCGATGATGCCTCCGGCGGCCCAATCCCAGCATTCACCGGTCAAGATGCTGCTGGAGCCGGTTCGGGACCCCAACTATTCGCGATTGCTCAAGTTCCTTTTCGTTTGGAGTGTCACTTCCAACCTGGCGATACCCTTCTTCGCGGTCTATATGCTGAAGGTCATCGGGTTGTCGGTGCCGACGGTCATGGCCTTGACCGTGCTGGGGCAATTTTCCAACGTGCTTTTCGTGCGGGTGTGGGGCGGTTTTGCCGACCGGGTGGGAAGCAAAACGGTGCTGTCCCTGTCGGCATCACTTTACCTGCTGGTCATCATCGGCTGGGTGTTCACGACCTATCCCGAGCGTTATTTTTTGACCATGCCCCTGCTGGTGGCGCTGCACCTGCTGGGCGGGGCGGCAGCGTCCGGGGTAACGCTCACTTTGAATACGCTATCGCTCAAGGTGGCTCCGGAGGGCCAGAGCGTACCTTTTTCCGGGGTGGCCGGGATGATTACCGGCCTGGGAGCAGGGATCGGGCCGGTTCTGGGTGGACTGATTGCCGATTACCTGTCGGTGCGCTCCCTGGACTTGAGCGTTATCTGGTCGGCGCCGGGCGGGATGACGGCGCTGCCGGCGGTGTCGCTGTCGGGTTTTGAGTTTTTGTTCGGCGTGGCCTTTGTGCTGGGTTTGCTGTCGCTGAACCTGCTGGTGCCCCTGCGGGAGGAAGGCGAAATTTCCCGGGACGACGCCCTGGCCGAGTTGATGGCTGGAATGTCTCCCGTGGCTCGGGCGGTCTCTTCGGTTCCAGGGCTGAACATGGTATCGTCCTTGTCCTACGGATACTTGCGGCACATTCCCGGCGCCGACGTGGCCATCGGGGTGACGGCGTACCAGTTGGCCGCTTCCACTCAGGCGGCGGTGGTTTCCGCCGATCGCGGTCGGGCCGGGGCCGCAGAGGTGGCCCACCGGGTAGGAGCCGTTCTGGGTTATACCGCGGCACGCATGACTGACACTACCGAGTATGGCCTCGATCTGGCCCGCCACGCCACCCGGGGCGCGGTTCACGCCGCCGGTGACATCACTGAAGAGTTGGGCAGCGTTACCCAGGGGGCCATGCTGGGAACGCTGCGAACTTTGAGCCAACTGCAGGTGGCTCCGGCCGAAGCGCTGCGCGGAGCGGCCCACGGGGTAGTCCAGGGCGCCGTTGAGGCCCAACGAGACCTGGCCGGGGCAGTCGAGGCGGCATTGGCGGCGGCGCGGACATCGGCCTCCGAACTGGGCATTACCGACGAAGAAGCGGCAGCGGCGGCGGCAGCCGGCATACGGGAGGCCGCTCAGACTTTGGAGCCCGAGGATTTTGAGGCAGTAATCTCAGTCCTGCCCGAAAGCGTCAGCCGGGAAACGGACGCGGACAGCACAGCGTAAGCAGAACGCCCGCCTGGTCGTCGAGCAGCGCTGATTGGCGCTCCGACGACTCGCCGGTATGACAGTCTCCGTGTGAGCCGGTCACGTCAAATCTGAACAGTTGCACAACCCAGGGCCTGTGCAAAGTCCTTTCTCATCCGCTCATGGTGAGCCTGTCGAACCATCCGCCGATTGCAAAGGGCATCCTTCGACAAGCTCAGGATGAGCGGAAAAGGGTTGAGGGGTGACTTTGCACGGGCCCGGTTGCAGGACTCAGGGCCTTTTCAAAGTCCACCCGTCGTTCCCGCGAAAGCGGGAACCCAGAACCTCCCTATTGACGGCGGACCCTGGATTCCTGCTTTCGCAGGAATGACGATTGGGTGGCGCGAAGGTTGCCGCAGTGACTTTGAAAAGGCCCTGTGCAGGACCGCGCCCGGCTTGCCGCGTGTGAGCATGGATGCTAAAATTATCTGGCGTCGGTTGACCTGTCCCGGCGCTTTGCTCCCCTGTAGCTCAGCGGTAGAGCGGGCGGCTGTTAACCGCTAGGTCGCAGGTTCGAATCCTGCCGGGGGAGCCATTTTGATGCGCACAGCCGGCGCCGCTTGAACGGAAGTTAAGTGACGGCGCGAGAGCCGCCCTGCAAAGTCCCAGACTTTTGCCTGCTGTTGGGATGTTTATAAAAAGCAACGTCCGAATCATCAAACCAAGCCGAGATTTCGGGAGGGAGTACATGCGCAGCATACTCAAGAATTGTACCGTTGTCGTCGCCTTAGCAGCGCTGTTTGCGATTGTCGCCGCGTGCGGCGGAGGCGGAGACACACCGGCCCCGCCCACCGCTCCGGAACAGCCCACCACAGCGGCCCAGCAGCCGACCGGCGGAACTGCCAGCGGCGCCGCCGAGCAGCCCACCCAGGCTCCCGCCATGTCCGACGAACCTTTCCGCGTCGGCGTGATGGAATCGCTCACCGGCCCCGGCGAAACTTACGGCAACGTGGCCCTGCAGGCCAAGCAACTGGCCGTGGACGAAATCAACTCCGCCGGCGGCATCAACGGCCGGATGCTGGAACTCATCGCGGAAGACTCCAAGTGCTCGGCTCAAGACGCCATCACGGCCTATAACAAGCTCACCGACGTTGACGGCGTCAAGATTATCCTCGGAACCTCGTGCAGCGGCGCCATGCTGGGCGCGGCTCCCCTGGCCGAGGCGGACGGGGTGATCCTGTTCTCCGGATTGGCAACGAACCCTGACATTGCCCACGCTGGCGACTACATTTTCCGCACCTCGATGAACGACCTCCAGCTGGGTATCGACACCGGCAACGTGATTTGGGCCGACGGCCACCGGCGTCTGGCGACTATCACCGAGACCACCGACTACGCCGAAGGCGTTCGCCGCACCACAGCAGAGCACTTCGTCTCGCTGGGTGGAGAGATAGTGGCCGAAGAACGTTACGCTTCCGACGTCACCGATTTCCGCAGCCAGCTGACCAAAATCATCAACGCCAATCCCGACGCCATCCACATCGCCGCCCAGGCCGAGTTTTCCGGCGGCACTGTCGTCAAACAGGTCCGGGAGCTGGGCTACGAGGGGCCGCTCTACTCCGAAATCGTCCCGGTAGGCGCTACCGCTCTGGAAGTTGCCGGCGACGCCGCCACGGGCCTGAAGGCCGTTACCGCGGAACTGGATCCGGCCAACCCCAAGGCCCAGGAAGTCCTGGAAAACTTCCGAGCCCGCTATGACTACATCACGCTGCCCTGGTATCTCGGTTCCGCCTACGACGACGTGTACATCGCCGCCGAGTGCCTGAAGCAGACCAATGACGACCAGGACGCCGACGGGTTCCGGGACTGCATGTATGGGATTACCTGGAGCGGCACTATCGGCGACGGCTACAGTTTCGACGCCGACGGCGAGGTGGTGGGCCTGTCCAACGCGGTAGTGGAAGTTCTGCCGCTGGACGAGCGCACCGAGAATAACCAGGGCTACCGCATCCTGGGACAGGCCGGCAGCCCGGCCGCCGTCAGCGCTGCACAGCCGGCCCCCGCTGCTATGTCGCAGGAACCCTTCCGCATCGGCGCGATGGACGCGCTGACCGGGCCGGCCGAAACTTACGGCAATCCGATAATCCAGGCCAAGCAACTGGCAGTGGAGGAGATCAACGCCGCCGGCGGCATCAATGGACGAATGCTGGAGCTGGTCCCCGAGGACTCCAAGTGCGCCGCACAGGACGCCATCACCGCCTACAACAAGCTGACTGACGTCGACGGCGTCAAGATCATCCTGGGGACCACGTGCAGCGGCGCGATGCTGGGCGCGGCCCCGTTGGCAGAAGCCGAGGGCGTGATCATGCTTTCGGCGTCAGCCACCAGCCCCGACATCGCCACGGCCGGAGACTACATCTTCCGAACGGCGATCAACGACAACCAGCTGGGCATCGACACCGGCAACACCCTTATTGCTGACGATATACATCACTTGGCTACGATCACCGAGTCCACCGACTACGCCGAGGGCGCTCGCCGCACCACCGTGGCTCGCCTGGAGGAGTTGGACGGCCACGTGGTCGCCAGCGAGAGCTACACCTCGGACATCACCGATTTCCGCAGCCAATTGACCAAGCTTATCAACGCTGACCCGGACGGCATCTACATCGCCGCCCAGACCGAATTCTCGGCCGGCACGATTATGAAGCAGCTCCGTGAACTGGGATATGAGGGGCCGCTGTACGGCGAGACCGTAATGACCGGTCCGGAATCCTTGCAGATTGCCGGCGAGGCTGCCACTGGCATGAAGGCCATCATCCCCAATCCTGAGCTTTCCACTCCCGCCGGCGTCAACTTCCTCAACAATTTCGAGGCGCGCTACGGCAACGTCGCCACCATTCCCTGGTTCCAGGCGTCGGCTTATGACGACGTGTACATCGCTGCGGAGTGCCTGGCGCAGACCGGCGACGACCAGGACGCCGACGGGTTCCGTGACTGCCTGAATGGCCTCACCCGCAGCGGAGCCATCGGCGACAACTACAGCTTCGACGAGTACGGCGATCTCGCCGGCCTCAGCAACGTGGTCGTGCAGATACTCCCGCTGTCGGAACGCAACGATGACAACCTGGGTTACGTGGTGCTGGGGCAGGCTCCCACGCCTTAGCCACTTCATCTTCCCGGATCATCGATAGCAAAGGGCTG
Source organism: Chloroflexota bacterium (assembly GCA_028873965.1). Lineage (GTDB taxonomy): Bacteria > Chloroflexota > Dehalococcoidia > Lucifugimonadales > UBA3495 > Bin87. The sequence continues at coordinate 53,880 of JAPPMU010000056.1, forward strand.
GCCGTGGCTATTCGGCCGGCCCTTTGTGCTATGATTGCGCCGGCTATAACTAACTCATGCGTACCCGGTTTGTCATCGCGAGGAGTGAAGCGACGTGGCGGTCGCGTTCTTGCAGCAGCGTTTCTTGCCCCAACGGGATTGCCGCGCTTCGCTCGCAATGACAGTTCAGGCGAAGTGGGTAAGCGTGAGCTATAACTAACGTTTGTGACTCTTGAGACTGGCGAGGATTTCGTTGGCTGGCAATCGTGAAAGCGCCCGCGGGCTCCCCAGATTAATCAATATTCCAGGCACGCGGCTCTTTGCCGCGCTCCTGACGGCCCTCGCGCTAGGCTACATCGCCTGGAAAATCGGGCAAGCGCCACCCCAAGCCTTGCAGTTCGCTTTCAACGGGCTGGCCGTGGGTGCGGTGTACGCCCTGTTGGCCATGGGCTTCACGCTGGTGTACAGCACGGTCTGGTTCTTCGATTTGTACTACGGAGCGGCGGCTGCGCTGGGCGCGTATGGAGTTTTCTACCTGCGCACCGATCCGGCGCTGGGCAGCCGGCTGGACATCAACAGCCTCCCGGTAAACCTGATTTTCGGCGCGGTGGTCGCCGGCGTGATCCTCTGGTCTCTCCACACCATCCTGGAGCCGCGATTACGGGGGCGCGCCAGCCCAGGCGTGCTGCGTGGCGGCCTCATCGTGGTCGGCGTGGCCGTGGGGGTTTACACCGCGGTGGTGCTTTCGTATCCGGAGCACCTGCACCTTACGCTGAGTCCGGCGGTGGGGCTGGCAACGGCAGCCGTCGCCATCATGATCGCCCAAAGAATTACTCACGCGGTGGCCTCACGGGTCAACCCAACCATGGTCGCACTGATTGCCGCCGTTCCGGCCGTCGTGTTGGGCGCGTGGTGCGGACATCTCCTGTCCGGCTCCCCGGGCTCAGGGCTGTACCTGAGCTGGGCGGTGTCGTGCCTGCTGGCCGGCTGCGTGGGACTTGCGCTGTACCGCGGGCTCTACGTTTACATGCGCGAACGGGCGCGCTCTCCGCTGATCATGCTGGTGGCATCCCTGGGCATACTGCTGGCCATCGCCGCGCTCATCGTCATCGTGTTTCAGAGCGCGCCCCGGCCGCTTCCCGACGCTTTCGGCAGCGCGCCGTGGAACATCGCCGGCGCGCGCATCAAGGGATTCAACGTGTTTGCCGTCGGCGTGGCCCTAGCCGGTTTCGCCGGCATGTGGTTCCTGCTGAAGATGACCTCCTTTGGGCGCGCGGTGCGAGCCATCGGCGACGACGAAGAGGTATCCAAGGTGGTCGGCATCAACACCACCGTGATCATCGCCGTCGTGTTTTTCATCGGCGCCATGTACGCCGCGATGGCCGGCATCATCACCGGCCACGACACCGCCCTCCAACCGCGCATGGGCTTGCTGCTGATGCTCAAGGGCTGGATCGCCTCGGTGGTGGGCGGCATCGGGAATCTGTACGGAGCCATCGTCGGCGGGTTCGTGCTGGGGTTGGTGGAGCAGTTCGGCATCTGGGACCTGGCCGGCGAATGGAAGGACGCCATCTCGTTCGTGTTGCTGATCCTTTTCCTGTCCTTCTGGCCGCAGGGCCTGCTGCCGAGAAGGTGACGCCGTGCCGGTAAACCTGGAGGGCGTCCGCGAGTTCGCCCGTCTCGCACGAAACCCGGCCGATCTGGTCCGCAGCGCCCGCGGCAACATCGAGCTGTGGGCAAACCTGTTCGTCATCGGGTGGGCGGTGGCGTTCATGCTGTGGCAGGGCGCCGGGTTCGCTGTAATCGTGCTGACGGTCTTCGCCATCTGGGCGATCCTGGCGGTGAGCCTGAACCTGGTTGTAGGTTTCACGGGGTTGCTATCTGTCGGACACATTGGCTTCTTTGGGTTGGGCGCGTACACCATGGCGATCCTCACGTCGGATCCGGCCTACGAGCAACTGCGGACTGAGGCGATACCCACCTTCGGTTGGCCGTTCTTCGCGGCGCTGCCCGTGTGCATCGGGCTGGCCGGGTTGGCTGCGCTGTTGGTCGGGGTGGTGTTCAACCGGTTCCGCGACGACATATTCGTGCTGGTCTCGTTCGGCTTCGCCATCATCGCGTTCAACGTGTTCCTCAACCTGCGCAGCGTCACGCGAGGGGCCTTCGGGATCCACGAGATCGCGCGGCCACAGATTGGCAATTGGGTCTTCGACGGCGAGGTGGAATACCTGCTGCTGGCGCTGGCGTTTTTGGGTTTGGTGATGCTGGTTTCGTGGTTCATCACCACGTCATCATTTGGGAGGGTCCTCACCGCAATCCGCGAAGACGAGCAGGCCATTGAGGTATTTGGCTACCGGGCCACGCACTTCAAGCTGGCGGTCTGGGTCATATCTGCCATGATGACCGGGTTGGCCGGCGGATTGTTCGCCAGTTGGACCACGTTCATTGACCCCAACTCGTTCATCCTCCTGGAGTCGGTGTTGCTGGTATCCATCGTCATCCTGGGCGGGTTGGCAACCATCTGGGGATCGCTGCTGGGCGCGATGGCTTTCGTGCTGCTGGAGGAGGGGATGCGGTTCATTCCGTACCTGCCCACCGAGTACATCGGCCAGGCGCGGCAGGTGGTCCTGGGGATCCTGCTGGTGCTGTTGATGCTGTTCCGTCCGCAGGGACTGGTGGGGAGGTACCGGCTATGACCGCGGATAACGAAGCTCTGGCTCTGCAAACCGAAGGCATCTCCAAGCACTTCGGCGCGGTGCGGGCCGTGGACGACTTGAGCCTTTCCATCCCACGGCAGGGCACCACCAGCATCGTTGGACCCAACGGTTCCGGCAAGTCGACGCTGGTGAACCTGCTGAGCGGCGTGCTGCCCCTGGACGGCGGGATGGTGATCATCGACGGCGTGGGCCTGCGCGTCGTGCACGCCTACGAAACGCCGGATCACGGGCTGACCCGGACCTTCCAGGAAGTGCGGCTCTTCGACCAGATCACCGTCTGGGACAACATCATGGTGGTGCTGACCGAACGCCGGCTGTTCTCATCGCTGCTGGAGCGCGTGCGCCCGGCCAACCGCCGCAAAGCCCGGGAGATCCTGGAATCGGTCGGCATGTGGGAGAAGCGGGACTCGCTGGCCATGGAACTGTCCTACGGCCAGCGCAAGTTACTAGAGATCGGCCGCGCCATGGCGATGGACGTCCAGACCTACCTCTTTGACGAGCCCTTCGCCGGCCTGTTCCCGCAGATGCTGGAACGGGTCAAGGACATCATGAAGCAGATGCGCAGCGACGGCTACACCATCGTTTTCGTGTCCCACAACATGGACATCGTCCGGGAACTGTCGGACCGGATCATCGTGCTGGACAGCGGCACGATGCTGGCGGCCGGCGACGTCGAGCTGGTGCTGGGCAGCCCCGAGGTGATCGAGGCATATTTGGGGGCGTGATGGCGTCGGCATCGGTGCAAAGTATGGATCGACCCGCCGGAGGCAATGAGGCGCCGCTACTGGAGCTGGTTGGCATATCGGTGGAGTACGGCGCGGTCCGGGCGCTGGACGACATCTCCATGGGCGTCCAGAAGGGCGAGGTGGTGGCGGTGATGGGACCCAACGGGGCCGGCAAGTCCACCGTGCTCAAAGCCGTGATGGGCCTGGCGCCGGTGGTTGCCGGCCGGGTGTACTGGCGTCAGCAGCCCTTAGCCGCCGCCACCCACGAGATCGTCAAAGAAGGCATCGCTTTCGTGCCGCAGGGCCGGCGGGTATTCACCCACCTGACCATCACCGAAAACATCGAGATGGGCTGCATCTACCTGGGCGACCGGGCGGAGAAGGCGAACCGGCTCGATTCGGTGATGGAACTGTTCCCGGTGCTTTATGAAAAGCGCAAGGACATGGCGAGCGCGATGTCCGGCGGCCAGCAACAGATGCTGGCGCTGGGTCGCGGATTGATGGCGTCGCCGGAGTTGCTGCTGCTGGACGAGCCGACCCTTGGCTTGGCACCGATCATCGTCAAAGAGGTATTCGAAAAGGTCGCGGAGATCAGCGAGCGCCTGGACACCACCATCATGGTGGTGGAGCACAACATCAAGGGCGTACTGGACATCGTGGACCGCGCCTACGTGCTGGACAAGGGAACCGTCGTCCACAACGGCACGCCGGAGTCCATCCGGGAAACCGACATACTCACCCAGGTGTTCCTGGGGAGCGCATAGCTGCTGCCAGTCCCGGTTACGAGTTTCTCAGGCGGGCGATTTCAGCTTCCAGTTCCTGAATCCGCGCTTCGGCGGCGATCCGTGCTTCCGCCTCGTCGTCAAATGTGGGCAGGTACCGGTAAGCCACCGGATCATACCACCGAAGCTCTCCGCGCTCCCAACACACATCCAGGTTCAGCACGTCGCTGTGCCCCCAATACCGTTCCGCGTCCACTTGCACGATGTGTATTGGCTGGTAAACGCCATTGACCAGACGATCGCCGGCCAAAGCCTGCTGGTACCACCGGCCCCCTTGCGGGTCAAACCGCCAGTATTCCGTCACCCCGAATCGAGCGTAGTCGATCCGCTTGCGGGTTTCATCGTTGCGCGCGGTGTTTGGCGAGGCGATCTCCAAAGCGAAATCCGGCGCCTTGCCGTGTTCATCTATGGAATAACCCATCTCAGCAACGACCAAATCCCGGTCGACACCGAACGCGATCAACAGATCCGGAACCCGGATCACTTCGCGCCGGGTATGGATGTTCCAGCCGATGGGAACTTCCCCGATGACTACGGTGCTTTGGGGCGCGCCGAGGTGGCGCCGCAAGGCGGGCTGATGGCCCTGGTCGTTAAGATGAAGGGCGTTCTGCATGTCATCCCTGGGTGGAAACTCGGGAAATTGACCGGCGGGCTTAGCAGCAGGCGGCGCAGTTCGTTTGCTAGTCATAAAAGACCTCGTGGGGCTCACGCGTACCCAGTTTCAATCGAACGGTCATTGTGGCAATCTCGTTGCTGGTGTAGTCGCCACTGTGGTTACGAGATCGCCACGTCGCTGCGCTCCTCGCGATGACAGACCGGGTACGCGCGAGCCTCGTGGGGGAGGCTCCGCATCTGTATCCTGGCCATTATAGTCAACGTTTTGGGATGATCAAAAAGGACCACGGCGGCGTTGCCGTGGCCCTCGAAATCAACTGCTGAAACTGGGGTGATCAGAGCTCGCCGGCGAACATGGCGGTCTGCTTGGTGAAGACCTGCACCCGGTGGCGCGGAGCCTCCAGTACGAAGACGCGGCCGTCGTCACTCACCTCGACGCCAATGGGACCCTGGAATGCGCCTTCCCGCTCCGACAGGTCCAGAGCGCGTTCGCGAGCCCGCACGATGGTGGGATCCAGGTACACGCGCTCAGCGCCCCACTTGGAGAGGGTGGCCTGCCCGCGCATGGTGGTGATGTAGCTGCCGTTGGAGCGGAACACCTGTACGCGGTCGTTCCGGTAGTCGGTGACGAAGATGTGGCCATCGCTGTCGACAGCCACGCCGGTGGGCCGGCTGAACTCGCCTTCACCGTCTCCGGAAGACCCAAACTTCATCAGGAAAGTGCCGTCGGAAGCGAACTTCTGGATGCGGTCGTTCCGCCAATCGGCAACATAGACGTCGCCGTTGTGGTCGATCTCTATGCCCCAGGGATGGTCGAATTCGCCGTCTCCGGCGCCCTTGCGGCCCCAGCCGAACTTGAACCGGCCGTCCTTGGTGAACACGGAAACCCGGTGGTTCCGGCTCTCCACGACGTAAAGGTTGTCGTCCTTGTCGAAGGCCAAGCCGGCCGGCCGGTTGATCTCACCTTCGGCGGAGCCGGGGATGCCCCACATGCCTATCCAGTTGCCGCGTTCCTGATCGTAAATGGAGATCCGGTTCAGCCATTCGTCGGCCACATAGGCGATACCCTGGCTGTCCAGCGCCACTGAGGTCGGCCACATGAACGAACCGTTGGGCGTGGTTTCGTCCGCGTCTTCCGGCGGGATTTTCTGACCGAACTCGGCGACCACTTCCTGCTCGTCAGGATTGAATACGGTGACGCGCTTGCACGGGAAGAAGGCCGGGGTCTCGGTGCCGCGGCTCAACACGTAGAGCATCCCGTTTTCGTCGCGGGTGATGGCCACGGGGTTGAAGAACCCGTTGCCGCTGCGGACTTCCTGTCGGCCTATGGTGTGGCTGTATTGAAACGTTACCGGCGCGATCTCAGTCGCAGTAACCATATTTCACCTTCCAAATTTCACGCCGTCGATTTCCGCACGCCCGGCAATCGCAGCGTAGGGGCAGGTTAGGAACCTGCCCCTACTTCGCGTCCGTTCCTGCCGGCGTAACGGACAGGGGTTGCCGTCGACTACTTGATGAAGTCGAACTGCTCGTAGGAGCCCTTCAGGATCTCCTGATCGTCCAGGTCCAGCCACTTGTCCAGGATGGTGGCGTAGGTGTTCCTGAAGTCGTTGTTCCACTTGAGGTCGCCCTCGTCCAGCTTGTCCGGCTCCAGGGACGGATACTCGCCGTAGAGGCCGCCCTTGACGCCGTCGCCGATCACGAAGGCCACGCTGCCCGAGCCGTGGTCGGTGCCGGAACCGTTTTCCTGCACGCGGCGGCCGAACTCGGTGAAGAGGAGCATGACCACTTCTTCGTTGGCGTTGTGCTCTTTCAGGTCCTGGTACAGGTCGTTGACCGCACGGGACACCTCGCCCCACAGCTTAGCGAAGGAGGTGGGCTGGTTGGCATGAGTGTCGAAGGCGCCGGGGTTCAGGCCGGTGTAGAGCACGCGGGTGCCAAACCCGGCGGTGTGCACCTGGGCGACGTTCTTCACCCACTGGGAGAACATATCTCCGCCGTACTCAACGCTGGAGGAATAGATCTCCGGCGCGGTGCGCAGGATGTCGGCGCCCTTCAGGGCGTCCAGGCCGGTCTGGGACAGGTATTCGTTGATGGGGCCGGAGCCGACCATGGGCGAATACATGCGGGAGAAGATGTCCAGCGCCTCGGCCCGCTGGCTTTCGCCATCGATGCCGGTCAGCACGCCGTAGGTCTCCAGGCTGCCGACGGAGGCGACGGACACGCCCGGCGCGGCCAGCGCGCGGGGAAGGCCGCGGCCGAAGTTCACGGCGGTCAGGACGTTTTCCTTGTTGGGGTCAAGGTCCTGGATGGCGCGGCCCAGCCAGCCCTCGGTGGACATCTTGGCCGGCTCGGCCGTGTGCCAGATGTCCATGGACCGGAAGTGCGAGCGGATGGGGTTGGGGTAGCCGATGCCCTGGATAACGGCGACCTTTCCGTCGTCGTACAGGTCCTTGATCGGGGCCATGGCCGGATGGAATCCAACGTTGTCGTCAATGGCCAGGACTTCCTCGACCTCAACCTTCAGGTGCGGACGGTAATCCTTGTACAACGGATCGTTGTAGGGAATGATGGTGTTCAGGGCGTCAAAAGCGCCTGACATCTGCAGAACTACCAGGACCGGGTCTTTCTTCGTAGCGGTCACGATTTTTCCTCCCGTGGGATGGGTTGCGCGGTTTTTTGCGGAGTTAGCGCCAGCCGTGAGCGTCGGGCTAGGCGTAGATGTATTCCTTGGTGGCGACGATCATCTGCAAAAGCTCGCTGACCCGGGAGGCGAACTCTGCGGTGTCGGTGTTGATCGTCCCGCCCTTCACGAGGCTGGCGGACAGCATCTCGCGGGTCTCGGGCGAGAGTTCGTAATGACCCATCAGCCGGGCGGTGGTATCCACCATGTTCTCGGGTGAGATAACCGGACCCTGATCGGCCAGTCGGTCGATGATTTCTTTCACGCCGGGCTGCTGGACATCGCCCACGAAGTCAGCGGTGAAGTTGATGCGGTGCACCAGCGTGCCGCCGTCAATCCACTCACGACCCGTGTGCCAGCCTTCCACCGACGGCGGGTTGAAGATTTCCTGACCCATGTGCTTCATCTCGTCGAAGATGAACTCGAAGCCGGGCTTGGGCTCCGTCCAGTCGCCCACCAGCCGCAGGGTGCCGATGACGGTCTCGATGGGGCTCTTCACGCGCTGGAAGCGGGCGTTCTTGAAAGCATCGGAGTGGAACAGCACCCGCAGCATGGACCGGATGTCGTAGCCGGAGCGGAAGTACTCGTCCTCCAGCATCTTGATGGTGTCCATGTCCCGGGGCGGGGTGTCCATCCACGCCGGTACCTGCGCCTCGTCGGCTATGAAGTAGCTGTACAGGTGGCGGGAGATGAAACGGGCGGTGGCGGGCTGCCTGGCGATGATGTCGATCACATCCTCGCCGTTGAAGTTGCCGGTTTCGCCCAGGAAGGTCTTGGCGCCCTCGTCATGGTCGTCCGGGTTGTACACGAACTTGCCGGAGTAGCGTCCGTAGGGCTGGCCGGGGATGTTGTTGGCAATCGTCCACCCGGTGAACGCGCGGGCGCATTCCTTCACGTCGTCTTCGGTGTAGTTGAACTCGCCGTCCATGCCGACGCCCATGGAGAACAGCTCCAGCAACTCGCGGCCATAATTCTCGTTGATGGCGCCCTTGTGGCTGAGGCAGTTGTCCAGGAAGAAGATCATCGCCGGATCTTTGGAGATCTCCAGCAGCAAGTCGCGGAAGCTGCCCATGCCGTACTGGCGGAACATCTCGATTTCATCCCACGACGTGGGGTAACTCTGGGTCTTGCTGTCGGCAGTGCAAAGAATGCCGTGCCAGAACAGGCACATCTTCTCTTCCAGCTGGTTCCTGGAATTGATGAACCGGAAGGCCACGTACTCGGGCAGGCCCCGCGTTTGGTGGCTCCACTCGATGAAACACCGCTCGGCAATGTCCAGGTCCATCCCGTGGTCGTGCAGTTCGGGGTGCAGCAGCTCATCAACCGTGGCGTTGTACCCCTTGGCCGCGCGGGCCTCAAGCTCATCGTATTTTGCGCCAAAGCCGGCCCGGCGCATCAGATGGGCCATCAATCCAATGTCATGGTCATCGTATGCCATCGATAAAGCCTCCTCGATCTGAATCAACAAATCGCCATCGGTATCCTACCATTAAGTGCCAGACCGCTCAACCGTATCGGCATTGGGCGCGGCGATGCGGCCAGTTTTATTGCGGTTATCGTCGCCTATGGCCGGCCGCGATTGCGGACGGACGGCGCCCCGGCCCGGAGTTTCCGATCACTCTGTAGGCACCCGCGCGTTGAAGAGCCGACCGTACTGGACAAACGCCACCACGGCGACCACGGCCAACCCAAGAGCCAGCGCATCCAGGGCTGCCGTCAAGGCCGGCATCACGGGTGGGCCGCTGCCTCCCGCGATGCCAAGCGCTTCGATCCCGATGGCGATCAGGATCCTGAACGCCACCAGACCGGCGGTGACGCCGGCAATCCACCAACGGCGAAGGGCCAGCCATCGCTTCATCGCCAACCCGCATCCCGGCGTAGCGCCTGACGCGCACACAGTTTCGCCCGAGCTGTCATTGCGAGCAGAGCGCGGCAATCTCGTCGCTGGATGGGCCGTTCTTCCCGTAACGGGATCGCCACGTCGCTGCGCTCCTCGCGATGACAAGATGGGTAGGCGTGCGGGCGCGGAGCGCCTAGATCGGCGGCCGCTGCTCGTACCAGCGGGCGTGCTGCTGGTAGGTGTAGGCGGCCTGGATCACCCCCGGCTCGTCGAAGGGCTTGCCGGCGAACTGCATGCCGACGGGCAGGCCCCGCTCGGTGAAGCCACACGGAACCGAGATGGCTGGCAGACCGGTGGCGTTGAACGGCGCGGTGAAGCTGCGGCCTCGCGCCGTGCTGCTCGGATCGTAGCCCTCGAACGCAGCGGCGGGTTGAGTCATGGTGGGCGTTACCAGCAGGTCAACGTTCTGCATGACCTCGGCGAACTCCCGGCGGGCCCAGGTGCGCACGCGCTGGGCCTGCAGGTAGTCGGCCGCGGACAGCATACCGCCGACGCGGAAACGGCCGCGAACGATCTCTCCGAACTCCTCGGGCCGGGACTTCAGGTTGGGCTCGTGGTAGGCGTAGGCCTCGCTGACCATGATGACAGAGTTGGCGGCGCGGATGTAGTCCAGGCTGGGCAGGGACACTTCCTGCACGCTGGCGCCGAGGCTCTCCAGCTCGCCGATCGCTTTCTCCACGGTGGCGACCACCTCCGGATTGACGCTGGGGTCCGGATCGAAGAAGTAGTGGCGCGGCAGGCCCAGCCGGACGCCGCGCATGTCCTCACGCAGGGACCGCGAGTAGTCGGGGACGGGCGCTCTGCTGGAAGTGGGGTCCTTTGGATCGTGACCGGCAATGGCCTGCAGCATGTACGCAGTATCTTCGACGGTCCAGGTCATGGGGCCGGCGTGGTCCTGGGACCAGCTCAGGGTCACCACGCCGTAGCGGCTGACCCGGCCGTAGGTGGGTTTCAGGCCGACGATGCCGCACAGGGACGCCGGGCCCCGGATCGAGCCGCCGGTGCAGGAGCCGAGCGCGCCCAGCGCCTGGCCCGCCGCCACCGCCGACCCGGATCCGCTGCTGGAGCCGCCGGTGATGTGGTTCAGGTTCCAGGGGTTGCAGGCCGGCTCGAAGGGAGTGGTCCAGTCGGGGCCGCCCAGGGCGAACTCGTGCATGGCCAGCTTGCCCAGCAGGATGCCTCCGGCATCCTTCAAGCGGGCCGTGGTGGTGGCATCCTCGGTGGGAACCCGCTCAATATCCACGCGGGAGCCGGACGTGGTGCGGACACCGGCAGTGTCGTACAGGTCCTTCAGGGCGAAGGGTATGCCGTGCATTGGGCCGCGGTATTCGCCGCGCAGCATTTCCGACTCGGCGACCCGAGCCTGCTCCAGGGCCTCGTCGGCAAGCAGCAGGATGAAAGAGTGCAGCCGGTCGTCGGTGTCAGCGATGCGGTCCAGGCAGGCGCGGGTCAATTCGACGGGAGACAATTCGCCCCTCCGCATCAACTCACCGGCCTGGTGGATGGTCAGAAAGTACAAACGCTGGTCGGCAGTTGCCATGATTGATCACTCCTTGGGATGCGCGGGATGCTCCGTGGTGGGAAGCGCTACTCTTCCGGCCAGTCGGGGCGAAACTCGACCACCATTTCAGTGGCGCCGAATTCGAGTTGGTGGAGCTCATAGGCATAGCCGGCATAAAGGTCATAGATGGGCTTGACCTCTTCGACCTCCTCGCGGGACATGCCGAGGCCGGCGTGGTCTGCAATCCGCTGAAGATCGTCAATGGACATTTCGCTGGGATGGGGCATCGTCGAACCTCCGCACTGGAAGAGAGTGGTTGAGTCGGTCGATTGGCGGGACGCTGGCGCGATTATACATCGGGGTCGAACCCGGCACAGGCCGATGCGCTATTCTCGGAAAAGCTCTTCTCCCCGATGAAGTCGCAGGGCGATCTGGTAGGTCTGGCCCACGGCGCGGGACGTCGGCGCGTGGGCGGCCAAATAGCGTGCCATGCCGATCAGCACATGGCGGCCGGATTCCGTACCCCGCCGGGTCTGATACTGGCCCAATCCGGCGTCCACTATCTGGAAGGAGTGGAACCCCGCGTCCTCGGCCAGCATCGCGTGTCCGAGAGCAGCCAGCAACGCTTCCGGGTTCCCGGCGCCGGTCAGGTGGCGCGACACGAGGTGGGATGCCTCTTCAACCTGCTGACGCACGTTCATCAAGTCGCCCAGCTCCGCCAGCAACGCGTCGCTGTCCACCGGGTCGTACCCCGTTTCCGGGATGCGCTGGGCCGGCATATTCAGGAAACGGTCAAGGTAGATGCTCATGGCTACGTCAAAAACGCCACGTACCAGTTCCACCGACGGCGCGCGTTGCAGCGCACGATGCAGGGCGTTGGCCGCTGTCAGCGTGTTGTGCACCGTGTCCCAGTCACCGAACTCGTTGGACACGTGAAAGTGCGCCATGCGCAGAAATGCGGCGTAGGCGACTGCGGACCCCAGTTGCTCGGCGGTCGCCCCGGAGCGGATCGCCCCCTTGATGGCGTCAAGGATGTCCGACGGGGACTCGCTCAGCATGGCACGGGCCAGCGCGTCAGCGTCGTCCCACCCGGAGGCGTCGCACCCTTGTTCGCAGAGCGCGGGCAGCTCATCGCGAGCCTGCCAAACCAGTGAGGCCAGATCGATGGGATGCCGCCACGCGCTGAGCTCCTGGCTGCGACGGGCGCGCGCCATGCCGTGCACCAGGCTGGTCAGCGTCTGGCTGGCGTGGTCCCAGCCGATGTGGTCCAGCAGCTCGAACGCTTTGTTGGCGAAATCCAGCGTATGGCCGGCGTCCAGGTAGATGTGGTCGGTGCTGGCCGCGAAGATCATGTCGGCCACGTCCCGGGGAGGCACACCCAGCTCGATGGCAGTGCGGAGGCATCGTTCGGCGGCATCCTCGTCCCGCACGTCGATGAAGTTGCGGAACCACTGCTTGAAAACCTGCGGCCGGGTCTCGCCGGTGGGCAAGGGATCCACGACGAAGCGGGGCGGCCGGCCGGCGCATTCCCGCGACACGTGGAGCAAGCCCTGGTACAACGCCAGCGGACGGTCATCCTCCGCCAGGTGTGGCAGGATGTTGGCCGTGGCGGTAAGGATGGTCATGGCGGGTCCCCATCCGTCCGACGTGTACATGGTGCCAAAATCGGCTCCAATCCGAAGGGGAACCCGGTAATCCGCGCCGGCGGCATGCAGGCCCAGCACCGACTTGGCGGATACCAGGCGGATGTTGTGCTCCAGGCCGTCGCGCAGCCGACCCGACCAGTGATCAGCCTCGTACCGCTCGGCTGGCCGCGGGTCCACCCAAACCTCGCCATCGACAACAGTGACCGGGAAACTCCTCACGTCATCAGCGAAGGGATTGAAGGTACCGCCGCTGGCGAGGTCGAACCGGGCATGGTGCCAGTGGCAAGTCAGGATGCCGCCGCTGACGCTGCCGCGATCCAACGGGAACCCCATGTGGGGACAGCGATTGTCCACGGCGTGCACCTGACCGTCATGGTAGATGACGGCGATGGCATGCCCGCCCCCGGTGACGACCCTGCATCCTGCCGTCTTCAAATCTTCCAGGCTGCCCGCGCTGATGTGTCCTTTGACCTGCGTCACCATGATGCCGCTCTCCCCCGCCTGGTCTGCGCCAGGATGCAATTGGAACCCCACTAGCCTTTCGCGCCGCCGTTCCGGTCCAGGCTGCCCGCCCAGCCGCGCCGCGCCATCCGCACCGGAACCAATCTTTCTTCGGGCATATCCACCGCCAATTTCAGGTATTGGAGGGCAGACGCTCCGATGCACTGCCCACTCTCATCCGGCCAGAAGGCCACGGGGGCGATACCGCTCACGCTCTGGGCGTCGTCCAGGGCGATGGTCAGCCGGGCGTATCCGTATCCACATTCCACCTCGGAGCCGTCAGCCGTGACGTAGGTTTCAGATCGCTCCGGACGGATGCGCAGGGATTCCAGCAGCGCGGCGGGGAAGGCCGAATCGGTCGCGCCGGTGTCAACCAACGCTTCCGTTTCGTGAGCATCGCCGCCGGCCAGGTTTGCGACGCTTACTTTCGCGTAAAAGATGCCCATATCCGGCCTCCCCTATTCTGTATCGGCAACGGCGGCGTCCGCTGCGCCGCGCTGAGCGTAACGGACGATGAAGTTTCGGATTGCGCTGAAGTATTGCTGATAGCCAATGTACATCAGGTCGTTGTGGCCGGCCTTGGGGATGATTTCCAGGTGCTTGTTCCGGGTCTTGAACCTGTCGTGCATATCCACGGCGTCGTGGACGGGCGCCAATTCGTCCCATTCGCCGTGGATGACCAGCGCGGGTATGTCGATGGAGTAGAACTTGGCGTGGTAGTCGTCCTCCAGCACCTTGATCAAGTCGGGCGCGAGGCCATCGGCGAACCGGCCCAGGTTGGGGCGCCCGCTCTCGATGATCACGCCGTTGAGCTTGTCCGACTCGGTGACCGCCAGCTCGCCGGCAGCGTGCCGACCCATGGACCGGCCCATGACGTAGATCGGGCCGGTGCACTGAAGCTCCGCCATGGCCTCCTGCAGCCCGTCCAGCACCACATGGGCATCGGCCAGCATGGTGTTGAAGGTTGGCGAACCACCGGACGCGCCGTAGCCCCGGTAGTCAGCGACAAAGAAGTTCGCGCCGATCTCGTTGTAGTGGGGCGCGATGTGGTCGTAGCCGGCGGCGGTCTCGCCGTTGCCGTAGAAGAACAACACGGTGGGGTAGGCCCGATCCACCGCGTGGAACCGGCACGATAACTTTACATCGTCACCCACGTTGACCGCGTAGTCCACCGCGCTCTCCGGGGTCTTGGTCCAGTGGCGCTGCGGATAGAAGGAACGACCTGAACCCGCGGAATTCTCCAGCACGGAATAGTCAACAGCGGTCATAACAGGCCCTCCCCAAAGAATAATTGGGATTATACTACGGGATAATGTTGCACCGGCGGACGCCACCGGAAGGAGTATCGTCATGGCCAAGATGGAAATCGGTCTCTACGACGTGCTGGACCAGGCGCAGATGGAATCGCACGCGCTGGCCGCTGACGTGTATGACGAGCATATCCGCGGGGCCCAGGAAGCCGAGCAGATGGGGTACAAGTACTACTTCTCCATCGAACACCAGTCGTCCGACGTCAGTTTCATGAGCTCGCCCAGCGTCTACCTGACCGCCCTGGCACGGGCCACCAGCGCCATGCGTTTCGGCGTGATGATCTACCAGCTGCCCTTTCACCATCCCATCCGCCTGGCCGAAGAGGTGGCAATGCTGGACCACCTATCCCGGGGCCGGGTGGAATTCGGGGCTGGCACCGGCGTAACCTACCACGAATTCCTGCGGTGGAACGTGGATTTCGACCGGCGGCGCGCCATCAGCGAAGAGGCCCTGGACATCATCCTGATGGCCTGGAAGGAAGGGAGCGTGACCTACGAGGGAGAGTTTTTCAAGTTCGACGAGGTGTTGAGCACGCCCGATACGTATCAGAAGCCGCATCCCCCGGTGTGGTTTGGGTGCCACAGCGCGGCGAGCTTCGAGTACTCCGCCAAGCAGAACTTCCACGTCTCCCAGAACATCGACACCGACCCGGTGATCGCAGAGAAATTCGAAACCTGGCGCAAACTGTGGCGGGCGGAGGGACACGACACGCCGATGCCAAAAACCTTCCTGACCCGCCACGTCCACGTGGCTGAAACCGACGCCAAGGCCAGGGAGCAGGCTGAGCCCTTCCTGGCAACGGCAGCCTTCCCTTCAGCGATTCCTGAAGGCAAGGGCCGCGACATCATCGGGGAGACGCGCATCGGGTACGGGCCGTTCGGAATGCGCGGCGAAGATCCCGGGACACCGGAGCGGGCTGAGCTCCGACGCACTTTCCGCGAGCGCGCGCAGTCCTACGACTTCTGGATCGACAACGGCATCGCCCTGGTGGGCAGCCCGGAGACAGTGGCAAAACGTCTCCGGGACCAGCACGATCTCATCGGCCACGACATCTTCTGCGCGCGGCATCTGTTCGGCTACATCGACCCCGATGCGGCCAAGCGATCCATCCAGCTGTTCGCCGAGGAGGTGATGCCGGCGTTCGCCTAAACCCGGCGCAACAGCTCCGCCTCCAGGCGATCGGCGTCGAATGCCTCGGTGGCGGAAGCCACCTTGACATCGCCCTCGCGCACCATGCGCTCGGCTTCGCTCTCTTCCATAACCTCGGGGAGCGCCTCTTCCCACTCGCGTTGCCTGATGACGTCGCGGTTGTGGTCCGCAAACAGCCGCCGCATCGCCACCACCACCGAGTCGGTGGAGGACAGGTACTCCGGCATGTGGTACTGGGTGTACTTCTCCGCGTCGTAGTCCTGGTTTCGGAAGTTGAAGTTGAGCTCCCAGTTGCGGTAGGGCCAGGTGGTGGCGCTGACGACGCGGCGGAGCAGGCTGGGCCGTTTTTCATACCGCTCCACGTTCAGGTACACCATGCGGGTCAGGTTGTCCTCGACCGGCACGGGCCAGCGTGTGCTGCGGAAGTAGCGGTTGTTGCCTCCGGTGCGGGACATTCCGGGCAGCCGGGTCCCGTTCCATTCGTTGACATCGGGGGTATCGGACCCGGACGCGCGCCGGTAGTTGGGGTCCTGCCCTCTCCGCTTGGCCTTCCAGTCAAAGAACCAGGTCCAGGCGAGACGCCAACGGTGCAGCGGCCACACGCCATCCACTCCCGGATAGTACATCTGATAGGGTATGTTCCCTTCCTCGTCGTAATAGTATTTTTCCACCGAGGACTTGCCGCTACCCGGCCGGTAGTGGACGTTCTTGTTGTTGACCAGGTTGACCCGGTAGCCCAGGGGCGTGCGGGGCCTGCCGCCTACTCGACTGCCCAGGATCCGGAGGGCATTCCGGTGCACCATGAAGGCGTTGTGGGCGTCCATGGTGTTTTCCAGCACCAGCACCCAGTTGCAATCGAACATGCAGAAGGAAGGGCGGCAGATGTTGTGCTCCTCGAACATCTCCGGCGGGATGTCCTCCTCGGGAGCCACGGGTTCACCCTCGCCCATCCAAACGAAGACCAGGCCCTTGAGGGTCACGGTGGGGAACTTGCGGGCCTTCATGCCGGGCGCGCCGACCATCATGGACTCGGGGCCCTCGGTCAGGAAAGCAACGCAGTTGCCATCGCCGTCGAAGGTCGCGCCGTGGTAGGGGCAGGTCAGGAAACCCTCGAAATAGCAGCGCCCCATCGACAGGTATACGGCCCGGTGAGGGCACCAGTCCAGCAGGGCCTGCACCTCACCCGCCTTGTCCTTGAAAAACACCACGTCGGTGCCCAGCATCCGCAGCATGGCGGGTTGGTTCTTCTTGACGTCCTTGGCCGGCAGTGCCGGGTACCAGTACTCACGAAACCCCAAAGGAGGGATGCGGCTGCGGCGGTCCCTGGGGTTATCGGGAACCTGGAACGGTGGAGTGGAATTGAATCCCTGCGTCCCCCGTCGCATCTTCTTGTAGCCGCCGGGATAACCGGAAAGCGGCTTCAACAAAAGGTTTTTGAGTCCCATGCCGTTGCCCTCGTACCTTGGCGTGATCGGTTCACGCCATATTAGCAGAACGGTCAAGATACGGCGCAGGGATCAAACCGCACCGTGGGAATCCCGGCAAATCCAAAAGCGGATGATCATCCGGCCGCCGCTACGCGCAGGCGACCGGTCAGGCGAAGCCTAGAAGGGATAGGGCTGGCCGCCACCTACCGCCAGAACCTGGCCGGTGATGTACGACGCGTCGTGGGAAGCAAGGAAGGCGATGGCGGCCGCCTGCTCGTCGGCTTCGCCGCGCCGCCCCATGGGGATCTCGGAGTTACGGGTCGCCGAGCGGTACTCTTCCTGCGCGGCGCGCTCGCTGGCCGGCAGCTCGGGCGGGATGATCCCCACGCCGTAATCCCTTGGCGTGAACCGGTCGTCGGCCGCGGTGCCGCTGGGGGCCACGCAGTTCACCCGTATGCCTAGATGGGCCACCTCGCGCGCCAGAGAGGTGGTCAGGCCAATCTGGCCGGCCTTGGCGGCGGCGTAGGGGACACGGAACCGGCCGGTAACGGCGTGGGTGGCGATGTTGACGATAGCGCCCGACCCTTGATCGATCATGTACGGCAGCGCGGCCCGGCAGCACCACATGGCAGTCCAGAAGCTCCGGTCGATCTCCGCCTGGATCTGGTCCGGGGTGTAGTACTGCAATGACTGGAACCAGATGGTTCCGCCGGCAATGTTTGCGAGCACGTCGATCCTGCCGAAAGCGTCCTGGGCTCTTGCCATCAAAGCCTCGGCGTTTTCCCACTTGGAGAGGTCGCCGATCGACACTTCGCAAGCGCCGCCGAAGTCACGTATTTCCTTGCGGACGCGCTCAGAGGTTTCAGCAACCATATCGCCGATGACGATCGACGCGCCTTCCTGGGCAAGGCGGCGAGCGGTGGCGGATCCTATGCCTTGCCCACCACCGGTTACTACGGCGACCTGGCCATCAAAGCGCCGGGCGCCGGCGGCTTTGAGGTCCAAAATCGGGGCAGCCATTAGTCCTGACTGCCAGCCTCGTTGCCGTTGCGCAGGAGCGCTATTTCCGCCTCAAGCTCCGCGATGCGCTGCTGCAACCGCTCGATGGCTGTGGATTGGTCCGGGGGAGCGCTGTGCCCGTTCCGATCCAATATGGCGATCAGCGCGGTCATCATCTCGTGATGCCGGCGTTCCGCTTCCGCCCGCTCTTCCTGGCGCACACGTTCGGCCTCGGCGCGTTCTTCCCGGCGGTCACGGCGGCGATCCCTGCGGTCGAGGTAGTAGGTCAGCAACTGCGGCACTCCAAAGACGGCCAGCACGATGGCGATGTACGCTGCGCCTTCAAGGTATTGTAGCGCAGTGCAGCAGGTTGCCGTCAAACCGACGTTGAGCTCAAGCTGGGGTTGCATCGGCGCTGGAGAAAAACTGCTTGTCCAGGTCGGGGTCGGCAACACCCAGGAGTCCGTTGGTGTAGAGGCGGCAGGACCGCAGCCACAGGACCAGGATGGCGTTGTTCACATACATTTGCGGGAGTTCACGCCCGTGCTCCATGCGAGCGTGGGCGCGAATTCCCGCTTCGAAGAACTGCTCCAGGAATGGCGTCGGCTCGTTGTCGAGGGCGCACGCCTCCAGGATTTCAGGCGGAGCCTCCCGGCACAGCATACCGGGAGATTCCTCCGCCAGCCGCACGTATTCGGGTTCCTGCTCCTGGGTAATCACGGATGATCACAGGTTCATCTGGGGAACCATGTAATTTTCCATCTTGTTGTAGATCTGGAGCCGGCTGCGCTGGGCATCCAGCACCACCAGACGGCCGGTATTCTCGTCGAAATGGACGTCAGTGGGCAGGGCGAAACGCCATTCGGATTCGGTTGTGGGCACCTCGCGCCGCCGCTTCAGGTAGTCGGCGTTGGCGACGACGGTCATGTCCGCCCACTTGCTCAGCCACTGGGCGTCGCCGATGAGCGAGATGATGAAGCCGCCATCCTTGTCGAAGACATGGACCTTGCCCGGGTGCATACCGTTGTCGCTCCAGTCAGCGACGTAGACATCGCCCGTGTGGTCCACGGTGACTTTCACCGGAAGGTGCATTTGGCCGCGCTTGGTTCCCGGCTCACCAAATTGCATGAGCCACTCGCCGTCGGCGGTGAACTTCTGCACCCGGTGGTTCCGGTGGTCCGCCACGTACACCGAGCCATCGCCCTGGTCAACGGTGATGCCCCACGGGGAGTTGAACTCGCCGTTGCCCTCGCCCAGAGAGCCCCAGCTGGTGATGAACGCACCGTCGGCGGTGAACTTGCGGACCTCGTGGCTGCGGCCGTCGGTCAGGTAGAGGTTGCCGTCGGCGTCAACGGCCAGGCTGGAGGTTCCGTGTTCCTTGCCGTCATCGGCGGGAACGGCGCTCCACCGCTTGATATATGTCCCGTCCTTTTCGAACTCGGACACCATGTTCATCCATTCGTCCGCCACGTAGATGTGGCTGTTGGGGGCGAGAACCATGCCGGAGGGCCAGATGAACTCGCCTTCCCGGTCGCCGTACTTTCCGAACTCGCCGGTGAATTCCTCGTCGCCCTCGTTATCGCCCAGGTCGATGATGCTGACCCGAGCGCCGTAGGCGAGCCGGTTCCACGGCACGTTGGAAATACCTTCGATGCCACGGTTCAAAACGTAAACCGTGTTGCCCTCGAAGGCCATGGAGGTGGGCTGGCTGAAGCCCATGCCGGACGCGGCGCCCCGTCCCACCGAGTGGCTGTAGTCGTACACTCGGCCCTTGGCTATTTGCGTAAGCATATGTTTACCTGCTCGTTGCCTGTGTGTTTCGGTTAGTCAGGCGCGGAGGTATTCCGCGGCCATCCATAACTGCGGGGCCAGCAGATTCTCACCCACTGGCCCCGGTCGGTTTTGCCAATCAGCGTGTCCCGTTGACCGGAACCCGTGATCCCCTAGACAAACGCGACTTTCTCGAAGGTCCCGCTGACGATGGGGTTGGCGTCCAGGCCCATCCAGTCTTCCAGGATGGTGGAGTAGACGCCCCGGAAGTCGGTTCCGGGAACCAGGTCGCCCTGTTCCAGGTCTTCGGGCTTGGAAGACGGGTACTGGCCGTACTCGCCGCCCTTGATCTGGTCGCCCATCACCAGCACGAGGCCGGCGGCGCCGTGGTCGGTGCCGCTGCCGTTGTCGTGGACGCGGCGGCCGAATTCGGAGAACATCATCAGGATGACGTTGTCGCTGGCGTTGTTCTCGCGCAGGTCGTCGAAGAAGCTGGACACCGCGGCCGAGACGTCGCGCCACAGGCCGTCGTGCATGCCCACCTGGTTGGAGTGGCTGTCGAAGCTGCCGTGGTCGCAGTAGAGCACGCGAGCGCCCAGGTCGGCCTGGTGCACCTGCGAGATGCCTTTGAGCTTCCGGGCGATGGGGGTGTCGGGATACTCGACGCTGCTGCTGTACGTCTCGGGGGCAACCTTCAGGATGTCCGCGGCCTTGAGGCCGTCGAGACCGGTCTGGCCCAGGTAATCCATCACAAAGCCGTTGCCGATGGTTGGGGAGTACAGGCGGGTGAAGCGGTCGATGATCTTGTCCCGCTGCATCTCTTCCTGGATGCTGGTGAGCATCCCGAAGTTCTCCAAGTCGTCCACGCACGCGACCGGGACGCCGGGCAGGGCCAATGCGCGAGGCAGGCTGGGGCCGAAGCTGACGGCGGTGACCACGTTTTCCTTGTTGGGGTCGATGTCGCGGGCGGCGCGACCCAACCAGCCCTCGGTTCCAAGCTTGTCCGGCTCACAGGTGTGCCAGATGTCCATGCTGCGGAAGTGGCTGCGGGGGCTGTTGGCATAGCCGACACCGTGGATGATGGCCATGTCGCCGGCATCCCAGAAGCGTCGCAGCGGGGCCAGTTCAGGGTGGAACCCAATGCTGTCATTGAGCTTGAGGATGCGTTCGTCCGGCACGCCGACCACGGGCCGCTTGTCACGGTACAGGGGCTCGGCGTGGGGGATTACGGTGTTCATGTAGTCGTTGCCGCCGGTAAGCTGCAACACCACCAGAACCGGATCTTTCTTCGTTGAGGTCATTGTGATTGCTCCTGTGGAGATCGTTCCGCGAACGCGGATTGCGAGACGGTCGTCGCGGCGACGTCTTTTACGCGTCGCCGCGTTGGTCTCGTCAGGCGTACTGGTAGTCGCGCAGCGAAACGATCAGCTGCAGCATTTCGGAGATGCGCTCCTCGGAGGCGCTGACGTCAGCATCAGTAGCCCAGGAGATGTTGCCGGAGGTCTGGGCGTGAGAAACCAGCTCCTCTCGGGTGGCAGCGTCAACCTCCAGCGGGCCCATCAGATCGAGGCAGTTGTCCACCATAGCCGCGGCGGTAAGGTCGCCCTGAGCCTGCATGCGGTTGATCATTGACCGGATGCCCGGGCGGCTGACGTCGCTGACCATGTCGGCGGTGAAGTTGATGCGGCGCATCAGCGACCCGCTGTTGATCCACTCGACGCCGGTGTGCCAGCCTTCCACGCTGGGCGGGTTGAGCAGGTCCTGGCCCATGTAGGTGGGCTGGCGGGCCATCTCGCCCAAACCGGGGCCGGGGAACTCGTAGCCGCCTACCAGCCGCAGAGTGCCAACCACCACTTCGGCGGGGCTCTTCAGGCGGGCGTAGCGAGCGTTCTTGAAGAAGTCGCTGTTGAACAGAACGCGGAGGACCGCCGTCATGTCACAGCCGGAGTCGATGAAGGTGTCGGCCAGCAGGTCAATGGCGTCCTCGTCCTTGGGCGGGGTCACCTGCCATGCCGGCACCTGGGCCTCGTCGGCGACGAAGAAGTTGTACAGGTGACGGGCGACGAACGTGGCCGTGGCTGGGTGTTCGCAGACGATGTTGATGATGTCTTCGCCGTTGAAGTTGCCGGTCTCGCCGAGGAAGGTCTTCTCGCCGTCATCGTGATCTTCGGGAAGGTACTGGAACTGCCAGTCGTGGCGGCCGATGGGGCCGCGCGGCAGCTTGGGCTCGAAGGTCCAGCCGGTGAAGGCGCGCGAAGCCTCGCGAACGTCAACCTCGGTGTAGGTGCCAACGCCCATGCTGAACAGTTCCAGCAGTTCGCGGCCCCAGTTCTCGTTGACGGCATCGGCGTGGTTCTCGAAGTTGTCCAGCCAGTAGATCATCGCCGGGTTCCTGGCGACTTCCAGCAGGAGGTCCTTGTAGTTGCCCATGCCCTTCTCGCGGAACAGGGCCACCATGCGGGTGATCTCGTCGTAGTGGTCAACCTTGGACACGCCGGTGGCGAAGATCTGGTGCCAGAACAGCGCCATCTTCTCTTCCAACGGCCGCTTGGTATTGATCATGAAGTGCAGCCATTCGGCCGAACCCATGCCCTGAATGGTGCCCGGGCGCCAGGTCCACGGCTGGTAGCGGACCAGTTCGTAACGGTCGATAGCCGGCTGGCTCTCCGGGTTTAACAGCTCCTCAACGGTAGCCTCGTAGCCCTTCTCAACGAGAGCTTCCAGTTCGTCCCGGGTGGCCCCGAAACCCGCTCGCCGCATCAGATGGGCCATCAAGGCGATGTCCTGAGATGCCATCTTGTTGCCTCCTGTGTGTGTTGGCATTGGTGGTTGGGCATTATCTGATATGCTCTATCTAACTGTCAACGACACTGCAACGTCGTCAGCGTTCCAACGCCTCGGCCAGAGGATGACACGTTCCCCGGAGGCCAACGCCATGACCACCGTCAAGCCGGCGATCTCTACCAGGGTGAAGGCCGCCGTCGCCAAAGTCCTGGCCGACCAGTACGGCCCCGATGCGGTATTCGACCCCATCGTCGTGGTGCCCAGGGACGACGGCGACGGCGAGGTGTACCTCCACGTGTACATGGTGTACGACGAGACCACCGTCAAGACCGACTCCCGCCGGCGCATCCGATTCCTCCTCCTATTAGATGAAGAACTAGGCGAAGATATGTCGCCGGCAGTGCTTACCAAATCCTTCATACCTAAGTCCGAATGGCCGGCGTTTTCGCAAAACCCCTATGTTCTCCCCTGCTAATCTCATCGCCACGGCCCGGACGCTATTCGACGCAGCTGCCGAGGAAACGGACCCGGAACAGGCCCAGACCCACCTGAAGCGCGCCGTCAGCACCGTCTATTACGCGATGTTCCATGCCATTTGCGCCAACGCCATGGAATTGCTGGCGCCTGCCGAAGACCTAGCCATTTCCGAAGCCCGGTTGCAAGCCTATCGAGGGCTGGAGCACACCCACGCCAGGAACCAGTGCCGCAACTCTGGTTTGATGGCTCCCTTCCCAGCGGAAATCAAGGAGTTCGCGCGCATTTTCGTTGATAGCCAGGGCCACCGCAATCAAGCCGACTACAATCCTATATCCGACTTCTCTTCGTCGGATGTTTCTCAAATCATTGAGGACGCAGCAAATGCGATCAATGACTTGTCCTCCGCCCCGGAGTCCCTGCGCCGCGCCTTCGCCATAACCATTCTGCTGCGCAACCGCGCCGGCTGATACTCTCGTGCCCTCCGCCTCGCCAACCACGCTATTCCCGGCCCCCCACCGAACCGCGGATCCGCCCTCACTGGGCTGGATGCTGCTCCTCGCCGCCGCATTATTCGCGCTGGCTCTGCCCATCGTCGGGCCACTGGACGACCACCACTTCGCCGAGCGTGCCCACAACCACGACCACATTTACCTCAACGGCGCCCCCGTCGCCCACGGTCACGCCTACGAAGGGGTCGCGCGGCACGCCCATCAGGAGACAGGTTCGCAGTTCCTCCAGTCATCGGGCCGGGAGAACGCCGGCGACGTGATGTATCTTGCGCCGGCTGCCGCCGGGTTGACGCTGGCGGCGCTCAACGCCTCGTACCACCCGGCCCCGGAATCCCTGCGTCCTCCCCCTCCGCCAGAGGGCAGAGACAACCTGCTGGAGCGGTTCGCTCCAAGTTCAGGCCGCGCTCGGGGGACGAATGTTCCGCCCCCACTGCCGCCTCCCGTTATCTGAATCCTCCTGAATTCCGTTTCACTTTCGGCGCTGACTGGCTGCTGCAAGACAGCCACGAGTGCGCGTCAATTCTTGCGGAGGATTCTATCCATGAAACTGCTGCACCACTCAATCATTCGGCCGATGGTCCCGCTGACCGTCGCCATCGCGTTGATGGCGACCCTGGCGTGTGGAGCCACCGCGGAGCCCAACGCACTAGAACCGACCGAACCCCCGGCCTCAGCATCTGCTATGTCGCACGGGACCAACGAGCACGGCAAGGACGGCCAGCCCGGTCAGGGGATGCCCAACCAGGCCTCAGCCGACGCGGTGGTCATCAACCTGCCCATCACCAATCGGGATACCTCCCTGACCCGCGACGACCTGCGCGTTTCCCAGGGTGAAAACGTCAGCATCAACTTCACGGCAGACGAGCCGGGCGAAATCCACCTCCACGGGTACGATCTCACCGCGGCGGTATCGCCCGGCGGCGCGGGCGAGTTGAACTTCGTCGCCGCGACCGCCGGCGCGTTCGCCATCAACTTCCACGTATTCGCATCCGACAGCACGAAAAGCGACCAGGTCAACACCGACCACCATCACGCCTCCGGCACCCCCAGCGAGGTCGTTTCAGAACTGCCGGTCAGCCTGAGCGTCACCGCGGAGGCGGACGCTGACGGCGGCATCGAGGTTCACATTGCTACCGAAGGTTTCCGGTTCGCCCCGGAGATGGTGGACCAGGCCCACGCGCCAGGATCCGGCCACGCGCACATCTACCTGGACGGCGTAAAACTCGGCCGCGTCTTCGAGAGCCGGTACCACGTCGCAGACGTGGCCCCGGGCGAGCGCGAAATCCGCGTTTCGCTCAATACTAACGACCACAGCGAATTGGTGTTCAATGGCGAGAAGGTGGAGTCCACGGTGACCGTTGCCGTTCCGGACGTCGGCCAGGCGGGCGAAACCGGCCAGCCTGAGCAAAGCGGGGACGGTCACGGACACTCTCACGGAACCACCGGCGGACCTGAAGTCATCGCTGAGGTCCATCTGGGCAACCTGGAAGTCTACCCGTAGCCAACTGCCATGGCACAAAAAAGCAGGGGCGAATGAACATTCGCCCCTGCCGGCATCGCGATGGTGTCGTTCCTACCGCTGTTCAATAGGCACGTACTCCCGGTCCATGGGACCGATGTAATGCAGGCGCGGCCGCAACAGGATGTTGTTTTCGTACTGCTCGATGCACTGCGCCGACCAGCCGGGCACACGACCCAACGCGAAGATGGGAATGAACAGGTCGGAGGGAATGCCCAGCAGGTGGTAGATAGAGCCGGCGTAGAAGTCCACGTTGACGTAGATGCCGCGGTCGCGGTAGGGGGCCATCACGTCTTCCGACAGGTGGGTCAGGATCTGGAACCAGCGGGGGTCGCCGCGCTTTTCGCCCAGGGCCTGGGAGCGTTCGCGCAGGTGACGCGCCCGGGGGTCTTCTGCCCTATAGACGCGGTGACCGAAGCCCATGATGCGCTCGCGATTGTTCAGCTTGTTGCGGGCGTACTCTTCGGCGTTTTCGGGGTTGCCGATCTCCATCGACATCTTCATTACTTCTTCAGCCGCGCCGCCGTGCGCTGGCCCCTTCAAAGTGCCCACCGCTCCGGAGACGGCGGCGTGCAGCGTCGAGTTGGTGGACGCGGAAACGCGGGCGGCGAAGGATGAGGCGTTGACGCCATGTTCGGCGTGCAGGATGAAGTCCACGTCCATCAGGGAGATGGTTTCTTCGTCCGGGGTCTCGTTGAAGAGCATGTAGAGGAAGTTGCCGGCGTGGTTCAGGTCGAGGTTCGGCGTGACCGGCTCCAATCCGGACCGGATGCGGTGGTGGGCCGTGACGATGGTCGGAGCCTGGGCGGTCATCCGCAGGGCCTTGCGCACGTTCGCTTCCCTGGAATTGTTCTCGGACTCCTCGTCAAAAGCGGCCAAACCGATGAGGGCAGTCTGGAGGACATCCATGGGATGCGCTGACTTCACCGCGTCAATGACCGTGATGATCTCATCGGGGATGCGGCGGTTGGCGCGCAGGTAGCCGTCCGTCTCGGCGAGCTCCTCGTGCGTCGGCAGCTCTCCGTAGAGCACCAGGTGAATGATTTCCTCGAAGGTGGACTTCTCAGCCAGATCGTGGATGTTGTAGCCACGATAGAGCAGTTTTCCGATTTCGCCGTCGATGAAACTGGACTCCGTGGTGTCCATGTAAACGTTCATCAAACCGCGGTGCAGTTCGGGCTGGTCGGCCATCTGTTGTACTCCTTGGTCAGGGGCTTGGCGACGGGGCGCCGCCCCGTTCACGCCGGCGGAAAACGACCGATCCGGCGGTGGATTATGCTAGCATCGGGTTCGGCGGAGTGTCAACTGAAATTGCCCGCCGCCCGAGCCACCCGCACGCAGGTTTTGAGTATGGAATACGGCGTGATCCTGCCCAACGTCGGCCCCCTGGCCGACATCGAATCCCTGGCGCACATCGCCCGAAGCGCGGAGCATCTGGGATACGCCGGCGTGTTCCTCAGCGACCACATCGCCATACCCACTGACCTCCGCTCGGCGTACCCATATCGCAGCGACGGACGGTTTCCTCTGACCGCCAGCGACCGCATTCTGGAACCGGTGACAACCCTGGCCTACCTGGCGGCGGTGACCACCCGCCTGCACCTCGGGTTCAGCGTGCTGGTGCTGCCCTACCGCCATCCGGTGCTGAACGCCAAGATGCTGGGCACGCTGGACGTGATTTCCAACGGCCGGCTCATCGTCGGCGCCGGCGTGGGCTGGATGGAGGAGGAGTTCGTGGCCCTGGACTCCAACTTTGCCGCCCGGGGAGCAGTTACCGACGAGCACATCACCCTGCTGAAAGCCTTCTGGACCAATCCCGAACCCGACGTGCGCGGCGCCCATTACAGCGTCACCGGCCTGGGCATGGCTCCGCCGCCCGTGAGCCAACCGCACCCGCCGATCTGGACGGGCGGCATCAGCCCACCGGCCCTGCGCCGCGCCGCCAACCTTGCCGACGGATGGCACGGCGTCCGACAGAGCCCGACCGACGTGGCGCGGGTGGCGGCGCGAATCGGCGAACTGCGCGCGTCACGCGGCGAAACCATGGATGGTTTCACCATCTCCCTGCGCGCCGGCCTGGACGTTACGGACGAGCCTTTCGTGGGCTCGTCACGAACTCCGCTGCGAGGATCTCCGGAGCAGGTGGCAGTCGATCTGGCCGAATACCAGGGAGCCGGTCTGGAGTACCTCGTGGTCGAACCCCGGGCCGCCACTCCGGAGCAACTGATCGAACAGCTGGGACGGTTCGCCGCTGTTGACCGGCCCTGAGCTACTGGGCCGTCCAGCCTCCGTCCACCACCACCTCGCTGCCGGTGACAAAGGACGACTCGTCGGAGGCCAGGTAGAGCACGGCGTTGGCGACTTCCTCGGCCTCGCCATAGCGTCCCATGGGGATGCGGGCCAACATGATCGACAGGCGTTCGGGATCGTCGCGGCCGGCCCGGGTCATCTCGGTGACGATGGGGCCGGGGTGAACCGAGTTGACCCGGATGCCCCGGTTGGCGTACTGCAACGCGGCGGCCTTGGTGAAGATGCGGACGCCGCCCTTGGAGGTTTGGTACGCCGACCCGTTGTAGGGAACGCCGACGATACCCAGTTGGGAGGATATGTTGATGATGGAACCGCCGCCGGCCTCCAGCATGGCGGGCACGGCGGCGCGGGTGCCCAAAAAGACGCCCTTCAGGTTCACGTCGATGGTGCGGTCCCACAGTTCCACGGGTTCCTCGTGGATCTGGAACGAACTGCTGCCGATGCCGGCGTTGTTGACCAGCACGTCGAGGCTGCCAAACTGTCCCACCGCCTCGGCCACGGCCGTCTGCCAGTCGGCCTCCCGGGTCACGTCCAGGTGCACGTAGCGGCAGCGGCCTCCGTCAGCCGCAATCGATGCCGCGGTCGCCTCGCCTTCCTCGTCCAGAATGTCGCCGATGACTACGGCGGCACCCTCCCGGGCGAACAGGCGAGCTTCGGACGCTCCCATGCCGCGTGCGCCGCCGCTGATCAACGCGACCTTGCCGTCCAACCGTGCCATGGTTATCCACCTCGCTGAAAATTCTTGCCCAAGATTACCGCCGGCTCACTCGGAATGTGCCGGCAAACAGAACTCTAGCGCTATCCACGCCTGGCCAGGCGCCCGCGGTGCGACCAGACTATCCACGCCAGATTCAGTCCCAGCATGGCAATCATGGTCACTCTAGCCCAGTAGAAGAACGGATCCGGCAAAAGATCGGGGAACGGATAAATGCCGAAAGCCCAGCCCAGATAAAATGCCGCCAGCGCCCCGGCAGTTAGCGGCACGTATCGGAATGATAGGAGCGTTCCAAACGCACTCAACACCACAAGAACCGGCGGCAGAATAAGCACAACCGAATGTGGCGAGACAGCTGGCCAGAACAGGGTATAGATTCCAAGTAACCCCAGATAAAACACCGGCAACGCCAGCAACATCAACAGCAACACGACCGCGATTCTTACCAGCGTTCCATCGAAAGTCCTGGTTCTGATAGGGGCGTTCCGCAGTCGCGTCTCCAAAGACTCCATGATTCCTCCTGTCCTGCCTACCTGTCATTGCGAGCGCAGCGTGGCAATCTCGTCAAGGCAGGAGACGTTGCTATCGCGGCGAGATTGCCGCGCCGCTGTCGCTCCTCGCAATGACAACAAAGGTCGTCAGAAGTTATATGGCGTCCACGGCTTCAGAGCCACGGCAAACGCCCGGTCCGCCCGCTCAACTGAGCCGCGCGTGGTCTCATCCACCAGGCCGGCCTGTTGCAGCGTGTTGAAGCTGGCCGCGCCCAGGTAAACCGAAGCCAGCGCCGATGCGTCGATGGCCAGGTCAGCGCCGCCGGTGACCCGCCGACAATGGCCGCCCTCAGCTGACATTTCCAGGCTCCAGCACCCCCGGTTCCAGTCGCAGAAATCGTCGCGGATTTCCAGGGTCAGCTGGTCTCCGGCGGCGTAGGTGCGCTGCTCCAAAGCGGCGGCGGCGTCCACGACCCGGACCCACAGGCCGTCGCGGGCAGAACGCTGTAACCGCCGCGGGTCGGCCAGCATCCAGGGCAGCGGGTCGTCCTCCGGGCGTTTCATGGCCTCGGTACGCTCGTAAAGGTCCAGGTCGAAGCAGAACCGCCACAGTGCAGCGGATGCCTCCCGCGTGACGGCCACCAACTCGTTGACCGTCACCGTGGGCCGCTGGGTGCGGTAGCTGGCATAACCGTTGATGCGCCCGTCCTCCACGTAGGCCACGTGGAACACGCCACCGGACCCTCCCTGGGCGTGGATGGGGTCGCTGGCCATATCCTGCCAGTGGTGCATGGCGCGCTGGAACACCGCGGGCCGGCCCTGGGTTCCCCGACGGGACACGTCGGGCAGCTTGTCCATGATGTCCGCCGGGTCCACGAACTCCAGGCGGCCGGGGCTCTCGTGGCGGCGAGCATAGGCGCTGTGGCGCTTTTCGATGGACCACTGCTCGTGTACGGCGCCGATGCCGTAGCCGAAACGCCCGTAGATGCCGCTCTCGGTGGCGAACAGGGCGGCCAGAGGCTCGCCTCGTTCGTGGATGCCGTCGATCTGGTGGCGCATCATCCGGGTCATGATGCCCCGCCGGGTGTGGGTGGGCTGCACCTCGACGTTGGACACGCCGGCCACTGCGGATGTGCCACCGGGTATCGACATCTCCAGCAGGTGGGAGTGGCATCCGCCGACGATCTGCCCATCCTCAAACACGGCGATGGATCGCGCCAGGTCGAAACGAGGGCGCAGCCGCTCCGGGTCGTGGGCCAGGCGGTTGCCATGGGCCCGCGACTCGGTGGCCATCCACCGCTCAAACTCGTCGGGGGTGATGTTTCGCAGTTCCAGCATCCAACCTAACCTGCGCCGCTTGTTGAAGAGTAGGCAACCACGGCGTTCAGTTTATCAGCAAACCGATCTTCAGCTGTTTCCAGATCATACTGGCTTTGCAGACCCATCCAGAAGCCGGCGGAGTTCCCGAAATAGCGGGAGAACAACAACGCGGTCTCCGCCGTAATGGACCGTTCACCGTGGACGATAGCATGAATTCGTCTGGCGTCCACGCCGATGGCCTTGGCCAGCCGGTACTGCGTGACATTCATTGGCCGGAGAAATTCCTCGTCGAGTATCTCCCCCGGATGGATGGGCGGCAGCCGTTCGGAGTTATGTGCCTCTTGACTGGGCAAGATCGCTTCTCTTGCTGTATCCATAACCAAGTGATGTTTTTTGGTTGTGGGTCTGCTTGCGTACAGTTGGCAATCGCAGGATTTCTGCGACCGCAATTTTACTCGATGGGGTTCAATGTTGGCACGCCCGTGGGCATGAAGTGCCGCACGTTGCGAGTTACTACAGTAAAGCCATGTTCCAGGGCTGTAGCGGCAATGAGCAGGTCCACACTATTGTTCCCGATGGTTGCAGAAAGGCGACCCCACCGGCGGGCAATCGCGACATCCACGGGAAGAACTCGGTCCTGGTAGAAGGCCAACACCCGGCCGAGCCAGTTTCCCAATTCGTCAGCGAAAGCAGGGTTGCGTCGCCGCTGCTGCTCGATCCCACGTTCTATTTCGCCGATGGTTACGACGCTAACGTGAAGGTTAGAGGTTTGATGCGTTTCCACCCAACGCACTAGCTTGGGATTTCGGTCGCTTCTGCGCAGTGAAGACAGTACGTCGGTGTCGAGGAGGAACATCACAAGTCCAGCGGCCGGTTGGAAATGGGCAAACGCTCAAACTCCTGGTCATCCTGAGGGATTTCCAAGAGCAACTCGCCGAAGGTGGGCGTCTGTGGTTGCTCAAGCCTCTGAAACTGGTCGTATTTTTCTACCGATCTGAGGCAAACGTCGAGCTTATTGCAAGTAGTCTGAAGGATTTCCCGCGTTGAGTCTGACGTGGGCGTTACCATGTAACCCGTCTGGAGATCTCCAATCACGCATACCCCGTTGGTCTGTCGTCGCCATTGTGTGGCGATCAGCAGGCAAAGCGCGGCGTCGATCTTGTCCTGATGGAGCTTTCTAGGTCTTCTGGGCGCGTCCCACGGTACAACCATCTCCCCTGCCCACTGCGAAAGCTCTTGGAGACCGATCCGTTCTGCACAGTAGGCGACGGTTTCGCACACAGATTTCCAGTCATCCAAGGAAAAACGATTCTCTCCCCATCTATTTTCGGGATCGTATCTAGCTGCTGACTCGCGATCCATGAACATCGGATTTAGCCCTGCCAATGCCAATGCTGGATAAACCTCAATGACGTGTGTGTTTCCAGTCGCCTGAAAATCCACGAAGGCGCGATGGTCGTCTTCAGCGGTTCTACCAGAATATGCGCACGGCCCAATTCTTTCCATGAATCTCCAAAGGGGAGATTCATTTCCGTGCAAATAAACGTTGTTGAAACCTTGGCCTCGTTCGGTTCGATTAGCCATTAGAGCGCCACTGTTCAATTCCTGCATCAACGCATCAGCTACGACGTCCACAGGTCGACAACCCTTGTCGTTGGGAACTATGATCGGCTGGTCAATGGCAACCAGTACGTCATCGCACTCCCGCTGAAAACCTCCGATGATATCGGCTGCATCGGCAAAACCGAC
This sequence comes from Chloroflexota bacterium, assembly GCA_028873965.1. Lineage (GTDB taxonomy): Bacteria > Chloroflexota > Dehalococcoidia > Lucifugimonadales > UBA3495 > Bin87. The sequence goes on from JAPPMU010000056.1 coordinate 85,459, forward strand.
AAGGCAGGGAGGCGGAGCTTTCTCGAGGTCGCCATCCTTAAAAACTGCCCACGCTATCGCTCCCGCGCGATGGCCGCCCCAAGCAGAATCGAACCCTACAAGTGCTTCTTTCATGATTGATCACATGCTAGACCTTGGAACTTTATAACATCCCAACCCTACTAATTTACGCGCGGCCACCAGTACATCACCTGACCGGGACCGTGACGACAGCCTCAACTGACACCGGGCTCATCGCATCATCAACTTGGATTTCCGTCGGGAGAGAACGGCCTTCATCCTCGCAGATCTCCAACACCACCGCAAAGGCATCTTCCGCGTTAACCAGGCACTCCACGATGGTGTCGCCCTCGGTGATCAGCTCCGGCAAAACGGGAGAGGTAACGGTGTACCCTCCTTCAGGCTGCGGTTCCAGGATCAGTGGTATCTTCGCAATCATAGGGGAACTCTTGAAGGGCACAATTTGGGGATGTTGCACATGGTGGGCCCGACAGGGTTCGAACCTGTGACCTGCCGATTATGAGTCGGATGCTCTTCCACTGAGCTACGTGCCCCGGACGCATGGCGCGATGGTTGATGCTGTGCCACGATTCAGGTTAGACCCCGACCGCCCAATCGTCAAATGCCCAGGCGTTGGCGGTATTCCGGGTCCCACGGCGCCAACTGCCGGCGCTCCACCAGTTCCTGCGGATCCAGCATACACTCCCGGGCCCACCGGCCCTTACGGAAAGTAGCGGTAGATTTCGCCCCGGGGTAGGAAGCGGCGCAGGACGGCTGTCTCGCCGTCCATCGTAATGCCCAGGCGATAGTCGCCTATTCTGATGCGGTAGTGCTGCCCTTCGGCCAGGAGTCGCCTGATCCCGCTGACCTCCGTGATGTCGGCGACTTCGATCAGTTCCTGGATTGTACGGTCCAACCTGCGCCGGATTTGACTAGAGCCGAGCCGCCTCACATCCCGGCCAAACTGGCGGCTGGGTTCAACAGTCATCGGGCGTCCGCAGAGTTTCCAGCACCTCTTCCAGACTCACCCGGTCATTGACGTCGCCCTCTTCCATAGCCCGAAGCAGCGCTTGGTCTTCTTGCTCTTCGGTCAGCGTTCCATCCCAGAAGAAATCAGCCACCACCGCAATTTCCTCGTTGGTGAGTCCATAGAGGTCGTACACCAGCCAGTCGATTTCCTCCTCCATCTCGCCGGTGTTAGCAGACGCGTCTGCGGTCTTCGCGGCCAGGATGCGGTCAACCAGGCGGACCAGCGGGCGCTGCTTGGCTGCGCTGAGCTTGCGGATGGGAATGGTCTCGCCACGGGACAGGCACCAACGGGCTAGTGCGGACCTTTGAATGGCGTTGACATACTTGGGCTGCAGTGCATCGTCCTTGCAGAGCGCGGCCTGTTCCCAGCTCCGTACCTTCTTGAGGATGTCTTGTTCCGCTAACATGGCGGCGTGCTCCGCTTGAGTATCCGGCTGGCGCTGACCTACCATGCCGCCGTTATAGCACGGCTCCGCCGCCGCCTCGTGAATTGCGGTCGCTACCGGAATGGAGAGTGGTTGATGCCGTGTCTCCGCTCGATTTTGAAGAGCCCCTTGACACGCTGCTCATGCCATTGGCACAAACGATCGTTCTGGTGGGCCCGACAGGGTTCGAACCTGTGACCTGCCGATTATGAGTCGGATGCTCTTCCACTGAGCTACGTGCCCCGGACGCATGGCGCGATGGTTGATGCTGTGCCACGATTCAGGTTAGACCCCGACCGCCCAATCGTCAAATGCCCAGGCGTTGGCGGTATTCCTGGTCCCACGCGGCCAACTGGCGGCGCTCCACCAGTTCCTGGGGGTCCAGGGTGGGCGACGGCTCGCCGGTGGTGGGCACCTCGGTGATCACCGTGGCGTCGGCCCAGGCGGACACTTGCTCCGCCGGCTTGCCCAGCAGCGCCTCCAGCAGCGGCACGTTGTCCTGGCCGAACCTGGGAGCCGGCCCGCGCACCTCCAGCGGCGTCTTCGAGAGCTTGTAGGGGCGGCCCATGATGATGCGCGTGCCCATGTCCCGCTCCGGCGGAAATTCCACCCGCTCCAGGAAGTTGCGGCTGCGGTAGTGCGGATCGAAGTGGACGTCCTTGCCGTTGAGCACGGGGCCGGAGGCGATGCCCTTGCCTTGCAGCGCGTGCATCATCTCGTACTTGTCGTGATGCCTGGTCCACTGCCCGATGGCCTCGTCGATCTCATCGTGGTCCTGCTGACGGCCGGCCAGCGTGGCGAATCTTTTGTCGGACGCCAGGTCGTCCCGCTCCATCAAGCGACACAGTGCGAGCCACTGCTCGTTGTCGGCCACGGACAGCGTGATCCATTCGTCGTCGCCGGCAGCGGGATAGGCCCCCTGGGGCGCGCGGTTGGGATGGCGGTTGCCGATGCGCTCGCCCTCCCGACCGTTGGCGATGGCGTCCATCAGGTACTCCGACAGGAACATGACGCCGGCCTGGTACATGCCGATGTCCACCCACAGGCCCTTGCCCGTGCGGTTCCGGTAGCGCAGCGCCGACCCGATGGCCAGCATCGCGCTCCAGGTGGACAGGAAATCGACGAAGGAGCGCCCGGCCTTGGACGGCTCGTCGCCCGGGTAGCCGGTGATCCAGCAGTGGCCGTGGGTGCCTTCCTGGGTGGTGGCCTGGGCCGGATAGGACGAGTAGGGGCCGTCGCCGTGGCCGTAGCCCGTGTTGGACACCATGATGATGTCGGGGCGCAGCTTGCGCAGGTTGGGGTAGTCCAGGTTCCAGCGGCGCATGACCCGGGGCGTGAAGTTCTCCATGACGACGTCGCTGACCATCACCAGCTCGCTGAATATCTGGCGGCCCTCTTCCTGGGCCATGTCCAGCACCATGGAACGCTTGCCGCGATTGAGCAACTGGTAGGTGCTTGGCCGGTTCCACCAGTCCTCACCGGGGTCGTTGTCGGGGAAAGTGCCGTAGAGCCCGCCACCGCGCGTTATGTCCGGTCGGCCCGGCCCCTCGATCTTGATGACCTCGGCGCCCAGATCGGCAAGCTGCCCGCCGGTGTAGGGCAGCGCGAAGACATAGGTGGAGTCCAGAACTCGGATCCCTTCCAGCGGCAAACCGGCCATAGGTGACTTGCTCCCTGCATCTGTGTTGACGCCTAGATGACGTCCAGCTGCCGCATCAATGACAGCGTCTCCCGGTTGTAACCCAGGCCATCGACGAAGATCTCCTCGTTGTGCTGCCCCAGGGTCGGCGCCGCCATGCGCAACTGGTATCCGGCCGGCGTCATGCGGAACAGCTCGGCCGGCACCTTGATGCGGCCGATGACGGGGTGATCCGTCTCCCGATAGAATTCCCTGGATTCGAGCTGCGGGCAGTCGGCCAGTTCCGTGGGCGTCTGCACCAGGCCGAAGAGCATACGCTTCTCCGCCGCCGCCGGGAACAGTTCCCACTTCTCCCGGTCCTTGATGGCGTCGAGCACCACCTGGTCCATGGCCGGGCCGTTGCGGACGCGCTGGGCCCGGTCGGCGAACCTGGGTTCCAGCAACTCGGGCGCGCGGAAGAAGTCGGCGATGTCGTCCCACGTAGCGCCGCCGCCGGCCTGCACGATGATCCATCCGTCCTTGCACGGCATGGGGTTTTCCCACATGGTGCCGGGGGCGCGCCGCACTTGCACGCCGCCGATGAACGGGTAGATGGTCTGGGTCGCCATCATGGTGGAGGCCACGCACTCGGTGATGGACACGTCCACATGCTGGCCGACGCCGTGCCTATCCTGCGCGAACAGCGCCATTGCCGTGGCTCCGGCGCCGAACAGACCACCCTGGTACTGGGCCTGGAACCCGCCGTGCTTGAGGGGCGGACGACCCTGCACGCCGCTGATGCCCATCACCATGCCCATGGCGTAGGAGACGATTTCCTCGCCGGCGTACTGGCTGTAGGGACCGGTCTGGCCGAAGGGGGTGATCGAGGTCATCACCAGGTTGGGGTTGATCGCCGACAGGGCATCGTAGCCGATGCCGAGGTCGCCCAGGTGGCCGGGGCGGTTGCTCTCGATAACCAGGTCGACGTGGGGCACGAGTTCCTTGAGGATGCGCCGGCCGGCGCCGGTCTCCAGGTTGAGGGTAATACCCTTCTTGTTGAGGTTGAGGATCAGGAAGAATAGGCTCTTTTCCGGGTGGGGATCATCGTGATAGTAGGGACCCACGCGCCGCATGGCCGAGCCGCCGGGCGGTTCGACCTTGAGCACGTCGGCCCCGTAATCCGCCAGCAGCCGCGCGCAAAAAGACCCGGCGATATCCTCGCTCAGGTCCAGCACCTTGATTCCGCTCAACGGCGCGTCAAACATGGCGGCGATTTTATCCCAAGCGGGCGACGGCGGCAATTTGCCCGCCGGCCCCGTCCAGCCGATCCCGAATGCTACAATCAAAGCGACCGCCATCCTCCGGGAAAAAGCGCCAAGGGTAAAGCAGTGTCACCTGAACAGAGAGCGCGAGAACAGATTACCCGGATGATTGAGATAGCCGGTTGGTCTTACCGCGAGGAAGCGCCGGCGAGACGCCGAAACGGAGCCGGGTTCGCGGACTATATGCTTTTCGACGACGCCGGAACCGCAGTTGCGCTGCTCGAAGCCAAATCCGCCGACAAGCACCCTCTGATTGGCAAGGAACAGGCCCGGGAGTACGGCGTTAGCCTCGGTGTCAGCCACGTAATCCTGTCTAACGGAGGGCTGCATTATGCGTGGGATACTCGGGCCGGCGACCCCAAGCGGGTTCTGGCCCTGCCCTCTCCCGCTGAGCTGATTAATCTGCAAAGCCGCCCACCCAGAGACCGTTCCCGATTGTGGACTACCGACGTAAAGCCTGACTATCTCAAAACAGTGGCGGAATCAGATATCGAGATGCGCCGCTACCAGGTTGCCGCCATCAACGCTATTCAACAGCAAGCCCAGGCGGGCGATACGGCTTTTCTGCTGGAAATGGCAACCGGAACCGGCAAAACCACCGTTGCCGCCGCCCTGTGCTTCCTGTACCTGAACACCGGCAACGCCCGGCGCATCCTGTTCCTCGTTGACCGCATCGAACTCCGGCAGCAGGCCGTAGCCGGGATTAACGCAGCCCTGAATGAGCAGTACGTCGTGCGCGCCTACAGCGGTGATCCGGCCTACGATTGGGAGCGAATCCACGTCACCGTCACCACCGTCCAGTCTATCGATGCCCTGATGCGCGATGGCCAATCCATACCTGCTGACCAGTTCGACTTGATTATCGCCGACGAAGCCCACCGCTGCATCAGCGGCCCGAACCACCGCCGGCTGTTTGAGCAGTTCCACGCCGAGAAAATCGGGCTTACGGCTACCCCTCGAACCTTCGTCAACAACGCCGTTGCCGAGGATGACGACTCGCCGGCAGCCCAGGAACAGCGCGCCCTCCGCGATACTTACCTGGCCTTCGGCTTGCCGCCCGGCGAACCGACCTACGCCTACACCATCGCCCAGGGCGTCCAGGACGGCTACCTGGTCGGCCCCACCGCCGTGGACGTGCGCACCGAGGTTACCCGGCAGCTGATGTCCGACGAAGGCTATCAGGTCACCATAGCGGACTACGAGACCTCCGGCGGCGACCTTGACCTCGCGTACCACGCCGGCGACTTCGCCAGAACCTTCCTCTCTCCGGGCACCAACGCCGAATTCGCCCGCGTGTACCTGGAAGAAGCCTTGCGGGAACCGGAAACTGACCTCATCGGCAAGGGCATCATCTACGCCGTGAACCAGCGCCACGCCGCCGCTCTCACTCAGGCTCTCAACGAAGCGGCGTCCGCCCGTTGGACCGGCGCTTACAACTCCGACTTCGCCGTGCAGGTCACGTCCCACGTGTACGACGCCAACATTTTCGGGGAGCAGTTCAAGCACAACTCACTCAGCGGGCAGCACCCGGAAGTGCCCGGCTGCGCCACGTCCAAAACCCGGGTCTGCGTTACCGTAGCCATGATGACTACCGGATTCGATTGCCCCGACCTGCTCAACATCGGCGTGTGTCGGCCCATCAAGTCGCCCGTTGATTTCACGCAAATCAAGGGCCGCGGCACCCGCCGGTATGACTTTCGCAACAACTACACCGACCCCCGGGTTCGGGAACAACTGGCCCCGCGTCCCAAAGAGAAGTTCAAGATTATTGACTTCTTCGGCGTGTGCGAATACCACCACGAAACCGATTACTATGAACCGCGCATCTCCGTCCCAACTTCCAAACCTGCCGATGGCGACGACGGGACGGACGGCTCACTCTCGGAATCCGGCGCGCCCATAGGCAAAGGCGTCTTCGTCCGCTACGGCGCCGACCAGACCGAAACCGCAATCCAGTTGACCTTCGAGACCGACAGCCGGCGCATCGCAGACCGGCAGCCTCTTCACAACCTGCGCGCCGAGCTTCGTCAACGGCTGGAGGCAACCAATCAGGTCGTGGCCGACGCCTTCAGCCAGTACCTGGAACAATATCCGGTTGCCGGTGACCGTTTGGAAAACGTCGTCGCCTTATTCGAGGCTTACTCCACTGACCAGGCTGCGCGCGACGCCATCGACAAAGGACGATTTGCCGCGTTGACCGGAACCACCCTGCCGCTGGCGCAATACATCGCCGTACCCGACGAGCACCGGGAGCGGATACCGGGCTACGTGCGGGCGCACCTGTTGGATGGGGAGCAGGCGGCTTAGCCGGGATAAATCATGGAAGTCCAGGAAGTCAAGAACATCGTCGGCACCGCTCGCGACCTGCTGGTGGGCAAGGTGCCCCTGCCCGTGGACCAGTGCCAGGAAATCACCCGGGCCCTGATTTACAAGTTCCTCAGCGCCGAGGATGCTGCGAGCATGTCCCTGGGCGGCGAAGCGAGTTATTTCACCGGCCAACACGCCGAATGCCGCTGGGACCGCCTGATGAGCCCGGAGCGGACCGCCAACAACGTGGACCGTCTGTACCGGGAGGGCATGGCCCGGCTGGGCCAGGCCGACGTCATGCCGGCCGTTCGCACCATCTACCAGGACGCCTACATCCCCTACAACGACCCCATCATCCTGCGCGATTTCCTGCGCGCCATCGACCGCTTTGACACCGCCGATACCGAGAAAATCGGCGACGCCTACGAAATGCTGCTGCAAGACCTGGGCGCGCAGGCATCGGCGGGGCAGTTCCGCACCCCGCGGCACATCATCGACTTCATTGTTGCCATAATCGACCCGCAGAAGCACGAGACCATCCTGGACCCGGCCTGCGGCACCGGCGGGTTCCTGGCCTCGGCGTGGGAATATATCAACCGGGCCGGCCGCCTCTCCGCCGCGGACCGGGGGAACCTGGCCCGCAACCTGGTGGGCTACGACATCTCCCCCACCATGGAGATGCTGTCCACCGTCAACCTCTTCCTGCACCACCGGCAGCAGCCCAGCGTCAGCGTGTACGACACCCTGACCAGCGAAGAACGCTGGAACGACCACTACGACGTCATCCTCGCCAACCCCCCGTTCATGTCGCCCAAAGGCGGCATCCGGCCTCATGGCCGCTTTTTCAGCAGGAGCAAACGCTCCGAAGTGCTGTTTGTGGATTACATCATGGGCCACCTGAACGATAGCGGCCGGGCCGGCATCATCGTGCCGGAGGGCGTCATCTTCCAGAGCCAGCGGGCCCACACCCAACTGCGCCGTCTGCTGGTGGAGACTGCGCTGGTCGCCGTCATCTCCCTGCCCGGCGGGGTGTTCAACCCCTACAGCGGCGTGAAGACATCCATCCTGATACTGGACAAGGCGCTGGCGCCGAAAACGCGCAACGTGGCGTTCTTCAAGGTCGAAAACGACGGCTACGACCTGGGCGCCCAGCGCCGGCCCATTGGCCAGGACGACCTGCCCGCCGTGGCCGACGAAATCAACGAGTACCTACGGCGGTTGCGCGCCGGCGAGCCCCTGGACGACTTCGCCCCGCAGAAGGGCCTGCTGGCGACGAAAGCGCGGGTCGCGGAGGACGGTGAGTACAACCTGAGCGGGGAACGGTACAGGTCGATAACAGAGAATACATCTCAGTACCCCACGGTAAAACTCGGAGAGCCGGGGCTATTTGCAATTGTCAGCGGAGGGACTCCGAAATCTGACGAGCCGCAGTATTGGGACGGCGATATTCCGTGGATAACTTTGGTTGATCTACCTGCCGATGACTTCATCAGCGAAATCAAAACGACTGAACGCACCATCACTGACGCCGGATTAGCTCGCTCGGCTGCCAAAATCATCCCGGCCGATTCGGTGGTTGTATCGTCCAGAGCGACCATCGGCCGCGTCGGAATCAACCGCATTCCTCTGGCAACCAACCAGGGGTTTAAGAACATCGTCATCGAGGACACCAGCCGGGCGATGGCGGAATACGTGGCGCTGGCAGTTACCAAGTTAGTGCCAGAAATGCAGGCGAAAGCCAGTGGCGCCACCTACAAGGAAATCACAAAGACAAAGTTCGCCGACTTGGAAATCCCTCTGCCGCCGCTGGAGGTGCAGCGGGAGATTGTTGCCGAGATTGAAGGCTACCAGCGGGTGATTGGCGAGGCGTATAGACTGATTGAGCAGACAGAGCGGGAGATTATGACGGCCATCACGAGAGTGTGGGATAGTTAGACGTCAAAGGGAATTTGCGATGTTCACTACTACCAACGTAGTAAAGGGGTTTCTTCTGTTGATGAGTGCTGTATGGCTCATAGCTGCGTTCATCAATCCATTCTGCTGGATGAGTGGTATTCCGCAAGGATACGGTTGTAGCGTAGGTTTGCCTGTTTACGTGGGTCAAGCCGAAGCCTACCAACTTGGCGGCGTGTCATTGCTCGTAGCGGTGCTGATTGAACAGGCCAAACGCACTGGTTGGTGGACAAGCTTCGCCATATGCGTCGCGCACCTAGCCATTGCTGCCGGTCTAGTAGTGAGTCTGATGTACGCCAACCCTCACTTGAGCAAGCTGCAAATGGGGATAACTATCCCGATGTTGGTAAGCACGCTGGTGCTACTCTATAAATCTGGCACACCTGAAAGGCCAACCATTCAGGAACGAAACCGTGCTTTAGACGTGACATTATCAGTGTATAGAGCGCTAAAGCAATCAACGGACCGCCATCATCGCCGAGATTGATGCGGAGCGGGCGTTGGTGTCGGCCAACCGTGAGTTGGTGGAACGGATGGAGCGGCGCATCCGGGACGCCATTGCGAGGGTATGGGGATGAGCGCTTCGGCCACGAAGCGCTGATTTGTACCGGCGACTGGGTGGTGCTAGGATGGGCATGTGGCAAAGCATGCGTCATCATGGAGGCATGATACGGACACCGTCAAACAAGGTGCAGGTATGAATGACCAGCAGAAAGAACGTTTGAAAGCATTGGCAGAATTCATTGAAACTACTCGGCACCCTCTGACGTCGGGGATTTGGCTGCACACCAGGCCTTACCGGCCCGGTATTGAATACGGGTTCAGCATACTCGGTCTGGTGTGCCTGGCTCATGAGGCTCTCACCGGCAACGGACGATGGATTCTTTCAAATCCCAACGCGCCGGAATTGCCGGACTACCTTTCGGAAGGCGAGTTCACTGACCGGCTGCTCCCGGAATCGGTAGTCGAATACTTCGGGTTCCGGGACAATGCTGGCAGCTTTCACGCCGGAGATTTGCCCGCGGAGCTCAAGCGTCGTATGTACCGGACGAAGAAAACTGCCACATCGTCGTTGTTTGCAGTTGGTCTGGAATATCCCAAACGGCGCCGTGAAATTGCGACGGGAGTCATCAGGGCCATGCCGCCAAGCTTGTTGAAGAGAAAACCGTCCGAGATATCCAGATTTCCCATCAGGCTACCACCCAGGCCGGTCGCGGAGACCCCGGGAGAAATAAAGGCTCTTGAACCTGACCGAGCCAAGTTCCGCGTCGTTCCCAATCATAGCGAGTTGGCGCCCGGCATGGATGATCCCAAAGCCCTCAAACAACTGCTGGATGATGAGGACGTCGAGCGCTACCTGCGGCTTCGAGAAAGGGGAAAATGATCGTTCCCGACCTCAACCTGCTGATTTATGCTTACAACGACGGCGCGCCGCAGCACGTTAACGCTCGCAATTGGTGGGAAACATTGTTGCGTGGTGAAGAAACCGTCGGCCTACCCTGGATAGTAACTACCGGATTCGTTCGCCTGATGGCCAACCATAGCTTTGTGTCGTCACCGTTGTCGCCACCTGATGCAGCGGACATTGTGAGAAATTGGTTTCTCTATCCCCATATCATTTCACTCAACCCCGGGAATGACCACCTGCGGTATTTTCGACAGAATCTGGAGGTTCCAGGCAGCGGGCCTAATCTGGTGACCGACGCCCACATTGCCGCGCTGGCAATGGAACAAGATGCCGAAGTACATACTTACAACAGTTCGGATTTTGCCCGATTTACTGACCTTGGCCTGCGTTGGCGCAATCCCCTGCGGGAGGACCGCTTGGAACGCGAGTAAATGCGCTGGGAGAGCAAAACCGTGCCGGCTCCCGACCATCCCGCGATATTCCTCCCAGCACCTTGAGCAGCATCGCCAGGACGGTCGGCTGGACGGTTGATAAGTTTGCTATCTGGGCCGAGGAAATTCAATGCATTGCTCTCATCACCTTTGAGGCGGAGCGGGCGTTGGTATCGGCCAACCGCGAGCTGGTGGAACGGATGGAGGGGCGCATCGCGGCGGCGATAAGGCGAGTATGGTACGATCAAGCTGAACTGCTGGTCCATTGAGATAACGGGGGCAACCGCCATGACGACATACGCCACCAACCCTTCGCACTCTGATTATGCAGCCCAGGCCGGCAAAGGACAGGAGTACGAAGTCCTGTTGGTATGGGACTATGAATACCCGGGCTACGCGGTGCTCTGCCCTTCGTTGGGTTGCGCCAGCCAGGGAGACACCAGAGAAGAAGCCTTGGTGATGATTGCCGACGCCATCTCAATGTTGCTGGACAGCTACGCCGAAGACGGATTGGAGCCGCCTTTCACCCCCGACGCCACGGCCGCCGCCGCCGCAGAATATCAGGCCGAGGGCTGCCACACCGAAGTGGCAAGCGTGCGTCCCGCCGATTGGGACGCCATAATCGCAAACTGCAGCGCCGCCATTCAGCGCAATCCCAATGATGCCAAAGCATACCTGGAGCGAGGCGGCACTTATCTGAACAAAAGGGAGTACGACCGGGCAATTGAAGACTATACTTCCGTCATACGCATCGCGCCGGAGAATTCGGAAGCCTACACCAGCCGCGGCAATGTATATTTGAGCAAGAACGAATACGATCAGGCTATTGCAGATTATCACTCCGCGCTGCGCCGAGACCCCTACGACGAGGAAGCCCTTTGTAATTTGGAAGCCGCCTACATTGCGCGGTGGGAATCTGCCAGAGGCAAGTGATGCCACCCTATGTACCCGGTTTTACCGCTGCTGATGTTCGACGCGCCTTTAGGAATGACGGCTGGATTATCAGGCAAGGGGGCAGACACACACGCGCCGAAAAAGGCGGCCTGACAGTTCCTATATCACGCCATAGAGGCAAAGATATTCCCCCGGGCACCATGGGCAGCATCATCGTCCAAGCCGGCTGGACTGTAGGAGAATTCCGCAACCTGGTCCGCGGGCGCAACCGCGACGGCAGCCGGCGCACCCGCCATCGGCAGGACGAATGAACATGAAAAACGCGAACAACTTTCCACCCGGTTGGGACGAGGAGCGCGTCCGGCGTCTCATCCACCACTACGAATCGCAAACTGAAGCGGAAGCGATAGCGGAGGACGAAGCCGCTTTCGCAATATGGTGGGATGAGAGACAGGCGCTCCGGGCCGAGTTGGGCCTGCCCGCCGAAGCGCCGCCGGCGAAGACCGCTGGATAAACCGGGTTCGCATCATAGCATCCCGCCCCTCACCACCCGGCAGGCCATCGTCGCCGAAATTGAAGCGGAGCGGGCGCTGGTGTCGGCCAACCGCGAGCTGGCCGAGCGGATGGAGCGGCGGATCCGGGAGGCCATCTGGCGGGTGTGGGGCGGTTCGTAAGGAAGAGGCTCCGGTTTGGCCTCTCTTGCCAGGCGGTCTTATAATGCGCGCAACCGTGTGGTAACGCCCGGCGAGTCCAGAACGATGCCCAGAGTCAACCCGGAAATACTGGTTTGGGCGCGGGAGACGGCCGGGCTTACGCCGGAGGAAGCCGCCCGAAGGAACCAAAGCCTGCGCGACACCCGCAATGCGTCGGCAGTTGACCGGCTCAACGCCTTGGAATACGGTCTGGATGAGCCGTCCCGACCTGTTCTGGTCGAAATGGCGCGGGTGTACCACCGGCCGTTGCTTACGTTCTATCTGCCCAATCCACCGGCAAAAGGTGATCGGGGAGTGGACTTTCGCACCCTGCCGGCCGACCGCTCGGCAACTGACGAAGCTCGGCTGGATACTCTGATCCGGGACGTGCGCGCCCGGCAGAGCATGGTGCGGGCAGTTCTGGAGGATATGGACGAGGCAAGACCTCTTGCCTTCGTCGGCTCGCATCGAAGGGAAGACGGGCCGGCGGCAGTTCTGGCGTCGCTGCGGACGCTGCTGGACGTCGACCTGGCGGATTTTCGCCGGCAGCGAACTCCCACGGCGGCCTTTGGGCTGTTGCGGGCCGGGGCTGAAAACGCCGGCGTTTTCGTGCTGCTTAAAGGCAACCTGGGCACTCACCACACTGATATTGACACCGACGTTTTCCGAGGTTTTACCATTGCGGACGACGTTGCACCTTTTGTGATAATCAACCCTAACGACGCTAGACCGGCGTTGTCATTCACTTTGTTGCATGAAATAGCCCATCTCTTGTTGGGACAAACCGGCGTTAGCAGCGCACATACTGACAATGACATCGAGCGTTTCTGCGACGATGTTGCCGGGGAATTTTTGCTGCCTGCGGAGGAATTGAACCGTCTTACTCTGGACGACAAAGACGACTTGAGCACAGTCTCGGGGCAAATCGGCTTGTTCGCCAACCAGAGCAACTTGAGCCGCACGATGGTTGCTTATAGGGCGTACCAACGGGACCTGATCAGTTCGGAAATTTACCGACGCCTGAGTTCCATCTACCGAGAACAATGGCGCGAAGAACGTGCAAATCTACGCGCCCAGGCACGTTCAAATGCCGGAGGGCCAAGTTACTACATCGTGCGTCGCTATGGTCTCAGCCCGTCATTGGTTGACCTGGCAAGGCGAGCAATAAGTTCCGGAGACTTGACGACATCCAAAGCAGCCCAAGTCTTGGGAGTGAAACCGTCCCAAGTTGGTTCGCTGTTTGATGCTGGCCGCGCTTCGTAGGGGAGATTATGCTGGACCTCCTCGACGCGAACGTCCTTATCGACGCGAATCGTGACTAATACCCTATGGACCGCGTTCCCGAGTTCTGGGATTGGCTGGCGGCCATGGGACAGCGGGGCTTGGTAAAAGCCCCGCGGGAAGTTTATGACAAAGTCACACAGGCCGATGACGCGCTGTCGCGGTGGTTGAAGCGAAATCGGGAGGCTCTCCTGCTCGCCGAAATGATCAATGGCGATCTGATTCGCCGCGTGATAGACGAAGGATACGCACCGGACTTGACCGACGTTGAGATCGAGCAGCTGAACGAAGATCCCTTTTTGGTTGCATACGCCCTGGCAGACCCGGAACAGCGCCGAGTAGTCTCTACCGAGCGTTCCCGGCCCAGCGCAAGGCGGGCCAACCGCAGGATTCCTGATGTGTGCCGCGATTTTGGCATACCGTGCCACGACACGTTCAGATTCATCCGGGAACTGGACTTCCGAACTGACTGGCGCGCGCAGCAGTAGAACAATGAGGATGTATAATCGTCGAAATTACCGCCCACCCCCTTCATCCATGCCAAAACCACCCAGGAGCCATCCGCAATGCTCATTGACCCCAAGAACTTTGACCGCTTCAACATGATACTCACCGGCGTGGTCGTGCCGCGACCCATCGCGTTCGTATCCACCATCTCCACCGACGGCGTGGTCAATCTGGCCCCGTTCAGCTTCTTCAACGCTATGGCCTACAACCCGCCCACGGTGATCTTCTCCTCGTCCCGGCGCGCTCCCGGTTGGCAGGACAAGCGCAAGGACACGCTGACCAACGTAGAGGAGACCGGAGAGTACGTGGTCAACGTGGTGGTGGACGACATCGCCGCCGCCATGAACGCCACCGCCGCCGAGTACCCCTCCGACGTGTCGGAGTTTGACATCGCCGGTTTGACCGAAGCCCCCAGCGAAATCGTGAAAGCTCCCCGGGTGCTGGAGTCTCCGGTGAACATGGAGTGTCGGCTGGTGCAGGTGGTGAACATCGGCGAGCAACCCCACGCCCACGGCATCGTCATCGGCGAGATCGTGCGGATGCACGTCAGTGACGAGGTGCTCTACGACGGACCCAACGGCCTGCGGATCAACCACGCCGCGCTCAAGCCCACCGGCCGCCTGGCCGGCAACATGTACTGCCACACCGACGACGTGTTCGAGCTGGTTCGCCCGACCTACACCGAGCAGGACGAAGGCGCCGGACGGGCCGCCGACTAGCAACCGTGAATCAATGGAGGCCGCTGTATGACCACTGCCGAACCTGAAATCAAGCTCTATGGCGCCGAGTGGTGCCCGGATTGTCACCGCTCCCGGAATTACCTGGACAGCAGGTCGGTGGCCTACGAGTACATCAACGTGGATGGCGACGACGACGCGCAGGCCTACGTGAAGCAGGTGAACGACGACCGGCTGATCATTCCGACCATCGTTTTTCCGGACGGGTCGGTGCTGGTTGAGCCGTCCAACGCCGAATTGGCTCGCAAGCTCCGGGACTGACCGTCCGAACCGCTAATCGCGGAACTGTAGCAACTGGAGGACGTTCCCGTCGGGATCGCTGAAGGTGGCGACCCACCCGCCCCAGTGCTCGCGCTCGGGAACACGGATGAACGGCACGCCAGCAGCAGCAAGCCGGGCGTGCTCAGCGCGAATATCGTCGACGCCCAGGTGGGGCATCATGCGCAGCGGGTCCCGCGATTCGCCGCTTACGCCGGCGTGACGACCCACGTTGAACCGGATATCGCCCAATTCAAAGGCGGCAAATCCCTCATCCTCGTGGAAGGAATGCAGAGGCAATCGCAGGACGTCACGGTAGAACCGCAACATCCGGTCCAGGTCGTCGGTCCACAGGGTTATGCCGACAACGCCAGTGATCACGGGAACCGCCGGCTAACTTGAGGCGGAGTTTGCCGTCTCGTCCGCCGGCACGCAAGAACGGCACCAGCCGTGGAAATCGACCCTCTGCCACATGACCTGGAACCGGGTTTCGGTGGATACCTGGTCGCGCAGCCGGATGATGATGTCGCTGCTGTCGTCGGCGTCCGCGATATTCCCGCACCCGATGCATACCAGGTTGACGTGCGGCGAGACGTTGCTCTCGTACCGCGATTGCTTGGCGAAGGGCAGTTCCTGGATCAAACCGCTCTTTGAAAGCACGCCCAGGGTCGAGTAAACGGTGGCCAGCGTCATGGAAGGAAAGTGCTGCTGGACGCGCTCGTGGATCTGCTGCACCGTGGGGTGGTCGGTGGAGTTAAGCACGGCCTCGGCGATGGCCAGTCGCTGCGGCGTGACCCGCACGCCCCCCTGGCGAAGCTGCTGCACAACGGCGCTTTGTATCATCGGCCCCTCCGGATACTGCGCCCGTCGCCTTCCGCAAAAACCGCTCCGGCAGCATCTTGCAGGAAGTATAGCATTCACGATTTTTGGCGGCAAACCGGCCGATTCTCTGTTGGCGGAATGGGAGCATCCGGTGGTTTGGCGATATAATGGCTGCCAAAGAGCGGTTTGATTCAGGAGGAACGATACCATGGAAAAGCTGAAAGAAATGGCCGCTCTGGGCGTCTTCGTCGTTCCGTTTGTAGTTCTCTCCCTCATTGTGATCCCCTGGGCGATTTTCGCGCCGGTATCGTTTTGCGCCGGCTTGGATCCCAGCAACGAACTGATGGATGGCTGGGGCGGCTCCTTTGCGCGCACAGTTTTTTTTCACTGCTCCTGGGTAGGTAAGTGAGTCCCCTCGAAACGGCGATAGCCTTTTGGTCGGCTATCTTCCTGTCGTTGGCCTCCATGGCCCCCTACGTCCTGCTGCGCCGCTCTGCCAAAAGCGAAAATTGGCGCACTGCTACCATGAACGCCTACCTGCCTTGGCTGGCAACCCTGCTGGTGCTGCTGGGAACTTTTGGTGTAGGATGACGCACCGCAACCGCACGTGAGGAGCAATTTCAAATGGCTACCACCCGTTCCCGTCGTTTGGCTCGCTCGGTGTCCATCGTCGGCGCCGGTCTGTCCCAGTTCGGGGCCTATCCCGACAAGACCAGCCGCGACCTGTTCGTCGAAGCATTCCAGGACATGCAGGAAAATATCGACACGGGCATTTCGGCCCAGGACATCGAGGCCGGCTACCTGGGCAACTACTCAGCCGACCTGTTCGAGCACCAGGGCCACACGGCGCCCATCATGGCCGACTGGCTGGGGATGACGCCCACGCCGATGACGCGCATCGAGAACGCCTGCGCCAGCAGCGGCAGCGCCCTCCGCGAAGGCGTGATGGCCATCGCCAGCGGCATGTACGACGTGGTTCTGGTAGGCGGAGTGGAAAAGATGACCTCGCTGCCGACGGAGGGCGTCACCGACGTGCTGGCCTCCGCCGCGGACGGATTGTACGAGGTCCCTGCCGGACTCACGTTCCCCGGCATCTTCGGCGCCATTGCCAAGGCGCACATGGACCGGTACGAGACGAACCTGAACCACCTGCTCAAGGTGGGGGTCAAGAACCACGAGAACGGAAAGCTGAACCCCAAAGCCCAGTTTCAGGTCACCGTCAGGGACATGATGGACCGACGGAAAGCCAGAGCCGAACAGCGCGGCGAACCCGTTCCCGACTGGGAAGACGAGCTGGACTTCCTGAACGACGCCCGGGCCAACCCGTGGATCGCCTGGCCGCTGCGCCTCTACGACTGCGCGCCAATTACCGACGGCGCATCCTGTGTGCTGCTGGTCACCAGCGAACTGGCGAACCAGTTCACCGACAAGCCGGTGCACATCGCCGGCATTGGCCAGGCCACAGGCCGCCCGCTGCACGACGCAGAAGAACTCACCTCCCTGTCAGCGGCGAAGATCGCGTCGGCACAGGCTTACGACATGGCCGGCATCGGACCCGATCAGGTTGGGGTGGCCGAGGTGCACGACTGTTTCACCATCGCCGAGATTGTCGCCAGCGAGGATCTGGGCTTCTTCGCTCCGGGCGAAGGCCCCCACGCGGTGGACGAAGGGCGTACCGCCCGCAGCGGCGATCGCCCCATCAACACCAGCGGCGGCTTGAAGGCCAAAGGCCACCCGGTCGGCGCCAGCGGCGTGGCGCAGGTCATCGAGGTCTACAAGCAACTGCGCGGCGAAGCCGGGGAGCGTCAGCTGGACAACTCCAACCTGGAGTTCGGGCTGACGCACAATGTCGGCGGCACCGGCGGCACCTGCGTCGTCAACGTGCTGCAGCGCGGCTAACCCTCATCGTCATTCCCGCGAAAGCCGGAATCCAGTTCACGCCCGAGGGAAAACCTAATGACCACCGAAGCGGAATCCCGCCCGTTCAACGCGGCATCTTTCTACGCTTTCCTGCAAGAAGGACGGTTCATGGGCGTCCGCTGCCGCGAAAACGGCAACGTTTATGCGGAAGCGCGGCCCATCGACCCGGTGAGCCACAGCCGGGACATGGAGTGGCACGAGCTGAGCGGCCGCGCCACCTTGAGCACCTTCACCTGCATATCGGTCGCGCCGGCGTCCCTGGAAGCCAAGGGGTTCGGCCGGAACAACCCGTACTGCACCGGCATTGTCACCCTGGAGGAGGGGCCACGAATTTCGGCTCGCATCGCCGGCGTGGACGCGGCCAACCCGCAGAACATCCGGACCGGAATGGCGCTGGAAATCGACCTGTCCGAGATTGACCCGGATGAGCCCGGCCTGGTGTTCAGGCCGGCGTAACGCCTTCACCGACCGCGGGCCATCCGCTCCGGATTGGCGCCGGGAGCGGCCAAAATAAAACCGCCCCACCGGTGTGGGGCGGTCATTCTTTCCGCTTTTGCAGCGACGACGTTCAGGCGAGTCCGGCGTCTTTGCACACGTCGCAGGTCTTGTCGTACCACACGTAGGCGGAATTGGGTTCGTGGAACACCTCGAACTGGGTTACGCTCCGGTATTTCCGGCAATTGAAGCACAGTTCCGTATGGGTGGGATCCAATTGTGGGGGGATGCCCTTCTCGGTGCTGACGTAGGTCTTGCGAATCTGACGATTGGAAAACGGCAGACGCTGCAGGAAACGCTCTTCAAATTTGAGCTTCCACACCTGGCCGCCAGGCATGGGGCGGAACATCAAACTCTGCTCGTCATCGGGCTGGCGATCATGGATGAAATCGATATAGTTGCCCAGGCGCTCGTGCATCTTCCCGACGACTTCTTCGTAAGTATCTCCGATGGCAGGGATGTCCACTTCGACACAGAACCCCTCCCACGTCTCAGGGTTGGCCTGGGTTTTCTTGATGTAGCAAGTCAGCTGTCGCGGTGTAGTGTTCACAATACTCCAGGGCGATGCGGCAGCGCATCGCCCCCCTCATTTGACAATCGGAGTCGGAAGAGTTATTCAGCTTCCGACCTAGTCAAGACCACGGGTGCCCACCCAACCGGTTTCCGAAACGTCGATCATTTCGCCGTTGGGGCCCTCGTATTTGGTCTCCACGTTCTGCGTGCGCGGGCCAGTCATGCCAGCATGCAGGGCGTGGTTAACCTCGTCCATGGGCTGGGAGTTGGCAGCGGACAGGCGCGCCTCGGTCTCTTCGAGGCTTTCGACCTCGAAGCCGATGTGGTGGATGCCCTCCCAATCCTTGCCACGCTCGCCGGCCACCGCGTCGTTCTGGAAGTCCAGGATGGCCATGTTGACGTTCCCGTCGCTGAGCATGTAGCCGTTGGCGTTGTCGCTCTGCAACCTGGCAACTTCGCGAAGGCCGAATACTTCCTGGTAGAACTTGGCAGTCTTTTCCGCGTCGTTGGTTGCGATTGCGATGTGTTTGATCTGAGGCATTTCAACCCTCCACGTTGGATTTCCGCCCGTAGGTCTGACGGTTTGTTCCTTGAAACAGGTAAGCGCAACGATACCATTTTTGCGTCCAAGGGGCTAGTGCCGATGGCGCTGGCAACTGTTCAGAGTTGCGGGGAGGCGTCATTGCAAGCGAAGCGCGGCAATCTCGTGGGGTAACGGCGTCTTTTCAGCAACCAGATCGCCACGCCGCCGCGCTGCTCGCGATGACAAACCGGGTACGCGCGAGGAGTGGAGTAAGTGTGTTGCCACGTATCGGTTTCTGCTATACTTGCCGTCTAGCCGACGAACGCCATCGCACAAAGAATGTCGTGCCGCCGCTGGCAGCAGCCTGCGGGGGCGATTTTTCGGTTTAGTCTCTAAATTATCCGGGAGTACAGGACAATGCCGGCTTACGCCGTAATCGGTGGACAATGGGGCGACGAGGGCAAGGGTAAAGTAATCGATTACCTTGCCGGCCAGTCCGATTGCGTGGTGCGATACGCCGGCGGCAACAACGCCGGACACACGGTGGTCAACGAGCGCGGGGAGTTTCAGCTGCACCTGGTTCCATCCGGCATCTGCTGGCCCGGCGTCACCGGCATCATCGGCAACGGCGTGGTGGTTAATCCCCACGTGCTGCTGGGGGAAATCTCCGGACTGGAGGAACGGGGCATCGACACCAGCCGGTTATTCGTGAGCGACCGCGCCCACGTCATCATGCCCTACCACATCCTGCTGGACGAGCTACAGGAGCAGGCCCGCGGCAGCGGCGCCATCGGCACTACCGGACAGGGCATTGGCCCGGCCTACATTGACAAAGTGTCCCGCGACGGCATTCGCGTCGGCGACCTGCTGGACACCGCGGAGCAACTGCCCGATCGGGTGCAAGCAGCCGTGGATATGAAAAACCGGGTCATCACCGGAGTGTACGGCGGCGAGCCCGTGGATGCTGATGAGATTCTGGAACTTTGCCGCCAGTGGGGGGAGCAACTGCGGCCAATGGTTCGCCCCACCGAGCAGATGGTGCAGGACCTGCTGGAACAGGGCAAGCGGGTGTTGTTGGAAGGCGCCCAGGGAACGCTGCTGGACGTTGACCACGGTTCCTATCCCTTCGTGACCTCATCTTCGCCGTCCATCGGCGGCGCGATCACTGGACTGGGGCTCGATCCGCGATCCATCAAGGGCGTCCTCGGCGTGTTCAAGGCATATTCCACCCGCGTCGGCGGCGGGCCGATGCCCACGGAGATGCACGGCCAGGCTGGTGAGGACCTGCGGGAGAAAGCTCACGAATACGGCACCACCACGGGCCGGGCGCGCCGCGTCGGCTGGTTTGATGCGGTGGCCGCCCGTTACAGCCGCCAGATCAACGGGTTTACGGGAATAGTGCTCACCCGCCTGGACATCCTGGACGGCATGCCGGACGTGAAAATCTGCGTTGGCTACCGCGCCGACGGGAAGGATCTGGACCGGTTCCCGGCCAATACTACCCTGCTGGAACGTTGCGAACCCGTTTACGAGAAGATGCCCGGGTGGATGGAGCCCACGGCCAGCGCAACGCGGGCGGAGCAGTTGCCGGCCAACGCCCTGGCATACGTGAAGAGAATAGAGTCCCTCGTGGGCTGCGACGCCCAGATTATATCCACCGGGCCGAGCCGCGAAGAAACCATCGCGATTGAACAAATCATCCGCTAGCACATTTAACATTTTCGTAATACCATTGTCGCCGCAGCGTTGACTGCCAGACGGAGGCGAAATAACTAGCTGCGGAGGAGAGTGTTATGGCCACAAATAACGCTACGACTGCGGATACGTCCATCTTCGGCCGTATCTTTGCGCGGTTCACCGACGAATTTTACCTGGTGTTCCGCCTGATATTCGCGCTGCTGGTGTTTTTGCACGGCATACAAAAAGCGTTCCTGCTGTGGAATTTTCCCGCTGGCGCCAACCCGAACGGGCTGGGCGCGCTGGTCGATCTTGCTGGATGGGTGGAGCTTATATCCGCCATCCTGATCGCCTGCGGAGTTTTCACGCGACTGGGAGCGGGAGCCCTGGTGGTTACGATGATCGTCGCCTACTTCGGGGTCCACGCTGCCCTCAGCCCGGTATGGCCCTGGCCGCACCTGTACCCCAACCCGCCGGACGGCGGTAACGCCTTTGTCGCTCACGGCGGCGAGGTCACCATCCTCTGGTTCATCTGCGCCGGCATCATCGGTATCCTGGGCAGCCGGAAGTATGGGCTGGAACGGCTGATCCTCAAGAAAGAAATCCTCTAGCCAGACCCCAACGCAAAATCAAACTCACACTGACCGCCCGGCGTCTCCGCACGACGCCGGGCAAAGAGTAACCATCATGCAGCAACAAGCAGCGCGCTTCGGCATCTACTTCAACTCCGCCCAGAACCAGGTGGTGCGGATCAACTCGCCCTACTGGTTCCCGCCGGAACCGGAGTGGCAGAAAGTGACCGGCGAGGTCAACGCCACCCTGCTGGACCTGCGGCGGATGATCGGGGAGCAGGGTCTGTCTCCCGACCCCGACGGAGTGACCTGGACCACCCTGCCGTTGTTGGACGAAGACAACTAGCCGGTCATGGCCTCGGAGCGGCCGGGAGCCGTACCGGAACCGGAGCCCGAGACTGATAACTACATCCGTCCGCCGGGATGGCGCGGGCGGATGATGGCCGCCAACCCCGAGCAGGCCCGCCGCTGGATGCGGTGGGCCTGGGTCTGCGGACTGGTGTGGTGGGTATGGACCATCGGGGTGCTGCTGGTGTGGATGGCCGCCCCCGCGCTGGCGGTCTCTGAAGTCGAAGGCGCCGCGCCGGCGATACCGCCGGCAGACCTTCTCATCTATTACGGCATCGAAGGATTCGTGCTGGCCGCGCTGGCTTTGGGAGTCATGCGCCGCTGGCGACCGGCCGCCGTTCTGCTGGCGGCGGGCTTCGTCGTGTCCCGGATCGTTTTGATACTGCTTGGGTTGATCACCCTGGACAGCTTTCGGGATGCCATCTGGCTCGTCATCTACGGGGGACTGCTGTTTGCCTTCGTAAGGGGCGTGCAGGGCGCCTACAGCTACCACTGGTTCACCCGCCCGCCGGAACCGGGAGAGCGATAGACGGCCACTGAAACGGGAGCGTAAAATACTATCAGCAGCGTCCGGTGCAAACTAGAACGGAGAATCGGCTATGTTCGCGATAATTCTCGGAGCGCTGGTGGTAATTTTCTCAGTAGCCCAATACCTGGTCTGCCCGATGTGGTATCCATCGATGTGCGGTCCGGCGCTGGCCATGGCTGGCATGTTTGGGTTTCTGGGCACGATCGGCGTCATCATCGGCGTCGGGGTGCATTTCGAGCAAAGGGCCAAGCGGCGCGATGGCCAGCAGGACACATCGTAGAATGGGTGAAATAGCTTTGGCGCCCGGTTGGATAATCGTGCCGATACTGACCGCGTTCGTGATAAATGCACTGGCGGAATGGGCCCTGTTGACCAGCGAAAATCGGATTTTGATTACCTTGTCAAAATCTGCCAAAGCCACCATCGTTCCGGCGCTGATAGCGTTGTACGCTCTGATCATCGCCAACATAATAGTCAGCTCAAACGGGTAGGGGCGGGTTTCAAATCCCGCCCCCCGGATTGTTTGGAATTTGGCAAACGACCCGGTCAGCTGCCGTTGAACGCTGGCATGACGTCCTGCGCGAACCGTGAAAGCTGATCCTTGAAAACCTCCCGGGGCATTCCCATCACCGAACCGAGGTTGACCCGTTCCACGCCGGGATAGTGGGCCTCGTCCTCTTTCATGGCGTTGACGATGTCGTCGGGCGAGCCACAGAGCCACGCCCCGCTCTCGACCGCTTCTTCCAGGGTGGGCAAGTGCACGCCGCGACGCAGGCCGGGATTGGCTACGGCTTCGATCTGGTCCTGCTCCAGGCGCATCAGACCCAGCGGTGCGGCGAACTTCATAGCTTCCTCGAAGTAGGGCTTGGCCTCCTTGATGGCCTGCTCCCGATTGGCGCCGATGAAGAAGCGGTAACCCAGGGCGATGTCCTCGCCCAATGCCAACTCGCGGCCGTATTTGGCGGCGGCCTGCTGGTACATCGTCAGCCGCTCGTGTCGGGCCGGCTCCGGCGTATTGGCCACCATGGCCTTGATGCCGATGCGGGCCATGAAATCGACGCCCTTGGGGTTGCCGGAGACCAGGGGCTGCCAGATGTCCACCGGCTGACGCAGGGGCCGGGGCACCAGGCTCAGCTTCTCCAGGGTGTAACCGCGATAGGGCACCCGCGCCGGTATCTGATAGTGCTTGCCCTCGTGGGAGAAGGACTCCTCGTTGAACGCCTTGACCATGACCTCGACCTGCTCCTCGAATAGCTCACGGTTGGCGTCGCCGTCGAACATGGGCGAGCCGAAGGTCTCCACCTCGCGGGAGTGGTAGCCGCGGCCCACGCCGAAGATGATGCGGCCGCCGGAGAGGATATCAGCCATGGCGAAGTCCTCGGCCAGCCGCAGCGGGTGCCACATGGGCGTGATGTTGAAGCCGCAGCCATACTTCAACCGCGTGGTGTTGCAGGCCAGGTACAGCCCCAGCATGATCAGATTGGGGATGCACTCGTACCCTTCGGGTTGGAAGTGGTGCTCGGCCATCCAGAACTCGTCGTAGCCGTTGTCCTCCAGGTGCCTGGAAATGTCCAAGGCCCAGTCGAATGCCTCTGCAAGTTGCTCGTTGGAATACCAGCGGTCGTTGGCGGGCGTGCCCTCCAGTCCCAGGTTATCGTCCACCACGTGGCCGGCGTAGGATGCGCTAAAGCTTTTGAACATGATCTCGGTTCCTCGTTGTTGATTGCTTGACCCAGCGAGTCGCCAACAATTGTACTCCATATCGCTGCCCCTCGAGATGCCAGGCTCGCCTCACGTCCGGCGGCAGGACGATTGCAAAATCCTTTTCATGCGCTCATGACGAGCCTGTCGAACCGTCAACTGCTGGAACGAGCATCCTTCGACAAGCTCAGGATGAGCGGAAAAATGGTTACGAGGTGACTTTGCAATCGGCTGGCACCAGGGCAAGACCCCCTCACGCGTACCCAGTTTGTCATCGCGAGGAGCGTAGCGACGTGGCGATCTCGTTGCCATAGCGACACCCGTTACCCCGACGAGATTGCCACGCTTTGCTCGCAATGACTGTTCGATTGAAACTGGGTACGCGTGAGCAAGACCCCGTGTTGACGCTCGCCGGCGGCCGATGCTAATCTCCCGCCACGCTCACCGGCAAGCCCGGTGGAGTTGACACCGGAGGGAAAGTGAGATGAAAGCAGCAGTTTTGCGCGAAGTTAATCAACCGGTAGTTGTTGAAGACGTGCAGGTCGACGCGCCGGCCCCGCGAGAGGTCCTGGTACGGACCGGCGCGTCCGGCGTGTGCCACAGCGACCTGCACTTTGTCGAGGGGCTCTACACCACGCCCATGCCCTGCATCCTCGGACACGAGGCCGCCGGCGTCGTGGAAGCGGTGGGCGAACAGGTCAGCTACGTCCGCCCGGGCGACTCGGTGATCTCGTGCCTCTCGGTGTTCTGCGGCACCTGCGAATTCTGCACCCGTGGCCAGCCCTACCTCTGCGACCGGACGGCGGTGACGCGCCGGCGTGACGACCCGCCCCGCCTGCGCAAGGACGGCGAGTCCATCACCCAGTTCGCCCAGTTGGGCTCGTATGCGGCCGAGATGCTGGTCCACGAGAATGCGCTGGTCAAGGTGGACGACGACATTCCCTTCCCACAGCTGGCGCTCATCGGCTGCGGCGCGACCACCGGGCTGGGCGCCGTGCTGAACACTGCCCGTGTTGAGCCGGGGAGCACCGTGGCCGTGGTCGGCTGCGGCGGCATCGGCATCCACTGCGTCCAGGCGGCCGCGCTGGCCGGCGCACTGCGCATCATCGCCATCGACACCACCGAGGACAAGCTGGGACTGGCCCGCGAGTTCGGCGCCACCGACGTCATCGACGCCACGGCCGGCAACGTCGCGGAACGCATCGTCGATCTGACCGACGGGGGCGTTGACTATTCCTTCGAGGCCATCGGCCTGAAGCAGACCGCCGAGGACTGCTACAATATGCTCCGGCCCGGCGGCATGGCCACCATCATCGGCATGGTGCCCGAGGGCGTGAAGATCGAACTGGACGCCGGCAACTTCCTGCGACGGGGCCGCGCTATCCAGGGCTGCACCATGGGCTCCAACCGCTTCCGCACCGACATGCCGCGCTACATCGAGTTCTACAAGCAGGGCCGGCTCAAGCTCGACGAGCTGGTAACCCAGGAGCTGGCGCTGTCGGAGATCAACAAGGCGTTCGCCGACATGAAGGCCCAGAGCGTCCGCCGCAGCGTCATCACGGATTTCGATAACTAGACGACGTTCCGATCTTTGGCGCACGACGCCGGCGCTCCAGTTCGGATGCCGGCGTCATCGTTTGTCCAATTGTCGCCCGTGGGATAGGGCATGAAGAGTTTACGTCTACGGCGACGAATCCGGCAATTTTGATTTCAGCGATCAGAACGGAGCCAGCAGGTATTTCATCCTGACTACCATCGCCGTAACGGACCACTCTATCGAGGCGGACCTGATAGACCTGGGTCGGCAGCTGGCATGGGAAAGGGAATCGCTATCCAGTGGTTTTCACGCCACCAACGTTAAGCAACGTGTCCGCGACCGGGGTTTTCGACGTGCTCGGACGGCACGATTTCCGGGTTGACGCTACTATTTTGGAGAAGAGGAGAACCAACCCTCAGCTACGCACGACGGAAGCGCGATTTTACGGATTCGTCTGGTATGCTCATCTTACGGGTCTGGTCCCAGCTCTAATGTCCGTATCAGATGAGTTGCTGGTGATAGCGGCAAGTATTGGAACGGGCGCCATGTGTGCTGCCCTCCAGTTGGAGGTTGGATTGGCAGAGAGTAAGACTGCAAGACCAGTAGTTATGCGTGCTGCTATGTGGTCGGCGGCAACCAACCCGATGCTGCAAGTTGCGGATTACTGCGCTTGGGCATTGCACAGGAAATGGGAGCGTGCCGACACCCGTTCATACGATCTGATCCGGAGCCGGATAGCATCGGAGTATGATGTCTTCCGCAATGGAGCAGCCACTTGCTAACAGACATAAAAAGCGAGCCGGCTATCCGATTTTCGCGAGGGCGGCCAACCCTCATCGGAAGAGGCCCCGGGCCTCTTATCGCCGGCTCATTCAGCAGTATCAGCGTACTATTGGCCGCCGGCCGCGTCAAGTATAATGGCCGCCGATACTGGCTCTCGGTGAGCGCAGAGCGACCCCGCCTACGGAATAGCCATCATGTACGTCATCGGAACCGCCGGCCATGTTGACCACGGGAAATCCACGCTGGTCAAGGCCCTCACTGACATCGATCCCGACCGCCTGCCCGAGGAGAAGGAACGGGAGATGACCGTCGACCTCGGGTTCGCGTGGATGACGCTGCCCAGCAGGCGCGAGGTCAGCATCGTCGACGTGCCAGGACACGAGCGGTTCATCAAGAACATGCTGGCCGGCGTCGGCGCCATCGACCTGGCCATGCTGATCGTCGCCGCCGACGAGAGCGTGATGCCGCAGACCCGGGAGCACCTGGCCATCCTGGACATCCTGCGCATCCGGCGGGGACTCGTGGTCATCACCAAGGTGGATCTCGTTGATGAAGAGCTGGTGGAGCTGGTCAAGGCCGAGGTGGAGGACACCCTGGCCGGCACCGCCTTCGAGGGCTGCCCCATGGCCCCGGTGTCCGCCTACACCGGCGAGGGCATCGACGACCTGAAGGCGACGATCGACGAAATCCTGAACGACACCGAGACCCGACGTGACCTGGGCCGGCCGCGCCTACCCATTGACCGCTGTTTCACGGTGAGCGGGTTCGGGACCGTGATCACCGGCACGTTGATTGACGGTTCGGTAGCCGTGGGACAGCAGATTGAGCTGGCTCCGTCGGGCCGCCAGGCGCGGATACGCGGCCTGCAAAGCCACAAGTCCCGCCTGGATGCGGCCGCGCCCGGCGTGCGACTGGCGCTGAACCTGTCGGGCATCTCCCGCGACGACGTGATGCGCGGCGAAGTGCTCACCAACCCGGGCTGGCTGCGGCCCACCCGCCGGTTTGACGCCAACCTGCGCATGGTGAAGGGCGCGCCCCACGCGCTGAAGCACAACGAGGGCGTGACTTTTCATCTCTTCACCAGCGAGACCACCGGGCGCGTTCGGCTCCTCGACGCCGACCGGCTCCAGCCGGGCAGCGAAGGGTGGGTGCAGGTGCTGCTGGACGAGCCGTTGCCGATGGTCAAGGGGGACTTCTTCGTCCTCCGGTCGTCCGAGGACACCCTGGGGGGCGGACAGGTGGCCGACCCCAATCCCCGTCGCCGTCACCGCCGTTTCGCTCCCGAAGTGCTGGATCGGCTGACCATGCTGGACGCCGGCGCCAGCGAGGACGTCATCCTTACCATCGCGGACCAGATGGGTCCGTGCGACCTGAGAACGCTGTCCCAACGCTCCAATCTTTCCGAAGGGGAAATCCTGGAACGCCTAAGTGTCCTGATTGAATCGGACGAGTTAGTGGCGCTGGGCGAAATGGGTCCCCAGGGTGACGCGGTGGTTTACTCCCGGCGCGGCTGGGATATTCTGCGCAACCAGGCCCAGGTCGCATTGCAGGCTTATCACAACCAGTACCCACTCCGGCGGGGAGCGCCTCCCCAGGAATTGCGCAGCCGGTTGGGCGTCTCGCAGCCCGTGTACCTGCGCGCTGCGGCCCGTTTGGCGGATGAGGACGCCATCGTTGACGACAACGGACTGGTGCGTGCGCCGGATCATCGCGTGGAGCTCAGCGACGGGCAACAATCAGAAATCGCTGATTATCTGACCACACTGGCCGCAGAACCCTGGTCTCCGCCAACGGACCGGCCGGTGGATCCGGAACTGCTGGCCCACCTCCAGGAGCGGGGCGACGTAGTGAAAGTCAACGAGACGGTGGTGTTCACCACGGCGGCCTACGAAGACATGGCCGGCCGCATCGTCGACCACCTGAAGGCCAACGGCAGCGTAACCGTGGCCGACGCCCGCACCATCTTCGGCACCAGCCGCAAGTACGTGCTGCCCCTACTGGAATACCTGGACCAGCAACGCATCACCCGGCGCGTCGGCGACGAGCGCGTGCTGCGGTAACCCCTGGAACCCTGTCGGCGACCGAATCCCGATGGCGTTGGACTTCGGCCAAACGGCCCGCCAGATGATGTCGGCCATGGGCGACCTGTCAACCACGGCGCGGTCGCGGCGGCAGCGGTTCGCCGACACCCTGGACCGCGCGCTGGCGATCACTCCCGACGAGGCCGCCCGGCGCACCGCCTCCGCAACCGATCGGCCTTTCATAGTTGCACACACGGGACCCGATGGTCTGCTGGCAAGCATCCCGCCGTCGCCCCCGCCCGGGGACTGGATGGCGATTTCGGTTGACGGGTCGCACATCGACGTGGACCGCCATCTGCCGCTGCGCTGCTACCTGATCAACCTCGGCGGATGCTCACTGACCTACGGCGCCAACCCCGATTGCCGGTTTTTCAGCGAGCCAACACTGGCCACCGGCGATGCTGACCTGTACCTCCGCCCCAGTGACGGCTCCACCGGCGAAACCCCGATCTCCGGCGCTCTGCTCGGCGCCCTGCGGACAGTGCGTGAAGTGGAACGGCTGGCCGACGCCGTCGAGGCGTCTCCATCCGGCGTGCCCGTCCTCGCGTTATTGGACGGTACCCTGGCCTTCTGGGACATCCAGCGGGGGAACTACCCCAGGTACGTGGTGGATGCCCTGGTCAACGACCGGTTGCGAGGGGCGCTGGCGCGTCTGCGGGAGGCTTCCCAGGATCGACGTCCCGTGGCGCTCGCTGCCTACACCTCCCGACCGCAAACCACCGAGGTCTCGGGAGCCGTGCGCGCCTGCCTGTGTGTCAGCAACGCCGTGGAATGCACCCGACGTTGCAGCGCCCGCCGGTCCGACCTTGCCCAGTGCGACGCAGCCGCCGGATTCGACGACCGTGAACTCTTCGACGCGCTGCTGGAACCGGGTCATCGTTCTCCCCTCTACCAGACCGGCCGCCGCGCCTCGCGTTTCGCGCTGGACCTGGCGGTGGGAACCGAGTGGAGCCGGTTCTACTACGTCAACAGCGGCGCCGAGGTCGCCCGTGTCGAGGTACCCGACTGGGTGGCCGAGGACGCGGAGCTGCTTGCGTTGGGACATGCCATGCTGGCAAAGCAATGCGAACTCGGCCTGGGGTATCCCGTGGTAATCTCCGAGGCCCACGAGCAGGCCGTGGTCAGCGGACGGGACCGCGAGGAATTCCGCAAGCTGACGCTGATGCTGATGGAACAGAACGGGCTGCCAACCCCCGAATCTGCCAAGACCCTCTCGAAACGGCTGCCCTGGGTATAATTCCCCAACCGTCATTCCTGCGAAAGCCCGAATCCAATACGGTAAAAACTTTCGTCATTCCCGGGAAGGCGGGAATGACGAAACATTACGGAGGTAACAATATGGGCGAACTGCAAGATCTGGCCGCTTCCGTCGCGGCGGTGCTGAAAGAGCGCGGAGATACCCTGGCGGTGTCCGAGTCTTCGTGCGGCGGCCTCATATCCGCCGCTTTGGTATCCATACCCGGGGCGTCGGACTACTACGTGGGCGGCTCCGTTGTGTACACGCGGGTGGCCCAGGCGGGACTGCTGCAGGTGCCCGAATCCGCCATGGAGGGCCATCGCGCCAGCACCGAATACTACGCCCTGCTGAACGCCCGAACGTCGCGCGAGAGGCTGGGCACCACCTGGGCCCTGGCGGAAACCGGTGCCAGCGGACCTACCGGGAACCGCTACGGCGACAACTACGGCCACGCCTGCTTTGGCGTCGCCGGCCCGGTGGAACGCTCCCAGACCCTGGAAACCGGCAGCCCCGACCGCGAGGCGAACATGTGGGTCTTCGCCAGGACTGCCCTCGCGCTGCTGGAGGATGCGCTGAAAGCGGCTTAATCTCCAGCCCGTGCCGCCGATTAGTTCACGGCCCGGATGCGTCCAGGTACTCCGCCAGATCATCGGGCGCAGTGAACTCGGCGGCGGTGCGGAGGAATTCGGCCAGGCTCGGGCTGCGCCGGCGCAACTCTGCCATTTGCTGACCGACGACGCTCACGCCGGCCGCACCGGTATCGGCATAAGTGCCGTGGAAGGCAAAGTACGCCTGGTTCAGCCGGCGCAGCCGGTATCCGTGGGCCACAAACGCCTTGCGCCGTTCCTCCATGTAGGACTCCGCCTGGTCCACTTTGCCGGCCGCCAGCAGTTCGTCGACGCGGATCCTGGTGGCGCGCATCTCCTTCTGGAAATCAAACGGCGGCAAGCCGCCGCTTGAATTGTTGCTCGCAGCCGGCGGCTCGTGCAGATGCGCGCCCGGCGAGTTGGGGACGTCCCGGTCCAACCTCTTACGCGCCAGCTCGCCGATTTCCCTGCCGGCGATATTGGCCACCGTCTCGTTCATGGTCGTAACGTCGCCGCCCTGGAAATACCGGCGGCCCAGGGGTCGGAACCACAGCCAGTGGTGCACCCATTCGTGGGCGGCAACCTCCATCGCGAAGTCCAGGCCAGCGTAGGGAACTGCGATGGACGGGTACAGCGCGATACCCCCGGTGTCCAGCACCAGCGCGGACAGATCCGTTTGGTCTTCCACCAGCGATTCGATGCGGTCCCGTTCTGCGTTGGTCAACCCGGTTCGCAGGGTCACGGTGTCCTGTCGCTCGATGCGGTCCCGAGGGGAGGTGACCAGAACGGTCGGGGACGCGGATAACACCGTGTCCACCGGCGGAAACGGACCGGTCCAAGCCCGAAAGCCCAGCGATTCCAGAGTTGCCGCGATAGCCGATTCCAGGGTCTCTTCCACCGCTGGGCGCAGGTCCTCGCGGCGCGCCGCCAGCCCGCCCCGCCGCTGTTCAAGAGCAGCGATGTCGTTTGCTGCTTCGGGCGTTGCCGGTGTCGTGGCTTGCAGTTTCAGCAATTGCCGGTCGATTGACCTCACCGAGTGGCTGACCGCGAAAAATTCGTGCACATCCGCTACGCGTTGTTCAAGTCCATAATCTCGCGCCAGCGCGGTTGGAGTTGCGAGCAACCGCCGCATCCATTTGTCGGGCAGGTGGTCAAGTTCCCATCCCGGCACGCTGAACCTATAGGGAGCGGTGGCGTCGGCGATTGGCCCCCGCTCATATCCTGCAATCGGGACGAGCGTGGCGCAGATGCAGAGCAGCGCGACCACCCGCCAGTACGCGCGCGGCCAGAGCCGGAGGGGAAGGTGTTTCGGTGTAGTGGCTGCGTGATGGCTCATGGGCTGGTGATCAACCCGCAGGCGCCGGCGTTTGTCCCGGCGCGCGAACCGGGCGTGGCTGCTCTGATGCGGGGATTGTAGCGAACCTTGCCCCTTTGGTCGCTGCTGATAGACGGTGTTTGCTAACCCCGTGCAAAACGGGTGACACTCTCCAGACCGCGCCCACTTCACGACGTCATCCCGGCCATGAGGTGCAACGACGGCCAAGTCCGGCAATGGCTTTACGAGTCTGAACGATGGCCGGCCATCTCACCCGCCATCTAAAATATCCTGTGCATGCCGTTTATCCTGTCCATCCCGGTACACAGCGCACTCGCCAATCTCATGCGTACCCAGATTGTCATCGCGAGGAGCAAGGCGATGCGGCGATCCCGTTCCCGGAAAGACGTCCGCCGCCTCGGCGAGATTGCCACGCTGCGCTCTCAATGACAATCTGGGCAAAGCGGGTACGCGTGAGGCATCAGGGCCTTTTCAAAGTTAATCCGTCATTCCCGCGCAAGCGGGAATCCATGAGGTGTTCGCGTTCGGAATGTTGTGGATCCCGGCTTTCGCCGGAATGACGGCTCATGGTTCAAGGCAGCCATTCGGGACTTTGGAAAAGCCTTGGCTTGCCGACAACCTCCCCTTGACATGATACGAACTCATGTTCCATAATGGTCAGCGTCAGGTGAAAAACTTTTGCCAGGGCCACCAGGTCG
>JAPPMU010000001.1 GCA_028873965.1 Chloroflexota bacterium
GAGGGAATGGGGCCGGCTTTCGCCGGAATGACGGATTAACTTTGGAAAGGCCCTGCGTCAGTTGGCGGAATTCGTTGCAGGGCGACCGCGCCGGCCGGCGTAGAATGGTGTTTTATCCTGCCGGTCAACAAAGGGGGTTCAAATGGCATACGTATCTGGGCGTCGAGTGTATCTGTTCGGCACAGGGGGCACCATCTCATTCGTTGGTGAATCTCGCACCGATTTCTCCAACTACAGCTACCGGGGACGGCAGTTGACCATCCAGGAGATGCTGGCCCGGGTTCCGGAGGCCAACGAACTGGCCGAGGTGATACCGGAGCAGGTCATCAACGTGGGCAGCACCGAGGTGTATCCGCCCCACTGGCTCACGCTGGCCAAACGCATCAACGAGCAGTTCGCCGCCGATCCCGACGCCGCCGGCGCCGCGGTCACTCACGGCACTGCCACGCTGGAGGAGACGGCCTACTTCCTCAACCTCACCGTGCGGGACACCCGCCCGGTGGCCGTCACCGGGGCCATGCGTCCGCCGTCGGCCATGGGCACCGACGCCGACAACAACCTGCTGGACGCCGTGCGCATCGCCGCGGCGCCCCAGTCCGCCGGACGCGGCGCGCTAGTGGTGCTGAACAACGAGATCCAGTCCGCTCGGGACGTTACCAAGACCGACTCCTACCGGGTGGAGACTTTCCAGTCCGGCCACATGGGTTTCCTGGGCTACGCCGACGCCGACGGCCAGGTGGTCTATTACCGCCGGCCCGAGCGTCGGCACACCGCCGATTCGGAGTTCGACGTATCGGCGATCGACGAGTTGCCCCGGGTGGACATCGCCTACGGCTACGCTGGCGCCGGCAGCACGGTCATCGACGCCCTGGTCGCCGCCGGCGTGGACGGCATCGTGGCCGCCGGTCTGGGCAGCGGCGGTTCGCCGTCGACGTTCATGGCCGGCCTGAAAGATGCCCAGGCCGCCGGCATCCCCGTGGTCCTGTCCACCCACGTCGGCACCGGCCGCGTCGTCCAGACCCGCCGCTTCACCGAAGAGGGCTACATCGTGGCCGACAACCTGCACCCCAAGAAGGCCCGCATCCTGCTCATGCTGGGCCTCACGCAGACCAAAGACCACGCCGAGTTGCAGCGGATGATGCTGGAGTACTGACGGATCGACGCCGTGCGGCGGCGAGGCCGATGCTAGAATCAAATCTATATCCGGCCCGCATCGCAGTGGACGGACTGCCTCGCCTCGGGAATGGTCAACCGATGGGCAACTCACCAAGCCAAATGCGCGCTCCTGACCGAACCGCTCTGGAGGTTGCCAAGGCGGTCCAGTCAGAAATGCCGGCGAATACGGTGATATTGTTCGGCTCCCGGGCCCGGGGGGATCACCGTCCAAACTCCGACGTTGATCTGATGATCATCTCCGACTCGGGCCGGGGCGCTGGCAGCGGTCTGGCCGCCAGGGTTGCCCGGGAGTATTTCCAGGACAATCCGCCCCGGCTCCGCGTTGACGTGGTGACGATGGATGTCAAAACGTTCAATTACTGTCGTCGGGCCAAGAACCACGTGGCCGCGCAGGCGATCCGCGACGGAGTGATAATGAGCGACGACAACCTGGACCTTTCACCCGGCTATGAGGACGGATACCCCGACAGCTGGCCGGACGTGAAAGAACGGTTGCAGGCTGCGTACCGACACATGGGCGTCTTCGGACGCGAAATCGACCATCGCGATGGGATCCAAGAGATGTACGGCTTCCACGCCCAGCAGGCCGTGGAAAACGCTATCAAGGCGTGGCTGTCGGCGGCGGGCCTGGAATACCGGGCAGTCCATGACCTGCAGGAGGTTGCCGACCAAATCCTCCGCGACCCCTCCGAATCCGGCACGCTGGCGGCGGCTCAGCTCCGGTCGCTCATTGACTACACCTCGTTCCCAAACGCTGGTCGTGCCGGCGCACCGGACAACTGGCTCACTCTCTATGCCGTGACCTACCGCTACAGCGGCACTGGGTTCCGCATGGACGATGTCGACCGGGAGCGGTTCCGCGCCGAGATCAACCTTGCAGTAGGAACGTTTATCAACCGTGCCTACGAACTCACTGGCACCAGCGAGGCGGACGTGTCGCCGGGGTAATCCGACGACGCACACGGCCAACCGGAGCGATCATGACCCCGCCCGGCGGTTTGACTCCGGCCGCGCCGCCTGCTAACCTACTACCGTTAACAATTGAACCAGAACGCCTGCCGGTGGCCCGTCAGTAGCGCGCCCATCCAAACAGCGCACGACGGGCTGAAAAGGAAATCCGGTGTGAATCCGGTGCGGTCCCGCCACTGTAATTGGCGAGACGCCCTCCACGCGAGTCACCTGAGTGACGAGCAAGCCACTGCCCCTGTAAGCGGGCGGGAAGGCGGAGGAGCGTCGCTATCAGCCATCAGCCAGGAGGCCTGCCAGCGGGTGTGTTCCAGCTGCACTTCGTGGAACGAGTGAGCGGAAACTGGCGCATCCGTAGCGAAAACCGGACCCCAGCAGACGACTCCATCACCCGACCGCATCAGAGTGCAGTCGGGTTTTTGTTTGGCAGCGAACGACTCCTCCCCTGCGCTGCTCCGGCGGGCCGATTCCTCCTCCATCGTCCCGTCGGGGCGCGCTTTCGTCAATTTGCCTTGCCGTCGCCGCTGGGTCATAATCGACCCGCGCACCCGTATAACCAAAACGCCCATCGAACGGCCTGGGCCTTACGCTGATTGAGAGGTGACAGGATGAGCGACGTCATGCTCCGCGAAATACTCGAAGAATGCCGCGACGGGGTCGACGGCATCGGTTTCAACGAGGTGGTGGTGATGCTGGAAAGCACCGCCGCCTCCGCCGAGGTCTACATGGACTTCGACGACCTGCGGTTCACACCGGATGGGCGCATCGTGACCCTCATGGTGCCCGGCGGCACCCACATGCACCTGGACATGTCCAAGATCCGCGAGGCCGAGTTCATCCACACCACCAACGACCAGGGGCTCCCCTCGTACCAGCTGTGGATGCGCGACGGCGACGGCAACCCCGCCATGCGCGTCTATCTCCGCAAGTCGGACGACGACGCCACCAACCCGCCGCGCCACAACTTCTTCATGGGCCTGCTGGGCAAGTACCCGGACAAGATCAACCTGCCCGCTGCGGCCTACGGGTCAGAGGGCGAGCACCCGTAAACTGATTGTCAGAAGCAGGATTTACCGGATTGAAGGATTTTCAGGATCAGGCGTTCTTTACCGAGTATGGTTCCAATCCTGGTAATCCCTGAATCTTGAAAATCCTGCTTCTGACGATTTCCGGAAGCATGTACGCATGAGTGACCACACGGAGCCGATATGACCTCTGCCGTCGTCATCGCCGGCGTCCGCTCCGGCGTGGGCAAAACCACCATCGCCAGCGGCGTCATGGGCGCGCTGGCCCGCCGCGGGCTGCGCGTCCAGCCCTTCAAGGCCGGCCCCGACTACATCGACCCCTCGTATCACACCATCGCCTGCGGTGTTCCCTCGCGCAACCTGGACACCTGGCTCCTGCCCCATCCGGTGGTCTCGGAGCTGTTCCACCGTGCCGCCGGCGCCGCCGACATCGCGGTGGTCGAGGGCGTGATGGGCGTGTTCGACGGCCATTCCTCGCTGGACGAGGCCGGCTCGACGGCGGAGCTGGCCAAGCTGCTGGATGCCCCGGTGATCCTGATCGCCGATGCCGGCAAGGTGGCTCGCAGCGTGGCCGCCGAGGTGCTGGGCTACCAGCAGTTCGACCCCAACCTGCGCGTCGCTGGCGTGATCCTCAACGGCGTGGGCAGTGAGCGGCACCTGGAGTTCTGCCAGCCGCAGATTGAGGCGACCACGGGTCTGCCCGTAGTGGGTTGGCTGCCCCGCCGCGACGACCTGGTGCAACCGGAGCGGCACCTGGGCCTCATACCCACGGCGGAGGGCACAGTGCTCAACGATTGGTACGACGCCCTCAACGCCCAGATCGAGCAGACCATCGACCTGGATGCCATCACCCGCATCGCGGCCACCGCCGGCCGTCCCGGATCAACGTCCGATGGAGTGTTCCCGGCGACTCCTCAACGAGCCCGCACCGCCATCGCCGTTGCCCAGGATCGAGCCTTCTCGTTCTACTATCAGGACTCCCTGGATCTGCTGGCGGCGTGGGGCGCGGAGATCATCCCATTCTCGCCGCTGGATGATGAATCGCTGCCCGACGGCGTGGGCGGCGTGTACCTGGGCGGTGGGTTCCCCGAGCTGTTTGCCGCGGAGCTGTCCGGCAACGCCGGCATGATCGAGTCAATGCGCAGCGCCGTGTCGCGCGGTCTGCCCATATACGCCGAGTGCGGCGGCCTGATGTACCTGGGGCGCAGCCTGTCGGATCTGGACGGCCAACAGTACCCCATGGTCGGCGCGATTCCCGTGGTGTCCTCGATGGAGGGTCGCCGGCTCCACCTGGGCTACCGGGAGGTGGCAGCCTGCGGCGACGGCCCGCTGCTCACCGCCGGCCAGCAGGTGCGCGGCCACGAGTTCCATTGGTCGGTGCTCCAGGATCCGCCCGACGCCGCCAGCGCCGCCTACCAGGTGGTCAACCAGGACGGCCGGCCCGAGGGCTTCCGCGCCGGCAGCGTCTGGGCCTCCTACATCCACGTGCACCTGGGCAGCCGGCCCGGCCTGGCGAAGCGGTTTGTGGATACCTGCGCCGCTGCAACGAAAAACGAGGCAGAAGGATGACTACCACGCCGGCAAAGACGCCGCTGCAAACGGCAGAAATCTCCGACGATCTGGCGCCGATGGAATGGTTCCGCGGCTACGTCCTGATACCGCTTTCCGAGTTCGGGCAGTCGCTGGATAGCCCAGATTTGGGCGTCTGGTTAGAAGGGTTTTCGGGGCGGAACAACGATGCAGTAGGCGATTTCGAGATCACAGCCCGTGGCGAGTTGAAAATCATGTCGCCGATAGGAATGCCCGGAGACTGGCATCAGGCCGAGATCATGACCAGCGTGCTAGTGTGGGCGCGGGAAGCGGGTGGCAGAGCGGGTGGCCCCACGTCGGCGTTTTGGCTGGTCGATGGCTCTTTGCGTGGCCCTGACACTTGGTGGATGTCCGCAGAACGCTGGAACTCATTGCCAGCAGATGCCCGCAAGCCGTTCCGGACCGGGACTCCTGATTTCCTCGTCGAAATAGTGTCGTCGTCCAACCTGGGATCGGAGCTGGAAGATAAGGTGCAGGTGTACCTGCAAGGCGGCGCTCGCCTGGTGTGGGTCATCAACGCCCGGCTTCGCCGCGTCGCCATCTACCGCCCCGACGCGGAACCAGAGATCCTGCAGGACCCGGATGCACTGGGCGGCGGCGACGTGCTGCCCGGGTTCGCGTTCAACGTCCGCAAGCGCATCTTCGACAACGCGCCGTGACTCAACTTTGAACAAGGTCGCAAAATGACCACCGTAAAACCCCAACCCCCTTCGACCGCGGTTGCCACCCGGCCCGTCCGCAAGCCTTCGGACTTCCAGGGCTGCGTGCTGATACCGCTGTCCGAGTTCGGCTTGTCGCTGGACAGCCCCGGACTGGGTACGTGGTTTGAGGATTTTGCCGGCCGGAACAAGGACGCGGTGGGAGAGTTCGAAATCACCGCGCAAGGAGAACTGAAAATAATGCCTCCTACAGGAATCCCCGGAGCGTGGTTCGAGCTGGAAATGGCCTCGGCCGTATTGGTTTGGGCGCATGGCTATGGCGGCATTGCCAGCGGCCCTACGATACGCTTCGTCATGCCCGACGGAGCTATTCTCGGCCCGGATGCCAGCTGGATCTCCGAAGAACGCTGGAACGCCCTCCCTGCGGAGGCGCGCACGCCGCCTTTTGCGTCTGTCGTTCCCGATTTTGTCGCCGAGATTGTTTCGCCGTCCAACCGGGCGGCAGAGCTTGCGGACAAAGTACGAGCCTACCTGGAGGGGGGAGCGCGGTTGGTCTGGGTTATCCATCCTCGCAACCGCACCGTTGCCATCTATCGCCCCGGCGTGGAACCGGAGGCGCTTGGTGACCCCGAAACGCTGGAAGGCGGCGACGTGCTGCCCGGCTTCTCGTTCAACGTGCGTGAGCGCATCTTCGACAATGTTCGGTGACATCCTTCACCGAGGTGCAAGCAATACAGGAGTGATGCTCAAATGACTACGCAGGAAACGCGCCACGGCCCGCAGTCGGTGCGCGGCCCCCGCATCAACAAGGGCCTCGTCATCGTCAACACCGGCAACGGCAAGGGCAAGACCACCGCCGCCATGGGCGTGCTGATGCGAGCCTGGGGCCGCGACATGAAGGTCGTGATGCTCCAGTTCATCAAGCACACCACCGCCAACTTCGGCGAGCAGCGCGCCGCCGAAAAGATGGGCGTCACCGTGCGCGCCATGGGCGACGGGTTCACCTGGCGCTCCCAGGACCTCGACGCCAGCGCCGATCTGGCCCGCAACCTGTGGGAGGACGCCAAGGAGGTCATCGCCGCCGGCGAGTACGACCTGGTGATCCTCGACGAGTTCACCTACCCCATGCACTACGGCTGGCTGCCCGTGGAGGACGTGATCGACGCCCTGAAGGCCCGCCCCGAGATGCAGCACGTAATCATCACTGGCCGGCACGCGCCGGAAGCCTTGGTCGAGTACGCCGACCTGGTCACCGAGATGAACGTCGTCAAGCACCCCTACGACGCCGGCATCAAGGCCCAGCCGGGCATCGAGTTCTAGGCGTATTGACGGTTTGAAAATCAAACCGTCGTTCCTGCGAAAGCAGGAACCCAGAACAGTCTCACCCACCAGAACGTTGGCCTTATTTGTAGTCCTTGGATTCCCGCTTTCGCGGGAATGACGGGAAACGTCAACAGGCCCCAGCAGGAAAGACCAATGCCTATTTCACCACTGGTTGACCAGACCATCGCCGCCATCGGTCCGCTGGACGCCGAGGCGGTGGCCGCCGCCGAAGCGCGCCAGGGGGTGCTCACCAAGCCGCCCGGGAGCCTGGGTCGCCTGGAATCCCTCTCGGTACAACTGGCCGGCATCTTGGGCCAGCCCATCCCGCAGATCGCCGGCAAGGCGGTCATCGTGGTGGCTGGCGACCATGGCGTGGCCTCCGAGGGCGTGTCCGCCTATCCTGCTGAGGTCACGCCGCAGATGGTGTTCAATTTCGTGGCCGGCGGCGCGGCCATCAACGCCTTAGCCCGACACGCTGGAGCAAGCATCACCGTCATCGACGCCGGGGTCGCCGTGGACCTGGAGCCGCAGCCCGGCCTCACCATCGCCAAGGTCGGCTATGGCGCCGGCAACATCGCCCGCGGCCCCGCCATGAGCCGCGACGACGCCATCCGCTGCCTGGAGATTGGCATCAACGCCGCCAACGAGCAGGCCGCCGGCACGAACCTCATCGCCGGCGGCGACATGGGCATCGGCAACACCACGCCGTCCGCCGCCATTACCGCCGCCATCACCGGCGCCGACGTGGCCACGGTCACCGGCCGTGGCACCGGCGTGGATGATGCCGGCCTGGCGGGCAAGATCGCAACCATCCGCCGCGCCTTGGAGGTCAACCAACCCGACGGCGCGGA
This sequence comes from Chloroflexota bacterium, assembly GCA_028873965.1. Taxonomy (GTDB): domain Bacteria; phylum Chloroflexota; class Dehalococcoidia; order Lucifugimonadales; family UBA3495; genus Bin87. The sequence goes on from JAPPMU010000001.1 coordinate 7,591, forward strand.
CGGCCTGGACGTGCTCAGCAAGGTGGGCGGGTTAGAGATCGGCGTGCTGGCCGGCGTCATGCTGGGCGCGGCGGCGCGCAACTGCGCCGTGGTGGTGGACGGATTCATCAGCGGCGCGGCCGCGCTCATCGCCTGGCGGCTCTGCCCGAACATCGCCCAGCGTTACATTGCCGCCCACCGCTCCGTGGAGCCGGGACACAACGTCGGTTTGCAGGCCATGGGCCTGACGCCGCTGCTGGACATGGACATGCGCCTGGGCGAGGGCACCGGCGCGGCTCTGGCCATGCCCATCATCGAGGCCGCCGCCAAGACCCTGGCGGAAATGGCAACCTTCGCCGAGGCTGGCGTCTCCGACCGCGACGACGGTTAACGCGCCGGGACACCAGCCTTATTAAGAGCCTTAATTTACCGGGATAAACAGGATGAACGGGATAAACAGGATGTATTACTAACCATCCTGAATACTCGGTAGATTATGCGCTATCTGTTTGCCCCGTTACTGGTGGCGCTCTCTTTCCTGACGCTGCTGCCGGTCGGAGTGGCGAATCCGACCGACGCTGAAATCTCCCGCTCCCGGGGCTGGTACCCCTTCGTGGGCCTGCTCTATGGGCTGGTCCTCGTGATCCTGGTGATAGTCCTGGGGTCGTTGCCGGATGCGTTCCCACGGCCGCTCCTGACGGCGGCTCTGATCTTGACCGCCCTGGCCCTGCTGAACCGTTTCCTCCACCTGGACGGGCTGATGGACTTTTGCGACGCCATGTGGGGCGGGCGCACCGTGGAACGCCGGCTGGAGATCATGCGCGACTCCCGCGTAGGTTCCTTTGCCGTGGCCGGTTGCTTCTGCGTGCTCCTGATCAAGTTCGCCGCCCTGTCCAGCCTGGTGATGACCCAGGCCGTTGCCGTCGTCCTGCTGTCCTTCCCCATCATATCCCGGTGGTCGATGACGTTGCTATTGACCGCTTTTCCCTACGGTCGGCAGCAGGGCATCGGCAGCGCGTTCTTCGCCGGCGGTCGCCCCTGGCTGGCGACCGCGCTGGCCCTGCTGAGTACAGCCGCAGTATGCTGGCTGTGCCTGGGTGTCGTGGGCGTGTCGGTTCTGGCCGCGTCCTCGCTGCTGGCCCTGGCGTTGGGCTTCTGGGCCGCCCGTCGGCTGGGGGGCGGGTTGACGGGCGATTGCTACGGCGCGACCAACGAGATCGTGGAAGCGTTCTCACTCGCCTGTTTCGTAGCCTGGCTCGGGTTCGATCCGCCGGATTACCTTGACGCCGGGTACGGCGCGGCTATCGTGTTCAAATACCTCAGCTGGCTGTTCCCGCCGCTTGGCGGCTGGTTCTCCTACTCACCGTGAATCCGGTGGAGGCAATGCTGAATTCGACGCGTACCAACTGACCATCAACCTGCCATTGAGAGCGCTAAGAAATGAACGTCTTCCCTACTGAACGAAAGGAAAAACATCGTGTCCTGATGGATGCGGTGGAGAGCGTGCGGGCCACGCTGGAGGCTGGGGCGGAGGAGTCGGAGCGGATCGGCACGCTGGCCCGGCCCTCGGTGGACGCGCTGTACGACTCAGGACTGTTGCGTCTGAAGATGCCCCACGTGCTGGGCGGCGCCGAGGCCGACGTGGTGACCCAGCTGGACGTGCTGGAGGCGGTGAGCCGCATCGATCCGGCCTCGGGCTGGTGCCTGATGATCGGCGCGGCCAGCGTGGGCAGCCTTGCCGCGTTCCTGCCCGACGACTCCATAGAGGAGATTTTCGTGGGCGGACGGCCACCCAAGACGGCGGGCGCGGCGGCTCCATCCGCCACCGCGACGCCGGTGGACGGGGGCTATCGGGTAACGGGACACTGGAAGTTCGGCAGCGGGATCATGCACGCGGATTGGGTTTCGGCCGGCGCGCGGGTGGTCGGCGGGTTCGATGTTTATCCACGGCAGGTACGGATGGCCATGCCCCGGCACAAGGTCAAGGTGCATGACAACTGGCAGGTGATGGGTCTGCGCGGCACCGGGAGTTGCGACTTCTCGGTGGACGACCTGTTCGTGCCGGACGGGTTCGCGTGGGACGCGACGCTGACCGAACCGCTCCGGGGCGGCGCGCTGTACCGGCTGGGCCGGCCGGGCTTCGTGACCAACGAGCACTCGGCTTTCGCGCTGGGAGTGGCGCGGCGCGCGCTGGACGCGGTGACCGAGACGGCTGCCTCCAAGACGCGGGGCTACAACTCGGTGAACCTGCTGGCGAACCGGGCGACCTTCCAGCGCGCGTTGGGAGAATGCGACCTGCGGCTGCGGGCGGCGCGCTCCCTCAACGTGGAGATACTAGAGGAGGCTTGGCGGTCGGTCTGCGCGGGCCACACTCCGCCGCCGCCGCTACAGGCGCAGATGAGGAGCTGCGCCACCTATACCACCGACGTGGCCGCTGAAGTGGTGTCCCAAGCATTCCGCTACGGCGGGGGCGAGGCGCTGTTCACGCCCAACATCCTGCAACAGTGCCTGCGGGACATCAACGCGGCGGCCCAGCACCAGATGGTGAGCGACACGGCCTACGAGAACCACGGGCAGTTCCTGCTGGGGCTGCCCGACGCGCGGGTGATGGAATAACGGAGGTGTAAACATGGCTACCTATCTGTACGTATCACTGCAAGGGGACGACGTCATCGCCCGGTACGACCTGGACCCGGCCACGGGCGGGCTCACCAACCGGGTCGAGTTTCCGCTGGCGGGGATGCCGGCGCCGATGGCGACTGATCCCGGGAAGCGCTTCCTGTTCGTGGGACGGCGCCGGCCGGGGGAGTTCGGCCTGACGTCGTTCGGCATCGACGGTGGCAGTGGCGACCTGGCGCGGATCAACGACATCAACCTGGGCGGGAATCCGGTGCATATCTCCGTTGACCGCACCGGCAATTACCTGTTGTCGGCCTACTACTACCAGGCGCGGGTGGGCGTGCACGGCTTCGGCGACGACGGGCGGCTGGACCCGACGCCCATCGAGTGGCGGGAGACGGGCATCGGCGCGCATTACATCCAGACCGACACGTCCAATCGCTACGCCTTCGTGCCGCACATCGCCGAGGGGTCGCAGACCGGGCCCAACGCCATCTTCCAGTTCCGGTTCGACGAGACCACAGGCCGGCTGACCCCCAACACACCGGACCGGGCAAACCCCACCTCGCCCGAGGGTCCGCGGCACGTCTGCTTCAACCCCAACCGGGACGTGGTGTACTCGTCAAACGAGCAGGGATGCAGCGTCACCGCCTATCGTTTCGACGCCGACGCCGGCACTTTGTCGCCGTTCCAGACGGTGCCGACGCTGCCGGAGGGTTTCGACGAGCGCAACACCTGCTCGCAGATCCAGATCACGCCGTCGGGCCAGTTCCTGTACGCGCCCAACCGGGGGCACAACAGCGTGGCCGGCTTTGCGGTGGACGCGACGGACGGCAGCCTGACCGCCATCGGCCGAGTGGCCACGGAGGCGGTGCCGCGCGCCTTCAGCCTGGACACCACGGGCAGCTACCTGTACGCCTCGGGCCTGGAGACGGGACGGCTGGCGTCCTACCGGGTGAACCAGGACAGCGGGGAACTGGAGCCGCTGGAGGTGTACGACATCGGGCGGGAGCCGATGTGGGTGACGATCATCGACCTGTGATCGCCTCGCGCGTGGCCGGATGTCGCGGCTGGATGGTAGTATGGAAGGGCGGTCGTCACGGCCGCGGCTGGTCCATAGGGGCCTGGTATGGGGGCTTAGCTCAGTGGGAGAGCACCTGCTTTGCAAGCAGGGGGTCACGGGTTCGAATCCCGTAGCCTCCACCAATTCAAGGGCGCTGGCACCGCAGAAAGCGAGACGCTCATGTTGTACTTGGCCATTCTTCTAACCATTGTATCCGCCATCCTCTTCGCCGCCGGTTTCGGACTCGCCGGGTACGTCATCGTCGCCAAGATCCGCGAGCACCGGCAGGATTCCGGCTCGAACTCCAAGCCGGCTGACAACCTCTCCATACCATGAGGTGGTTCGTCCTTTGCTCAGGAGTCTTCGTCCTCGGGGGATTGACGGTAGCGGGATACGCCACGATGCTGTGGCTAGCCCAGTCCACCGAACCAAGCCTCACCCCGGCCCAGGCGGAGCTTCTGGAAACCGCCCGCTGGCTGACCCACAACGGCGCCGTCATGCTCGGCGCCTTCTTTTTCGGCTGGTTGGCCGGACAGGTTCGATGAGACGCATACCAGTCTGGCAGATCCCCGCGGCGTTGCATATTGGTAACGCTAACGTTACCATATTGGCATGATCGAGATCAGAGAATACGTTGATGACCGGGGTCGCAGTCCATTTGGTCTCTGGTTCGACGATCTCGACGCTGGGGCGGCGGCCAGGGTGAGGACGGCCCTCGCCCGCATGGAGGCTGGCAACCTGTCCAACGTGAGAGGCGTTGGCAGCGGTGTGCTGGAATACCGCATCAACGTCGGCCCAGGCTACCGGATATATTTCGGCAGAGACGGCGACACTCTAATAGTCCTGCTTGGCGGTGGCACCAAGGAGCGCCAGCAGAGGGACATCGAGGATGCTCGCGAGCTCTGGCAAGAATATAGACGCCGCAAGCAGCAGGAGGTATAAGAAATGCCGCTCACCCGTGACTTCAGAGAGACCGTGCAGGCCCGGGCCGAGCGAGACCCGCCCTTCCGGGAGGGACTGCTGAAGGAAGGCGTCGAATGCCTGCTTGCCGGCGATGTCGAAACGGGCAAGATCGTACTGCGCGACTACATCAACGCCACCATGGGGTTCGAGGAGCTGGCGTCCCTTACCGACAAGTCGCCCAAGAGCCTCATGCGAATGTTCGGACCGACCGGCAACCCCTACGCTCGCAACCTGTTCGAGGTCATCAGCCGGATTCAGCAGCACGAGGGTGTCCAGCTAGAAGTGAACGCCGTTCGATAATCCGAAAACTCCTAATAGGCCGGCAGCCTGACCCGCTACAGTTCATTGCCGGCGAATCCCGACAGGATGCTTCGCAACCACTGATCCAACGCCAGGCTTCAACAGGTAACCCCAATTCTCCCCGAGGATGATCACTTCAGGAGAGTCAGAGTAGAGTACCAGGGTTGATGTGGCGATATAGGCCAAGCACAAGTTGCAGCGCGAAAATGGGCTAGCGTGATAGAGCGTCCACGCATGTCTGCATCTTTCCGCATGCTTCTTCCTAGCCTTGAACGATTTCGCGGCACGGCGATCTCGGAGCCACTCGTTGACGTCAAAATCGATGGCAAGTCTGACGCCAATGGCACCAACTGCGACTGCGAAGGCGGTCACTGCTAAATACAATGGAAGCCGCCACCAGGGCGAAAGCAACTCGTTCGCAAGTTCGGGGTTCATACGATCACGAAACCGCTCACTACATCGGCAGCAGCATCTGCGCCCTACGCCGCGATCCCCAGCTCGCGCAGGCGGGCCACCAGGTATTCCTGCGGCCGGTCGCCTTTGACGCTGTTGCAGTGTCCGCAGAGCAGTTGCAGGTTTTCGATGTGGTCGGTGCCGCCGCGGCTCTCCGGGATGATGTGGTCGACGGTGAGATTGCGGAAGGGGAACTCGCTGCGGCATCCGTTGCACCGGCCTTCCTGCTGGCCGAACAGGACGTGCTTGTTCTGGCGGTAGGGGATGGGCGCGTCGATGTCGGTGCGCCGGGGGATGTCGGTGCGGGCGGTGACCAGGCGATTGTGGAACAGCTCGCCCATGGTCTGCTGCAAGCGCATGTTGACCAGCTCGACGGCCTTGGGGGAGATGTCGATGCCAATCCAGCGCCGGCCCAGGTTCTCGGCGGCGACGCAGGCGGTGGCGCAGCCGCAGAAGGGGTCCAGCACGACGTCGCCCTCGTTGGACGACGCCTTGATGATGCGTTCCAAGAGCGCGAGAGGTTTTTGGGTGGGGTAGCCGATGCGCTCGCGGGCATGAGCGCCGACCGGCGGTATGTCAACTATGATGTCCTCTGCCGCAGTTCCCTTCGCGGCGGCGAGGTAACGTTTGAGGCGGGGCATACCGTTTCCGTCATTGGGCCAGTGGACCAACCCAGCGTCGTCAAGCGCATCAAGGCGAGCGTGGACACCTGGGTAATCTTCGGGCCAGCCTGGTATAAGCCCTTGGTCGATGATGTAGTCGTGCATCGCCCCCTGAGTTGGCGTAGCCCAGTGACGGCTCACGTTGCTCGGATCGACTCCGCGCCACGGCTCGCCCGATTCCCCGCTCCGTAGGCCACTCGCCGTTAGTTGATCCGATTGCCAGCGTCCTCGTTCGTCTTCATTCCGGTATGCACGCCTAATGTGCTCCTCAGAAAGCGGGAGCCATTGGGGGTTCCAAGTGAAAGTTTCGGTCTTGCAATACAGCAGGATCGTATCGTGGACTCGCCCGAATCCGTGGGCGCCCGACCGCCCGGACGTCCGTTTCCACACGATTTCGTTGCGGAAGTTTACCCGGCCATAGATGCTGTCCATCACCAACTTCAGGTAATGGCTGGCCGTAGGGTCGCAATGCAAGTAGATGCTGCCCGAATCCTTCAGCACCCGGCGCATCTCCAGCAATCGGACCGCCATCATGCAGAGGTAGGACTGCATCCCTTTACCGTGGGTGAGGCCGGCCGCCTGCAACACTTGGTACATGGCCGGCTGCTCGTCGGCGATCAGGCCCATCCAGGCTACGTCCAAATCGGACAGCGTCCAGGTGTCCTTGAAGGCGGCGCCCGCCGCGGCGCTTCCCACGGGCGCCGCGTAATCTTGGTTGGAGTTGAACGGCGGGTCCAGATAGATGAGGTCAACCGACGCGGAGTTGAGGCCACGCAGGATGTCCAGGTTATCCCCGGTCCAGATGGTTCGGTCAGCGAAGTTGGTCATGGTTTCACGCCTGCCATTCCGGAGGCCTGATCTCTGCGGGTGCATTCCAAATCAACTATTAGGCGTATCGATTTGGCAGAGCCAATTCTGCCTTACCTCGATCATCCCTTCCAAGCACGATCCCATCATGACGGCAATCCCCAGCATGCAATCGATCCAATCAGACACGTTTTTCGAAGTGGCATGAGGTATCTCATACGTAGGCGCACGCAACAAAAAGCCTATGCGACCGCTGTAGCCACTTTCAGGCTCAGTCACACTATCCACCAAACTGTAGACTTGCTGGGCCCCGAAGTGCACGAAACTGTTTGACCAATTGTATAAGCCGATTACATTCAAGTCGGGCCGTGTTTTGTCTAACCGCGCTTGTAACCTTTTCACCAGGTAATTTTCGTACATCCGACGGCCCGACACTGACTTTAGTTCTCTGATTCGGTCACCGAAGATGATGCGTTGGGCAAACTCGTGGTGACCGCCTTCGTACTCGTCGCTAGCGATCGCTATCAGAACGTGCTCCAGCGTGGGCCTGATAAATAGAGTCGCCGCATAGTGATTGTCGTCGCGCAGCATCTTTGCAAATCCATCGATGAATGCGTTCGTCCGTTTGGCCAAGGCCGGGACGAAGAATTCGCAGGCTCCGCAGATCGCGCCGTCAGACGCCATCCACCAATCTCTTTGGAGTTCGTAGATAGAATCTACTTGCGATTCCAAAATTTGCAGTGAATGTTCCACTTCCGGAAATTTCATTTGAATCCTACCGTAGTGCAAAATCGAACTTTATAAACGCGACTTCTCTAGCCACAGGACATGTTCTGTGGCTGTTCCCCACCGCACTCCACACCGGGGCCGCGTAGTTGCGGTTGGAGTTGAACGGCGGGTCCAGATAGATGAGGTCAACCGACGCGGAGTTGAGGCCGCGCAGAATTTCGAGGTTGTCCCCGGTCCAGATGGTTCGGTCGGCGAAGTTGGTCATCGTTACAGCTCGGGAGCACGAGTCCAGCGAAGGGCCGCATCGAAACTCTCGGCTTCATCCCGGCTCCACGCGCCGAAGAGGTCGTCCAACGAAGCGCCTATAGTGTTGGAATTCCCCTTGCTGTCCGTCAGGCCGGCGCCTTTCCTCAGCAGCCTCAACGCCGCCTGATTCAGAGAGATTCCCTCCTGATCTGCCAGGCGGCGCATGATGGCGTCGAGTTCGTCGTCGATCCCCCTGACTGTCAGCTGGTTCATATCGCATTCCTCCGGCGCGTCATATTTTGAGGCCACTTAAGGCAAACTATAGGTCAACCTCGCGCAGGTCAAGATCGGACGGTCAATTCTTATGCCGGCAGCCGCCACTGCCGCGCAAGTGGCCCATGATGCACACGGGACACAATCGGCCCGAGGTGTTAGGCTACGGGCGATTTGCGGCCACGGCACGGCGGCCAACCAAGCACATGACTTGAGCGGCCGGCCGTTTTGCGCTTCAATCATGACACGCGACAATTGACAAGCAACTGCGAGCAAAGCAGATCCACATGCAGGAGGCTAGAGCATGAAGTACGACTACATCGTGGTGGGCGGCGGTTCCGCCGGATGCACCATCGCCAGCCGGCTGTCGGAGGACCCGGACCGTTCCGTGCTGCTGCTGGAGGCGGGGCCGGACTACCCGGTCTTTGAGCAGCTGCCGGACGACCTGAAGCTGGGCAACAACGTGTGGCTCTCGGCCTACGGGCCGCACAACTGGGGCTACACCGCCAAGATCACGGAAGACCAGGACAACCTGGTCATCCCGCGAGGCAAGGCCACGGGCGGCTCCAGCGCGGTGAACGGCCAGGTGCTGTTCCGCGGCATCCCCGAGGACTACGACCGCTGGGCCGAGTGGGGCAACGACGAGTGGAGCTTCACCCGGTGCCTGCCCTACTTCAACAAGCTGGAAACCGACCTGGACTTCGGCGGCGACGACTTCCACGGCTCCGACGGGCCGGTGCCGGTGCGCCGCGCTCCCCGCAGCGAGTGGCTGCCCCACGCCGTGGCCTTCGAGCGGGCGTGCCTGGACGAGGGCTTCCCGCAGGACGAGGACCAGAACCACCCCGAGTCCACGGGCGTCTCGCCCCGGGCCCGCAACACCATCGACGGCGTGCGCATGAGCATGGCCATCAACTACCTGGACATCGCTCGGCACCGCCTGAATCTGACCGTCCGGGGCGGCGTGACCGCGCGGCGGATCATCTTCGAGGATGGTTCGACAGGCTCACCACGAGCGGTGGGGGTCGAGGCCGAGAGCGGCGGCGAGGTCTTCACGGTGGAGGGCGGCGAGATCATCGTCAGCAGCGGGGCCGTGGCGTCGCCGCAGCTCCTGATGCTGTCGGGCGTGGGGCCGGCGGAGCACCTGCGCAGCATGGGCATCCCGGTGGTGCACGACTCCCCGGGCGTCGGCAAGAACCTGCGCGACCATCCCGCGGCGTCGGTGCTGTACCGGGGCAAGGGCGAGAAGCCCGACGTGCAGGCGCCGGTGATCCAGGTGGGACTGCGCTACACGGTGGAGGGCTCCGACCTGCGCAACGACATGCAGCTGAGCCCCAACCTGATGACCAGCGAGCACCGGCCGGCCCACGTCGCCATCGACGAGGACCTGAACTACCTCGGCATGGGCGCGAGCCTGCAACTGGCGCTGGGGCAAGGCGAGTTGACGTTGCAGTCCACCGACCCCCACGTGCAGCCGTTCCTGAACTACAACTACTACCAGGAGCCGGAGGACCTGCGCCGGATGCGGGAGGCGATACGCCTGGGCGTTCGGATGGCGGAGCGGCCGCCCTTCTCTGACCTGATCGAGGAACGGATCATGCCCACCGACGAGGAGCTGGAGTCCGACGAGCTGCTGGACGACTGGCTGCGCAAGAACTCGGGAACGTCGCACCACATATCGGGCACGTGCAAGATGGGGCCGGACTCGGATCCCCTGGCGGTGGTGGACCAGCAGCTGAGGGTCAAGGGCGTGGAGGGCCTGCGGGTGGCCGACGCATCGGTCATGCCCGATTGCATCCGGGCCAACACTAACGCCACCACCATCATGATCGGCGAGAAGGTGTCGGACTACATCAAGGAAGGGCGATAGCCGAAGGAACCGTCAGAAGCAGGATTTACCGGATTGATGGATTGGCAGGATTGGATCGGTTGATGCGACAGCCGGCCTCATCCTGAAAATCCGCTAATCCGGCGAATCCTGCTTCTGACTAGGTTGTATTGACATTTGAAAAACACCCCGTCGTTCCTGCGAAAGCAGGAACCCAGGAAATCGCTGCCAGCAGAACGTTGACCTTATTTTGCACTCACTGGATTCCGGCTTTCGCCGGAATGACGCGAAATGTCAACACTGCCTACGCAGGGAGGCGTACAAACATGGAAGTCCAATGGATGAACCACACGGGGTTCGTGGTCAGCGACATGGAGCGCTCCCTGGCCTTCTACCGGGACCTGCTGGGTCTCAGCATCGAGCGGGACCAGGTATTGGAGGGCGATTTCATCTCGGAGGTGGTGGGTTATCCCGACGCGCGGCTGCACATCGTGTACCTGGGTGTCGGGGATCAGCGTCATTCGGTGGAGCTGATCCAGTACCTGAACCCGGCGGGAGACGCCGCGCCGCTGCCCCAGCGGCACCAGGTGGGAGCGAGCCACCTGGGCATCATCGTCGACGATCTGGACGCTTTTTACGCCGACCTCAGCGCGAAGGGGGCGCGGTTCGTCAGCCCGCCGGCGACGCGGCCCAACCCGGTGTATCCCGCAGCCAGCAAAGGCTGCTATATGCAGGACCCCGACGGGAACTGGCTGGAGCTCCTGGAGCGTGGCCCGGCGCCGCCGGACGCGACCTCAGTGTGAACGCCGGCGCGGCAGGCTGCAATCGAACCCGGCAGCAAGAGGTTTCCCAGGCCGTGTTGCCATTTTGATTATCATGTCGTCGTTCCTGTGCAAGCAGGGACCCAGGAAAGCCGCGGCAATGGGAACGTTGGTCGTATTCTACGCTCACTGGATTCCGGCTTTCGCCGGAATGACGGAGTTTGTCAACAGGCCCTATATGGAGCGGACATGACCACCGTCATCACCAATGCAACCATCGTAACCGGCAACACTGCGCGGGACGTTCTGTACGATTCCGCCATCGCCGTCTCGGACGACCGGATTGCCTCCATCGGGCCGGCGGCGGAAGTCCGGCAGGCTCATCCCGACGCCGAAGTAGTGGACGGGCGGGGCAAGGCGGTCTTCCCCGGGCTGATCAACTGCCACACGCACCTGCTGGCCACGGGAGACCGGGGCATCCTGGAGGACTTCGGGTTCCCGACGCGGCTGACCTTCCCCGTGTCGGCCCGCGCGCTGCTGAGCGACGAAGAGCGGCAGACCCTGGCGCTGCTGGGCACTCTGGAATCGATCCGCAGCGGCGTCACCTGTCTGCTGGAAATCTCATCCAACGTGGCCGGCTATGCGCCGGACCTGGCGGCGACCGGGCTGCGGCTGGCGCTGGCGGAAAACATCAACGACGTGGACGAAGCGCAGGCCCGGGACGGCGTTTACCAATTCGACGAGGCCCGGGCCGACGCCGGCCTGCAGCGCAGCGCCGACCTGGTGGAGTCCTGGCACGGCCGTGAAAACGGACGCATCAACTGCTTCCTGGCTCCGCACGCCCCGGAGACCTGCTCGCCGTATCTGCTGCGGCGCACGCGGGAGATGGCCGAACGCCTTGGTGTCGGCTATACCATCCACCTCTCGCAGAGCCGCCAGGAGATCGAGGCGGTGATGGCGGTGCGCGGCGTATCGCCGACGCATTACCTATTTGCCAACGACTTCCTGGGGCCGGACCTGCTGGCCGCCCACTGCCGGTACGTCAGTCCGGCCGAGGTCGCGCTGCTGGGCCAGACCGGGGTCAAGATCACCAACAACGCCGCCATCGCCGCCCGCCGGGGAGCGGCCGCGCCGGTGCGGGAGCTCATGGCGGCGGGATGCGTTATCGGCATGGGGTCGGACAACATGGCCGAGGACATGGTGGAGGTGATGCGAGCCGGGCTGTTCCTGGAGCGGGTGCGCCGCAACGACGAGGTCTGGCCCCAACCCGAGGACGTGCTGGAGTGGGCCACGTCGGGCGGCGCCCGGGCGCTGGGGATGGCAGACATCACCGGCAGCCTGGAAGTGGGCAAGAAGGCCGACCTGTTCGTGGTGGACCTGATGCGGCCGCACCTGGTGCCCAGCCTGCGGGTGGTATCCGCGTTCGTGCACAACGGACAGCCTGTCGACATCACTTCGGTGATGGTGGACGGCGCGTGGGTCATGCGCGACGGCAGGGTGCTGACCATCAACGAGGAGGACGTGGTGCGCCGGGCGGAGGCGGTGGGACACGCGTCGTGGCGCCGGTTGCTGGAACGATATCCCGACGTGCCTTTCCCCATCACCATTCCGCCGGCCATCAGCTGAACGGGTTTATATCGACGGGCGCCGCGGATCGCACGCGCGCGGCGGAGCGGGCCGGTTCGCAATGAGCCGGCCCGCTCTTGCATGGCAGTTTGCCGAGGAGAATTGTCAGAATCAGGATTTGCAAGATTACGGGATTGTCAGGATTGAAACCGTTCCGTGATGGAGATCTCCCAATCCTGTCAAATCATGAAATCCCGTAAATCCTGATTCTGACGTTTCCCCGCCGCCAAGCCGGTCACAGCGCTTTGAACCGTTGTGCGCCGTAACCCGTCGTTTACACCGACGCAACTTCGCGGTCACAAAGTTGCAATTTGCCGGCAACACCGCGGGTTTAGCGTATTTGGCATCGACACCGGCGCCCTGCCGTTGACGCATCCGCTCCAGAGGAGGAAACACCCACGATGTCACTTACCGGTTTAGCCAAACTGCCCGTACTGCTGCGGTTCGCGCTCATTGGCGCGGCCGCCCTGCTCATGCCCCTGATGCTGTCCGCCTGCGGTTCCGAGCCGCCTCCGGCGCCGGCCGCCACGGCCGCCCCCGCTGCGGCATCCCAGCCGGCCAGCGCGCCCGCCGCTGCCGAGTCCGACACGATCAAGGTGGGCATCCTGCACTCCCTGTCCGGCACCATGTCCATCAGCGAGACCGCCGTGCACGACGCCGAACTGCTGGCGATTGAAGAGATCAACGCCTCGGGCGGTGTGATGGGCAAGCAGATTGAGGTCGTCATCGAGGACGGCGCGTCCGACTGGCCGACCTTCGCCGAGAAGGCGCGCAAGCTGCTCCAGGAGGACGAGGTTTCGGTGGTCTTCGGCGGATGGACCAGCGCCAGCCGCAAGGCCATGCTGCCGGTATTCGAGGCCAACAACGGGCTGCTCTTCTACCCGGTGCAGTACGAGGGCCTGGAGACATCGCCCAACATCTTCTACACGGGCGCGACGACCAACCAGCAGATCGTTCCGGCGATTGAATACCTGTTGGAAGAGGGCAAGACCAAGTTCTACCTGCTGGGTTCGGATTACGTGTTCCCGCGCACGTCCAACCTGATCATCAACAAGCAGCTCGCCGCCGCCGGCCTTGAGGCCGTGGGCGAGGAGTACACCCCGCTGGGACACACCGAGTACAGCACCGTCATCACCAAGATCAAGGCCGCCGACCCCGACGTGGTGTTCAACACGCTGAACGGCGACTCCAACGTTGCCTTCTTCAAGCAGCTCAAGGACGCCGGCATCACGGCCGAGGAACTGCCCACGATTTCCGTCAGCGTCGCTGAAGAAGAGATCACGGGCATCGGCGCCGAGAACATCGCCGGCCACCTGGTGGCGTGGAACTACTTCCAGACCACCGACACGCCGGAAAACGTGAAGTTCGTGGCGGCGTTCAAGACCAAGTACGGCGAGAACCGCGTCACCGACGACCCCATCGAGGCGGGCTACTTCGGCGTGTACCTGTGGAAGGCCGCCGTTGAGAAGGCCGGCACCACCGACGTCGCCGCGGTCAAGGAAGCCGCCAAGGGCATCCAGTTCGCCGCTCCGGGCGGGATGGTGACCATCCACAACGAGAACCAGCACGTGTCCAAGACGGTCCGCATCGGCACGGTGCGCGACGACGGGCAGATCGACGAGATCTGGAACTCCGGCTCGCCGGTGGTTCCGGACCCCTACCTGGATACCTACGAATGGGCCGCCGGCCTCCGGGAGTTGGCCCAGTAATTTACTCGCTCACACCCTCCGTCATTACGAGCGCAGCGCGGCAATCTCGCCGGCGAACACCCCCCACGTCGACGAGATTGCCACGAATGCCTGACGGCATTCTCGCA